>NZ_JARWAJ010000001.1:0-1464856 GCF_031451615.1 Vreelandella janggokensis | reverse complement strand
CCTGATCCCTTGCCGAACTCAGCAGTGAAACCGCTTCGCGCCGATGGTAGTGTGGGGTCTCCCCATGCGAGAGTAGGTCATCGTCAGGCACTTATTTAACGAAGCCCCGGCCATTTGGTCGGGGCTTTGTTTTTAGGGGTCTCCCCATGGACCCGTTTGTCGGGAACAAACGGGAACCGCTTTAGCGGGCCCGAAGGGCGAGTCTCAGGATGAGACGAGTAAAGTAGCGGAGAGCCGCCCTGGTCATCGTCAGGCACCTATACCGCAGAAACCCCCGAGCACATCGTGTTCGGGGGGGTGTGTGCGTGGAAGAAAAGCCGTCGTTAAGACGGCGGCTTTTTAAAAATGGTGATTAATTATCCCTGTGATGCTGGCAAATGCCACCCGCCCAGGTTTCATAGATGGCTCGGTCGTCGGCCAGCATCATCAAAGCGAACAAGCGTTCTCCCAGCGTTTTACAGTGATTGATGCGACGCTTAAGCAGCGACGTTGCCTGGGTGTCGATCACTACAAAGTCAGCCTCAAGCGTGGGCGCCAATTGGCCGATATGGCTATCCAGCGAGAGTGCCTTTGCATTTCCTTTGGTCAAACCATAAAACCCCTGCCAGGCGGTAAGGGGCTGTCCGCGTAGCTGACCAACTTGATAGGCGCTTTTGAGTGTGTCAAATCCGGAAAGGTCAGTGCCTGCACCGATATCGCTGGCGTAGGTAAATGCCATGCCGGTTTCATTAGCGGCCTCCCGGTCAAATAGTCCGCTGCCAAGGAAGAGGTTAGAGCTAGGGCAAAAAGCAATATTTGCACCGCGTTCCGCCAACCGCTTACGCATACCGTTATCAAGATGAATACCGTGTGCAAAGGTGCTGCGAGGGCCGACAAGCCCCGCTTCTTCATACACCGACAGGTAGTCACGGCTGCCGGGAAAAAGCTCTGCCACCCAGTCCAGCTCCCCGCTGTTTTCCGCTAGATGAGTCTGTAACCAGAGGCTCGGGTCGTTACGTAGAAGGGCGCCTGCCGCATCCATTTGCGTTTTGGTCGATGTTGGCGCAAAGCGTGGGGTAACGCTATACCCCAACCGCTGCTTGCCGTGCCAGTCTTCAATCAGTCGCTCGCTGGCGGCAATACCCGTCGTGCCGTCCATAAGCGCCTCTGGCGCGTTACGATCCATCAATACCTTGCCGGCCAGCATGCGTAGTCGACGTTTTTGACAGGCAGTAAAGAAAGCATCCACGGACCCTTGATGGCTTGAGCCAAATACCTGCGACGTCGTGGTGCCTGCACGCAGCATTTCATCCAGAAAGGCATTTGATAATGCCTCTGCGTGCTCATGATTGGCAAAGCGACATTCCTCAGGGAAGGTATAGTCATTGAGCCAATCCAGCAGTTGCCGACCATAAGACGCCATTATATCCAACTGGACATAGTGAACATGGGTATCGATAAACCCCGGCATGATTAGCTTATCGCGATAGTCCAATACATCACTGTTTTCTGGTAGTGACGGCAATAATTCATTGAACTGGTCGACGGCATGAATATGCTGACCTTTCAACCAGAGCAATCCGTCGCCGTAATGCTCTAAACTGCCCGGCTTGGGCGTATCGCCAATGCCAGGGTCGCGGGCAAAACTAATCAATTCGGCACGAATCAACGTATCGGTAGTGGAATTCATATTAACTCTGGGTCGTTTTCGTATCGCCAACTAAAGCACGTACAGCGTTAGGCTCAAGGCCACGTGTTTCTGGTGAGGTGGGTTTGTCGGTTAGCCACAGCAATTCGGTGACCACCGTCATCGCAATGGCATAGGGGGTCTTATTATTGAGTTTGGTGGCGTGGATGCGTCCGATGGGGCTTCGCACACGCTCTATTTTCCCGGCGTCATGGCCTTCTCGCTGGAGACGTCCCTGAAAGCTTGACCATTTACTGTCGCTGCCAATTAGCCCGATGGATGCCACATCATCTCGTTCAATGAGGGCTGTAATGAGGGCGTAATCCTGATCGTGGCTATGGGTTAGTACGAGTGCATGCGTTCGCGGCGGTAATTCTGCGACCGTCCGATGGACATCGCCAAGTGTATGACAGCTAAGGCGTGATTGCTGTGACGTCTGCTCACTAAATATATCGCTTCGGCTATCGTACCAGTGCAGTTGCCAAGGCAACGGTGCGCTTAAGTTAACGATTTCGCGACCGACATGGCCCGCACCAAAGATGGCGACATGGGCTTCTGAACCTGGAAAGACTTCCAGCAGAATGTTGACGAAGCCGCCGCAGCACTGGCCGCTGCGGCCCCCCAGCGAGAAGGCTTCAAGGTGAAGGCCATAACGCTGATGGTATAAATAATCCCGCGCCGCGCTGATCGTCTGCCACTCGAAAGTACCGCCACCTAGCGTATCGAAGATAGCCTCTTCAGTAATCACCATTCGCGCACCAGGCTCGCGGGGTGTCGAGCCTGCGCTTGTCACCTGAGTTGCTAGTGCATGGGGGATGCCGTCGCGCTGTAAGCGATGCAGCGCCGCATGCCAGCTTTCTGGAGTGGGTAGGGTCATAGTGCTTTCTGCCTGATGGCATTTGCTGCCAACATGACCCGTTCAGGTGTTGCCGGGGTATCAAGATGGGGAGATGCCTGATAGCCCGTCAGGCTTGAAAGGGCATCTCGTAATGCCGACCACACGCAAATCCCCAGCATGAAGGGCGGCTCGCCAACGGCTTTGGAGCGATAAAGGCTCGCCATGGAGTTGGGGTGGCCTTCCAGAAGTTCGACATTGAAAATCGGTGGCAGGTCGCCGAACGTGGGGATCTTATAAGTTGCCGGCCCGTCGGTGATCAGCATGCCTTTATCATTCCATTTGAGCTCTTCGCTGGTCAGCCACCCCATGCCCTGTATAAAGCCGCCTTCCACCTGGCCCATGTCAATGGCAGGATTGAGTGAATCGCCCACATCGTGGAGTATATCCACGCGCTCCACCTGATATTCACCCGTCAGTGTATCTACGCTGACTTCGCCTACTGCTGCGCCGAAGGCATAGTAATAGAAAGGGCGACCCTGGCCGTCGGCGCGGTTGTAATAAATCAGCGGCGTTGCATAAAAGCCTTTTTCCGACAGTGAAATACGGTTTAGGTAGGCGGTCTGGACGAGCTCACCCCAGGCGATACGGCGCTCACTTTCGCCAATGCCGGCAATCAGCATACCGTCTTCCAGACGCATGCCTTCACGATCCAGGCCTTCTGAATAGTGCTCGGCGGCAAAATCGAATAGTCGCTCCCTCAGCTTGCTGGCGGCGTCCCGCGCCGCCATGCCGTTCAGGTCGGCACCGCTGGAGGCGGCGGTGGGCGATGTATTGGGTACCTTGTCTGTGCGGGTTGCACTGATGCGGACGCTGTCCAGATCCAGCCCCAGTTCTCGAGCGACTACCTGACAGATTTTGGTATGTAGGCCCTGACCCATTTCCGTGCCGCCGTGGTTGATCATGATACTGCCATCGGTATACACATGAAGCAGCGCGCCGGCCTGATTCAGGTGCTGAGCAGTAAATGAGATGCCAAATTTGACCGGGGTAAGAGCGAGGCCCTTTTTAATAATTGGGCTTGCCGCATTGAACGATGTAATGGCCTTACGACGCGACCAATAGTCACTGCTGTGTTCCAGCGTGTCCACCAGGGTGTGAAGCAATTGGATCTGATCGACCTGCTGGCCATAGTGGGTAATATCGCGACCCTGGCGATAGAAATTGCGCTTCCGGATGGTCAGTGGATCCTCGCCGATCCGGCGGGCGATGTCATCCATGGCGGCCTCAATGATCATCATTCCTTGAGGCCCTCCAAAGCCTCGAAAAGCAGTGTTTGAGGCCGTATGGGTCTTGGCGCGATGCCCTGTCACGCGCGCATTGCCCAACGAGTAAGCGTTATCGGCATGAAACATGGCACGATCGACGATGGCGTCTGAAAGGTCGGGCGAGTAGCCGCAGTCGCCGATCACGGTGATCTCGCCGCCTTCGATGACTCCCTGATGATCGATCGCCAACTGATAGCGGTTATGGAAAGGATGCCGCTTACCCGTGGCGCGGGTATCCTCGCTGCGTGGCAACCGTAGGCGAATGGCCTTGCCCGTTCGGCGCGCAAAAAGCGCTGCCATACAGGCCCAGGGAGAGGCCTGGGTTTCTTTGCCGCCAAAGCCACCGCCCATGCGGCGAACTTCAACGGTTACCGCGTGAAAAGGAATGCCGAGCACTTCGGCAACGAGCTTTTGGGTTTCGCTTGGGTGCTGGTTGGAGGTATGGACGATGACGCCTTCATCTTCGCTGGGCAATACAATGCATGCCTGTCCTTCCAGGTAAAAATGCTCCTGGCCGCCAATAAAAAGCTCGCCTTCGATGTGCTGCGATGCTTGTTCCAGGGTTGCCTGCCAATCACCACGCTCTTGAACGTGGGTGGGGCGAACGAACTCTTCACGCTCGGTCGCCGCGACAGGATCAAGGCTGGCGGGTTGTTCGTCGATATCCAGCTTGGCAAGTTTCACGGCCCGGCGCGCGGCCAGTAAGGTTGTTGCAGCCACGGCAAAGAGGCATTGGCCTGCATAGCTGATTTCCCGGTCCACAAAGATAGGATCACCCGGGAATACCGGGCCAATGTCAGTGTGCCCCGGTACGTCATCAAACGTTATAACATCGATAACCCCAGGTGCCTGCCTGACCCCCTCAAGGTTGAGCTTGGTTAATGTGCCATGGGCGACAGGCGATAAGCCAAGTGCAACGTGCAGGGCATCAGCCGGCGTTTTGATATCGTCAATATAAGCTGCCTTACCCGTGACGTGTTTATGAGCGCTTTCGTGAAAGCTTGCACTGCCCGCCTGGCGTTGACTCTGGTTATCGACCGTATGGCGAGCAAGTGGGCTGGAGCCTTGAATATGGTCATGCAATTCACGGCGTGCACGGTGGCTGTCGACATCGAGTTTAGTGAGCGTACGCATGGAGCATCACCTCCTGATTGGGCGCGCAAAGCGTCAGGTACAGGCGCTCTAGCAGGTTGCGAGCGGCTTGTTGGCGATAAAGCTGGCTACCCCGCACATCGCTCATGGGATGAAATTCGTCGTCAAGCGCCTGCTGTGCGGCTTGGAAGCTGGCTTTCGACAGTGGCTGGCCTTCCAGTGCTTTCTCGGTCGCAAGGGCTCGTTTAGGGGTTGCGGCCATGCCGCCGAACGCGATGCGCACGTCGTGCATGACACCTGCCTCCAGGCGGTAGCAGAAAGCGCCCAACACCGCTGATATATCATCCTCCCGCCGCTTGGAGAGCTTCCAGACACGCAGCATGCTGTTATCAGCCAGTTTGGGAACAAATACCCGGCTAACAATTTCATCTGCTGCCAGCGCGGTTTTTTTATAGTCGATAAAAAAAGTACTCAAAGGAATTTGCCGAGAGCCGTCAGCGTTTGCCAGTTCTACCCAGGCATCGAGTGCCAGCAAAACGGGGGGGGTATCGCCAATGGGAGACGCATTGGCGATATTGCCGCCGATGGTGCCTGTATTGCGTATTTGTTGGGAGCCGAGACGGTGTAGCAAATGGGCAAAGGCCGGGAAGTGGGTGTCCAACAGCGGCTCAAGCTGGGTATAGGTGACGCCAGCGCCTACCCACCAGCCTGATTGTTCCTGAAAAGTGGCTTCCTCAATCCGGCGGAGCTCGTTAACCCGGGAAACATCAATCAGTTGATCCAGTTCGACAAGGCGCTGAGTGTTTTCCAGCCATAAATCCGTTGCACCGGCGACGAGGCGCGCATTGGGGTAACGACGGCGCACTCTGGTCAGTTCATCCAGGGTGGTTGGCTGGGCAAACAGCGATGCGTTGTCTTCTACCCGCTCAGAATCGGGCGCTGATGCAACTGGCGGTGAGGCGTCAAACCATTGGGGGGCCTGCCAGGAAAATGATTGCATGCTCAAGGCCGCATCGCGGATAGGGCGATAGCCGGTGCAGCGGCATAAATTGCCTCCTAAAACGGCTTCCAGGCGTTCCGGAGTCAAGGGGGCAGGGCGATGTTGCTGAGTGGTATGCAGCGTAAACAGCGACATGACGATACCCGGCGTACAAAAACCGCACTGACTGCCGTGACATTCAACCATGGCCTGTTGCGCAGGGTGCAACTGACTGCCTTGCGCCAAACCTTCGATAGTGACCAAGTGGCGACTGCTAAGCTGATGTGCTGGCGTGATGCAGGCATTGATGCTTTGAAAGCACGCTTGAGCATCACTCGGGTTGCGAATGGCAACCGTACAGGCGCCACAATCGCCGGAGGCGCAACCTTCTTTGGTGCCCGTCATCCCCAAATGGTCGCGTAATAGCGTTAAAATGCTTGTGTCCGGTGGCACATCGCATTGCTTGGGGATGCCATTGAGCAAAAACTCAATCGTCGCCATACCAAACTCCATCTTCATTGTTTTGACCGATCGGTCAATATCATTTGAGCTTGAGACAAAATCGGCGGTTATGCAAGGCTTCGAGTGTTGCACCGGTAAGGTGCAAATAACCGTATTACGCGGGGTTTTGGAGCATGTAATGTGAAGCGCCGTTATCTGCCCCCACTCATCTACCCAGCACCTGATAAAGGAACTCAGTGAATGACGGCTGAAACAGCAGACCAGGATAACGTCGGTAGGGATCACATCGAACGCTGCATTTTGCGCGCGGCTGAACAGGTGTTTTCGCAGTATGGCTACCGGGGAGCAAGCCTCCAGGCGATTGCCGATAAAGCCGGTCTGCCCAAAGCGAATATCCTGTATTACATGGGCAGCAAGCAGGCGCTCTATGTGCGGTTGCTCAATCGCATGATGAGCCGGTGGAATGCAGTGCTTGAGGACATCACACCGGAAAGCGACCCAGGACGCGTTCTCAGCGAATTTATTCGCACCAAGGTAGTGCTTGGTCAGCGTTATCCCGAAGGCTCAAAGCTGTTTGCCGCTGAAATTTTAGCGGGTGCTCCTTTTCTGAATAAATACCTGTCCGGTGAACTCCGTGATTGGGTCGCTTCCCGGGCGGCCGTTATTCGTCAGTGGTCGAATCAAGGCAAGATGGACGATCTGGACCCACATTTGCTGATTTTTCTCATTTGGTCCGCTACTCAGCATTACGCTGAATATAGTGCCCAGGTCACCGGTATTCTAGGTAAAGAGGCACTTGATGAAGCAGACCTGGAGTCGATTTGCCAATTCCTTGAGCAGGTGATCCTGAAAGGCTGTGGTGTGCCGCGTCCCGATGCATCGCCCGCAACGCCGCGGTGATTGGTTATGACCACGCTACCTATTGAGCCGCATTTAACCTCCCTGCAAGAAGCCCTGGACGACCATAATCGACTTATTTTGGTGGCCCAGCCTGGGGCGGGCAAGACGACGCGAGTGCCCATGACGCTTTTGAATAGCCATTGGGCGCAAGGCAAAACGCTATTACTGCTGGAACCACGACGAGTTGCAGCTCGGCTAGCGGCAAATTTCATGGCTCAGCAGCTTGATGAGCCTATAGGTCATACGGTGGGCTATCGAATGCGGGGCGATAGTCAGGTAAGTCGATATACCCGCCTGGAAGTCGTCACCCAAGGGGTGCTGACCCGTATGCTGCAGGATGATCCGCTGCTTGAGGGGGTTGGCGGCATCATCTTTGATGAGTTCCATGAACGCAGCATTGACGCAGACCTGGGGTTGGCTCTGGCGTTAGATGTACAGCAAAGCATTCGCGACGATTTACGCCTCATTGTGATGTCCGCCACTATCGATGTGGCGGCTTTACGGAAAGTGCTTGGGCAACAGACGCCGGTGATTGAAAGTACGGGGCGCCAGTACCCGGTTGAAACGATCTATCGGCCGGTGCAGCGTGATACAGCTTTGGAGACACGCGTCTGCGAGGCAGTTGGTGACGCCCTCAAGCGATCGGGTACGCGCGATATTCTGGTTATTCTGCCGGGCGTAGCCGAGATAAACCGGCTGGTGAAGAAGCTGTCAGAGAGTTGGCTTGATATCGAAGTGCGCACGTTGCATGGTCGCATGTCAGTAGAAGCGCAGCAGGCTGCCCTCCAGCAAAATGCTTCACGTCCTCGGGTCATCGTATCGACGGCTATCGCGGAGTCGAGCGTGACAGTGGATGGCGTTAATGTGGTGATCGACGCTGGTTTAGAGCGTGTTCCGCTGTTCCAGCCTCGTTTGGGACTCACGCAACTGACCACCCGGTGGGTTAATAGCGCCAGCGCCGATCAGCGGCGCGGTCGCGCGGGTCGACAATGTCCAGGGCTATGTTTCCGCTTATGGTCTAAAGAACAACCGCTCGTCCCCTTTGGTGAACCTGAAATACAACAAGCTGATCTCTCGAAACTGGTGCTTGAACTGGCGTCCTGGGGCGTACAGTCTCCCGACGATCTGACGTGGGTGACCCCCCCGCCTAGCGGCGCCTGGCAGAGTGGCAAAGCACTGCTGAAAAAGCTTGGCATCATTGATCGAACCGGCATGTTGACCTCGGTGGGTGAACAGTGTGCACGTTGGCCGGTGGCCCCAAGGCTTGCCGCAATGTTGGTGAAATCAGCCGACATCAACGCGACGGCGTTGGCCTGTGGGCTAGCCGCGCTCCTTGAAAGCAGGGAGCGTATCAACGGCTCGCTTCGCAATGCGCTGGATCTGCGTTTTTCTCAACCTGCACGGTACCCTCAGTGGCAGCGTGAGGCCAAGTGGCTGGCACAGAGTGCACACGTCGATTTCCCAGGCAAGGTTGACGACGCATTGTTAGGTGCACTTGTGGCGCTGGCGTATCCAGAGCGTATTGGTCAGTGCATCAGCCCAGGTCGATTCAAACTCGCCAATGGTAAAACGGCGACCTTACCGAACAGCCATCCGCTTGCCAGTGAGCCTTACCTGGTTGCTGTCAACGTTGAAGGGGCGGCCAGCGAGGCGACGATATACGTGGCGGAGTCGCTTCCGCTAGATACCCTTAACAGTCTTTATCCGGCCACCCGGCAGTGGGTCAATCGCGTCAGCTGGTCGGACGCCCAAGGCAGACTGATTGGAGAAAGGGTGCAGTGTCATGGTGAGCTGGTGTTAGCCGCTTCTCCGCTCGGCAAGTTGTCCGAGGAAGACGTCACAGCGGCGCTGTTGAGCGCTTTGGAGCAGCGTCCTGAAATGATCTTTAATTCATGTGTTCAGCAGCTACAGGGACGTATGGCGATGCTGCACGAGTCTTTTGACCGTCACTGGCCAGATTGGTCGGACAGTTCATTGATAAAAACACTTGAAGTCTGGCTCGCTCCCTACATGATCGGGGCGACCCGCATGAGCCAGGTGGAAAAAATGCCTTTCGAGACATACTTGCTGGCGTCACTGAGTTGGGATCAGCAGACTCAGCTTGAGCGCTTGGCGCCCACTTCGTTAACCGTGCCAAGCGGTCGCGATATATCGCTTGACTACACCCCGTGTCTGGAAAGTAGGCCACCGGTGCTCGCGATCAAGCTTCAAGAGGCGTTTGGCTGGCAGGAGACACCAAGGGTTGTCGATGGTCGCGTCGCCGTCATGGTTCATCTGCTATCACCGGCGGGGCGACCCCTTCAGGTTACTCAGGATCTGCACAGCTTCTGGGTGAACGGCTACCCTGAGGTACGAAAAGAAATGCGAGGGCGCTATCCAAAGCATCCCTGGCCCGAAGATCCTCTTGCCGCACCAGCTACCGCAAAAACGCATAAGCGCAGATAAACGAAACACCCATATCATGTATAACGGGTTTTAGGGCCGTTTGACGTTGCGTTTAATAGCGCATTGATGACCGCTTTTATTCAGGGATCTCACCAGGCTTGCGGTAGCGCACTCCTTGAGCGCGACGTTCCTCTTCCGTGAGCCTCTCATCCTCAGTTGGTACGCCAAATACTGTCTCCTTGGACCCGTCTTCCCAAGTGTAAGTGGTACAGCCGGACAACAACGTGACCAGCAGGCACGATGCCATGGCCAGGGTGATTATTTTCAACATTTTCATGCGCATCAGTTATCTCCGCAGGGCACGTTAAGATCAATATTATCAATCAACTATAGAAGTCGATAGCGGAATCGTAAATTAGCAAATAAACAATGTTCCAAGAGCGTTGAATGACTTCCAGGGTAACATGTCGCGTGTGAGCTATCGTTTAAAATAGCGTATTACAGCAGAACAGAAAGCCGTCGATAGCCACATCGCGGCAAGCGGCAACGAGGTGAGTATGTGGTCGGTAATCAAATCGGTGCTCGCAGCACTCATCGGCGTTCAAAATGACCGTCAACGGCGTGAAGACTTCAGTTCTAAACATCCAGCTGCGTTTATTATTACATTTATTATCATTACGTTAGCGTTTGTCGTGGCGCTTTGGGCTCTTGCTACTGTCGTTGCGGGATAAGCAGACCAGCTTTATTTTTTACAAATCACGTGAACATTGGCGGGTGTTTTCTATACTGCAGTTGACAACGTTATATCGGCATTCGTCTGTTGCCTACATCCATGCAGGTTGCTGGTTTCAGCCACAACAAAAAAAACAAGGGGGCTTCAATGCGCTTATGGTGGCGACCATCAGTGTTCAGTGCAGGCGTGATGAGTAGCAGTGTCTGCTTTGCTCAATCGTGGAACATGCCGCTCGGGGTGACCAATGTAAGCCGCGATATCTTTGGTCTACACATGACCATTTTCTGGATATGTGTCGCCATTGGTGTGGTGGTTTTTGGCGCTATGTTCTTCTCGCTTTTTCGCTATCGTCATTCACAAGGCGCCAAAGCCGCTCACTTTCATGAGAACACCAAGGTAGAGATTCTCTGGACGGTAATTCCTGTACTGATTCTTGTCGGCATGGCCGTACCGGCGACGGCCACGTTAAAGAATATGTACGATGCTTCAGATGCTGAACTGGACGTTATGGTAACGGGCCAGCAATGGCGCTGGCGCTATGAATATCTGGGGGAAGATGTCGCGTTCACCTCCAACCTCAGTACGCCCCGCAGCCAGGTAAGTGGCGAGGAAGTTCGAGGAGAGAACTATCTCCTGGAGGTTGATGAGCCACTAGTCCTGCCTATCAACCGTAAAATCCGTTTTTTAATGACGTCAGATGACGTTATACATTCCTGGTGGGTGCCTGATCTCGCCGTCAAGCAAGATACGATTCCTGGGTTTATTAACGAAAACTGGGTCAGGATTAACGAGCCTGGAATTTATCGTGGGCAGTGTGCTGAGCTTTGCGGCATTGACCACGGCTTCATGCCGGTAGTGGTTCAGGCCATGGAAGAAGAGGCCTTTGATGACTGGCTGACAGAACGCAAAAAAGCGGCTGAGCAAGAAGCGCAGGGGGTCGGGCGTGAATGGGCAATGGAAGAATTAATGGACAGAGGAGAGGCTGTCTATGAATCCATTTGTGCATCATGTCACCAACCAGATGGACAGGGTTCTCCCCCCGCATTTCCAGCGCTCGCGGGAAATCAGCAACTGATTGATGATCTCGACTGGCACTTGGACAAAGTCATCAATGGCGTTTCGGGGGCCGCAATGCCTGCGTTCCGAAATACGCTTAATCCGGTCGAGATTGCCGCGGTCGTTACCTATACGCAAAACGCCTGGGGCAACGATACCCAAAAGCAGGTACAGCCCGCGCGCGTTGCAGAACAAACAGAATGATCGATAGGTACTGCAGGTTACAGCGAAAAGAATAAATTTGGAGACAGATATGGCACCCAGAATACCTTTGCAGTCTACGCTACAGCACAGCGATGCGGTTGCGACAGCGGGTGGTGTTGCCGATCATCCGGCGCATCCGACTGGATGGCGTCGTTGGGTCTTGACGACCAACCATAAAGAAATAGGCACGCTTTATTTGATTTTTTCCTTATCCATGTTTTTTGTTGGAGGCATCTTTGCGCTTGTTGTGCGTGCAGAGTTATTTCAACCCGGATTACAGTTGGTCCAACCAGAGTTCTTTAACCAGATGACCACCATGCACGGCCTGATAATGGTGTTTGCAGCTGTCATGCCGGCTTTTACTGGGCTTGCCAACTGGATGATACCGTTACAGATTGGCGCGCCCGATATGGCGCTGCCGCGCTTGAACAACTTTAGCTTCTGGTTGCTGCCTGTCGCGTTCACGCTGTTGCTTTCCACGTTGCTGATGCCGGGTGGTGGGCCTAACTTTGGCTGGACGTTCTATGCACCACTATCGACTACCTATGCGCCAGCATCGACGACCTTCTTTATTCTTGCACTGCATATTGCAGGTATTAGCTCCATTTTGGGGGCGATCAATATTATCGCTACCATTTTAAATATGCGCGCTCCGGGCATGCGGTTGATGGATATGCCGCTGTTTGTATGGACTTGGTTAATCACCGCTTTTTTGCTGATTGCCGTCATGCCGGTTCTGGCTGGCGTCATTACAATGATGCTCATGGATATCAACTTTGGCACCAGCTTCTTTGATGCAGGGGGCGGCGGGGACCCCGTGCTTTTTCAGCACCTTTTTTGGTTTTTTGGTCATCCTGAAGTTTACATCATGATCTTGCCAGCTTTCGGAATCGTATCTGCAATTATCCCGACTTTTGCTCGAAAACCTCTATTTGGCTATGCCTCGATGGTTTATGCCACGGCGGCTATTGCTCTATTGTCTTTCCTGGTATGGGCGCATCATATGTTTGTGGTGGGCCTGCCATTAGTCGCTGAATTGTTTTTCATGTATTCGACGATGCTGATTGCCGTGCCTACCGGCGTTAAAGTCTTCAATTGGGTGACGACGCTTTTTCGCGGTTCGATTAGCTTTGAGTCTCCCATGCTGTTTGCGCTTGCCTTTGTGGTGCTGTTTACCATCGGTGGCTTTTCAGGCCTGATGCTTGCTATTGCGCCAGCGGATTTTCAATATCATGACACTTACTTTGTCGTCGCCCATTTTCATTATGTGCTGGTGCCAGGCGCCATTTTTGCCATCATGGCGGGTGTTTATTACTGGTTGCCCAAGTGGACAGGGCACTATCCAAACGAAACGCTAGCAAAATGGCATTTCTGGTTTTCCGTTATTGGGGTCAACTTAACATTCTTCCCGATGCATTTTGCTGGTTTAGCCGGTATGCCAAGACGAATACCTGATTATGCACTTCAGTTTGCCGATTTTAATCTAGTCTCCAGCATAGGTGCCTTCTTTTTTGGTACGTCGCAATTGCTTTTCGTTCTGGTGATTATTTTATGTGTGAAAGGCGGTAAACCAGCCCCCGCTAAGGCTTGGGAAGGTGCCGTAGATTTAGAGTGGACGGTGCCCAGTCCTGCTCCCCTACATACATTCGAGACACCCCCAGTATTTCGACAAATAGAAAAATAGGTCATCCATACTCAATCACCTGGAGTGAAATATGCGTTCACACCAAGCGGAAGGCGTAAAGAAAACAGTCACCAAGACGATTTTCGCCTTGATTGGTATGTTTGCATTTGCGTTTGCATTAGTGCCTCTTTACGACGTTTTTTGTGAAGTAACAGGTATTAATGGAAAGGTGAGCACCTCCGCGCAACAGGTCTTGGGTAATGATGTTGACCGCGATCGCTATGTGACGGTTCAGTTCATTACCCGGACAAGCGCCGGGCTTCCGTGGCAACTTGGTGTGGAAACCCGCCAAGTCCAGGTACATCCCGGTCAAATGACGGAGGTTGACTTTACGTTCTCCAACCGTAGCCAGTCGACCAGTTGGGGCCGGGCAGTTCCCAGCGTTAGCCCATCTGTTGCTAGCGCCCATGTGCGGAAGGTGAGCTGCTTTTGTTTTCAGGAACAGCGGCTTGATGCCAACGAGAATCTTACCATCCCGCTTGTTTTTCAACTGGATAACACGCTGCCAGAGGATATAGCGACCGTTACATTGGTATATACGCTATACCCTCTCGACGAAAGTGATGACCGCCCAGCAGTGGCGCAATATGTGAATAATAAAAACGGGGAGAGTTAAAATGAGTGGCGGAAGTTATTATGTCCCTGCAAAAAGCTATTGGCCGATCCTGGGATCTTTGGCTACCGGTTTTATGATGGTGGGTTTGGGCTCGCAGCTTGTTTACGGCAGTACAAGCTTACTTATTGCGATAGGTGTTATCTCCGTTATCGCGGTCATGGCATTCTGGTTTCGTGATGTGATCAATGAGTCCCACCTGGGCCTATATGATAGCCAGATGGATCGCTCTTTCCGCTGGGGAATGGGCTGGTTTATTTTTTCAGAAGTGATGTTTTTTGCCGCGTTTTTTGGTGCACTGTTTTACGTTCGTATGTTTGCGATACCCTGGTTGGGAGGTGAAGGTGCTAAAGGTGTTTCCGCACTTTTATGGCCGAACTTTATTGCCGAATGGCCTTTGTTGAGTCCCCCGGATAGTTCAGTCTCAGGGCCTGATAATGTCTTTAGCCCTTGGCAGCTGCCCTTGGTGAATACATTGCTGTTGGTCACCTCAAGTATCACATTGACAATTTCCCATGAAGCACTCAAGGCTGAAAAGCGTGGTGTATGCAGGAACTGGCTGGCTGGAACGGTAATACTTGGTTGCTGTTTTATTTTTATTCAAGGTGTCGAGTATTATGAAGCTTACCAGCATTATGGTATTACGCTGGAAGCCGGTATTTTTGGGTCTACGTTCTTTATTTTAACGGGTTTTCATGGCGTTCACGTCATCATAGGCACCCTCATTCTTATGGTAATGCTGGCGCGTATCATACGCGGACATTTTTCGGATACTGAGCACTTTGGTTTTGAGGCATCCTGCTGGTACTGGCACTTTGTCGATGTTGTATGGTTAGGATTGTTCATCTTCGTTTACGTCGTGTGAGCACTCAGGTGAGTTGGCCGCTCCCGAATCCATAGACGATTAGCAATAAGAGCAGAGCAGCAAAGCCTATCCGCCATTTCAGAGATGTAAGTAGTCGCTTGGACGAAGAGCCATCACGTAACAGGTAACCAGCGCCTATCGCCAAGCTAATCAACATAGCGAAAAAAACAATGATAATGAGTGATTTAAGTAGCATGAAAAAGTACTCCTCATGTCGCTGGCGTCTATATGCCTGGTATGCGTTCTGGTTGTCGTTGGTGCTGCTGGGCGGTCTTCTTGGCGCATGGCAGTGGGACAGGGCCAATAATAAACAAGCGGCGGCTTCGGCGCGAGACAATGCGCCTGCGCTGGTTGACCCGCAAACGCTACCTACCGAAGGGGCTGAGCTTACGCTCAATGGTGAGTATATATCCGAGCATACTTTTTTTTTAGATAACCGAATTGCCAATGGACGGTTGGGGGTTGCCGTTTTAACCCCGCTTAAAGATAGATTTGGTCAGTACTGGTTGATTCAGCGTGGCTTTGTTGAAACCGGGACCAGTCGTGAATCGCCAATTATATCGACACCCAAAGAACACGTCTCTTTAACCGGGAAATGGCAGCAAGCAAATAATGATGGCCTATTGTTTGGACCTAACCGGGAAGAAGAGCGCCTTCAACAAATCAGCCTTACGCCTTGGCAAGGGGTGATACCCGGCTTTCGTTACCAGGGATGGGTGCATGCGCAAACCGGCGACGGCGTTTTCTCAGAGTGGTGGCAAGCCAATGTAATGCCAGCAAGTCGGCATATTGCCTATGCATTTCAGTGGTGGGGGCTTGCGCTGGTGGCACTGATCACGATGTTGGTTGGCAGACGTTATCTTTACTCGAGCCGAGAGCACCATGAGAGGGGGCATGATGATAGCCATTAATTCAGTCAATCGTCAGCGTATTAAGTTGGTATTGATATTCGTTATCTTTTCTGCGCCTATCATCACCGCTTGGGGGATGGTTGAGTGGCGTATCGGCGTTCCTGAACAGATTACGGCTCACGGATCACCCGCTGAGCAACTTCCATTACTTGAGCATTGGCCCGTTGAAACGGTTTCAAAGACAGATGTTGGTGAAGATCAATGGACATTAGCATTTGATTGTTCGGTTAAGTGTGCAGAGCGCCGAGACATCCTGTGGCGAATGCATCGCGCTCTCGGCCGTGAGGCCCATCGGTTGGCGCGATTAAGTATTGGCGGAGGAGGTCAGGCATTGCCTGGCGAGCAGTTGGCACGTTGGGAAGGAAAGCCCACCTGGCGAAAAGCAAATAGCGTGTGGTTGATTGATCCTCAGGGTCGTCCGGCGTTGTCGTTTCCTGCTTCTGTGCCGGTGGCAGATATACTCGACGACACGCAACATTTATTTAAGGTCAACGCTAGATAGCATAGAACAAGCGCTTTGCCGTGGGAGGTCTCAATGGTTGATCAACAGCGTATTGTCGTCGTCAAGGGGCTGTCATTTATCGGTATCTTTTTTACCGCTCTGGTGATGTTAGTGGGGGCCTGGACGCGACTGTCAGACGCAGGTTTGGGGTGTCCAGATTGGCCAGGGTGCTACGGTCAATGGGTGGTGCCCACAGCCGATCACGCCGCTGTGAACTATCCAGCCTTCCCCTTAGAGGCATCGAAGGCCTGGCTTGAAATGTTCCATCGCTATGTTGCAACCATGCTCGGCGCGACTGTCATCCTGCTGTTGTGGCTGGGTTGGCCACTAAGACGTGTAAAGCAATATCCATGGAATATCAGCATTATCTTGTTAATGGCTATTACGGCACAAGGGACATTTGGTGCGTTGACCGTCACCCTCAAATTATGGCCCCAGGTGGTTACGTTGCATTTGCTGGGTGGTATGGGGATTCTGTTGCTGTTTGTATTGTTATATAGCCGTCTGAAAGCATTACAGCAAAATTCTGGTCGGCAGCCACGTCGAGCATCTGCACACTGGTGGCTGGTGGCAGTACTATTATGTTGCCAGATAGCGTTGGGGGGCTGGGTTTCGAGCAACTATGCTGGTATTTCATGCCAGGGCTTCCCGTCGTGCAATGCTCAATGGTGGCCGGAAATGGATATTAGTGAAGGCTTCCACTTGACCCAAACCGTAGGACCCAATTATTTACACGGCCAGTTGCACGCTGATGCGCGAACCGCGATTCATATGATGCACCGACTGGGGGGCGGCTTGCTGGGAGCGGCTCTAATGGCTTTGTGGTGGCGATATCGGCATGACAGGGCGGCACTCGGCTTGCTTACGGTATTGAAAATCTACTGCCTCCAGGTGGCCCTCGGCATTGCCAGCGTTGTTCTGTGGCTGCCGCTATGGTTGGCGTTACTGCATACCGCCGGCGCGATGGCGCTTAGTGTCAGTTATTTAATTGCCTGGCGGCAGTGGCGATACAACATGTCGGATAGAAATGCTCACGGGCTCAACTCTTCCTCGACGGCAAACTATTTATCGCCTGATAAGGCAAGCCAGCCAGCAGAGCTAGTAACACTCGCTGCCAATCGACAAGCTCGATATGATTAGCGTGATCGATATAGATGCTGTAAGGTCATGATGATTGATATGTACAATTTTGGTAAAGCAATTGATAGGTTTGGGTA
The DNA here is from genome assembly GCF_031451615.1 of Vreelandella janggokensis. Lineage (NCBI taxonomy): Bacteria > Pseudomonadati > Pseudomonadota > Gammaproteobacteria > Oceanospirillales > Halomonadaceae > Vreelandella > Vreelandella janggokensis. The sequence continues at coordinate 1,447,424 of NZ_JARWAJ010000001.1, read as the reverse complement.
AGGAGCATCATGAGTCTGACGTATGCATTGTTACTTCTCTTGGTCGCGGTTGTGGTGATTGTCGCACTGGGTGGCTACGCCTACCGCTTACGCAAGGAAGTCAAGCGGCGTGATGCGTTTCGCGTCGCTGAAGACCAACAGGCTCAGTTGAAGAGCCTGGAGAATCTGGATTGGGTAACCGCTGCTTTGGTTCAGGAGCAGGTGGACATCACCGAAGGCGCCTGGCGTTGCAAAGTCTTGCTGGAGATTATCGACCCGAGCCTGACGGAAAGGTCTGATTTTCAAGCCTTCGCAGAGCATTATGAGCGCACAAAGCACCTCAAAACCCATTCGGCCAGGCAACAATTGACGCCGCGTGAGCGCATGGAAGAAGATCGTGAACGTCTTGCCGCGGAAGAGCAAATGCGAGATGCCGTGTTAGCCGCTGCTGAGGCTGTGATGACATGGCGTAAAAAGGGTGGGCAAGGGCTTCATTGAGCTGTCAATGGATTGATTGCCCAAATTTTTTAAGTGTAACGGCTGGTTTATAGTGCTCTTCGTGCTTAATTTGCTATGCTGAGGTATGTCAGCGTCTGCAACAAGTTGATAAATCGACATGTTGCCTAAGGGCATTGATTCGGTACCATGACCAACGGCCTCACACCGAGGAAGGCAAATTTTGGCGGTGTCAGGCAAGCGAAAAATGGATGCTCTCGCTTAAAAAGAAGCATTATATGACATGGTCACTAATGACCATGTCAGCATTGGATCAAGAAGGAGTTCTGCATGAAAAAATCAACGACTGGCTTGCTAATCGGTTCTGCTCTGGTAGTGGGCCTTTCCGGTTGCGCTAGCTCTGCCTCCCAGTCTTCCGGCCAAATGAGCGCCAGCAGCGATCGCAGCTGGTATCAGCATCCTTTTGTTTGTGGCTTGGCCGGTAGCGTAATTGGTGGAAGCATCGGCTACGCGGGCAGCAGCAGCTCTGACGAAGACACGGGCGCTGCTGTTGGTGCGACAGCGGGTGCCACTATCGGTGCTATGCTGTGTGCGGACAGCAGCCCTGAGCCTATGGAGCCTCAATGCCCGAGTTATGGCGGTGAAATTCCTGCTGGTGCAGCTGTCGATGCTGAAGGCTGCCCGTTAGATTCCGACAATGATGGCGTGCCTGACTTCCGTGATCAGTGCCCGGGTACTCCTGCAGGCGTTGAAGTCGATGCCAACGGTTGCCCGCTGGACTCTGATAACGATGGCGTGCCTGACTACCGTGACCAGTGCCCCAATACACCGGCAGGTGTTGAAGTCAATTCATTGGGTTGCCCTGACAGCGTTGTACTACAGGATGTCAACTTTGAGTTTGATTCCGCTCAACTAACCGCTGAAGCGCAAAATGTGCTTAATGGCGTTGCTGAGCGCTTGGTGAATAATCCTGGCGTGCGTGTCCGCATTGAAGGTCACACCGATTCTGTTGGCTCCAATCAGTACAACATGGATCTGTCCCAGGCTCGTGCCGAGTCGGTAACTGAGTATCTTGCAACTCGTGGCGTCGAGTCCAACCGCATGATGGCTGAAGGTTTCGGTGAGGAGCAGCCAATTGCAACGAATGAAACTGCTGCAGGACGTGCTGAAAACCGTCGTGTAGAGCTGGATGAGTGGAACTAAGGTACGCATTTAACGCGCCGACCTTACGGTTTTAAATCGCGTTAATTGAAGTAAGCGGGGGGCTTTAGCCTCCCGCTTTTTTATTTATACAAAGTCCGTCATCTGTTAGTCTTGTACGTTGTTATCGTTAGTCTATTTTTACATCATTGATAGCGAAATGTGATCCTTGGTATGGATCACCACTGCGCTCAAGGAAAATCCGCATGCCCATTGTGACACTGCCAGACGGCAGTCAGAGAACATTTGATGAACCGCTTTCCATTATGCAACTGGCAGAGTCCATTGGCCCTGGTTTGGCTAAGGCCTGCGTTGCCGGAAAAATCGACGGCGTCCTGGTAGATGCTGCTGATCTGATCGAGCAAGACGCTCAGGTGGCCATCCTTACTGCCCGTGACCCGGAGGGGCTGGATATTATCCGGCATTCCTCTGCGCATTTGATTGGCCACGCCGTCAAGCAGCTATATCCCAATGCCAAGATGGCAATTGGTCCGGTCATTGAAGACGGCTTCTATTACGATATCGAATTTGGCAGCTCGGTATCGCCTGATGATCTGGAAGCAATAGAAACGCGTATGAAAGCGCTTATTGATCACGAATATGACGTCGTACGTGAGTACGTGGATCGTGATCAAGCCATGCTGACCTTCCTGCATCGTGATGAGCCCTATAAGCAGGAAATTGTTCGGGATATTCCCGAGGGCGCTACCATCCGGCTCTATCATCATGAAGAATATACCGATATGTGTCGGGGGCCGCATGTCCCCAACACGCGTCACCTCAAAGCCTTCAAGCTGACCAAGCTGGCGGGGGCTTACTGGCGTGGTGATGCCTCGAATCCCATGTTGACGCGGATTTACGGAACAGCGTGGGGCGACAAGAAACAGCTCAAGGCTTATCTAAAACGGCTGGAAGAAGCTGAGAAACGGGACCATCGCAAGCTGGCGCGCAAGATGGATCTTTTTCATCTCCAGGAAGAAGCGCCTGGCATGGTGTTCTGGCATCCCAACGGCTGGACGATGTATCAGGCCTTGGAAGACTACATGCGCCAGATCCAGCGTGAACACGGTTATCAGGAGATCAAGACGCCCCAGGTCGTGGATCTTTCCCTGTGGAAGAAGTCGGGTCACTGGGGACACTACAATGAACTGATGTTTACCACGGAATCGGAAAAGCGCGAATATGCGGTCAAGCCCATGAACTGCCCGTGCCATGTGCAGGTCTTTAATCAGGGGCTCAAGAGCTACCGTGATTTGCCGTTACGCTTGGCAGAATTTGGTAGCTGCCATCGCAACGAGCCGTCTGGGTCCTTGCATGGCCTGATGCGTGTACGCGGCTTTACGCAGGACGACGCGCACATCTTTTGTACTGAAAGCCAGATTCAGGCGGAAGCGGAAGCCTTCATTGCGCTCACGCTTCAGGTATATAAAACGCTTGGTTTTGAAGATGTGGAGCTTAAGCTGTCAACCCGGCCCGAAGACTTCTTGGGCGAGGCTGATGTGTGGGATCAGGCTGAGCAAGGATTGGAAGCTGCCCTCAATGCCACCGGGCTTGACTGGGAGCTGCAGCCGGGTGAAGGTGCCTTTTATGGTCCGAAGATTGAGTTTGCCCTGCGCGATTGCCTGAATCGCGTGTGGCAATGTGGTACGCTACAACTCGATTTCAATTTGCCAGGTCGGCTTGGAGCGCAATACGTAGCCGAAGACGGGGCTCGCAAAACGCCAGTGATGCTGCACCGTGCTATATTAGGTTCCTTCGAGCGCTTTTTGGGAATTTTGATTGAGCACTATGCTGGCGCAATGCCATTATGGCTGGCACCGCAGCAGGTCAGCGTGATGACGATAACCGATTCACAGCGTGATTATGCCCTTGCTTTAGAGCAACGTTTGCAAAAAAATGCAATGCGAGCAAAAGCGGACTTGAGGAACGAGAAAATCGGCTTTAAAATCCGCGAGCATACGTTACAGAAAGTTCCCTATCTCCTGGTGGTAGGAGATAAGGAAGTCGACGCTGACTCAGTGGCCGTGCGAACTCGCAGCGGCGAAGATCTCGGCACTATGACGGTCGATGAGTTTATCGAACGTTTCAGTGCTGAGCGAGCAGCCCTGGCGACATCGTCAATTGCCTAAGGAGACGGAACGATCAAGAGAAGCAACCAGCGCGGGCGTCCAGCAGACAAGCGCCCACCAATGAACGAGCGAATTACCGAGCAAGAAGTGCGTCTTATCGATAGCGAAGGTGAGCAGTTGGGTGTAGTGCCCACCACCGAAGCGTTGGAACGTGCTGAATCTGCCGGTTTGGACCTCGTGCAAATTTCGAATGCCGATCCCATCGTCTGCAAGATTATGGATTACGGCAAATTCGTTTTTGAGCAGAAAAAGCAAAAAGCGGCTCAGAAGAAGAAGCAGAAGCAAATCCAGGTCAAGGAAGTTAAATTCCGGCCTGGCACCGACGAGGGCGACTATCAGGTCAAGCTGAAAAACCTGACGCGCTTTCTTGAAGGTGGTGACAAGGGGAAGGTCACATTACGCTTCCGTGGTCGTGAAATGGCGCACCAGGATATCGGCCGAAAGCTGATGGAACGGATTGCGGCAGACCTGGAAGAGATCGGAACGGTGGAAGCATTTCCAAAAATGGAAGGCCGCCAGATGATCATGATCCTTGCCCCGAAAAAGAAGTGATCCAACGGCGAAGTTAACGGGCTACCTCCTGTAGGTAGTAGGCCCTGGATTTTCTAAAAAACATCGAGCGGAGTTTTCCTCATGCCGAAAATCAAAAGCAACAGTGGTGCTGCAAAGCGCTTCAAGAAGACAGCCAATGGCTTCAAGCACAAGCAGTCTTTCCGTAGCCACATTCTGACCAAGAAGTCGACCAAGCGTAAGCGTCAGCTGCGCGGTATGAAGCAGATTCATGCGTCTGATAAGGCGCTTATCCAGCGCATGCTGCCGAATCTGTAACGTCGAATTTTCTAAACTGAGTGCATTTGCCTCAGTCATAAAGTCAGGAGTGTGTTATGACTCGTGTTAAGCGTGGCGTAGTTGCCCGTCGTCGCCATAAAAAAGTATTGAAGCAGGCCAAAGGTTATTATGGTGCTCGTTCGCGTGTGTTCCGTGTAGCCAAACAGGCGGTTATCAAAGCCGGTCAATATGCCTACCGTGACCGCCGCAATCGCAAGCGTCAATTCCGTGCGTTGTGGATTCAGCGCATCAATGCGGGTGCGCGCATGAACGGTATGTCATACAGCCGTTTTGTTGGTGGCCTCAAGAAGGCCGGTATTGAAATTGACCGTAAAGTGCTGGCGGATCTGGCCGTTCATGAAAAAGCGGCATTTGCTGCCATCGTGGAAAAAGCCAAGGCTGCCCAATAAGCTTCAATTGGCACCGGTGGTGCCAGTGAACGTTTCGGTCATTTCAGTGTGACCCATACAGGGGAAGAGCAGCCGCTCTTCCCCTGTTTTTATGTCACGCTCTTCAATCACAACGTGACACGCCATCCTCGGGATGGAAATCGCTTAATTCGGAGATGAACAGGATGGACCACCTTCCAGCGCTGGTATCTGAAGCACGCGACGCCATTCAGGCGGCACAGAGCGTCGCTGCATTGGATGAAGTGCGCGTACGTTATTTAGGCAAAAAGGGCGAAATGACGACGTTGCTTAAAGGGCTTGGCAAACTGTCCGCCGAAGAGCGTCCAGCTGCAGGTGAGCGTATCAATCAAGCCAAGCAGACATTGGCGGGAGAAATCGACACCAAGCGCCAGCAGCTCGAAAGCGAGGCCCTTGAAGCGCGTTTGGCCGCGGAGCGTATCGACGTGACCTTGCCCGGTCGCACGCAGTCGGCTGGCGGCCTGCACCCGGTGACCCGTACACTGGAGCGGATCGAGGGACTGTTTACCCGCATAGGTTATGACGTCGCCGTCGGGCCAGAAATTGAAGATGACTACCACAATTTCGAGGCGCTCAATATCCCCTCGCACCATCCGGCTCGCGGCATGGCCGACACTTTTTACTTTGATGCAACGCGCTTGTTGAGGACACATACCTCGCCAGTGCAAGTGCGCACCATGAAAAGCACTGAACCGCCTATTCGGATTGTTTGCCCAGGGCGCGTTTATCGCAGCGATTCGGACCTGACCCACACGCCGATGTTTCATCAGGTCGAGGGTCTTCTGGTGGATGAAGATATCAGCTTTGCGGATTTGAAAGGCACGATTGAAGATTTTCTGCAGGCATTTTTCGAGCGGGATGATCTCTCGGTGCGCTTTCGTCCTTCCTACTTCCCGTTTACAGAACCTTCAGCGGAAGTTGATATTCAATGTGTCATGTGTAGCGGTGAGGGATGCCGTGTGTGTTCACACAGTGGCTGGCTTGAGGTGATGGGCTGCGGCATGGTCCATCCTGAAGTCTTTCGTCACTCAGGTATCGATGCTGAGCGTTTTACGGGCTTTGCCTTCGGTATGGGCGCTGAGCGCCTGGCAATGCTTCGATATGGCGTCAACGACTTGCGTCTTTTCTTCGAGAATGATCTGCGCTTCTTGCGTCAGTTCGCTTAAGTCCTTCGCCAACCACAGGAACGACCATGAAATTTTCAGAACAGTGGCTGCGTGAGTGGGTTTCGCCGCAGCTGGATACGCAGGCAGTCGCCGACCAGATCACCATGGCAGGCCTGGAAGTCGATGCCGTTGAGCCGGTGGCAGCATCATTCAGCGCCGTGGTAGTCGCGGAAGTGTTGACCAGGGAAAGTCATCCCAATGCCGACAAGCTCAACGTGTGCACAGTGGATGACGGCAGTGGTTCGTCGGTACAGGTGGTTTGCGGGGCGCCCAATGTCGACGCGGGCCAGAAAGTACCATTTGCCCGGGTAGGTGGTGTATTGCCCGGTGATTTCAAGATTAAAAAAGCCAAGCTGCGGGGTGTCGAGTCGCAAGGCATGATTTGCTCGGCCTCAGAGCTTGGCCTTGAAGAGGATACCTCGTCCGGTATTCTCGAACTGCCCATCGAAGCGCCTGTTGGCATGGATTTTCGTGAGTATATGCATCTCAATGACATGACGATTGAGGTCGATCTCACGCCTAACCGAGGCGACTGCCTGAGTATTAAAGGCATGGCCCGTGAAGTGGGGGTGCTTAACCGCCTGACGCTGACGGAGCCAGAGGCGCTGACGGTGCCTGCCGAGATCGATGATACCTTCGCGGTCGACCTGGAAGCGCCGGAACAATGCCCGCGTTATCTGGGCCGTGTCATCACCAATGTCAACACAGGCGCGGAAACACCTCTATGGATGGTCGAGCGCTTGCGTCGCAGCGGTATCCGTGCGATTGACCCGGTTGTTGATATTACCAACTATGTGATGCTGGAACTTGGCCAGCCCATGCACGCCTTTGACCGGGAAAACCTCAGCGGCGGTATCGTCGTGAGGATGGCTCACCCCGGTGAAACCCTAACCCTGCTGGATGGGCAGGAGATCGCTCTGCGGCCTGAAACCCTGGTAATTGCCGATCAGGCAGGTCCGCTGGCGATGGCAGGGATCATGGGGGGCGAGCTGTCCGGTGTCAGCGAAACAACACGGACGATCTTTCTGGAAGCCGCTTTTTTTAGCCCGGTGGCCATTGCCGGTCAGGCCCGTTCCTACGGTTTGCACACCGATGCCTCGCATCGCTTTGAGCGCGGTGTCGACCCAGAACTGACGCCCCTCGCCATCGAGCGTGCGACAAGCCTGCTCATGGAGATATGTGGTGGCCAGGCAGGGCCCGTTGTCGAGGCGAAGAGTGAGGCTGCAATGCCGACCACCAAGCACATCACGCTTCGCGCTGAGCGGCTTGAAAAAGCCCTTTCCAAACGTCTGGCCAGCGATGATGTCAGCGATATTCTCAAACGACTGGGTTTCAGCGTCACCGAAAGCGAAGGCAACTGGCTGGTGCAGGTACCCAGTTGGCGGTTTGATGTTTCCATTGAAGAAGACCTGATTGAAGAAGTGGCGCGAATCCACGGCTATAATAATCTGCCGGTTCGTCGCCCCGCTGCGCGACTTTCGCTGCGTCCCACAGATGAAGCCACGCTTTCCCTCGGGCGACTGCGCCGACAAATGGTGGCGCGGGGATTTCAGGAAGCCATTACCTATAGTTTCGTAGCCCCCGAGCTACAGTCGGCCATGCTGCCAGACGCCGTCTCGCCGGTTCTTGCCAATCCCATCTCTGCCGATATGTCGGTGATGCGTGCCAGCCTGATGCCGGGATTGGTGAGGGCGATGGAGCACAACCTTAACCGTCAGCAAAGCCGGGTGCGCCTGTTTGAGACGGGGCTGGTCTTCAACGGTGAGCTGGATGCTTTATCGCAAGTGCCGATGATGGGGGCGCTGGTGTGCGGCAGCCGCGACCCAGAAGGCTGGAGCGGCGCGAAGGTCGGCGTGGACTTTTATGACCTCAAAGGTGACCTGGAAAGCTTGTTGACATTGGGCGGCAATCGCGATGCGTGGCGGTTCGAGCCCGCTGAGCATCCAGCCTTGCACCCGGGTCAGAGTGCCCAGGTACTGTTTGAAGGCAAGCCGGCGGGTTGGATTGGTACCCTGCATCCTCAGGTGAGGGCAACGCTGGGACTTAAGGTTGATGCGGTCGTATTTGAAGTGCGTTTGGATCACTTGAGTCAGGGGTGTGTACCTGCTTTTGAGCCGCTGTCACGCTTTCCAGAAGTACGCCGTGATTTAGCCTTTACGCTTCCCAGTGAGCGCCCCGTGCAGACATTGCTGGATTGTGCGCAGGTAAAAGCCGGTGAATACCTGAAAGACATAACGCTATTTGATGTCTATGCTGGTAAAGGCGTTGCCGAAGGGTATAAAAGTATCGCGCTAGGCTTGACCTGGCAGCACCCATCGCGCACGCTTAATGATGAAGAAATCAATCAGTTGGTAGAGTCGATAGTGGCGCAGGTGCAGGCTGAGTTGGGCGCTGAGCTACGCGGCTAAAAATGCCAAGATGCGGTCCGTTCCGTATGCTTGGCGGCTTTGTGCTACACGGAGGATTCCCATGGGTGCGTTAACCAAAGCAGAGCTGGCGGAGCATTTACATACTGAGCTGTCGTTTTCCAAGCGGGAAGCGAAAGCTATGGTTGAGGCTTTCTTCGAGGAGATCCGAGCCTGCCTAAGGGAGAACGAGCAGGTGAAGCTGTCGGGTTTTGGTAATTTTGATCTTCGCGACAAGCGTGAGCGGCCTGGCCGCAACCCCAAAACCGGTGAGGAAATCCCCATTTCAGCCCGCCGGGTTGTCACTTTCCGTCCCGGGCAAAAGCTCAAGCAGCAAGTCGAGCATTATCGGGGGGCGGCATCATAAAGTAACGTAGATGCTCTGTTTCCCCTGTAAGCCACTGATTAACCCCCGTTGACGCTGCCCGTGTCGATGGGGGTTTTATATTGTCCACTCTGGTAGAGGTTCTCTTGAGGGTGCGCCATATCACGCAGGCATGTTAATATTTGAGCAAATTCATCAGGTATTAGTCGGCTCTTTGTCGGCGGTACATTACCTTGTTTGAGGAGTCGTAATGCCTCGTCTAAGTATAGCAGTAGGTACCATGTACGGTGGTGCATTGGATGTGGCCGAGCAGGTCAAGCCGCTATTTGAGGAAGCGGGTTACGTGGTTGATATCCTGGAACAGCCAGTACTGGCGGACATTACCGATTCGATGCCGGATCTCGTGTTGTTTTGCGTATCGACCACCGGTAGCGGTGATTTCCCAGGCAACTTTGTTCCTTTAGTTCGCGACCTTCAGAGTCAGAGCCCATCACTTTCCTCGTTGTCTTACGGCCTGATAGCGCTCGGTGATAGCTCCTACGGTGACACCTTTTGTGGTGCGGGACGTCGCCTGGATGAGTTGCTGGCAGATCTTGGTGCGACACGTCTGGGCGAGCGATTGGAAGTCGATGCCATGGAAACCTTTATGGCCGATGACGCCGCATTACCCTGGGTCGAAGAATGGCTGGCGTCTGAGCAACTGCCGGTGAATAGCTGATGCAGCCGGGGGAGGCAACGTCAGCCAATAAAGTGAGCAGTGCGCTAGGCCTGTGTGTCGTGATGCTCGCCACCTTGCCTCGCTACATGGCGGGTGGCCACGAAACCCGCTTGACGTTGATACTGCTGGCTCTGGTGGTTGTGCTAGTGGCTACCGTCGTGCAGTGGCGTCTCCTGCCGCGCGATGGTCGACAGCAGCTTCCTGGTATGCTTAAACGTCTTGCCATCATGATGATGCTCGGAGTGTTGGTAATGGGGGCGTGGCATGCACTGTTCACCGACTGGATGAGCTGGCAGGTGTTTATTTCCCATGCAAGCACCTTTGGCCTTATTGCCCACGTTGTCAGTCTATGGTGGGTGGCCAAATAAGGCGGCAGGCCATGAAAATTGTCCGCCTTGGTACTAAATCGATGTCAAAGGGGCTCTGAAACCAGCACTATCCCCTTGTTTTTCACGATGCTGCCCCCATCTTGCGAGCATGGCGCTTGCCACGATGCGCAAGGGTTCTTAAAATTGCCCCTTGGACTTATTTACAGCAATCAACACAACGCCCAGCCGTTAGAGGACAATTCATGCAAGTTTCCGTCGAGACGACCTCCCAGATTGAGCGCCGCATCACGATTCAAGTGCCTGCTGGCGAAATCGATGAGGCTGTCAATACTCGCTTAAAAGAAACGGCGAAGAACGTTCGCTTGAATGGTTTTCGCCAAGGGCGAGTGCCGATGGCCGTGGTTCGTCAGCGTTACGGTCAAAGCGTGCGTAATGAAGTTGTTGGCGAAGTAATGCGTGAACGCTACGTGCGTGCAATCACCGATGAAGGATTTAACCCGGCGGGCTATCCGCAAATCGAGCCGGTCGTCAACGAAGCGGGTAAAGACTTTGAATTTGTTGCCACCATGGAAGTCTATCCCGACGTCGAGCTTGCTTCGATTGAGGGTACAGAAGTGGAGCGCCCGGTAGTAGAAGTCACCGATGCTGATGTTGACGAAATGATCGACACACTGCGTAAGCAAAATGCGACCTATGAAGAAGTCGATTCTGCTGCGCAAGACGGCGATCAAGTGACCATCGACTTCCAGGGCTACCTTGGCGACGAGCCGTTCGAAGGCGGTAGTGCTGAAGGTCATGAGCTGGTGATTGGTTCCAATAGCTTCATCCCCGGTTTTGAAGAGCAGCTCATCGGTGCCAAAGTTGGTGACGACAAAACCATTACGGTGACCTTCCCTGAAGACTACCAGGCCGAGCACCTCGCGGGTAAGGAAGCCACCTTCAAGGTCAAGGTGCACAAGGTCAGCCGCCAGGCGCTGCCGGAAGTCGACGCCGAGTTCATCGAGCGTTTCGGCGTTGAGGGCGGAGACGAAGCCAAGTTCCGCACTGAAATCAAGAAGAACATGACCCGTGAAGCAGAACAGGCGGTCGATAACCGCGTCAAGCAGCAGGTGCTGGATGCGCTGAAAAAAGCCAACGACATCCCTGTTCCGAGTGCGCTCGTGCAACAAGAGACTGACGGCATGAAGCGGCAGGCTGCTCAGCAGTTCGGCCTCGGTGAAGATTTCGACGTCAGTCAATTGCCGAATGAGCTTTTCGAAGAGCAAGCGAAAGGCCGCGTTCAGGTCGGTTTGTTACTCGCCGAGGTCATCAAGGCGAACGAGCTTGACGCATCAGACGATGAGATTAAGGCGAAGGTTGAAGAACTGGCGGAGCAGTACCAGGATCCTTCTGAAGTCGTTGACTACTATATGGGCAACGAGCAGATGAAAACCCAGGTCAAATCTGCCATTCTCGAAGAAAAAGCGGTTGATAAGCTGCTTGAGCAAGCAACCGTCGCCGATGTTGATATGTCCTACCAGCAAGTGCTGGCAGCGGCTCAGCAACAGGCTGAGGCAGGTGAGGGCGCTGAGGAAGACGAAACAACCAACGCGTAAACTCCCTGACACTGGCGCACTTTCCGGGTGCGCCATTCCCTTATCGGACGCAAGGAATCACCTAAATGAGTGAATTTGATATTCAAAACGCCGGCGGTCTAGTGCCCATGGTGGTGGAGCAAAGCGCCAAAGGGGAAAGATCCTACGATATATACTCGCGTCTGCTTAAAGAGCGCGTTATCTTTTTGGTGGGCCCCGTCGAAGATTACACAGCCAATCTGGTCGTTGCCCAGCTGCTGTTTCTTGAATCTGAAAACCCCGACAAGGACATCCACCTTTACATCAACTCTCCCGGTGGATCCGTGACGGCAGGTATGTCGATCTACGACACCATGCAGTTTGTGAAACCCGATGTGTCGACAGTGTGTATTGGCCAAGCGGCCAGCATGGGTGCTTTGTTGTTGACCGCCGGTGCCCAAGGCAAGCGCTATTGCCTGCCCAATTCACGCGTGATGATCCATCAGCCGCTGGGTGGCTATCAGGGCCAAGCGTCGGATATCGAAATCCACACCCGTGAGATTTTGGGTATTCGTGAGAAGCTGAATCAGATTCTGGCACATCACACTGGCCAGGAGATTGAGGCTGTTGCGCGCGACACTGATCGCGACAACTTCATGAGTTCCAGCCAGGCTCAAGAATATGGCTTGATTGATGCAGTGCTGGATAAGCGGCCTACATCCTGATAGCGTGATGGGATACTGCATTTCCAACGAGCTTACAAGGCGGTCTTTACCGCCGCAGTGAAAGAGGTACGCGAATGGCCGACGGCAAAGGCAAAGACGAAGGTGGCAAGCTGCTTTACTGCTCGTTTTGTGGCAAGAATCAAAACGAAGTAAGAAAGCTGATTGCAGGTCCATCCGTCTATATCTGCGATGAGTGTGTCGACTTGTGTAACGACATCATTCGCGAAGAAGTTCTCGAAGCCGATGCCGAGAGCGATGAGGAGCGTTTACCTACGCCTCGCGAAATACGTTACACGCTTGACGACTACGTCATCGGACAGGATCGAGCCAAAATGGTCCTGTCGGTCGCTGTGTACAACCATTACAAGCGACTGAAATCTGAAGTCCGTGAAAGCGACGTCGAGCTCGGAAAATCCAACATCCTGCTGATTGGTCCGACGGGGAGCGGTAAAACACTCCTGGCCGAAACCATGGCGAGATTGCTGAATGTGCCGTTCACGATTGCTGATGCCACCACGCTGACGGAAGCGGGCTATGTGGGTGAAGATGTTGAAAACATCATCCAGAAGCTGCTGCAGAAGTGTGACTATGACGTCGAGAAGGCGGAACGAGGCATCGTCTATATTGACGAAATCGACAAGATTTCGCGCAAGTCGGACAATCCTTCAATTACGCGTGACGTTTCCGGCGAAGGCGTACAGCAGGCGCTGCTCAAGCTGATTGAAGGTACGACAGCGTCTGTTCCTCCGCAGGGTGGTCGCAAGCATCCCCAGCAGGAGTTTGTGCAGGTCAATACCGCCAACATGCTGTTTATTGTCGGTGGGGCATTTGCCGGGCTGGACAAGGTTATCCGTGACCGTGTTGAAAAGGGTGGTATCGGTTTCAATGCGACGGTTAAGAGCAAGGAATCATCTCGGGGTGTCGGTGAAATGCTTGCCGATGTCGAACCGGATGACTTGGTCAAGTTTGGCCTTATTCCTGAGTTCGTCGGTCGTCTTCCAGTGATCGCCACGCTTACCGAGCTCACTGAAGAAGCGCTGATCGAGATACTCACCGAACCCAAGAACTCCTTGATCAAGCAGTATGCCAAGCTGTTTGAAATGGAGAATGTAACGCTTGAGTTTCGTGATGATGCGCTTCGTGCCGTTGCGGAAAAAGCGATGGAACGCAAAACCGGTGCGCGTGGCTTGAGGTCGATCCTTGAATCCGTATTGCTTGATACCATGTACGAAATACCTTCTTTGGAAGGTGTCAGCAAAGTGGTGATCGAAGCTTCGGTAATCGCCGGTGAAAGTGAACCGCTGTTGATTTACTCCCAGCAAGAAGAGGCACGGGTCGACGGTACCGATGGCTAAACCCATCACCGAAGAGCCTTAGCTTTCTATCGCTTTCGCGGTTAGCGCCAGTCAAGGGGGTCGCCTAGGCGGCCCCCTGTCATTAGTAGCGCAGTGCTACATGGTGCTTAGGCCGTGCTTTAAACGTAGTCAGTTCTCTTCCCAGAACTCATCTGATTTATCGAGGAACGTCTGCGATGCAGCAGAGCGCCGAACAGACACAATGTCTACCCTTGTTACCATTGCGCGATGTGGTGGTTTATCCACAAATGGTGATCCCCCTTTTTGTGGGACGTGAAAAGTCGATCCAGGCCCTCGAGGCGGCAATGGAGGCTGACAAACGCGTTCTGCTAGTGGCTCAACGCGAGGCATCTCAAGATGAGCCCGACAACGCCGACCTTTATGCCATGGGGACGGTGGCTGACATCATGCAGCTCCTGAAGCTGCCTGATGGAACGGTAAAGGTGCTGATCGAAGGCAACTTCCGGGCGGACGTGAGTCGCATCGAAGAGCATGCTGATGGTTACACTCAGGCCTATCTGGTGGCCCGTGAAAGCCAGCCGCTGACGACCCGCGAGCAAGAAGCATTGGTTCGCGTACTGCTCAATCAGTTTGAACAGTACGTCAAGCTGTCCAAAAAAGTACCCAATGAAGTCCTCAACTCGTTGTCCGGCATTGAGGATCCAAGTCGCCTGGTGGATACCATCTGTGCGCATTTATCGCTGAAAATCGGCGATAAACAAGAGCTCCTGGAAATGGATCGTGTGCGTGATCGCATCGAGCATTTGATGGCGCTCATCGAGTCTGAAATTGACCTCTTGCAGGTAGAAAAGCGGATTCGCACGCGTGTCAAAGAGCAGATGGAAAAGACGCAGCGTGAGTATTACCTGAACGAGCAAATGAAAGCCATCCAGAAAGAGATGGGCGAGCTCGATGATGTACCCAATGAAGTGGAAAAATACGAGCAGGCGATTGCCGCATCCGGCATGCCGAAAGAGGCGGCGGACAAGGCCAACCAAGAGCTGAACAAGCTCAAGATGATGGCGGCCAACTCGGCTGAAGCCAGCGTGGTTCGTTCTTATCTGGACTGGCTGGTTGCAGTGCCGTGGAAAAAACGTACCCGTGTTAAGCACGACTTGCAGAAAGCCCAACAGGTGCTTGATGAAGATCACTATGGTCTGGAAGAGGTAAAGTCACGCATCCTTGAATACCTCGCGGTACAAAAGCGTGTACGCAAGATGAAAGGCCCCGTTTTGTGCCTGGTTGGCCCTCCTGGCGTGGGTAAAACGTCGCTTGGTCAATCGATTGCTCGGGCGACGAATCGTAAATACGTGCGCCTTGCTCTGGGCGGCGTGCGTGATGAATCAGAGATTCGGGGACATCGCCGAACCTATATTGGTTCGTTGCCAGGTAAACTCATGCAACGCATGAGTCGGGCAGGTGTTAAAAACCCCTTGTTTTTGTTCGACGAAGTCGACAAGTTAGGCATGGATCACCGGGGTGACCCGGCGTCTGCGCTGTTAGAGGTCTTGGATCCTGAGCAGAACAACAGCTTCAGCGATCATTACCTTGAGCTTGATTATGATCTGTCCGAAACGCTGTTCATCTGCACAGCAAATTCGATGAATATTCCGGGTCCCTTGCTGGACCGTATGGAAATCATTCGTCTTCCTGGCTATACAGAAGATGAAAAGCTGGCGATCGCCAAGCGTTACTTGCTACCCAAGCAGTTGAAAGCCAATGGTTTGAAAAACGCCGAGCTGGCGGTTGAAGATGAGGCCTTGCTGGAGCTTATTCGGTATTACACCCGTGAAGCGGGTGTGCGTGAACTGGAGCGCCAGATCGCCAAGGTCTGCCGGAAAGTGTTGCGCGAGCGTATAGAACCTTCTGCCGTCAAGGATGGCGAATTGCCACCTGATCTGCTCGCGGCCAAGCACGTCGAGCACTATGCCGGCGTTCGGCGCTACAGCTATGGTCTTGCCGAAGAAGATGACCAGGTGGGCCGTGTGACCGGGCTGGCATGGACCTCTGTAGGTGGTGAGTTGCTTAATATCGAATCGGTTGTGACGCCAGGCAAAGGGCGAATCAACAAAACCGGCTCGTTGGGCGATGTCATGAAGGAGTCCGTCAGTGCTGCGCAAACCGTGGTACGTGCCAGAGCGCAGGCATACGGTATCGACGCCGAGCGATTCGAGAAAGAAGATCTACATATTCACGTCCCTGAGGGCGCCACCCCCAAGGATGGACCGAGTGCCGGGGTAGCCATGGTAACGGCGATTGTCTCTGCCTATACCCAACGGCCAGTGAAGTGTCAGGTTGCGATGACAGGTGAAGTCAACCTGCGTGGCGAAGTATTGCCGATTGGTGGGCTAAAGGAGAAATTGCTGGCAGCCCGTCGTGGTGGTATAAAGATAGTCCTGATTCCGGAAGAAAATCGTCGCGATCTCAAGGAGGTACCGGACAATATCAAGGATGCACTGGATATCCGTCCGGTACGCTGGATTGACGATGTACTTGCCGTGGCGTTGGCGGACGAACCTCTAGAAGGTGCGCCGCTACCTAAAGCGGATAAAGCGTTGGGTAACTCCGCCGTCGCCAATACACATTAGGCAACGTCGGCAAACCAATAGCATTTTGTTTGTATCATTGCCCAAAGCCTTTATGGCGGGCACATCCAGGCAAGGTTGCTTGACAGGCGTTTCAGGGCATTGCTATAAAACGCTGCTATGCCTTGATCGTCGATACCGTCGGTGACCATGTCTTTAGAACCATTTTTTGAAACAGTCAAGGGGTGAAGTGTGAATAAGTCTGAGCTGATTGAAGCCATTGCCGCGTCTGCAGATATTCCAAAAGCAGCGGCAACCCGCGCATTGGATGCCATGGTGGAGTCTGTCACCGATAGCCTAAAAAATGGTGACAGTGTTTCACTGGTGGGCTTTGGTACCTTCGCAATCAAAGAACGCGCTGCGCGTACGGGCCGTAACCCACAAACAGGTCAGCCGATCCAGATCAGTGCGGCAAAAGTGCCTAGCTTTAAAGCCGGTAAAGCATTGAAAGACGCCGTTAACTAAGTTGTACGCGTTTGTAGTCATCTATGGGCGCATCGCAACCGCGATGCGCCCATGTTATTTTCTAGCTCACCTTTAGGGGCGACCCGTTTAGCTGTGACTGCCTGAGGAAAACATGCTGCAAAGTATTCGGAATGGATCCAGAAGCTGGGGAGCCAAGATTATTATCGGGGTCATGGTGGCTGCCATGGCGCTTTTCGGTGTGGAATCTTTGTTTGGTCTGTTCGGTGACGACCCGAATCAGGAAATCAGCGTGAATGGCGAGCCCATCATGCGCCAACAGATTGAATTGGAAGTTCAGCGTGCTATGCGTTCGGGCCAGGTCCCTCCTGAGCAAGAGCGTCAACTGCGCAATGACATAAGGGATGAACTGGTAACACAAACACTGCTTACCCAATACGCAGAAGAAGGCGGCTTGTACGTATCCGAAGATCAAGTCGACCAGCTCATTGTGGGGATTCCTGAATTCCAGGATGAAGACGGACGATTCTCGCCCGACATATTTCGCAACCGCCTATCAGGTGCTGGCTATACCCCTCTTTCATTTCGTGAGGAACTGGAAGTGGACGTTAAACGTCAACAGCTTCAGCAAGGCCTCGCGTTTAGTGACTTCACGCTGGATAACGAACGTCAGCGTCTGGCAGAACTTCAACGTCAACAGCGAAGTTTTCGTTACGTGATGTTGGATGAAGATGACCTCGAGGGGGGTATCGAGATCAGCGACGATGAGCTTCAAACCTACTATGAAGCCAATGCTGATCGGTTTGAACGTCCCGAACAGGTGCGTCTTGAGTATGTTCTGGTCGACCGTCGAGAAATGGCAAATAACGTCGATGTGGATGAAGAGGCACTGCGAGAAGCCTGGCTAGAGCGGACCGAAGACGCAGATCGTCGCGTTTCGCACATCATGATTACATTCGGTGATGAGCGCAATCGCGATGAAGCTCAGCAGCGGGCGGATGAAGCGCTACAAGCCCTTGAAGACGGCGAGTCTTTCGCCGATACGGCACTCCGCTATTCTGATGATACGGCCAGTGCTGAAGAAGGCGGCGACCTCGGCACGATCAGCCCTGGCTTCTTTGGTGAAGCCTTTGATGAGGCGGCATTTTCTCTTGATGAGGGGGAAACGTCATCGGTTGTCGAAATGGACAACGCCTTGCATATCATTCAAGTCACCGACATTGAGCGTCCGGCGTTTGAGGACCAGCGGGATTCGCTGCGTGAAGATGTCGCGATGAACGAAGTGAATGATGCGTTTAACGATAAGGTTCAGCAGCTCATCGACGAGAGCTTTGCCGCCGATGACTTGCAAAGCGTCGCCGAAGACCTTTCGCTAACCCTTGAAGAAAGCGACTGGCTGTCCCGGAATGACCAGGGTAGTAGCGTTCTATTTGAGCCAGGCGTCATGGAGCAGGCCTTCAGTGACGACGTTCTGGAGGAAGGTTATAACAGCGAAGTGATCGAGCTCGATGAAGACCGTCGATTGGTCGTTCGCGTTGCTGACCATCGTGAGCAGACTCAGTTGCCGCTAAATGACGTGCGCGATGAGGTCGAGGCAGCGGTACGCGCCAAGCGGCAACAGGAGCGGCTTCAGTCGCAAGCCGAAGACATGGTGGCACGCCTGCAGGCAGGTGAGTCGATTGATAGGCAATGGCTGGAAGCCAACAATGTACGCCGCCAAGATGAAGTCACGGCTTCTCAACTGATCGTGCAAGCTGCTTTCCGGATGCCCCATCCCGATGACGGCGAAAGCACCTACCAAACGGCAGTTCTACCTACTGGCGTTGCGGTCCTTGCGCTTGACGAAGTCACGGCGGGTGATGTGGATGAAGAGCGTGAGCGGTTTGTCGCTCAAATGGCCCAGCAATTGCGCGCGCAGGCGATTATTCAGGGGCTTGTTGAAGACCTGCGTAGTGACGCCGAGATTGAGCGATGATATTTGGGCGTTAAGCACGTACCGTCAAAAAAGCCGATCCAAGGGATCGGCTTTTTTTATAGTGGCCGCTAGGGAGGCGGTGGGTCGTTAAGGGGGAACTGCCGCAGCCGAGGGGTAGTATGGTCTGTTTTCTCGACCACAATATCCCAACCGTGACTGGCATCCCAGTCGCCAAGCACGAAGCGTTTTGCAGGAACATCTTCCACGGTTAAATCGTGCACTTTGGGGCGATGGGTATGGCCATGAATCATGGTTGTGACACCATGCTTTTCCATCAGCGCTACCACCTCATCGTGGGTAACATCCATGATGGCATCTGCCTTCTTGGCATTGGCATCTCCCGACTGCAGGCGTAGGCTGCTGGCCAATTCCAAGCGTTGATCCAGCGGCATGGCGAGTATCTGAGCTTGCCATTCAGTGTCCCGAGATTGTTGGCGAAATGCCATATACGCCTCATCCCGAGTGCACAGGCTATCGCCGTGCAAGATGACGGCAGGCACGCCCTGGAGCTCGATTTGTTCGACCTCGGAAAGCAGTGTCGCCTGGCAGGCGTCAATAAAGCGTTGGCCCAGCAAGAAATCACGGTTGCCGTGAATAAAATATATCGCGGTTCCATCGCTGCTAAGCCGGTGTAATTGCTGAATGACCTCGCGAGCGACAGCGCCCAGTGGGTGAGGCGTATCGAGGAGATCATCACCGATCCAGGCGTCAAACAGATCGCCCAGAATGTACAGGGCATCCGCTCCTCTGGCGGTATGGGCTAAATAATCATAGAACCCCTGATTGATCTCAGGGGTATCATGACTTAAATGCATATCAGCAACTAGCAGGGTACGCATATAGCTCCCGGAGATTATTCTGCTTCCTTGAGATAGGCGCGCTCGATGATAACGTCCTCGGCGGGTACGTCGGCATGCATACCGCGACGCGTGGTGCTGACGTTTTTAATGGCGTTGACCACGTCCATACCGTCGACGACTTCACCAAAAACGGCGTAACCCCAACCCTGCAAATTCTTGCCGCTATGATTCAGAAAACTGTTATCACCGACATTAATGAAGAACTGAGCAGTAGCGGAGTGAGGGTCCTGGGTGCGTGCCATCGCCAGGGTCCCCAGGGTATTTTTCAGCCCGTTATCCGCTTCGTTTTCGATTGCATCACGGGTGGGTTTTTGATTGAAATCCTGGTCAAAGCCACCGCCCTGGACCATAAAGCCATCAATGACACGGTGAAAAAGGGTGCCATCGTAAAAACCATCGCGAACGTACTGCTCGAAGTTGGCGGCGGTGACGGGGGCTTTTTCGTGATTAAGCGCAATCGTGATGTCGCCGTGGTTCGTCTGTAATACGATCATAGATAAATTCCTGTTCAATAAAGGCGTTCGCCTTGGCGCTGTGCATCGGCGTCACGTTATAATACCGGTTTTGCTTGGCACCGCGAAGCGCTATACCGTTAGAGTAGGCAGACGACGCCAAGCATGCCATCCACCACGAGGTTATCAACACCACCATGACCAACGAGACCACCCCAGCGCCGAACTTCATTCGCAACCAAGTACGCGACGAAATCGAGGGCGGCCAGGTCACTAAGATTGTGACGCGCTTTCCCCCTGAGCCCAATGGCTTCCTGCACATCGGCCATGCAAAGTCGATCTGCCTGAACTTTGGGTTGGCGGAACAGATGGGTGGTGAGTGTCATTTACGCTTTGACGACACCAACCCTGCTAAAGAAGAGCAGGCCTATATTGACGCGATTAAAGAGGACGTCAGTTGGCTGGGCTTCCAGTGGGCAGGGGCGGTGCGTTTTGCTTCTGACTACTTCGACCAGCTATATGCCTGGGCGCAACACCTGATTCGTGAAGATAAAGCCTATGTTGATGACCTGACGCCTGACGAGATTCGCGAATACCGCGGTACGCTAACCGAGCCAGGCCAGCCGAGTCCTTACCGTGAGCGTAGCGCGGAGGAGAACCTTGATCTTCTCGAGCGCATGCGCCTGGGAGAGTTTGCTGAGGGTGAAAAGGTGCTGCGTGCCAAAATTGACATGGCATCGCCCAATATCAACCTGCGTGACCCGATCCTGTATCGAATCCGACATGCCAGCCACCATCAGACCGGCGATAAGTGGAAAATCTACCCGTCTTACGATTTTACCCATGGGCAGTCTGATGCCATCGAGGGGGTTACCCACTCGATCTGCACGTTGGAGTTCGAAGACCATCGGCCGCTTTACGAGTGGTTCTTGAATCATCTTCCGGTACCCACCAAACCCCGTCAGATCGAGTTTGCCCGATTGAACCTGAACTACACGCTGACCTCGAAGCGTAAGCTTAAAATGCTGGTGGACGAACAGATCGTCGACGGCTGGGATGACCCGCGTATGCCGACTATCTCTGGCATGCGTCGCCGCGGCTATACACCCGCCGCCATCCGCAAGTTCTGCGAGATGATTGGCGTTACCCGCGCAGATGGCGGCCTGGTGGATATCGCCATGCTGACCCACGCGATTCGTTCGGACCTTGAAGATAATGCGCCGCGTGCGATGTGTGTATTGAAGCCACTGAAAGTGGTGCTGACCAACGTGCCTCAAGATCACGAGGAAGTATATGAAGTGGCAGGCCACCCGGCGCGTGACGACATGCCGGTGCGGAAAGTGCCATTAACCCGTGAGGTCTACATCGACCAGAATGATTTCATGGAAGATGCGCCGAAAAAATTCTTCCGCCTGGCGCCGGGCAAGGAAGTCCGCCTGCGCAATAGCTATGTTATCTGCTGCGATGAGGTCATCAAGGATGACGCTGGGGAGGTAACAGAACTGCGCTGCTCGGTTGATTTTGACACCCTGGGCAAAAACCCCGAGGGTCGAAAAGTGAAAGGGGTCATCCATTGGGTCAGTGTCGACCATGGTATCCCGTTGGAAGTGCGTCTCTATGATAATTTGTTCATGGTGGAGCAGCCTGACCGGGACAAAGATGTCGACTTTCTGGACCATCTGAACCCCGAGTCACTGACGGTTTGCCACGCCATCGGCGAACCCAGCCTGGCGGATGCAGGACCTGAAGCGCGTTTCCAGTTCGAGCGTGTGGGTTATTTCTGTGCTGATCGGCATGTATCGACGCCAGACCATCTGGTGTTCAACCGTACTGTCGGGCTCAAGGACAGCTGGGCGAAAATCAAACAGAAAGGTTAAGGAATCGGCACATGCATATTTACAATACGCTGACACGTCGCAAAGAGCCTTTTACCCCGCTGGTGGCGGGCAAGGTGAGTATGTATGTCTGCGGCATGACGGTGTATGACTATTGCCACCTTGGCCATGCCCGCGTCATGGTGGCGTTCGATGTCATTACGCGCTACTTGCGGGAGCGAGGTTATGAAGTCAATTATGTGCGCAATATCACCGATATTGACGACAAGATCCTGAAGCGTGCCGATGAAAACAGCGAGACTATCTCGGCGCTGACCGAGCGCATGATTGCGGCGATGCACGAGGACGAGGCGCGCCTCAGTGTGTTGCCGCCCAGCCATGAACCCAGGGCAACCGGGCATGTCGACGATATTATCGCCATGATCCAGACGTTGATTGAAAAAGGCTTTGCCTATCCGGCCGACAACGGCGATGTGTATTACCGCGTTCGCCGTTTCGCTGACTATGGCAAGCTGAATAATCGCCAGTTGGATGACATGCGCGCAGGCGCCCGCGTTGACGTAGACGTTCATAAAGAGGACCCGCTGGATTTCGTGCTGTGGAAGGCGGCCAAACCCAGCGAGGCCAGTTGGCCATCTCCCTGGGGAGATGGCCGCCCCGGTTGGCATATTGAATGCTCGGCAATGTCGACCTGCTGCCTGGGCGACACTTTCGATATTCATGGAGGTGGCCCGGACCTGACCTTCCCTCACCACGAAAATGAAATCGCACAGTCTGAAGCGGCCACCGGCAAGACCTATGTGAATACCTGGATGCACGCGGGGGCCGTCCGTGTTGACCAGGAAAAGATGTCGAAGTCGCTGGGAAACTTCTTCACAATTCGTGAAGTGCTGGCTGAGCACGACCCCGAAGTGGTCCGTTTTCTGCTGGTCGCCAGCCACTACAGAAGTGCGATTAACTACTCACTGGATTCGCTTTCAGAAGCCAGAAAGTCATTGACGCGGTTTTATACGGCGTTGGAGGGCGTGCCAGTTGATGCCGCCGCCGCGAGCGATGATCCGGCGGTTGCCCACTATCGCGAGCGTTTTACCACAGCCATGGACGATGACTTCAATACCCCCGAAGCGTTGGCGGTCTTGTTTGACCTGGCGCGTGATGTCAACCGTGCTAAATCCGATGCACCTGAAAAAGCCCTGGGTCTGGCCGTTGAATTGAAACAGCTGGGCGGCGTGCTGGGGCTTCTCCAGCAATCACCAGAGGCGTTTCTCAAAGGCTCGCAGCAAGACAATCTCGCGCTGAGTGAGTCGGCCATCAACGAAAAGATTGCCCAGCGTCAGGCTGCCAAAGCCAACAAGGATTTTGCTCAAGCCGACGCCATCCGCGACGAACTGGCGGCGCTGGGGATTATTCTTAAAGATTCCCGAGAAGGCACCACCTGGGTCGTCGAGTCTGCTTCTTAAGCAGGGCCAAGCGATGGTTTAGATAGCGCTGTGGATTCGAAGGGCGTCTGACTTCAACGCACGAGGGGCATATACTCCTACCAAACTCTGCCAAAAGGATGATGACAATGCGTTTTGCGACTAAATCGGCCATCGCCATCGGATGTGTCAGCCTGTTACCGCTATCATCGGTTAATGCCAATGACCCTGTGGTAGTCTCGTCAAAAATCGACACGGAAGGGTCGGTGCTGGGTGAACTGATCATACAGACGCTGGAGCGTAACGATATCCCCACTGAAGACCGCCTGCAGTTGGGCGGCACCAGTGTTGTACGTAGCGCCCTGCAAGCGGGGGAAATCGACCTTTATCCCGAGTACACCGGCAACGGCGCCTTTTTCTTCGATATGGGCGGCAGCGATGTATGGAACGACCCGGAAAAGGCGTATGAAACTGTCCGTGAGCTCGATGCCGAACAGGGACTGGTGTGGCTAAGTCCGGCGAGTGCCAACAATACCTGGGCCATGAGTGTGCGAAAGGACGTCGCAGAGGCGAATGGCCTGGAAACGCTCGATGACCTGGCGGCTTATCTGGACGAAGGGGGCGAGTTCAAGTTTGCGGCAAGCGCCGAATTTGTTGAATCCGAGCAGGCTCTTCCCGCTTTTCAGCAAGCCTATGGGTTTGAACTCAGCGAAGACCAACTGCTGGTGCTTTCTGGCGGTAACACGGCGGCCACCATGCGGGCAGCCGCCGAGCAGACCAGTGGCGTCAATGCCGCGATGACATACGGTACCGACGGCGGTTTGAATGCGCTGGGGCTCGTGGTGCTTGAAGATTCAAGGGGTGTTCAACCCATTTATCAACCCGCCCCGGTCGTACGCGAAAGCGTATTGGAAGCGTATCCTGATATCGCTCCGTTGCTTGAGAACGTATTCAGCACGCTGGATCTTGAAACGCTGCAAAAACTCAACGCTGACGTGGCAGTGAACGGCATGTCACCCGGTAATGTCGCAGGCGATTACCTCGATAGCCTGGATAACGACTGATAATGGCGTTGCTGGATGCTTTGCCAAGTCCGCGTATGTCTTGGCGACAGTGGCGGCCCAATAGTGTTCTCGTCGTTCTCCTCAGCGTCCTATTGGTGGCCGTTTGGCTGTTCGATGTCGTCAGCGTCTCCCCCAACCGGATCGTCAGCGGCCAGGGAGCTGGTCTGGTTGAAGCCGTGGGCTGGTTGGGGGCATTGCTGGTCAGCGGTGTCATTCTCACCCTGGTGCTGCTGTCTCTCCAGCCTAGTCGACAGAACTATCAGGTTGCCCTGGTAGGTGTCTGTCTATTACTTCTCCTGATGCCGTTTGGTTTGATGGTGGCCAGCGACCGGCTGGTCAGTAGCGATGCGCCACCAGCTCGACTGAATATGGGGATGGCCTATTGGCTGATGCTATCTCTATTATTCCTGTGCTGGATCGAGCTGCGCTTGCGTTTAACGCTGCCACGGCGTTGGACTGTCCTGATGCTTCTGGGCGTCGCGATCGTCTGGTGGCTGTGTGCCATGTGGGCGCTTGAGGCGTTGGCGTTGGGGCAGGAGTTTCGCGCTCGGGACGATGAATTCTGGCGCGCCTTGCGACAACATATATCGCTGGTGAGTGTCGCCGTGGCTATCAGTATTGGATTGGGTCTATCCCTTGCCATGCTGATGCGCCGCTATGCAAACTTTCAGAAAGTCGCCTTTGGGGTGCTCAATTTCCTGCAGACCATTCCGAGTATCGCCCTGTTCGGTTTAATGCTGGGCCCCCTTGCTTGGCTGGCGGCTCAGTGGCCGCTGTTGTCTCAACTGGGAGTCAGTGGCATTGGCTGGGCACCCGCTTTGCTGGCGCTGGTCGCTTACAGTCTACTGCCGATGGTGCGAAACACCTACATTGCCCTTGAGCAAGTCAGTCCTGAAACATTGGAAGCGGCACGCGGGATGGGGATGCGCAATAGCCAGCGCTTCTGGCAGGTACGTTTGCCACTGGCCTTGCCGGTGCTGATTGAGGGTATAAGAATCACATCGGTCCAAGCTATTGGCCTTACGGCGGTTGCTGCCTTGATTGGCGCGGGCGGTCTGGGGGCTTTTATTTTTCAGGGATTGGGGCAGGCAGCGATGGATATGGTGTTACTGGGCGCATTGCCCATTCTGATACTGGCGCTCATAGCAGACGCCGGACTGGGGGCCTTGTCTGATATCCTCCGGCCGAAAAATACCGTGCCGCCTGGAGAAGCCCAATGATCGAACTCGCCCACGTTTCCAAACGTTTTGGCGACGCTGTCGCAGTGGATGACATTTCGCTGCACATCCCAAAAGGCAAGTTTTGTGCGCTTGTGGGTACGTCGGGCTGTGGTAAATCAACCACTTTACGGATGATTAACCGTCTGATCGAGCACAGCGAGGGTGACATCATATTGGATGGTCAAGCGATTGCCGCCTATGACCCGGTCAAGTTGCGGCGTCGCATCGGCTATGTGATTCAGCACACAGGATTATTTCCCCACTGGACGGTGGCTCGCAATATTGGCCTCGTTCCACGCCTGCTTAAATGGTCCGCCGCAGAGGTTCAGGCAAAAGTTGACGAGCTGATGAACCTGCTGGGTTTGCCGAAAGATGAATTCGCCCATAAATACCCTCATCAGCTGTCGGGCGGGCAGGCGCAACGTGTCGGTGTGGCGCGGGCGCTGGCTGCTGACCCTGATATTTTGCTGATGGATGAACCCTTTGGCGCACTGGATCCGATTACCCGTGAAAAGCTTCAGGATGAACTTGCCAGGCTCCAGGCAAAGATGCATAAAACGGTGGTGTTTGTTACCCATGACATGGATGAAGCGCTAAAGCTGGCGGATCATCTGGTCGTGATGCGTGAAGGCCATATTGTTCAGCAGGGCACGCCACTGGCACTGCTTCAGCATCCGCAGGATCCGTTTGTGGAATCGTTGCTCGGCGGACTTGAGCGCGGGCTGAAGCAGGCGGCATTGACCCGGGTAAAGGACCATATGGCCCCGATGGGACCAACATTACCTGCTCAATCGAGAATTCCCGCGGCGTTTTCCCTGCGCCAGGGGCTTTCCATGATGCTGCGTGACCATACGGATCGCCTTACCGTCGTGGACCAACACGACGTGCCGGTAGGCGAGCTCACACTGCGCAAAATCGTCAAGGAAGCCCAACCGGAACAAGGAAAAGTGCGTGAGTCATAATGCCTTGGGCCGTTCGCTGACGGCGCGCGGCGCTAACCAGGTGATGTGGCCGGCTATCTGGCTGGTGCTTTTAATGGTGTGTGTCTGGGGATTTCCTTACGCTGACGGTGTGCTACGCGTGATAGAGCCGGATGCCCGTCAGGTAGTCTATCAACGCGCCAGCTTAGCGTCGCTGTTGGTGCAGCACCTCCTTGTGGTCAGCGCGGCCGCCGTGATTACCACGGCGAGTGGCGTGTTGGCGGCGATTGTCGTGACAAGGGAATGGGGACGTAATTTTTTACCTCTGGTGGCGCAAGTCGCCTCACTGGGTCAGACCTTTCCACCGGTTGCCGTGCTGGCGCTGGCGGT
Organism: Vreelandella janggokensis; assembly: GCF_031451615.1. Classification (NCBI taxonomy): domain Bacteria; kingdom Pseudomonadati; phylum Pseudomonadota; class Gammaproteobacteria; order Oceanospirillales; family Halomonadaceae; genus Vreelandella; species Vreelandella janggokensis. The sequence continues at coordinate 1,420,686 of NZ_JARWAJ010000001.1, read as the reverse complement.
ACCGGCATTAGGTTTTGGCACACTGCCGATCATTGTTGCGCTGGTGCTGTATGGCGCGCTACCCATCGTTCGAAATACACTAGGCGGCATACAGGGCGTTGATAAAGAGGTTAAAAGCGCCTCCGCCGCGATGGGCATGACGGGCTGGCAAACCCTTTGTCAGGTGGAGTTGCCCCTGGCGGCCCCAGTCATACTGGCCGGCATTCGGACCTCCATCACCATCAATATCTCGACCGCCGCGATCGGCGCCACCGTCGGTGCGAGCAATCTGGGTGACCCCATCATTGCCGGTATTGTGAACGGAAACATGGCTTATATCATTCAGGGGGCGCTGACCATCGCGTTGCTGGCGTTGACTGTCGATAGCCTGTTCGAGCGTCTTCAGGAACGGCTACGTTCGCGCTTTTATACCTCTTAAGTCGAATCCCTAAAGTGTCTCAGCTGCGTTACTGTCGCAGGTGTTGCGTTGACCAATGTCAGATAAATCCACTGGCATAAAAGGTCATCACCGACAACACTGCCCTCAAAAGGGGTACGACAAGGACAATAATGATGACACAGCATGCACACCAGCCTGTCTTCCTGACAGGCGATGAATTTTCGATTCCCACCTTCAGTTTGCTGAGCCCCGAGGGCGAACTCTACAGCGAAGCTGATGCCCCGACGCTTGAAAAAGACCATGCCCGGCGCATTTATCATGCGATGCTGGCAACGCGTATTCTCGATGAGCGTATGTTGGCGGCCCAGCGTCAGGGACGGCTGTCTTTCTACATGCAATGCACCGGCGAAGAAGCCGCCGTGGTAGGCGCCACTGCGGCGCTCGACGATGCCGACATGATCATGGCGCAGTATCGCGAGCAGGGTGCCTTGATGTACCGCGGGTTTTCCATTGATGAATTCATGAATCAGCTATTCGGCAACGAGCTGGACTATGGCAAAGGCCGCCAGATGCCGATTCACTATGGGTCGCGAAAGCTCCACTACATGACCATTTCCTCGCCGCTTGCTACCCAGATTCCCCAGGCGACAGGCTATGCCTATGGTCAGAAAATGGCGGGCGATGGGCACTGTACCCTAACGTTCTTTGGTGAAGGGGCGGCTTCTGAAGGCGACTTTCATGCGGCGCTGAATATGGCCTCGGTCCACCAGGTCCCGGTGATCTTTTTCTGCCGCAACAATGGCTACGCGATTTCGACGCCGGCGGTAGAGCAGTTTGCAGCCGACGGTATCGCCCCCCGGGCTTTTGGTTATCACATGCATGTGATCCGTGTGGATGGCAACGACATACTGGCGGTCTATGAAGCCACGCGACAGGCTCGTGAAATCGCCGTTGAACGCAATCAACCCGTGCTGATAGAAGCGATGACGTATCGGCTGGCCGCGCATTCCTCTTCCGATGACCCGTCGGGTTATCGTTCCAAAAATGAGGAAGAGGCCTGGCGTATCAAAGACCCACTGTTGCGCATGCAGAAGTGGCTGTTGGCCAAAGGCTGGTGGAGCGAAGACGAAGAGGCCAGCGAGCAGGAACGTCTGCGTCGTGAAGTGTTGGACACCATGAAGCGCGCCGAAAAGCGCTCGCCTCCGCCCCTGGACTCCCTGATCAGCGATGTCTATGCGGATGTCACCCCGGCGTTGCAGCAGCAGTTCGACCAGCTCAAGCAGCATATCCGCCGCTACCCGGAGGCTTACCCGCGTGGGGCCAAGTCATTGGATCTGAGTGTGAGCACCGATGCCGACTCCCAGGGGGGCGAATAAAATGCCGACAATGAATATGCTTCAGGCAATTAATAACGCCCTCGACATTGCCATGGCGGAAGACGAAAAAGTCATCTGTTTTGGTGAAGATGTGGGGATTTTTGGCGGCGTCTTTCGTGCCACCAGCCACCTGCAGGAAAAATATGGCAAGGCCCGCTGTTTTAATACCCCTTTGGTAGAGCAGGGTATCATTGGCTTTGCCAATGGCTTGGCTGCTCAGGGATCGGTTCCAGTCGCTGAAATTCAGTTTGCCGATTATATTTTTCCCGCCTTCGATCAAATCGTTAACGAAACCGCCAAATTCCGCTATCGCTCGGGCGATTTGTTTAACGTCGGCGGCCTGACCATTCGGACGCCTTACGGCGGTGGGATTTCCGGTGGCCTTTATCACTCACAATCCCCCGAGGCCTACTTCACCCATACACCTGGGTTAAAGGTTGTGGTGCCCCGCAACCCCTATCAGGCCAAGGGGCTACTACTGGCGTCCATTCGTGACCCGGATCCGGTGCTGTTTCTAGAACCCAAGCGGCTTTACCGCGCGTCAGTCGGCGAGGTACCGGAAGACGATTACCAGCTTCCCATCGGCGAGGCCGAGATCACCAAGGAAGGCAGCGATATTACCCTGGTCGGTTGGGGCGCGCAGATGGAAGTGATTGGCAAAGCGGTGGAGTTGGCAGAGGAGCAGGGCATTAACTGCGAAGTCATCGACCTGCGCTCGCTATTGCCCTGGGATGCAGATACGGTCGCCGAGTCCGTTCTCAAGACAGGTCGGTTAGTGGTCAGCCATGAAGCGCCGTTGACCGGTGGTTTCGCCGGTGAAATTGCCGCGACGATTCAGGCGCGTTGTTTTCTCTACCTGGAATCGCCCATTGCACGGGTGACCGGGCTGGATACGCCTTTCCCGCTGGTGCTGGAAAAAGAGTATCTACCCGACCACCTGAAAATCTTTGAAGCGATTCGTGAAAGCGTTAATTTTTGACGCCAGAGGAGAACAACAATGAGCGATTTTATGTTGCCGGATATCGGCGAAGGTATCGTCGAGTGTGAAGTGGTCGAATGGCGCGTCGCTGAAGGCGACCGGATTGAAGAAGATCAGCCTATTGTCGAGGTCATGACCGACAAGGCGCTGGTGGAAATCACCGCCCATGAGGCAGGCGTGGTCACTAAACTGTATGTCGATCAGGGGCAAATTGCCAAGGTCCATGCCCCCCTTTATGCCTACCAGGCTGAGGGTGAAGATGCTGATGAGGCAAAGGTATTGAATGATAGCTCAGAAGCGTCGTCGTCCAGTCAGCCCCCGGCTGCTGAAAAACAGGCGGAAACTCAGCCGTCACCCTCAACCCCATCGGTTGTTACTCAGGGGAAAGTGCCTGCCAGCCCCGCCGTCAGACGGCTGGTCAGAGAGCATCAGTTGCAGCTCACGGATATCGCGGGAAGCGGCAAAGACGGCCGAGTCCTCAAAGAAGACGTCCTGGCGCATCTTGATCAACCTGCAGAGACCGTTTCGATGGCTTCTTCATCACGAGGGAGTGGTGAAGTGAGCCGGGTCGAGCCACTGCGTGGTATGCGGGCGATGATGGCCAAGCGCATGGTGGAATCGGCCAGCACGATTCCGCATTTTCATTACGGTGAGGAAATCGACGCGACGCAGCTTCTCGCCATGCGGGAACGCTTGAAACCGGTAGCAGAAGCCCAGGGGGAGCGCTTGACGCTGATGCCTTTCTTCATGAAAGCGATGGCATTGGCGATTGCCCAAACACCGATTATCAATGCCCAGCTCAATCAAGCAGGCGACGAGCTGCGCTACTACTCTCATTGCAATATCGGCATGGCCGTGGACAGCAAGGCTGGCTTGCTGGTGCCCAATGTCAAAGGTGTCGAGCGATTGACGCTCCTGGAGATTGCCAGGGAAGTTGGTCGTTTAACCCATGCGGCCAGAGAAGGGCGGGTTGATCAGGCGGATCTCAAGGGTGGCACCATCAGCATTTCCAACATTGGGGCGCTGGGCGGCACCTACGCGGCGCCGATCATTAATGCCCCGGAAGCCGCCATCGTGGCGATTGGCAAAACCCAGTGGCTGCCGCGTTTTGATGATCAGGGCGAGGTCCAGCGGCGTGCGATCATGACGATTACCTGGGCGGGGGATCACCGTTTTATCGACGGCGGTACGATCGCGCGCTTCTGTAATACCTGGAAGGGCTTTCTGGAAGCCCCAGATAGCATGTTGTTGCATCTGGGATAACGCAGGCACCCCATGGCTCAGGCACCCCTTCAGCAGTTTTATATACCCGAGGAGCAGTCGGTATACCTGCTGAGCCACCACGATGCCCGCAAGCTCAAGGACTGGGTGGCGCTGTGCCAGGAGCAGCTCTCTCAGTTGGGCTACCGGGACATCGAACTGATCGGTAAGGGTGCCTACGGTTTCGTTTTTGCCGGTAGTGCGCCGATCCAGGGAGCGACGGCGCACTACGTTTTCAAGTTCTCGCGCATTACCCTGCCTATTCACCTCCAGGAACGCCTCGAAGAAGAGGCGTTCATGCTGGAGCAGGTGTCGCACCCGCTCATTCCCAGGTTGATTACCTACCAGCGCGCGCGGGGGCAATCGATTCTGGTCATGGAGCGCGCGCCCGGCTTGAATCTTGAACAGGTATCGCTCAAGGAGGGGCGCCTGTCACCCCGTCTGATCGTCCGCATCGCCGCTCAGTTAGCCGATATCCTCATGGCGTTACGCAGAGAGTCCGGACCCAAGGCGCGACCTGTCGTCCACGGTGATATCAAACCCTCCAATCTGGTCTTTGACCCGACTGACGAGTCCATCGCCTTGATCGATTGGGGCTCATCCGTCTTTGCCAAGCTCGATGCCCAATTGCAGTTCGTTGGTGCCAATGTGATGGAGTTGATGTCGGATAACCTGCAACAGACCAATGCGCGACTGGGCGATGTCTACTTCATTGGCGAGGAACAGCTCAATGGAGCACTTTCGTCGCCACGCTTTGACGAGCAGGGCGTGGCGGGCACCTTGTATGCCTTGGCGTCTGCCCAGTCGTGCCGCTTTGGTCATCGCGCGATTCCTGCCAGTTCGCTGGGGCTTCCCATGGAGTTTGCCCGAACGCTGGACGCTATGCTCGACCCAGATCCTCAAATACGCCGCAAAGCGGGTGACTATTTTTTGCGCGCCATGCCCCGGATGGCCCGCGTGGTGATGCTGGACCTGCCGGGTAGCGTTCAATCACCGCTGGTACCGGTATGGGGGCGTCCGGCTGAACAGGAAATTGACACCGTGGTGTACAGTTCTCGCAAGGCGTTTCTGCGTGAAGCCAATGCCCCTGAAACCCTCAACGACGTTAACGATGTGCAGCTGGATCGCTATTACAAACAGTTCATGCAGGGGATGGGAGAAACTGAAAAAGCCTTTCTGGCCTCGGTGAGCCGTCTGGGCAAGTACCCGGTTGTAGGCGGTCTGGCGGTACGCTGGGAGCGCGACGGGGTCTATATCGATTCGTCGTTGAACCTGCACGACCCGGCATTGAAGCCTGCGTTTATCGAAGCGGTCAATAACATGGTGCACCTGGCGCGGGCGATCCATCGCCAAGGGGTATTCAAGAGCTGTCTGTTTAACGCCCGTCAAACGTTGCATCTGGAGCGGGGTTCAGCGTCAGAGGCTTTTGATTGCGAACCCGGCATGGCGATCAGCTATGAAATGAGCGCCGTTCCGGAACTTGAGGACCGTACTCGTCAGCATAGCTACTTCGAGGATGGTCCCGATCCCGAAGAGCTATTAGCATTGCCAGAATCGATCATGCAGGTGCTCAAACAGCTTAACGAGATTCATCACACCGGCATGATCATTTTTGAAGCGCTGCCCAAGCACCTCAAGATTCACAGCTACTATCGTCTTCTCGACCCTTCCAGGGAGGGCGAATTTCGTGCGTTGCTGGTGAAAATGCTCGCATCAGTCAGCCAAATTGAAGGTCTGGGGGTCTCTGGATTCATGAAAATGCCTTACAAAGATACCCGCTACTTTACGCACCTTGAAAGCCAGCCCGAACGATACTACCCGCGTGACCCCCGGGACTATATCAGGAAACATGGCCAATAAAGGCAGACCATTTTTGCAGGTGTTACCGGGAGAATTCCCGCCATGCCGCGTAAGTACTGAGAAAGACGCGACCGGTGAGCGCCTCAAGAAAGTCACTTTTCTTGAGCTGATCCATCACAGGGCCTTTTACCTCTGAAAGGTGCAGCTTGACACTTGCGTCCTTGAGGCGGGCATTGATGGCGTCGAGGCTTTCCAGTGCTGATGCATCAATCAGGTTAACGGCTGAGCAAATCAATACCACGTGTTCCAGTTCGGGGCGGCTGGCCACCAGATTATACAGCGTATCTTCCAGATAGCGCGCATTGGCGAAGTACAGGCTTTCATCAATTCGCAGTAGTGCGACACGGCTTACAGTCTCGACATCGTGACGGGTAATGTTACGGAAGTGTTCGGTGCCAGGAACGCGCCCGACAAGCGCGCTGTGCGGGCGACTGGTACGATATAGATAAAGTGCAATGGAAAGGGTCACGCCCCCCAGAATACCCGCCTCGATTCCCTCGACAAGCGTCAGGATGATGGTAAGCGCCATGGCTGAGAAATCACTGCGGGAATAGCGCCACGTCTGGCGCAGCATGGGGATATCCACCAGGGTCAGGATAGACACGGTAATCGTCGCTGCCAGGGTGGCAATTGGCAGGTAGTAAAGCCATCCCGTAAACGCCATCGTCACCAGCGCAATGCCCAGCGCGGCAAAAGCACCGGCAGCTGGCGTCTGAGCGCCCGCATCAAAGTTAATCACCGTGCGTGACAGGCCGCCGGTCACCGGCATGCCATGGGTAACGGCCGCGGCCAGGTTGGTTGCGCCCAGGCCAATCAATTCCTGATTGGGGGAAATGCGCTGGCGCCGTTTGGCCGCCAGCATCTGCCCCATCGACACCGACTCGACAAAACCGACCAGGCTGATGAGCAAGGCCGGAATGAATAGCGCTTTCCATAACGAGGCATCAGCCCACGGCAGGCTGAAAGCGGGAAGCCCAGACGGCACGTCGCCGACGACATTGACGCCCTGATCAGCAAGCCCCCAGTACCAGGTGGCAAGGGTGGTAGCAACCACGGCGATCACCGGCCCTGCCTTGGCGACCAGGTCGGCAGCACTATTGGGTAGCCCCAGGCGCTTGAGTGTCGATTTCCCATGTCGACGAAGCCATACCAAAAACACCAGTGTGCCAAGCCCCAAAAGGCAGGTGGGCACGTTGAGGGCATCCAGGTTGGGGATGAGCGTCATCAAACGCTCCACCAGAGTGAAACCGCTGCTTTCGATCCCCAACAGACTGCCAAGCTGACTGACCGCAATCAGAATACCTGAGGCCGTTAGAAAACCTGAAATGACCGGGTGGCTCAAGAAATTGCTAAAAAAGCCCATTTTCAGCAGCCCCATGGCGACCAGCATGCCCCCCGAAAGCATCGACAGCACCAAGGCGGCTTCCAGGTAGACATCAGATCCTGGAGAGGCAACCGATGAAAGGGCAGCCCCGGTCATTAGCGCAATAATCGCCACAGGGCCCACAGCCAGGGTACGGCTGGTACCAAACAGGGTATATACCAGCTGCGGTAAAATACTGGCGTAAAGGCCCACCACGGCCGGAAGTCCTGCGAGAAGGGCATAGGCAAGCGACTGCGGTATGACCATGACGGTGACAATCAAGCCGGCAAGTAAATCTGCTCCCAGTAACCGCTTATGGTAGTAAGGCAGCCAGGACAGAATTGGCAAGTAGCGCTTTAGCATGGGCTCCCGGGGCGATCCGCCTCAATTCATCGGATTGATAAGCTGTGTCAGAGCTTAACGCGAATGTAGGTCATTATATTAACAAGTTATAAGTCAAATTACGGCACCCTGCGGTAATTTCATCTTCAGAGGGGCGTCCTTCCCCCAAAGTGTTACTTATTTAATCCTCATTAATTAGTAAGCTTACGATAAGTCTAATGGAAGACTTGGGGCATCATTACCACTTTAATAACAAGAGAACTGACTATGCGTGTCATTCAATGGGCGGTTCCCATCGTGCTCTTGGCACTGGCGGGTTGGCTGGTGTCTTTCAGTACATTTGGGGGATATGTAGCGGTGGGGTTGGCGGCCCTTGCGGGGGGGCTGAGTGTTTTGATGGCCTGGGGAGCGCTATACCAGGCAGATCAGCAGTCGTTGGAGAGCAGGCGACCTGTCAATCGGTTAATGGCCGATTATGCGTCGCTACGCGCCATGGCGTTTAGGTTAATGAAGCGCGCCAGCAGCACCGCGATCGCCTCGGCAGAAGTTTCACACTACGCAGATTTGATGGATCAGCGTCTCACTAAACAGGAAAGAATGGCTCGAGAGTCGTCAGCCAGCATGGGGGCTATCAATACGGCTATCATGCAGGTCAGTGCCAGCGCCTCTCAGGTTGCCACGCTCGCTGAAAGCGCCCGCGAAGCCAGTCATCACAATCAGGAAGCACTCACCGATATCATCCAGGAAATGAGCGATGTGTCCGAACAGTCCCAGCAAGCGCTGGAAATGCTGACCGCGCTTAACGACAAGATCGAGCGTGTGCGCAACGTCACCTCAATGATTGAAGACATTGCCGAACAAACGCACCTGTTATCGCTCAATGCCTCCATTGAGGCCGCACGGGCAGGCGAGCACGGACGAGGGTTTGCTGTCGTGGCCGGTGAGGTTCGCAACCTGGCTCACAAGACCTCGACGGCCACTCAAAGCGTGGATGAGCTCGTCAAGGATATGCATCAAAGCGGGCAAAACGTGGTGTCATCGATGGGGAGCCTGATGAGTCGAATCAGCCACCGGTCCGCTGACATGCAGCACGTCGGTACCAGTCTGGGCACCATTACCCAGGAATTTGATCAAGTGCAAAGTGAAATCAGCAGCGTTGCGGACGCCATCGATAATACCCATCAGCATAGCCAGACCGTGGCCGATACCTTGCACGAGCTGGAAGCAGACGTTGATGAAGGCAACCGCGACATGCACGACCTGGCGAATCAGGCCCGTGCGCTGATGGAAGCGGCAGAAGGTGTTGATGGCGAGCTGGCGCAACAGCGGCTCAACGGTCGTCATCAACAAGTTTTTCATGCGGCGCGGAAAGCCGCCGACCGGTTGGGCAAACTGTTTGAGAACGCCCTCAAACGCGGCGAATTAAGCGAAGCGGCGTTGTTCCAGCCCAGCTATCAGCAGATCCCCGATACTCGGCCACCGCTGTATCGAACGTCGTTCGATGACTTTACCGATAAATATCTGCCCGATATCCAGGAACCGTTACTTACCCAACTTGAGTTGAGCTACGCGATTACCTGCGATAAGAAAGGCTATGTGCCCACCCACAATCAAGCCGTGAGCCGTGCGCCCACTGGCGACTTTGAACACGACTTAAAATTCTGTCGCAGCAAGCGTATCTTCGACGACCCGACGGGGCGCCGCTGTGGTGCACACGAAAAGCCACTGCTACTCCAAACCTATAAGCGTGATACGGGCGAGATCATGCATGACCTGTCAGTACCCATCTATATCAATGGCCGACACTGGGGTGGTTTCCGTATCGGCTATCAGCCAGAGCGCGAACCGGTTTCTCAGGCTCTGGACCATCAAGACGATGTGCCCGCGCTACCTGGCCGACAGCTGGCCGGGACGTGATTGCCAGGCAGACCAAGAGTAAAGTGCCAGCCCTGTCCAGATCATGATAAACGTCACCAACTGGATAGGGCTGAGAGGTTCTCCAAAAACAGCCAGGGCGATTAAAAACTGGATACTGGGGTTGATGTACATCAGAAACCCAAGCGTCGCGAGGCGCAAACGCCTCGCAGCGCCCGCAAAAGCCATGAGCGGGAGGGCCGTAATGACCCCGCTGGCGATCAACAGGGCCGTTGTCTGGGTGTCGCCTAAAAAGTGGGATGTTCCTTGCCAGCTAAAGCCTGCCAATGCGATCAGCGCAACGGGGAATAGCAACAACGTCTCAACAAAAAGCCCCGACAGGCCATCAAGCGGGACCTGTTTGCGAAACAGGCCATAACTTCCAAAGCTCAGTGCCAGCAGTAGACTGATCCATGGCAATTCCCCCAACATGAAAAACTGAATGGCGATCGCCAGGCTGGCCAACCCCAGTGCCACCAGTTGCAACCGTGCCATCACTTCACGCAGTACCAGCATGCCCAGCGCCACATTGACCAGCGGGGTTAAAAAATAACCTAAACTGGCCTGTAATACTTGGCGGGTTTCAACCGCGTAGATATACATTCCCCAATTGAACCCAATCAGCAAGGCGCAGGCGAGAACACGGCCGAGACGCCTGGGCTCCACCAGGGCGGCGACAACCGGCGGCCAGCGGCGTAGGAGGGTAATAAGGCCCACCAGGAAAAGACATGACCACAAAATGCGGTGAACCAGTATCTCGACCGCCGGTACGCCATCAAACAGCGCAAAAAAAAGCGGGAAGCATCCCCACATGGTATAGGCCGTCAAACCAAAGGTGACCCCTTTGACGGCTTCGGGATCGCGTGGTGGAGTGGGATGCATAGCAGCCTCATTATTTAAAAATGCTAATCTAACACAAACTCGACAACATGAACGGCGTAAAGGAGTGATTCGATGAGCCAACTCAGAACCAGCCTGGTGCAGTGCGATCTGCGCTGGGAAAACCCGGAAGCCAACCACACCCACCTTGAGAAGCTGCTGGGTGATCTAGATAACCGGGAAACTGATCTGATCGTATTGCCCGAAATGTTTGCCACCGGGTTTACGATGAACTCCCGTGAGATGGCACAGCCCATGGACGAAAGCCAAAGTGTTGCCTGGATTAAGCATCAGGCCCGGTCACGTCAGTGCGTCATGACCGGGAGTGTGGCCATCCAGCATGAGGGTGAATTCTACAACCGGCTGATCTGGGCCATGCCGGATGGGGAGCTGACCTATTACGACAAGCGACACCTGTTTCGCATGGCCGGTGAACATGAGCGTTATGACATGGGGGAGCGTCGTGAAATTGTCGAATTGAACGGATTCAAAATACTGCTCACGGTCTGCTACGACTTGAGATTTCCGGTTTGGCTGCGCCAGCAACCGGCACAAGGCGAACATTTCGAGTATGATGCGCTGCTGTGCGTGGCCAACTGGCCCGCACCTCGCCGTCAACCCTGGCGCACCTTGCTTCGGGCCCGGGCGATTGAAAACCTGACCTACGTGATTGGCGTCAATCGCGTGGGCGAAGATGCCAAAGGCCTGGCGTACAGCGGCGACTCCATGCTGGTTGATTTCAAAGGCGAGCCACTTATCGACCATTCAGCGCATACGCCGTTTGTGGAAACGGGATGCCTCAATAAAACGGATCTAGATGCTTTTCGAGAAAAATTTCCTGCCTGGCAAGACGCCGATCGATTTTCATTACTCCCAGGAGTCGGCCAATAATGCGTCTTGATCGCTTTTTAAGTGAAACGACCCCGTTAACGCGCAGCCTGGCTAAGCGCGCGCTAAAAAACGGTGAGGTTACCTTGAACGGCGAGCCGATCAAGCAGGCAGCAACGCATATTGATACGCAAGAAGACGTGGTGCTGCTTAACGGCGCGCGTCTGGCGCTGGTAGGGCTACGCTATATCATGCTGAACAAGCCTGCTGATGTGGAGTGCACCGCCAGGCGAGGGCTTTACCCCAGGGTCATCGACCTGATTGACCTTCCCAAGGCGGAGCGATTACAACCGGTCGGTCGTCTTGATGTCGATACTACGGGTCTATTGCTGCTTACCGACGATGGCCAGTGGTCGCATCGTGTGACGTCACCGCGCCATCGCTGCGCCAAGGTGTATGTGGCTGAGCTTGCCGAGCCCATGGAAGGTGATATGGCCGAGTGGGCCATCAACCAGGTGGCAGAAGGCATCATGCTCGATGGTGAAGAAACCCCGACCCAGCCAGCAACGCTGCGTTTTATATCACCGCGCCAGGCCAAGTTGACCATCACGGAAGGCCGCTATCATCAGGTCAAGCGCATGTTTGTAGCGTTAGGCAATCACGTAGATGCACTGCATCGACGTTCCATTGGCGATATTGAGCTGACTGATGCCCTTGCGCCAGGCGAATGGCGTGAACTGACCCCGGAAGAAATCGCCACCTTTTAATTGCCCACGAACGCCCTGAGCTTACGCACACCGATATGGCTCAGGCGCGTTTCATTTTACTATCATTTTATACCGTTATCTTTTTTACCTGGTCTTTAGGCAATCTCGAGATATTCTTGAACAGGGAACAAATCAGCCCGCGAAATCTTTCAGATACGCCGCCGCTATAAGCGATTGGGTATAAGGATGCTGGGGGGAGGCCAGTACATCCAGACAGGATCCTTGCTCGACGACGTCGCCATCTTTCAGCACCATGATGCGATGGGCCATCGCACGCACCACGGCGAGGTCATGGCTGATAAACAGATAGCTGAGCTGGCGCCGTGCCTGGAGGTCCCTCAGCAGTGTCACCAGCTGCTTTTGAACGGTGCGGTCCAGTGCTGACGTCGGTTCATCCAGCACCAGCAGCTCAGGCTCCAGGATAATGGCTCGCGCGACGGCGATCCGCTGGCGCTGACCACCGGAAAATTCATGCGGGTACCGCGCTGCACAGCTTTCCGGCAGGCCAACTTCTCTCAGCGTTTGATGGACGCGCTCGGTGACTTCCGCATCAGACAGGTGCGGGTAGTGAAACCGCAAACCTTCGCTGACGATATCGAATACCGGCATACGCGGTGACAGTGCGCCATAGGGATCCTGAAAAACCATCTGTAGCCGGTGCCGCTGACGGCGCAAGTCGTTACCCGTCAGCTTACTCAAGGGGGCATCACCCAGGGTGATATCGCCCTGGCTGGTCACCATCCGCATGATAGCGGAGGCGAGGGTGGTTTTGCCCGAACCTGACTCACCCACAATACCCAAGGTTTCGCCTGGTGCGACGGTGAGGTCAGTGGCTTTGACCGCTTCAAAGGCAGGCGGTTGACGCTTGAACAATCCGGGTTTGGGTCGTTTAAAGCTTACGCTCAACTGTCTGACGGTCAGTAACGGCGAACGCTCGGCAACAGGCGATGGCCTGCCTTCCGGCTCGGCGGCCAGCAGTCGCTGGGTATAATCGCTTTGTGGCCGCTCAAACACCTGCTCGACGGGGCCAGACTCCTGGATTTTACCCTGATACATGACGCACACACGGTCTGCATGACGGCGTACCAGGTTAAGGTCGTGACTGATCAACAGCAGCCCCATGCCGTGCTGGTCGCGCAGCTCTTTCAGCAGGGCCAGAATTTCCTGTTGAACGGTGACGTCCAGTGCGGTGGTGGGCTCGTCGGCGATCAACAGCGATGGGTTATTGGCAATCGCCATTGCGATCATAACCCGTTGACGCTGCCCCCCGGATAGCTGGTGAGGCCATGCATCGAGCAGTTCTTCAGCACGCGGCAGTTTCACTTGTTCAAGCAGGTTTTTGGCCCTTGCTCGGGCGGCTTTTCCACGAAGCCCCTGGTGCAGGCGAAGGGATTCACCAATCTGCTTACCAATCCGGTGTAGTGGGTTGAGCGATGTCATTGGCTCCTGGAAGACAACGCCTACCGTATTGCCGCGCAGGGCGTTCCACTCGGCATTGCCAAGTGAGTTAAGCGGGGTACCGTTCAGACGTCGTTCGCCGCTTACCCTGGCATTGGCCGGCAACAGATTCATCAATCCGAGCGCCGATACCGATTTGCCTGAGCCGGATTCGCCCACAATGGCCAGCGTCTCGCCTGCATGTAGCTCCAAACTCAGTGACTCGACCACCGAGCTACCATCAAAGGCGATGGTCAGGTTGTCGACGCAAAGTAGCGGCTCAGGCATGGGGCGTTTCCTTAGCAGGCGTTGGTAGCTGCTGAACGTGGCGGGGGTCAAAGGCGTCACGTAGGCCTTCGCCGATAAACACCAGCAGCGAAAGCATAATGGCCAGGGTCATGAAGGCGGTGATGCCCAGCCAGGGTGCGTGCAGGTTGTTTTTGCCCTGAGCGGCAAGCTCGCCCAGTGAAGGCGCTCCCGGTGGTAGTCCAAACCCCAGAAAATCCAACGCGGTCAAGGTGCCAATGGCCCCGGTAAACAGGAAAGGGATGAACGTCAGGGTGGCCACCATGGCATTGGGCAGCACGTGTCGCCACATGATCAGACGCGACGGCAGCCCCATGGCTTTGGCCGCGCGAACGTACTCTAGGTTACGTGCACGCAGGAATTCGGCGCGCACGATGTCCACCAGCCCAAGCCAGGAAAACAGCAGCATGATACCCAGCAGCCACCAGAAACCGGGCTGCACGAAACTGGCGAGAATGATCAGCAGAAACAGTACTGGGAGTCCTGACCATATTTCGGTAATGCGTTGGCCGACAAGGTCCGTCTTGCCGCCAAAATAGCCCTGGACACCCCCCGCAAGCACGCCTAGTACCAATGATCCAGCCGTTAATACCAGGGCAAACGCGACCGAAAGACGAAAGCCGTAAATCACACGCGCAAGCACATCCCGTCCCTGGTCATCGGTGCCCAGCCAGTGGCGACCATCTGGCGGGGCAGGCGACGGGCGGGTCATCTGCATATCCAGGGTCTGGTAAGAAAACGGAATCAGGGGCCACAACGCCCAACCGTTGTTCTCGATCTGCTGCTGGACAAAGGGGTCCAGGTAATCGGTTCGTGTAGGCAAGAAGCCGTCAAATTCCGTTTCGGGGTAGTCGACCAGCAGCGGAACATACCACTGACCATCGTATTGCATGATGATCGGTTTATCGTTGGCGATCAGTTCGGCAAACAGGCTCAACACAAACACGACACCAAACACCCATAATGATACCCAGGCGCGGCGGTTCGACCTGAATGCGGCAAAGCGGCGCCGGGTAATGGGTGAAAATCGAGACGTAGAAACAGTCATGGTCACGACTCCCGGGTGGCAAAGTCGATGCGCGGGTCAACCCACACATAGGTGAGATCTGACAGCAGTTTCAGCAGCAACCCGATGACCGTATAGAGAAACAGCGTACCGAAAATGACGGGATAGTCTCGCTGCATGACCGCTTCAAACCCCAGCAGGCCCAGCCCATCAAGAGAGAAAATCACCTCAATCAGTAACGAGCCAGTAAAGAAGATACCAATCAAGGCTGAGGGCAGGCCGGCAATAATGATCAGCATGGCATTACGAAACACGTGTCCATAAAGAATGCGCTGCTCATCGGCGCCCTTGGCCCGGGCTGTCAGCACGTATTGCTTGTGGATTTCATCCAGAAAGCTGTTCTTGGTCAGCATGGTGAGCGTGGCGAAACTGCCAATCGATGCAGCCAATACAGGAAGCGTGATATGCCAGAAATAATCCTTGACCTTACCCCAGGTGGAAAGCTGGTCGAAATAAGGGGAAGTGAGCCCCCTGAGTGGAAACCAGTCCAGGTAGGTGCCACCGGCAAATAGCACAATCAGCAAGATGGCGAATAAAAACCCCGGGATGGCGTAACCGACGATGACCAGCCCGGATGTCCAGACGTCAAATCGTGAGCCGTGGCGCAGGGCCTTCCGTATGCCTAGCGGAATCGAGATGAGGTAGACCAGCAAGGTCGTCCAAAGCCCCAGCGAGATAGATACCGGCAAACGCTCTATCATCAAATCGATTACCGGCCGGTCGCGAAAAAAGCTGGTGCCGAAATCGAAGGTGAGATAATCCGCCATCATGCCGATGAAACGTTCATGGGCCGGTTTATCAAAGCCAAACTGCTGTTCCAGTTGCTCAATAAAGCGAGGGTCGATTCCCCTGGCACCGCGGGATTCGTCGTTGACCTGTACATCGGCACCCCCCATATCCAGGCGCGTACTGGCCATTGCATCGGCGCCTTCAAAGCGTGCCAGCATTTGATCGATCGGGCCACCAGGCGCGGCCTGCACGATAATGAAATTGAGCAGCATGATCCCGACAAGCGTCGGAATCATCAACAACAGTCGGCGTAGGGTGTAACGTGCCACAGAACTCTCCATGGTTCATCAAGAATAAGCCGAGGTCAGCGGCGTGACCTGCGCTGTAAAGCGGCTTCACGTTCGGGGACCACCCACCAGGCGTCTAAATCCATGGCGTATTCGGGGAAGGGGTCGGGATAACCGAATTTATCCCATATGGCGATCCGTGTCTCACCTGAATGATAGTGGGGAATGACATAAAACCCCCAGCGCAGGACACGGTCCAGCGCCCGGGTAATGGTATTAAGCTCTTCGCGGTCTTCTGCTCGGATCAGCTTTTCCACCAGATCGTCGATAGCCGGATGCGCAAGGCCCATGCGATTGCGACTCTGTGGCGAGTCAGCTGCTTGGCTGGTCCAGAAGTCACGCTGCTCATTGCCTGGGTTATTGGACTGGGGGAAATGGCTGATTACCATATCAAAATCAAAATTGCGCTGACGATTGAGGTACTGATTGATATCGACGATACGCATCGAGGTTTGCACACCCAGGCGGGCCATGTTGCGCAACATAGGCTGTACCACGCGCTCAAGCCCTGAATCGTATAGCAATACTTCCAGGCTTAGCGGCTGCTGGGTATCCTCATGGACCAGAACGCCGTCTTCCACCCGATAACCTGCCTCGCGAAGCAGGTCCAGGGCCAGGCGAAGCCGTTCGCGGAGGTCGTGAGGATGGTCGATGGGCAGTGGTTCCGTGAACAACCGCTTTGACTGGTGGGACTCCATCAGCTCCTCGCGATGGGGTTCGAGTAATGCAAGCTGTTCGTCGCTCGGTAGGCCGTGGGCTTCCATTTCGGAGTTTTCAAAGAAGCTTTGCGTCCGCTGATAGGTATCGTAAAAAATATTGGTGTTCAGCCATGGAAAATCAAAGGTCAGGCTCAGCGCTTCACGAACGCGCGGATCCTGGAACTTTTCCTTGCGCAGATTGAACACGAACGCCTGCATCATGGAGGGGTTAACATCGGGGACCGTGATACGCTTGACAAGCCCTTCCTCATAAGCGGGAAAATCGTAGCCAATCGCCCAGGTAGCGGCGCGCGCGTCAGTGCGAAAATCCGTCAGTCCGGCCTTAAAAGCTTCCCAGGCAATATCCCGATCCCGGTAATAATCGTAGATCACCCGGTCAATGTTGTATCGGCCCACGTTGACCGGCAGGTCCTTTGCCCAATAATCGTCGTCGCGCTGATAGACAATCCGTCGCCCAGGATCCACTTCGCCAATTTTATACGGGCCAGACCCGGGATGCGCCGCCAATGTCGGGGCGGTGAAATCATGCTGTTCCCAGTAATGCTTCGGCAGCACGGGGAATTGGGCGACGATAAGCGGTAACTCTCGTGACTCACTGTCGCTAAGCGTGAAACGAACCAGGTGGTCATTGAGGGCAACGGCTTGCTCAACCCCTGCATAGTAGCTGCTATAGAAAGGGTTGCCTTCGTCACGAAGCAGGTTCAGCGAAAAGACGACATCGTCGGCCGTGACCGGCTCACCGTCCTGGAAGCGAGCTTCAGGGCGAAGGTCGAATTCAATCCATTCACGATCGGGGTCAAGACGCACACCTTCTGCAAGCAAACCATAAAGACTGAAAGGCTCATTAGGATTGCTTGCCATTAAGGTGTCGTAGATCTGAAATATTCCCGCCGCTGGTGTGCCGCGAATAATGAAGGGGTTTGTCGAATCAAAACTGCTTCCCACCGCCGTATGCTTGATACTCCCGCCTTTGGGCGCGTCGGGATTCACGTGGGAAAAGTGCGCAAAATCCTCAGCGAGGGCAGGCGCGTCATAAAGCGACATCGCATGGCGGGTTTCGACAGGTGCCGAGCCATCCGTGGCGGTGGACTCTGCCACGCGGGCATCACTGCTGGCATGAGTGCTGGCCAGGAGTGATGCCGCAAGCAGCGCGTTACGGGCAAGGCATAAAACAGGACGCAGAATAACGCCACAGCGCATGGGGCAATTTCCCTATCAACAAGGCGATGAGTCTCAACGTCCTGAAAGTGTCAGGAGTTGGCCTGCTTGTAAAGCTTCTGGACGTTCAATCTCATTTAACCGCATCAACTCTTGAGCGCTCAGATTATAGCGACTCGCTATCACTGATAGGCTATCGCCGCTTTCCACGCGGTAAGTGTCGGGCGTATTGGCGCTGGCTATGGCCTGGCGCTCATTTGCACCGTTTGACAGCTCTGCGAGAACGTCATGATCCACGTCTTCAGGTACCAGCAGCGTTTGAGAACTTGATGGGTTGAGCGCACCATTGAGGAGACCGGGGTTGAGTTCAGCCAGCGCCGATTTATCTATCCGAAGCAACTTTGACGCTTCAGACAGGGTAACCGAATGCTCGAGCTTTACCTTGGCGAAGGCCGGCTCTGTATGAATATCCGGCAAGCTGACATTGTAGCGTTCCGGATCATCGATAATCTTGGCAATAGCAAGCAGCTTGGGCAGGTATTGCATGGTTTCCTGGGGCAGGTTCAGATCCCAATAGCTGCCTTGCAAGCCTTGGTTTTCGGCGCGTTGTTTGGCTTTATTGACTGTCCCGGCGCCTGCATTGTAGGCGGCAAGAGAAAGCTGCAGGTCCCCTTCATACCACTGGTCGGCCTGCATTTCGAGGTAGTCCAGCGCGGCGTTAGTCGAGGTGACAACGTCGAGCCTGCCGTCGTAATGGCCGTTGCGTACAAGCCCTAAAGCGTCACCGGTGCCAGGCATAAATTGCCATAGACCAGCAGCGCCCCGATGACTTCGCGCATTGGGGTCAAAAGAGCTTTCAACGAAGGGTATAAGCGCTAATTCTCCCGGCAGGTTGCGATCACTTATCTGCTGAGTGATCCAGGCAAGCCATGGACTTGCACGACCGGTGATTTCAGCAATATTTTCAGGGCTTGAGCGGTAGTGGTCTATCCATTCATCGACACGTGCCTGTGCCTTGGCAGACAGTGACTGCTCGCGCCAGTGGAAGCTGTCACGCAGTTTGCTCCAGGCATCCTGAGGCTCCAGCATCAGCTCTTCCCAGAAATGTACATGAGACGCTGTGGGATGATCGGACGCAGAGGCATTCCGTGAATCGGAGGCAGACCGCTGAGAAGGGTCGTATTGGATAGCGGATGCCTGAGAGTTAGCGGCAGCTGCCAGTAACAGGCTCATGATCACGGTACTGCCGGCGCCCAATAAAAGGCGTTGGCGAATCGTGCGATAGGTCATAGTAGTTTACGTCGTTGCGATAGCGTTTAGAAACGATTCTTCCACTCACGCAGAGTGGTGAACGTTGCGAGATCATTATCAATAGCGCCCTGCTTGCTTGCGGCGCCGCGGACACTTTCCGTATCGACACGCAAGTAGGGGTTGATTTTCAGCTCGCGTCCTATCGTGCTGGGTAAGGTGGGGCGGTCTAGTGCCCGTGCCTTCTCACACTCCGTTAAGGCGTGTTTGACGTCTTCATTTTCCGGGTCTGCTTCGCTGGCAAAGCGAAGGTTGGCCAACGTGTATTCGTGAGCAGCAAACACAAATGTTTCTTCCGGCAGGGCAGCAAAGCGTTTCAATGCCTTGTGCATCTGCTCAGGGGTCCCTTCAAAAAGGCGGCCACAACCGGCACAAAACAGGGTGTCGCCGCAGAACAATAACGGGGGAATCCCTGGTGTAAAATAACTGATATGGTCTAACGTATGCCCAGGCGTCTCGATGACCTCGAACAGGCGGCCCATGACGCGAATTTCATCGCCATCACTGACCCGCTCGTCGACCCCCTCGATAGAGGGATTGTCCGGGCCTATTACCCGGGGGGCATAGCGCCTGATTAATTCTCCCAGCCCATCAGTATGATCAGGATGATGATGAGTGACCAGGACAGTGCCGAGTGACAACGACTCGCGTTCAAGAAACTCGATAACCGGCAACGCTTCACCAGGATCCACCACGCACACCTCTTGACTGGTATCCTGTCGGAGCAGCCAAATATAGTTGTCGCTAAGGGCGGGAATCGGTGTCACGCTCAGCATAGGCGAGATCCTTTAACGATGGATTAGCGCTCATGATTAATAGCTTTTTCATGATGCAAGACGTCAAAAAGCAGTTACTGTGGAGGGTTGAGCGGTACATGTCAAATTCAACGGCGGCAGAGACACTCGCCCACACGCTATTTACAAGCCGCACCTACTGGGAGTCGGAGGCAGGTAAATCATTGTGGGATTCCCAACGCGCCTGCCTCGGGCCCCTGGTTGATTCCCGTTCCGGTGGTCATAGCCTCGAGATGGGAATGGGGCCAGCACTGATGTCGATGTCCGGCATTGCCCATCGCCTGCAGTGGGCACCTACACGCACGAGCGCCTCCAGCGACCAGACGTTAATTTGTCCGCCCGACAGGCTCGCACTACCGGACAGCTGTCTGGATGTCGTCGTGCTTCACCATTGGCTTGAGCATTTGCCGGATGCCCATCATGCGCTTCAAGAAGCCGCACGCGTTACCTCAGATAGTGGCCTACTGGTACTGTTCGGGTTTAACCCTATGGGGGTCAGCGGTGTGGTCAAACAGTGGCGCAAGCGCCAGGGGCAATACCCCTGGAACGGGCAATGGCGAACGGCCAGCCGGATGGGTGACTGGCTGGCATTTGTCGACTTTGAGGTGGAGCGAGTAGACTACTGCTGCTTTAGAAGCTGGCCGGGAGGGCGTTGCGTCGAGCACTGGGAGTCACTGGGTCGGCGCTATAACTGTCCTCTGGGGGAAAGCTACATGGTGCTGGCCAAACGCCGCCAACGCCATGCACCCAAACAACGCATTAAATTTGGTCTGAAAGCGCCGGTTGCCGCGAATTCCCTGGGGGCGACGCGTACCCATGGTCATTAACCGCCGTTATCCAGTCTACAGACCCCAAGCTCAAACATTATGGATTTAAGGACGCACACAACGTGACTGACACTGGACGGTTACCCCGGGTAACCGTGTATACCGATGGAGCCTGCCGTGGGAACCCCGGCCCCGGCGGATGGGGCGTTGTGCTGGCAAGTGGGCAGCATGAGAAAACCCTTTATGGGTATGAAGCACAAACGACCAATAACCGCATGGAATTAATGGCGGCCATCATGGCACTGCGTACATTGAATACCCCTTGTCAGGTGGCGATCTGGACGGATTCCCAATACGTCCGTCAGGGTATCACGCAGTGGATACATAACTGGCGTAAACGCCAATGGAAAACCGCTGCTAAACAGCCGGTCAAAAATGCCGAACTGTGGAAAGAGCTTGATGCTGAAGCCCAGCGTCATCAAGTTGAGTGGCACTGGGTAAAAGGGCATAGCGGTCATCCCGGCAATGAACGAGCTGATGCCCTTGCCAACCAGGCAATCGATGAAGCAGTAAAAAACGCATAGGAGACCATGATGCGCCAAGTCATTCTGGATACGGAAACCACAGGTATTGATCCCAGGGAAGGTCATCGGCTGGTAGAAATCGGTGCCGTGGAAATGGTCAATCGGCGTTTTACCGGCCGTACCTACCATCAATATATCAATCCCGAGCGTCACATCGACGCTGAGGTAGTCGCAGTACACGGGATTGATGATGCCAAAGTTGCCAACGAACCGGTGTTTGCCCAGGTTGCCGACGATTTCTGGGCCTTTATAGAAGGGGCCGAGCTGGTCATTCATAACGCCCCCTTCGATGTGGGGTTCATTGATCACGAATTAAAAATGCTGAAGGGTCGTGGGCAACCGCTCGGCCCTGTCGGTGATCATTGCCGTATTCTTGACACCCTGGTGATGGCCCGAAAGATGCACCCGGGCCAGCGCAACAGTCTTGATGCGCTATGCAAGCGGTATGATATCGATAACGGTCATCGCGTACTGCACGGCGCCTTGCTGGACGCCGAGATCCTGGCTGATGTCTATCTTGCCATGACCGGTGGGCAGACGGCGCTCACGCTGGATGCTGAGGTCAACCAAGAGCAGCGTAGCGATACTCCGTCCGAGGCGGGGCTGTCGGTTCAGCGCATGTCATTATCGCCTGGGCAGCTTCGGGTCATTGCGCCTAGCCAGGAAGAGCGGCAAGCGCACTTGGCGAAATGTGAAACGCACCAGCTTCGCTGGTTCGAGGGTATGCCGGGCAATGCTTAGACGAGAAATACCCCATGAAGCACGGGAAGGGCGTGTTATTTACCTTTCACGCAGTCGTCTTGCGCCTGCCGAGTCGACACTAGATCGCGAGGCATTGACCCCTCTCCACCCCTGGCAAAAGTGGACTCAAGAAATGCAGCCGCTTTGCTACTGGGAGGAAGAGCCTGTTGCGCTGCAGTTAGCCTCATCGCCGGGCGAAGGATGGATAGACGGGCGGCAATGGATGGGTGAGTTGCCGACCCACTGGTATTCGCTGTTATCCACCGCCCTGCAAGTGGGAGCGTGGCTGGAAAATCATCGCTTTTGTGGTCGCTGTGGTGCAGAAGCAACGAAGCTCTCCACTGAATTTGCGATGCATTGCCACGCCTGCGGTCACCGTAACTACCCACGCATCTCGCCCTGCATTATCACGCTGGTGACCAGTGGCGAGGCGATGCTGCTGGCACGCAGCCCGCGTTTTCCGCCTGGCCGCTATTCAACTCTGGCGGGGTTTATTGAACCGGGAGAATCCGCTGAAGAGGCCGTACATCGAGAAATTTTTGAAGAGGTGGGCGTCCACGTAAGCCAGTTACGCTATTACCAAAGCCAGGCGTGGCCATTTCCCCATTCACTAATGCTGGGTTTTTTTGCCGAGGCGACCACACGGCGGATTCGCATTGACGGGGTGGAAATCAGTGATGCAGCGTGGTTTTCCCCCCGCCAACTGCCTACGCTACCGCCGACCTATTCGATCTCTCGCGAGCTGATCGAAACCCATTTAAACCATTGGCGATGAAAAGGCTGGGGAGCCGTCGGCTTATTCGCCGGGAAAGAGGCTCGTCAACTTGGTGGCCAGCATCACGTTACCCGTTGCCTTGAGTTTGCCGGTCATGAATGCGGTCATGCCATTGATGTCGCCATTCATGATGCCTTTCAGCGTATCGGTGCTCATGCTCAGGCTGACCGACGGGTCGTCGTGCTCACCCTCTTGAATATCGAGGTTGCCATCCTGGATATCCAGATAGTGACTGCCCGCATCAGAAAAATGAAACTGGAAAATCTCATGCATCCCCTGAGCGGCTTTTGGGTCAAAGCGAGCTTGCAACTTTTCGAGGGTGTTGGTTGACATAATAGCGTTCCGTTAAAAAAACCAGATGGAATGAATAATGGGATGAAGTGGCGTGCAATGTGAAGCGACATCGTACCATTGGCCACTTTGGGGCGAGAGAATATTTCAAACATATGTTTCATATCAAGCGCCGTTTTCATGCTGCGGTCAACGGTGGCAGCTTGATGCACATCAATCAAGGAGACGCACGTGAACGAATGGGTCGTAGAGATAGGTACGTTTATCGTACAAGCCTGCATTATCGCCGCTGTTATCGGCATCGGTGTATTGCTTATTGCACGTGCCAAGGCAGAAGGGGAGCGCGATTTAACCCTGCACGTAGAACCCCTGCACGAGCGTCGCCGTAGCCGCGCTCGTCGCCTGCGGCTCGCGGCGACGCCTGCCGGTATTCGCAAAAAGCTGCTCAAGACTTTCCGTCGTGAGGACAAGCATCGGCGTAAAGAAAAGGGCGAAACTGAGACGCCCAATGTGTGGGTGCTGACATTCAAGGGCGATATGAAAGCCTCGGCCACCGAGCATTTTGCCCAGGAAATCTCAGCGCTTATCGAGGTCGCCAAACCTGATGATGAAGTGGTGATCTGTCTTGAGTCGCCCGGTGGGCTGGTTCACGCCTATGGTCTAGCTGCTGCCCAGTTGGATCGTTTGAGAGAGGCAGGGCTTACGACGACTGTGTGCGTGGACAAGGTGGCGGCGAGTGGCGGCTACCTGATGGCGTGTACCGCGCATCATATTAAAGCAGCGCCTTTTGCCGTGGTGGGGTCAATTGGCGTGGTCGCTCAGATTCCTAACATCCATCGCTTGCTCAAGCGCCACGATGTCGACGTTGAGCTGTTAACCGCTGGTAAATACAAGCGAACATTGACCCTGTTGGGTGAAAATACCGACGAAGGGCGTGAAAAATTCCTCGAAGATCTTGAGAATACGCATCAATTATTCAAGCGTTACGTTGGCGAGCGTCGCCCCGATATGGATATCGATGCCTTGGCGACGGGGGAGATCTGGTACGGCAGTGAAGCATTGGATCTCAAGCTGGTCGATAGTGTCGGCACCAGCGAAGCGTATTTGATGGAGCGTATCGCAAAAGCCCACGTTTATCGGGTAAAACTCGAGCCCCCCAAGACAGTTGGCCGCAAGTTTGGCCTGGCGATGGCCAGCGGCGCAGAAAATGCCGTGCTTAAAGGATTAAGCATGCTGGAAGCCACAGGTTGGCATCGTCGTTAAGTACGCTTTGCTGCTGTCTATCAAGCAGCAAAATGATCTGCCAAGGTCATGATGATGGCCTTGGCGCTATCACTGCTGAGCGAATAATAAATCGTTTGTGATTCCCGCCGGGTATTCACCAGTTGGTCACGCCGCAAAATTGCCAAATGCTGCGAAAGCGCGGACTGACTCAGTGCCAGCTGCTGATTAATCTGTGTTACCGAAAGTTCCTTACCCGCGAGCAAGCACAAAATCTGCAACCGTTTCTCATTGGCCAATGCTTTCAACAGGTTGGTTCCCGCTTCGATGGCGTGACCGTTATGATTAAGCAGGCGTGCAGCACTCTTGGAAGCCGACATGGGGATCTCCTGGTCTACCTTTGAAAGGTAGCGTTGTTATAGGTTGTTGAAGGCATGGCCGCGATGTAGTGTCTGATTATTTAATGATCAGTAAATTAGCGTGGTTTGTCCAAGTTGTTGTTTAACGGTTTATCAATGGTAATCAACGCATTTTGTCGACAATGAAACCCATTCCGCGAATTATCTCCCACTTGTAGCCCATGGTCTTAGAGAAAAGCATCGGCTTAGTGCATAAAGTGTCAACAATCCTGAGAGCCTTCTCCAATCACAATAACGATAGGTGTTCCCATGCGCCGCTACCCGCAGCTTTACCAGCAATCTATTGAGCAACCAGAACAGTTTTGGGCCGAGCAGGCCAAGCGGATTCCCTGGATGATGCCGCCCACCACGGTACTGTCCTACGATGAACAACAGCACGCGCGGTGGTTTGCCGACGGTGAGATGAACCTTTGCCACGCGGCCCTGGACTACCATGTGGATCAGGGGCGAGGAGAGCAGGCCGCCATTTTCTGGGATTCGCCAGTGACGCAAACCGAGCAGACCATTACCTACCGTCAGTTACGGGATCGGGTAGCGGCATTTGCCGGCGGCCTTCAACAGTTAGGCGTTGTAAAAGGCGACCGGGTGGTCATCTATATGCCGATGATTCCGGAGGCGGTGGTCGCCATGTACGCCTGCGCCCGACTGGGCGCGATTCATTCCGTTGTATTTGGTGGTTTCGCTCCCCACGAACTGGCCGCACGCATCGAAGACGCCGCACCGAAAGTCGTTGTTGCTGCCTCCTGCGGTATCGAGGGTGGCAAGGTAGTGGCCTACAAGCCGATCATCGACCAGGCCCTGGCCTTAAGTCCGCATCAGCCCGATGCCTGCATTATCAAAGTCCGCGCGGAGTGTGACGTCGAGTTCAACGAACGGGAATACGACTGGGAGGCCCTTGTCAGCCAGGCGACCCCGGCCGACTGCGTACCGGTAAAGGGCACCGACCCGCTTTATGTGCTGTATACCTCAGGCACCACGGGAAAACCTAAAGGCATTGTGCGCGACACCGCTGGCTATGCCGTGGCGCTTGCTTACTCGATGGAGGCGATTTATGCCCTGGCGCCGGGCGATGTGTTCTTTACCGCGTCAGACGTTGGCTGGGTCGTCGGCCATTCCTATATCGTCTATGGCCCACTGTTACACGGATGCAGCACGGTTCTTTATGAGGGCAAGCCGGTCAAGACGCCCGATGCTGGGAGTTTTTGGCGTCTCATCGAAAAATATAACGTCACCAGTTTCTTTAGTGCACCTACGGCCTTTCGTGCGATTAAAAAGGAAGACCCGGATGCACAGTGGCTGTCAAAGTACGACATCAGCTGTCTCAAGCATCTTTACGTTGCCGGTGAGCGGCTTGATCCGCCGACCTATCACTGGCTTGACGATCTGCTCGACGTGCCGGTTATCGACCACTGGTGGCAAACTGAAACCGGCTGGCCCATTGCCGCCAATCTGCCGGGTATCGAACCCATGCCCACCAAGGCCGGGTCGGCGACCGTACCTGTTCCTGGCTTTAATGTGCAGGTGTTGAATCGGGATGGCGAGCAAGCAGCCCCCATGGAACAGGGCAGCGTTGTGATCAAGCAGCCGATGCCCCCGGGTTGTTTAACCGGTGTTTGGGGAGATCCAAAGCGCTTTCACTCTGCCTATATGGCAGCATTTCCGGGCTATTACCTGACCGGAGATGGCGGCTTTTTTGATGAGCAGGGTTACCTGTTCATCATGGGGCGCACCGACGATGTGATTAATGTGGCAGGCCACCGGCTTTCTACCGGCGAGATGGAAGAAGTCGTGGGCGGTCATCCGTCGGTCGCCGAATGCGCGGTCATTGGTGTCCATGATGATCTAAAAGGGCAGTTGCCTGTTGGCCTGGTGATTCCCAAGGATGGTTACACTGAAGGTGAAGAAGCACTCGAAGCAGCATTGATTGCGCGTGTACGCGAGCAAATTGGCCCGGTGGCCTGTTTCAAGCAAGTCATTGTCGTCGACCGGCTGCCCAAGACACGCTCCGGAAAAATCTTGCGGAAGTTGCTGCGCAACCTGGCCGATGGCCAGGAGGTGGGCATTCCTTCCACTATCGATGATCCCACCAGCGTCGATGATGTGCATCGCGCCATGTGCGATCACCGGATCGGTCGCGCGAACGAAACGCCACCTCACGCATAGCCTTTGCTGACCGCCGCCCACTTTTAATGCGGTCGAGAAGGCGTATAATGCGCCTCTCGCCGCACTGGGTGCGCAATACATTGAGGGTTCCCTAACCCCTCGTTACACAAAAAGGCTAGCCGCATGTTTGTTTTAAACGACGCTCAGCACCGCCGTTGCCTCGCCGTCATGGTAGCGTTTCACATAGGTATCATCGCCGCCAGTAACTATCTGGTTCAGCTTCCTTTCAGCCTGTTCGGTTTTCATACCACCTGGGGCGCCTTTAGCTTTCCGTTTATCTTTTTGGCCACTGACTTGACCGTCAGGCTGTTTGGAAAAGGGCCTGCGCGAGCGATTGTTCTGCGCGTCATGCTGCCTGCGCTGGTCGTTTCGTATGTGATCTCCGTGGTGTTTCCGCAGGGCGATTTCGCAGGACTGGGCGCATTGAGCGAAGGCAATCTATTTGTCGCGCGTATCGCACTGGCAAGCTTTTTGGCTTACGTTATTGGGCAGTTATTGGATGTGCAGGTGTTTGATCGTTTGCGACAGTGGGTATGGTGGGTCGCGCCGGTGTTTTCTACCGTGCTGGGCAACCTGGCCGATACCTTTGCATTTTTTTCGGTCGCCTTTTACCAGAGCCCGGATCCCTTCATGGCCACCCATTGGGTGGAAATTGCTGCCGTCGATTACGCCATAAAGCTTGCCATCAGCCTGCTGTTTTTCCTGCCACTGTATGGCCTGTTGCTATCCTGGTTAACGCGTCGGCTGGTGGTCTGGACCGATCAGACTGACGTCGCGCCGCGACCGGCCTGATAGCCCATCAACCGACGAGGAGCCACGATGAATGACGCCATGCCGATAGATTTACACTACCTTGACCAGCCCTCGGAAGAGCACGCCGATGCGACTCCGATGGTCGTCATTCACGGTCTTCTCGGCAGCGCCGACAACTGGCGCTCGCATCTCAAGGTATGGCAAGCCTCACGGCGGGTGATTGCGGTTGACCTACGAAACCACGGCCGTTCGCCTCATGTCGAGGGAATGAGCTACGCCCAAATGAGTGCCGATGTCGTCGCCTTGCTCGACAAGCTCGGATTATCGCAGGTTCATCTGGTGGGGCATTCCATGGGCGGCAAGGTGGCGATCAGCCTGGCCCGTCAACACCCGGATCGCGTTGCCTCACTGGTGGTGGCGGACATTGCCCCAGTGGCTTACCAGCATGGCCATGATGATGTCTTTGCCGCGCTCGAGCGGGTGAGGGAAGGGCAGCCCGCTAATCGCCGCGCAGCGGATGAACTGCTTGCTGAACACGTCGATTCCCGGCCGACCCGGCTGTTTCTTGCCACTAATCTGGTGCGAGGCGAGCAAGGTGGGCTCAAACTGCGCGTTGGGTTGGATTACATCCGCCAGGATTACGAGGCAATCATCGGTTTGCCGTCGGGGGAGGCGCCTTACAACGGACCGACGCTGGTACTACGCGGCGATGAGTCCCCCTACGTGAGCGACGCCATGCTGCCTGCGCTGCGTGAGATACTTCCCGCCGCACGTGTCGTGACGCTAAAACAAGCCGGGCACTGGCTGCATGCCGATCAGCCTGTGGCTTTCCAGCAATCAGTTGACGCATTTTTGACAGCGCAAACTTCTTCAGTCAACTCATAGAGCCTTGATGGATAGGCCATACTCATCAGGTTCACGTAAGAAACGCTGCAGGATCCGATAGCTGTCGATATCGAAGCTGGCTGACTCGGCATCCAGCTTCTTGGCGGCGGCTAAAGTGGCGGCACTTCCCAGGTAGCACCACTGATTTACCACGTGCCAGGCCACTGCCTTGTGCTCCGGTGGGGATTCCTTGATGACAATCCGCCCCGGCCACGGCCAGGTGTTGACCTGTAGGGGCTGCAACGCTGTCTGCGCGCGCTGTGTGTGGTCGCTGATTGTTTCGTTACCGCAACAGGCGCCCCGGCACTTTCCTACCTGGCTGGCAAAACAGCGGCCTTTACCCGCTTCCAGGCCCAGCACCTGCGGGCAAAGCTGATGCGTTTCGGCTAGCCCACGTAAGGCCTCCTTGGCACTGGAAGCATTTCGGTAAAGACCGAAGAATCCTCCCGTTGTCGGTTGATTAAGCGCCGTGCCGCTGAGCAATTGTGGCTGTGTCGCCCCCTCTGGCCAATGCCAGGTGGTCAGGTTGCGCTGCTTGCGTAATTGACGGTTCATGATCGGTAGCAGTGACTTGACCAGTTGGGCTTCCCGTAGCTGGGCACCCAGGTCGCCAGCTGTCTCTTCCCATTCTATATGCTGTATCTGCTCGACCATTCGCATCGCTTTATGATCGTGGCGGGCTCGCCGAAAATGGTCGCGCACGCGGTCGCGTAGGCGGATACTCTTGCCGACGTAAAGCGGTAGCCGGTTATGGCCATAAAACAGATACACTCCAGGCCTGGATGGTAGCTGGTCGAGCATGTCCTGATCAATCCGTGCCGGTCGTTGACGACCCCGGGTTTCATCCAATTGCGTTTGCCGTTTGGTCGGTGATTAACAGCCCCCCGACTAGAGGGTATGGGGATCGATGGCCAGGCGTGACACTGGCAAAAGCTCATCGCTGAGGCCTTGCTGTAAAAGAAATTGTTCAAAGGCCTGATAGCGGCGGTTATCCACCGCACCAGGTGACAACGCGATACGCCTGAGGAGGTCTTGCCAATTTGCTGCATTAATGGGGTTATCAAGCACCGGTTCGGCACTGATCAGTAACTCCCAGGCGGCATCGGGGTTTTCCAATATCCAGTAATGCGCGTCTTCAATGGCCCTGACAATGTGAGACCAGGTCTTGGCACGACGGGCGGTACCGTCTCGGTTGGCCAACAGTATCAAGCCGTCGTAGCGCGGAATATCCAGGGCACTGTGGCGTATAACCTGCGTATTGATGCCTTCATTCGCCAGTTGTTCAGGTAATGAATGAAAGGGCGCATCGATGACCGCATCGACCTGCTCCTCAGCGAAAGCACGGCGAATGTCAAAATGCAGATTAACCGGAGGCGCGACATTGCCAGCCTGGGTGAGTGCCTTGGGGATCAAATAAGGGATGAACAGGTCAAGACCTTCGCGGCTTGTGTAGCCGTAGCGCATCCTTGCAAGTTTATCCTTGATGGGATCTTCAATCTCACCTGCCACGACCACTGCGCTTAGCGGTGTTTCGATCAGCGTGGCGATACGTACGATAGGAGCTCCATCATGCACGTAGAGATGCAGTGAAGGCTGGCGACTTAAGGCAAAATCGATTTCATCGGCCGCTAATAGCTTCAGTCCGACGCTTGGGTCTGCCGGTGTCTGGAGCTCAACCTTCATGCCTTGGGCGGTAAACAAGCCACGTTGCTGAGCCACGATGAGCCCTGCGTGCTTTGGGCTCAAAAACCAGTCCAGCATGATGCTGACCTGTTCAAGGGGTGGTGGCTCAAGGGGAGGCGCTGGGGTGACGGCGTTGGTAGGCGCCTCCTGTTGGGGCTCCTCTGGTTCGGCATCGGGCGTCCACCAGGCGGGGGGAACCTCGACGCTGCTGTTAAGTTCGAGCTGGCTGTCACTGTTCGTCTTCTGAGCATCCGACTCATTTGCGTATGTCATTGAACTTACGAATAATAAAACGACCTTTATAGACAGCAAAACATACCAAGTGCGACACAAACGGGTCAGCATCATCAATCACTCCCAGTAACAGAAAGCAAAGTGTATCTGGCACGCTAATCATCTGACCAGCCTTCAATTACGCCTTGTCAGTCCATGAGGCGCAGTAAATTCAACGCTGGCATGCGATAATCAGCGTGCTTAGAGAAGAGACGGAGAGTCATGGACGCAATCTACACGTTTTTCTTGGTCGGCGGTTCCTTGATGGCGCTCAGTATTCTGGCGAGTCGTCTTTCCTCGATGATGGGGGTTCCCCTGCTCCTGATCTTCCTTGCGCTGGGGATGGTCGCCGGTGAAGAAGGACTGTTAGGGCTCCAGTTCGATGACTATTACATGGCGTTCACCATCGGCCATTTAGCGCTGGCGATGATTCTACTGGATGGTGGCCTGCGCACACGCCTGAAAACTTTCCGCGTCGGCTTCAAGCCGGCGCTTTCACTTGCCACCTTCGGGGTCTTTATCACCAGTGCCATTGTCGGTGGCATCGCCATGCTGGTGTTTGATCTATCGCTCGCCGAGGGGTTGCTGGTGGGTGCCATTGTAGGCTCCACCGATGCCGCCGCGGTGTTTTCAATGCTAAGCGGACGAGGTGTCAATCTCAATGAGCGGGTAGGGGCCACGCTTGAAATCGAATCGGGTACCAACGACCCGATGGCGATTTTCCTGACCTTGATGTTGGTCGAATTGTTGGTTGGTGATATCGGCGGTCCCATTGAAACGCTGCTGTTTTTTATTACCCAATTCGGTATCGGCCTGGTGGTGGGACTTGGCGGCGGCTGGCTGAGTGCCAAGCTGTTGCGCTGGCTGGACCTGGCCCCGGGCCTCTACGCCATGCTAGCGCTTGCCCTGGGCTTCAGCGTCTTTGGCCTCACCAGTGTACTCGGCGGCAGTGGCTTCTTGGCGATCTACCTGGCGGGCTTGATGATCGGCAACCAGCCGGGCCGCCATCTCAACTTTATCCTGCCCGTTCACGATGGCCTGGCGTGGTTGAGTCAAATCGGTCTTTTCCTGGTGTTGGGGCTTCTGGTAACGCCCAGCGAGCTCTGGGACGTCGCGCTTCCCGCCGCCTTGGTAGCGCTGGCCCTGATTTTCATTGCCCGCCCGCTGGCCGTGTTGATTACCATCAAACCGTTTTTCAAGTTTCGCTGGCGGGAAACGTGGTTTATTGCCTGGGTGGGTCTGCGCGGCGCGGTGCCGATCGTGCTGGCCATTTTCCCCTTGATCGACGGTGTGGAAAACGCCTCGCTCTACTTCAATGTGGCCTTCGCGGTGGTGCTTATGTCGCTTCTGATCCAGGGTGGCTCGCTGACTGTCATGGCTCGCTGGCTAAAGGTGGAGGTGCCGACGGGTACCACGCCTGATCGACGCGGTCCGCTGGGTATATTGCCGGAAAACGACTACGAGATGTTCGTCTACTCAGTTGACAACAAAGACCTTGAAGACGTGCCCATCCGTCTTCTGCGCTTTCCCTCCGGTGCACTTATCTCGGCGCTATTCCGTGAACATGCCATGCTGCACCCGAAAGGCAGCACCCGACTCAAGCTGGGCGATGTAATTTGCGTAATCGGCCGTTCGGAAGACCTGAATGCGCTCAACCGTCTGTTTAACGGTGATTCAAAGTTAAAAAGGGAGCGTGCCTTTTTCGGTACCTTTACCCTGGATGGCAGCGCCCAAATGCAAGATATTGCCCAGGCTTATGGTCTGACCTTGAGCCCAGGTGAGAAGGACATGACCCTGGCCGAGTTTGTATCGCTCCGCGTAGGCGGTCACCCTGTGGTAGGTGACGATGTGGACTGGCATGGCATCCATTGGGTTGTCAGCGATATGCAAGGCGGAAAAATCACCCGTGTCGGGCTAAGGTTGTACTAAAGGCGTTGACTTCCAAGGAAAAGCTGGTAGTATATGCATCCGTAAGCCGGAGGGATGGCAGAGCGGTTGAATGCACCGGTCTTGAAAACCGGCAAAGGTTAATAGCCTTTCCAGGGTTCGAATCCCTGTCCCTCCGCCACCTCGATTTCAAAGCCCCTGATTCGTCAGGGGCTTTTTTATTGTCTTGAATTTATATCCAATATCTTGGGTTACTGTGTGCTGAGTACTAAGTTACTTACATAGCCGTTCTGTATGTTTTGCCGTATAGGTGATAGCGGCACATTGAGTTAAACAGCCAAGGCAAGCAGCGATCCAGAGCGTTGGATCTGCCTATGCCGAAAGAACAATGACGGCAATCAAGGTAATAACAAAGAACTTTTCCGATCACTGATACTGGATTTGAGAGGAATCATGTTTTTAAAGCTTCTCCTCTGGGCCACCCGTCTGATGCTGCTCGTGCTGGTAGTAGTGAGCATTTTGCCGTTGATACCCAGCGGTCAATGGTGGATCAGACTATGGGACTTTCCACGTCTTCAATTACTGGGTGTGCTCGTGTTCCCCCTGTTACTGCTGGTATTTCACGCATGGCGCGCGCAATCAGGCAAAGAACATGCAGCATGGGGAGTGGCGGTTGTGGCGATTGCAGGATGGCATCTTTATCATGTTTTGCCGTTCACCCCTGTATGGCCGACCGAAGTGCCAACCGTGGAGGCACAAGCCAACGGCAACCAGGGGACCTTGAAAGTAGTCACCGCGAATGTGTCGTACAAAAATGACCAGCATGACGAGATAATGACAATGGTGCAGCATGAGGACCCCGACTTGCTGCTGCTAATTGAAGTGGATCAAGAGTGGGCTGAAGGGGTGAGTGCGCTTAATGAACGTTACACGAACCGGGTAGGCGAGGTGCGTGACGAGGGGCTAGGGCTCGTGCTCTGGTCGCGCTTCCCACTGCTTGAACACGAGGTTAAACACCTCGTCTCCAAGCGCCGCCCCTCCATCTTCGCCACTCTGGACGTGCCAGGAATCGGGCCGGTCGAATTCGTTGGTGCCCATCCAGTGCCGCCGGGTCTTCAAGACAGAATCGCAAGCAATGATGAGATCGACGAGCGCCGGGACAGCCGGGTCCGCGATGCTGAACTCATGCGCATTGCTCACCACGTACAACAAGATGCCGACCACCGCTGGATTGTTGCCGGTGATTTCAATGACGTTGCCTGGTCTGACACCACTCGGCTATTCGCCGACTTGAGCGATTTGAAAGACCCACGGCGGGGGCGGCGACTACTGAGCACCTACCACGCAGAGCGGCCGTTATGGCGTTATCCTATCGACCATTTGTTCGTCTCTGATGGCTTTCATTTAATCAATCTTGACCGAGTGAAAGTGGATGGCTCCGATCATTTTGCGATTTCTACCACGCTAACGGCTGCACAGAAGGACCATGCCAGGCCCGAGGCTTCGACAAAAGAGGAGCAGGAAGCCGAAGAAATCGTAGAAGAAGGAAGCGAGGACGCCGAAGAGCATGACGTAAGCTCGTCAGAATAAGTGTAGGAAAACGCCGATAGGGCGGTAAGTGTTGTTAAATCGCCTGTTTGCGAAACTCGTCTGGTAATACCACTTTCATCAAGAAAGGTACAAAGTTTTGCTCATGGCTTGGCATGATCAGCAAATAACTCCTATGTAGCCGAAAGGTGATAGGAGTAACGATGATGGATGCACTAGCGCGAAAGCTTGGCCTCAAGACAGATTCCACCATTTTCTTCTCATCCGCGGGGATTATGATTCTTTTCTTGGTGGTGATTTTGATTGCGCCGGGCCCCATAGGAGCAGCCTTCGGCGCTGAGCCGAAATGGGTCGTTACCAACCTTGGGTGGTTGTTTATTTTCGGGGTGACGAGTTGGGTAGCTGTACTGCTATGGCTGAGCGTGAACGTTCCAACATCAAGGAACGCCAACTGGCTGGCATCAAGCGGGCCAAGGCTGAAGGTAGGGCTTTAAGGTCGGGAAAGACCATCAACGATGAAGATGTGGCTCTATATTAAAGCCCCGTTTTTACGGGGCTTTTTTGCTTTTCTAGTCCCTTCGTTTCTTGTTCAATACCCCTTCTACTAAATGCACAGGTCCTTTACTGTGTCCAGATCGTGTCTACGGTTGTTTAGCAACCTCCGTCGGCGCTTGGCGCTCTTGTTGTTTTCACCTTTCAGGTGAGGTGGGGCGTTATCAACGTCGATACGTGACCAGATCATCTTGAGAAGCTCATTCATGCGGCCTTAGGCCCAATAGAATGACGTCTGCGCACCGCTGCGTTATGTTTTGGATGCCGCTAAAGACCTGACTGCTTCCGAGTGGGTGGTTCACCTACTGTCCTTCTGGCTTCCTTGAGCACCCTGTCGCAACCAGGAGCTATCACCATGCGCTTGATTCAAAAACACGACCAGAACATGACGGGTAGGGACTTCATTGTCAGCGATATCCATGGGCAGTACGACTTGCTGATCGAGGCCATGGCTCGCGTGGATTTCGATAAGATAAAGGACCGCCTGTTTTGCGTGGGTGACTTGATAGACCGCGGCGCTGATTCATTGAAGTGTCTATCGCTACCCTTCGAGCCCTGGTTTTTCGGCGTGCGCGGCAATCACGAAATGCTGGCATTGGAGGCTCTAGAAAGGGGTGGAAACGCTGAAAGTCTTTGGATGATCAACGGCGGTACTTGGGCGAACAAAGAGAACCGGACCGAAGTGCACCGACTACTCCTCAAGGCGTTGAAGTATCTGCCCTATGCACGCCAGGTGGAGGTGATGGGGCAGCAGATAGGCATCGTTCACGCGGAGTCGCCCGCTGACTGGTCAATGATTGAAGATGCAGGCCCTGCCGAAAAAGAACAAATCGTGTGGGGGCGTTCCCGTATCAAGCGTATGGAAAAAACGCCGGTGACTGGCATCGATGCGGTGGTGGTCGGGCATACGATCATCGAGCGACCGACGTGGTTGGGTAATGTGTTCTATATCGACACCGGCGCTTTCCAAACCGGGCGACTGACGTTGATCAATGCCCGGGAGGTGTTGGCATGAACGGGAGCGAATGTCGGCCACCCAGTAGGGCTAGTGCGTTCTAAACGGTAGTTTCGCGGGGATGATCTCTTTCGCACCGCTAGTTGAATAGTATGATGATTCCCGTCAAATAAAGGCCGATTATTGCCATGCTTTCAAATCCAATACGGCCCGGCCCTTGCTCTTGTCGATGCAGAAGGCCCAACATGAGCACCCCCGTCATCAATACCGTAAGGGCAACCCATAGCATCACATGATTGGGGATGACGTGATAAATGGAGCCGCCCCGATAAGCTACATCTGATGCGGCGGCAAACAATGTATCAAACGCATTACCACCGATAATCCCAGCCACTGCGAGCGTTAGCGCTCCCCGTCGCACCGCTGCAATCGTCGTTACAAGCTCGGGTAACGATGTGACGACTGATGTGAGCAGGACACCGACGGCGGCTTGGCTAAGCCCTGTTTCGGCAGCAATAATCGTCGCGCTACGTTCCAGCAACCAGCCGGTGAAGCCTATTGCAAGCGCGAG
Source organism: Vreelandella janggokensis (assembly GCF_031451615.1). Lineage (NCBI taxonomy): Bacteria > Pseudomonadati > Pseudomonadota > Gammaproteobacteria > Oceanospirillales > Halomonadaceae > Vreelandella > Vreelandella janggokensis. The sequence goes on along the minus strand of NZ_JARWAJ010000001.1, from coordinate 1,384,807 downwards.
ACCCAGGAAAATGAGCCATAGCCGCTTGAGCGTAATTTTTCCAGACGGCTCATCGGGCTGGTCCTCACGCGTCTCGCGGGTTCTTGTCGGGGACCACATCGGCCGTGTGTGAGCATTTTTAATCAGCCTTAGACCAAATAGGTAAGCAATAAATAATAACGGTGTGATCGGATGTATCTGCCAGAAAGTCCACTCAGGCGCGAAACGCCCCACCAGCAACAGGCTGAGAAGGCACAAAAGTAATGCCCCCTGAATCAGGTTACCAAGAGAGGCTGCCGCGTGTTCGAGATTGGCACGTCGATATACCATGTCGGCGATCGTTAAAAATAGCGTCTGGACGGCGATACCGCCTAGCGCATTACTCATTGCCAGTTCGGGTTTATCAGTCCAGGCAGAAGAAACCGATACCACAATGCCTGATAGCGAGGTAGCCATTCCAAGCAAAACAGCTCCCGCAATCGCTTCACCTAAGCCAGTGCGATCAGCGAGGCTATCAACCACTCGAGTGAGTCGGGTACCCACGATACCAATGACAACTGCGCAAAAACCGAAGAGGGCAAACGCGGCCAGAAGCGAAATATCATTGAGCAATGTGAACATTCAGTTTCCCTCGTTAGGGCATATCGCTGTGTCATGCCGAGAATGTTTAACACTGGCTCATTAGAAAGCATGAGTTCAAGCAATAAGTGCCTCACCAACAGTATTCAGGATCGATAAAAAAACATTAAGCTGTGGGGCATGCGATATTACCTCAGCTAACGATCGGTGAAGTCAGCTTCGCTGGCTAAATTCTAGAAAAATCGCCGTTTTACTCGGGGAGTATGGGACCTTGTCGTCACTAAAAACGCACTACCAGGTGCATTGGTTGACCGGTCAGTTCTGTGGCGGTGGCAGTGAGTCAATGTATCGCCAGTCCATTGAGTCGAGGGTGCGGTTTGAATCCTGCCTTTACTTGATTGTGGCCGCGTTGATCTTCGGCATGTTTGCCATTTCGGATTATTACCTTCTGGGCATCACCAGAGAGTTTTATTTGCTGCTCGCTATGCGTATCGGGGTGGTGAGCTTCTGCCTTATGCTGGCCTTCATTATCGGGCGCTGGGGCGGCTATTCGAGAAAAGTCTGGCTGCATGCTTTGCCGCTATGGCTACTGGCGACGGGTATCATTTTGATTGTGCCATTACGCCCCGAAAGCCTTCCCACTCAGGTAACAGCGGTAGTGGTAGCCACGATGGCTTTTTATCTTTTGATTCCCAACCTGCTGACGGTAGCGGCGCTTGCCAGCCTCTATTTGAATATTGGGTTTTTGGTCTTTGCAGTGCTGTTTGCGGCGCTTGGCCCAATGACAATGCTTCGCATAGCGCTGCTGTTGATTATGGCCAACGTGGTGGGGTTCTGTGCATTGCTGCGTATTGAGAGCCTACAACGTAAGCAATTTGCGTTGCTTCACGAAGAACGTGGTCAGAATCAGCAGTTGCATGAGGAAATCGTTCGCCGAAAATCACTGGAAACGCAGCTGCGCGAAGTGGCAGAGCGGGATGCTCTGACAGGATTAAATAACCGCGGTCATTTCATGAATTTGGCCGAAAAACTATTGCAGCACTCACAACTGGAAAAGGTGCCGTTCGGCTTTTTCATGATTGATGTGGACCACTTCAAAGTCATCAACGACACCTGGGGCCATCGCCATGGGGATTGGATTTTGACCAAGATTGCCGAGGTCTGTGTTCAATCTCTGCGCCCTACGGATGTGATAGGGCGCTTCGGAGGGGAAGAATTTGTGGTGGCCCTTCCTAATATCAGTCCTGAAGACGCGCAAATGGTGGCAGAACGACTTAGAAAACAGGTCGCAGATCTGCCATTACAAAAAGAAATGGAAAAACTATGCCCAAGCGTTACGATCGGCATAGCGATAGCGCACACCCAGGACGTTGATCTCGAGACGCTGATCACGCGAGCTGATCAGATGCTTTACAGCGGCAAACGTCAAGGCAGGAACCGGGTGGTAATGTACGACAACCCGCGAATAATCCGGTAACCACTCCTTCCACAACGCCGAAGATGGCGGCAGCCAAAAATATGAAGTGGGCATTTTCGTTTGGCGTGCCACCGGTAAGATTAACCACCAAGGTTCCTGCAAGCAGCTAAAAGCGCCCTGAATAAGGGCGCTTGCTAATACGGGGTTTTGCGGAAAACGTACCCAAAACGAAGCTTCATCACGCAAGCGGCATTCAGGCCGGTAGGATGTTTTGGTTGACGCGGAAGAGGTTTGTCGGATCAAACTTCTTCTTGAGCTCCACCAGTCGCTCGTAGCTCGCGCCATAGGCGAAGGCAATGCGGTCGGTTTCATCATCGGTCAGGAAGTTGATGTAGGCGCCATCACTGGCATAGGGCTGGGTGCGGGTAAAGAATTCACGCGCCCAGTCGATGCAGCGCTCGTCCTCGGCAGCCGTCTCCCAACGGGCATGCACGTTTAGCACGTAGTTGGCGTCGCGGCTCGAGTAGGCCATCGCTTCGGATTGGGCCCGGCCCGTTTGGCCGCCTAACGTGGCAATAAATATCTCGCACTGTGAAGACGGTAGAGTGCCGGCGTATTCGATGATGGCATCGACCGCCCCTTCGCCAAGCGACGAGAAATTATGCGACTTCCAGTAGTTGCGGGCGCCTGAGGTTAACAGTGGATCGAACGCCTGTTGCCAATCGGTATATGGCTGTACGCCGATATGCTCACCATGGGCGGTACCGAACCCACGCAGCGGTTCGATGTGTTTCTCGCCTTCAGCAGGATCACCTGTGTAGCAAATGGCCAGTGCGACAATCTCTTTCCCGTGGACAGTCTTGGGCAGGAAGGGCAAGGGAGGTGCCTTGCGGGTCACCATCCACACGTTGAGTTCATCAGGCATCGTTTCCGTAAAACGGGCGAACTGCGTGATGACCGATTTCGCCTGATCGAAGGGAAAGACGATGAGACCGCACAGCACATTCGGGCCTACGGGATGCAGCTGGTACTCGAAACGCGTCACGATACCGAAGTTACCGCCTCCACCGCGAAGTCCCCAGAAAAGGTCGGCGTTTTCCGTTTCACTGGTGTGCAACTGTTGGCCATCGGCAGTAATCACGTCCATACCGAGCAGGTTGTCGATGGTCATGCCGTACTTGCGGCTGAGCCAACCGAAACCACCTCCCAGGGTCAGGCCGGCCACACCCGTGGTGGAGTTAATGCCCAGCGGGGTGGCAAGGCCATACGCTTGGGCAGAGGCATCGAAATCTGCGAGGGTGCAACCAGGCTCAGCATATCCGCGATGAAGCTTCTGATCTATGAGTACGCCCTTCATTAATGAGAGGTCGATCATCACACCATTGTCACAGACAGAATTGCCTGCAATGTTGTGACCACCGCCACGTATGGAAAAGGGCAAGTCGTTGGCGCGCACGTAGTTCAGGGATTGGACAATATCGTCCAGTGAAGAGCAGCGGGCAATCATGGAAGGCCTGTGGTCGATCATGGCATTCCAGATCTGTCGCGTTTCTTCGTATTGCACATCATCCGGAAGCATCACACTTCCCGAGAAATCGGCCTTAAACGCCTCTATTGCGGTTTGAGAAATATGGTTCATGACGACCACCGTTGCGTGTGCCCGAGGCAGGGACGCATGGAAAGAGCGTCGGGCGGAGAATGGAAGAAAACAAATCGGCTGGCGACTCGCCCCCAATCCTCACAGCGACCCTTTGATTGGCATTTCGTCAGTGGATCATCATAGTGTAGGTCAGACTGTTAACAATCGCGTTTATTTATTGGGTGGACTCATGGAGAATCCTAGTCTCATAGCGACTGGATCTCTGGCAAGTAGTTATCGCCGTTCGTTTTCGGTAACTCTCGGCCCATATAGTGAGTAGAGCAGTTGATGAAACGAGCGGGAAGCTACAGTGTTTCTTCCAGGAGCAAGGCCAGTCGCTTGAGATGCAGTTCATAGGCGGTTGCATTAAAAGAAGGGGCGTCCTTGGCAGTGAAGCCGTGGGCTGCGCCTTTGTAGAGTTCGGTGGTGAAGTGCACGCCAGCGGCGGCTAGCGCAGCGTCCATGCGGGCGATCTGCTCCGGTGGCAAAAGCTCGTCCTGGTCGGCATGTCCCAAATAGACGTGCCCCTGAATATTGCCGACCCCGTGTATGGGACTGTTCGGGTCGTCTGCTTCCGCCAGCCGGGCCGAATGGAAACCGGCCACCGCTGCAACGCGGTCGGGGTGTTCAGCTGCCATGCGAAGCGCAAACGCCCCAGTCATGCAATAGCCGACCGCCGCCATCTTGCCGTCAGCAAATTCGGCCTCGTTATCAACGCCGTTCAGAAGGGCAATGAAGTCACGGGACTGTGCCTCGGGCGTGAGGTGACCGGCATACGCTAATAGCGTTGGCCTTACGTCCGGGTCACGAAAGGATTTGCTCTCCGGCACGACAGAGCCTTGCGCATCACGGTAGTAGACGTTAGGCATCAACACGGCATAGCCATTGTTGGCGACCTGCTGGGCTTTCTCGTGATAGCAGGGCCGCAAACCGCCGATATCCGTGAACAGAATAACGGCCGGAAAGGGGCCTACGGCGTTCCCGGGCGTGAAGATATGAGCGTCGATGGTGCCGTCGGTGGCGGGAATTTCGATAGCACGAGACATGAATAAGCTCCGGCTTGTCGATAGCGAGTGGTTGTTATCACAGTCGAATATTACACAGATAAATCTAGCCGAATAAAGGCTTGTCATCCTCGTAACTTGGCGTGATCGACGTAAAACTCCTATGTTGTCGGAAAGGCGATAGGAGTAACAATAATGGATGCACTTGCGCGGAAGCTCGGCCTCAGGACGGATCCCACTATATTTTTCACCTCCGCAGGGATCATGATCCTTTTCTTGGTAGTGATTTTAATTGCGCCGGGCCCCATAGGCGATGCCTTCGGCGCCGGACGGGAATGGATCGTCACCAATCTTGGCTGGTTCTTTATTTTCGGGGTGACGAGCTGGGTGGCCTTCCTGCTTTGGGTGGCGATCAGCCGTTATGGGGCAATCCGCCTGGGTGGCAATGATGCCAAACCGGCTTATAGCAATATCTCCTGGTTCGCCATGCTGTTTGCGGGCGGTATCGGCACGGTGTTGATGTTCTGGGGCGTAGCGGAGCCTATTTCCCATTTTACGACGCCACCAAGGCCGGATGTTGAACCCTTCTCTGTAGAGGCCGCTGACGATGCCATGAGCTTTTCGATCTATCACCTGGGGCTGCATACCTGGGCGATCTTCGCCATGCCGGGCCTTGCTTTCGCCTACTTTATCTATCGTTTCAATCTGCCGATGCGTTTTAGCTCGGTTTTCTACCCATTGATTGGCGAGCGCATTTACGGTTCCGTCGGTAAATCCCTCGATATCTTTGCCATTCTCGGTACCCTTTTTGGCGTGGCAGTCTCCATTGGCCTGGGGACTCAGCAGATCAATGCGGGGTTAACGGAGTTGTTCGGTATTCCTGATGCAGTGATGCCCAAGGTGCTGATCATTGCCATTCTGACAAGCGTTGCTGTCGGTTCGATCGTGGCAGGGCTGGATTCAGGTGTAAAACGGCTTTCCAATATCAATATCGGTATGGCCGTTGGCCTGATGATGTTTGTGCTCTTTACAGGCTCTACCGTTTTCCTTTTACGTGCCGTTGTCGAGACATTTGGGCTCTATATATCGAACCTGCTGCCCATGGCGTTCTGGAATGACACCCTGGCGACCTATACCAACGATGATGGCAGTGGCTGGGGATGGCAGGGCAGTTGGACCGTATTCTACTGGGCCTGGACAGTCACCTGGTCGCCGTTCATAGGGATCTTCGTGGCACGGATTTCCCGCGGGCGGACCATCCGCGAGTTCGTGCTTGGGGTGCTGTTCGCGCCCTCCATTTTCACGTTGATCTGGTTTGCGATCTTTGGCTGGTCGGCGATGGAGATTGACGGAATCGGGCCCGAGGCCCGGGAAGCAATGGGCGAGCAGGCCGGTGTCTTGTCTGCTGCCGTCGGCGAAAGCATTCCACTCGCCATGTTTGCGTTTTTCGAGAATTTCCCGGCCGCTACATTGATTCAGGGTCTGGCGGTCGTCATCGTTGCCATCTTCTTTGCCACGTCATCAGACTCCGCGTCCCTGGTGGTCGACATGCTATGTACCGGCAGCCCTGACCCTGGCCCTTGGCATCAGCGCGTATTCTGGGGGGTCTCTGAAGGCATGTTGGCGGCAATGCTCATTGTGCTTGCCGGCGATGCAGGGCTGACGGCATTGCAGGAGGTGATTACCGTTGTCGGTCTGCCAATGTTCATTCTGGTGTTTGCCATGATGTTCGCGTTGTTCCGTGGGTTGTCCCACGAAGACCTTGGGGCGGTGAAGGTTGGTGATCCACCCAAACCTGAGGAGTTATCAGCGAGCGAGAAGGGGAGAACCTAAGCCCCTTTCGAAGATCAAAAGATTATAGGAAACTTGAGACAGCATTTTCCGGATCCATTACCGCAAGGGGAGAATGGCAATGAGTCAACGCGATGAATTCATCGAGGAAATGAAAGCCAGGCTTGATGAGTGGAATGCTGAAATCGACAAACTAACCGCTCAGGCCCGTCAGGCCAGTGATGAGGCCAGAGTCAAATACCACGAAGACATTGAGCGACTCAAGAAGCGCCAGGCGGAGACTCAGCAAAGGCTCGAGGAACTGCGCCATGCCAGTGAAGAGGCCTGGGATACCGTTCGCCAGGGCATGGACGATTCCTGGGAATTGATGCGCAAAGCTTTCCGGGACGCCTCCTCTCGTTTCAAGTAGCCGGCGCTAGCCCCATTAGTTGGAGGCACGACCGTCCTGCGGTTGCGCCTCATTGCCTTCGCGTAGTCGTTCGATAGACGCACTTCCCTGCTCTGACAAAGCGGCGAGGCGGTCGATCTGCTCATCCAGGCGGGGCAGGGCTTCCTGACGGTAGGTTGAAAGGTCGTCGATTGCGCCCATCACCTCGCCAAACGCCTCTTCGAGCACCTGCATGTCGAGCATCGCCGAGGAGGCCCGCTTCTGGATGTCCACGCCCTGCTGGCGTAGTGCCTTGGCGGTTCCGCCGATCATCTGCGATGTGGTGGAATTTAGGGATTCGATGCGGTCCAGCACCAGACGCTGATTGGCCATGGCCATGGCGACCGTCACTGCAACGGTAAGGGCCGAGACGGTCACGTTGATGGCCCTGTCCACACCGCGCATCAACTCCCGGTTGTTGCGGATGATGACTTCCAGCGCCAGTACACCCTGCTGGCTCACCGCCAACTGTTGCTGAAGATCGACAATGCGTTGACGAAGCGGAAAGAGCAGCTCCTCTTCGATAAATTGACGCCGTGGGTCATTCACGTCACGGTCGGCGACATCATCCTGAAGTCGCTGATCGATCAAGCGACCCAGCGTGATCTGGCGGTTCAGCTCACTGAGGATGTCATTGAGCGCCTTCTGGTCATCGCTAAGAGTGAGGTTGTCACGATGTAGCATGTCGCGACCGCCTTCCAGCTCCTCGATGATCGCGTCCAGGGCCTGCTGGGCATTCTCGAACTTGCGGAAGTAGCGCTGCAAGCGGCTGTCGACGCCGGGAATGATCGCCATCACGCGATCCAGTGCGCTGGGCGCCAGGCGATGACGGGCGGGGTCGAGGCCTTCCATCCGCCCCCGTAGGTCACTTAGCGCCTTGGCAACCGGCCCACCTTCGTCGCCCTGGTGGGCCAGCTTGCGGAGCGGTGTTTGCAGCATGGCACTGCGATGGGCGGCCTGCTGCTGAAGCTCCAGGCCCATTTCGTCCACGGCGCGGCGCTGGCGAACCGCTGATGCCTCGTCGCCTTCGGCTAGAATGTCCTCGATAAAACGGTCAGCCAGGGACGCGAGTTCGGGGTCGATATCCTGCTTGTCAGGCTCAACTGACTCGTCCTGGCGCGCCCCCAATTGGCTGGCGATCTCGTCCACCGGTGGCAGGGAGAGGCGAGGTTGGTCATCCGATGGCTGAGTCATGAGCGTCTCCAGAGGATAAAAAAACTAAGTGATCAAAAGACCGTCGTAAAACGTTACTCTATCAATGGCTACCGGATCAGTCTTTGCGCGCATACCGATCGGCGCCTTCGACGAAGCGGCGCAGATCTTCCAGCGCTTTATCGGTGGTAACGGACGCCTGGGGTCGCGTTGTTTCGATGCGTGACATGGAAACGGCGGTATCGTCGAGCACGGTAAGCGCCGACTCAATTCGGGCGGCTCGCTCATTGAGCCGATGTTCGGTCTCCACCAGCAAGTCGAGGCGACGCACCAGGGCGGCACGTTCCTCATCGCTTAGCCGTTTGCCATCCCGTTCCAGCCGACCGCGCACGTATTGGCCGTCCACGCTGACCACGCCGCGGGCCTGGGAGGCCATGGTCGTCAGTGTATCCACCGCGCCGAGACATACCTGGGTGACCAGCCCGCGCGAGCGCTCAAAGGCCAGCTCGCCCGTGTGGAAGCGACCGCTCAGGACGTCCATGACATGACGGTAGCGGCTGTAGAGACGGTCCGCGAGAATCGCCAGGTCAGGACGCTTGACGTCCAGCAAGCTCTGCTTGGCCCGACACATGGCCAACACAAGATCATCGGCACCCTCGGGTGGTCTTGCCGGATCGAGCACCGAGACGCCAGCTTCATAGGCCTTGCGCTCCTCCTGGGCTCTGCGCTGCTGCGCTTCGGCGATACTTTGAGCCTCTCGACGGCGTTCACGGCGGCGAGCAAGCCAGCCGCGTAGCGTTCGCTCGATGGGCAGCGCCACCGGAATGGCAACAATGCCCGCCAACCAGCCAAACAGACTAGGGCTGAAACCACCCCAAAGAGAGGTTAGCCATAGCAGCATGCTGATGAAAGGGATGATCAGGCAATAGCGGAAGACGACCTGTAGCCGCCCTTGGGTTGCCACCGGAAGCGCTATACCGGGGTTGTACAGGCCGACCAGTAACCAGGGGAGACAGGTCATGAAGAGGCCATAGGAAAATCCCTGCAGGAATCCCAACATTGATGCGATTATCCTTGAGTGATTGAACGCCTAGAGTAACCGAGCCGGGATGATCAGCACCAGCAGCGCTGGCACTCTAATATTGACTTGCATCCTCCATGTGGATGGTATTGATGAATTTATGGATCAACATTGCACTTCACCAACAACTTGATTGCGCCCGTGATGCTTGCCTGTGTAGAGAGAGGTATCCGCACGATGAAGAATGCTTTCTTCTGTTGCGTCATCCGCAGTGAAATGCGCAAGCCCGCAGGTGACAGAAATATAAAAGGTAGCACCGGTATGCGTAGTGAAGGCAGTGTTGGCAAGCTTTTGTCTGATATCATCAGCGATTGCTAATGCAGCGTCTGGCGTTATTTCAAACAGCAGCACGGCAAATTCCTCTCCACCCAAACGCCCGATGACATCGGTCTCTCTGAACCGTTCCTTGAATAAGCGGCAAACTTGCTTCAGTACCTTATCGCCTACGGCATGCCCATAAGTGTCGTTGACGTTTTTAAAATGGTCGACATCAAAAAGCAGGACGGCGGCGTTATGTTCGCTTCGACAAAAATGAGAAAAGGCTTGTCGAAGTCGTTTCATAAAGTGACCTCGGTTGAATGTGCCGGTGAGGTCATCAGTGATTGCTTGATTTCTTAGGTTTTTCTCCAGCACCTTGTGGTCGGTGATGTCCTGTAAAGTGCTGAGGAGAATATCAGGGTCGTCGGGTGCAGAGTTATCGGCAACTTCATGTATCCAGCGCACATTACCACCAGGCTGGACGATACGATATTTGATATCAATGGCGCCGGTTTTCTTAAGTGTCTGCTGTGCCTTGGCAACTTTTTTCCGATCAGAGGGATGCACCAACCTGATAAAGTCCTTTCTATCAGGTATGAACCGGTCAGGGTCAACGCCAAAGAATTCGTAAACCATCTCTGACCAATACATCTGCCCAGTTGATAGTGACATCTGCCAGTAGCCGAAGCCTCTTATCTTATGCAGTTTTTGTAGCATGATCGCGAAGGACTGCCACTCTTGCGATGTCGAAGGCATACCGAAAATTCGAGATGAAGTCTGCATGCCATGATTTGCGGGGTTGATAGTGTTCCTCGATGCCATTTTTACGGCTGCCGAATGAGGGCCCTGAGGCCATACCTCTTAAAAATTAGTGCTTGGGTCAGCATCCATAGCCAGTACCCAGATTATCCAATGTACTTGAAGGTCAATGAATTGTTCGACTGCTGATTTTTCTATTGGCCTTGAATAAAGATGCCACCATCTTTTCCTTAAGCACCCTTTAAGGCGCTCTATCATTGGGTGTGTCAATGTCGTTTTATGTACCAACCGTTGTAAGGGGCTGAGATGCCTTGCGTGTTGAAGGCATGCCAAAGATCCCGTGCTGGTATGTGGAGATGTGATGAAGTGCCTGAATGCCATTTACATGGCTGCAGGATGAGAGCCCTGAGACCACGCCTCTAAAAAATTGAGTGCTTTGTCGGCATCAACGGGACGGCTGAACAGGTAGCCCTGAAGGACATCACAGCCAAGCTTTTCCAATAGCGTCTGCTGTGTCTGGTATTCAACGCCTTCGGCAACGACCGTCAGACCAAGGCCGTGAGCGATGCGGATAATGCCGCTCACGAGATTGATGGCTTTTTCATCATGAGGCAGGTCGTCGATAAAGCTCTTGTCGATCTTAAGCACGTCAACGGGTAAGCGCTTGAGATAATTCAGTGACGAATAGCCAGTACCAAAATCATCCAGCGCCAGAGATATACCGCTGTTTCGCAGCTTATCCATGGTCGAAATCGCGCGGTCGATATCTGTCAGCAGGCTTTCTTCGGTAAGTTCCAGCGTCAGGCGCTGTGGGGCCAGGTTGTGCTCACCAAGGGTCCGCAGAACCTGCTCGACAAAATTGGGTTGATAAAACTGGTTAGCGGGGATATTGACCCCGATTTTCAACGAGGGGTCGCTGAGCTTGAGGGGCCAATGGAAGGCTTTTTGGCATACAAGCTCAAGCGACCAGTCAGTCAGTAACCGTGACAGCCGTGCATTTTTTTCGGCAATGGGGACGAACTCTCCAGGGCTGATGGCCCCCAGCTTGTTATCCTGCCAGCGCGCTAGTGCTTCGAACCCAACCACGCCGCTGCCATCGGCGGAGACCAGCGGCTGGTAGTGTTGCTGCAATTTATTCCCTGACAGAGCCGCTTCAAGGCGCTGCTCAACCTCATGTCGACGTAACGCACTTTCTTCTGTGCGATGGGTAAAGACATGAATGTTTTCATATGTCTTGGGTGCCTTTAGCGCTGTACGAGCCCTTTCCAGCAAATCATCCGGGTTGATTCCATCACTTGGTGAGACGCTGACCCCTACGTCGATTTTCGGTCTTACCGTATGACCATCGAGATCAATGGGAGCGTTCAGCTTGTTGATAATCGGCTTGATAACGCCGAAAAGATCGCGCAGTGAATAGATGGATACCACGGCACCAAAACGATCAATGTCGATATTGCCAGCTGTCAGGATACCGATATCAGGGGCAATGAGACGATCGGCCAGGCATTTAAGAATCGCGTTACGATACTTGCGACCATGAAGCCGACTAATCTCGTCTAGGTTGTTGATCCGCAAGTGCAAAACAACCAGATGGTAAGATTCGGTTTCAGCAAGTTGGACTAGATTGTCCAATGTTTCGCCCAGCAAGGTTTCGTCGGGTAGGCCCGTTCGCGCATCCCGTTGATTAATACGGCTGGCCTGGTGGCGCATCTCGAGTATCTGCGTCTTGATGTTGATCTGCTCTTCGACAATATTGCCAAAGGCGAGCAGCCATGAACGCTCAACTTCATTGAGTGCGCGCGGCTGGATATCACTAAGACAGAGCGTACCGATTGCCTTTCGGTTTGGGTCGCGTAACACGACGCCAGCGTAGAACCGAATATAAGGATATGAAATCACGGCCCTATGGCGTTTGAATAAATCGCTCTCCAATGTATCGGACACTTCCATATAACCGTGCTCTAGCGCATGGATACAGAAAGAAAACTCGCGTGAGATTTCACGCCCTTCCATGCCGACTGACGATTTCAGCCGCTGACTATTTTCATCGAACAGTGAAATGAAAGCGATGGGCACATTGAATACCTGGGACACCAGGTGGATAAAACGATCAAAGTGCGCTTCTGGGGCGGCATCTGGTGAATACTGAGGGGTGAGGCCGTTGTCATCGTTTTGCAAAGGGGGGCAGCGGTTACTTTCGTCATCCATTGAATATGCCTGCTTGAAGCTGAGCACGCAGGTAACCAGCCGGGGCATTGACACTCGTGCTTTAAACGATAGTAATTGATTTAATCATTCCTGCGGGTATGTTTCAAATGTTCTAGGGGTTTTTATGTATATATTGGTGCTCATGTGCCTCTTAAAAAGCTGTTCACGACGAGGAAGGTAAGTATTCTCGTCAGGGGGTTGTAATAAATCGTTTTGCTCAGCAGTCAGTGGGAGCGTCCAAAATCAGTGGGGCATGCCGTAAAACAGCATTGATTAATGAGGAGTGCGAAGTGAATCCACAAGAAGGTTCCGGGTCAGCTATCAGAGTGTTGGTTGTCAACGAAAGCGGTTTTATTCGTGAGGGACTTTGCAAGGTTATCGAGCGGTTCAGGGGAGTTGACGTGGTGGGCAGCACTTCTTGTGCTCATGATCTGGACGCGGTGGTGCAAACCTTGTGCGTTGATGTTGCCTTGATTGACGCACAATTCCCCAGTCAGGCGGGGTTTGATGCCGCTCGTCAGCTTCACGAAAGCGGCGTCGAAACGCGGGTGGTCATCCTGTCGGTCAATCCTAGCCTGACGGATGTAAGAAGAGCATTTCAGGCAGGGGCTATCGGTTTTTTGCTGCGTAGCGCTGGTATCAGCGACCTTGAAATAGCGCTGCGTGTCGCTGTTAAGGGGAAGATGTTTTTGTGCCCAACCTTACTCAAACGGTTGTATGAATCATCGGCGTCAGAAGGTATTCTAGACGGCGAAAACATAGGTGCTGACACCCATCAAAATTGTCATTCGATTGAGGATATGCTCCTTAAGGCACAGCACTTGGGTATGCTCCAGCAGGATAGCTAGTCAGGGTTTTTACTTATACTGCTTTGTCGATCACTGCGTTAACGTGCAGGAACGAATATACACCTAAATTTCTAATGTTAACTTTTTATCCAGTAACGGGGTGATGCGCCTGCTAGGTTCACGATTCACGATTGAACACACCCTCAGCCAAGAGGGAGTTACAGGCAACAACCTGTCAAGGTCAACAGCATAAATTCATGAAATCTAATGACAATACCATCCAGATACTACTGGCGGATGAACATCAGCTCGTTCTTTCTGCGATCAGCTCGCTTATTGAAACCTTTGATGACATGACGGTGATTGCCGAGGTTGGCTCTGCGCAACAGTTGCTGAAAGACGACGACGTATATACCGATGTTGATGTGGCACTTATCGACGCAACGTTGCTTTCGATGAAGGGAGTCGCGTCATTGAGTCGTCTCAGGAAGCGGTGCCCCAAAGCGCGGGTCGTGATTCTATCCAGCTATTCCAGCGATAGTTTCATTCGCCGCCTTTTCGAAGAAGGGGCACATGGATTTCTACATAAAAACGCTGACGTCGATACACTGGAATTGGCAATCAAGAAAGCGTCGATGGGCGAGTGTTTTGTATTTACTTCCATGGAACCTGAGCAATTCGTTGAAGCAGCCTCCGTTGTCGGGACCTCCGCCATCCCGGATAACCCCTTGACCTCGCGTCAATGCGAAGTTCTTGAGCTGGTGGCAAAAGGCTTTCGCAGCAAGGCCATTGCTGACCAGCTTAACGTCAGTATTAAAACCGTCGAGACCCATCGAGCCGATATTATGCGTCGCCTGGGGGTGAGGCATACGGCAGGGCTCGTTCATGAAGCGATTCGATTTGGCTTATTGGTTTCACCCAACGAAACGGATGAACCTGAATGAACAACACGATGGTTATCCATGTCCTCGTTTAGTCCTTCCAGATGGCTGCCCGGTGGTCATTTGCAAACGCTGTATAGCCCATTGTTTCGTTCAGAACTGCTTTTAGCGCGCGAGCGTGAGCGGATGACACTGAAAGATGGGGACTTCCTTGATCTCGACTGGTATGGCCGTCGTGACGACGATACGCCTTGCGTCATACTGCTACACGGGCTGACCGGCAGTTCTTCGTCACGTTATATCCTGGGCCAGCAGCAGGCGTTAGCCTTGAGAGGCTGGCAGAGTGTGGCCGTGAATTGGCGCGGCTGCTCTGGACAGCCCAATCAGCTCGCTCGCGGTTATCATTCTGGGGTGAGTGACGACCTGGCTGAGGTTGTCGGGATGCTATCCATGCGCCGACCGGCCCAGCCTCTGGCGGCCATTGGTTATTCGCTGGGCGGCAACGTCCTGTTGAAATACCTGGGCGAGCAGGGCAGTGCCACCCCGTTGCAGGCAGCCGCCGCCGTTTCGGTCCCGTTTCGTCTGGACCACAGTGCCGAGAGGATTCGTCAGGGCATGTCGAAAATATATCAAGCCCGTTTTTTACGCGACCTGGGTCATTACATGAAAGATAAGCGCCAGCGATTCTCCATCAATGGCGACCCCGATGAATACGCAAAGCTGTTAGCTTTGGGGTCGCTCAAGGGGATGTCCACGCTATGGGAATTCGATGAGCGAGTAACGGCCCCCTTGCATGGTTTTTCAAGCGCTGCCGACTATTACCAGCGATGCAGCAGTCTGTATTTTGTTTCGTCGATCACTGTGCCGACGCTGATCATCCAGGCACAAGACGACCCCTTTCTTTATCCGGAAAGTGCACCACCTCCACAGTCATTACCTTCCAGCGTGACGCTTGAGTTTCACCGCCAAGGAGGGCACGTGGGCTTTATTGAAGGCACGCCCAGATCCCCCGGCTATTACCTGGAGCGGCGTCTGCCAGCGTGGTTGGCGTCTACGCTATCAAACGCCGAGAAGTGGGCGAGCTGCGCGTGAAATATTGATTGTGTTAGTGAGGCGTTGCACTACTATGCAGCTATAAGGCTCATTGGGAGCCCTTATGGAAAGACGCCATGCTAAAAGGTCTGATTATCTGTTTTGCTGTGCTGTTTGCACAATTAGCGGTACTGCATGTGATTGACACGCGTCTCTACAACTCATCGCAGGACGCACGTCAAACCGCGGTGACCAAGACCACACCGCTGAAAGACGATGAGGAAGACGTGCAAAGTTGAGGCGCGGACATCAACATACCCAGCGGGGCTAACCGCTGGGTCACTCGATTTAGAGCATATCCTCCAGCCAGACCGTAAAGGCTTGCCAGGAGCGCTGGTCGGCACGTTCATGGTAAGCATCACTTCCGAAGACGCTAAAGGCGTGTGGCGCGCCAGAATAGATACCGACTTCGTAGGTAACTTCGGCGTTTTCCAGTTCGCCGGCCAGGGTCGCTACATCGCCGAGGCTCACCGATGAATCGGCGCCACCGTGGGCAATGAAGATCGGTGCCGTATCACTTGAATAGGCCTGCCCCTCGGGCGTGGTCAACCCACCATGAAAGCTGGCATACGCCGCAATATCTTCGGCCTCATCAGAACGGGCGATCTCCAGTGCCACTGCACCGCCAAAGCAGTACCCCATGATCACGGTGTTATCGGCGGCACCCTGTTGCCTTGCCTGCGAAAGGCCACCGAGGGTAAGCGCTCTCATCCGTTCCCTGTCTTCGTAAAGCCGATTGGTGGCCGCCCGTTTGTCTTCAACTGCCTGGGGCCGGTTGCCTTCCCCGAACAGGTCCAAGGCAAACGCGTCAAAGCCTTTTTCGGCGAGCATATCGGCACGTTCCCGCTCATAATTATCCAGCCCGTCCCAGTCATGAACGATCAGCACGCTGCCTTGTGCGTCGTCACCACCCGAGACGAAATAACCTTCGAAATCTTCATCATTGATGGAGTAAGCCACATCCTGCCCGGCGGGGGAGAAAGCAAAAGTAGCCTGAGCAAATGACATCAGCACGATGGTGCTGGCAGGGAATAGAATTTTTTTCATCATCTTGGTGTCCAAGGTGGGAATGGGTATCAAGGAGGTTCTTAGCAAGCATAGCTAACGCTTGCTAAACTGACACAATGTTGAAAGTCTCAACGCTGAAAGACTAATAGCGTGGAAGACAAAGACTTGCGTCTGGAACTCGGTAACGGCATGCTGGTCAACTGTTTGATAGATCATTACGGAGCATGAACACATGAGTTACAACGACTCGCATATTGCGCAATCAGCCTCTGGCGGTGTAGCCAATTCGGTTAGCACCAACAAAGTGCTGCGTAACACCTACGCGTTGTTGGCGATGACGCTACTTTTCTCTGCGGTCACCGCAGGCGCCTCCGTCGCGATGGGCGTTCAGCAACTGAACATCTTCGTGTTCTTCATTGGTGCTTACGGGTTGATGTTCCTGGTCCATAAAACGGCCAATTCAGCGCTAGGGCTGCTTTCTACCTTTGCCTTCACAGGCTTCATGGGCTTCACCTTAGGGCCGATCCTGTCCGCCTACCTGGCACTGCCCAATGGCGGCGCCTTGATCATGAATGCCCTGGCCATGACCGGCATCACCTTCATCGGCCTATCAGCCGTCGCCCTGATAACGAAGAAAGATTTTGGCTTCCTGGCCAACTTCATGGTGGCCGGTGCCATCGTGCTGGTGCTCGCGATGGTGGCGGCGTTGATTTTCAACATCCCCGCGCTTTCACTGATGGTATCGGCTGGCTTCGTACTGTTTTCTTCAGCGGCCATTCTTTACCAGACCAGTGAAATCATCCATCGCCAGGGTGAGACGAATTATATTCTGGCCACCATCACGCTCTTCGTCTCTATCTACAACCTGTTTATCAGCCTGCTGTCGCTGCTCGGTTTCATGAGCAACGAGTAACCCATCTGGCGTTACACATAGCAGCATGTCTCAACAGACCCTATTACCAGGGTCTGTTTTTTGTTATATGCAGGATGTCACTCGCCACACCGATAGGTAAGGGCAATGAATTACGGACTGTTAGTCATGGGGGCCCCCTACAGCCAGCCGGCGCCTCATTCGGCGCTCAGGTTTGCCCATGCGGTGCTGGCAAGGGGTCATCAGCTCGCCGGCGTTTTCTTTTATCACGACGGTGTTCATAATGCGTCAATGCTAATGACCCCGCCGCAGGATGAGTTGAACCTGCGCGAAGCCTGGAAAGCGCTTCATAAAGACCACAATGTGGCGCTGGATGTATGTATCGCCGCTGCGCTGAGGCGTGGTGTCATCAGTCAATCTGAAGCATCCCGCCATGGCCATGATGCCTTTAACCTGGAAGCTCCCTTTGAGCTGACCGGGCTTGGTCAGTTGCTGACGCTGCAACAACGCTGCGATCGTTTGATTACCTTTGCCAGTTGAGGCCGTCCATGCATGAATCAGAAGAACTGTTGGTGATCATTCGTCATGCTCCCCATAATTCGAACTGGCTGCGTGAGGGACTTGACGCCGCTCTGGTTGGCGCCGCCTTTGGGCAATCTGTCAGGCTGCTGTTCATGGGGCAGGGTGCGTTGGCACTGTGCAGGGAACAGCAGGCAGGCGCCCCGGGGCAAAAGGCCAGTCTGCCGACCATCGACATGCTCGAGATGTACGATATCGACCAGTTGAATGTCCCCCAGCGAGTGCTCGACGACCTCAAGCTTCCTCTCGAAGCGCTTGTCGATGGCGTAACACCGCTCAGCGAGGAGCAAGTCAAAGCGCTGTTTAGCCAAAACCGCCCGATCCTCAACTTCTAGGGTGTTTCATGATCCTGCATATTTTGACAACCCCTCCCACCCATGAGGCCGCCCAGCAGGTCGAGCAGGCCATTCAGGCGGGGGATACGCTGTTGCTGACCGAAGCAGGCGTGATGGCGGCGCTTAACCCAGATTTACACTGCTGGACGCAGAATGACTACGCGGTATTTTTGCTTGAAGAAGACCTCGTCGCCCGAGGGCTCTCAAGCATTGCCGCAACCCATGGGTTGGCGGCAGTGGATATGGAAGGGTTTGTAGCGCTGACTGAGCAGCATGCACAGTCGGTCACCTGGTATTGAATAGCTGATAGGCAACAGTGAGTACACTGATGGAGAACACCGACGCTAACGTACTGCTTGATCCGGAAGGGTACCTCGTCGACATGAGTGACTGGTCAGAAGCGGTTGCTGACCAGTTGGCCGTCGATGAAGGCATCGAATTGACGTCCGAGCACTGGGAAATCATCCACTTGGCGCGCGGTTTCTATCGCCGTTATGAAATGGCACCGGCAATGCGACCGCTCGTCAAAGCCACTCAGCAGACGCTGGGTAGTGACAAGGGCCGCTCTATTTACCTGATGCGGCTCTTTCCTGGCAGTACCGCCAAGGTGGTAGCGCGCATTGCAGGGCTTCCCAAACCCACCAACTGCCTTTGAAAACAGCCAGGCAGCGTAACCTCTGGTCGGCCGTTAGCTCGATGCCGCAAAAGGCAGGCCCAGCAATGCCTTGAGATGCGCCTCCACACCGCTTGCCAGCGATGTCGGGTTATAGCCGCCCTCCAGCGAGGAGACAAGCCGGTTATCGGCATACAGCGTGGCAATTTCCATCGCCATGTGCGTGATCCAGTAGAAGTCCTCATCCACCAGGCATACATCGCCCATGGGGTCGTCACGGTGGGCATCGAACCCGGCGGACATCATCACCAGGTCAGGCTTGAAGCGGTGCAACGCTGGTAGCCATTGGCTTTCAATCAGGCGACGGAATTCGGGCCCTTGCGTGCCGACTTCCAGGGGCGTATTGACGACGTTTTGC
Organism: Vreelandella janggokensis; assembly: GCF_031451615.1. Taxonomy (NCBI): domain Bacteria; kingdom Pseudomonadati; phylum Pseudomonadota; class Gammaproteobacteria; order Oceanospirillales; family Halomonadaceae; genus Vreelandella; species Vreelandella janggokensis. The sequence continues at coordinate 1,365,928 of NZ_JARWAJ010000001.1, read as the reverse complement.
CATTCGCTACGTAAATATCGCCATGGGTAGAAGGGATACTGGAAGCTGGTGCAGATCAGCACATCCGGATCATTCTTGAAAATATCGATCGTGCCGTTGCACTGGTGGACGTCAAAATCCAGGATGGCAATGCGCTGGGCACCGTAGCGTTCCCTTGCATAGGCCGCGCCGACCGCGATGTTGTTGTAAAAGCAAAACCCCATCGCCTCGGCGGCTTCGGCATGATGCCCAGGCGGACGAATCGCACAAAACACATTATCGGCCTGGCGCTTGAAGACCTGATCGATCCCTTTGATAACCGCACCAGCGGCATAACGAGCGGCTTTCAGGCTATCCGGGTTCATCAGGGTGTCGTTATCAAGCGATACGATGCCTTGCTCGGGCAGACATTTGGTAAGGGCGTTAAGATGACGTGTGGCGTGCACTCGATTGAGTGCCGCTTCATCCGCTTCCCTGGCATCGGCCTGCATGGTTTGCTGCAATAAGCCTGACAATGCCAGACGCGCTCGAATCGCCTCCAGTCGATGAGGGTTTTCAGGATGTTCCGGCCCCATATGATGCAATAAGCAGTCCGGGTGGGTAAGGTAGGCAGTGATCATTCAAGCGCTCCATGGTAGCTAGTATCACCTTAATCGCGACACGCTGATAGGCGACAGTGTCCATAAGTCTTACATCGCGCTGCACCGTTCCAGGAGAGGCAAACGTGAGTACACGTTTCTTGCACCATTTTTTCGAACCCCGCACGCTTGCCGTCATTGGCGCATCCGAGAACCCAGCGTCGCTTGGGGGCTTGGTGCTTCGCAATATTCATGAAGGCGGGTTCAAGGGGCGACGTTGGGCGGTTAATCTGAAAGGCTATGATCAGGTCTTCGGTGACCCCTGTGTCAAGCGCGTTGACGACTTGCCTGAGGTGCCTGACCTCGCCATCATCTGTTCGCCCATTGACGGGGTGCCCAAATTGATCCACCAGTTGGGCAAGTTTGGGGTCAAAGCCGCCCTGGTACTTTCCGGTGGCGCTTATCTGGATCGCGACACGGGCAATAAAGGCTCGATACGCGAGCGCATGCTGAAGGCTGCCCGTGAATCCGGCATCCGCGTGCTGGGGCCTGAGTGCATGGGCCTTATCGTGCCAGCTAAAAAACTCAATGCCTCATATGCCAGTCAGCCGGTCAAGGCAGGCCGAGTGGCGTATCTTGGCCAGTCAGGCATGTTGGCCAACGCCATGATCGATTGGGCAGCCGGGCGCGATGTGGGGTTTTCGCACCTGATTACCGTGGGTGACAGTGTCGATGTGCTATTGCCGGATCTGATCGATTACGTAAATCAGTTCTCACCGGCGCAGGCAATTCTGCTCCATCTTGAGCGGATTTCCGACGCGCAGCATTTCATGACCGCGGTACGCGACGCCTCGAGAAACCGGCTCGTGCTGGCCATCAAGAGCGGAAGAACCTTTGCTTCGGATATTTCCGGCATGGCCCCGACGCCGGGTATTGCCAATCGCGATGTCGTGTTTGACGCGGCTTTTTCACGCGCCGGGGTAGTGCGTGTCGACGACTCCGACGAGTTGCTGGATGCCCTGGAAACCCTCTCGCGCATGAAACCATTACGTGGCGACCGCCTGGCGGTGGTGTCTAACGGTTTGGGGCCTGCCATGCTGGCTATCGACAAGCTGGTCAGCGCCGGAGGCAAGCTGGCCGAGTTCAGCGATGAAACACAACAAGCGTTGCATCAAAGCCAGGTCGATTTCAGCAAACCCGGTGAAAACCCCGTTGACCTGGGCGGTAATGCCACGCCCGAGCGGTTTGTCGAGGCGCTGAAAATTGTCGCCGCAGATGCCAATGTGGATGCGGTCCTCGTGGTGCATGCACCAACGCGCCTGGCGCCTTCGCTGGTCACCGCACAAGCGCTGATTGCCAACCGCAAGGCCTTCCGTCGTAATTTATTGACCAGTTGGATGGGGCTCAAAGAGGCGTTGAATGCTCGCCACGAATGCAACCTGGCCGGCATTCCCACTTATATTTCGCCCGAAAAAGCGGTGAAAGCCTTCATGCATATGGTGGACTACCAGCGCGTTCAACAGCTGCTTCAGGAAACACCGCCCAGCCTGCCGTTTTCCACCAGTGCTGATATTCGCGCAGAGTGCCGGACATTGATCAGCGAGGCGAAGGCCGAGGGCCGTCAGACGTTAAGCCACTCGGAAACGGCGCAAGTGCTTGAGGCTTACGGCATTCCTGCAGCGACCAGTTATTACCTTACCAGTGCCGAGCAGGCGTTGGACATTGCCGGGCAGATTGAAGGACCCAAGGCGCTGAAGGTGGTGCATGAGGGCAATTGTCGACCCTATCGCTATCGCAAGCACCCGCATAAGATTTCGGCAGGGCTGCTTCAGGATCTTGAAACCCCCGAGCAGGTGGCGGATGGAGTTCGCCAACTGGGCGAAAAGGTGAACGAAAAGTACCCCGAATACGCGATCCATGAATACTGCCTGCAGCCCATGCAGCGCGGCAAGCATTCCATGCAGGTGTGCGCGGGCATTACCCGGGACCCGGTATTCGGCCCGCTGATCGTGTTTGGCATTGGTGGCTATAAAGTCAATGTACTTGCTGACCGCCAAGTCGCTTTACCGCCCCTCAACATGAGCCTGGCGGCGGATGTGGTCAATCGCACCCACGCCGCATCGTTGATCCGCGAACACTCGTCAGACCCCGACCGGGATACCCAGCACTTATGCCAACTGCTGGTAAAGCTGTCACAAATGGCCTCGGATCTGGGCGAGCTGCGTGGGCTTGAACTTAACCCATTGCTGCTCAACCGGGACGGCATGCTGGCCGTCGATTTTGCCATGGACCTCGGCCCCCCGGCTCGTTTTGCCATCATGCCTTATCCGGAAGAGCTGCGTGAATGGCTGACGTTGAAAAACGGCTGGCAAGTCGAGGTGCGGCCGATTCGTGCCGAAGATGCACCTTTGATTACCAATTTTCACCGCCAACTTTCCGAAGAAAGTATTCGTTTCCGCTATTTTCATAACAAGTCGGATTTAACCCAGCGCGATCTTTCGGTGTTGTCGCATATCAATTACGACCGCCAGATGGCGTTTATTGCCGAACATCAACGCGATGATGGCAGCAAGGAAATGCTCGGGGTGGTGCGTGTCTGGAATGATCCGGATAACATTCGAACGGAATTTTCAGTCATTATTCGCGACGACATGCAGGGCCTGGGGATCGGCAGCCTGTTAATGAAAAAAATGGTCGCTTATTGCACCCACATTGGCACCCTGGAAATGGTGGGCAAAATCATGCCGGATAATCATCCCATGCGGGCACTGATGAAACACCTGGGCTTCACTTGTCGTTACAACATGGAAGAACAGGTAATTGATGCCATCATGCGGCTCAACGAGCCCGAAAGTGAATGGCAGCGCCACCGGCTGGAAAGCCTGCCGGACTAGCCGCTGGGCATGGCTAGCCCGCCACCTTGGCCAGCCACAGGGCAGAGGGGCTCAGGGCGCCATGCGGAAAGAGTTCCACTCGCCGCCTTCGCGACGCTCAAAGCGTATACGGTCGTGCAAGCGACTGGGTTGGCCCTGCCAGAATTCGATCATATCGGGATTCACGCGGTAACCGCCCCAGTGGTTGGGACGCGGAATTTCTTGCCCTTCATAGGCTTGTTCAAAACGCTTTTGCCGTTCTTCAATCCAGTTACGGTCCGGTATCACTACACTCTGGGTGGCAATCCAGGCACCTAACTGGCTGCCACGTGGGCGGCTGGCGAAATACGCGTCGGACTCTTCAGCGGCCACCTGCTCGACGGCTCCCTCAATACGCACCTGGCGGGAAATCGATGGCCACCAGAAGGTAAGCGCCGCGTAGGGCACATTGTTGAGTTCACTTCCCTTGTGGCTATGGTAATTGGTGTAAAACACCATGCCGCGCTCGTCGAACCCTTTCAAAAGCACCACGCGCGCGTGAGGGCGCCCCTGGCTGTCGACGCTTGCCAGCGTCATGGCATTGCTGTCTTTGCCTTCCTTTTCGATAGCCAGATTGAACCATTCATCAAACAACACGAGGGGATCATCAGGGGCCTGGGATTCATCGAGTTGGCCACCTTCATAATCACGCCTGATATCCGCTATGTCGCGTGCCATTGCTAGGCTCTCCATCAAGAATTTTTTACATGGTGTCGGGTGTGGTCACAAAGCTCAAGCCCTGATTAGCCCTGAGCACGTAATTGGCGGCTGCGAAACCGCGCAAAGGCCATGCAACCGGTAAACAAAGCGAGCGAGAGAACGGCCTCGGTGACGCCACGCAAGGTTTGAGTGGGTAGGGTGGCCACCATCACGCCCTGGCTGAAATACAGCAGGCTGACAAAGGCTAACCAGGCATGTCCTCGCGGTCGCCTTCCGATAATAGAAGGTAGAAACAGGATCAGAGGAAGCACAAAGGCTGCCATGGGGCGCCAACTGAACGCCGCGTCCTGCACCATGAAACCACGTAACAGCATCATTATCAGCAACAGGCCAAAACTTGCCAATACCCACTGCCGTGCCCGCAAGGTGAGAAGATCAACGCCGTGCCGTTGCTCAAGCCGCTCCAGCCACTGCTTCATGATGTCTCCTCGCGCATTGTCCGCATCGCCAGCGCCAGTTTGGCGAGGCGCTTGCCCTGAGCGACGCACAGGGCGCGCTCATGTTCGTCGACTGAGCGGTCGCTCCTTGGCCCTGCCAGGTGGCTTGAGCCATAGGGCGTTCCACCGGTTTCTGTGGCCAGCAGCTCAGTGGCGCTATAGGGCACGCCAGCGTAGACCATGCCGTGGTGAAGCAGCGGGACCAACATGGTCAACAACGTGGCTTCCTGCCCACCATGCAGGCTCGAGCTTGAGGTAAAGGCGGTTGCCGGCTTGTCGATCAGGGCACCATTGATCCAAAGGCTGCTGGTGGTATCCAGAAAATATTTAAGTGGTGACGCCATGTTGCCAAACCGGGTCGGGCTGCCCAGCGCCAGGCCGCTACAGTGACGGAGATCGTCGAGCTCGGCATAAATCGCGCCTTCCTCGGGGATCTCGGGGGATGTCGCTTCGCAGGTGGGGGAAACCGGCGGCACAGTGCGCAGGCGCGCTTCAATGCCTGCCACTTGCTCTACGCCGGCGGCCATCTGCTGAGCCATGGTGGCGGTCGCACCCGAGCGCGAGTAATAAAGTATCAAGACATAGGGCAATGAACCGGACATAGTAACTCCAAGCAGATTATTCTCTTAGGGTACCAGAGCAATGTGGGCAGCGGGTAATGCCAAACGCATACCTTGCGCATTGGGCAGCCGTTGATAGACCCAGGCACGGGTGCTATCGGCAAGCTGCTTCTTCACCCGCTCGTAGCGAACCCCCAGGCGTTCATAGCGATCCAGGCGAGCGAGTTGATCGGCGGTGACGCTCAGGCGAAGCCCTTTCACCTGGCTGCCAGGCGAAGGCGATAAATCAAGCCCGTTGCGCTGATGGTCTTCAAGCGTGGCTGGTTCAGGGTCGCCCGAACCGCCAATCACCACCCAGCGAACCGGCGCATAGCGCAACGTGCCGTAGACAAACACCTGGTGTGTGCGCTGTTCGATATCCGCAAGATCGTCGGGTCGCTCATAAAACCACGGGCTGAGCATGGTCAGCCAAAGCCACCCGGCAAGGCCCAGTAGCAGTATTGTACATAGCACCAACAGGCGTTTTACCCAGGCCATGGTGTTTCCTTATGTAGCAGGCAGAAAGCGTAGCGTGGCGTGCGTCAGCGTGGAACACAAGCGTAACAAGACGCTTAAGCAATCAGTGCGTGTTTGGTAGGATAAAAAGCCTATCCTGTCGGAGAGCCTGCCATGAACCAGCCACTTCGTGATGAAACAGACTTTCGGGCGCTTGTGGGCGACGTGAAACCGCTAGCGGATAAAAACCGCGCAGATACCGGTGATGCGCGCAAGCGTCCTTCCGAGGCTCAATTGGCAAGGCGCGAACGCGCTGAAGCAGAGATTGATGAGCGTAACTTTCTATCCGATGATTTTGTCGACCTGATACCCCCCTTTGACCCCATCGAGTACCGCCGCGAGGGAATTCAGCAGGGGGTGGTTGATAAACTCAAGCACGGCGGCTACCCGGTCCAGGCACAGCTTCACCTGCTAAGACGGCCTCTGGCCGAATGCCGGAGACTGGTATTTCCCTTTATTCAGGATGCTTATGCGCACGACCTGCGTTCGGTACTGATTGTCCACGGGCGTGGGCGGGAGATCGACAGTCCGGCCAATGTGCTGCGCTCCTATATTGGCAAATGGCTGATCCAGTTTGACGAAGTACAGGCCTATATCTCCGCCCAGCCGTCGGAAGGTGGGTTGGGGGCTACCTGGGTCATGCTACGCAAGAGCGATCGGGCGAAAGCCAACAACCGTGAACGGCAACAGAAGCGTCGTGGCTAGCCAGCGACACATAAGCCGTCAAAACAAAAGGGGCAGCCGTTGGCTGCCCCTTTGCGTTTAGATGACTGACGCACTTAGTGGCTAGCGTTAAGGCGTTTTTCAAACAGTGCCTGGCGTTCTTCGACATCCGGCTGGTAGCGCACACTGAAAAAGCTCAACGCCCGCAGGGCATCTTCGGGATGCTGGTCATCGCGCAGCGCCATGGCGGTAAAGCCACAGCGGCGCATGTATTCCAACTGGTCGACCAGCACATCGCCAACTGCGCGCACTTCACCGTTGTAGCCGAAACGCTCGCGTAACAGCCGGGCAAGGCTGTAGCCACGGCCGTCGGTGAATGCCGGAAAATGAATGGCGACTGCCGGGGCCGAACGGATCTCATCGGCCAGGGTCGCCGTCAGTTCGCAATCGCTTGCCAGCAGCGGTGCCAGCTCGGTGTCTTCCTGATGAGCCTTCCAGAGCGCCAGCGGTACAAAAGCAGGGCGTTGCTCGGGAAGTGCCTCAGCGTCGTAAGACACGCACCAGGCATTTTCCGCCGCCAGTTCGCCATTGGCGATCAGGTGATCGGCATGAACCGGCGTCATCTCAACCGCCTCGGCCTGTTTGTCATTAGGCGGCATACACACGCTCCTTGAAGGGTTTCAGTCCAATACGGCGATAAGTGTCCAGGAAGCGTTCATCTTCATGGCGCTGGGCCACGTAGACTTCCAGCACTTTCTCGACAACCCCGGGGACGTCTTCACGGAAGAAGGAGGGGCCAAGAATCTTGCCCAATGAGGCATCATCGGTCGAATTGCCGCCAATCGATACCTGGTAGTACTCCTCGCCCTTTTTATCGACGCCCAGAATGCCGATATGGCCCACGTGGTGGTGGCCACAGGCATTCATGCAGCCGGAAATATTCAGATCCAGCGGCCCCAGGTCGTAAAGGAAATCGAGGTCTTCAAAGCGTTCCTGCAATGCCTGGGCGATGGGAATCGACACCGCGTTGGCCAGGCTGCAGTAATCGCCGCCAGGGCAGCAGATGATGTCGTTGAGCGTGCCCACTGTCGGGTTGGCCATGCCCAGTGTTTCAAGCTCTTGCCAAAGGGCTTCCAGCTCGTCGACCGGCACGTCGGAAAGTACCAGATTCTGCTCATGGGTAACCCGGACTTCACCGAAGCTGTAACGGTCCGCGAGGTCGGCGATGGCGTCCATCTGGTCAGCCGTCACGTCGCCAGGGGCATGCTCGCGGCGCTTGAGCGATAGCGTCACGGCCTTGTAGCCGTAAACCTTGTGGTCAGCCACGTTATTGGTCACGAAGCGTGCAAAGCCTCGATTTTCCTGTCGAAGGCGCTCGTAATCCTGCACAGCACTTTCAGCCACGCTGCGACGTTCCGGTTCGGGGAAGTGGCTTTTGGCTGCCTCGACCGCCGCCGCATTGAGCGTCTGGGGGCCGTCTTTCAAATGCGCCCACTCTTCCTCGACGCGACGGCGGTACTCTTCGATGCCCAACGCCTTGACCAGAATCTTGATCCGCGCTTTGAACTTGTTGTCGCGACGCCCGAACTGGTTGTACACCCGGACACACGCTTCCAGATAGGTCAGCAGGTGCTGCCAGGGCAGGTCGTCGCGCACCACATCGCCGATCATCGGCGTGCGGCCCAGACCACCACCCGCAAGGACTCTTACGCGCAATTCGCCTGCCTCGTTGTACCACAGACGCAGGCCGATATCGTGAACCTGGATGGCCGCACGGTCCTGGGAAGCACCGCTGACGGCGATCTTGAACTTGCGCGGCAGATAGGCAAATTCAGGGTGCAGCGTCGACCACTGGCGAATCAGCTCGCACCAGGGACGCGGATCTTCCACTTCATCGTTGGCAATACCGGCAAATTGATCGCTGGTAGTATTGCGAATGCAGTTGCCGCTGGTCTGGATCGCGTGCATCTGGACGTTGGCCAGATCCGCCAGGATATCCGGCACGTCTTCCAGGGCAGGCCAGTTGAGCTGCAGATTCTGGCGCGTGGTGAAGTGACCGTAGCCACGGTCGTAGCGACGGGTAATACTCCCCAGCGCACGCAGCTGATGGCCAGCCAACATGCCGTACGGGATCGCAATACGCAGCATGGGCGCATGGCGTTGGATATAGAGACCATTCTGCAAACGCAGTGGACGAAACTCTTCTTCTCCCAAACGCCCGTCGCGGTAGCGATCCATTTGATCGCGAAACTGAGCGACGCGCTCATCTACCAGCGTTTGGTCATGAATATCATAGCGATACATGGGGCACGGTCCTGCTAAAGCGAAGTTGTCACGTTGAAACGGGACGAATCAGTGTCGCCACCTTAACGCGGGCATCATATTCTACAAAAGAATATATAATTATCTTTTTATCTCAAAATGGTATTTACGCTAGCGACGTCGCCCACCGGCGGCGTTGCCATATCCAGAAAAAAGCAGCTGAGTTAATGATGCGATACATCAACTGCATTAGCCAAATGCCGAGCAGCCCATAGCCGAGACTGACGCCAACCCACCAGGCCAGCGGTAAAAAAAGCAGCCACTGCAGGCTCAACGTCAACAGCATGACGGTTCGCTGAGCGCCCGCGCCCATCAGGGCCTGGGCGAGTACCAATGCGGCGACGTCAATGACCATCATCAGGCCCGTTAACTGAAGCGGCAAGGTGCCAAGCTTAATCAATTCCGGCGCCTTGAAAAACAGGCCAAGCAGTTTGTCCGGCATCCATAGCATGGGCAGGGCCAGTACGACCAGCAGCAGTGCAGCTACCCAGAGCGCGTCCAGACCCCAGCGGTGAGCTTCTTGCTCGGCGTCCCGCCCCAGGGCTTCACCCACCAGGCTCATTGCGGCAACCCCGACACCCACGCCCGGCAATATCAGCAACAGCGACAGGTTGATCAGCACGTGCCCCACCGCAACACTCGCGGTGCCGAGCTGGCTCAACAGCCAGAAAAGCACGGCATAGCCAGCGGCAAACCAAAGCTGCTGGGCCGAGTGCGGCAACGCCAGCCGGGCCGTGGTTCGCAGCCCCTGTATGTCAGGTCGTAACTGGGCCCATGTCAGAGCGCTGCTGTGGCGGGCGGTGATGCCTATCCAGAGCAACAGCCCCACGCCCACCGACAAGCTGGTGGCAACGCCAGCACCACTGGCGCCCAGTTCGGGAAGCCCGGCAAGGCCAAAAATCAATCCCGCGCTGAGCACCACGTTAAGCAGGTGAACCGCCACAATAATGCGCAAATACAGGCGAGTGTACTGACGGCCATTCCAGTAACCACGAAAGCACAGGGTGAGCGCAATCGCCGCCAGCGACAGCACACGCCAGCGGAAGTAATCAACTGCCACGTCATGAACGTCCGGCGTCGGCGAGATCCAATGCATAATCAAAGGCGCCTGCCACCATGCCAGCAGCGCCAGTAATGTCCCACTGATCAAGCCAAGCAGCAGGCCCGCCTGCAGCGGCAGGGAGAGGCCAGAATGACCCGCGCCCAGGCGCTGGGCGGTTTGTGATTGAACGCTGGAGGACAGCCCGAACACCAGGGCGGTCATCATGAACATGGCGTAACCGCCAAGGCCAACACCCGCCAACGCTGTTTCGCCTAGACGGCCCACCAAGGCGGCATCGACCAGATTGAGCATGCTCTGCGAGAGCATGCCCAGTATGACCGGCCAAGCCAGACGAACCACTATGCCGTGGCGGTGGGCGACGTAGGGCACAGTCAGCTCGGGTCGTAGGAAAGCACTGGTGACAGCCAGCGCTCCATTTCCTCGAGCGGCATCTGTTTACGCTCAGCCAATACCTTGACCTGGTCTTGGGTAATCTTGCCGGTTGAAAAATATTTGGACTGCGGATGCGAGAAATACCACCCTGATACCGCCGCGGCAGGCCACATGGCAAAGTTTTCGGTCAGCGCCAGTCCGGTATTGGCGGTGGCGTCAAGCAGTCTGAACAGCGTTGCCTTCTCGGTGTGGTCAGGGCAGGCCGGGTAGCCGGGGGCAGGGCGGATACCCTGGTATTTCTCGGCAATCAAGGCGTCATTATCGAGCGACTCCTCGGGCACATAGCCCCAGAACTCCTTGCGCACACGTTCGTGCATGCGCTCGGCAAAGGCTTCCGCCAACCGGTCCGTCAGGGCCTGAACCATGATGGCGTTATAGTCGTCCCCCGCCGCTTCATATTCTTTGGCCAGTTCATCGACCCCGTGCCCGGTGGTCACTGCAAAGCCACCAATCCAGTCCGCTTTGCCGCTGTCCTTGGGGGCGATGAAATCCGCCAGGCTGTAACAGATGCCGTCGCGCCCTTTGGTGGTCTGCTGACGGATATGGTGAAGTCGTTCGACGACATCGGTACGGGATTCATCGGCGTAGACTTCAATGACGTCGTCGTCGACAGTATTTGCCGGCCAGAAGCCAATCACGCCCCGTGCCTGGACGCGCTTTTCATCAAGCAGCTTGCGCAGCATCACCTTGGCATCTTCAAACAGGTTGCGGGCGGCTTCACCGACCACCTTGTCATCCAGAATCTTGGGGAACTTCCCTGCCAACTGCCAGCTCATGAAGAAGGGTGTCCAGTCGATCCGCTCGACGAGTTCATCAAGCGGGTAATTATCGAAGGTTTGTAGCCCCAGTTGATGAGGTTTGCCCGGTGTGTAGCTGGCCCAGTCGGTCCGGAAACGCCGCTTACGCGCCTGGGTGTAGTCAAGGTCGGCGGCTTTGGGGCGACGCTTGGCATTGCGTTCACGAACCTTTTCGTACTCTTCGCGTATTTCGGCGATATAGGGCGTCTTGAGGGACGGGGTAAGCAACCGGCTGGCCACCCCAACGGCCCGGGACGCATCGGTCACATAAATCACCGGATGGTCATACTGGGGTTCGATTTTAACCGCCGTATGCGCTTTCGAGGTCGTTGCACCGCCAATCAGCAGTGGCAGGTCCATGCCGCGACGCTTCATTTCCTTGGCGACGTGAACCATTTCATCCAGGGACGGCGTGATCAAACCGGACAGCCCGATGATATCGGCGTTGTGATCCTTGGCGGCCTGGAGGATTTTCTCGGTGGGCACCATTACGCCAAGGTCAATAACCTCGTAGTTGTTGCACTGAAGCACCACGCCGACGATATTCTTGCCGATATCGTGGACGTCGCCCTTGACCGTCGCCATGACAATCTTGCCCTTGGCCTGGGTGTCAGCGCTTTTTTCGGCCTCGATATAGGGAATCAGATAGGCGACGGCCTGCTTCATGACGCGAGCGGATTTGACCACCTGGGGCAGGAACATCTTGCCCGCGCCAAACAGGTCGCCGACCACGTTCATGCCGTCCATCAATGGCCCTTCAATGACCTCAATGGGGCGTTCCGCCTCGGCGCGTGCCAGTTCGGTATCGTCTTCGATATGCGCTGTGATGCCTTTGACAAGGGCATGTTCGATACGCTTGTTGACCGGCCAGCTGCGCCACTCCAGGTCTTCTTTTTTCGCTGCGCCGCTGCCATCGCCTTTATAGTTATCGGCAATATCGAGCAGGCGCTCGGTACCGTCGCTGCGACGGTTGAGCACCACGTCTTCCACGGCGTCGCGCAGTTCGGCCGGCAGATCGTCGTAAACGGCCAACTGACCGGCATTGACGATCCCCATGGTGAGCCCCGCACGAATGGCGTGGTACAGAAAGACCGAGTGAATCGCTTCGCGTACCGGATTATTACCCCTGAACGAGAAGGAGACGTTGGAAACGCCCCCGGACAGCATCGCATGGGGCAGGTGTTCGCGAATCCACTGGGATGCCTCGATGAAATCAACGGCGTAGTTGTTATGCTCTTCGATACCCGTGGCAATGGCGAAAATGTTGGGGTCGAAAATGATATCTTCCGCCGGGAAACCGATTTCATCTACCAGCAGGCGGTAGGCGCGCTCACAAATCTCGGTCTTGCGGGCGAAGGTATCAGCCTGGCCTTCCTCGTCGAACGCCATCACGACGATGGCGGCCCCGTAGCGCCGGCATTTGGTCGCCTGCTCGCGGAAAGCTTCTTCGCCTTCCTTGAGCGAAATGGAGTTCACCACTGCCTTGCCCTGCACGCACTGAAGGCCGGCTTCGATGATTTCCCATTTGGACGAGTCGATCATGATAGGCACACGGGCGATGTCGGGCTCGCCGGCGATCAGGTTCAGAAAGCGCACCATGGCTTCCTGGGATTCCAGCATGCCCTCATCCATGTTGATATCGATGATCTGGGCGCCGTTTTCCACCTGCTCCAGCGCGACTTCCAGCGCGGTGGTGAAATCTTCTTCCACGATCAGTCGCTTGAAGCGCGCCGAGCCGGTCACATTGGTGCGCTCGCCGACATTCACAAACAGCGAGTCGGCCTCGATGTTGAACGGTTCAAGTCCCGATAACCGGCATGCGCGCGAACGCTCTGGCACCTCCCGGGGCGCCAAACCGTGAACGGCTTCTGCAATGGCGCGGATGTGTTCCGGCGTCGAGCCGCAACAGCCGCCGATAATGTTGACCAGGCCGCTCTGTGCAAACTCGCCGACGATGGCCGCCATTTCTTCAGGCGTTTGGTCGTATTCGCCAAATTCGTTGGGCAGGCCCGCGTTGGGGTGGGCCGATACAAAGGTGTCGGCCTTGGTGGAAAGCTCTTCGACGTACTGGCGTAATTCCTCGGCACCCAACGCGCAGTTTAGGCCCACGGAAAACGGCTCGGCATGGCGAATCGAATTCCAGAAAGCTTCCGTGGTTTGCCCCGACAGCGTTCGCCCGGAAGCATCGGTGATGGTGCCGGAAATCATCACTGGCAACCGCTTACCCAGGGACTCGAACAGTTCATCAAGGGCGTAGATCGCGGCCTTGGCATTCAGCGTATCGAAGATGGTCTCGATCATGATCAGATCGGCGCCGCCTTCGATCAGCGACTTGGCTGCTTCAAGGTAATTGTCGCGCAGCTCATTAAATGTGACGTTACGCTTGGCAGGGTCGTTGACATCCGGCGACAGCGACGCGGTTCGCGAGGTAGGGCCCAGCACACCCGCCACATATCGCGGTACGCCGGTCTCTTCGGCAACGGCGTCACACACTTCCCGGGCCAGCCGTGCCGATTCCCGATTCAGCTCCGGCACAATATCTTCCATGCCATAGTCAGCCTGGGAGAGGCGCGTGCTGTTGAAAGTGTTGGTTTCAATAATATCGGCACCGGCCTCGAGATAATCGCGGTGAATGCGGGTCACCACGTCGGGGCAGGTCAGCGCCAGCAAGTCATTGTTGCCTTTCAGGTCCGACGGCCAGTCACTGAAACGCTGGCCACGAAACTCCTCCTCGCTCAGCTCGGCATTCTGCAACATGGTCCCCATGCCGCCATCCAGGATATGGATACGTTGATTCAGGCGTTGGGAGAGGGTGGCAATCAAATCACTAGCAGCCATGGCAGGGGGATATCTCCAGCGTCACAGTCAAAAAAGGTATTTTTATCGTCGGCAATCGCCGTTCAAATGAACCAACGGAGCACTATGATAACAAAGGGTGCCAGGCGGGGCAGCAATGTATTGTTTATGAATGCCATAGGCCCCATTAACAATACACCGGAAATAGCCTAGTAAAACAGTCGGGATTGTGTCGGCGCGCTGTTTTGCTTACCATAGACACAAAATGACATGTGAAGTGGCGCCGCCACTGCCACGGGAGGAAAACAACCCTCATGACCACGACAGCAGAAGCCGATACCAACTTCGATACCCAAGGTATTGATATCACGAACAGTGCGCAGGATTACCTGGCGGAATTGCTGGAAAAGCAAAACGTCGAAGGCATCGCCGTGCGCATTTTCATCACCCAGCCAGGTACACCTTACGCCGAAACGTGTTTGGCCTATTGTCGCCCGGGCGAAGAAGAGCCGACTGACGAAAAGCTTGAGCTCGAAAAAATCAATGTGTTTCTCGACAAGAACAGCTTGGCGTTCCTTGAAGAAGCCGTGGTCGACTTTAACGCCGACCGCATGGGCGGTCAGCTGACCATCAAGGCCCCAAACGCCAAAATGCCCAAGGTCAACGCGGACAGCCCACTTGAAGACCGCGTCAACTATGTTCTGTACAGCGAGATCAACCCAGGTCTGGCCTCTCACGGCGGAGAAGTCAAGCTGGTCGAACTGACCGAGCAGAACATGGCGGTGCTGGCCTTCGGCGGTGGTTGCCAGGGGTGTGCGGCCGTTGACCTGACCCTCAAGGACGGCGTCGAAAAAACGCTTATGGAACGTATTCCCGAGCTTGGCGGCATTCGTGATGTGACCGACCATTCGGACACCACCAACGCTTACTACCGGTAAGCGATAGCGTCCCAACAGCATTATGATGCCCAGCACCCGCTGGGCATTATCGTTTAAGAGTGCCCGTTGATGCTAGCCGTCTACTCAAGGCTATCTTTATCTTCGCGCTCATCGTCCTGATCACGCGACAGTGATGTCGGCAGGTCGGTTAACTGTCGCTGCATGGCGTCCATTCTTGACCAAAGCTGCTCCTGCCAGGCCTTTTCGCGAGCGTCATGCTGCCGCGCTTCTTCGGCTAATGCCGATTCTGCATCGTCGAGTTTCTTGATCGCCTCTTGGTAGCGTTGCTCCAGCGCATTCAGCGCTGCCTGAAGCTGCTGTTGAGCTTGCTGCTCGGCATGCGCCTCCAACTGATACTGATAGATTGATTTTTCCAGCGTTTTAACCTCTTGGGCCAGTTTCTCGTTGCGTTTATCAGCCTGTTTCAGCCGCTGCTGGTAGGCGCTTTCTTCCTGTGCCCGTTCCTGTCGGGCGCTGTCCAGCAAGCTCATTAGGCGATCTTCGGCGGCTTCATGGCGCTGCTCTTCCTGAGTCAGGCGCGCCTGCCATTCGGCTTGCTGTTGGCTGAGCTGATCGGCATGTTGCGCCTGATGCTCACCCAACTGTTGCTGGGCTCGCTCATAGGCGGACTGCCACTTGGCCACCTCTTCACGTGCCTCTCTTGCTTGAGTCCGCCACTGGGCTTCATTGGCTTGGCTGGCCGCCAGGTCTCGACTAAGCCCCTCGACGCGCGTTTCTGTATGACGCAGATGTTCCGCCAGGGCGCTTTCACGCTGCTTCGCATTGGCAGCCCGCTGGTCGGCGTCGTTGGCTTCAAGCTTTGCAGTCTCAACCTGGCGGTCGGCTTCTTCACGGTAATGGCATAACGCATCGTGCGCCGCCTCCCTGGCTTCCTTCCATAGTTCACTGGCAACGCTGACCACTGCCTCAGGCAACCCTTTGGGCGGTGGGACGTCACGGTTGTGCTCACGCTCAAGACGCCACTGGCGGAAATGTTCACTGATGGTGGTGAAGCTACCCGTACCGAGCACTTCACGAATGCGCTGCACGCTGGGCGTATCGCCTCGGCTGAGCAACGTATCGATGGCCTGCTGTACATCTTGATATTGAACGCCGCTGCGTGCCATTTGCGAGCTCCTTATTGGGGTTAGTGGCCGTCATTATCCCGCCCCGGGTCATACAAGGCAATATTACGTAATATGTAAAGTGTAATTTATTTATTTTAAATGGGTAAAATTCAAGATTACCCTTATTATCTTGAATTTAAAAGGTATAAAAGGCAGACTTGGCGCACCCGTTAGCAACTGGGCCGAATAAGAAGGGAAGAGGGACGATTAGGGTGAGAGAGGAGCAGGGTCGCCAATGGAAACGCGAGATAATACAGCTATCGCCAACCCGATATCGCCGCTGGAAAACCTCAGCGGTTCGCCGGTTTTGCCACACATTACCGCCAACACGGATGTGGAAGCGGTGGCGGCGTGGCTCGCCGAGTACCAGGACAGCCCGCAAACCTGGAAGTGCTATCGTCGGGAAGCCGAGCGCTTGCTGCTGTGGCTCAAGGCCCAGAATTTGACGCTTGGCCAGGTAAACCGTGACGTGCTGCGTCACTTCGAGAACTTCCTGGCCGATCCGCAGCCAAGCGCGCAGTGGGCGGGGCCTACCAAGCCCCGTCATCACCCGCAATGGCGCCCGTTTCGAGGTGGTCTTTCCCCGGCCAGTCGCCGGCAAAGCCTGATCATTCTGCAGGGGTTATTCAGTTGGCTGGTAGAAGCAGGCTGGGTGCGCCATAACCCATTTCGCCTGATGCGCGATAAATCGCGTCGCTTGAACAACCAGGCGCCGCGGATTGAGCGCTATCTGGAGCGCGAGCTATGGGGGTGGCTCTGGCAGTGGCTTAACCAGCCAGCGGGGAAGGGTGAACGCGACCGTTACGAAATGGCCAGGCGACGTTTTATCTTTGGTTTTGCGTACCTGCTGGCTCCCCGCGTGAGTGAAATGGCCGATGCCCGTATGGGCGATTTTCATCAAAGCGAGGGCCGTTGGTGGTGGTCCGTCGTTGGCAAGGGCAATAAGGTCGCCCATATTCCGCTACCCGCTGACATGCTGGAATGCCTGGCTGAATGGCGACAAACCCTGGGACTCGCTACCACGCCACCCCATCACGACGATACGCCGGTACTTCGCGCTTTGGACAAGAAGCGGGGGATTGGTCATAACCAGCTCTACCGTCTGATACGTGAGACTTTCAACGAAGCGGCCAACGCGCTGGAAGCGGCTGAAGGAAGCCCTGCTTATATCGCGGCGTTGCGTCGCGCAACCCCCCACTGGTTGCGCCATACGTCCATTACCCATCAAGCCCAGGCAGGCATCAGCCTGCGGCATCTGGCCGACAGTGCTCGCCACTCGCGCCTGGATACCACGGCGCGCTATCTGCACAATGAGGCTATCGAGTGGCACCAGCAACAGCAGCGCCATCAGATTGAGCCGAGATTCACCCAAGACGACGCTGAGACGTTATAATGGGCGGCATACGTGACACCAACGCTAAAGGAATCACCATGAGCACGTCCGGTGCCGAGTTAGCCCAGCAGGAACTGATCGAAGAGTTCGACATGTTTGATAACTGGATGGACCGTTATCAATACATCATTGATATGGGCAAGCAGCTCCCCCATTACCCAGACGAGTGGAAAACTGACGAGTATAAAATTCAGGGGTGTCAGTCGAACGTGTGGATGCACCATGAACAGCAAGACGACAAGCTGATCTTCAAGGCGACCTCTGATGCGGCGATAGTCTCGGGCTTGATTGCCGTGCTGCTGCGTATTTACAGCGAAAGAACCGCTGCCGAGGTGAGCGTCACAGAGCCGCATTTCATGACGGATCTGGGCCTGGACAAGCACCTGTCGCCAACGCGTAGTAACGGCTTGCATGCCATGTTGGAGCGCATTTACCAGGTTGCCCGGCAGAGCGCTTAATCACGCCGGGAGTGATGGTGACCATCGGTGTGAGCGTGTTCCTCGTCTTCCCGGCACAAGGCTTCGCTGCGCCCGCCGGGTACGGGGTCCATCCCGCCGTTGCTTCCCGGGTGGCATTTCAGAATACGCTTCATCGCCATCCAGCTGCCTTTGAACGGCCCGTGTACCTGAATGGCTTCAATGGTATAAGACGAACAGCTTGGCCAAAAACGACAGCGCGGGCCGAGCAGGGGGCTTAACGTATATTGATAAGTGCGCACCATGACAACCAGGCAATGACCGACCAGCCAACGAACGGCACTAACCAGTGCGCGCCAAGCCGTCATGGTGATGGCTTGGCGTAGAGCTCGGCGGGGTCAATAAGTGGCTCGCTGTTGACCGTCACGCCTTCACTTGAAAGTGACAGGTAAAAGCAGCTTCGCCGACCCGTATGGCAGGCAGGTCCTGTTTGGTCCACCTGGAGCAGCAGCGTGTCTCCATCACAGTCGAGGGCCGCTGATACGAGATGCTGCTGCTGGCCGGAAGACTCACCTTTTCGCCATAATTTGCCGCGCGAGCGTGAGTAATAGCATACCCGCTGCGTTTGCAGTGTTTCTTCCAGGGATGCGCGGTTCATCCAGGCCATCATCAATACTTCGCCGGTATCGTGCTGTTGGGCGATGGCTGGCATCAATCCGTCCGCATTAAAAGCGGCGGCATCGAGCAACGCCGTGACTGAGAGAAGGGTATCCGCGGGAGATGCCGACTCAAGGTCTTTGAGTAATGAATTTTTGGAGGACATGTTCACGATTCCTCATGGGGTTGGCAGCGCTGGCATAGCCCCTGTAGCTCAATGGTTTGGCGCTCTACATTGAAGCCTTGACGCTGGGCGAGGGCAGCCAGTTGATCGCTGATTTCATCCAGGTGGAGTTCTTCCACGTAGCCACACTGTCGGCAGATAAGCAGTTGAAAGCCATGGGCGTGCTCCGGACATGCGCAGGCAACATAGGCGTTTTGCGATTCGATACGGTGCACCAGTCCCTGCTCGATAAGAAACTCGAGGGCACGATACACCGTCGGGGGTCGAGCAGCCGCGTGCTCTGTGGAGAGTTTATCAAGTAGATCATAGGCCTTTAAGCCGCCGCCATGACGCGCAATCAGTTCAAGCACACGGCGCCGAATAGGGGTAAAGCGCACCCCCCGCGTGTGGCATTGGGATTCTGCCTGTTGTAATAGCACATTGGCGTGTGTCATAGACGTCTCGTTGACCATGGTGAGCGCAGTTCACGCGCTGAAGAGTAGTTTACGCGCTTGCAGGAGGCGTGTCAGGTGGGTCAATCAACTCACTCACGCGGGCAAAATGATGCTGTGCAAACGCCACACGCTTCTCGGCCGGCACACCATCGGGCTGACGTTCAATAAGGTCCAGGCGGCGGCGCAGCCCTTCACCGTTGGTCATCTGGATGGCAAGACCGGGGCGGGCATTGAGCTCTAATAGCATCGGGCCATGCTGGCGGTCGAGCACCATGTCGGTTCCCAGGTACCCCAAGCCGGTCATTTCATAACAACCGGCCGCTAAGTTAAGCAAGGTTTCCCACTGCGGAACTTTGAGACTAGCAAGATCATGCCCTGTATCGGGGTGGACAAAGCAGGGACGATCAAACTGAACGCCGCGAAGGGCAGCGCCCGTTGCCATATTAAGCCCCACCCCGACAGCCCCCTGATGCAGGTTGGCCTTGCCATCCGACGCCGCCGTGGAAAGTCGCATCATGGCCATGACGGGGTAGCCTTTAAAGACGATGACACGAATATCGGGCACGCCTTCATAGGTGTAGGCCATCAGGCTTTCATCAAAGTTGATCAGTGTCTCGACAACGGCGACATCGGGTGAGCCGCCAAGCGAATAGAGTCCTGACAGAATATTCGATACATGGCGCTCGATGTCGGTGATCGACAGGCGAGCACCGCTGGGCTTGATAAAATCGTCGCCCTCAATCTTTTCAACCACCAGAATCCCTTTGCCGCCGCTGCCTTTGGCCGGCTTGATCACAAAGCCATGGTGGCCTGCCAATATGCGTCCGATATGTTTGACCCCAAACTGCGTCGTCACCGTGCCGATTAACGCCGGAGAGGTAATTCCATAACGCTGCGCCAGTAGCTTGGTTTTCAGCTTGTCATCGACCAGCGGGTAAAGACGCCGATTGTTGTAACGCCCGATATAACGGATGTTACGCCGGTTCATGCCAATGATGCCTTTGTCACGCAGTTGCGTCGGCCATGTCCAATTGCTCAGCAAGCTCATGAGGGTTTGTCTTCCTCGGTAATGGGCTTGAAGCGCCTCAGTTCCAGCAGGCGGTAACCGGTGTAATTACCGAGCAAAAGAATCAGCGCCATCAAGATAAACTGAACCCCCAGGAAGTTGAAGGTGATGTGTCGCACCCACGGATTGTTCATGGCCAGGAACGCAATGACGGCTGTCAGCAAGCTCCCGCCGCCCTGTATCAGGACCTGCTTGGGACCTTCTTCTTCCCACAGAATCGACATCCGCTCGATCGTCCAGGCCAGAATGATCATCGGGAAAAAGGTAATGGTGAGTCCGGCGTTCAAGCCCATTCGGTACGCCAGCACCGAGAACACCGAGATGATGGCAATGACAGTGATGATCACCGCCGAGACCCTGGCAACCAACAATAAATTCAAGTAAGACAAGTAATTGCGGATTATCAGGCCTACCGATACGACCAGCAGAAAACCAATTAATCCGGTTGCCAGACTGGTCTGGATGAAGGCGAGGGCAATCAGTACAGGCATGAAGGTGCCCGAGGTTTTGATGCCTACCAGTACGCGCAGGAAGACGACGACCAGCGCCCCAATCGGGATAAGCAAGATGGTTTGGAATAGGGCCTGTTCTTCCAGCGGGAGGCTGTGAATCGAGAAATTCAGCAGCGTATCGTTGGAGTTGTGGTTACGTACCGCCGCGGATGCGGGCTGATAGTGGGTCATCATCGAGAAGCTGACCCGAGAGTTTGTCCCGCCTTGTACCTCAAGTACAGCGTCGCCGGTCGTTTCCCATAGCAGCAGGTTGTCAGGCTTGCCTTGGACACCGGTAATGGGATGAAAAAGCGACCATGTTTCATCGTTTTCATCGAAGACCTGAATCCAGGTGCTCAGCGTTTGTCGGCGACGGCCATCGTCAAGTAGCAAGCCGCTAACCCCTCGAGCTTTCACACCTGCCTGGTTAAGCAGGCGAACAACCAGTGGGGCAGGGTCCATCTCGCCAAGCAGAAGGCGAGCATTTTCATCCTGGCGTTCTCCGTTTGTATCGCGAATCAACTCCCGGGCAAAGGTGGCGTTATTGGCACTTCGCTCCCAGGCTTCCTCGATAAGCTGCTCAGCAGCTGAGTCGTAAGGACTTTCCCATTCGACGGCAGGAGGAAGCTCAGGTGCAGCCTGCACCGGCGCTTGCGCCTCGGGCGATACCAGCATTTGAACGGAATAATACAGCTGCTGTTCACCATCAGCCTCGCGAATCGTCCACTCCGCACGCCGACCTGCTTCATCTGCCTGGTAAGCCAGCCCATAACCGGAAGACGCTGTGTTCTCGGTGAGTATGCGGTATCCGGCCTGCTGGGTCGGCAGTGCAAGATCAACCTCTACAGGCCCATCCTGAGCATCAAAGGTAATGACGGCCTCGATTTCCCATACCTGGCGCTGCTCACCTGGCACCCAGGGTATTTCAAACTGCAGGTGACGATGTACACTCATCGCAATGCCGGCTGCGAGCAATAAACCGACAATAAAATAAAAGGGTAGCCGTGACATTAAGATTCCTTTCAAAAGTGACAGTGGCGACTGTCGTTATTCTTCACTATCGTCCGAGTCGGCGGCTTCATCCTCAGCCGCTTCGTCGGCGGGCTCACCACCTGGGAATTCAGGTCGATCGAAGCGATAAGTTTCAGCCACATCAATAAGGGCAATATCGAGTAAAAAACGACGACCAAGCAGAACAGGGTAGTCCAGGTGACTGCGGTTACTAAGGGTGAACTCCACATTTTCGCTAAGCGGACCCAGGGTTAGCAGCAGGGAAATCACCAGGCGCGATTCTTCTCCGGAGGCCTGTACAATACGGACGCGACGCTCGATAGGCGCTTCAATCCACTCATCGCGGATACTTTCAACCACGACATCTTCTTCATTAAGCGCCAACTTGAAGCGCACCCAGTCTTCACCGTCACGCTCAAAGGGCGTGATGTCACGGGCAGATAGCGATGATGTATTGGCGCCTGAATCCACTTGGGCCTGGAGATAGGTACCAATACTCGGCAATCCCACCCATTCATTGCGGCCAAGCAGCGTTTTATTTTCAAACAGGTCGTTTTCAACGTTGCATTCTTCACGAACCACGATGGATTCTTGGTTGTGCGCATCCAGTTGCTGCACGTCGTTACGTAGGCGACGAAGCAGGCTGCCAACTTCACGCACATCGGCGGTGAAGACTTCCTGCTGGTCAAGCTGGCGTTGCTGCAAGGAAGCGGTCTCGCCGCACTGCTGGGACAACTGGGTCTGTAACCTATCCATGCGAATGTTGAATGCTGCTTCATCAAGAGGCGGAGGGCCTTCGGGAGCAGGCTTCGGCAATGCACAGCCAGACACCAAAACAGCCGAACCTACTATCAACCAAACAACACCTTTACGCATAACATGGACATCCGTGATCAATAAGAAGATGAATGATAAGGAGTAGTGAGACCGGTTGTCCAACAACCGCGTGGTGTTATTTACCGGTAATCTATTCAATTTAACATAATATATATTATGCGAACCGAAAGGGTAGATTGGCTTTAGCCACAATTCCTGCGATAGTCTTGACAGTAATTATACATGCCACGTTGTCTATATAGGAAAAACGCGATGAGAAAACCTGTACACGCTACCGTTATCGCCCTCTTGGTTGTTTTCCTTGCCAGCTGTTCGAGTGTCGACGTCGAAGATTACGCCGATACAGAACCGCGACTGGATATTGCGGAATACTTTACCGGCTCAACACGCGCCTGGGGCATGGTACAGGATTACAGCGGCGAGGTTCAGCGCCGGTTTACCGTGACCATCGATGGCCGTGTTGAAAACGGCACGCTCATTCTGGATGAAGACTTCGTGTTTGCCGATGGCGAGACAGACAAGCGCGTATGGCGCTTCGAGCGTATCGATGAGCATCGTTGGGTGGGTACTGCCAACGACGTCGAGGAGCCCGTTGAAGCCCGCCAGTACGGTCATGCGTTCCACATGAATTACCCACTTGATGTGGCGATCGGCGATAGAACGATAAACTTCACCATGGATGACTGGATGTACTTGCAACCGGATGGACGATTGATCAATCGTACCGCGATGAAAAAGTTTGGTTTAACCCTGGGTGAGATCACGCTGGTTTTTGAGCAAGCAACGCCGCGATCAAAATAATAGTCGCTTTGATGCATCAGCCTCTGCCGCACCCAAAAACAGCCTGCTGATCAGCAGGCTGTTTAAGTACTAAGGTTTTAGTACGGTGTGCCAAAAAAGCTTGAGCCCCATGGCTCAATCATCGGCTGGTGCGTACGAGCCATCTTCACGGTGTACTTCGTTGCCTGTGATTGGCGGTGTGAACACACAGGCCAGATGCATCGTTTTATGAGCACGCAGCAGGTGTTCGTCATGCTGGTCAAGAATGTAGATGTCACCGGGCTTGATCGGCCAGATTTTGCCATCTGCCAGGGTTTCTACCTCCCCCTCACCTTCGATGCAGTAGACGGATTCATAGTGATGCTTGTAATGAATATGCGTTTCGGTGCCTTCGAAGATGCGCGTAATGTGGAACGAGAAGTTGCCACCATCACCAGCCAGTACCAGGCGCGTGCTGTCCCAGTTTCCGTTTTCGGCTGTCACTAAGCGATCTGTTTGGCGAGCTTCTTCAATGTTGCGAACGATCATACGTGTGCTCCAGTTCAGAGGCGGCCCGGACGGTACCGCGTACGTTATATCTTAGCGGAAGAT
Organism: Vreelandella janggokensis; assembly: GCF_031451615.1. Taxonomy (NCBI): domain Bacteria; kingdom Pseudomonadati; phylum Pseudomonadota; class Gammaproteobacteria; order Oceanospirillales; family Halomonadaceae; genus Vreelandella; species Vreelandella janggokensis. Next base: position 1,342,189 of record NZ_JARWAJ010000001.1, on the reverse strand, counting down.
CAGTAGCGTTGTTACTCGCTAGCGACGGCTTTGACACATTTTTCCAGGATATCCAGCCCTTCCAGCAGGTCTTCATCGCTGATGGTCAGCGGGCACAGGCACTTGACCACTTCACCGTCTTGACCGCTGGTCTCGATAATCAGACCGTGTTCAAACGCCATACCGGTGATTTTATCGGCGATATCACCTGATACAACGTCGATGCCACGCATCAAGCCACGGCCACGCTCAGTCGCTGGCATGCCGTTTTCTGTGAGCACAGCGGCTAACGATTTAAAACGCTCTTCTACAATACGGGCTTTACGCTGCACGTCACGCTCGAAGGTATCGTTTGACCAGTATTTTTTGAAGGCGGCAGTGGCCGTGACCATCGCCAGATTGAAACCGCGGAAGGTACCGTTGTACTGACCCGGCTTCCACTTATCCAGCTCAGGCTTGATGAGCACATGGGCAAACGGCATCCCGAAGCCTGACAGCGACTTGGAGTTGGTCACCATATCAGGGTTGATGCCCGCGTGCTCGAAGCTGAAGAACTTGCCGGTACGACCACAGCCTGCCTGGATATCGTCAATGATCAAAAGAATGTCGTGGGCTTTACAAATCTCTGCCAGGCGTTTGAGCCACTCGAGACCGGCGACGTTGATACCGCCCTCGCCTTGCACCGTTTCGACAATCACCGCGGCTGGCACATCCAGACCGCCCGATTTATCCTTCAATAGCTTCTCGAAATAATCGAGAGTGTCGGCATGTTCGCCCATGTAGCCATCAAAAGGCAGGAAGCTTGCTCCCTGGGTCGGGATGCCACCGGTGGCTTCGCGGAATTTACGGTTACCGGTGGTTGCCAGGGCCCCCATGGTGACGCCGTGGAAACCGTTGGTGAAGGTGACGATGTTGTGACGCCCTTTCGCAACACGCGCCAAGCGGATGGCGGCTTCTACCGCATTGGTGCCGGTAGGACCAGGAAGGTGAACTTTATAATCCAGTCCACGAGGCTTGAGAATGACATTTTCAAGCGTTTCCAGATAATCGCGTTTTGCATCGGTCCACATATCCAGGCCGTGAACGACACCATCTGTTGCCAGATAGTCGATCATGGCTTGCTTCAGATGAGGGTTATTATGCCCATAGTTCAATGTGCCCGCACCGGCGAGAAAATCGATGTATTCTCGGCCGTTTTCATCGGTCAATCGGGCATTCTGCGCCTTGGTGAACACCACAGGGAAAGAGCGAGAATAGGTACGAACATTGGATTCCATGCGTTCGAGTGTCTGGGTCTGCATTAGCGACCTCCTTTTTAATAAGAATCAGTTTGCCAAGCGAAAGGAAACAAAGGTAACGCGAGCGGGAAAACCGGTCAGATGTTGTGGGTATTGAAGGGACCAATACGCACCAGGTTTTCCGGATCGTGCTCGCCCCCGAGTTGTTCGGTTGAAAAGTACTCGCGGCTGTTCAGTGGTGCCTGCCAGCGGCCTGCCAGCCGTTTGAACAAGCCCCATGAAGCTTGGTTATCGGGCGTGATCGTCGTTTCAAGGTGGTGGACATCGGCCAATTCCGGGCGCGACATGATGGCTTCGACCAGGCGACGTGCCAGCCCGGTTCCCCTGGCCTTTTCACCCACGGCCACCTGCCATAAAAAATACGTATCCGGCGCATTGTCCTTTACATAGCCAGACACAAAACCAACGATTTCACCTTCTTCATTGGTCGCAACGGCACAGGTGTCACGGAATTGGGTGGCTAGCAGAAGATAGGCATAGGCGGAATTTACATCCAGCGGGGGGCACGCTTTTATCAATTCATATACCCCCCAGCCGTCTTCGGCATTAGGCTTGCGAATGTACAGCGGGGTGTCCGCATGGCCAACAACGGCATCGGCGACGGTCGGCCGTGCCAAGTCTGCTGAAGGGGTAAACGGCGGTATTGGGGTGCTCATGGTTATGCTTCGCTGTTGCGATTTTGGATGTGATTATAACAGCTGCTTATGAGCAATTCAAAAATCATGTTATTCAACTCCCTATTTTCGATAATTATTTATTATACGAGAAGCCTGTCCTTGGCGAACTGGATGCCGTTACCCCTCTACTGCCTATGATGAGTTTAGCTCAAAGACGGTGGCTGCCCAGGGCATATTGAAGTGCCACTATCTCCGAGAAGGCGTACGCATCGTGACAAATTCTTCAGCGCCGGTGGGATGAATCCCGACCGTATTATCAAAGTCTCTTTTGGTTAATCCTGCGCGCACTGCAATGGCAATTCCCTGGATGACTTCCCCCGCGTCGTCACCGACCATGTGGGCACCGACAACCACATCGGTCGCATCATCCACCACGAGCTTCATCAAGGTGCGTTCCTGGCTGCCTGACAGCGTATGCTTCATGGCTCGAAAGTCAGTGCGATAAACGCGGATGGCGCCAAATTGCTCCCGTGCGGCTTCTTCCGAAAGGCCGACCGTGCCAATGTTGGGGTGGCAGAAAACGGCCGTTGGCACTCGGGTGTAGTCCAGGGGAGCAGGCGCCGGGCCACCGAAGTGGTGGTCAGCTAATTGCATGGCTTCCGCAATGGCGACCGGGGTCAGCTCGGGCGTATCAATCAGGTCCCCAAGGGCAAGAATTGACGGGACCTCAGTTTCAAAGCGTTCATTGACCGATAGCTTGCCCTGCTCGTTTAGCGAGAGGCCTACCGATTCCAGGCCCAGTCCGGACACGTTGGCACGGCGCCCTGTCGCAGCCAGAACGGCATCCACTTCAAGGGTATCCCCATTGCTGAGCGCAACCTGGTAGCCAGTGTCAGTTTTCTCGATTGTCTCGATATTGGTATCAAAATGGAGATGGACACCTTGGCGGTCCATTTCCTGACGCGTGAACTCACGCACCTCGTTATCAAAGCCTTTCAGGAATAGATCGCCGCGGTAGATCAGATGCGAATTGCTGCCTAGCCCATTAAAAATACTGGCAAACTCAACGGCAATATAGCCACCGCCTAGCACCAGGAACCGCTCCGGCAGACGTTCAAGATCAAAAATCTGGTTGGAAGTCAGGGCATGCTCATTGCCAGGGAACGTCGGTACCCAAGGCCAGCCGCCGGTAGCCAGAAGGATACGCTCGGCCGTCACATGCTGCTCGTCGCCCTGCTGATCGGTAATCACGACCGAGTGCTCACTGTCCAGGCGGGCTCGGCCGTTATAGAGGTTGACGCCTGCGGTCTCAAGCAAACGCTGATAGATGCCATTGAGTCGTTTGATCTCGCTGGTTTTATTGTCCCTTAGCGTCGCCCATTCAAAACGCGCCTCGCCAGGCAGTTGCCAACCGAAACCACTGGCATCATCGAACGCGCTATGGAAATGGGACGCATAGGCATAAAGTTTTTTAGGCACGCACCCCACGTTGACGCAGGTGCCGCCTAGATAGAGATCCTCCACAATGGCGACGCTGGCCCCCTTGCCAGCGGACATGCGTGCAGCCCGCACGCCGCCGGACCCGGCGCCAATCACCAATAAATCGTAGTCGTAACCTGCAACCTCTGACATTTCAAACTCCTATATCGTCAACGCGGCGAATGTTGACCCGCTGTCGAGAGAAGGTTAAAACCTTCCTCTGATTAATGTACGTGATGGCTGCCATGATTAACGATGAGCATGCCGGACGTAATGATGAAAAAATTAAGTAATCGGAGACCCAATGTCTGACCCTATTGAGACGTTACTCGAGAACAATCGCGCCTGGGCGAAGCGCATGTGCGACGAAGACCCTGATTACTTTAAACGACTCTCCGAGCAGCAAAATCCTGATTATCTCTGGATTGGCTGTTCCGACAGCCGGGTGCCCGCCAATCAGATCATTGCTTTGCCCCCTGGCGAGGTATTTGTCCATCGCAACGTCGCCAACCTGCTGCATCATACCGATATGAATGCACTTTCAGTGGTGCAATTTGCTGTGGATGTGCTCAAGGTCAGCCATATCATGGTGGTTGGGCATTACGGCTGCGGGGGAATCAAGGCAGCGGTAATGGGTGGCGAATGCGGCGTCGTCGACTATTGGCTACACTCGGTTCGCGAGCAATACAATCAACATCGTCGTTCGCTTGAACATCTCCCGCTTGACGAGCAAATTGACCGCATGTGTGAGCTGAATGTAAAAGCGCAAGTCAATAGCCTGTGTCGCACCAAGATCCTTCAACGTGCCTGGCAGCGTGGGCAGCAGATTTCGGTTCATGGTTGGGTCTATGGCTTGAGCGATGGACACGTAAAAGACCTCAATTGCACCATCAACGGCCTTGAACAAGTCGAAACGTTATACCGCATTGACCGTCTTCAGACCGATGATTGACTGCCTCTCGCCCGCGGGTTCTGCGCGGGCGACAGTAACATCCAGCAGGTTATCCGATAGGACAGCTGACACCCGTACCCTTGATGCCACAATAGCCATTGGGGTTTTTGTATAGATATTGCTGATGATACGCCTCAGCATAATAAAAAACGTCCAATGGCTTGATTTCAGTGGTGATATCGCCTTTTCCAGCGGCGTGAAGCGCCTCCTGGAATACCTTGGCACTTTCCTCGGCTGCCTGATGCTGCGCCGTTGTCGTCGTGTAAATCGCTGAGCGATACTGAGAGCCAACATCATTACCCTGGCGGTTTTTTTGGGTAGGGTCGTGCTGCTCCCAGAAAACATTCAGCAATGTTGCCAGTGAGACCTGGCTCGGGTCGTAAATAATTCGTACGGCCTCGGTATGGCCGGTACGCCCCGTGCAGGTTTCTTCATAAGTCGGGTTGGGTGTTTGCCCCCCGGCATAACCTGCCGCCGTCACATAGACCCCCGGCAAATCCCAGAAAAGACGCTCCACGCCCCAGAAACAGCCCATGCCCACAACCAGTTCCTCAGTCTCTGAAGGAAAAGGCGGGTGCAGAGGGTGGCCGTTAACGGCATGGTGATCACTGGTCGCAATGGGTGTCTCGCGACCCGGCAGAGCGAGCTCCGCCTGGCGAGTGGCATTATGGGTGTCAAATATAGACATGCTGCTTACCTCATTGCTGATCGAAAATAGTTGGGTTACCAGAACGACTGAAGGTGTAGATCAGATCGACTGCCTGATTGGCCCCGGAAACCGCCTGTACATAAAGGTTGCGCCACAAAGTGTAGCGTAACGTTAGTTCTGCAATGGGTGAAAAAATTCCCACACCGTAGCTTATCCGGATATCGTCAGTCAGTTGTCCACTCAATGCCACCTGGCTATCTTCACCGGAACCTGCCGTATCCAGCGTCAAATCGTCGATGCCAAAGGCCTCGCCAATAGAGCCAACCGCCCCGCCCGTGCGACCCAACGACATGCCAATCAGCGCGGTTGTTAAAGCGCTGTCGACACCACCGCCTGAAGCCTCCGGGGCTCGCCCTCTCAACACGTAGGAAAGCGCACGGCTCTCATTCATGGGGGGCTCGGAAAAAATGGCAATATTAGGCTGTTCAGCATTACCCGTTACACGAAGGCCGGCAATGACATCGTCTTGGGTCACATCCGGGTTGCGTATGGCCTCAAAGTCGAGAATGGGCAGCCCAGGTGGGCCACTGAACAGCAGTTGGCCGCGGCGAATGAGCAGGTCCTGGCCAAATGCCTGGAAGCGTCCGTCGATCAGGTTGACCTCGCCAAATAGCTGTAGCGAACCGCTATCCTGACGAACTTCTAATGTACCTCCCAGCCGAGATTCCAGCCCATAAGCTGAAATCATCATGTCGCGACCTAACGTCAGGGTAATTAACACATCCAGCTCCATGCCATCACTGGCCAGCTCATCCGCGGCACTGGGGCCGTCTTCTCCACGTTCTGCCTGGCGGCGTGCCTCCTCGGCCGCCTGCCTATCCTGGCGCTCGGTAATAATCACTTCATCGGGGCTGGGTGAGATGGCAGACGACGGCAGGTCTCCCACTTCTAGCCGTGCCCATGGCAAGTCAACATTGCCGCGGACTTGCAGTCGCTCGGGAGTGACCCGGATACGAATATCCGGGGCGGCTTCCAATCGCCCAAACTGCGGTAATACCACCAGTATGGGTGATTGGGTTGCGTTGAGGTCTACGCCCACTCGCCAGTCATCATCCGCTGGCCAGTTGGCATTCCCGTCAATATCAAGCTGGCCTCGCTCGGCTGCCAGGAACCCATCAATCGTCCCTTCTTCGCCCTCGAACGTTATGTTCACCTCGCCATCTTGTACATCGACAGGAATATCGGGGCCATTTACCTGGATGCCAAGCAGCGCAAGCTCGCCCTGCAAGTCCGGCTGAGTGGTGGTGCCAGAAATATCGATGCGGCCATTCAAATCCCCCGCAAGCTGCTCAAGGGATACCACCATGGGCCGATACGGAGCCAGTGATACGCCATTGGCTTCAAGCGAGCCGGACAGCTCCCCCGCGCCGAGTGGGTCCAAGACCGATAGCGCAAGTTCGATATCCCCCGCCTCTTCAAGCGATAGCAGCACCCTGCCATCCGCCTCGGCCTGTGTGGCGGATACCTGAGTATCCAACGAGATACGCGGCAGCTCAACGGGCTGGCCATAATCATTAACCGCCGTGACTGCCAGTTCGCCTAGCACCTCGACATCGGCTTGCCAACGCTGGCCTCCCTGGCTCCATTGGGCGGCCAGGTCCGCGGTTGTATCACCATCGACCTGCCATGCTTCGGGTAACCAGGGTTCCAGCGCTTCGATAGGAATATCACGCACGCTAAGCGCCGCTTGCCCCTGGTCAGGCGATGCGACCGTCGGTTGGTCAGCGCATACCCGGCCACCCTGCTCGCGAACCAGGCAAAACGGCGTCAAACGAGCCTCACTGCTGGCGAGATTGAAAACGATCTCAAGCGGATCTTCCAGTCGAATATCGCCTGCCTCGGTGTCAATTTCCAGCGGTGTCAGACGCGCCTGGTAGCGCTGAGCAGCCTGGTCGAACTGACCACTGAGGCTGATCAAGGCGCGTTCCAAGGCGCCGTTCGGCTGACCATCCACATTGATCTCCAGTTGATGCGATGACAGGCGTCCATCCAGCGTTAGATTCGCTGCAGCCAGCGACTGACCACCGGCAACCAGATTCTCGAGTGCCAATGAAACATCCAGTTGTGGATCTTCCAGCCCTTCCACATTAGCGTTCAGGCGCAACTGTTCAATGCGGTTTTGGGCAAACCGCAGCACGTCGCCGTTGAGCGTCGCTTGAAGCTGGGGTTGCTCCAGGCTACCCCGAGCTTCAATGTCGCCGCGGATCGTACCAGCAAGATCAGGGGAAAGCGTTTGCAGCTCGCGCAGATCAATATCGGCGTCCACGGCAAGCGCGTCAGGCTGAACCGAACCGCTCGCCGACAAGCGATTCTCACCCTGACGAAAGCGCAAACGCTCAATGTTGGCCTGCAAGTCACTGTTGGCATCAAAGGCAGCATCAAGCTGCAGTGGGTAGTCACGCAGGTCACCGCTCAAGCTTAAATTCGGCACATCAACCAACCAACGTGTGTCCTGCTGATGAACGGTGAAAGCGAGTTCGCCGTCGATATCGCCTTCTAACTGGTCAATAAACAAGGCGGGATCAAATTGCTCGAGCCCAACCCGGGCATTAACCGTCAGCGGCGACGTCCAGTCGACACGGCCTTCGCTTGTCAGTTGACTATCGCCTGCGACGAGCGTCAATGGCTGCCAGATGAAATGTGCCGTATCGCCTTTTCCGTTCACCGTGATGTCGGTTTCGGGCAATCCAGGGCCCTGAGCCTTCAAACCCAGCTGTAGTTGATAAGCGTCGAGGTTACCGCTGGCCTCCAGGTCCATATCATTGATGACAAACCCCTCACTTGAAGAGGTTTCTTGAGGATTTTCGTCAATCGCCGCATTGGCCGGCAGCGGCCATGTCAGCTCATTACTTTGCAGGTGCGCCTTAAAGGGGAGCACCGGGTCCAGGGCATTCACCTGGCCTTCCAATGACGCGTTAATGGCCCCTTCCGCGTCAAACTGTGCCGTCAAATCGCTTAGATTTCCCGACAGATCCAGTGTGAATGCCTGACCCTTCAGTGCCGGTAACGGTTCCTCCAGAAACAGTGTGGTTTCAGCCCGTAATTCCAGCGGATAGTCGTCACGCAGTGCAACATTACCCGCCAGGTTAAACGTTGCATCGGCAGACGACACCGCGAAGTGTTCGATTACAATGTCATTACCCTGGGCTCCAACCCCGAGACTTAATCGTTCGACGAGATAGCTGAAGCGACCCGCCACCTCGATATCATTAACCGTCAGCGTAGCGAGGTGAATATCGACAGGCAGACGAACCTCGGGCAATTCGATGGGAGAGCGATCTGAGGCTACGGACTCAGTGGTCGCGCCAGTCGTTTCTGCAGGTGGATTTTGTAACGCGATCGAGGCATCAATAGCCGCAGCGGTTAACCCTATTTCACCCTCTGCTGGCGCCAGGCGTGCCCCCACTGACGGCGGCAAATAAAGCCGTGGGTTTTCCCAGTGCGTCGGGGCAATATCAACCTGTCCGGCGCTAGCACTTAACGAGGTGCGAAAAGAGGTCCAAGCGAACCGGGTCCCATCAGGTAGTTGCAGGGAGACATCATCCAGCACCAGTTCCCTGAGCTCGACGGGAAAGGGAAAACGGAATGGAGACGTGCCCTCTGAACCTGCCGCCTCTGCGGGGGCTTCTTCATCACCGCCGCCGCCAGACAGGCGAATATCAACGCCTTCCAGGCGTAGCGTATCCAGGCACAGCTTGCCGGACAGGACACAGTCATCCGCCCATGCAAGCTCAAGCTCGTCAATCCGAACCTCTGCGCCTGGGGCGTCGAGCCGGAAACCGCTAAGCCGGAGCTCATCGAGTACACCGCCCACGTGTTCTTCGACGCTGAACCAGCCGCGATCCTGGCCCTGGGATAGCAATACGCCGGTTCCCCACGGTGACAGCGCGACCCCCAACAATAGCGCTATGGCGCCAAACAGCCATAGTGGGAATAGCAACACCAGCCGCAGCATACTCCAGCACAGTAACCACAGGCGGTAGCGACGTGATAACGCTCGGCGACCAGTCGCAGGCGTTTGCTTAGCTTGAGACACATCGCTCTCCTAGAATTCGGGTCCAATCGAAAAGTGCAAACGCCAGTTATCGTCGGCGTCGTCAAAAGGATGCGCCACGTCCAAGCGAATAGGGCCAACCGGGGACACCCACCTAACTCCTAAGCCCGCGCTTTTTTTCAGATCAGCGGGGCCCCAGTTGTCAAAGGCATCCCCGGCATCGATAAAGGCGGCTCCCCACCATGCACCGGTCACGCGGCGCTGGTACTCGAGGCTAGAGGTAAGTTTTTGCTGGCCACCACGCAGTTTGCCTTCATCGTTACGGGGTGAGAGTCCTTCGTAGGAATAACCGCGTACGCTGCGATCGCCGCCGACAAAGAACCGCAGGGACGGGGGAATCTTATCGAAATTTTGGGTCTCGATGGCCCCGACACTGACGCGTGCCAAAAAGCGGTTATCATCGCCGTAGGTGCGAATCCATTCGGTGTCACCCGTTAGGCGTAAAAACTGGGCGTCCGATCCCCAGACCGGATCAGAGTACTCCACCGAAAACTGCTGGCGGTCCCCCCACAGAGGAAAGCGCTGTGGCCTGGTGCGCGTACGTGACCATTGAATGCCGGGGTAGAATAACCACACTTGATCGGCCTCCCCCCCTTGGTTGAAATCCTCATAGGTCGTTCGAAAGTACAGCGACTGTACCCAGTCATTGTCGAACTCCCAGCGCCGAGCGATTTCAACGGTACCTTCCAGCGAGTCGGTATCGCTGTCATCGACGTTGCGGACACCGTATTGAAGGCGATAGCTATCACGCAGCGGGTCTTCGAGGGGAACGTCGTAGACGCCGGTAAAGCGCTGCTCAGGCGCTGACAGGTAGAGATCGTGATCCAGGCTATGGCCATAGCGGTTGATCCATGGCTGGTCCCAGCCGAACCGTAACCGTGCGCCTACGTCAGTGGCGAAGCCTATGCCTGTTTCAAACTGGTGCCGATTGGCAGGCTCTACACTGACATCGATGGGCAGGGCTGTGTCGTCGGATTGTTGCGTGCTCAACGCGCTGGCAAGTGCGGCACTGGTAATCCTTGGCCGCTCAGGCTGCGATTCGGTTGCCGATACCCACCATGGGTCACCACCACCAGGTGGGGCGAGTGTCAGTTCTTGGGCAGTTTCCAGGCGTGGCTTGACGGATACTGAGCTAAACCATCCGGTCTCGGCAAGACGTTGGTTAAAACGCGCAAGGGATTCAGCCAAATAAGGTTCATTCACTTGGTACGTGCGCATCTGCTGCAGACGTTCGGGTTGAATGTGGCTCCCAGTGATCATCGTCTTGCCAAACCGGTAACGCGGGCCACTGTCAAAATCCATATACAGCCGGGCACTTTGCAAGTAGGGGCGAACTTCCATTCGACGCTCAGTAAATCCCCAGTCGAAGTAGCCTCGTTCAATCGCCAAACCGGAAAACTCACCCCGCAGTCGATCCCAGGGCGCGTGGCGCAGGGTATCTCCCACTTTCAAGGGGAATCCCGCCAACGCCTCATTGAATGGCTCATCCTGAGCGGCGTCACCGAGTATGTTGATATCCAGTGTTTCGATGGTGACCTGGGGGCCTGGCTCAATGGTCAGGTGTGGATTACCCTCCGCTGGTAAGTCGATGGAAATATCGGGTTCATAATAACCGTAAACGCGCATCGCTTCCTGGGTGCGTTGGCGGATTTCACCCACCAGACGGCTTTCGGTGTACTCGTCTCCTTCGAGATTCTGCAGATAGGCGCGAATATTGCCCTCTACCTCATCTTCCACACCTTCAAGCGTCGCGCTCAGTGCCCATACGGCGGGTGCAGCCATCCCCAGCGGCAATGTTACCAAGTGTGCGATGACCGCTGCTGAAAGCCACTGCCGTTGTCTTCCCATACATTTTCCCTAACCTAATCATCGGCGTGCTGCCTTTCAGCAGGTCGTGTCAATTAACGCAACATTTCAAGTTGTGCACTGAATGCCAGTTGCGCTTGGCGAACCTGGCGTAAATCGTTTTCGAGTTCATCCAGTCGCTGTGACAATCGACTCTCTAGTGTTTCGTTGTCGCTCTTTGCACTCTCTAGCTCACTTAGCGATGCTTCAAAGCGTGACCATTTCTCTTGTCGCTCGGCGTCGCGGGCACTGAGGCGTTCGTCAATATCGTTCGCCAAAGCGGCCACTGACGTCTCCAACGCTTCCAACTCTTCGCGGCTTTGAGCCTCTACATGAGCGATTTCCTCGGTTAACGATCTACGCCCCGATGTCCCAGCTTCTTCCAACGCATCCAGCGACGTGTGTATGGCGGCAAGCTGGCTATCGCGAAGAGCCGCTCGCTCGCGCTGTTCCTCCAGTCGCTCAAGCAATGGATCAATGGTGTCACTGGCAACAGTGCTTTCATTTTCGGTAAGTACGTCGTAAAGCTCATTACGAGTATCCGTTAGCGCTATCGACAATTGTTCCTGCTCTTGGAACAAGGTACTCATCTGAGCTTGGACAAAGGTTAACGTATCTTGTACATCACTGTCACCCGAGTCTAGTCTAGCGTGCATGTTCGATACCTCACCACTGACCCGCTGCAACTCCTCCTGAAGCCGCTCGCGCTCGAGGTACAGACCAATCGCGGCCGCCACCAACAGGCCAATCAACAAAAACATGCACAGCCAAAGCGGCCATAGCGAAGGCCCCTTACGATGCTTGACATGCTGCGATGCAATACTCTGATCGGCATCCGGTACAATGCGCGAAGATGGGGCTCTATCGGACATGCAGTTTCCTCACAACGACGTTGGATCGGCGCGCCGACCTATTCCTCGATACTGTAACCCACAGCTGGCCACAAATTCAGGATCATAAATATTTCGGCCGTCCAGTATCAGCTTATCGCCAAGCTGTGAAGCCAAGTGTTTCCAGTCTGGATTCCAGTAGATTTTCCATTCTGTTACCAACATTAACGCATCGGCATCTTCACAGGCATCGTACGGGTTATCGACAAAGGTAACCAAATCATTCCTTGGGCCAACGGCCGCCATTAATGCAGGGGTGGCCGCAGGGTCGTGAAGCTTGACGTGAACCCCTTGCGCCCAGAGGGCGTTCAATAACGTCAGTACCGGCGCATGATCAATACGTGCTGTGCCTGGCTTAAAAGCGGCTCCCCAGATGGCAATCGTCTTCCCTTCAAGCGCGCCGCCGTAGTAGGACCATAGCTTTCTGAATAATGTCTCTTTCTTCTGTTCATTGATATCCAGCACGTGTTCAAGCAAGGCAGACTGTCGCCCGCTGGCGACCTGCACGTCGGCAAGCCTCATCAAATCCCGCGAGAAGCTTGGCCCGCCAAACCCACAGCCTGGATAAAGGTATTCATACCCGATACGTGAATCGGCCCCCATTCCCTGCCTTACATGCTCGACATCAACGCCCAGGGTATCTGCCAGCCCCGCAATTTCATTCATGTAGCTGATGCGCGTGGCCAACATGCCGTTAATGGCAAGCTTGGTTAACTCAGCGGCACGCGTGGGCATCACCTGAAAAGCATCACGGCGTCGATTGAAGGCTCTCAGTAACTCTCTTAGCTTTTGCTCGGCCAGTTGATCATCACAACCCAATAGCCAACGGCCAGGGCGTGTAAACGACGCCCAGGCTCGCCCTTCTTCCAGCGTATCTGGCAAGGCAACGCCCAGAGCGCACTCCCCTGTCAGGCGCTGTAACCGTTCGGTATCACCGACCGGGAAGGTCGAGTTATTGACCAGTATGCTATCGGTCTGCCATCTCAGCGCGGGGTGCTGCAGCAAAGCGGCTGCCGACTCGCGCTGTGATGGTGAGAGTGCTAACCACAGCACATCGACAGCCAGATGCGTTTCCGGCTGGGCAATAACCGTTAAAGCGCCACTCTCCAGAGCTTGCTGTATCTGCTCAACGAGTTGTGGTTCGCGGCGTAGCCAATCCTCGTTGAGGAGCGTCGACCACGGTGTATCTCCATGAGGAAGCCATGCCACCACATGGCCCACAGAGGACAAGGCCGCCGCCGCGGTTGCGGTGCTTAATTCACTACCGTACAGGAGCACCCGCATCGATTAGGCTCCCTGATGGTAGCGCGCGAGCAATGCTTTAAACTCATCACCCAAGTCAGGGTGCCTGCGTGCATAGGCCAGCGTTGCCTCCAGGTATCCCAGTGGTTGTCCGCAATCGTACGTCGTCCCTTGCATACGATAGGCCTGAACGCCCTGCTGCTCACGAAGCGTTTCAATGGCATCGGTGAGCTGAATTTCCCCACCGGCGCCGGGTGGCGTCTTGGCAAGAATAGGAAAAATCGCGGCGGGCAATGCATAGCGGCCGATGACCGCCAGATTCGAGGGAGCCTGGTCACGCGCCGGCTTCTCAACCATGCCAACCAGGTCGGCAGAGCTGGCGGGAGCCGGCACATCACCTGCGGGAGCAACAATGCCGTATTTTTCCACAAGCTCCCACTTGACTTCCTCGACCATCAGTTGAGCGGTGCCCTGCTGGTCGTAAGCCTCGAGCATTCCTTGCAGATCGCTGCGCGGGGTGTCGCTGTTGTCCACCAACACATCCGGCAATAGCACGGCAAAGGGTTCATCGTCGCCAATAACTGGCTGTGCGCAAAGTATGGCATGTCCCAGTCCCAAGGGCTCACCCTGGCGTATACTGATGATATTGACGTCATCAGGCACCATTTCCCTGAGCGAGGCCAACAGATCATGCTTCCCCTTTGCTTCCAGGCTCGCCTCTAATTCAGCATGGGTGTCGAAATGGTTTTCGATGGCGCCCTTATTACTGCTGGTGACAAACACGATATCGCGAATACCTGCGGCAATTGCCTCCTCGACCACGTATTGAATGACTGGCCGATCCACAATGGTGATCATTTCCTTGGGAATGGCTTTGGAAGCGGGCAGGCAGCGGGTACCGAATCCCGCAACAGGCAATACAGCCTTACGAATCATAAGAGGTCCTTTTCATGCGTTCCGGCTCAGGAGTGGTTAGAATGCCTATCATACTGAACGCGCGTTGGGTTTCCAGTTCGCCGTTACACTGCAAGTATCAGGCCACGGTCTTTCCCATGCTTGCTCAATGTTGATGGAGTCAAAACATGTCAGCGACACCAAAGGATAGCATTGCTCACCAATACCAAGGCAATGTTGATAACGCCGAAGTGGCGAAATTTGAAGCACTTGCCAGTCGCTGGTGGGACCCGCAGAGTGAATTTAAACCCCTGCACGATATAAATCCCTTACGACTCGACTTTATCGATGCCAGGGCAGGATTAGCGGGCAAGAAAGTGCTGGATGTTGGCTGCGGCGGCGGTATTTTAAGCGAAGCCATGGCCCGCCGTGGTGCAAAGGTGACCGGTATTGACCTGGGTGAAGCACCCTTGGGCGTTGCCCGCCTGCATGCTGAAGAGCAAGGCGTGACGATTGATTACCGCAACATCAGCGTGGAAGCACTGGCGGATGAACAGCCAGGCCAGTATGACGTCGTCACCTGCATGGAAATGTTGGAGCATGTTCCTGACCCGGCGTCGGTCGTGCATGCTTGTGCGGCCTTGGTGAGACAGGGTGGCTATGTGTTTTTCTCTACCCTTAACCGGACGCCGAAGTCCTACGCCTTTGCCATTCTCGGTGCCGAGTACGTGCTGAAGCTACTGCCTCGGGGAACGCACGACTATGCGAAATTCATCCGCCCCTCGGAAATGGCGAGTTGGAATCGGCATAGCGGTCTGGAAGTGCGCGAACAGATCGGGCTGACCTACAACCCCCTGACCCGACGCTATCGGTTGACCGAAAACGATGTCTCGGTCAATTACATGATGTATTGCCGTAAGGTGCAGGCATAATGCCTGTCTGCTCATCGCCCCGTGCCGTGCTGTTTGACCTTGACGGCACCCTGGTGGATACCGCGCCGGACTTAGCTGTCGCCACCAATGCATTGCGTCAACACCACGGTTTGACACCGCTACCGTTCGCCACGATTCGCACCCAGGTGTCAAATGGCGGTAACGCCTTGGTGAGCCTGGCGCTGGGCAGTGATCTTGGCGTTACTCATCAGGCAGAGGCTCGTCAGTTTCTGCTGGACGCCTATGAAGCCTCGGTTGCGGTTCACAGCCGGGTATTTTCACCTCTGGATCAATGGCTCGCTGAATGGCAATGCCAGGAACGCCCCTGGGGAATTGTCACTAACAAACCCCGTCGCTATACCACGCCGTTGCTCGAGGCCTTGTCGCTGACTCCGGGTGCCCTGCTTTGCGCGGATGATCTGACCGTCAAAAAACCCGATCCCGCTCCGCTGATCGAGGCCGCTCGGCGATTAGGTGTCAAACCACAGCATTGCTGGTATGTCGGCGATCATCTCAGAGATATGCAAGCCGCCAGAGCAGCCGGCATGACGGCGGTGGCGGTTGGCTACGGGTATATTGCGGAAGGCGATGATTATCGTCTGTGGCCAGCACACTGCTGGTATCAGCAGTGTGCTGAGCTGGTCGATGCGCTGCCTGATATCGCTTGAACAACCCTCAAAGGTCAAGTCTGCTTGGGTGGTTGGGCATCGATTTTCTGACCATGGGTGCCTGCGCTATCGGGCCCCATCAACCACAGGTACGTGGGCATAATGTCATCGGGGGTACGCAAGTTGGCGGGGTCTTCACCAGGATAAGCATTACGCCGCATTTGCGTCCGGGTAGCGCCTGGATTAAGGGTGTTAATGCGCAGGTGGGGCTCACTATCCAATTCGTCGGCCAGTACCTCCACGAACCCTTCGGTGGCAAATTTGGATACAGCGTAGGCCCCCCAGTAGGCACGGCCTTTGCGGCCGACACTGGAAGAGGTAAAGATGACCGAGGCATCGTGGGAGCGTTGCAACAACGGCAATAGCGCCTGGGTCATCCAGATGGGGCCATTGATATTGACCTGCATGACCTGCTCCCAGAGTGCGGCATCGTACTGCGCAAAAGGGGTAATACGACCCAGTAGACCGGCATTGTGCAGCAGACCGTCCAGACAGCCGAACTCTTTTTCGAGGGTGTCGGCCATGTCGTGAAAATCCTTGAGCGTGGCGCCCTCAAAATTGAGCGGAAAAATGGCCGGTTGAGGGCCTCCGTCCGCCTCGATTTCATCGTACACACGCTCTAACTTGGCAATGGTGCGGCCAAGCAGGATCACGGTCGCACCATGGCGGGCGTAACTTAGCGCCGCCGCACGCCCTATGCCGTCACCTGCGCCAGTGACCAACACGACACGGTCACGGAGCAAATCGGGCGCTGGCTGATAATCAATTTTACATGTCATCGCAGACCCTCCTGGCGGCTTTTGCCATCAACTGCCCTGGCGAAGAAAATCATCGGCCAGCCCCGCCGCACTGCTTTGTGGATAATCATCCTGCACTTTTTCGAGGAACGCACGACTTTCTTTCGCTTCGCCCTGCCGGGCCTTGACCAAGCCAAGCTTGTACAACGCATCCGGCACCTTGCTGCTACCATCATAGTTGTCAATCACGCGGGTGAACGCTTGCTCGGCGGCATCCAGTTCGCCTTCCGCTGCATACAGCTCACCCAGCCAGTAATGGCCGTTGGCGGTCAAGCTGGTATCGGGATAGGCTTCCACAAAGGCTTCAAAGGCGGCGATGGCTTCGTCGAAACGGCGCGCCTGTACATGTGCGAAGGCGTCCTGATACGTCTGCCGCGCATCCTCACTCACATCGCTTGGTGAGGGAGTATTGGCAACTTCCTCGGCGGCGTCAGGCTCCACCTCGGGTGTCGATTCATCGATTTGACTCTGCCCAATGCTCATCAGGCGGTCTTCAATATCAAGGTATTGCTGCTGTGATTGGCGGCGAAGTTGCTCCAATTGGTGACGCAGCTCTTCAATTTCACCACGCAGACGCTGAATTTCCTGCTGGTGCTCCTGCACCGTGTTGAATAAGACGAGGCTTCCATTGGAGCCTCCGCCCTGGGTCTGGGCTTGTTCATAAAACCCGCCGCCTGAACCTGAAAGGTCTTCGACAACGGGCTGTTGGGCAACACTGGCAAGGGGCAATACGGATAACGGGAGCACTAAGGCTCCCGCACCGCACAGCCTCTCAATGTAACGCTTGAGACTGTGATTCATGATGACTCCAAAATGACGAATCCTAATGCGTGTTGATTATCACGCGGGTCATCAATAATTGAACACAACGCGACGGTTTTGTGAATATGCAGCCTCGCTGCTACCACGTTCAGCCGGACGCTCTTCCCCATAGCTCACCACGCTCATTTGCGAGGATGAAACGCCTTGAATGTTCAGAAAGCGCTCGACGGCGTTGGCACGGCGTTCACCGAGGGCCATGTTGTATTCACGGGTACCGCGTTCATCGGTATGCCCGTGCAAGACGACGTTGACATCCGGGTTTGAACGCAGATAGCGCGCGTGGGCCATCACGACAGATTCGTATTCGCTTTTAATCGTGTCGCGATCGTAGTCAAAATAGATGGTTTTGACATCCGGAATACGCGAGTCGGCCTGTTGACTGCGATCAGCGCCTGATGTGGCGCTGCCATACTGACCGCTCGTTCCGGTGCCCGAGGTGCTGCTGGCGCTTCCATCACGGCCATCCTGGCTGCCGTATGAATCACCGTCTTGAGTGCCGCCGGTGCTTGAACAGCCTGCGATAACGGCGATAGAAAGCGCGACTGCCAATGAGCGAGCCAACGGTTTAAGTTGCATAATCAGACTCCTTGCCTGAAAACATGAATGGATTTCAGTTGTTTAAAAACGGTGACCATGCGGGGTCACGCACATCACCTTGGGCAGCGGGCAACCTGAATGACGAACGGCCATCGGCAGAAACGGCACTCAGCACCCCGTTGTTACCCTGTTGGGTAGCGAAGATTACCATGGTCCCGTTCGGTGCAACACTGGGTGATTCATCACTAGTGGAATCACTCAACGTGACCAGGCGACCACTGTCGATTTCCTGACGTGCGACTTGAAAACCACGGTCAGAACGGTGGATCAAAAACAGGTTTTCGCCATCCGGCGAGAAACGCGCCCGAGCGTTATAATTACCCGTGAAAGTCATACGCTCCGTTTCACCGCTACCGAGCGTATGCTGATAAATTTGCGGCCCACCGCTACGGTCGGACGTGAACACCAGACGGCGACCATCCGGCGACCATGCAGGTTCGGTATCGATACTGTTGCTATCCGTAACGCGAGTGAGCGAACGGTCGGCGATTTCCATGACATAAATATCGGGCTGACCGTCTTTTGACAAGGACATGGCCAACCGGCGGCCATTTGGCGACCAGGCGGGTGCACCGTTAATCCCCTCAAACGATGTAATCCGCGCACGATTACCGCTACTCACTTCCTGAATATAGATCTCCGGGCGTCCACTCTCGAAAGATACATAAGCAAGTTTGCCACCGTCCGGTGACCAGGCAGGGGACAAGATGGGCTGGTCGGACGTCAAAATCTGCTGGCTATTGCGCCCGTCTGCATCGGCTACGTACAGGCCATAGTCGGTGTTATCGCCAACCCCTTGCGCGGTGACATACGCAATTCGCGTCGAGAAAGCACCGCGAATGTCAGTAATCTCCTCAAAAATCTGGTCGCTGATATAGTGCGCGGCACCACGCAGATCATTTTCACTGGCCGTCACGGTTTCGCTCATCATGCGCCGCTGGCCGCTGATATCCATCAGATCATATTGGATTCGATAGCCAGTGTCTGTCCGTTCGGTTCTGCCAACGACCAGATAACGAACATCCAATGACCGCCAGGTGCTGTATTGAACATCCTCTGCCTCGTTGGGTTGCTCAAACATCGAACCGCGATCCAGGGGATCAAAAAAACCGCTGCGATCAAGATTGTCATGAATGATTTGTGCCACGTCTTCGGGCATACCCTCTGGACCCTCGAACGGCACCACGCCTATGGGTAGCGCCTGATCACTGCCGCGGGTAATTTCGATGGTTAAATTGGCGCTAGCAACTGTGCTCATTGCCAGCAACAGACAGAATAGCCATACCTTGCTTATGGTGTGCATCAGCGAACATCCCCCGGGGTAAATCGCAGATTGAATTGACGTAAATTGCGCTGCTGTCCAGCCGGCAGCTCACGCAGCTCAACGAACGGTGCTGCATGTTCGATTGCCTGCATCGCCGATCGATCAAAGTTGCCATCGCCGCTTGACGATACCACCGACGTGGTCAGCACTTCGCCTGACGGCCCTAACCTGACTTCAAGCGTAGCACTCATCGAGTCGCTTGCGTCTGACGGAATTATCCATGCCTGCTCGACGGCGCGCTTAACAATCGTCAGGAAGCTATTGGCGGCTTGCTCGGCTTGTTGTGCTGCAGCAGCGGCCTGGGCTTCACCTTCCAACTGTCGCTGCATTGCGGCTTCTGCCTCTTCCTGAAGGCGCTGTTCTTCGGCTTCGCGTTGACGCTGGGCCTCGGCTTCTGCCTCTTCCTGACGGCGTTGCTCTTCCGCTTCGCGTTGACGCTCGGCCTCGGCTTCTGCCTCTTCCTGGCGGCGTTGCTCTTCGGCTTCCCGCTGACGCTGGGCCTCGGCTTCTGCCTCTTCCTGGCGGCGCTGTTCTTCGGCTTCCCGCTGGCGCTGGGCCTCGGCTTCTGCCTCTTCCTGGCGGCGCTGCTCTTCGGCGGCCTCCTGACGGCGTTGCTCTTCAGCTTCCCGCTGACGCTCGGCCTCGGCTTCTGCCGCTTCCTGGCGGCGCTGCTCTTCAGCTTCCCTTTCACGTTCGGCTTCAGCTTCAGCTGCCTCCTGGAGGCGTTGGGCTTGCGCTTCTGCTTCTGCCCTGGCAGCTTCCAGGGCTTCTTCGGCAGCAGCAGCTTCAGCCGCTTCCTGTGCAGCCTGTTCGGCAGCGGCCTGCTCTTCGGCGGCTGATGTATCGGGTTCTTCTATTGTCTCCTCAGCTTCCTCAGCCCCCTCCATGGCAGCTGACTCATCATTGGCCTGCTGGGCCAGGTTCGTGAACGCCTCTGTGCTGATCAGGGTTGCCTGTACAATAGAAGAGGAATCTGGCTCGGCGTCACTATCTGGCCATTCAACCAACGAGAACAACACGATCAGCAGGTGCACGGCAATCGCAAACACCGCTGGCCAAAGGTAGCCAATATCTTGAGGATCACGAGGTTTTTTTACAGCCATGCCCTGTGCGTCCTTACTCATTCTGTGGTGGCTCAGAAATGAGCCCCACATTGGCCACGCCCGAGCGCTGCAGATTACTCATCAACACGACCACTTCACCATAAGCCACATTCTGGTCGCCACGAACCATCACCGGCGTGTCAGGCTGCTGCTCTATAATAGCGCTAACCCGGCGAGTGATATCATCAGCAGAGACCTGGGTCGAATCGTCTCCGAGGCTAAGGTAGTACTGTCCTTCGCGATCGATGGAAATAATGATCGGGTCGTTGTCTTCCTGACTTTCTATTGGCTCTGAACTGACCTGGGGCAATTCAACGTCCACTCCCTGATTCAACATCGGAGCGGTAATCATGAAAATGACCAGCAACACCAGCATGACATCGATAAAGGGGACAACGTTGATTTCACCCATAGGCTTACGCTGTCCGCCGCGTTTAAACGGTCCTTGCATGGGGCAACTCCCTTAGCTTGACGCGCTGTCGCGCCCTTGCAGATTGCGGTGCAAGATAGCGTGGAACTCTTCAGCGAAATCCTCGTACTTGCCCAACAAGCGACTGGCGTTGTTGGAAAGCCGGTTGTAGAAAATCACGGCAGGTATCGCGGCGAAAAGGCCCATTGCCGTGGCAATCAATGCCTCTGCGATCCAGGGGGCGACCGTTGCCAATGTGGCTTGCTGGGTCATGGAGAGCGATTGGAAGGACCCCATGATGCCCCACACAGTGCCAAACAGGCCTATATAGGGGCTGGCAGAAGCCACTGTCGCGAGAAAGACAAGATGCTGGGTCAGGCGGTCTTCCTCACGTGACCATGCGACGCGCATGCTGCGCTGAACACCTTCCAGAACCGTTGTGGTATTACGGGTCTTGGGCATCAGGCGATTGAATTCACGAAAGCCTGCCTGAAAGATATGTTCAGCCCCGTGGCGGGGATCGTCAGCAGGGATTTCACGGTAAAGCTCATTCAAATCAACGCCTGACCAGAACGTTTCTTCAAACTGGGTATATTCTTTTTGCGCACGGCGCAGGGCGATGCCGCGTTGAAAAATCACCACCCATGAAAGAATGGACCCCACTGTTAATAGCAACATGACCAGCTGAACAACGACGCTGGCATTCATAATCAGGTGTGGAATAGACATGGCATTATCGTTCACAAGTGCCCTCATCAATCATCAGTAATGTGGTGTTAGGTGCCCGCATCGTGCGTTACATAAGCGATTTGAGCGCAGACGGCCATGCCATAGGGCGCAGATCCTGCGCACTCAAGCACGCTATCTCGACCGTGGCGGCGCAAAGACGTTCATTTTCCCGCCATACGTGCTGCTCAAATGTCATCCGGCAGCGGCCAACACTGACGACATCGGCACTTACGTCAAGCGCATCGTCTAGTCGCGCAGGCTTGGTGTAATGACAGGACAAGCGATATACCACTAGCTGAGTGCCTGCGTCCAGCAACGTTTGCTGGTCGATCCCCAGGGATCTCAGCCATTCACTGCGGGCACGTTCCATAAACTTCAGGTAGTTAACGTAGTAGACAATCCCCCCCGCGTCTGTATCTTCCATGTAAACGCGGACCGGGTAACGCGGCGACTGGTTCATGGACGCTGCTCTCCCTGGGCCTCGATGGACGCCTCATGGGGAACACGCTCAAAATGCAACCAGGCCTGCCGCGTGACGACGCGCCCGCGAGGCGTGCGCATCATCAGTCCCTGCTGGATCAAATATGGCTCGATGACGTCTTCAATGGTATCGCGTTCCTCACCGATGGCGGCTGACAGTGAATCGACACCTACTGGCCCGCCGTCGAATTTATCGATCATTGCCAATAACAGCCTGCGATCCATATGGTCCAACCCATGGTGGTCCACATTAAGCATGTTTAGCGCCGCGTCTGCCAGACTTGCATCTACGGTGCCATCGCCCTTCATTTCGGCATAGTCGCG
Source organism: Vreelandella janggokensis (assembly GCF_031451615.1). NCBI lineage: Bacteria > Pseudomonadati > Pseudomonadota > Gammaproteobacteria > Oceanospirillales > Halomonadaceae > Vreelandella > Vreelandella janggokensis. Next base: position 1,320,045 of record NZ_JARWAJ010000001.1, on the reverse strand, counting down.
GACTCGGCGAAGCAAGCGGTTGGCAATTCGGGGGGTGCCCCTTGAGCGACGGGCAATTTCAACGGCACCGTCATGATGAGTTTCAACGCCAAGCAGCTTGGCTGAACGGGTCACGATCTCTGTCAACTCGGTCAGGTTATAAAATTCCAGCCGTTGAACGATGCCAAAACGATCACGCAACGGCGAGGTGAGGAGCCCTGCTCGGGTGGTGGCGCCCACCAACGTAAAGCGCGGTAAATCCAGCTTGATCGAGCGTGCAGCAGGCCCCTCACCAATCATGATATCGAGCTGAAAATCTTCCATCGCCGGATACAGCACTTCCTCGACAACGGGCGATAAGCGATGGATTTCATCGATAAACAGGACGTCCCCAGGCTCCAGGTTGGTGAGCATTGCCGCCAGGTCACCGGCCCTTTCAAGCACCGGGCCCGACGTCGACTTGAGCCCCACGCCCATTTCCGTGGCAATAATGTTGGCCAAGGTGGTCTTGCCCAAGCCTGGTGGGCCGAACACCAATGTATGGTCAAGGCTATCTTCACGCAGCCGGGCGGCCCCAATAAAAATTTCCAACTGCTCGCGAACGCGGGGTTGGCCAATATAGTCCTGGAGCCGTTTAGGGCGAATCGCATGGTCAATGCGACCTTCACCCTGCTCTGGCTCAGCGGCAATCAGTCGATCGTGCTCTAGCATAAGCGTTCATTTACGTCCTTGGTTGTACGCGTTCAGCCCTTCATGCGCTGGGTAAGTGCCGCCTTGATGAGGGCCTCGGTCGACTGAGAACCATCAAGGTCGGCCAGCATTTTCGTGGCCTCGGTCGGTTTGTAGCCAAGACTCACGAGCGCCGACTCGGCGTCCGCCAAGCTGTTTCGGTGATGAGTAGCCTGTCCATTGGCGGCTTCGAGAGGAAGCGTGGTATCGCGGCCATTTTCCCACTCAGGAAAGCGGTCACGCATTTCTATGATCAAGCGCTCGGCGGTTTTTTTACCCACGCCTGGAAGTTTGGTGAGCGCCTTGCTGTCATCATCGCGCACACAACGCATAAAGGCGTCTTCATCCATACCCGACAAGATGGCCAAAGCCAGTTTGGGCCCCACACCATTCACTTTGATCAGGGCGCGAAACAGGGCACGTTCATGCTCGCGACCAAATCCATATAGCAGATGGGCGTCGTCCCGTATCGTGAGATGAGTATATAAAAAAATGCCTTCACCCACCGGCGGCAGCGCTACCAGCGTTGTCATCGACGTTTCCAGCTCGTATCCCACGCCATGTACATCCACCACGATCCAAGGCGGCTGCTTCTCAATTAACTGGCCTTTAAGCCGTCCAATCATATCTATGCTCGCGCTAAGCCAAACCAGTCGCCACTATAAAGCCACTCTGTACAAGTGACCAGTGGTTGGCGGCTGATTATCAGAGTCGCCAGCGCCCGGAGGAACGGCGACGCCCACCTCCTTGCGTGGTTAGCGCCTTGGGTCCTTGGCTGGCGTAGGCATGGGTCAGTGCAATCGCGAGTGCATCAGCCGCATCCGCCTGCGGTGAAGCCGCCAGATGCAAGATAGCCGTTACCATATGTTGCACCTGCAACTTATCGGCGCCGCCCTGACCGGTTACCGCCTGCTTGATCTGCCGCGCGGCATACTCATCAACTGCCAGACCATGGTTGGCCATACAGACCAGCGCCACCCCTCTTGCCTGCCCCAGTTTGAGCGCTGAGTCGGGATTTTTTGCCATGAAAACGCGCTCAATGGCCACAGCATCTGGGCGGTGCAATCCGACCACCTCCCCTAGCCCTGCGTAGATTTGAGCCAAACGCTGCTCGAGCGGACCTTCAGCGGTACGAATGCAGCCGCTAGCAACATACCGGGGAACAAGCCCTACCAGCTCAATGACACCATAGCCGGTAATGCGCGAACCAGGGTCAATGCCCAGGATACGCAACGGATTGGATAAGGCAGGTGTCTGCATATAACAGCACTCAAGTCGTCCAAACAAAAACACCGACGCCTGGGCGCCGGTGCAAGGTGGTATATGAAGAGCGCTTATTCGGCCGTGGTATCCGCTTTGGCTTTCTGACGCAAACGGATATTAAGGTCTTTGAGCTGCTCTGAGCTGACTTCGCCCGGGGCGTCGGTCATCAAACAAGCGGCACTTTGGGTTTTCGGGAACGCGATCACTTCGCGGATGGTCTTGGCACCAGCCATCAGCATCACCAGGCGGTCCAGACCAAAGGCCAAACCACCGTGAGGCGGCGCACCGTACTGGAGGGCGTCCAGCAGGAAGCCGAACTTTTCCTGGGCTTCTGCCTGGCCAATTCCCAGGATGTCAAACACCGTACGCTGCATGGTTTGATCATGAATACGGATCGAGCCGCCGCCAAGCTCGGTACCATTCAGCACCATGTCGTAGGCGCGCGACAAGGCGTTCGCCGGGTCATCCTTGAGTGCTTCAGGCGAGCATGACGGGGCAGTAAAGGGATGATGCAGCGGGCTGAGGCGGCCGTTATCGTCCTCTTCGAACATCGGGAAGTCGACGACCCAGAGAGGAGCCCAGTCTTGGGTATACAGGTCGAGGTCTGCCCCCAGCTTGACGCGCAATGCGCCGATCGCTTCGTTGACGATACGCGTTTTGTCAGCACCGAAGAAAATAATGTCGCCATCTTTGGCGTCGACACGGTCGAGCAGATCCTCTACCACATTCTCCATGAACTTGACGATCGGCGACTGCAGCCCGTCAAGGCCTTTCGCGCGCTCGTTGACCTTGATCCAAGCAAGCCCCTTGGCGCCGTAGATACCGACAAATTTGGTGTATTCGTCGATTTCCTTGCGTGAAAGTGATGCACCGCCAGGAACCTTCAACGCTGCAACGCGGCCATCTGCCGCATTTGCCGGGCCGGAGAACACCTTGAAGTCAACCTGTTGCATCAAGTCATCGACATTGGTCAATTCAAGGGGAATACGCAAGTCGGGTTTGTCTGAGCCAAAGCGGTCCATGGCTTCCTGCCACGTCATGCGCGGAAACGCGGCCAGTTCGACATCGAGCACTTCCTGGAAGAGTTGACGAATCATGGACTCGGTAATGCCCATGATGTCGTTTTCTTCAACGAACGAGGCCTCGATGTCGATTTGGGTGAACTCGGGCTGGCGATCGGCACGCAGATCTTCGTCGCGGAAACACTTGGCAATCTGGTAGTAGCGGTCAAACCCCGCCACCATCAACAGCTGCTTGAAGAGCTGCGGCGACTGCGGCAGTGCAAAGAAGTTGCCCGCATGGGTACGGCTCGGCACCAGGTAATCGCGCGCCCCTTCGGGCGTCGCACGGGTCAAAACCGGGGTTTCGATATCCAGAAATCCCTGATTTTCGAGGAACGCGCGTACGGTGTGTGAAATACGCGAGCGCAGCCGTAGCTTGTCGATCATATCGGGGCGGCGCAAATCGATATAGCGGTGCTTGAGGCGGACCTCTTCACCGACTTTGCCATGCTCGTCGAGCTGGAAAGGCGGCGTCACCGCGGTATTAAGCACTTCGACGTCTTTTGCCAGTACTTCAATCATCCCGGTGGGCATATTGGGATTCTGCGTACCTTCGGGGCGCAGACGAACCCGCCCGGTAATGCGCAGAACGAACTCATTGCGAGCACGGTCGGCATTGGCAAACGCGTCGGCGGTATCTGGGTCCACGACGAACTGAGCGACGCCATCGCGATCACGCATATCGAGAAAGATAACCCCACCATGGTCACGGCGGCGATGCACCCACCCGCATACGGTGACCGTCTGGTCTACCAATGTTTCGTTTAGCTGGCCGCAATAATGACTGCGCATGTTTCATCCTGTTGTGTTTCGTGGCAAAAGGTAATTGTAGGACCTTGGTCGGTCTGACGACGTCGGCTAGGCCGCCGTGTCTTTTTTCTTGGCCGCCGGACTGGCGCTATTCTGACCACCTGTCTCGGGCGTTGCGCTTTTGGCATCAGCAGCTAAATTCTTTTTACTGCCGGTTTTAAAATCAGTTTCATACCAGCCGCCGCCCGCCAAGCGGAAACCGGCAGCGGATACCAGCCGCGACAAGCTGGCGCTTTCGCACGCAGGGCAATCCGTTAACGGATCGGCGCTGATTTTTTGCAATTTATCCATGCGATGGCCGCAGGCCTTGCACTCATATTCATAGATGGGCATGTTGATGACTCCAGATAAAGCTCAACTCCGACAAAACAGCAACATGAATGCTGCCAAGCTGCAATATGCGGCCCGTCGGGATAAATTCCAAGGCGATGATTATTCACGCCAGCTTATTATACCCTTTTGTGCCCCCTGCCGAGCAAGGCTAGACGCCACCGGCAGACAGTGGAGGTCAGAAAATGCCAAATGCAGTCATATTGGATGCCGAGAGTCTTGGTCCGCAAATCGATCTAACCGCTATCCGTCAGTCGGTATCGCACCTTGAGGTGTTCGGTCAAAGCACGTCTCAACAGGCTCGTGAGCGCCTGGCCAATGCCGATATCGCCATTGTCAATAAAGTTGTCCTGGATGCGGAGACACTCAATCAGTTGCCCTCGCTGAAATTGATCTGTGTGCTGGCTACCGGGCTTAACAATATCGATCTGGAAACTGCCAATGCCAGAGGGATAGCCGTTAAGAACGTTGCCGCTTATGGCACCGCCAGTGTGTCGCAGCACACCTTGATGCTGATGCTGACGTTGGCAAACAGACTGCCGCTTTATCAACGGGATGTTGCCGCGGGCGCCTGGCAAAACAGCGACTTTTTCTGCCTGCAGCATTATCCGACGATGCAGTTATCGGACAAGCACCTGGTGATGGTAGGCCAGGGCGAACTTGGTTCGGAAGTAGCACGTCTGGCTGAAGCACTGGGGATGCGCGTCACCTTTGCAGCCCGCCCGGGGAATGAAGCGAACGACGCCCGTCCGTCACTCGACGACCTGCTGCCAGAAGCCGACGTTATCAGCCTTCACTGCCCGCTAAATGACGCCACCCATCACCTGATCAATGCAGGACGCCTGGCCAGGGCCAAACCTTCGTTATTGCTGATTAACTGTTCCCGTGGAGGCGTTATCGACGAACATGCCGCGCTCTCGGCACTCAGGGATGGGCATATAGGCGGGCTTGCCGTCGACGTGCTACCCAATGAGCCGCCACGCGAAGGACACCCACTGCTAGCCGCGCTGGATGAACCACTCAACCTGGTTGTCACGCCCCATAATGCCTGGATTACGCCAGAGGCCAGGCAAAACATTGTCAGCCTGACCTCTGAGAACATCCAGCAGTGGCAGGCAAACCGCTAATAAGTCGCAAAATGATCCGGGGCGTGGCACTGATCCAGCACGTTAAATTCGACATGGGTCACCTGCGCCCCGTCAGGGCCTTTCCATAACCACTCGCTGACGGTTTTTACATCCTCTGGACCGCCGCAAAGCAATACTTCAACACGACCGTCAGGCAAGTTTTTCGCATAGCCGGTTAAACGATACTGCAGCGCCTGATGTTGGGTAGAGCGCCGAAACAAAACGCCTTGCACTTTTCCCGTCACCCAAGCACGTACACAACAATCTGCCATTGTCGTCTCCTGTTTTAGCCGTCGTCATTTTCCTGATATTTGATAACAACAGCGCTATTGCGTGGCACCAACGGTCGACCTCTGCGCAAAAGAAGTGAGCGGGTAAAGGCGGCGCCAAAGAGCAAAATGAGGGATGAATAATAAACCCACAGCAGCACCATCACCACAGAACCAGCCGCACCGTAAGTGGAAGCCGTTGCCGTATAAGCAAGATAGACAGCGATGACACTCCGGCCAATGGTAAATAATACGGCGGTTACCAAAGCACCTATCAAAACATCCTGCCAACTTAATACCACATCGGGCAAGACCTTGAAAATAGTGGCGAAAAGCAAAGCAACAACCAATAGCGAAACCAGCGATTCGGCCACTTGGCTCAGCAGGCCTACATAAGGTAGCAGGTTATCTGCCGCACCGAGCGCACCCCGGATGGCCACACCCAACACTAACGAGACCAGCAATATAAACCCGATCGACAGCACAACCGTTAACGAGAGTATACGATTTTTAATGAACACCAGCGCCCCGTTGGCAGTCGGCTTGGCGGTGACGCCCCAGATCGTATTGAGCGAGAACTGCATCTGAGCAAACACCGTTGTGGCACCCACGACAAGTGCGCCCACGCCGAGTATCGTCGGCATTATCCCCGCTTCCTGAATGCGCGATTGAGCGACGGCTTGTTCCACTACCGCTGCGGCATCACTGCCGATCGTGCCTTGCAGTTGTGCCACGATCTGACCCTGCGCCGCCTCCTCACCCAGCACAAGGCCAATGACGGTGACCGCAATAATAATGGTGGGGGCCAGTGAAAAGAGGGTGTAAAACGCCAAGGAGCCTGCATAGCTGAAGGCGTTGCGCTTCAACCATAATGACGCCGAGTCCCTGAGCACGTTGCCCCAAAAATATGCGCTGCGTTTGAGCATGAAAACTCCCTAATCAATTGATACAGGGCCAACTCTCCATGGCCTATTATAATTAGCATACCCAATCATACCGTTGGCTGCAGAGCTAGATTGCGCCGCCTCGCCAAGCCCACCATAATGCGGGGCCATGATTGACAGACAAAGGACAGCCTCGCATGCCAACTGATGCCTCACACCCGAGCCAGGCGTATGACTTTGACTGCCTCGTCTTTATTGGCCGTTTTCAGCCCCCTCACCTGGGACATCTGGCGGTTATTCGTGAAGCACTGAAACAAGCTCGTCAGGTCATCGTGTTGGTCGGCTCCTCCTGGCAGGCGCGCTCGCTGCGGAATCCATGGCGTTTTGAAGAACGGCAGATGATGTTGCGCTCAGGTTTTGACGAGGAGGATAACCAGCGACTGGAAATCACACCGCTACTGGATGCGCTTTACAACAACGACGTCTGGGTTCGCGATGTTCAGCGTAAAGTAAGGGACTTGACCGCGCCGGCAAATGCCAGACTGCCACGGATCGGTCTTATAGGGGCTAGCCGGGGACAATCCAGCTACTACCTATCACTATTCCCGCAATGGGAGTCGGTGAGTGTCCCGTTGGTCGAAGGTATTTCAGCAAGCCAGATCCGTGAACGTCTGTTTCGCTCGCCTGGGTCCACCGACGACTACCTCAGTACAGGTGCCTACCACGACCTACCCCCTGGCGTGGTTGATCGTGTGGCGCTTTTTTGCCGGGGAAGCGACTACGAACAACTGCTGGAGGAGCAGCAACTGCTGGACCAGTATCGTAAAGCCTGGCAACAAGCGCCCTACCCTCCCATTTTTGTTACCGTCAATGCCGTGGTGGTCCAGTCAGGCCATGTGCTACTGGTACGCCGTACTGCAGCACCGGGTAAGGGGCTGTTCGCATTACCAGGTGGCTTTATCAATCCCCATGAACGATTGCTTGACGCCTGCCTGCGGGAATTGCGTGAGCGTATTCGTCTGAAAGTACCTGAGCCGGTTTTGAAGGGCTCATTGAGAGGCCAGCGCCTGTTTGATGAACCTCACCGCAGTTGGCGTGGCCGAACGCTGGCTGAAGCCTTCTACTTTGCCTTGCGCCCCGACCAGCAGTTGCCGCAATTGAAACCCGTCAAGGGCGGTGACCATGCCCGCTGGGTCGCCCTTGCCGACCTTCAGCCCGATAGCCTGTTTGAAGACCATTTTTTTATCATTCAAAATTTTCTTGGCCTGCCTGCCGACTTTACGAGCGAGTCAGCGCACTAATTCATTACCCCTGCAGAAAGTCCCGGGGCAGCTTCATCATTTGCCGCCACAAGCGCTCTACACCAGGCTTGTGGACCAGTGAACAGCGGTACAGCCGGATTTCCAGCGGGATATCCCAGTTGGCATCGGCAGCACGCACCAAACGACCGCTCTTTAGTTCTTCGCGAATACAAAAATCGGGGATCCATGCCATGCCTACCCCTTGAAGCACCATCCCCTTCAGCCCCTCCGCCATGGCGGTTTCATAGACGGTGCGCAGTTTCATACGCAAGGGGTCGTTTTTCAGCAGCATGCGTACACTGCGCCCCAAAAAGGCACCCTGCGTATAAGCCAGGTAGGGCACAGAGTCACCTTCTTGAAGTGAAAACAATGGTTTGCCCTGGGCATCGGGTAATGACACGGGGAGCATATTGACGTTGCCAATCGAAAAAGACGGGAACACTTCAGCATCCAGCTGCATGGTGGCGAATGGATCATAGTAGGCCAGCATGAGGTCACAGTTGCCTTCACGAAGCACGTGAATGGCCTCTCCGACATTCATCGCGACCAATCGGGTAGGCAGCTCACCGAGGCCTTTTTGCAGTCGCGATATCCAGGGCGGATAAAAGCTCAGCGCTAACGAATGCGCGGCGACGATATCCAGCGCCTCATTGGCAATCGAGAGCCCCCGTAAATGGCCTAACGATTCGTTAAGCTGCTCAACAAGGTTTCGCGCGGTAACCAGAAACAGCTGTCCTTCTGAGGTCAAGCCCACCGGCGTCGTTGAACGGTCAACCAACGTCACCCCCACCGCCTGCTCTAAAGCCCGGATACGCCGACTGAACGCTGGCTGAGTCACGTGCCGCTGCCTGGCAGATGCTGAAAAACTCCGGGTATTGGCCAATGCGACGAAATCTTCCAACCATTTTGTTTCAAGGTTCACCAACGACTCCTTGTCACCCTAGTTATTTGAATTGATCTGGCACGGAGCCTTCAGTTTACTGAATGGGCGCCGTTAAATAGGCCGCCCGTGATACCACTTTTTTCCACCAGGGACGCTGGGCAATCTCATCCAGGCTGATACGACGACATCTTGCGAAATCGTTCTCGAGCATCAAGCTAACCTGGGCAGCAACGGACGGGCTGGGCATAAAAGCGGTGATTTCAAAGTTTAACCGGAAAGAACGGTTGTCCATATTCACTGTACCGACCGTTGCTGCCTTGTTGTCGACAAGCATAACTTTCTGGTGGAGAAAACCAGGAAGATAACGGTATATTTTTACACCAGCGCGCAACATATCGGGCAGGAATGAAAAGGCCGACAGGAAAACCAGCAAGTGATCAGGCCGTTCGGGTATCATGACCCGGACATCCACGCCACGCATGGCGGCTAGCCGAAGCGCATCCTGAACACCCTGGTCCGGCACAAAATAGGGGCTGGTAACCCATAGCCGCTCTTCGGCACTCTGTATTACCTGCTGTATGAGCAGGCTTGCTGTGTCCTGGCGATCTGCAGGTCCCGAGGGGACCACGACCACGTGGTGATTACTGGCGAAGGTTTTCACGGGCTGCCAATCCAGGGTTATCACTTCGCCTGTCGCCCAATGCCAATCTTCCCAGAAGGCTTCCTGAAGCCCCAGAACACTCGGGCCTTCAAGCTTGAGATGCGTATCGCGCCAGGGGCCACGATTAGGATCCTCGCCCAGGTACTCCACGCCGACGTTAAACCCGCCAAGCCAACCTTCATGCCCATCGACCACCATCACTTTACGATGATTGCGAAAGTTCAGTTGGAAAGGATGCTTAAGCCCCCTGGAGGATCGAAACGCACTGACTTCGATACCTGACTGGGCCAAATCATTTAAATAGCGATCGCTGAGCTTTCGGCTGCCCATCTCGTCGTATAGGAAATAGATATTGATACCACGCCGCACAGCCTGCTGAAGGTACGCCATCAATCGGCGGCCAAGCCGATCATCCCGAACGATGAAAAATTGCAGAAGAATATAGCGCTGGGCACGCTCAATGCCCGCAAACAGGCTTTCGAAGGTCTCCTCGCCGTCAATCAGCAAGGTTGCCTGGTTACCCTGGGTCATTGGCATCATGGCCAACTGTTCAACGGCTCGAATATCGGCGCTTTTAGCCGTCACACCATAGGGGTCAATGTTGGCGCGATAACGTACCAGCATGCGGCGTAAAATATTGTCACGCACCCCGCGGGCCGTCACGTAGCCATAAAACCGTGGCCGTCCAAATAGCCAATAGGCAGGTACGGCAACATAAGGAAACGTGAGTAGTGAGATAATCCAGGCGACCGCGCCCTGGGAGGTCCGGCTGGACATCAGCGCCATCACCGCTGAAACAATCCCCAGCACATAGATCAACAAGATGCCGGTCCCTAGCAACCACGAGGTCATAGTGGTGTCCTCATTATGGGTGTCAATTCCATTGCGATGCGCTGGCCGAGAATGGACATAGGCCCCGCCACTGGCAGGGCCTATATCGCCTGAAACACGCGACTCCTTTCCAACATTCAAGCCGTCTGGGCGATAATGTCCTTCCACTTGGCAGGCCCGGTCTGGTGCACCGAGGTTCCTGCACTATCCACGGCGACGGTAACCGGCATATCTTCCACTTCAAACTCATAAATGGCTTCCATGCCGAGATCCTCGAAGCCAACCACGCGGGATTTCTTGATTGCCTGGGCAACAAGATAAGCAGAACCGCCTACCGCCATCAGATAAACCGCCTGGTTATCGCGGATGGCGTCAATCGCCGCCTGCCCTCGCTCGGCCTTGCCCACCATGCCCAGCAAGCCTGTTTCTTCGAGCATGGTGCGGGTGAACTTGTCCATGCGTGTGGCGGTGGTAGGACCTGCAGGGCCGACCACTTCGTCACCTATCGGATCCACCGGGCCCACATAGTAGATAAACCGCCCTTTCATATCGACCGGTAACGGCTCGCCCTTGGCAATCATATCTACCATGCGTTTGTGGGCCGCATCACGCCCGGTCAGCAGCTTGCCATTCAACAAGAGCGTATCGCCGGGCTGCCAGGTTTTGACATCGTCGGGGGTCACCGTATCCAGGTTGACACGTTTGACGTTGTCGCCGGCTTCACGGGTAATTTCCGGCCAATCTTCCAACTTGGGGGCAGGTAGCGCCACGGGGCCAGAGCCGTCCAGTGTGAAGTGGGCATGGCGAGTGGCCGCGCAGTTGGGAATGATGGCGACCGGCTTATTTGCCGCATGCGTCGGATAATCCTTGACCTTGATATCCAGCACAGTCGTCAAGCCACCCAAGCCTTGTGCGCCAATGCCACTTTTATTGACCTTGTCGAACAGCTCGAGACGCAGCTCCTCGGCGCGATTGCTGGCCCCTCTTGCCTGCAAGTCCTGGATATCGATAGGATCCAGCAGTGCCTCTTTCGCAATTTCCATGGCTTTTTCGGCCGTGCCGCCAATCCCGATACCCAGCATACCAGGCGGGCACCAGCCAGCGCCCATTTTAGGCAATTGCTCCATTACCCACTCCACCACGCTGTCAGAGGGGTTGAGCATGGCAAACTTGGATTTTGCTTCGCTACCACCGCCCTTGGCTGCCACATGGATATCGACTTTATCGCCCGGCACAAGCTTATGGTGGATAACCGCCGGGGTGTTGTCCTTGGTATTCTGACGCTTTCCATCAGGGTCCGCCAGGACAGACGCTCGCAAAATATTGTCGGGTAGCTGATAGGCGCGACGCACCCCTTCATTGACCATGTCATCCAGGCTCATCCCAGCGTCCCAGGTGACATTCATACCCACGTGAACAAACACCGTGACGATACCGGTATCCTGACAAATTGGGCGATGACCGGTGGCACACATACGCGAATTGATCAAAATCTGGGCAATCGCGTCCTTGGCGGCAGGGTTTTCTTCACGCTCATAGGCAGCCGCCATGGCATCGATAAAGTCTTTGGGATGGTAGTAAGAGATGTACTGCAGTGCATCGGCAACGCTTTGAATCACGTCGTCCTGGCGAATCACGGTCATGGACAAACTGCTCCTCGGTTATCGTCTTGTCGGCGGCCTAAGCGGTGATGGGAATAGCGGCCTGTTTAACGTGTAAACATTATACCGTATTGGCATTATTCCGGCAGCAACACTGTATGTCTGCAATTCTAGGTGTGTGTGTTGGTTTAATTGTTTTCAAACAGAAAGATAACGGTATAAATCATGGTGTATCTATTTGACAGCCGGGGCACCAGTAAAGCCGCCGGGAGCCGACCATCATACGCTCGATAACGCGACCGCAACGATGGCAGGAAAGTCCCGCTCGCTCAAAAACACTGAAGCGCCATTGGCGACGCGGTTCACCGGCGGCGATGGCGTTTTCAACCCAGGCCTTTGTATTGGTTACCCCCGCCTGCTGGTAGGCCTGTCGAGTTATGTCGATAATAAAAATAGCCAACTGCTGGCGCTGCCGCTCGGTTAAATCAACCGGGCGCTGTTTGGGGTGGCACTGGGCAAAAAAAAGAATTTCCGAGCGCAGATAATTGCCTAACCCCGCGACAAAGCCCTGGTCCAGAAGTAATGCACCCAGGCTACGTCGGTGAAACTGCTTAAGGCTCATGCGCTGCTGTACTTGCAGCGGGGTCACCTTCTGGCTCAGGAGGTCAGGCCCGAGCCGGGATAAAAACGGGTGTTCTGTGAGATTGTCTTCGTGCCAGAGTGAAATATCGGAAGCACTATACAGACTGGCGCAGCGCCCATCTGTGGTTATTCGAACACGCAGCGAGCGCCGGGTGCTGGGGGGCTTATCTTCTTTGTGAAGCTTCCAAACCCCATACAGTTGATTGTGGGAGTAAAGCACGCTCTGGTCGGCAAACCAGATCAGCATTGCCTTGCCCCGAGTATCTACCCGCGAAACCCGCACCCCAAGCAGTGACGCTGCCTGCTCGGCAAGTTCCGGGAAGGCGAACCAGGCATCGTCAATCACCTGGCCGCCTATCTGCTGCTCAATGCGATCTGCCGCACGACGGATTTCCGGACCTTCAGGCATGCCCTACCCTAGCGCCAGCTGTTTTTCTTTCATCTTGTGCAACTGGTCGCGCAAGCGTGCCGCTTCCTCAAACTCAAGGTTTTGCGCCGCTTCAAACATGGCATCTTCGATTTTGCTGATCGCGGCAAGGAAATCGTGCTTGTCCATGCTCGCGGTATCGTACTCGGCAGTACTCTCGGCCACTTTGCGATCACTACCCCGCTTGCGGTTGCTTTTCTTGCCCGGTGCCTGTGCGGCTTCCATGATATCGGTTACCGAGCGCGTAATCGTGGTTGGGGTAATACCATGGGCTTCGTTATGCGCCTTCTGTTTGTCACGCCGACGCTCGGTTTCATCCATCGCCCTGCGCATGGAATCGGTAACCCGGTCGCCGTAAAGGATAGCTTTCCCCTGGGCGTTACGTGCGGCGCGGCCAATGGTCTGGATCAATGAGCGCTCGTTACGCAGAAAACCTTCTTTATCGGCATCAAGAATGGCAACCAATGAGACTTCCGGGATATCCAGCCCTTCACGCAGCAGGTTGATCCCCACCAGCACGTCGAATTTCCCCAACCGCAGGTCGCGGATGATTTCCACCCGCTCGACGGTATCGATATCCGAATGCAGATAGCGGACGCGGATGCCATGCTCGTCCAGGTATTCGGTCAAGTCTTCGGCCATACGCTTGGTGAGGGTGGTCACCAGCACGCGTTCGCCCACCTCGGTGCGAAGCCTGATCTCGGACAGCAAATCGTCAACCTGCGTGCTTGCCGGACGCACTTCAATCTCGGGGTCCAGCAAGCCCGTCGGCCGCACGACCTGCTCGACAACCTGGCCTGCATGCTCGGCTTCATAAGGGCCCGGTGTCGCCGAGACAAAAATCGTTTGCGGTGAAATGGCTTCCCATTCTTCAAACTTCATCGGCCGGTTATCGAGTGCAGACGGCAAGCGGAATCCGTACTCCACCAGCGTTTCCTTGCGCGACCGGTCACCTTTGTACATCCCGCCTACCTGGGGCACGCTGACGTGGGATTCATCAATAAACAGCAGCGCATCGTCTGGCAGGTAATCGAAAAATGTCGGCGGTGGCTCGCCGGGGGTGCGGCCCGATAAATAGCGAGAGTAGTTTTCGATACCGTTGCAGTAACCCAGTTCGAGCATCATCTCGATATCGTACAGCGTGCGCTGCTCGAGCCGCTGCGCCTCGACCAGACGCTCGTGCTTGCGCAGCCACTCCAACCGCTCTTTAAGTTCTGCCTTGATATCGTCAATCGCGCCTAGAATCGTTTCTCGAGGCGTAACATAGTGGGATTTCGGGTAGATGGTCATGCGCGGGACTTGCCCGCGCACGTCGCCCGTCAAAGGATCAAAGAGCCGGATCGAGTCGATTTCATCGTCAAACAACTCCACCCGCACGGCTTCTTCTTCGGCATCTGCCGGGAAAATATCGATCACATCGCCTCGCACCCGGTAAGTACCGCGGCGAAAATCCATATCGTTACGCGTGTACTGAAGTTCCGCGAGACGACGGAGGAAAGCACGCTGGTCGATCAACTCGCCGCGGGTAAAATGCAAGCGCATCTTGAGGTACTGGTCAGGGTCGCCCAGGCCATAAATCGCTGACACCGATACGACAATCAACGCATCCCGGCGCTCCAGAAGTGCTTTCGTCGCCGACAGGCGCATTTGCTCGATGTGGTCGTTGATGGAGGCATCTTTTTCAATGAAAGTGTCCGACGACGGCACATAGGCTTCCGGCTGGTAGTAATCGTAGTAGGACACGAAGTATTCAACGGCGTTATCCGGGAAAAACGCTTTGAACTCACCGTATAGCTGCGCCGCCAACGTCTTATTGGGCGCCATGACAATCGTTGGCCGCTGCTGTTGCGCGACGATATTGGCCATGGTGAAGGTTTTTCCCGAGCCGGTGACACCGAGCAGCGTTTGATGGGCAAGTCCCGACTCTAGCCCCCCCACCAGGCCCTTGATAGCGTTGGGCTGGTCGCCTGCGGGCTCAAATTTCGATTGCAACCGGAAATCCTTGCTCATCGTCACTCCTGATCAGGGTAAGGCGAGCTACGTGGTGCTCGTCGTAATCTCCACGGTCGATGTGGTCATCAACCGTTGGATGGGGCAGCGGTGGCTGATATCTTCCAGCCGGGCACGCTGCTCAGGATCATCAATGCCGTGAAAGGTCATCATCACCGCCAGCTTGTACTCACCTTTCCTTTCCTGGCTGTCATCGCGCTGAACAGTGACGGTAATGCCTTTCAGAGGCCATTGCTTTCGCTTGGCATACATCTGTACGGTAATTGCCTTACAGGTTCCAAGGGCAATATCAAAATAGTCATGGGGGTCAGGCGCGCTGCCGTCACCGCCCACGACGGGCGGCACATCGGCGGCCAGATCCTCAAGGCCGTCAACCTCGACGCGATGGCGGAAAGCGCTGTTGCGCTCACTGATCACCGTAATCGGCTTGTGCATCATGTTACCTTTATGCCCAGCTTGAGCTTTTCAACGGCCTTGATGAGCGCCTCACGCTTTACGCGACCGTCCACTTCAGCGCCATAGCGACCCACTTCAGCGCTGTCCACGCCTTCGAGCATCATCAGCGCGGTGGTAATCTGATTGACCTGTTCAGCGGATTTCACACCGTGAAAGGTTAGTGATTGCTGTGCCATCGGCTAGCCTTGTTTCAAATACATTTTACCGTCACGGGTCAATGCCAACTGGATTGGCTCTCCGAGCGAATTGATATTGTCCTATGCAAAACTGATACAGACAACGAGTCTAGCACGCGGCAGGACCCTTGCAATTGCGGTCCATTGCCCATACTTAAGACAATATTGATTCGCAACACGATCCAGCCACCCCTTCAACAGGAGTTGTCATGGCGACCGTTCCCTCAATCGATGCCCTTAACAGCGGTATTCGCCTTAACCATTTAGCGGCATTGGATATCCAAGGACCCGATGCCGAGAAATTCTTGCAAGGGCAAACCAGCGCTCAGGTCAGTCTTGCCGACGGGCGTTTTGCGCCGCTTACCTGTTTCTGCACGCCAAAGGGACGCATGCTGGCAAATGCCCAGTTGATGAAGGTTGGTGACAGTCATTATCGGCTACTTCTCAGCGCGTCGCTGCTTGAAACGCTGAGCAGCCACCTAAAAAAATTTGCCGCTTTTTATAAAGCGGAGCTAACCCCACTTCCCGGGCTATTGCTGGTCGGCGTGGGAGAAAATGCCCGCTCAGTTGCGGAAACGCTGGACCTCCCCTTGCCCAACGCGCCTGGCACTCAATCCACAAACCCACACGCCAGCGTGCTGTGCTATCCAGGCGATACACCACGCTGGCTGTTCTGTCTGGAAGACGACACTCTTATCGAGACACTTGACGATGAAGGCGGACGGGCCGCCTGGCAATTGGCTGACATCCGCAGCGGCCTGGCATGGCTGACCGAGGCACAGCAGGACCATTTCCTGCCGCAGATGCTCAATTGGGAAGCGCTGGGCGGTATCAGCTTCAAAAAAGGCTGTTACACCGGTCAGGAAGTCGTTGCCCGGGCTCATTTTCGTGGTCAGGTAAAAAAACGCCTGGTGCGTGCCGAACTTTCGAATATCGAGGCGCCAACAACCGGGGACACGATTATCAATGAAGCCAATAAGGCCGTCGGCGAAGTCGTTACCAGCGCTCTTAGCGAAACAGGCAGCATTGAGCTTCTGGCTGTCATGAATACCAAGGTGATGGAAGAGGCCATGCCCGTTTATATCGGGGAGGCCCGCTTGACACTACTCGATCTTCCCTACGCTATCGAGCGGCTCGACCCCGAGCAGCTCGCCATGGGCCTGGCGAATTGAACGCTGATTAATCGACCGCAACGGGTAAGTGAAACAGGCGGGCAGCATTGGCGCTGCTGATGGCGGCGACATGTTCGCGTGCTTGTCCGCGTAATTCGGCCACGACATTGCAGACGTCACTTACTCGGCAAGGTTCATTGCGCTGTCCCTGGTAGCCACTTAGCGGCATGTCGGGGCTGTCCGTTTCCAGCACAAAACTGTCATCGGGCAGTGCCTTGATAACCCGGTGCAATCGCTTTGCCCGGTAATAGGTCGCCGCGCCCCCCAGACCCAGGACATAACCAAGATCCACAAACTTCCTGGCCTGCTCGTAAGACCCGGCAAAGGCATGGATCAACCCGGTTCTGGAAAGCGTGCGTTGACGAAGCCGTTTGGCGACGGTGTCGTTGGCTTTGACACAATGCACGACCACCGGCAAGGCATGCTGCTTGGCCAAGGTTAATTGGGCATCAAAGTACGCCCATTGGGCATCAAGGGTAGTGTCAAAGCGAGCGTCAATCCCGCATTCACCGACGGCGACCAGCTCGGAGCGCTCTTTCAGCAAGCACTCGAGCTCAGCCAGATCCTGGTCACGGTGTTCACCCGTAAAGTAGGGATGAAGCCCTGCGCAAACGCTGACATCCTGACATCGCTGTCCCAGCGCCAGCACGGCTTGCCAGCGAGCACGCGTCGTCCCCGGCACGATGAAGTGCTTGACCCCCACGCCTCTTGCGGCTGACATGACTGCATCACGATCAGGGTCGAACACCGCAAAATCAAGATGGCAGTGGGCATCAATCAGCATGGTCGCCTCGTATTGCCCGGCTAGTGCTCGCGCGTCGGCTGGAAGCGAATATCCGGCCAGCGCTCCTGGGTCATTTGCAGGTTGACGCGGGTCGGTGCGATGTAGGTCAAGTAGCCGCCGCCATCGATCGCCAGGTTGGTGCTTGCCTTACGCTTGAATTCCTCAAGCATCTTGGGATCTTCGCAATACACCCAGCGCGCTGTCTGAACATTGACGGCTTCATACAGACAGTCGACCTTGTATTCTTCTTTCAAACGGTGCGCCACGACGTCAAATTGCAGCGTCCCCACTGCCCCCAGAATCAGGTCATTGTTGTCGATCGGCATGAAGACCTGGGTAGCGCCTTCTTCGGAGAGCTGCTGCAAGCCTTTCTGCAAGGCTTTCATTTTAAGCGGATCTTTCAAGCGCACGCGTTTGAAAAGCTCCGGCGCAAAATGCGGAATACCGGTGAAGCGCATATTCTCACCCACGGTAAACGTATCACCAATCTGGATAGTGCCGTGGTTGTGCAGGCCGATGATGTCGCCAGGCCAGGCTTCTTCCACCTGAGAGCGGTCGGAGGCCATGAACGTCAGCGCGTCGGCAATCTTGACGTCCTTGTTGATACGCACATGGCGCATCTTCATGTTCTTGTCGTACTTGCCCGAGCATACCCGCAGAAAAGCGATACGATCGCGATGATTGGGATCCATATTGGCCTGGATTTTAAACACAAAGCCAGTAAAGCGAGAATCGTCAGCCGGCACATCCCGCACATCGGTTTCCCGGGGTTGGGGAGCCGGTGCATATTCGACAAAGCCATCCAGCATTTCGCGTACGCCAAAGTTGCCCATGGCCGTCCCGAAATAGACGGGCGTCAATTCCCCACGGCGATAAGCATCAAGGTCAAACTCATGGGATGCACCGCGCACCAGTTCAACTTCCATGCGCAGTTCTTCAGCCTGTTCTTCACCCAGCACTTCGTCTACCTCGGGATTATCCAGCCCCTCGATACGCTTGTCCTCGGGGATACGACTGCCCTGACCCTGGGTATAGAGATGAACCACATCATTATAAAGGTGATACACCCCGCGGAAGTGCCGTCCCATGCCGATGGGCCATGTCATTGGCGCACACTGTATGTTGAGCACCGTCTCGACCTCGTCCATCACCTCAATAGGATCACGGATATCGCGGTCCATTTTGTTGATGAAGGTCAGAATCGGCGTGGTGCGTAGACGACAGACGTCCATCAGCTTGATGGTCCGGTCCTCGACGCCTTTAGCGCCATCAATCACCATCAGGGCGGAGTCCACCGCCGTCAGGGTACGGTAGGTGTCCTCAGAGAAATCTTCGTGACCTGGCGTATCGAGCAGGTTAACGATGCGTCCCCCATAAGGAAACTGCATCACGGAGGTTGTCACCGAGATGCCCCGCTCCTGCTCCATTTTCATCCAGTCCGACGTGGCATGGCGATCATTGCGCTTGCTCTTCACCGATCCGGCCAGCTGAATGGCATTACCAAACAGCAGCATTTTCTCTGTAATGGTCGTTTTACCGGCATCGGGGTGCGAAATGATAGCAAAGGTTCTTCTAAGCCCGGCTTCCTGGGCTAATTGAGTATCTTTCATCGGGCCTCATCATTAACGTGGACTCAGCCAGGCACATAGATGCAGGGTGTCAGCGGCTGAGCTGTGTGGCATTGAGCGCAATTGTACCCTCGCAGACAGTATGGGGCCACAAGAGGACGGTTGTGGGACGGTTTAGTTAAGCGAGACTGCGGTCATGAACAGCAGGAGCCATGACAAAGAGCCAGGCGTGAATAACCGGACATAAAAAAACGCCGGGAAACCGGCGTTTTGCGCAAAGCTGTCGGGAACGTATTACGTTTCAGGCAAAGGTGTTGACCTGAGTCCCCACGGTGCCCTCTTTTGCTAGATCAGGCTGTGCACCGGTATCGGCAGACGCCATGATGTCAGTCACTTGCTGCGCCTGGGTATCCAGTGCTTCCTTGAATACCTGCATTTGAGCTTGCTCAGCACTTTGCGCCTGATTCATGTAAAGCGCCGTACTGACGGCGTTGCTGACGGCTACATCCATATAATCACCTCAATGTAGTACGAATATACTAGGAGACTAGCAAATGGTGTGACAACACGCAAAATCGCGCGCTAAAAACGCTCGGCCCTGAAGGGGGCCATATCAATGGCTGGCGTTTTACCTTCCATCATGTCCGCCAGCAGGTAGCCCGTCGCCGGCCCCAGGGTAAACCCTTGATGGCCATGCCCGAAGGCCAACCAGAGGCCTTTATGACGGGGCGCAGGGCCAATCACCGGCTTCATATCCGGAAGACACGGGCGTGCGCCCTTCCAGGCGGCTTCATCAAGACGTTCACCCAGCGGAAAAATACGTCGTGCAGCGCTTTCCGCCGCGCTTAGCTGGCCTTCATGAGCCGGTGACTCAAGGCGGTCCAGCTCGGCACCAGTGGTCAGACGGATGCCTGCATTCATGGGCGCCAGCAAGTAGCCCACCTCGGCATCCATCAACCAGTACTGCAACCGAGCCGGTGCTTGAGTGGCATAATGCATGTGATAGCCCCGTTTGACGAAGGTCGGGAAGCGGTAGCCCAGCCCTTTGAGCCACTCGCCTGACCAGGGTCCCAGTGCCATTACGACATCATCTGCCACCACTTCTCCATCGCTGGTCGTCACACGCCACTGGGTTTCACGCTGGGTGACCGACTGAACATCACTTTGCACAACGCGTCCGCCATTGGCGACAAATGACGCCGCGTAGGCAGCCACCAGCGCGCCTGGGTCGGCGACTGTCCAGGAATCAAGCCAATGAATGGCCCCAATGATGTCATCGCCAAGGTCGGGCTGCTTGTCTCGCAATGCCTGTCGATCCAACACTTGAAATTGCACATCGTAGAGGTCCCGCATTTCTTCGGCCTCTTTTGCGCGCGCGGCCAGCTTCTCCGGGGTTCTATATATCTCCAGCCAACCTTGACGACGCACCAAGTCCTCGACCCCCGCGGCCTCAATCATCGGCTCATGGGTTTTAAGACACAGCTGAATCAAGGAGGCATATTCCGGCACGATCTGCCGGTAGCGACGCGGCGAAGAATGATGCCAATAGCTCAATAACGGCGATGCCGCCTCCAGCATCCCGCCGGTACGATAGCGAATATCCACGCGCCGATTGGGCAATACGCTCAGGATAGTTTTCAAATCGCGAGGAAAGGGATACGGTTTTACCGCTTCACGTTGGATAATACCGGCATTGCCAAAGGATGTTTCCCGGCCTGGCTGGCGCCGGTCCATCAGGGTGACCTGAATACCCCGCTGCTGCAGTTGCCATGCAATGCTGACACCTACCATACCTGCCCCTAACACCACTGCATGACGCGACATTGAAACACCCTCCGATCTGCAAATTACACGACACGCGGGCTCGTTACACCGCACGCCTATTTATCTAAAAAATAGCACTGATAAAGAACCATTAATACAGTCCAAAAAACTGTTTTTAATAGATAAATCAGAAATTAATATCGCCTTAAGCACAAAAATCGACAGCGCCCGACATTGCGGCACAGCAATTGCTTGGCCTTATTACCGGGTGAATCATCATCAGGGCAAAGAACATTAATTCAGCACTGTCTTAACAACCTTTGCATAGCGCCATGCACCGAAAAGGTGCGTGCCACGCACCAAAAATACCAAGGACACCGCCATGCCGCTCTCACCCATTGTCGACACCGAACTGCTCGATACGCTGTGGGTATTATGGGCAGCCGCGCTGGTATTTGTCATGCAGGCGGGGTTTTTATGCCTGGAAGCCGGCACAACCCGCAGCAAAAACGCCATCAATGTCGCAATGAAGAATATTGCGGATTTTGCCATCGCATTGAGCATCTTCTGGCTAGTGGGCTTCGGGTTGATGTTCGGCGTTTCGGAAGGCGGCTGGTTGGGCACAAGCCTGTTCGGGTGGCAGCTCAACTCCGTATCGAGTTGGGTAATCACGTTGTTTATCTTTCAAGCCATGTTCTGTGCTACCGCTGCAACCATTGTGGCGGGTGCCGTCGCCGAAAGAATGCCATTTTTTGCCTACCTATGGACCGCCCTCTGGATAGCGCTACTCATCTACCCCGTATTTGGACACTGGGCATGGGGCGGTCTATTGGGAGGCGAAAGCGGCTGGCTCGCCTCGCTGGGTTTTGTCGATTTTGCCGGCTCAACCGTCGTTCACAGCGTGGGGGGCTGGGTCGCGCTTGCAGCCGTCCTCGCCATCGGCCCTCGCCAGGGACGCTTCAACCAAAACCAACCTCCCACCGCCTTCCCGGCAGGCAACCTTCCCCTTGCCATGTTAGGGGCATTGTTCATGATACTCGGCTGGTTTGGCTTCAACGGCGGCAGCACGCTGGCTGTTAACAATCAGGTACCTGGCATTCTTGCCAATACCGTCCTGGGCGCCGCCGGTGGCATTTTATCCGCCATGCTGATGGGCTGGCGAAGCCGCCGCTATGCTGACGTCATGTATGCCATCAACGGCGCCATTGCCGGGCTGGTCGCTGTTACCGCAGGCGCCCATGCGATTTCGATGTCGGCAGCACTGGGGCTCGGGGCTGTCAGCGGCGTTCTGATGGTGGTCACCAGTGAATGGCTACTCAACCACCGCATCGATGATGCCGTAGGCGCTATTCCGGCGCATTTGATTCCCGGCATTTGGGGCACGCTCGCTCTGCCCTGGATAGCCAACCCCAAGGCACTGGCCACGGGACTGAGCACCTTGGAGCAGGCAGGCGTTCAATTGCTGGGCGTCGTTGTCTGCGGACTCTGGAGCTTTGGTATTGCGTGGCTGCTGTTTCGTATCTCGGGGCGCTATTTTCCACTTCGCGTTAGCGCTGAAGATGAAAAAATGGGCCTCAACCTCGCCGAGCACGGTACCCATAACGAACTGACTCAATTACTGGAACACATGCGCCGTCATGAGCAGCAGGGCGACATGCGCCAGCGCATCGAGGCAGATCCTTTTTCTGAAGTTGGCGAAATAGCGGCAGGCTACAACCGCGTCGCCGCGGCACTGGAAAGCGCTATCGGGCATACCCGTGTGATGCTGCACAACCTGCGCGACGGCGTGCTTACCTGGCAAGCCAATGGGCTGCTAACCAGCCTTAACCCCGGAGCCGAACAGCTGTTCGGCGTTCAAGCCGAGCAAATGATAGATACCCCCGTCAGCCGCTTACTGGATAGCCGAAACCTGGCACCGGGTGAGCGTCACGAGATTAAACTGCGCTCCGCCACTCAGGAAATCCGCTACCTGGAAATTCAGGTAAGCGAAGGTGCCAGTGGCTCGGCCTCCGAACGTTCCGGCATGGTGCGTGACATTACCGAACGCAAGCGCCTGCAGGAGCAGCTAAACCGCGAGAGGGACCTGGCAAGAACAACCCTTGCTTCCATTGGCGATGGCGTTATCACCTGCGACGCCAGTGGCTTGATCACGTTCATGAATAGCGAAGCCCAGCGGCTGACCGGCTGGCACCTTCGCGACGCACGTGAAAAACCGATCCAGTCTATTTACCGGCTCATTGACGACAATACCGGTAGCCTACGGAGCAACCCAGCGCGCCAGGTGCTCACCCAGCATCGCGCCATTCATTCAACGGACGATGGCTGGCTTGAACACCGCGACGGACAGCGAACGCCCATTCAGCATAGCGCCGCCCCTATTCGCTCGCGCAGCGGCATTACGCTGGGCGCAGTGGCCGTCTTTCAGGATGTCAGCGTCACCCGCCAGCTTGCCGACCAGCTTAACTACCAGGCCAGCCACGACAATTTGACAGGGCTAATCAATCGCCGAGCATTTGAAACAACACTGAGCCATTTGCTGAATGAGAAGGAAGGATCGCACGTTTTATGCTATCTGGATCTTGACCAGTTCAAGATCGTCAACGATACCTGCGGCCATATCGCCGGTGATGAGCTCCTCCGGCAGGTGGCCACAAAGCTGCAGGTTTATGTGCGCACCAGCGATACCGTCGCACGACTTGGTGGCGACGAGTTCGCCCTGCTGCTGCCCAACTGCCCTATTGATCAAGCCTGCCAAATCGCCGATGCCATCCGCTGTGATATCGAAAACTATCGCTTTGCCTGGCAGGAGCACACCTTTGGTATTGGCGTCAGCATCGGGCTGGTCGCTCTGACGGATCACAACATGCAGCTAACCGATGCGCTTCACGCCGCCGATGCCGCCTGCTATACCGCCAAAGAGGCAGGACGCAACCGCCTTCACTGCTACCAGGCCAATGACCATTCGGTACTCGAACGCGACGGCGAACTTCTCTGGGTACAGCGCTTACAGAACGCCCTCGACAATGATCATTTCCGACTCTTTGCCCAACCAATCAAAGCTGTCTGCGCCAAACGCCCCGCTTACCAGGAAATACTTTTACGCCTGGAAGAAGACGGCAACCTGATCACACCGGGCAGTTTTTTACCTGCCGCCGAACGCTATCACTTTATGCCGCGCATTGACCGCTGGGTGGTTCGCAACACGCTTGCATGGCTGTCCGATATTACCCGCTCAGCCCCAGACACTGCCTGGGGCTGCTGGGGGGTCAATCTCTCGGGCGCGTCACTGTCTGATGGCGAATTCTGCAGGGATTTGATCACCCAGGTACACAAAGCCCAACTGCCCAAGGGCAGCCTGTGCTTTGAAATTACCGAAAGCGCGGCCATTGCCCAGCTTTCAAGCGTGAACGAGCTCATCCACACGCTTAAGCAACTTGGCTGCCGATTTGCGCTGGATGATTTTGGCACAGGGCTGTCTTCCTTCAGCTACTTGAAACAGTTGCCCGTTGATTATTTAAAAATCGACGGTCATTTCATTCGCCATGTTCATGAAGACCCGATAGATCGAGCGATGGTGGAAGCCATTCATGCCGTGGGGAAAGCGCTCAATATAGAAACCATCGCTGAATTCGTCGAAACACAGCAAACCCTGGATACACTCACGACGCTCGGCCTTGACTATGCCCAGGGTTTTTTACTCGGACACCCAGGCTCACTCACCCAGGTAGGCGGACAGCCTATCAAGGTAATGCCGCGTTAATCAGAAAACGGAAATAACAAACCCCGGCAAATCAACTACCAAGGAAGAAAGGCGAAAGAACGAACTTGAAGAACGAACTTGAAGAACGAGCTTGAATAATTAACTGAGGAGTTATAACAGAGAAATAACAGAAAAGAGGTTAATGGGGTGGATGATGGGGATCGAACCCACGACCACCGGAGCCACAATCCGGGGCTCTACCACTGAGCTACATCCACCATAACCTGTAGAAGGGAATTGCTGCTTGCTGTGCTGTCACTGGGGTGGATGATGGGGATCGAACCCACGACCACCGGAGCCACAATCCGGGGCTCTACCACTGAGCTACATCCACCATTGACAACTGCAACTGACGAGACATCAAGGCTGATCGCTACTGGTACAAATGGCGCGCCCAGCAGGATTCGAACCTGCAACCTACGGCTTAGAAGGCCGTTGCTCTATCCGGTTGAGCTATGAGCGCACATGTAATATCTGTAGACAAAGACATTGATGAGCACTTGACCACAACCATCGCCTGGAAAAGCAAAACTACCTTTCGCGTTAGACGTGGTCGGGGTGGAGGGATTCGAACCCCCGACATCCTGCTCCCAAAGCAGGCGCGCTACCAGACTGCGCTACACCCCGATTTCATTGCCTAAACGCTGCCGCCTGGCCCGTCTCAAGCGAGGCATATATTACTGTTTTTAATTTTAAAGTCAACCATCAACATGACAACTTACCGTGGCACTTTGCCTGACTGCCCCATCATGCGAAAATTAGCGATGTCAGACCTTTGATTAACACTCGTGTTTTTGTTCGCCCTTCAACCTCTACGGGGATTTCTTTACATGACCGCCCAACTCATCGATGGCAAAGCGATCGCCGCCAATGTCCGTCAGCATGTTGCTCAACAGGTAGCTGCCCGCCAGCAGGCGGGTAAACGAGCACCCGGACTTGCGGTTGTGGTGGTAGGAGATGACCCCGCTTCACAGGTCTATGTCAACAATAAACACCGCGCCTGTGAACAGGCAGGCATTCTTTCCTTTCAGCACGCCCTGCCCAGCCATACTTCCCAACAGACACTTGAAGCACTGGTTGACCAGTTAAATGACGACCCTGCCGTCGACGGCATCCTTGTCCAACTGCCCTTGCCTGAATCGCTTGACGCCGAACCGATACTCGAACGAATTCGCCCCGACAAGGACGTCGATGGTTTTCACCCCTTCAATATTGGCCGTCTTGCCCAGCGCATGCCTGCCCTTCGTCCCTGCACCCCGAAAGGCATCATGACGCTGCTTGAGCAGAGTGGCGTCAAGGTCCGCGGTCTCGATGCCACTGTCGTCGGCGCCTCTAACATTGTCGGCCGACCCATGGCGCTGGAACTTATGCTCGCTGGCGCCACCACCACGGTATGTCACCGGTTTACCAAGGATCTGGAAGCACATGTCCGGCGTGCCGACCTTGTAGTGGTCGCCGTTGGCAAACCCGGCATTGTCCAAGGCGATTGGATAAAACCCGGTGCTGTGGTGATTGATGTGGGTATCAATCGCCAGGAAAACGGCAAGCTGAAAGGGGATGTCGGTTTCACCGCTGCGGCCGAACGCGCCAGCTTGATCACCCCCGTCCCCGGCGGCGTGGGACCGATGACCGTTGCCACGCTGCTGGAAAACACCCTGGCGGCCGCTGAACAGCACGACCAATCTGACAGCTAATCGTGGCTGTTTATCTTCTTCTGATGGATAGGAAAACAACATAGTGAAGCGTATCGGCATCATCGGCGCCATGGCCCAGGAAGTCAGGATCCTGGCGTCCCAGCTCGAAAACCCGGAGCGTTATGAACACGCTGGGTTTATCTTTCATCGCGGCACACGCCATGGCCTCGATGTGACAATCCTTCAATCGGGTATTGGCAAAGTGAACGCCGCGGTGGGCACTGCGCTACTTTTAGAGCGCCATCAACCTGACGCGGTGATCAACACCGGCTCAGCCGGTGGGTTCGCCAGCGACCTGAAAATCGGCGATATCATCATTTCCGACGAAGTTCGCCACCATGACGTAGACGCGGTGGTATTCGGCTACGAAATGGGCCAGGTCCCCGGCATGCCCGCGGCTTATCTGGCCGATAAAGCGCTCCGCAAAGTGGCTCAGGGAGCCATCAAGACACTCGGCGAGGTCAACGTGCGTGAAGGCTTGATCGCCACTGGCGATGCCTTCATGGCCGACCCGGCCAGAGTCGATGCCACACGCGCCTTGTTCCCCAGCATGCTGGCGGTGGAAATGGAAGCCGCCGCTATTGCCCAGACATGCCACCTTTACCAATGCCCGTTCGTGGTTATCCGCGCGCTATCCGATATTCCCGGCAGTGGCGATAACCACCTGTCCTTTGAGCAATTCCTGGATGTGGCTGCCGACCATTCCTCGCGCATGGTCGACCAGATGCTCCTCACTTTAGGCGCTAGCTGATTGACCAGTCGAGCGTCTCCCCCGCCAGCAGCGGAATAATCGCCTCGCCATCGGCATAGGGGTAGCTGGCGGGGACGCTTTGCGGGCTCCGCGACAAGGTAATCGTATCGCCATTGGGCGGCAGCCCGTAAAAGCGCGGTCCGTTGAGGCTGGCAAACCCCTCCAGCGCCGACAGCGCCCCGACTTCATCAAACGCCGTCGCATAAAGCTCTATCGCCGTGGAGGCCGTGTAAGCGCCCGCACAACCACAGCTGGACTCTTTGGCAGTTTGCGCATGGGGAGCGCTGTCGGTGCCCAGAAAGAACTTCCCGCTGCCACTGGTCGCCGCTTTCAATAGAGCCTGACGGTGCCTTTCGCGCTTGAGAATGGGCAGGCAGTAATAGTGCGGCCGAATCCCCCCGACCAGCATTTTATTGCGATTGAACAACAGGTGATGCGCGGTAATCGTCGCGGCCACGGTATCGGGTGCCTGGGCAACGAACTCGGCGGCTTGTTGTGTCGTGATATGTTCGAACACCACTTTCAGCGTTGGGTGGCGCGCTAAAAGCGGCGTCAGCACGCGCTCGATAAACACCGCCTCGCGATCAAAAATATCAATATCTGGGTCGGTGACCTCGCCATGCATCAACAACGGCATGCCTGCATCGGCAAGCGCGGCAATGGTAGCATCGCAGCGGGTCAGATCTGTCACCCCTGAGGCGGAGTTGGTGGTCGCCCCTGCCGGGTAAAGCTTGACGGCGTTGACAATACCGCTTCTTGCTGCCCGTTCAATCTCTTCCGGCGGAGTGGTATCTGTCAAATACAATGTCATGAGCGGTTCAAAGCGGCTACTGGCAGGCAATGCATCCAGAATCCGCTCACGGTAAGCGATAGCTTGCTCGGTCGTGGTGATCGGCGGCGTCAAGTTCGGCATAATGATTGCGCGCCCCATTTGGGCCGCGGTGTGGCCCACAACCGCTTTCAGCGCTTCGCCATCGCGCAGGTGGAGGTGCCAGTCGTCTGGCCGGGTCAAAGTAATAGCGTCCACGGAAGATCCTGTACGTCGTCAGTTATCGCAGTTCAATGAAATGGGCGCCCTGCGCCTCAAGCAGCAGTATACCGGATACACCATCAGGTTGAATCGAGTGCAATTCACCCACAGCTAACCCGATGTGGCGTATGATAATTATCACTGGTTGGTCAAAGGATACACGTTATGCAGAAGGTCCGGCGAAATGCCGACATTATTGCCAGCCTCGAAGGCTTGCTGTGGCTCGCGCTAGCGTGGTCGGTGTCGTTTTCAACGTATTACGGCAGCACCGAAGCGACAGTCACCATGTTGCTGATCGTCGCCACCCTGGCATTTTTCAGCTGGGCACACCGGCCGCTTCGCTACCTGCTGCGACGCTATCATGTGCGCAAACGGCGGACCGATATGTGGATTCACTTGCTGGCGCTGCCGGTGCTTATTGCGATGTTTTTCCACATCATGATTGAGGGCCTGCTGGGCAGCGCCTGGCTGCCGCCCAAGATGCTGGTATTCAATATTGTTGCCACGGCGGGATGGTTAACCTACGTCATGACACTGTTTATTAAATTCCTGATCCATCGCTTTAAATCCACCGCCAGGTGAGCAAGATGCCAACCGAGCTCCCGCTGCCGTTATCGACCCCAAACCGTAATCTGGTCCGATTGACCATTGTACGAGGCATCACCTGGACGGGTTTTTTAATCGCCATCATCGTGGGCGTCAAATTCCTCTCGTTCGAACTACCCGTTCCTGAGGTGGTCAGCGTTGTCCTGGCAATGGGACTGCTCAACATTGCCACCTGGTGGCGGCTGGGTCGGCCGCGTGCGGTCCGGCATCTTGAGTATTTGCTGCATCTGCTTGCTGATATAGTGGGCTTGACGCTGCTGTTCTATTTTTCCGGGGGCTCCACCAATCCCTTCATCACCTATTACCTGGTACCCATTACCATTGCGGCCGCGACCCTGCCCTGGCGTCATGCGTGGATCATTGCCGGCTGTGCCATGGCCGCCTATAGCTTCTTGATGATTGACTACCATCCGATCCCCCAACTGGGCCATATCAACAGCGGCAGCCCGCTTAGTCTCCACGTACTGGGCATGTGGGTGAATTTCGGCATGTCAGCGGGGCTCGTCACTTTCTTCATCTATAAAATGGCCCATGCCTTGAGACGTCGCGACCAGGCCCTTTCGCGCACCCGTGAAGCGGCGTTACGCAACGAACAAGTGTTGGCCGTTGCCACCCAGGCGGCGGGCACCGCGCATGAACTGGGCACGCCACTATCCACCATGGCCGTACTGCTCAAGGATATGCAGGAAGAAGCCAAGGACCACCCGGAGCGTCAGGAAGATATCGAATTACTGCGTCAGCAGGTGGATATTTGCAAATCGCGCCTGCAGCATCTCGTCAACCAGGCGGACCGGCGGCGCATGGCAGAACCGGAAGTGCTCGACGCCGAAACCTGGCTGGGCGGTGTTGTCCAACGCTGGCTGGTATTGCGGCCCGATGTCAGCCACCAATTGGACATCGCCAGCCGCCGTGGGCGACCCTGGCTGGCGGTTGACGCCACCCTTGATCAGGCGCTGACCAATCTGCTCAATAACGCTGCGGACGCCAATCCTGAAGACATCGCCATCGGGCTGGACTGGCACTCTGACCGCGTCGTCATCGATATTCGTGACCACGGCCCAGGCGTTGCCATGTCGATCGCCGATCAGTTGGGCGATACGTTCATTTCCACAAAAAGCAAGGGAATGGGCATTGGTTTATTCTTGACCCACGCCACGATCAATCGCTTTGGCGGGGGCGTCAGTCTTTACAACCATCCCGAAGGCGGTACGTTAACCGAGGTCACGCTACCCCGTGCAGACGCTGACTAGGCTATGTGGCGCTCTCGTTTTAGTGATTAATTGAGGTCATCATGCAAACACCCAACCAGCGGTTATTGATTGTCGACGACGACGAGATGTTTTGCCATGTGCTAAGCCGCTCCCTCACCCGGCGAGGCTTTGAGGTCGTCGTGGCACATGATGCGGACCAGGCCCTGGCACTTGCGGCCCAACATGCCCCCACCATGGCCACCCTCGACTTGAAGCTGGAAAATTCCTCGGGGCTCAAGTTATTGCCCGACCTGCTGGCAGTCGTGCCGCACTGCCATGTGGTCGTCTTGACCGGCTACTCGAGTATTGCGACCGCCGTGGAAGCCATCAAGCTGGGGGCCGTCAATTATTTATGCAAACCGGTTGACGCTGACGATGTACTGAACGCGTTCGACCGCTCCGAAGGTGATCCCAACATTGAAGTTGCTGATAGCCCACCTTCCATCAATCGCATTACCTGGGAACACATCCAAAAGGTCTTGCAGGAGCACGATGGCAATATCTCGGCCACTGCCAGGGCGCTCGGCATGCACCGCCGAACGCTACAGCGCAAATTGCAAAAGCGCCCTGTACGTCGCTAACCGTTTATCTGCCTCCGCTTGCATGGCAACGGAGGCGGTTTAAGACGGACTAATGGGCGGTCCAGCCAAGGTCGATATTCCAACTCGCTCCGGTCACCGCCCCTGCAGCGTCGGAGGCCATATAGGCAACCAGCTGCGCCACTTCAGCGGGTTCGATCAGGCGTTTCACAGCGGCATTCTTGAGCATGATATTTTCAATCACTTCCTGCTCGCCCATGCCATGCAGCTTGGCCTGATCCGCAATCTGATTATCGACCAGAGGGGTTTTCACGTAGGCCGGGCATATCGCATTAGCCGTAATCCCCTGCTCACCACCTTCCAGCGCAGCCGTCTTGGTGAGCCCGATCATGCCGTGCTTGGCACTGATATAAGCGGCCTTCCCCGGCGAGGCCACCTGGGCATGAATAGACGCAATATTGACGATCCGGCCCCAGCCCTTTTCGCGCATGTGCGGCCAGGCTGCCTGGGTCAGCAGGAAAGGGGCTGTCAGCATCAGGTCGATAATGTGACGCCATTTCGCTTCGGGAAAGTCTTCAATCGCCGCCACATGCTGAATCCCGGCATTGTTAACCAGGATATCCACGCCGCCAAAGCGTTTGACCGCCTCCGCAACGGCACCTCGACAGGCCTCCGGGTCGGTCAAATCTGCCTGGTAGAACGCAGCCCCTGCCGCCTCGGCGATCTGTTTACCCTCAGGGTTGAAATCGACCGCCAATACCTGATGGCCCAATTCGCAAAAGTGTTTGACCACTGCTTCGCCAATACCGCTGCTGGTGCCGGTAACCAAGGCAACACGGGGGGTCACTGCTGTCGTCGTCATGGCAAATCCTGTTGATTAAATGAGTGGGCTTGCTGGGTTCAGTTTAGTTGATTGCTTACCGCTTCACTGCGCCTCTTCGAAAAGACGCAGATGATAACGTGACTCAATAACCTTTTTAGCGTTCCCCTATTGGATAACACTGGCGGGTTGATTCACAATGTTCTGTCGTTCTATCACCAGCAAAGGAGTCATGTATGTTTGTGGTCATTTTTGGACGCTTGTCCTGCCCGTTTTGTGTTCGCGCCAAGCAGCTTGCTGAGCAGCTGGAACAAGCGGGGAACATTGAAGGCTATCGCTACGTCGACATGCCGTCTGAGGGTGTCAGCAAAGACGATATTGCCAAAACCGCCGGCAAGCCGATTCATACCGTTCCCCAGGTTTTTGTCGATGAGCAGCATGTCGGTGGCTTTACCGAATTCGACCAGTTTGTGCGCGACCACCAGCTACTGAGCACCTCGTCGACTGCCTGAGTCAGCGTTAGCCTGCCGTTTAGCTGCGTTGAACCGTTCACCTGTCACTTGCCTATACTGACTTGATAGCAACCTAGACGTTAATGGTCCGATACCTTGGCAAGGAAGGCAGTATGCATCGCGAGGAGTTCATCCAGCAGTTGTGGCTGGATTATATCCATACTCACCCTGATATCGGGGCACTCCGCCTCTGGCCCCTTTCTACGCCAGCGGATTACCTCACTCTGGTGACGCTCAACCATGGCGGTTTTTCCGCCCAAGCGCTATCGCCTTCGCTTGCCCATATGGGTTATCGCCACATCGGGCATTATGCGATGGCCGACAAGGGACTGCTCATCCATCTCTTGGCGCCAGCGGAGGGTGGAAGCTGCCTGGTTCTTGTCGAATTACAGACGGGCACCCTGTCAAAATCGCTACGTGAAGCGCTGCTGGGCCTCGTCCAGCAAACGCACCCGCAAGACAGCAAAGGCCAAAACCTGTTGTGTAGAGGTCGCCCCTGGCCAATGCCTGCTTGGGCACTTTATCAGAAGCTACACGATGAACACCCGCTCGCCGCCTGGTTAGCCGTTATGGGGCCCAGGCTGCACCATGTCGGCTTTGACTGCGAACAGCTTGGCAGCTCAATGGAAGCCATTGACCGGCAACTATTACAAAGCGGCCTGACCCACATGGTAGATCAGCAAAATGGGGTATTCAGCGTTTCCAACCTGCTTGTCCATCGTTTTTACCCCGCCACCCCTCAAAAAGTGATATTCGACCAGGGGGACGAACATCGTCTCTGTCTGGGCGGTCTGGCCATTGTTCAGAGGCACCTGGAAAGCAATCACGAACGGATAGCCGAGCTATTGCTGCCTGTTCATGCCCGCTGCGAGATGGCGTAAGCGCCAGGCGACGCTTACGCCTTGACTTGCGTCAGGCACTCGGGGGCCGACTAGCCTTGGGCAAATGTCATTTCGGGGACGTGGTCGGGTACCACCAGCTTGCCTGCAGTCTTTTCGACGATTTCTTCAACGCTCACGCCCGGCGCACGCTCTTTCAGAATGAAAGTGCCGTCCTTGATTTCAAGGTATGCCAGGTCCGTCAATACACGGTTAATACAGCCTGCGCCGGTCAATGGCAGATTGCATTTTTCGAGCAATTTGGACTCCCCGTGTTTCGACGCATGGGTCATGGTGCAAATGATATTTTCCGCACCAGCTACCAGATCCATGGCGCCCCCCATCCCCTTGATCAGCTTGCCGGGAATCATCCAGGAGGCAATATTGCCATTCTGATCGACCTCAAACGCTCCCAGTACCGTCAGATCCACGTGGCCGCCGCGAATCATCGCGAAGGACTCTGCCGATGAGAAAATCGCCGCGCCGGGCCTCGCCGTTACGGTTTGCTTGCCGGCGTTGATCATGTCGGGATCAACTTCTTCTTCGGTGGGATAACGCCCCATGCCCAGCAAACCATTTTCCGACTGAAGCATTACGTCCATATCCTCGGGGATATAGTTAGCCACCAGGGTCGGAATGCCGATTCCCAAATTAACGTAAAAGCCGTCTTCCAGTTCCCGCGCCACACGCTGAGCCATTTGTTCACGTGTCAGTGCCATGATCAGTTCCTCATAGTGAATCGATTAAAAGCCAAAACAACCGGGTCGTTCGATAGCGCTGCACTCTTAACTGTGAACCGTGCGTTTTTCGATGCGCTTCTCAAACGTGCCCTGAATGATTCGGTCTACATAGATGCCCGGTGTATGGATCTGACTGGGCTCCAGTTCGCCGGGCTCAACGATCTCTTCGACTTCAACGACAGTAATCCTGCCCGCCGTTGCGACCATGGGATTAAAGTTCT
The DNA here is from genome assembly GCF_031451615.1 of Vreelandella janggokensis. Lineage (NCBI taxonomy): Bacteria > Pseudomonadati > Pseudomonadota > Gammaproteobacteria > Oceanospirillales > Halomonadaceae > Vreelandella > Vreelandella janggokensis. Next base: position 1,286,516 of record NZ_JARWAJ010000001.1, on the reverse strand, counting down.
GCGCCGTATGGCGGTACATGACATTACCGTAACGGTCGGCTTTCCAGCCCTTCACAATGGCAAATTCACCGGTTATGGCCTCTTCCAGAATATGCGGACGACCATTGAATTCACGGACTTCCTTGCCTTCGCCAATGGGAGTGCCATAGCCGGTGGCGGTATAAAACGCCGGGATACCGGCTCCGCCTGCGCGCATCTTTTCCGCGAGCGTCCCCTGAGGGGTTAGCACCACTTCGATCTCGTCATTGAGCATTTGCTGCTCGAACAGCGCATTCTCGCCTACATAAGACGCCAGAATCTTGCGTATCTGACGGTCTTCGAGCAACAGGCCGAGGCCAAAACCGTCAACGCCACAGTTGTTCGATACAACGGTCAGGTCCTTGACGCCACGTCGCTTTATTTCAGCAATCAGATTTTCGGGAATGCCGCACAGGCCGAAACCACCGGCCAATACGGTCATGCCGCTTTCAATGCCTTCCATCGCTTCTTCGTAGGAAGCAACACGCTTATCGAATCCTGCCATTGTTATACCTCGCCTTGTTGTCGATGACGGTTGTCAGTGATGCACCAATGTCGCTGAGCCCACGAGATCCAAGGTGTGACGGCTATCGCGACGCAGGCTTCTGGTTGCAGTGTTGTGCCAGACAATATATTTGTTAAGTTTGTTTTTCTTATCAATTTATTTGCATAACTTATAAAGAGCCGACCATGACCGTCAAACAGTTGCGCGCCTTCCTGGCCGTTGCCCAGACCCTGAGCTTTACTCAGGCCTGCGAACGGTTACATTTGTCCCAGCCTGCCCTTAGTCTAGCCATAAAAGGGCTCGAAGATGCTCTGGGCGGCAAACTATTGCTACGCAGCACTCGCAGTGTCCGCTTAACCCCCGAGGGCGAGTCGCTGCTGCCGCTGGCCAAGCATTTGCTCGCCCAGTGGGACAATACGGAAGAACGCCTGCGTCAACGCTTCACTTTGCAACTGGGCCGCCTCAGCGTCGCGGCCATGCCTGCCTTTGCCTGCAACCTGCTCCCCGGGGCATTGGTCAGATTCCGTCAACAATACCCCAAAATCAATGTGACCGTGCACGATGTCATCAACGAAGATGTTAACGACATGGTCCGTTCGCGCCAGGTGGAAATGGGCATTGCGTTTGCACCAGAAGGCACCGGCAGCCTGACATTCACGCCTCTGTTCGAGGATCATTTTGTCGCGGTTGTTTCCAAAGGCTCACGGTTGAGTAAGCGAGCCTCACTGTCATGGGCGGACTTGCTAGGCGAGGATTTCATCACCTTGCAACGACCCTCAATGGTCCGCCGACTGCTGGAACAGGCTCTTTCCCGACAGCAAATGGATTTACCGGTCGCCTTCGAAAGTCATCAATTATCGACCGTCGGCCGAATGGTGGCAGAAGGCCTGGGCGTCAGCGCAGTGCCATCAATGTGCATTCCGCAAATGCAGGCGCTGGGCGCTCAATACCTTCCCCTGACCTCGCCAAGCGTTGCCTGTCGCGTGGGGATACTGACGCAACAGGAGCTATCAGTCGCTGCACATGCATTGCGCACGGTATTGCTGGAAACCGTTCAGGCGCCTTACTTACCCGAGCATGAGGCTGGGCAGGCTGGTTAATATCCTTTAGCATTCAACATTACGCACCAGTAAGGAAACGCGGTATGCCGATGTTAAAAGGGGTGGTTAGCGTTGCCTTGCTAGCCCTCAACACGCTTTTTTGGGGAATCCCCCTGACAGCGCTGTCGCTGCTCAAAGTAATAACCCCCAAGGGTCGCGTTCTAAAGGCAGTACAAGCAGGCATTGGTCACGTCACCATGAACTGGATAGGCGTTAACCTGTGGTGGATGCGGCACTGGATACAGCCTCGGCTTGATGCATCTGTCCCCGATAACCTGCGTCCGGATCAGTGGTGGTTGGTGATTTCCAATCATCGTAGCTGGACCGATATCTTTATGCTGTTGTTGGTTCTGCATCGGCGCATTCCCATGCCGCGTTTCTTTGTAAAACGGCAGTTATTGTGGATACCGATTGTGGGTCTTGCCTTTTGGGCGCTCGATTTCCCTATCATGCGTCGCATTACCCGAGAGCAAATCGCCCGGAATCCCGCCCTGGCAAAGCTGGACCGAGAGGCGACAGAACGCATGTGCGCTCGCGCCCGCCAGTCGCCCATTGCTATCTACAACTTTGTTGAAGGCACTCGCTTTACGCCGCATAAACATGCCTTGCAACAGAGCCCCTACCGCCATCTGCTTCGCCCCAAGGCGGGCGGGGTTGCTCAAGTCCTCAACTTGCTTGGCGACAAGCTCGACGGCATCCTTGACGTCACGTTGAGCTATACCAATCCAAATCCCACTTTTTGGGGCTTTCTCTGTGGACAGGAAGCACCGATCACCCTGAAGGCACGCATCCTTGAAGTGCCTGCATGGATGTTGACCGCTGACTATCACGCCGAATCGCAGCACAAGGAACATTTCCACACATGGATCAATGCACTTTGGCAGGAAAAAGACTGTCAACTGGATGGTCAGATCGATCATGCTTGAGCAAGTGGCTCGGGGCTATCATGGTCGCCAGCATAATGGTGGGCTGCGCCGGCACGCCCTCTATCCCGCAGCGAGTCGCTGCCCCGGCGATGACCCAGATCAGCGGTAGCTGGGTGGCAATCAAACGTGGTGATACGCTGGGCCAGTTAGCCAAACGCGCCAACGTGCCACTCGAAAGGCTACAGCGCTTCAATCCAGGCGTAAAAGCTCGCCACCTGGCCGTTGGCCAACGCGTGCTGATTCCTACGCAGCAGGAACGCGCGCCGGCAAGTGGACCATACCGCTACCAAATCCGCCCGGGCGATACTTTTTCCAGCCTTGCTCGCCATTTCGGCACCACCTCGTCGCGGCTACAAAGTGCCAACGCGGGCAGCTCGGCGACCGAATTGCGCGTTGGCCAAATGATCAATATTCCCGTCGGTTCGAGCGCTAGCACCTCGACCGCCAGCTCGACACCGTCAAGCACCAGCAAACCGGCCGCGCAAACGTCCAGCGCAAGCAGTTCATCACTCCCAGCATCGGCCAAACGCTGGCCCTGGCCACTGGACGATTACCGGGTTGTTCGCCGCTATGGCCCTGATAGCCGTGGCACGCTTCAGCCCATGCTACTGGCCACCCAGGCCAATGCCAGCGTAAAGGCAGTCGCCAAGGGCGAGGTCCGCTTTGCAGGCAGTATGCGACAGCTTGAGAAGGTGGTGATTGTTCACCATGCAGATAACCTGCAAAGCGTCTATGCCCTGTGTGAGCAGTTAACTGTCGAGGAAGGTCAGCAGGTAGCCGTAGGCGACCCGCTTTGCCAGGTAGGCAAAAGCCGGGCCACGGGTCGTCATGATTTGTTGTTTGATTTACGCCAGGGTGGAAAACCGATTGACCCTCGGCAAGTGCTGAAATAAAACCGGCCCCGCGGCTACAGCCAGGGCGGGGGCGGTTTCACCACCACGCCTAACCACGATAATAGTTGGCAGTGACAAACGGTGTTTTTGTGACGGTCATGGGTAACCGTTTACCGCGCACTTTGGCATAAACGGTCGTGCCCGGTGCTTCAAGGTCGCGGGAAACGTAGCCCATTGCCACTGGCTTACCCACACTGGGCCCGAATCCGCCGGAGGTCACCATCCCCACCTCACTGCCATTCTCAGTTAACAGCGTTGCGCCTTCACGCACCGGCTGGCGCCCCTCGGCCACCAGCCCCACGCGTTTACGGGTATGGTCTTTGGTATCGACCTGGTGAAGGATCAAATCCGCACCGGGAAAGCCGCCAGGGCGATCGCCGCCGTGACGACGCGGCTTGCTGATCGCCCAGATCAAACCGGCTTCTACCGGTGTGGTCATGGTATCCATGTCGTGCCCGTAGAGGCACAGACCTGCCTCCAGACGCAAGGAGTCCCGGGCACCGAGGCCGATGGCTTCGACTTCAGGCTCTGACAGCAATCGTTCAGCGAAAGCCTCGGTGGCGTCAGCCGCCACCGATATTTCGAAGCCATCTTCGCCGGTGTAGCCACTGCGGCTGATCCAGACCTCTTGATCGGCCACTTGAAAGCGACCGTGCTGCATAAACACCATCTCGCAGGCTGCCGGGCAAATCCGCTGCATGACCAGATGCGCACTGGGTCCCTGCAGGGCGAGCAACCCCCGGTCCAGCGGTTCTATGGTCAGGCGGTCACCTAAATGTGCCTGCAGATGGGCGATATCCTGTTCCTTGCAGGCAGCATTGACCACCACATAGAAATGATCTCCCGCATTGACGACCATCAGGTCGTCAAGAATTCCGCCTTCGCTGCTGGTCAGCAGCCCATAGCGCTGGGCACCTTCGGCCAACCCAACCAGATCGGCAGGAATCAGGGTTTCCAATTCCTCGGCGACGTTATCGCCAGACACCACTACCTGCCCCATATGCGAGACATCAAACAAGCCGCACTGCCGGCGTGTATGCTCGTGCTCCTTTTTAACGCCCAACGGATATTGGACAGGCATCTCGTAACCGGCAAAAGGCACCATCTTTGCCCCCAGTCGGCAATGCAGCGCATGCAACGGGGTCTGTTTAAGCTCAGTCATCAATCACTCCTTTACAAACAAGAGCGGGAAGCCACATCAGTGCCTTCCCGACTCTTCATCAGCATTGCAAATGCGCACGAGCGCCTGGCAACGATTAGTTATCGTGGTCTAACGATTCCCCTGGCAAGACATCTTTGCCATCGAAATAGTCTTTGGTCAGTTTAAACACGACGGGCGACAGCAGGGCCAGTGCAATCAGGTTGGGGATCGCCATCATGGCGTTGAAGGTATCCGCCATCAGCCAGATGAACCCAAGCTGCGCCATGGCACCAAGCGGAATCGCTAGAACGAAGAGTACGCGATAAAGCATGATGGAGCGCGTCCCGAACAGGAACTGAAAGCATTTTTCGCCGTAGAACGACCAGCCAAGGATAGTGGTAAAGGCAAACACCGCTAGCGCAACGGCAACAATCTGATTGCCGAACCCGGGTAGCGCCGCATCGAAGGAGAGTGCCGTTAACGACGCCCCCTCCTCGCCATCAATCCATACGGTTGAGGTCAAGATAACCAACGCTGTGATGGTGCAAACCACAATGGTATCGATGAAGGTTCCCAGCATGGCAATCAGACCCTGGCGGACCGGGTTCTTGGTTTGTGCCGCCGCGTGAGCAATAGGCGCACTACCCAAGCCTGCTTCGTTGGAGAAAATCCCCCGAGCCACACCAAAGCGAATCGCTGCCATGACCGCCGCGCCTGCAAAACCACCCGCAGCCGCAACCGGGTTGAAGGCATAGTAGAAAATCAAGCTGAAGGCTTCACCGATCTGACCGACATTAATAATCAGCACGACAATACCCGCGACGATGTAGGCTATCCCCATGACGGGTACCAACTTGCCGGCGACCTTGGCAATCCGCTTGATGCCGCCGAGAATGACCGCACCGGCTAGCACCATGATCACCACCCCGGTTAACCATGTCGGCACGCCGAAGGTGGCATCCATGGCATCCGCGACCGAATTGGACTGCACCGTGTTACCAATACCGAAGGCAGCCACAGCACCGAAGAACGCAAACAACACACCAAGCCACATCCACTTCTTGCCGAGACCGTTCTTGATGTAGAACATCGGTCCGCCGACATGGTAGCCAGTGCTGTCGGTCTCACGAAAACGGACCGCCAGCAGGGCCTCGGCAAATTTTGTGGCCATCCCTACCAGCGCCGTGATCCACATCCAGAACACCGCGCCCGGCCCACCTAACGCAATCGCGGTGGCCACCCCGGCGATATTACCGGTACCAATAGTCGCCGACAGCGACGTCATCAGGGCATTAAAGGGGGAAATTTCGCCATCTTTTTCAGCGCTCTCTCCCTTGGCTTCCCGTCCCTGCCACATTAGCTTGAAGCCGATACCGAGCTTCCTGATGGGCATCAGTTTCAGGCCAAGCTGGAGGTAGATCCCCACACCTAACAACAAGATGAGCATCAACGGGCCCCATACCACCCCGTTAATGGCTCCGAAGAGACTGTTTAATGTTTCCACCTGCTACCTCCTTACCCTTTTCATGATTTGATTTATTCGATGTAGGCCAGATGTAACGCTTGACGACGCGTCGCTTAATTCTGGCCATCAAACGCTCTTGTGTCACGAGCCGATCGCTGGCGGCACCCGACGTAAGATCGCCATGTTTTACACCATAACTTTGGTCACTTGCCATGGCATTGTCGAGTTAACGCAGTAAATTTCGCTAAATTGACAATTCATGACCACGTAATCGTCATCGACGTTTTAGATAGCTAGGGATGTCGCTATAAAGCAGCAGCATGGAAACTTGTTTCCTTTTGGAAACACGTTACCATGCTTCGCTAAACGCTCGCCGTGAACAGCGCCCATCGCCAAGGTGACCAACAAGCGCTAACATGGCGGCTCCACATCCGTTTCGTATAGGGAATCACCATGAGCAATCTTCCTGCCAACCTTCGTTACGCTGAGAGCCACGAGTGGGTGCTTGACCATCAAGATGGCACGGTCACCATTGGCATTACCGACCATGCTCAAGCCGCGCTTGGAGATGTCGTGTTTGTCGAACTGCCCGATGTCGGCACCACGCTGACCAAAGGCGATGAGTTCGGTGTGATTGAATCGGTCAAAGCCGCTTCTGATCTTTATTCGCCCGTTGATGGCGAGGTTATCGACGTCAATGAAGCGCTGGAAGACGCCCCTGAAACGGTCAACGATGCCCCTTATGAAGGCGGCTGGATCATGAAGGTGCGGTTAAGCGATGACAACCTTGATGAGTTGATGGATGCAGACGCCTATCAAGCGACGTTAAGCGACGACTGATCAATAACGCCTGCCCAGCATTGGCAGGCGCAGCCCCAACCCCTGCCCGGTTTTCTCATCACGTTCGGAATTCTCTCCATGCCTTTTGAAACTCGCCGATTAGCCGAACTGGCTGACCACGATGCTTTTATCAAACGTCACAATGGCCCTGACGCCGACGACGTCTCCACCATGCTAAAAGCGCTCGACATGCAGCGCATGGAAGATCTGATCGAGCAAACTGTCCCCGGCGATATTCGCCTTGGCCGCGAACTGTCGCTCGACGACCCCAGAAGCGAAGCTGAAGCCCTCGATTACCTGAGCCAGTTGGCGCGTCAAAACCGGGTCGCCAAAAGCTATATTGGCCAGGGTTACTATGGGACACACATGCCTGCGGTGATTCAGCGCAATGTCCTGGAAAACCCGGGCTGGTACACGGCATATACGCCTTACCAGCCGGAAATCTCTCAGGGGCGCCTGGAGGGGCTGCTGAACTTCCAGCAGGTGGTCATGGATTTAACCGGCATGGAGCTTGCCAACGCCTCCCTGCTGGATGAGGCGACAGCGGCGGCTGAAGCCATGGCGCTGTGCAAGCGGGCCAACAAGAAAAACAAGTCCAATGCCTTTTTTGTCGCTGACGATGTGTTTGCCCAAACCCTGGACGTGGTGAAAACCCGCGCCGATTTTTTTGGGTTTGAACTCATCGTGGGACCGGCAGCGTCGGTTGCCGAGCATGACGTTTTTGGGGCCTTGTTCCAGTACCCCACGGCCAGCGGCGAAATCAGTGACCTGGCATCGTTGGTCAGCACCGCCGCTGAACGCTCGATCATGACCTGTGTCGCCACTGACCTGTTGAGCCTGGTTCTGCTTAAAGAGCCGGGCGCGCTGGGTGTCGACATTGTGGTGGGTAACTCTCAGCGCTTTGGGGTGCCCATGGGCTTCGGTGGGCCTCATGCCGCCTTTTTTGCCACATCAGACAAGCTCAAGCGATCCATTCCCGGACGGATTATTGGTGTGTCCAAAGACAGCCGCGGCCACACGGCGTTACGCATGGCGATGCAAACCCGTGAGCAGCACATTCGCCGTGAGAAAGCCACGTCGAACATCTGTACTGCCCAGGCGCTACTGGCCAATATTGCCGGTTTTTACGCTACTTACCACGGTGCCGACGGGCTACGCAAAATTGCCGGACGCGTGCATCGTTTGACGACCCTGCTCGCCCACGGCCTTCAGCAGACAGGTATCCGCCTCGCGCATGACACCTGGTTCGATACGCTGCGCCTGACCCAGGTGGATGCAGGCAAAATCCATGGCCGCGCGATGACCCACGACATCAACCTGCATTATTTCGCCAACGGCGATGTGGGTATCAGCCTGGATGAAACCACCACGGCCCACGACGTGGCCATCCTGTTTGACGTACTGCTCGGTGATGAGCACGGACTCTCTGTCGCCGCTCTTGACGAGCAGATTGTCACTGACCGTGTTTCCGGCATTCCCAGTGCTTACCAGCGCGAAAGCGATTTTCTGACCCACCCCACCTTTAAGCGCTATCGCAGCGAAACCGAGATGCTGCGCTATCTGAAGCGGCTGGAAAATAAAGATTTATCGCTTGCCCATGCAATGATTCCCCTCGGCTCGTGCACCATGAAACTCAACGCCACCAGCGAGATGATCCCCGTTTCCTGGCCTGCGTTCGCCCATATCCACCCCTTCGCACCCCGCGAGCAGGCGGCTGGCTACCACCAGATGATCGACGAACTGGCCGATTTCCTGGTTGAGGTGACGGGTTATGAGCATATTTCCATGCAGCCCAACTCAGGTGCCCAAGGCGAATACGCCGGGCTGGCAGCCATCAGGCGTTACCAGAATGCCCAGGGCGAGGGCCACCGCAATGTCTGTCTGATCCCAAGCTCGGCCCACGGTACCAATCCGGCATCTGCGGCCATGGTGCAAATGAAAGTGGTGGTCGTCGAGTGCGACGCTAACGGCAACATTGACCTGGACGACCTGCGTACCAAGGCAGAACAGCACCGGGATCAGCTTTCCGCCATCATGCTTACTTATCCGTCGACCCACGGGGTCTTTGAAACCAGCGTGCGCGAGGCTTGCCAGATCGTTCACGACAACGGTGGCCAAGTGTATATCGACGGCGCCAACATGAACGCTCAGGTGGGGTTAACCCGTCCCGGGGATTTTGGCGGCGACGTTTCACACCTGAATCTGCATAAAACGTTCTGCATCCCCCACGGCGGCGGCGGTCCAGGCATGGGGCCCATTGGTGTCAAAGCCCACTTGGCTCCCTACGTCTCCAACCACGTGGTCACGCCCATCAACGGCGTCAATCCAGAGTGTGGCGCGGTATCCGCCGCGGCGTTTGGCAGTGCCTCCATCCTGCCGATTTCCTGGGCGTACATTAAAATGATGGGTGCGCGGGGTCTGCGTGAAGCAACTGAGCTGGCCATCCTCAATGCCAACTATATCGCCAAGCGGCTTGAAGCGGCTTTTCCGATTCTCTATCGCGGCCAGAACGGTACGGTGGCTCATGAATGCATCATCGACATTCGCCCACTCAAGACGGCCTCGGGCATCAGCGAAGAAGATATCGCCAAACGCCTGATGGATTACGGCTTCCACGCGCCTACCATGTCGTTCCCCGTGCCAGGCACACTGATGATCGAGCCAACCGAGTCGGAATCGCTGTATGAAATAGACCGCTTCTGCGATGCGATGATTGCCATTCGTGGGGAGATCACGCGAGTCGAGCAAGGCGAGTGGCCGCAGGACAACAACCCGCTGGTCAACGCGCCGCACACCCAGGAAGATATCATCGACGCTGAGTGGCAACGTCCTTACGATCGCGAACTGGGGGCCTTCCCTACCGCCGCCGTCAAGGCGTCGAAATATTGGCCGGCGGTGAATCGCGTGGATAACGTCTTTGGCGACCGCCAACTGATTTGCTCCTGCCCGAGTATCGACGAATACCGCGACGCGTAACGGCCAGGTCGATCAGCCAAGCGCCTTGAGGACGACGCCGGCAAAGGCGGCCTCAAGGCGTTATTTCCTGCATCCGTTCCTGATGAAAGCCATTGAGCAGCTTTTCATAACGCTTGGGCAGTACGGAATCTCGCCGACGCAGCAAATACAACACTTCATTGACCGTGTTGGGCAGGTTAAGCGCCTTTACCTGCCGCTGCCATGGGGACGTCTCCAGCACCAGACGCGACACCACGGTAAAACCCAGCCCCCGGGCGACGGCGTCAAGTACCATGCTGACTTCATTGGTAAAGCCCTGGTGGCGAAAATGCGTCATCGAACGGTAATCATCGGGATAGTTGGCGCGCAACAGGGCGTTGGCGTGGTTGATGCCATCATAGTAGTTGAGAAAGCCAATCCCCATCAGGTCCGAAAGCGTTCCTTCGACGAAGTCCGCTGGCACGACCAGACACAGGGGTTCCTGGTGCCATACGTAACATTCCAGATCGGGATGATTGACCGCTTCAGTGACGATCCCGATGTCGTACCGCCCTTCCAGTAAGTCATTGACGATTTCGTGATTGAACGCAAAGCTGTAGCTGACCGTTAGATTGGGATGCCGTTGCTGCTGTCCCAGAATGTAAGGATAAAACATCAGGCCAACACTGCCCGGAGAGGCAATACGACATTCACCGCTGTCCAGTAAATCGTCGTCCAGCGCATGACGAAACTGCTCATGCTCAGCAAACAGTTTTAACGCATAGTCGTAAGCGCGACGCCCCGACTCGGTCAATGTAAACCCCCGTCCGCGCCGTTCCAGCAAGGTCTTATTTAAATAACGCTCCAACTTGCGAATGTGCTGGCTCACCCCTGGCTGCGTCATATCCAGTCGCTGCGCGGTGCGCGTAAAGCTGCCGGTTTCCACTAAGGTGATGTAGGTTCGAAAATATTGCGCATTAAACATGTTGAGCATCATCGGGTTAGCAATGGCGTATATCATATCATACTGCTTACCAGGCACTTGCGGTGTACCTGCTCAGGTAGCGTGATAGTATGAGAAAAGACCTCACACCGTCAGGAACCGCACCACTAATGACCCAAAACGCTCAATCGCGCGACACCATTTCCAGCATTATCTCGCCGGAAGGCAGCCTTGAAGTCCTCTCGCAACACGAAGTCAATCGCCTTCATCGCACATCCAAGAGCGGCCTGCATGATTTACTAAGGCGCTGTGCGCTGGCCGTGCTTAACTGCGGCAGCCCCACCGACGACAGCCTGGCGATTCTGGAAGCCTATAGAGACTTTGATATCGAGGTACTTCAACAGGATCGCGGCATTCGTTTGAAACTGACCCATGCGCCCGCCGAAGCCTTTGTTGATGGCCGCATGATTCGCGGTATTCGGGAACACCTCTCTTCGATCATCCGCGACATTGTGTACATCTACAATGAAATCCAGCGTCATGATCGTTTTGATCTGACCACCGCAGAAGGCACCACCAACGCGGTGTTTCATATCCTGCGTAAGGCAGGCACGCTCAAACCTGGCCGTGACCCCAGCCTGGTGGTTTGCTGGGGCGGTCACTCCATTTCACGGGAAGAGTACGAATATACCAAGGACGTCGGCTACCACCTGGGGCTGCGCGATCTGGACATTTGCACAGGCTGTGGCCCTGGTGCCATGAAAGGCCCGATGAAAGGCGCCAACGTCGCTCACGCCAAGCAGCGTCGTCGTGATGGCCGCTATCTGGGGATTTCGGAACCAGGCATTATCGCCGCCGAAGCGCCCAACCCCATTGTCAATGAACTCGTTGTCATGCCCGATATCGAAAAGCGCCTTGAAGCGTTTGTCCGCCTGGGGCACGGCATCATTGTCTTCCCCGGCGGCGTGGGCACCGCAGAAGAAATCCTCTATCTGTTGGGGATTCTGTTGCATCCCTCAAATCAGGATATGCCATTTCCGCTGATATTGACCGGCCCAGCCGACTCGGCTGCCTACTTCGAGAAGATCGATGAATTTCTGGTCTATACCCTGGGCGAGGACATCCGGCGATTTTATACCATCATTACCGGTGACCCCGTCGCGGTAGCTCGGCTCATGCGCGAGAGTGTCGATGAGATTACTGAATTCAGGCGTACTCACCAGGATGCGTTCTACTATAACTGGCGCCTGACGGTTGCGCGTGACTTCCAGGCGCCTTTTGACCCCACTCACGATGCCATGCGGGCCCTGGCACTTCACCGCCAGCAGCCAACCCATGAGCTGGCCGCCAATCTTCGCCGGGCGTTCTCGGGTATCGTCGCCGGCAACGTCAAAGAGCAAGGCATTCGTGCGATTGAGGCCCACGGCCCCTATGTGCTCAATGCCGAGCCTGAGCTAATGCGGCGCCTGGATGAGCTGCTGAGCTCATTTGTGGCACAGGGCCGCATGAAACTCGATGGGCAGGCCTACGTCCCCTGTTATGTGCTGACGTGATCATGCGGGCAAAAAGGCACTGAACGACTACACTGGACGTGTTTAACGCGTCATCAAGGAGAGCAAACTACCATGGACATGGTCAACCAGTTAAGTGACGGCAAAACCAAGGCGTTTGCCAAGCATTGTTTTGAACGACACTCCAGGGATGAGCTTGAAGATGCCGCCAAAGGCAGCCCTGACCAGGCGGAAATGAAGCATTGGGGGATTACCCCGGGCCAGTGGGAAGAAGCCGTGACCGCTGCCCTCGCCGATCACCAGGCACCCAGCTAATCCCTCTGGACCTGGACTGCCGACACATACAAAAACGCCGACTGGGAATAACGTCCCTCGGCGTTTTTGTCGTCAGATACTCTGAAAGGAATTTTGTTGGATTAACGACTTAATCACTTCCAATGAAATAGGTCGTCTTGCATTGCCCCTGACAGATGTCATTGAGAGAATGGAAATACCCGTATGACATTCAAGCCAAACGCGACAGTGGGGTGGCCATATGAAGACTTTGTCCAACATGGGGTTTGCCTTCTTTGGCGCAGCCCTGGTGGCTATAAGCTACGGGCTTGCGCGCTTCGCGTTTGGCTTGTTCGTCCCTTCCATCAGCAATGAACTTGACCTGTCAGCGTATATTGTCGGCATCATCGGCGCATTACCCTTTGTCAGTTTCGTGCTAGCCACCATGGTGGCGCCACTTGCCGCCAACCGTCTCGGCGCGCGCAATCTGGCAGTGCTCTCAGGGTGTTTTGGTGTTGCGGGCCTGGCACTGATCAGCCGGTCTTCAGACGCTCTATCCCTAGGTATTGGGGTGTTTACCTGCGGCGTCTGTACGGGGTTGATGATGCCGGCGCTGACCTCCGCCATGCAGGTATTGGTCAGCCGTTCGATGCACGGCCGTGTCAGCTCCATCATGAACGCGGGTACCAGTATCGGTATCATCGTGGCGGTACCTACCGTCGTGTTCCTGGCAGATGCCTGGCGTTTTACTTATACATCATTTGCCGTACTGGCAGGTATCGGGGTTGTGGCAGCCTGGTTTTTTATCCCCTCGGTCTCAAGGGTCATTCCCGCCAATGCAGCGCCTCCTCCCCCGGTGACTCGACAGCAGTGGTCGCGCCTTGTCCGGCTTTCGCTGTTTGCTTTCGCGATGGGTTTTGTATCTGCACCTTACTGGATCTTCGCTCCGGATCTGGTAGTCAGGCTTGGTGAACTCCCCCCCGCCTTTACCGGCTGGCTATGGTTCGCCGCCGGGATTGCCGGCCTGGGAGGTGCCGTGGTGAGTGATGTAGCCGACCGCAATAACCCGCCCATTACCCAGGCGTTAATGCTGATGATGCTGGCGGCAAGCCTTGTACTACTCGCCGCCAGCCCCGACCAGTTAGCCCTGACGATGTTTTCCGCATTAGTATTTGGTCTCGCTTACATGAGCCTGACAGGTTTATACCTGATGACCGGCATCCGCCTGTTGCCGGGACGCCCATCGATGGGCCCGGTATTACCCTTTATGGCCTGCGCCTTGGGTCAGGCAGCTGGCTCCCCGATGGTCGGTATGCTGGTCGGCAAATTCGGCTATGCCGACGCTTTTTCCGTATTCTGCGTGATCGGCATTCTGGTGGCGGTACTCTCGCCCCTCTATCCGGGCCACATCGACTACCTGACTGACGATGACGAACAGCCCCAGGAAGTCGAACCAGAAGAGACTGGCCTCCAAGCGGCGTATGATCACCAATTTCTTGACGAGGATGGCAACCCCCTGGAACCGGTCGGGGACGATGAAGAAGCAGAAACAGAAGAAACGACGAAGTGACGCAGTCAGTGATCGCTATTGCAGTGCGCAATCCCGGGTTTCAATCGCCCGGGGCATTTACGCTTGCGGCCTCTTCTCGAGATGGCAAGCACCGGGCTTGCTGATAGCACGTACCACACGGTCAATATGCCACCAGACGGTAATCGTCGTCGGTCAACCGCCTGGCTAACTCGGCAATATGCGCAGGACCCACCTCACAGCAGCCACCGATCACCGTAGCGCCCAGCCTAACCCATTCGAGCGCATGTTCGGCATAGCCGGCAGGATCAAGATCACTACGCGACATTAGCGCGTCTACGGTCCCGCCGGGTTGTAGCGGTGCCACGGATGTAAAGCCGTTGGCATACCCTCCAAAGGGCACATCGAGGGTTGCAAGTTCATACATGGCGGTTGTAACGGCTTCAGGTACTGAACAATTGACCACTATTCTCTCCGCGCCAATGGACGCGACCTCATTGGCCGCCTCGGACAGCCGTTCGCCAGAGCGCAAGCGGGTGCCATCGCGATCGTCCACAGTGAATGCCACCCATACCGGGCGCTCAGCCTCCACCGCCGCGATTGTCGCTGCTCGCGCCTCACGTATCAGCGACATGGTTTCACAGAGAAATAGGTCGACCCCCTCTGTTTGTTGCTTCACCAGACGCCGGTAATCACGCTGGCAAACGCCATCGTCGGGTACGCTATCAGCGTGATAACTGGCCACCAATGGCGGCAGGCAACCTGCGATACGAACCTCACGCCCGCTCTCTTCTCGCGCCTGCCGGGCGGCATTTAGTGCCGCAGCATGCAAAGGCTCGAACATGGCAGCGCTGCCATCGCGTTCCAGACGAATCGGGGTGGCACTGTAATTATTAAGCTTGATGACTTGCGCTCCAGCCGCTATAAAATCACGATGTGCATCTACGACCAAATGGGGTTCGTCAAGCATGACCTGAGCAGACCATAGCGGGGACGCTGGCTGGCTGCTGCGTTTCCTGAGTTCTTGCCCCATTCCACCGTCCAGCAGCACTATGTTTCTGCTTTCAGTATTCATCAGTATTCCCTTAATAAAAAATCGATCACAGTCTTCGTATCCCGCCGCTATGTGACTCATACCAATATAAAAGTTCTCATGGCGCAAGACTTCGATGAGTAGAGGTATCAATGACTCAGTATGACTAGACGTCCCTGATACAGACGGAGTATGTTCTACACATCATTAGAATTAAGAGCCTCAGGCATGTTAGCTTTCATTCGACGGATACTCATAACAGTTGCTTTTACGGTCACCGCCTTTGCAGCACCCGCCCAAGCAGCCGAAGTGACACCAAGCGCTCTTTCACCATCAACAGATGACACACCGGTTATTACACTGCATAGCGATGAGGAACGCCGCTCAATCAGTCGTGCGCAGATTGAGCAATCATCTCTCCATGAAGTATCACTGCAACACTTTGAAGGACCAGAAGGGAGCTTTGCGGGCGTCTGGCTCGATGACTTCCTCAATGCTGAAGGCATCGATAATGCAGCGACATTACGTTTCATTGCTCATGATGATTATACGACCTTCCTTACGCCTGAAGACCGCGATGCCAAACGCTATCTCCTCGCCACAAGGCTGGACGGCAAGACACTGACCAGAGATGAGTTTGGCCCGACGATGTTGATCATTCCGGCGGACGCTGATGCCGTTGAGACAGGCACGGTGAGTATGACCTCATGGGTATGGTCAATTAAAGACATCTACGTGCAATAATGAATCTGCGCTTTAATCGGCCACTGGGCTGGCAACTCGGCCTTGGGTTTACGCTACTAGCGGGCATTTGCGCAATCGCCGCAGGGATTTATCTGTACCAGGTACGCCAGCAACTTGGATCGAACTACACAGCGCTCGTTGCCGATGTCATTCGCCCGCAGTTGCATACTGCCCTGCTACGCTCCACGTTGAACGAGTTTCGCGAGGATCCACAAGATAGCGAGCTGATAGAGCGCTTCGACAACCTTCTTTGGCGCATCCCGCAACATATTGAAGGTATAAGCTTCGGGCTCAGCAAAAACCGCTTCGCACCAGCCGAGTATAGATCCTCTTTAAACCGCTTACGCCGCGTAGAAGAGAAGATTCCCCACCTACGTCAGACGCTGGGTGAAATAGCCGCTGGCGCGCCTCCCGATGACTTGATTCAACAAGGCATCGCCATTGAAAACGATTTGGCTCAAGCCTATAGCAGGCTGAGTCACCTCTTACATTCTGAGGCCGCCAAGCAACGCATTGTGATGGACCGTCTTGCGATAGGCATTGCCGTGCTGATCCTTGTTATTCTTCTCCTCGTGGGCGGCCTCATGCTGCTCTTGATGCGCCTGCATCATCAGCACAAAAAAGTGCTCCAACTAAGCCTGATGGATGAGCTCACCGGACTAGGCAACCGCCGTTACGTGCTCAATTTCGCCGAACGCTTATTCGAACAGAGACAACGCAGTGGCCTCCCCCTGAGCATGGCTGTTCTTGATCTTGACCATTTCAAGCGCGTGAACGACGATTTTGGCCACCCCGCGGGCGATCAAGTCCTTAAAGTCTTTGCCGACTCGCTACTCGACGAGGTCCGCAAGGCAGATATTGTGGCGCGCCTGGGCGGGGAAGAGTTCTGTGTGCTTATGCCAGAAACCGACGCTGAAGGGGCGCTGGAGGTCGTCGAACGGATACGCCATCGAGTGGCAACCCTTTCCCATCAAGAACTTGGCGTACCCGTTGGCCTCACGGTTAGCCTGGGGCTAGCCACAGCCGTCAATCATGATGCATCTTTCGATCAGCTTTACTCCCGTGCTGACCGAGCCCTCTATCAAGCCAAGACCCAGGGACGCAATCGTGTTGTCGTCGACTGACGTCATGCGTCAGACTTGCCTGCTCGGTATAGCATGAACAAAGGTTCGTCCCAAGAGCTGCCACCCCATCAGTGATACAAAAGGATCGGCAGGCAACGCGATTACGGGTTTGAATAACGCTGGATCTGAACCTAGATAGCCTAGGGAAAAGGGATAGCCAGGTTTTATCGCATTGCGACAACACCGTATGGAGGCTGTGTTTCAGCGTCACGCTCGTTTCAATTATCTGGATGTGGTGGACAGAGCGAGGCGTCAAAGTGCTCACCGCAGATCGCAGCAAACCGTAGATTAAATATTGCCCCCTGGCTATTCGATAGGCATCTTGAACCGCTTGCATCTATGCATTACGACTATTCATTTGCTTTAACACGGTGCATTTTGTAATCATTCGCACTCATTTGGTGCATGCGGGCGTGGAATGAAGACTTATTTAAGCAAGATGCGCGGAGGGACTGTCCAGCGTTCTTTTGTGGGCTGGAAAGACGCTTTCTGGTCGTGGCTCGGTGCCTTCAGCGGTATGGCGTTGATTTGCTGGTTAAGCGCAGGATGGCTCTCAAAAGAACTACTCATTGTAGGGTCTTTTGGTGCCACCTCAGTACTCATCTATGCAGCACCTGAAAGCCCCTTTGCACAGCCAAGCCACGTACTCGTTGGCAGCATGCTGTCTGCGTTAGTGGGCGTTGTTTGTTACCAAGGGCTTGGCACGTCTCCTATTGCCATGGCACTGGCCGTGTCGCTATCGATTTTTGTCATGCAGCTTACCCATACGGTTCACCCACCGGGTGCCGCCGCGGCTTTGACGGCTGTTGCGGGTGGTGAAAACGTCCATCAGTTAGGCTGGCTATATCCGATTTTCCCTATTGGGGCTGGTTGCATCATTATGCTTTCAGTCGCCATTACGGTTAACAACCTTGCCCGCCACCGTCGCTATCCCCACTATTGGTAGACATCCTTTTCTCAGGATCGGATTGCCAGCACCTGTTCGGCGATATCGTGACACTCAGCTGAGAAGCCCTGTTCGCTGCCATGCGAGAAACCGGCCATTGAAAAGCCTGGCGCTATATGGCGCCAGGCTCATTTGTCCGTCTTTTCCATACTCAGGGGATGATTTTTTCGGCGCGCAGGCGATCAAAGAGGTCAAAAAAGGCACCGCGTGTCTCGCGGAAGTGGTCAAAACCGAAGTCGCGGGCCTTGGTGGTGTCATTGACGCACTCCTGATCACGGCCCAGATCAGCGTCGGTGTGCCACCAAGACGCTAGTTTGTCGACGTCCGGCTCCACCAAGTCGTGCTTTTTGGCAATCTCGCGCCAGGTCGATTCCGCGTCAGCCATCTGCTCGTCTAACGGCTGGGGAGTCTCGGGGCAGTTCGCCACGTCAAGACCAAAGTACTCGCCGATCTCTCGCCACATGCGACGCCAGCGGAAGACGTCGCCATTAACTGTATTGAAGGCCTGATTCGCTGCACCTGGCGTGGTCACCGCCCACTCCATTTGGCGTGCCAGAACAAGGGCATCGGTCATGTCCGTTAGCGCGTTCCATTGGATCTGCGAGCCTGGGAACACGAACGGTCTGCCGGTCGCCTTACAGATTGAGGCGTAGACGGCAATCGTTGTCCCCATGTTCATTGCGTTGCCACGGGCATAACCAATCACCGTGTGCGGGCGGTGCACGTTCCAGGCGAAGCCGTGACGCTCGGCGGCCTCGAACAGTACATCTTCCAACGCGTAATAGAAATTGTCACCCGGTACTCGTGGCTCGGATTCGCGGAACGGGGTCTCGATTCGACCGCTGCCATAGGCCTCGAATGAGCCTAGGTACTGTTTGGTACCCGTCACCAGCGAGGCGTGTTGCAGGTTATCACTGTCGAGCGCCTCGAACAGGTTACGCATCATCGCACTGTTGGCCTCAACGTTGGCTTTTTCGTTGTCGCGACGAATCCAAGTGCAGTAGAAGACGTGAGTAATCGGTAGCCCAGCAAGCGCCTGCTCGGTGGCGGGTTCGTCCAACAGATCGGCGGCGATGGGAATCACACCGCTCTGCTGGGTGGCGCGACGCGACAGACCATACACGGTCCAACCACTGGCCACCAGGTAAGAAGCCAGATTACCACCGGTGATACCCGTGGCACCTACCACAAGCGCAGTACCTTTACGCATGATTGATGTCCTTCTTGAGAGTTATAAAAGTTCTGACACCAAGCCAGACTAGTGAAAGTAGTCTGTAAGACAGAGATAATTGCTACAATCGAAAATATCGCAAATCTTTATTGCAGGGAACGCAACTTGATGAACCTGAATGCGCTGGACCTAAACGCCTTACGAGTGTTCGAACGCGTTGCCGCTACCGGCAGCTTCACCGCCGCCGCGCATCACTTCCACCGAGCAGTATCGTCAGTCTCCCGGCAGATTCGGGGACTGGAAGAATCAGTGGGGCAACCTCTGCTCTACAGGCATACCCGTGCCGTCACACTGACAGAAGCAGGTCAACGCTATTACGCAGAAGTGCGTGACATTCTTGAGCGCCTCGACATGGCGACCGAAGCACTCAACCAGCCAGAAGCAGAACCCAGAGGCGTGCTTCGTATCAATGCACCGGTGGCCTTCGGCCAGCGCCAGATCGTGCCGTTGCTTCACCGCTTTCAAGACCGCTTTCCGGGCATCAAGGCGGAACTGCAGCTGGACGATCGTGTTGTCGATCCGGTACGCGAAGGGCATGACATCACTTTTCGAGTTGGTGATCTGTCCGACTCATCAATGGTCGCGCGGAAGGTGGCACCGATGAACTACGTCTTGGCTGCATCACCCGACTACCTGGCAGTACAGGGAACGCCGGAAACCCCCGAGGCACTCGCTGAATACGACTGCCTGCTCTATCAGGGCGAACTGGGTCGCCAGCGGTGGTATTTCCAGCAAAACAAGGCGGCGCCCGAAGTGGCCTACGAACTTGACGGTAGCCTAGCCAGCAATGATGCCGAGACGCTGGTAAGGGCGGCGCTAATGGGTCAGGGGCTCGTCATGTTTCCCACCTGGTTGATAGCCGAAGAGCTTGCCAAGGGGGCTCTGGTGCCACTGCTTGAGGGATGGCGTGGCGAGGTCATGCCCGGTCGCCGCGAACTTTACGTTCTGACACCTGAGCGCCGAATCAAAACGCTCAAGGTGCGTACCTTTATGGATTACCTGTTCGAGGTGGTATCGCCACTTCCCCCTTGGGATCGTTGGCAGGAAGGGATTTACCGTTAAGTTTATTAAACGGCTGCATAAACTTCATAAGCGCCACCTCATCTTCCCCAAGAATCGGCTGCTTTGCCAGGTCAGGGCTGTCGTCGACTACCTGTTTAATTATCGCGAGTGTTGAGGAGCGAAAATTCACTCACTCAGCAGAAAAGGAAGGCACGGTAAACCAAAGAACAAGTGTTCTTTAGCTGGGCCACCATACCTTCAGGGCATGAAGCTCCCGCCCGAGAAGTGTTCGGCGTCGTGTATAACAAGTGGCAAGCCGTTGTCGCCTCTTAGTTTCCTGGTACCAAAGACAAAAAAACGGCCACTCGCTATATTAGCGAAGTGGCCGTTTTTGGTATTAACTTTTGGTCGGAGCGACAGGATTCGAACCTGCGACCTTTGCAACCCCATTGCAACGCGCTACCAAGCTGCGCCACGCTCCGATTCACCGAGGCGCTAATTTCTTGCCTCAAGACGGTGCGTATACTAGCGGTTTAGCCGGCAAATGAAAAGCTCTTTTTGCGCTTTCTTTTCAAGTGTTTGTCTACCATACGGATTCATCGTTTCAGCCTATGCGGCACTATCGGCATCGCGTAACAGTCTGGCCATCGCAGAGTGAACGGCGGGTGTCGTCACCAGCAAATGCTGGGAATATAAATCTACAGGTACGTCAGCTGGCACATCGTAAAGATGCCCCACACTGGCACCCGCCTCGCGCGCGACAACCCAGCCGGCGACGAAATCCCAGGGCGAGACGCTCTCGTAGTAAGCATCCAGCCGCCCACAGGCAACATCGCAAATATCCAGAGCGGCGGCGCCGTTGCGTCGTATATCGCGGCAGTTACTCAATACGGCAGCCAGGCGAGGCAACAGAGCTTCCCGAGCCTCTCGCTGATAGGGAAACCCCGTTGCCACAAGACTGCGCGCCAGTTCGCTTGCGTCACTTGGCTGGATGGGCTGGTCATTGCAGAAGGCCCCAGCTCCCTCGGCGGCGGTGAAGGTTTCTTCCAGAAACGGTGCGTGGACAACACCGATCTTTGCCACACCGTTCTCCATCCAACCGATCGAGACCGCCACATGGCGAAGCCCCTGGGCAAAATTGACCGTGCCGTCAATCGGGTCGACAACCCATAGCTGCGGGGCACTTTCGTTGAATGCCTGATCGGGAGAGAGTTCTTCGCTTAAACGGGTCTCGCCAGGAAAATGTGATGCCAGTTGATCACTAATAAAGCGATCAACCGCCACGTCAGCATCCGTCACCAGTTCATCACCGGCCTTGTAATGCCGACCAAAAGATTGCTCCTGGCGTGCCTGACGAATCATTTGCCCCGCCTGTTCGGCAATCGAGCGGGCAATGTCCAAACGCTCTTTGAGGGTATAGGCAGGCATAGCGACTCCGTTAATAGACAAGCCCCTAGCGTAGTGCATCCACCAGGATATCGACAACTACGCGCGTGGCCGCATCGATCAACACCACATCAGACCCCACACGCTGCCACTCATAACCGGGATAACGAGGCAGTTCGTTGGCGATCGGCCCGTCAAACCGCTTGGCGATGCCTGGCGGAAGCGGCTTTCCACGTGCCAGATTGCGCTCTATACCCGGTGGAAGCGGCTCCGCTCTGGGCGCGCCGTATTCACGCAGCAGGCGCTGCAACAACCGCTCCTCAATACGTGGCCAGTCACCACGATAATTCCGTTCGGTGCGATCATCGTAAGACCGATTCTCACGCTTTGGAGTCTGCCCCTGATGATGCTGCTTATCGCGAGCGCCGTGAGCCGGGGCATGGTCGGGCTGGGCTATGGCAGCACTGCTTAGCATAAGTGCTATGAGTGCGCTTGGAACCACGATTTTGAAAAGATTCACTGTAAGCTCCACATCTAGGTTTAGAGCTTACAGTGTAGTTAGCCAATGCGCAGATATTGAGTAAATAACAAGCATATTACAGACATTTAAAATGCTGAAAACGCCATTACAACTGATATCTCCCTTGGGGGCTAAAGTTCTTTCTGATCACGGCAGGAACCCGGCAAATATTTTTCGTCAAGCGCATTACCTGCGCCGGTAGTCGTTCGGCAAGACCACTGAATAGAACCACCTGTCGCTTCTGATTCCATCACCACCCATTTACCCGCAATGGCGCTATTGGCATTATCGCTCATTTCCACGACAACACGAGCCGCATAGTTCTCTTCGCCAGGCCAAATGCCGATATAGGCCACATAGCTGTCGTCACTGCTTTCTCCGCCGTTACCACTCCTATTCACCTCTTCAGGCAGACCAGCTTCCTCATTGCTATCGGGGAAGCGCCCTCTCACCGCATAAAACTCACTCATGGTCGTTTTATAGGCGGACGCCAGATTAAATGCCTCGGACACCTGGGCGCGGGCGGTATAGTTCTGGTATTGCGGAATGGCGATGGAGGCTAATACCCCGATGATGGCGACCACGATCATCAGCTCGATCAGCGTAAAGCCTTGCTGGGTTCCCTTCATTTTTATCCCTCTAATAACACTGGGTACGTTACTATCTAAATGGGGGCCAAAAGGCCCCCATCAATAATTTTATTTATAAACTAGTCTCCGCGGCATCCAGCGGGTAGCCAACTAACATTTGTGCTGTCACCCTCCCACTCACAAATCCAACCGTTACCAGGGTTATTTGAAACCGGAGCGATATTCATCTGAGCACTTGAATCTGAATCGCTTAGCGCGCTATCTGTGCCAAAAACAACCTCTATTTGCCCCGATCCATCATCGTAAGCGTAATCAACACTATCAACGTAGCGGCCTTCAATACCTAAATTGTCCTCTTCATCTTCGCCAATACCAAGCTGCGCAGCAGTTGGCATTGAACCACGCAACGAATACTGCTCCGCAATATCAGCGCGCACCCCTGCCGTTACTGATAGCCCTTCACTGGCCTGAGCGCGGGCGGTGTAGTTTTGATACTGCGGCACGGCAATGGACGCCAGTACGCCGATAATGGCCACCACAATCATCAGCTCAATCAGCGTGAAACCACCCTGCTTCTTGTTACGAATTGCCGGTTGTGCAGAATGCTGCATGGAGACGTCTCCTTGGGGGATGCTACCCAGCGTCGCCGCAGGGTATCGCGATAGGGGAAATTTAAAATGACACTAACTGACAGTCTGTGCTTTATCAATATATCGCACCAACGCTTGAGTATGAGTTATATCGGCAGTGGGATGCCTGGCTTGAGCTTTTCGACTTAACGAGACGCTACTGCCTTGTGGTGCCAAGTATGGTAAAAGTAACCCGCAGCGCACTTCACCAACGAGTCACGCATGAGCGAACCCTATTTCGAGTCCACTTTAAGCCATGCCGCCGCCCGGGGCGGACTGCGTGGTATCGCCCAACGCCTGGTCAAGCACGGGTTGCTGACCGAGGCTCAGGCGGCCACCGCTGAAGCGACAGCGTTCGACTTGGATATCTCACTGCTCCAGCATGTCGTTGACAGCGGCCTGGTCGATCCCAGGCAATCAGCCATTGCCGCTGGCTGGGAGTATGGGTTGCCGGTGATTGATCTCAACGCCGTCCGGTTATCGTCATTGCCACCAGCGGCTGAGTACCCTGTTAAAGTCCTTCAGAACTTGACGGTGCTGCCATTGGCGCGCCACGGTCACCGGCTCACTGTTGCCGTCCCTTACCCGGCGACGCTTACCCAACTGGATGAGTTGCAATTTGCCACCGGGCTAAGCGTTGAAGGTGTTCTCGCGCCTGTTGATCAGTTGAGCACGGCGTTAAACCAGTATCTCACCCAGAATGAGCGCAGCATGCTGGAGGAGCTTGACGACATCGACGATGCCGTCAGCTCCTTGAATGTCGTCCAGGGAGCCGCCGGTGAAGACGCTCCCCTTGAGGAAGCACCGCAGAATAGCGACGACGCACCGATCGTCAAATTCGTCAATAAACTGCTGCTGGATGCGATTCGCCGGGGCGCCTCAGATATCCACTTTGAACCCTATGAAACCCAGTACCGGGTTCGCTTCCGGATTGATGGCATGCTGATCGAGGTGGCACGGCCGCCTTTCGCCATGCGTAACCGAATCGCCGCGCGCTTGAAGATCATGGCCCGGCTGGATATCTCCGAGCGCCGCTTGCCCCAGGACGGTGCGATCAAACTCAAGCTTTCACGCACTCGCTCCCTCGACTTCAGGGTCAATTCACTGCCGACTGTGTATGGCGAGAAGCTCGTACTGAGGATCCTTGACCCCACCGCCACGCAATTGGGCATCGAGCAGTTAGGCTTCACCGATGACCAGCGCGGTTACTACGAGCGGGCGCTGGCGCAGCCGCAAGGCATGATTCTGGTGACCGGCCCCACGGGCAGTGGTAAAACCGTATCGCTGTATACCGGGATCAATATCCTTAACCAGATAGAGCGCAATATCTGCACTGCCGAAGACCCAGTGGAAATCAAGGTCCCTGGCGTTAACCAGGTCAACGTACTGCCAAAAATCGGTCTGGATTTCGCCAGCGCGTTAAGGGCATTCCTGCGCCAGGATCCTGACGTGGTCATGGTCGGTGAAATTCGCGACCTGGAAACCGCCGAGATCTCCATCAAGGCGGCCCAGACTGGCCACCTTGTGCTGTCAACGGTACATACCAACTCGGCGGCCGAAACCCTCACTCGCTTGTCCAATATGGGGGTGTCTTCCTTCAATATTGCCAGCGCGGTCAGTTTGATCATTGCTCAGCGCCTGGCGCGCAAGCTTTGCCCTCACTGCAAGGAACCGGCTGACATTCCCCACGAAACACTGAGACGCGAAGGGTTCAGCCAACAGGAGATTCAGCAGGCTACCCTATTTCGCCCGGTCGGCTGCAAGCAGTGTACCCATGGCTACAAGGGGCGTGTGGGTGTCTACGAAGTCGTGCCGATAACCGATGCGATGCGCCAGTTGGTCATGCGCGATGCCAACTCACTGGATATTGACCAGTTGGCCCGCCGTGAGGGGTATCCGAGTCTGCATCAAAGTGGTCTTTTAAAGGTGATGCAAGGGATCACGAGCCTTGAGGAAGTTAACCGTATCAGCAAGGAGTAAACCATGGCCAAGTCGCCTCGGGCTCGTCGTCAGCCGGGTATTCAGCTTTACCGCTGGAAGTGGGAAGGCACTGGGCCCCAGAACCGCACGCTTAGCGGTGAAATAATTGGTCGCAGCAAGGCAGACGTCGCCAGCGAGCTCGCCAATCAGCAGATCAACGTAAAACGGTTACGCAAGAAAGGCGGCCTCAGCGGTCGTGGTCGAATCAGTCCGCACGATATCATGGTGTTTGCCCGCCAGATGGCGACCATGATTCGGGCAGGCATTCCGCTACTTCAGGCGTTTCAGGTGGTCGCCGAGAGCCTCAAAAAACCGGCAATGGTAGCGCTGGTCCAGCAAATGATGAGCGATGTATCCGCTGGTTCCAGCTTCTCCGATGCACTGCGCCGCCACCCCAGGCATTTTGACCGCCTGTTCGTGAACCTTGTTGAAGCAGGCGAGCAGTCCGGGGCACTTGACCAGATGCTTGACCGCATTGCCACTTACAAGGAGAAAGTCGAGTCGCTTAAAAGCCGCGTCAAGAAGGCCATGTGGTATCCCTCCGCGGTCCTCCTGATCGGTGTCGGCGTCACCCTTCTTCTGCTGATCAAGGTGGTGCCCGAATTTGACAGCATGTTTGACAGCTTTGGCGCAGAACTCCCCGCCTTGACGCAGATGACGGTCAACCTATCGAGCCTGGCCCAGCGTTACTGGCTATATGCATTGGGGGGCGTCGTCGCGGGGATCTTGCTGCTCAAACAGGCGATTAACCGCTCTCCCCGCGTTGCTTACCGCGCGCACAGTGTCCTGTTACGCCTGCCCGTCGTCGGTGACATCCTGCATAAATCGGCAGTGGCACGTTTTGCCCGGACCCTGGCGACCACCTTTGCGTCTGGCGTGCCGTTGGTTGAAGGATTGGACACGGCGTCCGGGGCCACCGGCAATAGAGTCTATGAACGCGCCGTCACCCGGACGCGCCATGACGTGGCCACCGGTCAGCAGTTACACTTCGCCATGCGCATGACCAATCAGTTTCCGCCCCTGGCAGTGCAGATGGTCAGCATCGGTGAAGAAGCAGGCTCGCTGGATGCCATGCTCAACCGCGTCGCGGACTACTACGAAGAAGAAGTCGACAATAAGGTAGATGCCTTAACCTCGCTGATGGAACCGCTCATTATCGTGGTCTTGGGCCTGCTGGTCGGCGGTGTTGTGGTGTCGATGTACTTACCCATCTTTAACTTAGGCTCGGCCCTGTAAGGCGCCGTGCAAAGGTATTTCATGCAGTACTTGTCGATCACTTTCTGGCCACTGGTCTTTTTATTGGGGTTATGCCTGGGCAGCTTTCTCAATGTGGTCATTACCCGTCTGCCCGTTATGCTGATGCGGCATTGGCGTCAGGAAGCACGTGCCCAGCTCGCGCTTGATGAAGAACCATCGCCGCGCTTCAACCTTGCCCAACCACGCTCTATGTGCCCGCGCTGCGAGTCTTCTATCGCCTGGCACGATAACCTGCCGCTGATCGGCTGGTTCAAGCGGCGCGGGCGATGCGCGCACTGCAATGCCCGGATCAGCGTGCAATACCCGCTCATAGAGCTTGCGGGTGGCATCCTGGCTATCAGTGTTACCCTACTTTATGGCATCAGTTGGCAGGCGCTATGGCTTTATGGGGCCTGCTTGACGCTGCTTGCTCTGGCCGTCATTGACTGGCGTGTACAGCTACTGCCCGATATCTTGACAATGCCGCTGCTGTGGGCCGGTTTGATCTATCAATGGCTTTTTCAACCCGCTTTCCTCGCCGATGCCGTTATCGGTGCGGTGGTGGGGTATATGAGCCTCTGGAGTTTTTACTGGCTATTCAAGCTGACTACCGGCAAGGAAGGGATGGGCTTTGGTGACTTCAAGCTACTCGCTGCATTGGGTGCCTGGCTGGGTTGGCTATCGCTTCCACTGGTCGTGCTGTTCTCTGCGGGTTTAGGCGCCATTCTCGGCCTGGCCTATCAAGCATCATCACCCCAGGCGCGGGGCACCCCCATGCCGTTCGGGCCTTTTTTAGCACTTGCCGGATGGATAATGCTGCTCGCTGGCAACGACATATTAGTAATGTACCTCAATATCGTCAGTTAACCCTGACAGTCTGAATGACATACCATAGGTAGACACACCATGATTATTGGCCTTACGGGAGGCATCGGCTCAGGCAAGTCAACGGTCGCCCGCACCTTTGGCGGACGCGGTATCGGGTGGGTCGACGCCGATGACGTGGCGCGGGAAGTCGTGGCCCCCGGCGAGCCCGCACTTGATGCTATCCGTCAGCATTTTGGGCCCAGGGTGATAAATCAGGATGGGGCACTCGACCGAGCTGCTCTGCGCGAGATTATTTTTGAAGCCCCTGAACAACGTCGCTGGCTTGAGCAGCTCACCCATCCGCTCATCCGCGAGCGGATTATTGCCCAGTTGGACAACATCCAGTCGGGGCCTTCCCCCTATGCGCTGTTGGTATCGCCTTTACTGTTCGAATCGGGCCAAGCGGCGTTGGTCAATCGCACCCTGGTGATCGATATTCCCACCGACATGCAGCTATCCCGAACGCTTGAGCGCGACGGTGTCAGTGAAGCAAATGTGCGTGCTATTCTGGATGCACAGATGTCGCGCGAGGAACGTTGTGCCCGTGCCGATGACATCATCGACAACAGTCGTGATATGGCGCACATGCAGCGCCAGGTCGCCCGACTTGATCAATACTATCGCGAGCAATTATCGTCGTGACCCGTTGACGGCCCTTGAGGCGGTCTCTTTCACTGATCACGTTTTACACCTGCGGATATTTTATGTCTCAACCTGCTAACGACAGCCCATTTGAAGTCGCTTGCCCTCAATGTTCAAGAACCGTTGCATGGAGTAGCGAAAGCCCTTTCCGTCCATTTTGCAGCAAACGCTGCCAACAGCTCGACCTGGGGGCCTGGGCGGAAGAATCCCACCGAATAGCCGGTGAAAACGCCATGGACGAAGCCGATATCGACGCTATGCTAGCGCAGGCTGATCGCGATGCACCGCTTTCCTAAATGACCGTATCCGACTACCCTGCCTACCATCTTATGCAGCACCTTGAACGGTGCTTTGATGATCTGATGGCAGCATTGGACGTACTTGCAACGCAATACGCAACTCAGTGCCCGCCTACCTGGATGCTGTCTCCCATGGCCGATTCCTCACCAGACGGGTTCAGAACGGCACTCTTTGATGTCTGGCATCAGACGGGGCAGGATGGTCGGGAAACACGCAATTACCTGGGTATCGTTGTCGCCAACGAGGCGCTTATCGACGCTGCTCGCAATGTAAATGCAGCGAAAGACGCATTCCATGCCGGTTTGCAAAAGATTAAAAGCACCACCCCTAAAGCGTTAAGTGACACTAAAGCACAACTGACCACTCGCCACCCGGATGTTAATCAGGTCTTGCGTAAAGAGGGGTTAGCGCGGCTACATTTAAAACAATGCTGGCGTCAATTGCCTATCGCCGATGCGGAAGTCGCAAAAGTGCGCTTTGCCTGGTATCAAAGCGGACGCTCGATTAAACGCATCACCGTAAGAGACGCCGAACAAAAGCTACTTCGACTGGATACTGACGCGCCGCATATAAAAATACAATTGCGTCGTCTTGCAGGCTTACCCAGCGAAGAACCACTTGCCCAGGTTCAAACCCAGGCACCGCTGATGCGGGCCAATCTCTTTTTTAGCCACCCATTAGCGGATGGCCACACGCGACGGGCGTTAAACGTTTCCATGCCCCTTTTTGTACCCAATGAGCGCCTGGGAATGCCTGATATCAAGGCACCGCCAACTCACCCCCAGCCGCAACGGACTCGGGCGACTCGAAGCGATGAAAAACTGGAATCCGAGGTTTTCTTACCCAGCCTGCGAGTTTATCGCTACCGTTAAGCTTATTTTAACATCAGGTTTAAAAAAACGGGGTTAATCAAGCAGGCACCTGCTCCTCCGTCCAACGTCCCGAAGCCAGCAGCGCCTCGATCAACTCGCGCAGCTCATGCGACGCAATGTGGTATTCCGCCAGCAATGCTTCGAATTGCTGCTGAAACGCTTCCTCTCGTAATAGAGCCTGCTTTTCGGCGTCTTCCTCTTCAAGCGCCTCCAAGGAGCGCACTGGCGGCCCAGTCGGGATATCCGTTGCGCTGCCTGGGTCTTCTAGCTGACGTAGCGCTTGCGCAAAGGCATCATCCAATTCACGAAATTTACGAAGCTTGTCGCGCTCGTCCATCGGTTTCTGAACTTTTTGATATTTCATTGATATGTCATTCACACCCTTTCGATTGAGAGATACGCCTGCCTATAAGGCCATTTTCCCCAAAAACTGTGCCCAAACGCGTAAAAAGCCAAAGCAAACTTGCCTTCGAGAGCTGTTCCTAGCATAAAGAGAGCATCATTATGTATCGGTGCATAAAGTAAAGAATACTTACGTATCACTGCACATTTTGCGACCACTGACATATTACGCTGCAATGTAAGTACTGGGCTGCAATATAAACGTTGGGCTAAAAAACCGCCGCCACGTTGCACTGACGTGGCGGTTCATCCGTGACACCAAGGCACCGGGAGGGTGCACATACCGCCAGATACACTACCTGGCGGTAAGACTCATGCATGGGAGGCCAGATAATGTTCAATGCTATGACACGAGCTGAAATCTGGCTGCAAGACACACTTGAAAAGCCATTGAGTATTGACGACCTTGCGCAACATCTAGGGTATTCAGCTTCACAAGTACGACGCCAATTCCGTCATTACTTTCACACAACGCCGAGTGCCTATCGAGAAAAGCGTCGGTTAGAGCGTGCGGCGGTTTTACTCGCCCTCACTCCCCGTAATATAGCGCAAATTGCACTGCATTGCGGTTACCAAAACCATTCGTCTTTTTCGCGAGCTTTTCTGCGACATTTTCGACTATCCCCGCGACATTACCGTCAGGCTATGGGCCATGTAATGCATCAGCAAATACCGCCTTACGGCTACACGACTCGAATCAAGCAAACACCGGCTCGGCAGGCTGTTCTCATGCGACTCTATAAATCACCGGAGCAGCTTCAAGGCCTCGGGGACAGCACTTACCATAGCCACCAGTTGGAAAGCCTGCAAGCAAGGCTGGCAGACTCAACCCCAGCCGTTTCGCTGCCTGATCTACTCAGCGAAAAGATTGATGCTCTAAGCGATCAAGCTGCGCATCCGGTGCGTACCGATATCGGGCTTTATCTTGAAACACTTCACAACATGAAAAGCATCCCACTGCCTGCGCCCTACCGCCGGATTAATATCGCGGCACGCTACTATGCGAGCACCTGCTTCGAGGAATTTTCACAACTTTCACACGCGCTGACCAGCATGCTGCTGGAACTCTTGCATAAACAAAAGGGCTATTACATCAGCGGCGAGGCGCCCATGGTACTGTGGAAACCCGATTATTTGGAATTGAGGGTACCGCTGAATCAATAAGCAAATACATTTTGGGCAACCAATAAAGTCGGCATTCCCATTGGAAATGCCGACTTGGCGATACGATACTTAGTCTTCCATCCGGACAAGCCAGGACTCAACGGTCTCATCGCCGTGTTCGTCTTTCCAGCTACGCAATCCCTTGTGGTTACCTCCACGCGTTTCGATAACCTCACCTGTATGAGGGTTTTTATATATCTTTAAACGACGCTTACGGCGGCCTGCATTACTACTGGCGGGCTTTGAGCCACGCTGGTCAGCGGCAGGATCAAGCAATGCGACCACGTCGGCTGGACGCTTACCAAACTCGTTCATGAGTGCTTCAAGCTTTGATTTGAACTCTAGTTCACTCTTGAGGCGCTGATCACCCTCTAGTCGCTGAAGGTCTTCTTGAAGCTGCTTCAGCTGCTGTTCTTTTTGGATGTATTCATTAAGTAGTGACATGGGGAATCCTTTAACATCAGGTCAAACCAGATAAGATACCGAACGGACATTGTCAGTATCCATTAGTTCAGAATGCGCATTCATTATTGCTGTAAAAAGGCCAACTGACAACAGTCTAGATGATTTTTAGTCAATTACGAAAGATATTTTAAAGATTGGCTTAGCAATGAATAACTTTTTATTAGGTTAATCGCCAAGTTATACAGACAAAAATTGCTCACAAAAAAACGCCGCCCTAAAGGCGGCGTTTTTATGAAGCCATCACTAACAGGATATTAGTCTTGGCCCATTTGCTGCTTAATCAAGTCACCGATCGTGGTAGCACCACCTGCTGCTTCCGGCTCTTGTTCACGCAGTTTCTTGAGGTTCTGACGCGTGTCATCTTGCTCTTTCGCTTTCACCGACAGATTAATCTGACGGCTCTTGCGATCAACACTCACGATGCGTGCTTCGACACTATCGCCCTCACTGAGAACGTTACGTGCATCTTCAACGCGATCAGCCGCGATTTCAGACGCCTTGAGCACCGCCACTACATCGGTAGCCAGCTCAACGTGAGCTTCTTTGGCGTCTACTTCAACGACACGACCAGTGACGATGCTGCCCTTGTCGTTGACCGACAGGTATTCAGCAACCGGATCAGAATCCATTTGCTTGATACCCAGTGAAATGCGCTCGCGCTCAGGGTCGATAGACAGGATAACCGCTTCGGCTTCGTCGCCTTTCTTGAAGTTACGAACCGCTTCTTCGCCAGTATCGGTCCAGGAGATGTCGGACAGGTGAACCAACCCATCGATACCGCCTTCCAGGCCGATGAAGATACCAAAGTCCGTGATTGACTTGATGGTACCCGAGACGCGATCGCCCTTGTTGTACTCGGCATTAAAGGTTTCCCAGGGATTAGCAGTGCATTGCTTGATACCCAGAGAAATACGACGACGCTCTTCGTCGATATCCAATACCATGACATCAACATCATCGCCCACTTGAACCACTTTGGACGGATGGATGTTCTTGTTGGTCCAGTCCATTTCGGAAACGTGAACCAGGCCTTCAACGCCTTCTTCCAGTTCAGCAAAGCAGCCGTAATCGGTCAGGTTGGTGACCACAGCATGAACCTTGGTACCTTCCGGATAGCGCTCTTTAATACGAACCCACGGATCTTCGCCAAGCTGCTTGAGACCCAGAGAAACGCGATTGCGCTCACGGTCAAACTTAAGCACTTTCACGTTGACTTCGTCGCCGACAGCCACGATTTCAGACGGATGCTTGATGCGCTTCCATGCCATGTCAGTGATGTGCAGCAGGCCATCAACGCCACCCAGATCAACGAAGGCACCGTAATCAGTCAGGTTCTTGACGATACCCTTGATTTGCTGACCTTCCTGAAGCGTGGCCAGCAGCGCTTCACGTTCCGCACTGTTTTCTGCTTCCAGAACCGCACGACGTGAAACCACGACGTTGTTGCGTTTCGGGTCGAGCTTGATGACCTTGAAGTCCAGCTCTTTGTGCTCCAGGTGCGCGGTATCGCGAACCGGGCGAACGTCGACAAGAGAGCCCGGCAGGAAGGCACGGATAGAGTCGACATCGACGGTGAAGCCGCCTTTGACCTTACCGTTGATCACGCCTTTGACGACTTCATCTTTCTCGAAGGCGGCTTCCAGAATCTTCCAAGCTTCTGCGCGCTTGGCTTTTTCACGGGATAGACGCGTCTCACCGAAGCCATCTTCAACGGCTTCAAGTGCAACGTGAACATCGTCACCGATCGCAATGTTCAGTTCGCCGTTCTCGTCGCGGAATTGCGCCGCGGGGATCTGACCTTCAGATTTCAGACCGGCGTTGACGGTAACCCAGTCACCGTCAATATCGACAACCTGGGCCGCGACGATAGCGCCTGGCTCCATGTTAATGTCGTTAAGAGACTGTTCAAACAGTTCAGCAAAGCTTTCGCTCATGGTGTTCCTACGTGATCAACGTTGTTGAGGCATAAATGCCTTCTCCGTACCACCAGCGAGCACGGGCCTAATGTCACTCTGCTTTTGGAGGTGTTAGCGCTGGTTAAACCTGACCGGGCTCCCAATGTGAGTTTTACGCCCTGCCATGTCATGACACCTATCCAAAAACGCCGCAAGGGAGAGTCAATTTCCGGAGACCAGGCCTTGTTGGGCCAGTAGCTCGGTCAACTGATCAACCACTTCCGGTATGCTCAGGCGCGTGGTATCAAGCGTGATGGCATCATCTGCCGGCTTGAGTGGCGCCACGTCGCGATGCATATCGCGTGCATCGCGTGCCTGAATCTCCTTTAGAAGACTCGAAAGACTAGCATCCACGCCTGCTTCCTGCAACTGCTGATGGCGACGGCGGGCCCGCTCCGATGCTGAGGCGGTCAGAAATATCTTCAGAGACGCGTCAGGAAAAACGATCGTTCCCATGTCTCGACCATCAGCCACCAGGCCAGGCGCCTGACAAAAATCGCGCTGGCGCTCCAGCAGCGCCTGACGTACAGCCGGAAGCGCCGCCACCTGAGAAGCACGCTCGCCAGCTTGTTCGGTGCGGATTGTACGGCTGACATCCTCGCCTTCCAGCAGGGTTCGTGGCTGACCATTTTCGACCGGAAAAGCGACATCCAATGCTTGGGCCAATTGTGCCAACGCCGCCTCGTCGTCAAGCGCCACCTGATGTTTGACAGCGGCCTGCGCCGTCAACCGATACAAGGCACCACTGTCCAACAGGTGCCAATTCAGGCGTTCGGCCATTAGCCCGCTGATCGTGCCTTTACCTGCGCCGCCGGGGCCATCAATGGTCAATACAGGGGTGATTTCAGTCATGCCCCCTCCACCGATAGCGTCATCCCCACGCGGGTTACCAGGTCCACGAAATCCGGGAAGGAGGTCGCCACATTGGCGCAATCATCGATTACGATATCGTCGCTTGCCCGCAGTCCAGCAATGGCGAAGGCCATTGCAATTCGGTGGTCACCCAGGCTATCGATCCGCCCGCCACCATAACTGGCCACTTGGTCGTCGCCATTACCAGTAATATCAATACCGTCAGCAACGACCGTATGCTCGACGCCCAGAATGGCCAGGCCATCAGCCATCGCCTGAATGCGATCAGACTCCTTGACGCGCAGCTCTTCGGCGCCGCGTAATCGCGTGGTGCCCTTGGCGTTGGCGGCGGCAATGAATAAGGCTGGAAATTCGTCTATCGCTAATGGCACTTGGTCGACAGGAATCTCAATACCGCTAAGCGGTGCGTAACGAATGCGAATATCCGCAACGGGCTCGCCACCCACTTCACGCTGATTTTCAAGGGCCAGGTTGGCCCCCATCAGGGTGAGAATATTAATCACGCCGATACGCGTCGGGTTGATGCCCACATGCTCAAGCGTTATGTCGGAACCTGGGGTAATGGCCGCGGCCACCAGGAAAAACGTCGCTGATGAAATATCCGACGGCACATCGATCGGCCCCGCTGTCAGCTTTCCGCCACCCTGCAGCCAACAGGTATCACCCTCACGGGACACCGGATAACCAAAGCCGTTGAGCATGCGCTCAGTGTGGTCGCGGGTAGGCGCTGGCTCACGCACGCGGGTTTCACCTTCAGCATAAAGGCCTGCCAGCAACAGGCAGGATTTCACCTGGGCACTGGCCATAGGCATGTCGTAATCAATGCCTTTTAAAGCGGCGCCGCCTCTGACATTCAGCGGGGGACGTCCACCTTCTGCGGTATCGATGGTTGCCCCCATCAGGCGCAGCGGGTCGGCAACACGGGCCATTGGACGCTTGTTCAGCGACTCGTCGCCGGTCAATTCGCTGTCGAATGCCTGCCCGGCCAGCAAGCCTGCAAACAGTCGCATCGCGGTGCCCGAATTGCCCACATAAAGGGGGCCAGAAGGCGCTTTTAATCCATGCATGCCTACGCCATGGATGGTGACGCGCCCCTGGTGTGGCCCTTCAATGGCCACGCCCATTTCACGAAACGCCTGAAGCGTAGCAAGGCTGTCTTCGCCCTCAAGGAAACCTTTGACCTCGGTAACACCATCAGCCAGTGCCCCCAGCATGATTGAGCGATGTGACATGGATTTGTCACCGGGCACTCGCAGTCGACCCTGCGCCTGACCGCCTGGCCGCACCCGGTAAGTTACCTTACCTTCTGGTTGCATATGATATTCCGCCTGATAAGTGGTTTTGTTCAATAACGTATCAAAATAGTGGCGTGCATGGCTGGCCCGATCAAATGTCGCAATCAGGGCATCGCTATCGCCTTGCTCAACGGCCTTGCGCAATCGGGCAAGGCCCGCTTCAAAATCATCCAGCGACGACAGTACCGCCTGGCGATTGGCGATGAAGATATCGCGCCACATCACCGGGTCACTGCCCGCAATACGGGTGAAGTCACGAAACCCCCCGGCGGCGTAGCGAAAAATATCCAGCCGGTCATCCTGACGCGCCAGCGTGTCGACCAACGAAAATGCCAACAGGTGCGGCAAGTGGCTGGTACGCGCCAGTACATGGTCGTGGTGCTCAACGCTCATTTTCAGCACATCGGCACCGCAAGCTGTCCACAAAGCCGAAACCCGCGCCAAGGCCGCCTCATCAACGTCCGGCTCAGGGGTCAAGATCACCTTATGATGCCGATAGAGATCGGGATTGGCTGCCGACACGCCACTTTTTTCTGAGCCGGCAATTGGATGACCCAACACCATATTGGCAGGCACGCCACCAAAAACGCGCTTGGCACAGGCGCGAATCGCCGCCTTGGTGCTGCCCACATCGGTAATCACCACATCAGGGGCAGCCTTGGGCAATGCGCCAGCCAGCGTTTTCATTACCGTTTCCATCGCCAGCACTGGGACGGCGAGCACGATAAGTGACGCATCAGCCACCTGGGCGCCAAGCTCGGTGCCGCCGCTGTCAATCAAGCCCATCTCGATACCCCGGGCAATTTCATCGGGGTTGGGATCGCAACCGACTATCTGGCCCTCAAACCCGGCAAAACGCAGCGCCGAGGCCAGTGATCCGCCAATCAGGCCGAGCCCGACAATCAACAACCGCGACTCATCGACACCTGCCCCACCGGACATCTTCTCACCCGCTGGCGTCACAACACGCCCTGGGGGTAGGAACCCAGCACACGCAACTCGGCGGCTCGCAGTTGGACTTCTTCCAGCACAGCGGTGACCCGTGGCTCGTCGCGATGCCCCTTAAAGTCGATAAAGAAGACATAGTTCCAGACCCCGGTACGCGAAGGGCGCGTCTCCAGGCGGGTCATGTCGATTTGGTGACGATGAAACGGCTCGAGCAGATCATGGAGGGCCCCCGGCTGGTTGCGCATCGCCACCACAATCGACGTTTTATCTTCTCCCGACATGGGAATATCCTGGTTACCGATAATCAAAAACCGCGTGGAGTTATCCGGACGGTCTTCAATCTTTTCGGCGACACGCTCAAGATTGTAGAGTTTGGCGGCCATGTCGCCGGCAATCGCTGCACTGTGCCACTCGGTTTTCACCAATTTGGCGGCTTCGGCATTGGAAGCAACCGGCACTCTTTCCGCATGAGGAAAGTGGGCATCAAGCCACTTACGACACTGGGCAAAGGATTGAGGGTGGGAGTAAATACGCGAGACTTTATCCCGCCGGGTCGTTTCGCTGACCAGTAAGTGATGATGGATACGCAGGACCACTTCACCGCAAATGCGAATCGAGGAATCCATGAAGGTGTCGAGCGTATGATTGACCACCCCTTCCGTAGAGTTTTCTACCGGGACAACGCCATAGTTGACCGCTCCGGCTTCAACTTCGCGGAACACCTCATCAATGGCGGCCATCGGCAGGCTAATCGCGCTTTCCCCGAAATGCTTCAGCGCCGCCTGCTGGGTAAAGGTCCCCTCCGGGCCCAGGTAGGACACCTTGATGGGCTTTTCAAGTGCCAGGCAAGCGGACATAATCTCGCGAAACAAGCGCGCCATTTCCTCAGCATCCAGCGGGCCTTTATTTAACGCCATAATACGGCGTAGCACCTGGGCTTCGCGCTCGGGCCGATAAAATACCGCTTCCTCATCCTCGGCGAGCTTGATATGCGCGACCTGCTGAGCGCAGTCCGCCCGCTCGCTGATCAAGCGGAGAATATCATCATCCAATTGGTCAATACGCTGGCGCAGCGCGTCCAGATTGATCGACGTGTCGGCCATGGTGATTAGCCCCTTCGTTGTTCGAAATCTGCCATGAAGGCAATCAAAGCGTCCACCGCTTCCTCTGGCACGGCGTTGTACAGGCTGGCGCGCATGCCACCCACGCTGCGGTGCCCTTTCAGATTCAAGAGCCCCGCCTCATCGGCCTCTTTCAAGAAGGCGTTATCAAGCCTGGCGTCTTCCAGCACAAAAGGAACGTTCATGCGAGAGCGGTTATGACGTGCAATCGGATTGCTGTACAAGTCGCTGGCGTCAATGGCGGCATACAGTTTTTCAGCCTTGCGCTGGTTAATCGCATCCATCGCCGCCAGGCCACCGACATCCGTTTTCAACCACTGGAAAACAAGTCCCGCCAGATACCAGGCATAGGTCGGAGGCGTGTTGACCATGGACCCTGCCTCGGCAAGCAACTGATAGTCAAACAAAGAGGGAATGGTGGGCTGCGCGTTACCCAGCAGGTCGTCGCGCACGAGCACTAACGTCAATCCCGCCGGGCCAATGTTTTTCTGCGCGCCCGCATAAATCACCCCGAACTGACTGACGTCCCGCGGCCCGGAAAGGATGTTGGACGACATATCACAGACCAGCGGTACGCTGGTGCCATCGTTACGCTGCACGTGTGGCGTGTAATCAAATTCCAGCCCGCCAATCGTTTCATTGGAGGTATAGTGCAGATAAGCCGCGTCGTCACTGATCTTCAATGTGTCTGCCGCAGGCACCGCCGTATGGCCATTCGACTCACTACTTGCTGCCACATAACAGTCAAAACCAAGCCGCTTGGCCTCGTTGAACGCTTTCTTGCCCCAGATACCGGTTTGAATGAAGTTGCCTCGCCCCCCCTGACCCAAGAGGTTCATCGGCAGCATAGCAAACTGGAGGCTTGCGCCCCCCTGCAGAAACAGCACCTTGTAGTTACTGGGAACTCCCAGCAACTCACGTAAATCGGCTTCCGCCTGTTCGGCAATTGCCACAAACTCATCGCTGCGATGGCTCATTTCCATCACCGACAAGCCGCGGCCCTGGTAATCGAGCAGTTCATCCCGGGCCCGTGCCAATACCGCTTCAGGCAGTGCGGCAGGCCCCGCACAAAAATTATAACGACGTGTCATCGGCTCCGGCATCCTGTGCGTCATTATGGTTGGCGTCGTCTGTCTCCGCCTCTTCCAGCGTCTCAAAATCGCCTTCTTCGGGCTCTTCGACACGCACGGTTTTAACCAGCTTTTCTTCTTTACCGAGACGAATCAGCATGACCCCCTGAGTATTACGCGACGTGGTCGAGACCTCTTCCACACGCGTGCGGACCAGCGTGCCGCGGTCGGTGATCAGCATCATTTCGTCACTGTCATAGACCTGCATGGCCGCTACCAGGGAACCGTTACGCTCACTGGTCTGCATGGCTATCACGCCCTGGCCGCCACGACCGCGAAGCGGGAAGGCTTCAAGACGGGTACGTTTTCCGTAACCGTTCTCGCTCGCGGTGAGAATATAGATATGACCGGCGTCGGATTGACCATCGACAACACTGTCTGATGTATCGTCTTCACCGTCATCAATCTGCTGCGTCTTGGGAATGATCAAGCTGATCACTTCCGCCTTGTCTGCCAGGCGCATACCGCGAACGCCACGAGCTGTCCGGCCCATCGCCCTTACATTACCTTCCTCGAAGCGGATTGCTTTGCCGTTGGAAGACAGCAGCATGGCGTGGTCGGAACCCGACGTAATCGCCGCGCCCACCAAGCGGTCACCTTCTTCCAGGTCAATCGCGATCAGGCCTACGCTGCGTGGACGGGAGAACTGCTCAAGGCTGGTGCGCTTGACCGTCCCTTGGGCGGTGGCAAACAAGATATAATGATCAGGGTCATAATCGCGCACCGGCAAGATGGCGTTGACCGCCTCACCTTCCTCGAGGGGCAGCATATTGACCAGCGGCTTGCCACGGGAGCCACGACTCGCGTTAGGCATTTCGTAGACTTTAAGCCAGTACACCTTGCCGCGATTGGAGAACAGCAGCACCGTGTCGTGGGTCGATGCCACCAGCAGGTGCTCGATCACGTCCTCGTCTTTCATGGCCGTGGCAGACTTGCCGCGACCACCGCGGCGCTGGGCCTGATAATCGGAAAGTGGCTGTGTCTTGGCGTAGCCTGAACGCGAGACCGTTACCACCATGTCTTCTTCAGCAATTAAATCTTCCATCGAAAGATCAAGGTGGCTGGCCTGGATTTCAGTGCGACGGTCATCACCAAACTGATCGCGCACGGCATGCAGCTCTTCACGGATCACTTCCATGAGGCGGTCCGGCGAGGCAAGAATTTCGGTCAGCTCGGCAATTTTTTCCAGGATGGAAAGGTACTCATCGAGCAGCTTTTCGGTTTCAAGGCCGGTCAGCCGATGCAGACGCAGTTCCAGGATGGCTTGAGCCTGGGCCGGCGACAAGCGGTACTCGGTCGCGCTGGGATTAAGACCAAAGCCTTCGTCAAGGTCTTCAGGCTTGCAAGAAGTGGCCCCGGCGCGCTCCAGCATGCTGGTCACCTGACCTGGCTGCCAGACATTCGCCAACAGCTTATCTTTCGCTTCGGACGCGTTGGGCGATGCCTTGATGAGTTCAATGACTTCATCAATATTGGAAATCGCCACCGCCAGACCTTCCAGAATGTGACCACGCTCACGGGCTTTCTTCAGTTCAAACAGCGTTCGACGGGTGACGACTTCACGACGGTGGCGGATAAACGCTTCAAGCATCTGCTTGAGGTTCAACGTGCGTGGCTGGCCGTTTTCAAGCGCCACCATGTTGATACCGAAGACATTCTGCAGCTGCGTCTGGGCGAAGAGGTTATTCACCACGACCTCACCGGACTCGCCCCGCTTGATTTCGATCACCACCCGCAGGCCGTCCTTGTCGGACTCATCGCGCAGTTCGGCGATGCCTTCGATCTTTTTCTCTTTGACCAGCTCGGCGATCTTCTCGATCAAGCGCGCCTTATTAACCTGATAAGGCAACTCGGTAATGATGATGTGATCGCGACCGGTTTTATCATCATGCTCGATGGTGTGACAGGCGCGCACGTAAACACGCCCTCGCCCGGTACGATAGGCATCAAGAATGCCCGCACGGCCATTGATGATGCCACCGGTAGGGAAATCCGGCCCGGGAATATACTGCATCAGATCATCGACGCTGAGCGTATAGTCATCGATTAACGCCAGGCAGCCGTCGATCACCTCGCGCATATTGTGGGGCGGAATATTGGTCGCCATCCCCACGGCAATTCCCGAGGACCCATTGATCAACAGATTGGGAACCTTGGTGGGCAGAACGTCTGGGATGCGCTCGGTACCGTCATAGTTATCAACCCAGTCGACGGTATCTTTTTCCAGGTCGGCAAGTAGCTCGTGGGCCAGGCGTGCCATGCGCACTTCGGTGTAACGCATGGCGGCCGCATTGTCGCCATCTATCGAACCGAAATTGCCTTGACCGTCGACCAGCACATGGCGCATGGAGAAATGCTGTGCCATGCGAACAATGGTGTCGTATACCGCACTGTCACCGTGCGGGTGATATTTACCGATCACATCGCCGACGACACGCGCCGACTTCTTGTACGGTTTATTCCAGTCATTGTTCAGCTCATGCATGGCAAACAGCACACGCCGATGAACAGGTTTCAGGCCGTCACGCACATCAGGTAGCGCGCGGCCGATAATGACACTCATCGCATAGTCGAGGTACGACTGTTTGAGCTCGTCTTCAATATTGACGGGCAAGATTTCTCTGGCGATGTCACCCATGAAAGTCAGATCCTTTGCACTGCATTGGCACTGCGAGAGTTGAAAGCGCTTATAAATACGGCCTGAAAAGACACAGCATAGCGGCGCCCAAATAATTCCCCATCATACCACTGCATTTGCATCAAGGGCAGTCAGTCGCAATGCCGAGACGCTTCAATCGGCAAATATCGACTTGTCGACGGTTAACGCATCGAGTGTCTCGCGGACATTGCCGTCAATGGGGCTCGCCTTGTTGGCCTGCACGTCCAGCAATACAAAGGTAAGATCCGCCTGGGCCACCATACGGCCGTCCTTTTGGCGAATCTGATGGTGGCATACCGCACTTCGATCACCGACATCGATAATCCCAGTCACCACCACCAGGTCATCGCCTTGAACGGCAGCGGCTCGGTAATCAATATTTAAATTCACCACCACAAACGCCCGCCCGGCGGCGTGCAATTCTTTCATTAGCGCGGGATGTTCATCGAAAAATGCCCAGCGCCCTTCTTCCATGAATTCCAGGTAGCGGGCATTGTTGACATGGCCATAGCCATCCAGGTGATAACCACGCACGCGCAGCTGGGTACTCGACACTGATTCGACTGACATAAGGGCTCCTCCATTGTTCGGGTTTATAACGATAGTGGCTGACCGGCGTGACTTGGCCAGCGAGACCCCAATCAAACACAAGTTTGAAACACTCGCAACAATGAACCGCTTTGCGACGATGCTGGTAGGACAGCGCCGCTTTCGACATAATGTGCCACCTTTTACACAGGACAGGCGACATGTGGTTTAAACACCTGCACTTATATCGCGTACACAGCGCTCCTGAACTAAGTCATGAGGCGCTCAGTGAAGCACTGGATGCTCACGCAGCAGCACCTCTGGGTAATGCCGACGCCCGCCGCCTGGGCTGGACAGCGCCCGCCGGGCGCCTGGGCAGCGGCCAGCGCCTGCATGAAATCCAGGGGCACCGGCTGTTGTCGGCGCTGCGTCAGGAACGCCTCCTGCCGGCCTCGGTCGTCAAAGAGGATGTCGACGAACAGGTGGCAAACATTGAGGCAAGTGAAGGCCGCAAGGTGACCCGCAAGGAAAAAACCGCTCTCAAGGAGCAAGTCACCGAAGAGCTGTTACCTCGCGCTTTTGTACGCAGTCAGAAAATTGATGTTTGGTGGGATACTCGACGCCAGCTAATCGGTGTTAATGCCAGTTCGCGGACCCGGGCGGAAGATATTCTCGACCTGCTGCGCGAATCCCTGGGCACCTTGAGCGTTACCCCGCTCGCCTCCCAGACGCTGCCCATGCGGGCAATGACGACCTGGCTTGGCGACCCCGCCAGTCGACCCGCTGACCTTCAACTGGGCGACCAGGTAGAACTGAAGGCCAAAGGCGACGATGGCGTACTGCGTGCCCGACAAGTCGACCTGGATAGCGACGAAATCCAGCAACTTCTCGAGAGTGGGCGACAAGCCAGTAAACTCGCCATTCAAATCGAAGGTCGCCTAAGCTTGGTATTACACGATGACCTGGCGCTCAAGTCGCTACGCTTCGGTGATGCCCTGATTGAAGAAGCTGACCAAGCTGATGATGGCGACGACGCGCTCGCACGGCTTGAGACCGACTTTATTCTCATGGCGAATGCCCTGTCTGACGACATCGTCCGCTTGATGGAATGGCTCGGCGGGGAAGTACAGCAAGAACCAGTACAGCGAGAACCTTCACAGGCTTGATCAGGTCGCGCCCCGAGGTCAACGACTATCGCTCATACATTTGATTTTATTGAAGAAATCTTACGGATCGCATGACACATCACAATAACGCTTCGACCGCCTCGATGCCATCAGACCCCTGGGCGGATGTCCGCCCTTACATGGATCATGAAGTGGCTGACGTGCTTGCCAAGCTTTCGCGGGATAACGAGTTGCTAAATGCGCTTACCCGCTTCCGGCTGCCCCGCCTGGCTCGCTGGGCACCCCCGCTGGCACGTGCCATTGCCAGTCAAGCGGTGCGCCGGGAAGTCAAGGGCGTCACCAGCGTGCGTGAATTCCAGATGCGCATTGCCAGCTATATGGTGCGCATGATCCGCACCACAACCGATGCATTCGAGGTTGCCGGGCTGGACAAACTGGATCCTGATAGCGCCTATTTATTTATCGGTAATCACCGGGATATTTCGCTGGACCCGGCTTTCGTCAACTACGCTCTCTACCAGGCTGATCGGGACACGGTGCGTATTGCGATTGGTGACAATTTATTGAAAAAGCCCTACGTCACCGATCTCATGCGGCTCAACAAAAGTTTCATCGTCCCTCGCAGTGCACGTGGCAAGCGCGCCATGCTGGCCGCATACCAGAAACTTTCGTCCTATATCCGCCATTCGATTACCGAGGATCAACACTCGATCTGGATGGCTCAGCGGGAAGGTCGAGCCAAAAACGGGATTGATCGGACCGACCCTGCCATCATCAAGATGCTGACCATTGCGAGTCGCCTCAGCAATCGCGACGCTCAATTTGGCGATGCCATTGCCGAGCTTAAGCTTGTGCCCGTCTCGATCAGTTACGAATATGATCCTTGCGACCTGCAAAAAGCCCAGGAACTTCACGATATCGACACGAAGGGCCATTACGCGAAAAGCGAATTCGAAGACATTCAATCTATTGTGGCTGGCATCACCGGCACCAAGGGCCGTGTTCAACTGCGATTCGGCACGCCCGTGGGGGCCGATATGGCCACCCCAGATGAAGTCGCCGCTGAAATTGACCGGCAGGTGATTGGCGGTTACCGACTTTTTCCCAGCCATTATCTGGCGCTGGAAGCCCTTGGGGATGCCCCTGAACTGGTGGCCCGTCGCACCATTACCCGTGAAGACAGAGAGCGTTTCAATGCGCGACTGGCAAACGTGCCGGAACCGCTGCGGCCTTACTGGCTGGCACAATACGCCAACCCGGTTAAACACAAGGCGGGGCGTTTAACCCACTGAGGTTACACGCCATGCTCGTTGGCAGAAAAAATGCTATTGTCGAGGTATTTAGTGGCCTCGCTTGACGCCATGCTCGTCGCGATATGAAGGAGAACCCCATGTCCGCTTCAGAAATCCAGAAAACCCGTATCATCAATGAGCTCCGCGGCTTTATTCGCAAGCTGCTGCAAGACCCCAAAATTCTTGAGCAGTCGCTGACCATTGCCCGAGAAGAATTGGCCGAGGGCAACAGCCCCGCCGTCATGGCGCGTATTGCCAACCAAATATCTGATACCACTAGCGTGCATATCCCTGAAGACCCAACCGAGCACTCTGAGGCGGATAAATTGTTTTTAGAGCTATTGCGTGAAGTGGTTCAAGAGGAACAGGCGCTCTACTAGTCAGTTACTTGAGCCGCCTCACCGTTTTATCTTTTTGTTAATGCCTGACCGGGATCTTCGTTCATCATGTCAACTACCTCCTCGCGCCGCATATTGGTTACCAGCGCGCTGCCTTACGCTAACGGCGCTATCCACCTGGGCCACTTGC
This sequence comes from Vreelandella janggokensis, assembly GCF_031451615.1. NCBI lineage: Bacteria > Pseudomonadati > Pseudomonadota > Gammaproteobacteria > Oceanospirillales > Halomonadaceae > Vreelandella > Vreelandella janggokensis. Next base: position 1,241,850 of record NZ_JARWAJ010000001.1, on the reverse strand, counting down.
TTGAATATATCCAAACCGATATTTGGGTGCGCTTTCAGAAAAGCCGTGGTCAGCAGTGCCACTACGTATGTGCCGACGACGCACACGGCACCGCCATCATGCTGCGCGCCGAGCAGGAAGGTATTTCCCCTGAGGCATTAATCGACCGGGTTTCACGCGATCACCAAGCCGACTTTGCGCGCTTCGGGGTTGCCTTTGACAATTATCACTCAACCCATTCCGACGAAAACCGCTATTACAGCGAGCTGATCTACCAGCGCTTACGCGACAAGGGCCATATCGCCACGCGGGAAATTGAACAAATGTTCGACCCGCACAAGGGATTATTTCTCGCTGACCGGTTCATCAAAGGCACTTGCCCAAAATGCGGTGCGGACGATCAGTACGGCGATAACTGCGAAAAATGTGGCGCTACTTATACGCCAGCCGAGTTGATAAATCCGGTCTCGGCGATTTCAGGGGCCACGCCCGAAGTCCGCAGCTCCACGCACTACTTCTTCAAGTTGCCGGACTTTGCTGATTTCCTGCAGCGGTGGATTAACGATGGCCATGTACAGCCGCAGATTCGCAACAAGCTGATGGAGTGGTTTGAGTCGGGCTTTAACGAGTGGGACATCTCCCGAGACGCCCCCTATTTCGGTTTTGAAATCCCCGATGCCCCCGGCAAATACTTTTACGTCTGGCTGGACGCGCCGATCGGTTATCTGGCGAGCTTCAAGAACCTCTGCGAGCGAGAGGGCATTGACTTCGACAGCTACTGGGAAAAAGACTCGGATGCCGAGATCTATCACTTTATCGGCAAGGATATTGTGTATTTTCACGCGCTTTTCTGGCCGGCGATGCTCGAGGGGGCAGACCTTCGAACGCCAACCGCCGTTAACTGCCACGGTTTTGTCACCGTGGACGGCGCCAAGATGTCGAAGTCGCGGGGTACCTTTATCAAGGCAGCCACCTACGCCGACTACCTGAACCCTGAATACCTGCGCTACTACTTTGCCGCCAAGTTGACGTCCAAGGTCGATGACCTTGACCTCAACCTTGACGATTTTGCCGCCCGGGTGAATGCGGATCTGGTCGGCAAAGTCGTCAACATTGCCAGCCGTTGCGCCGGATTTGTCAAAAAGCTTGGCGGCGGTCGCTTATCCGCCCATTGCAGCGAGCCACAGATGGTCGCCCGGTTCATCGCTGCTGGCGACAGCATTGCCCAGGACTTTGAAGCGCGCGAATTTAGCCGCGCGATGCGCCACGTCATGGAGCTGGCCGACGAGGCCAATACCTATATTGCTGAAAAAGAGCCTTGGGTGCTCGCCAAGCAAGAAAGCCGGGATGACGAAGTGCTCGACATCTGCTCGGTGGGCATTAACCTGTTCCGCCAACTGATGGTTTACCTTGCACCGGTAGTCCCCGGCATGGCTGACCAGGCAAGAGTCTTCCTGAATCTGGAGTCGCTGGACTGGGAGAGCCGTCAAGAGGTGCTTGTCGACCATGACATCAACAAATTCAAACCCCTCATGCAGCGCATCGAGCGCGACAAGATTGACGCCATGATCGATGCCTCAAAGGAGGATATCGTGGAAGAGCAAAAGCTTAAGGAAACCCCCAAGGGCCCCTTGACAGACGACCCCATCGCGGCAGAAATCAGTTTCGATGAGTTTGCCAAGGTTGACCTGCGCATCGCGCGTATCGCCAGGGCGCAATACGTCGAGGGCGCGGACAAACTGCTTCAACTAACGCTCGACCTGGGCGGCGAAACCCGTAATGTCTTTTCGGGTATCCGCTCCGCTTATGCCCCGGAAGCACTGGAAGGCCGTTTAACCGTCATGGTCGCCAACCTCGCGCCGCGCAAAATGCGCTTTGGTGTGTCGGAAGGAATGGTACTGGCATCGGCTAACCAAGACGGCATTTATCTTCTCTCGCCGGACTCTGGTGCGGAACCGGGTCAGCGTGTCACCTAACTAGGTATCCGGCAGTAAAAGGGGCAAGGCACCCAGCCTTCGCCCCTTTTTTATAAGCGCTTATTTAGTACCCATACACTTTTGGTTCACTTTATGCACCGGCATATTCCACGCTCATTGCGTTTCCGCTTTTTCGCTGCTCTTGGCGGATTACTTATCTGTGCAATCGTAGCACTGGCCGCGATCAGTTCATCGGTCATCTTTCCGGCATTGCAAGCTGAAGAGCGCCAGGCCGTAAAACGAGAATTAGATCGCGTTGAGCGCAGCTTTCAGCTTGAGCAGCAGCAACTGCTTGCCCAGGTGCGTGACTGGGCTCATTGGGATGATACCTATCAGTTTGTCCAAGGTGACTATCCACGCTACAAAGACGTCAACTTCAGTCAGGAAATGTTTGACGATATGCGCTATCAGCTGATGGCGTTTTTCAATAATGCTGGAGAAGTCTACTTTTTAGCCGGTATTAACCCGACGACGGGCAACTACCAAACATGTGAAACGCCTAACGACGAATGTGCCTGGATGGAGCCTTGGGTTAAACGCATGCAGTCAGCCATTGATGGGGATAGAGCAGATCAAAGCGCTATCTATGCTGACCAGGAGCCTGTAATGGTGGGCTCCACCCCCATTTTACGCACCGATAAAAGTGGCTCACCGGCGGGATGGCTATTTAAGACACGCGCCTTAGACGACGAATGGCTGAGCTTCATGGAAGAATACACGGGGCTGCCTATCAACCTGAGCCTTACCCGGCAGGCCGCCTCAAGCAGTGATGCTCTTAGCTTCTCTGGTAACATCGTTCATGCCGAACGTTACTTACCCATCTATAGTCCACTAACCCCCGTTTCACTAGGAATAGGCATAGAGCTCAATCGCACTAGCTATTTAACTAGCTTGACCACCTTTCGCTATGTTCTGTTGTGGACGGCTGTCCTAATGATTCTGGTCATTGCCGTGGTACTACTGCTGCTTGAGAAAATTGTACTTAAGCCGTTGCGCTTACTTACCCAATTTACTCAACAACTGGATATACACGAGACGGATGTACATAAGCTCACCAGACGAAGCGACGAAATAGGGTTGCTGTCACGAGCGTTTCAGGAACAGTTTACCTGCCAGCAACAGCTCAATGATGAACTTCTGAAGATGTCCACGCATGACGCGCTGACAGGGCTGCCCAACCGGCGGCTCTTTGACCAGCAACTTGAAACTGCCTTCAGCGACACCAGTACCGATTCAGACTCAGTTGCCGTGATGATGCTGGATATTGATCACTTCAAACTCTACAACGACCATTATGGGCATCCCGAAGGGGACGTCTGCTTGCAACGTATTGCCGACGCCATGTACAGTCTCGCCCGAACGAGAGACTTTTTCATTGCCCGAACCGGCGGAGAAGAGTTCTGCGCCCTGCTTCCCCACATCTCGCCCGATAAGGCAAGAGGCATTGGGGAACAGCTTTTGGCGGCGATCGATGGCTTACAGATTCCTCATTCAACCTCACCCGTTAAACCGTTCGTCACGATAAGTGTCGGTATTGCCATGCAAAAAGACGCTAAATCCCAGTCACCCAGTGCGGTGGTCAGCTGCGCCGACCAGGCGCTCTATCTGGCCAAGGAAGCGGGCCGACACCAGGTGGCATTCTTCAGCCCCCAGCTAGCCAGTGGGCTGACGCCTGAACACAATGCTCCGCAATGAATGAGCTCTTTGTGATCTTGGTCAGCACCGCGCTGGTCAACAATTTTGTGCTGGTGCAGTTTCTTGGTTTATGTCCGTTCATGGGTGTTTCCAATAAACTTGAATCGGCGATGGGTATGTCATTGGCCACCACCTTTGTACTGACCCTGGCCTCCGCCGCCAGTTTCGTGGTCTACCATGGACTGCTGGTGCCCCTGGACGTTACCTATTTGCGCACCATCAGCTTTATCGTGGTGATTGCCGCCGTGGTCCAGTTCACCGATATCATGGTGCGCCAGCTAAGTCCCTTGCTGCATCGTGTACTGGGTATTTTTTTACCCTTGATCACCACCAACTGCGCGGTACTTGGCGTTGCCCTACTGTCACTTAATCGCGATCTGAGTTTTATTGCCACCACCCTTTACGGCCTGGGCGCCGCGGTTGGGTTTTCCCTGGTACTGGTACTTTTTGCCGCCATGCGCGAACGCCTCGCCGCGGCGGATACGCCCCGGCCTTTCAAAGGTGCCGCCATTGCCATGATCACGGCCAGCTTGATGTCACTTGCCTTCATGGGCTTTTCTGGCCTGGTCCAAGGATAGGTGCGTCGATGAGTGATGCCTTTTCGATCATCAGCCTGCTGAGCGCCATTGCGGTGCTCACCGCGCTAGGCGTGGGGTTTGGTGCCCTGCTGGGCGCCGTTAGCGAGCGTTTCAAGGGAGATGAATCCAGCCTGGTCGAGCAGATTGATACCCTGCTGCCACAGACGCAGTGCGGGCAATGTGGCTATCCTGGCTGCCGCCCCTATGCCGAAGCCATCAACCAGGGTGATGCCATCAACAAGTGCCCGCCCGGCGGCGAAGCCACCATTACCGCCCTAGCCGACCTGTTGGGCCGCACGCCTGAACCGCTGGATGGTGAAGCCCCGAGTGAGGATTTGGTGGCGTTCATCCGCGAGGATGAGTGCATTGGCTGTACCAAATGTATCCAGGCGTGTCCGGTGGACGCGATCATTGGCGCCGCCAAACAGATGCACACCGTTATCGAAGATGAGTGCACAGGCTGCGATTTATGCCTTGACCCCTGCCCGGTCGATTGCATTGATATGCTGCCGCGGAGTAAGCCGTTGGACCAATGGCGACCCATCACCTATCCACCCCAGGTGATTGCCAGTGACCGCCGCTCGTCAATGGAGATGCCTCATGGCACGCACCTTTGAGTTTCATGGCGGCGTCTATCCGCCCGAACGCAAACAGCGCTCCCAAGGGCCGGTGCGTCATGCAAGGTTGCCCGATCAAGTCGTGCTGCATTTGGACCAGCATGCCGGTCGCCCTGCCCTGGCGACCGTCGCCGTGGGTGATAGCGTCAGGGTTGGCACGCCGATCGCCAGGGGCGACGGCATGATTTCAGCCACTTTGCATGCCAGCATCAGCGGCCAGGTCACCCAGGTGGATCGCCATACCATCACCATCGACGGTGACGGCGTTGATACCTGGCAACGCTTGACGCCGCTTGAATGGCGTACCGAAAGCGCTGATCAACTGCTTAGGCGCCTGGAACAAAGCGGCGTGGTAGGGCTCGGCGGCGCGGGTTTTCCTGCTCATATCAAGGCCCGAATCGGCGAGCGCCAGCGCATCGATACCCTGGTGGTCAACGCCGCCGAATGTGAACCCTATATCACCGTGGATGACCTTACGCTGCAGCAGTACACTTCGGATGTGCTGGAAGGTGCCCAGTTCATCGCCTCGCTTTGTGGCGCCAAGCAGATCGTTGTCGGCATTGAAGATAACAAGCCCGAGGCGATAAGCGCCCTGCGTCAAGCGATGGCAGAAAGCCAACCGCTCAGTGTGACCGTCAGCGTAATCGCCACCCGTTACCCCAGCGGAGGCGAGCGCCAGTTGATTAAATCGCTACTCAACCGCGACGTGCCCGACCAGGGGTTACCCGCTGACGTGGGCGTGCTCTGCCAAAATCCCGGCACGCTCCTGGCAGCCCTGCGCTCGGTTCGCGATGGCGAACCGCTGGTTGAACGACTGGTGACACTGACCGGTGAGGCCATCGCCGACCCGGGTAATCGGTGGGTGCGGATCGGTACGCCGATGGCCGCCCTGCTCGACGAGGCGGGCCTGAATCGGGCAGAACTTCATCAACTGATCGAGGGCGGCCCCATGATGGGTACGCCGCTTGACGACCTTGAAGGCATGGTGACCAAAACCACCAACTGCTTGATTGCTGCCACGCGGCAAGAGCTCCCGCCTGCGCCGCCCGAATCGCCCTGCATTCGTTGCGGCGCGTGTGAAGAGGTCTGCCCGGCCAACTTATTACCCCAGCAGTTGCATTGGTATGCGCGCGCTCAGGACGATACCAAGCTGGCTCACTACCGGCTGTTCGATTGCATAGAGTGCAATGCCTGTAGCTACGTTTGCCCGAGCCATATTCCCCTGGTTGCCGACTATCGTCAGGCTAAAACCCGGCTTCGCCAACAGCAACTGGAAACCGCCAAGGCTGAGCATGCCAAGCATCGCTTTGAATGGCGCCAGGCGCGGCTCGCCCGCGAGGAAGCACAAAAGCAGGCGCGTCGGCAGGCACGACTTGCCAGGCAGTCGACTCAGCAATCCGATTCTCAGGGCGCTTCTCCTCAAGCCGACCTGCGAAGTTTACGCATCGCGCAAACCGCCGCCAAAGCCGCGGTCAGGAAAGCCGAGAAGAACCTCGCGCGGGCTGCCCAGCAAGACCCTGAACAGCCCAACGACGACCTCGAAATTCAGTTGGCCACCGCCCAGGAAAATCTGCAGGCAGCCGAGGCACGCCTCGCCGAGGCTCGTGAAGCAGGCGAACCCCAAGAGACTTCATAAGTATGCTGCACGCGTCCCAGGTAGACGACCGACCCCGCTTGACAACAATGCCCAGCACCGGGGGCATCATGCGCTGGGTGATCATTGCCACACTGCCTGGCCTTGCCACCATGACGTTTTTTTTCGGCCTGGGCGTGGTTAGCAACGTCGTCCTCGCCGCCGCTTTCGGGCTGGGGCTGGAGGCCCTTGTCCTGCGGCTGCGTCAGCGCAATTTGCGGCCGCTCAATGATGCCAGCGCGCTACTCACTGGCGTATTACTCGGCGCGTCGTTACCCCCTGCCAGTCCCTGGTGGCTGATCGGCATCGGCATGGTCGCGGCCATCGTGGTCGCCAAGCACCTTTATGGCGGGCTGGGAAACAACCCTTTCAATCCCGCCATGGTGGGCTATGCCCTGTTACTGGTGTCGTTTCCCACCTACATGACCCTGTGGCCGACGCCCCAGTCGCTATGGCCCGATACGCTTGTCAGCCAGATCATGGGCAGTACCTCGCTTGAGCAGATTGACAGTTTAAGCGGCGCAACACCGCTGGACGCGTTCAAACATAAAGCCGAGGAGGTATCCGCCAGCCAATTCTGGGCTAACCCGCCGCTACCCCGAGCCACCCTCACTGCGTGGGAGTGGATTTCGGCGGCCTGGGCAGTAGGCGGCGCACTGCTGCTTGCCAAACGCCTGATCAGTTGGCATATCCCCGTCGCCATGCTTGGCAGCATGACAGCCGCCGCCGCGTTGCTGTACTTGTTCAACCCCGATGAAGCTGCCTCACTCTGGCTACACCTGTTCACCGGCGCGACACTATTTGGCGCATTTTTCATTGCCACCGACCCTGTGTCCGCGGCCACCAGCCAGCGCGGCAAACTGATCTACGGCGCTGGGATCGGCCTGCTTGTCATCGTGATTCGTACCTGGGGCGGCTACCCCGATGCGGTCGCCTTTGCCGTGCTACTCATGAACCTGTGCGTACCGCTGTTGGATATTTACACGGTGCCCGCCGCGACGGAATCGCAAACCGCCACTGGCAGGGCACAACCATGAGCACCCTCAACGCCATGCAGCGCGGTGCACTGACGTTAGGCCTGTTTGCCTTGATCACAGCGGGCAGTGTCGCCTCGCTGAGGGCATTGACTGCCGAGCGTATCGACGCGCACCAGCAAGCCTATCAGCAACGCCAGCGCCAGGCCGTTCTGCCCGAAGCCCTTACCCAGCAGGCAACGGTATCCTCCGTTTGGCTGCCCGATGCTGAAAAACTCGGCTACCCCGACGGTGTGACCGGCTGGCAAGTGGAAAACGACCAGCAACGCGCTGTCGTGTTACCGGTGGTCACCCGACGCGGCTATAACGGCGACATCCACCTGCTCGTGGGGCTTGATGAGCAACAGCGAATCAGCGGGGTTCGCGTCACCCGGCATCAGGAAACCCCAGGCCTGGGCGACGACATCGAGCGCCGCCGTAGCGATTGGATCACTGACTTCGATGGCTTACGCTTGGATTCGCTAGCCACCGAAGACTGGGCGGTACAAAAAGATGGCGGTCATTTTGATGCCTTTACTGGCGCCACCATTACCCCCCGAGCTGTGGTCGATGCTGTACACAGTGCCCTACAATATGCGGCCAACCATGCACTATTTGACAATACACCCAAGCGGCAAGCAGAGGAGCCAAAGCGATGAGCCAACTTGGCCAGCTTTCGCGTGAAGGACTGTGGTCAAACAACCCGGCGCTGGTTCAACTGCTGGGGCTATGCCCGTTATTGGCTGTCAGTGCGAGCGTGGTCAACGCATTGGGGCTGGCCATGGCCACGCTGGTCGTCATGGTCGGCGCCAGCACCACCGTATCGCTGATTCGTCACCAGGTACCCAGCGCCGTCCGCCTGCCTGCCTTTGTGATGATTATTGCCGCCTTTGTCACCTGCGCTGAGCTCCTCATGGCCGCCTACGCCTACCCGCTTTATCAGGTGCTGGGGATTTTTATTCCGCTGATTGTGACCAACTGCGCCATTCTGGGCCGTGCCGAGGCGTTTGCCTCGCGCCAGCCAGTGTTACCTGCCGCCATTGATGGTTTGATGATGGGGCTCGGCTTTGGCGCTGTACTGGTGGTGTTAGGCGCATTACGCGAACTGCTGGGCCAGGGGACGCTGTTCCGGGAAATGGCGCTATTGTTCGGGCCGATGGCCGATGGCTGGCGATTGACATTGATCGACGACTATCAGTTTCTGTTTTTTGTACTTCCTCCCGGCGCGTTTTTCGTCGCGGGGCTGCTGATCGCGCTGAAAAACAGCATTGACCAACGCCTTGAGGCATCGTCACAACCCAAGACCATCACCCCCCGTGAACAGCGCCGTGTCCGCGTCACGGGGACGATTAAATAACCCAGAGACTGACCATGAATGCCCAAAAGCGTCATGAAATTTTCGCCCGGCTGCAGGCAGAAAACCCTCACCCCACAACTGAGCTCAATTGGCATACGCCTTTCGAGTTGCTCGCCGCGGTGCTGCTCTCCGCCCAGGCCACCGATGTAGGCGTCAACAAGGCAACCGCCAGCCTGTTCCCTGTCGCTAACACGCCCCAGGACATTATCGACCTGGGTATCGATGGCCTGAAAACCCATATCAAGACCATCGGCTTGTACAACACCAAGGCCGAAAACCTGATGAAAACCTGCCATCAACTGGTCGAACAGCACAATGGGGAAGTGCCTCAAACCCGTCCTGCGCTTGAGGCCTTGCCCGGCGTGGGACGCAAGACGGCTAACGTCATTTTGAATACGGCCTTCGGCCAACCGACCATGGCGGTGGATACGCACATTTTCCGGGTTGCCAATCGAACGGGCATTGCCAGGGGTAAAAACGTCGTCGAGGTAGAGCAAAAACTGTTGCGCCACGTGCCCAAGGATTTTCTGCAGGATGCTCACCACTGGCTGATCCTGCACGGCCGTTATACGTGCGTTGCCCGCAAGCCGCGATGCGGCAGCTGCATCATTGAAGATCTATGCGACTATAAAGAAAAAACTGAGATTGCTTGATCACTCAAATGCATCTTCCTCCAGCAGGGACGAATAGGCCGCCTGCCATGCTGGCCACTCCCATTGAGCCGTATTCAATGGCTCCGGTTGGTCTGTCGGCGCTGTAAGCCAGCGGTACAACTGATCGTAAAGCCCACCTCGGGTGCCATCGTAACGATACGCCTTGGGGTAAAGTGCCGGGAAGCAAAGACGGTCTGGCACTAACGGTCGTGCGCCACGCTGGGCCGCCTCCATGATCGCCAACCCTTGAAACTCGTGCCACGTCGTTGACACCACGATACCGGCTTTATCCAACTCGGCCTGATAATGCCCTTCCGGCAGCGGCCCCCAGGCGGTGATATGTGACGCAAGTCGTTGCTCCGCCTCGGCAAAAATCGGCGGGACATGACGAAAGCGTTGCCCCACCACCGCAAGCTCGAAGGCCACACCCTGGCCGCTCAGTTCAAAAAGCACCTCGAAAAAGTCCTCAGGGTTCTTGTCGTACTCCCAGCGGTGGTTCCATAGAATTCGCCGGGGATGGCGCTGGTCCTGGTACCCGCCATCAAGGGGCATGATCGGGACAGGCAGTATTCTGGCGCGTTGTCGCAGCGCCTCAAGAGGTTTTACCGCCGGTACATTCTCGGGCATCTTTTTTAAAAAGGCGCGCGCGCCATCGACAAAGGAGTCGCGGTTATAGGCGGTATTAAAAATCACCGTATCGGCCGCCAGAGCGGAATACAGATTGACCATTCTGCCTTCCACCGAGGAGTGCTGCGCTTCCGACACAGGGTAGGCAAACTGGTTCTCATGAAAATAGATGATCTTGTGCGCCTGGCCCAGCGAAGGGAACAAGCCGATTAACGTCGCCAGGTCCACCATCGAGGTTACCAGCACCACATCATAGGACTGACTCAGCGTTTCGCGCTCTTTAAGCAGCCATGTTAATGGGTTGCCACGGACACGCCAGCGAAAATGCCGCGCTGGCAAGCGCAGTTGCGTCCACTCGACAGTCTCGACGTGACGAATCACGCTGTCGGCCCAGTAGCGGTGGCTCACGGCATCATAGGCGGATAGCAATAAAACCCGCTTCCGGCGATTCAAGGGAGCGTTCATTAGGGTCTCGTTGGGTAGCGTTAATACAATTGTGTAATACCCAGGCGTTGCTTGTCATCACAGCCGCAGGCTACCTATTGAAAATCCACAGCCATCGCTTTGTTACCAAGGTCGTCTTGGCGCAGCCAGCTCGCCTACCTACACTCAGGCTAATAACCGGGCAACTCGGTCCGCCCCAACACCTTTAATCCATGGAGAGCACAATGGCCAGAGTGCTTGTGGTCGATGACGAACCCAACATCTTAATCTCGCTTGAGTTTCTTATGCAGCAAGGAGGCTTCGAGGTCATGACGGCAGAAGACGGCGAGCAAGCACTTGTGCATGTGCAACAAAGCAAGCCGGATCTAATCTTGCTGGACATCAGCTTACCGGGTATCAGTGGGTTCGATGTACTGGAGCAATTACGCCAAGCCCCCGACACTGCAACACTCCCCATCATTATGCTGACCGCCCATGGCCGCGAGGTGGAGCGGGAAAAAGGCATGGCACTGGGAGCTGATGATTACATTACCAAGCCTTTCTCTACCCAGGCACTGGTCGAAAAAGTCAACGCACTGCTGACAGGAAACAACCCATGACAAGAGGTGGGCTGCCCAAACGTCAGCGATTGATTGGCCTGTGGCTTCTGCTTAGCGGCATCAGCCTGCTGGGCGGGGCTGTCTTTGCTGCGTGGTTGGATGCCCAATTGGCGCCAAGTGGGGCGACGCGAGTCGCCTTGTGGCTGGGCAGTTTCTCTGGCGGCGCCACGATTTTCCTGGCGGGGTTGCTGCTTGAACGCATGCTGTTCACCCCCTTGCGCCACCTGCAGGTCCAATTGGCACGCCTGGTGGCCAACCCCGATGCTCGAGATGAATACCCGCCCGAAGGCTGGCTAAAAGGCTTGGGGCCAGACCTTAAGCGGGTCCGCGAGAGCTGGCGTGAAGACCGCAGTCGCCTGGCCACGGCGCATACCGAAGGCGCGCGCAGCGCCGCCAAAATTCGCCAGGAGCTTGAAACCCTGCTGCAGGTGCTCGAAACACCTCTCCTGCTATGTGACCATCATCGTCGGGTGATGCTGTTCAATCAGGCAGCCGAAGACTTTTTCGCCGATAATACCGGCCTCGGCCTGGGCAAACGCCTGGAAGCGCTCCTGCCGGTAGCGAGCTTGCAGCAGGCGATCAGCCAGCTACCCAACGATGGGGCCCCCCGTGAGCTGCTTTCTCCTTGTGACAACCGCTGGCTAAAGGTCATTTTACGCCGCGTCCCGGGTAGCGATGGCGAAACGTTGTTGACGTTCAGTGACGCGACCGCCTCCTGGTCGAACGAAATGGGGGTAAGAGCGGAGCTTGCTGACATGTTGACGCCCCTTCGCCAGCATACCGCGAGCCTGACCAGTGCCGCGGACGCGCTGATCCAGCTTCGTCATCAAGGCGACCTGGAAACCTCATCGCTACGCCAACGTCTTGAACGCGTCATCCAGGAGGAAGGCGCCACACTTGGCGACAACGTTGCCCAAATCGGCCAGCTACTGGATGCCATGCAGCATCAGGGCGAACGCCTGACCCCCATGTGGTCAAACGACTTCTGGCAAGCCCTGGACGAACGCCTTGACCCCGAGCACCGCCTGATTACCCCCGTCGGCATGCCTGCCTGGTTCAAGGGCGACGCGCCGGCTCTGATTGCGCTGTTTGATTCGCTGGTCAAGCATCTCAATGCGCACCTGCCCGACAGCGGCTTTGAGGGCGAGATGTGCCTGGGTAATAAGCGTGTCTATCTAGACCTTATCTGGCAGGGCAAGGCGTTACCCGAGCATGAGCTGGCCGAGTGGCGGCAACAACCGCTGCCTTCTCTGCCGCTGAGCCCCATCGTTTCCGACGTACTGCGCCAGCATGCCAGCGATATCTGGAGCCTGACCGACGATGATGGCGTTCATGCCCGCCTGCGCCTTCCGCTACCCGCCATGGACCGTGTAGGCGCCCCACGGGAAACCGCCCCGCCGCGCCCTGAATTCCATGACTTTGGGATTGCCGACCTGCCACCGCCGGATGAAGCTCTCGCCAGCCGCTCGCTGCGCAGCCTGGATGTGGTGGCATTTGATACCGAAACCACCGGGCTTGAACTGCGCCGAGGGGATACCGTGATCAGCCTTGGGGCCTGCCGCGTGGTTAACGCACGCCTGCTGGCAAGCGACGTCTTCGATCAAAAAGTGGATCCCAAGCGGCCTATTCCGCTGGCCAGTACCGCCATCCACGGCCTTACCGATGCCGATGTGGCCGGCGCGCCCCCCCTGGATATTGTGCTTAGCCGTTTTCGCGACTATGTCGGTGAAGCGGTACTGCTGGCCCATAATGCCGCTTTTGACTTACTCGCCATCAGTCATCAAGGGGTGACCTTTGATCTCCCCGTGATCGACACCCTCCTCATCTCGCGCGCACTGGACGAAGCGCTGGATGGACACGACCTGGATAGCCTCGCCGAGCGCTACGACCTGGCCTTCCCGCCCGGCACACGTCACACGGCGTTGGGTGATGCGCGCGTCACCGCCGAACTCTGGCTTGCCCTGCTACCACGCCTGGAAGCCCGAGGCATCAATACTCTGGAGCAACTACTTGCCCTCCAGGCCAATGCCTTCGACCGAGAGGATGCCAGCGCCTCATGACACCTTCAGGCCCTCAATCACGCAAAACAGAACGCCTGGTCGCTCTAGTTGCCATTGCCTTGGTGCTGTTTTGCCCGCCGCTGATCATTGTGGTTGACCGCCTTCCCTCACCCCACATTGGCTGGCTATCCCTGTATCTATTTAGCGCCTGGGCAATCATCATCGGCCTGGCGGCATGGCTGATGGAACACCGTGCAGGCCGCTGACCATGCGCACTGACCCTATTATTCTGGGCACCGCCTTTGGTTATCTGGCCCTGCTGTTCGTGGTCGCTGCCTGGGGAGATCGTCGTGCAGAACAGGGCCGGTCACTGATCGGCTCCCCCACGGTTTATGCGCTTTCCATCGCCGTTTACTGCACTGCCTGGACCTTCTACGGCAGCGTGGGGCGTGCCGCCGAGCATGGGCCCAGCTTTTTGCTCATTTACCTGGGGCCCACGCTTGCAATGCTGCTGTCGCCCTTTATCATCCGCAAAATGGTGCGCATCGCCGCTCGCCAGCGCATCACATCGATTGCCGACTTTATCAGTGCCCGCTACGGCAAAAGCAGCAGCCTCGGCGCCCTCGTCGCCTTGATGGCCCTGATCAGCATCACGCCCTACATCGCCTTGCAGTTAAAAGCGATCACCGTCAGCCATGCGGTGCTGATCAACTACCCCGCTGCGGCCGACACCACCCTTGTCGATGAACACTTCTGGATGGATAAGTCGCTCTGGGTCGCTCTGGTTCTGGCCGTTTTCATCATCCTGTTTGGTACCCGCCACCTGGATGCCAGCGAACGCCATGAGGGCATGGTGGCAGCCATTGCGCTGGAGTCGATCGTCAAGCTGGTGGCGTTCATGGCCGTCGGCGTGTTCGTCGTCTTTGTCATGTTTGAAGGGCCTGGCGCGCTGTTTGACCAGGTGGCCGCAACGCCCGGCCTGGCCGGCAGCATGCGCCTGGATAGTGTGCCTGGCGGCGCGACCGGCTGGGTAGGCATGCTGGTACTGGCTTTTCTGGCCTTTTTAACCCTACCGCGCCAGTTTCAGGTCCTGGTTGTCGAAAATGTCGATGAGCAGCATCTCACCCGGGCAAGCTGGCTGTTCCCGCTGTATATGCTGCTGATCAATCTGTTCGTGATTCCCATTGCGTTGGCGGGACTGCTCCTGGGCGTGAGTGCTGGCGACCCCGACAGCTTTGTGTTGACGCTGCCACTTTCCGCCGGGCTGGAAGGGCTGCCCTTGCTGGTATTTATAGGCGGTCTCTCGGCCGCCACCGGCATGGTCATCGTCGAGACGATTGCGCTTTCCACCATGGTCAGCAACCAGTTGGTCATGCCGCTGCTGTTGCGCTCGCGGCGGCTGCACCTGAGCACCAAGGGCGAGCTTGCTGGCTGGCTGCTCGGCATCCGCCGGGTGGCCATTGTGCTGATTCTGCTTCTCGGCTACCTCTACCATGCGCTGATTGGCGACTCCTATAGCCTGGTCACTATTGGATTGGTGTCCTTTGCCGGCGCGGCTCAGTTCGCCCCGGCGCTGCTCATCGGCCTTTATTGGCGTGGCGCCACTCGCCAGGGCGCCGCTGCAGGATTAATCGCGGGTTTCGTGGTCTGGTGTTATACGCTGCTGCTGCCAGGCTTTGCCCAGTCCGGCTGGTTGGATGCCGGATTGCTTACCGAGGGCCCCTGGGGAATCGCCTGGCTGATCCCCTATGGGTTATTCGGTCTCGAAGACTGGGATATTTATACCCATTCGCTACTCTGGAGCATGCTGGCCAACGTCGGGCTATTGGTGGGTGTTTCGTTATTTACCCGCCCCACACCACTTGAACAGACCCAGGCAGCACTGTTCACCGAAGCGATGCACCCCAACCTGCAAACCGCCCCACTCTGGCGAGGGCAAACGACGCAAGGGGCGCTTAGCGAGTTGCTCATTCGCTACCTAGGCAACCAGGCAACGCGGCGCGTCTTCCGTCAGAACCGCGCCGACAATGCCTTCGCAGCAGATGAGCCCGCCAACGCCGAGCTGATTACCCGCGCCGAGCAGGCCCTTGCCGGGTCGCTGGGCAGCGCCTCTGCCCGGGTTCTGATCAACTCGGTGGTACGCGGCGAAGCGCTGGATATCGAGTCGATTCTGAGCATTCTGGATACCACCTCGCAAACCCTTGAGTACAACCGCCGCCTGGAGCAAAAGTCCCAAGAGTTGGCGCAAATCGGCGAAGAATTACGCGCTGCCAATGAACGGCTGCGCGAGCTGGACCGATTGAAAGATGAGTTTGTCGCCATGGTCAGCCATGAACTGCGCACACCGCTCACCTCGATCCGCGCCTTTGCGGAGATTCTGCGTGATAACAGCGAGCTACCCGACGAAAAGCGCCAGCACTTTCTGGGCGTCATCGTTCATGAAAGCCAGCGACTATCCCGCCTGATAGAAGAGATTCTGGATCTTGCCAGATTGGAGAGCGGCCGCTTAACGCTTAACCCGGTGCCTCTTGACCTGGCTGCGCTGGCGCGGCGCAGTGTGGATACCATTGCACACCTGCATCAAGAACGCGGGATCAAGCTTGAGATGAGTCTTGAGGCCGACCCGGCCATGGTGATCGGCGATCAGGACCGCCTGGAACAGGTAATCATCAATCTGCTCGATAACGCGGGCAAGTTTGCTGATCGCCATCAGCCCATGGTGCGCCTGAGCCTATACCGTCACCGCCATCATTTCCGCTTAAGCGTGGAAGATAACGGCGCGGGAATTAGCGTTGATGAGCGCGAGCGGGTATTTGAAAAATTCCATCAGATACAGCAGGACGGCGATATCCCCCACGGCCGCCCCAAGGGAAGCGGGCTTGGGCTACCCATCAGCCGGGGCATTATTGCCCATCTGGGTGGACGCCTCTGGGTTGAAGATGCCAGGACTCTGGGCGGTGCATGCCTGACACTGGAGCTGCCGCCCGCCCCTGATCACCCTACGGCGACAGAGTCATCGGCATAATCCCACCGCTTGCTAGGCCGCTCTCACCTGCTTTACAAACGCCTTGATCTGCTGGAGGTCGAACTTTAACAGCAGTTGCTCATCTTCGCGCAGACGGTGCCCATCAATCCACCCGTCAGCAACATGGCCGCCCGCCTTGTTGTATCGCTGCTGATCCAGTAATCGCTGCTGTAAGCGCTCAAAGGCTGCCAGGAGCATGTCTGATTGCGACGCTGTCAGCACCTCTGCGGCATGGCTGAGCGCAACCAGCCGTTCCCGAGTGCCTATTTCATGGCGTTGGTGGCGAACACAAAGCAAGCGCACGGCACTGATCAGCGGCATTAACCCCTGCTGTTTCAGGTTGACAGCCTGCTCGTGGGGTGCCGCAAGACCGGGGCTTGAGGCGATCCGCCCGAAGCGATCCAGCGCCACCGGCAGCTCGTCAAGCAATGCGGCCATTTCGTGCATGAACAGGGAGGCCTTGGGCAACGTCGCCGCGATGCTTTCAGCCAGTTGTTCTGCCAGCGCGGGATTGCCCGCAACCGGTGAAAAATCAAGCAGAATATTAGTCTGCTGTACCCGTTTTACCCGCCGGTCGGCACTCCAGATTGACAGCTGCGCGCGCCATTCGCTCAACCGCTTGCGCCACATCGGCCAGCGCGCCATCACGTGGCCTCGGCACAGTGGTATACCTGCCTCGTCCAGGCGATTGGTAAACCGCTCGCCTAATGCTTGAAAGTAGCCGTCGATCTCGACGTGTCGATGGTCGGGATAGTCGTCAATAATCAGTGCGTTATCCTGGTCGGGACCCAGTAAACTCTCGTAGCGCGCTGCAGAGCCTAACAGCAGGACGCAGTAGTCGACTGGCGGTTCCCCCCAGCCTTGTGCGCGCATTTCGTCAAGCGATAGCGAAATCGCCTGGCGGTAAAGCATGGCGTTATGGTCACTGATCACCTCACTAATGCGCCAGGCTGGCAGATCGTAGCGAACCAGTGATTCAGCCAGGGACAGCTGCCACGCATGCGCATCGGCTAACGAGGTAAGCGGCGAAGAAAGATGGGTTGAAAGGTGGCTCAACGGCGCGGTGAGCGCCGATAGCTTGAGCGTCCCGTCATCAGTAAACAGGGAGCGCCAGGGTGAGGCTTGGTGGACAACCCGCATACGCCTCTCCTTAACGTTACAGCCGCCTCTCCGTCACCGGCCACCTTCGTGGCGTGGGTCGGGCTTGAACATGTCGTCGCCCACTTCATCAATGTAGCGCTGGGCTTTGGTGATCATCATGGCGTCGCAGGCATCGCGGCTGGGCAACATGTCCGAACGCTCAAAGCGGTGCTCAAGATCCTCGCCCTCGCCCTGAGGACGGCTGATCAAACCGCTCACCCGATACTGGCCACTCTGGTTATCGGGCTGAGAGGTGATCATGTAGCCTTTATATTCGACGGGGTCGGCCGACTGGGTTTTACCCGTGGCGCCTTCCTGACCGCCACCCAACAAACCTGAGAGTAATTTTTTTAACATTTTGACTCCTCGCGTCCGGCAGGCGGCAAGCCACACTTGCCGCCCAACCAGCCCGTTAGCTCTGTTGACGACCTTTACCCGCCGCAATCCGCAGACGCAGCGCGTTCAGCTTGATAAAGCCTTCAGCGTCTTTTTGATCGTAAGCACCGGCGTCGTCTTCAAAGGTGGCAATCGACTCATCAAACAGCGACTGCTCTGACTGACGGCCCACCACGATGGCATTGCCCTTGTAGAGCTTCATGCGCACAACACCCGAAACATTGTGCTGGGTTTCATCGATCGCCGCCTGAAGCATGCGACGCTCAGGGCTCCACCAGTAGCCGTTGTAGATGACTTCAGCGTACTTCGGCATCAACTGGTCTTTGAGATGGGCTTCTTCGCGGTCCAGGGTCAACGACTCGATCGCCCGATGGGCACGCAGCATGATGCTGCCCCCCGGGGTTTCGTAGCAGCCACGCGATTTCATGCCCACGTAGCGGTTTTCTACGATATCCAGACGGCCGATGCCGTTATCGCCACCCAGCTTATTGAGCTTTTCAAGCACTTCATGGGGTTTGAGGGCGTCACCATCAATCGCCACGATATCGCCTTTCTCGAACGTGAGTTCCACGTAAGTCGGCTGATCAGGCGCCGCTTCCGGCGAGACACTCCAGCGCCACATGTCTTCTTCGGCTTCCGCCCACGGATCTTCCAGAATGCCGCCTTCGTAAGAAATATGCAGCAGGTTGGCATCCATGGAATAAGGCGATTTTTTCTTTTTACTGGAAAAGTCGACGGGAATGTTGTGCTCTTCGCAGTACGCCATCAACTTTTCACGCGAAGTGAGATCCCACTCACGCCACGGTGCGATCACCTTCACACCAGGCTTAAGCGCATAACCGCCGAGTTCGAAGCGTACCTGGTCGTTGCCCTTGCCGGTCGCGCCATGGGAGATCGCATCGGCACCGGTCTCGTTGGCAATATCGATCAGGCGTTTGGCGATCAACGGGCGGGCGATGGAGGTACCCAGCAGATATTCGCCTTCATAGATGGTGTTGGCGCGAAACATTGGGTAGACAAAATCACGCACAAACTCTTCGCGCAGGTCTTCAATGTAGATTTCTTTGACGCCCAACGCCTCTGCCTTGGCGCGCGCTGGCTCAACCTCTTCGCCTTGACCGATGTCGGCGGTAAATGTCACCACCTCGCAGTTGTAGGTTTCTTGCAACCACTTAACGATAACGGATGTGTCCAGGCCGCCTGAGTATGCCAGCACAACCTTTTTGACATCGGACATTCTTGACTCCTTTTCTGAACAATTGCGCGCCAGACTCGCTAATCGCGGAATGGCTTACGTTGAAAAACACCAGTCACCAAGTATAGCGTTCTCAGTGCTCAGCGAATACCGCCAACGACGCCTTAAAAGGAAACTGCTAGAATCATCCACGAAAAGCGCTAACCGATTACTCGCAGACTAAGGAGAGCTGCATGAGCGAGGCGATTGCCCGCGAATTAATGGCCCAACGTTTTCGCAGTTACCTGCCCGTTGTCGTTGATTTAGAGACCGGCGGCTTCAATGCACAAGGCGACGCCTTGCTGGAAATTGCTGCCGTTACCCTGACAATGGACCCAGAAGGCAACCTTTTGCCCGATGCCACTCATGCCTACCATATTCAGCCGTTTGAGGGGGCTAACGTTGAGCAGTCCGCGCTGGATTTCACCGGCATCAATCTGGATGACCCCTTACGTCAGCAGGTCGCGCTGAGTGAAGAAGAAGCCTTGGGCGAAATTTTTCGTCCTATTCGCAAATCGATTAAAGCCCACGGCTGTTCGCGGGCTATCCTGGTCGGCCATAACGCGGCATTCGACCATGGTTTTTTAAATGCGGCTGCCAACCGCTGCGGTGTCAAGCGCAACCCCTTTCACCCTTTTTCCAGCTTCGATACAGCGACCCTGGCGGGATTGGTCTATGGCCAGACCGTTCTGGCGCGCGCCTGCCAGGCGGCGGGTATCGAATTTGATAACAAAGCGGCTCACTCGGCACGCTACGATACCGAACGCACAGCAGAGCTGTTCTGCGCCATGGTCAACCGCTACAAGGATTTAGGCGGCTGGCAGTTGGCCCAACGCGAACAGGCTCTGGATAGCGGCGACTAGCCGTATGCAGGCCTTAGCGCTTTACGCTAAACTTCGCCCACTTATTTACGCTTTCCGACTTTCAGGAGATGAGACGTTTCCATGGCTCAGTATAATGCCTTCTACGCCCAATCAGGCGGTGTCACCGCTGTGATCAATGCCAGCGCTTGCGGCGTCATCGAAGCTTGCCGACAAGCCCCCGACCAGATTGGCAAGGTCTATGCCGGTCATAACGGCATTATTGGAGCCCTGACGGAAGACCTCATCGATGTCACCCAGGAAAGCGACGACGCCATCGCGGCCTTGCGCCACACCCCGGGGGGTGCGTTTGGCTCTTGCCGCTACAAGCTTAAGGATATCGATACCCACCGCGCCCAATACGAGCGCCTGATCGAGGTCTTCAAGGCCCACGATATCCGCTATTTCTTTTATAATGGCGGGGGTGACAGCGCCGACACCTGCTTAAAGGTCTCACAGCTTTCCGAAAAGCTTGGCTATCCGCTGACCGCGATTCATGTACCCAAAACCGTCGATAACGACCTGCCGATTACCGACAACAGCCCAGGGTTTGGCAGTGTGGCGAAGTACATCGCCACCTCAACTCTTGAGACGTCGTTGGATATCGCCTCAATGTGCGCCACATCGACCAAGGTGTTTGTACTTGAAGTGATGGGTCGCCACGCTGGCTGGATCGCGGCGGCAGGCGGGTTAGCCGGTGAAGGTGCTGGTGCCCCCCCCCATCTGATTGTATTCCCGGAAATTCCTTTCAACCGCAAAGCGGTCATGGAGAGGGTCGAGCAAAGCGTCAAGCAGAATGGCTACTGCGTTATCGTGGTGTCGGAAGGGGCACGCTACGAAGACGGCACCTTCCTGGCCGATGCGGGCAACACCGACGCTTTTGGCCACCGCCAACTGGGCGGCGTTGCCCCTACGCTGGCAGGCATGATCAAGCAGGATCTGGGGTACAAATACCACTGGGCCGTTGCGGATTACCTGCAGCGCGCTGCCCGTCACCTGGCGTCTAAAACCGATGTAGAACAGGCCTACGCGGTAGGTCGCGAAGCGGTATCACTGGCACTGGCGGGCAAGAACGCCATGATGCCAGCGATTCGCCGTATTTCTCAGTCACCTTATCAGTGGGATGTTATCTCTGCCCCGCTCTCCCAGGTGGCGAACCAGGAAAAGTTCATGCCCCGCGACTTCATCAGCGAGGAAGGCTTCGACATTACCGACACGTGTCGCGACTATCTTTCACCGCTGATTCAGGGCGAAGATTTTCCACCGTTTGAAAACGGCCTGCCGAAAGTGGCCAAGCTGAAACTGGCCAAGGTAGAACGCAAGCTGCCTGTGTTCACGCTTTAACCGTTCGCTGATACCTGTAGGTTGATACACAAAAAGCCCGGGCGTCTCCACGACGCCCGGGCTTTTTGTCAGCTCAACGGCAAAGAGCGAGCACTAACGCAACAGCCAGGACAACACAAGCAGCAAGAGCAGAATACCGGCAACACCCTGCCAGAAATGGCGTGGCTCTTTGCGTTCTTTCTCGCCCGGTGTCCGTTTGCCCAATGGCAGCCGCAAGGCATGCAGAAACTCGGATAACCGCCTGAAACGCAGTGATCGTTGAGGGTCCAATGCGCGCCGCAAGGCCTCATCAAGCTCCGGCGATATTTCCGGATTAGTGGTGCGTGCATTGCGGTAGCTCAGCCCTTCCAGGTCGGTATGACTGCGCAGCCGGTTAGGCGTCAGGCTGTAAGGCAGTTCGCCCGTCAACAACCAATATACGGTCGACGCCAGCGAGTATTGGTCGCTGCGCCGCCCGACGCTGTCCCCGAGGGCATACTCGGGGGCCGTGTGCTCATTGAAGCCCACTTGCCTTAACAGCTCGCCTGAATGGCGATGGCCGTCAACCTCGCGCATGTGGCAGGCACTGAAGTCGGCCAGGACGACCTTCCCGTGCGGGTCGATCAGAATATTATCGGGATTGACTTGCTGATGCAGGATGTCGCGATGGTGCAATGCCTGAACCGCTTTGCCCAACTGATTGGCGATATCCAGCCGCTGGGACAGGTTTGCCTGGGGATGGCGCTCGGCCCACTGACGCAGCGTCTCGCCTTCAACATGCTGCATCAGATAGTAAAGGTAACGCCGCGGCCGTGACGGCTCAACAACCTTGACCACGAACGGCGAGTTGACCCGCTCTACCACCCACTGCTGGAGCAGAAAGTGCTCAAGATAGGCATTACGCAGCGAAAGCTCCGGGCTGGGCGCCTTCATGACCATTTCCCGCTCTGAGTAGACATCGCGCACACGGTATATGCGTGACTGGGCCGTACGCGACAACACCGCCAGCACCTCCAGGCCATCCAGTCTCGCCCCGGGGGCCAGTTCCGGCGGTATCGGCAATTCGCCATATAACTGACCGGGATGGTCGCTGCTTTCTTCAGGCAGTTCATCGATGCGTACCAACTGGAAACAGAACTGGTCACCCCCATAGCCGCGATCCTGAGCGCGTTGTTTCGCTTCATTGGCAAGGCGTTCACAGGCCGCATCCAGATCGCTGGCATCCTGGCGGATCAGTCGCACGTAGTCGGAAGGCAGCAAGGTGCCCCCCACGGCCTGGGTCGTAAACAGGAAAAGGTCGCCCTGCTTCATGGGCAGATGGGAGTAGTCAATATCCAGACTGCCATCCATACCCAGCGCCCGTGATGGATAGCGATACCCCCCAAGGTCCGTGACGTGGTCACGGGTCAGTTGTTCAAACTCGGCCCCTCTCAGGCGAAACACCAGGGTGTCACCCATATGGAACAGGTGGGCATCGCGTTCACGGAAGATCAAGGCCGACAGCGATGATACGAAGCTGCCATTCTGCACATGCTGGCTTTGACCATAACACCAGCTGTTGAGCGCTCTTAGTACACGCGTCGCCGAGGTTTTTACATCCCAGTGATCAGGTGTTGAAAAATAATCGGCTAAAAACCCCCTTACGCTTAAATCGCCTGCCTGTTTGGCCAGGGTATTGCGCGCCAGCGAGTCGCTAATGACCGCGCAACTCCCTTTAGCCTTGAGCAAAGGCGGCTCGGGGAAGCGTACCGACATGGAGCTGCGGTGCAGGCGCCGATCCGGGGCAACAAATGCCTGACCGTAACTGATCAGCAATTGGGCATGGGCCAAGTCATCCTCCTGAGCATACAGCATTGGCAACTGACATCACTGTCTAGGACTTCCTATGATACACACTGGAGATACTGAACGATGCTCGCCAAACGTCGTGACCTTATCAAGCTTGCCGTGCAGTCCGATCGCAGGATGGCAAACGCTTTGTCGTCGCAACACCTATGTCGCATTGGTAATCTTGCGGCCATGTTCGTATAATCCGGTGTTATTCATACAGCAACTTCGATTGCCTAGCCATTGTACGACCAAGGAATTAACGATGAACTTCGACAACATCCCCGCTGGTAAGGATCTGCCCAACGACTTGTATGTGGCGATTGAAATTCCTGCCAATCATGCGCCGATCAAATACGAGATCGATAAGGACATGGGGGCCCTGCTGGTCGACCGCTTTATGGCCACTCCCATGTTCTACCCGGCCAACTACGGTTTTATTCCCCACACCTTGGCCGACGATGGCGACCCGCTGGACGCACTTGTCGTCACTCCACATCCGGTGCAGCCCGGCAGTATCATTCGTGCACGCCCCGTCGGCATCCTGAACATGACTGATGAAGCCGGGGAAGACGCCAAGCTGGTATGTGTCCCGCACCCCAAGCTTAGCTCGCTCTATGACGACGTTCAGGAAGTCACCGACCTGCCCGAATTGCTGCGTCAGCAAATTGCCCACTTCTTCGAGAATTATAAAGATCTGGAAAAAGGCAAATGGGTTAAAGTCGAGTCCTGGGAAGGTGTCGATGCGGCACGCAAAGCCATTGAAAAATCGGCAGCGGCCTACCAAAAAGCCTAAGCGCCTCAGCGCACGTGATGAACGGGGCCACCTTCGGGTGGCCCCGTTTCGTTGACGGTCAGCATTCTCCCTGAAGCCCGTTGCCTGCGCGCCACGTTGCGTTATGCTAGCTGCTGATATGACGTTATCGACCAAGGACACATTTTGCACACGATTCGACGTTTAGGTCTGTTGCTTCTGCTCGGCACGCTACCACTATTTGCCCAGGCGCAGTGGTTCTCTTCAAGCGATCAGAACGACGACTTTCTACCCGTCCTGGAAGCCTTTCAACCCACCGCCTGGCATGACGGCGACACGCTCTTCGTGGGCGTCGAAGTCGCTGACGGGTATTACCTCTACCGGCACCAGTTTGCCGTGGAAAGCCTGACAAACAAGGTTCGCCTGGGTATGGCCGAACTGCCCGAGGGTACCTTCACCCATGATGAATTCATGGGTGACGTCTATATTTTCCGCGACCAAGTGGTCATGGAAGCGCCGTTGGAAAGTGACTTTTCAGGTCCGCTGGATGTCGACTTCACCTTCCAGGGCTGCGCCGATGCCGGGCTTTGTTACCCGCCGGAAACCATCGCACTGAAGGCTACCGAGAGCCAACCGCCACGCGCATATGCCGACTGGGAGACCGGAGCGAACGCCGACGAAACGCCTCCCGCATCGCCGGCGGACGCGTCGAATAACGCCACCGATGCGGCAACGGCTGCCGACTCGACGGTGGCATTGAACGACAGCGCTGCAACCCTTGGCGCGCCACAAAGCGAGGACAGCCGCTTCAGCCAACTGATGACCGATGCCAGCCTGCCGCTGGCGCTAGGGCTTTTCTTCCTGGCCGGCATCGGACTGACATTCACACCCTGCGTATTGCCGATGGTGCCCATCCTGTCTTCGATCATCATCGGTCAACAGCCCTCACGTCCCCGTGCGTTCATGCTGTCGGCCAGCTATGTAATGGGTATGGCCATTACCTACGCTGGCGCGGGTGTGCTGATGGGCCTCTTTGGGGCCGGTCTCAACCTCCAGGCACAGCTCCAGTCCGCGCCGGTACTGATCTCCTTTGCCATTCTGTTCAGCGTGTTTGGCATGGCAATGCTTGGCGCCTTTGATTTACGCCTTTCACCACGCCTGGCGCAACGCGTCGATGCCTGGCAGACACGAGCACAACGCAGCGGCCCGGCTGGCCTGGCACTGGCAGGTGCACTCTCGGTCCTGGTGGTGTCTCCCTGTGTAACGGCACCCTTGGCCGGGGCACTGGTGATCATTTCCACCACCGGTGATGCGCTGATGGGAGGTGCCATGCTATTTGCACTGGGCATGGGAATGGGCGTGCCGCTATTGCTGGTCGGCACCTTCGGCGCCACTCTGCTGCCACGTTCCGGCGCATGGCTTAACGGGGTCAAAATGGCTTTTGGGCTATTGCTGTTCGGGGTGGCAATCTGGATGGTAGAACGCCTGATAGCACCGTCAATTGCCCTGCTGCTCTGGGCGGGACTTGCCATTGGCACCGCCCTGACACTGGGCGCCTTGCAAACCCATACGCCATCGGGCTGGGCTAAAGCGCGTCAAACGCTGGGCCTTATCCTGTTGACCTGGGGCATCGCCCTTACCCTTGGCGCTGCCTTAGGCTCGCATAATCCGTTGCGCCCGCTAAACATCCAGACGACCAACAAAAGCGACGCTCAAGGACCATTGGCTTTTAAGCATTTGGACAGCTTGCCAGCACTCAACAGCGCCATCGACACAGCTGAGACAAAGGGCAAACCCGTCTTCGTTCATTTTACGGCTGACTGGTGCATCTCATGTCGCCAGTTGGAGCGCAAGGTCTATACTGACCCCGATGTCATTGAGCAACTTTCAGGCTTTGAGCGCATTGCCGTCGATGTCACCGATACCAATGAGCAAAGTCGGCAACTATTGAACCGCTACCAGCTTTTTGGCCCACCCAGCCTGCTCTTTTTCCAGAATGGTCAGGAGGTCCGTGCAGCGCGCATACAGGGCGATATCAACGCCGCCGACTTTGCCCAGCACCTGCGCGAATTGGCGCGCTGGGAAGAGAGTCGCCAGGCAGGCAACGGTTAGATATTGAGGCGTCCTGTCGCGAACGCCGTCAAACGACCGTTTAAGAATAGCCTTATGTGCCAGGCATGTGATAACTGGACATCGATAACGTTTTTCGGCACACTTCGCCACCATATTGATTGAACTTCTGCTTTTATAAGCAGTAAAAAAGGGTAACGTTCGTCATCATGCGGCGTTCTCTACATTTTATAATTTGGTTTACTGCGCTATTGACGCGTGATGAACACACCACTCTCAACGATAGTGATGGGGCTAGGTAATGGATATCCGTAAAGTCAAAAAACTGATTGAACTGCTTGAAGAATCCAATATTAGCGAGATTGAAATCCAGGAAGGCGAAGAGTCGGTTCGCATCAGTCGTCATCCCAATGGGGGCACCTGGCACCCGCAGTCAATGCCCCAGTACGCTCAGCCTGCCCCTCAACAGCAACCTGCTGCGCCTGCGGCTAACGCCGCAACGCCTGAAGAAGAGCCCGCTCCAGGCAACAGCTATCGCGGCGAAGCCATCAACTCGCCAATGGTCGGTACCTTCTATCGCAGCCCCGCGCCTGGCGCCAAATCCTTTGTTGAAGTCGGCGATACGGTCAAGCAAGGCGATACGGTGTGTATCGTGGAAGCCATGAAGATGATGAACCAAATTGAAGCCGACCGTGACGGCGTGGTGGAAGCCATTCTGGTAGAAGACGGTGAGCCGGTGGAATTCGATCAGCCAATGATCGTCATCGCTTAATCCTTCATTTCAATACGGGTGGACTCTCCCATGCTCGACAAGGTACTTATCGCCAACCGCGGCGAGATTGCCCTACGTATCCTCCGGGCCTGTAAAGAGCTAGGCATCAAGACCGTGGCGGTTCATTCCAAGGCGGACCGCGAACTCATGCACGTACGCCTAGCCGACGAGGCGGTATGTATCGGTCCGGCCTCCTCTGCTCAGTCCTATCTTAATATTCCGGCATTGATCAGCGCAGCGGAAGTGACCGATTCCAGCGCCATTCATCCCGGCTATGGCTTTTTATCCGAAAACGCCAACTTTGCCGAACAGGTAGAACGCTCAGGCTTTACGTTTATCGGCCCCCGCGCTGAAACCATTCGCCTGATGGGCGATAAAGTCAGCGCCATCGAGTCAATGAAAGCGGCTGGCGTCCCCACGGTTCCAGGCTCGGACGGCCCACTTGGCGATGATGATGAAACCAATCTTGCGACCGCGCGGCGCATCGGCTATCCGGTTATCATCAAGGCAGCAGCCGGTGGTGGCGGGCGCGGCATGCGCGTCGTGCATACTGAGGGCCACCTGCTTTCCGCGATTACCGTCACCCGCACCGAGGCCCACTCCTCGTTTGGCGATGGCACCGTCTACATGGAGAAGTTTCTCGAAAACCCCCGTCATGTGGAAGTTCAGGTACTCGCCGACGGCCAGGGCAATGCCATTCACCTCTTTGACCGTGACTGCTCGTTGCAGCGTCGCCACCAGAAAGTCCTCGAGGAAGCGCCAGCTCCCGGCATCGACCCTGACGCGCGTGCCAAGGTGCTGGAAGCGTGTCGCCAGGCATGCGTGGAAATCAACTACCGGGGCGCGGGTACCTTCGAGTTCCTCTACGAAGACGGCAACTTCTTCTTTATCGAGATGAACACTCGCGTCCAGGTCGAACACCCTGTCACCGAGATGGTGACCGGCGTGGATATTGTCAAGGAACAGCTGCGCATTGCCTCGGGCATGCCGCTGACGATCCGCCAGGAAGACGTTGTATTGAACGGCCACGCGTTCGAATGCCGCATCAACGCGGAAGACGCGCGCACCTTCATGCCGTCACCCGGTAAGGTAACGCTTTACCACGCACCAGGTGGCCTTGGCGTGCGTATGGACTCGCACATGTATACCGGCTATACCGTCCCGCCCCATTACGACTCGCTGATCGGCAAGCTGATCACCTGGGGAGAGGACCGGGAAATTGCCCTCACCCGCATGCGCAACGCACTGGATGAGCTATTGGTTGAAGGCATCAAAACCAACATTGATCTGCAAAAAGACCTGGTGCGCGATAGCTACTTCCGCCAGGGTGGCGTCAATATTCACTATCTAGAAAAGAAACTCAGCAGCTAACACACGCTGAGATCGATCATCACGGGATGGCCATCGTCATCCCGCTTTTTTTGCTGCTGCGGAGACCCGGAATGCCCTGGCTTCAACTCAAAGCGCACGTCCCGCCCGAGCAGGCAGAACTGCTGGAAGAATTACTCCTTGAAGAAGGCGCGACGGCAATTGGGCTTCAAGACGCCCAGGATGACCCGGTATTCGAACCCGAACGCGGCACAACGCCTCTATGGCAGGACACTGTCGTCACCGGGCTATACGATGACCTCGAGGGCATTGACGCCATGCTTGCGCGCATCGAAGCCGCCTGGTCGGAACAGGTACCGGACGAACCCTGCCCGGCCATTGACTATGAGCTACTCGCAGACCGCGATTGGGAACGCGAGTGGATGGAAGACTTTACGCCACTACGTATGGGAGAAAGGCTCTGGATTGTGCCAAGCTGGCACGAACCACCCGAGTCCGATGCCGTCAACCTGGTCCTTGACCCGGGCCTGGCGTTTGGTACGGGTACCCACCCGACCACGGCTTTGTGCCTTGAATGGCTTGATAGCCTGGCAGTCAAGGGGCAACTCGCTGACCAGTCTGTGCTGGACATTGGCTGTGGTTCGGGCATTTTGGCCATTGCCGCATTAAAGCTCGGCGCGGCCCATGCCGATGGTACCGATATTGACCCCCAGGCACTGCAGGCCAGTCGTGACAACGCCGAGCGTAATCATATCGACGAAACAGCACTGGCACTCTGCTTTCCTGAGCAACTCGTCAAAAGCCGCTACCCGATTGTCACCGCCAATATTCTGGCGGGTCCGCTGATCGAAATGGCATCAACGGTTGCTGGCCACGTTGCCCCTGGCGGTCACATTGCCCTTTCGGGCATTTTGGCCAACCAGGCCGATGATGTCATGCAGGCCTATCAGCAACAGGGGCTCAGCATGGATGCGCCTGTCATGCGGGAAGGCTGGGTACGCCTTACCGGACATCGCCTCATTTAATCTGTCGCTGACACTCAGGCCGCCTTCACCCCGCCGTCGAGTAAGCGTATCATACGCGTCCTCGGGCGGCCTGACGGTCGTTAACCGCAACATCAAAGCGCCAACTGCCATGACCCTAGCAACACCACCACTCAAGATCGGCCCACACGCCCTGCCGAACCGGGTCATATTAGCGCCCATGGCGGGGGTGACCGATCGTCCTTTCCGCCAGCTGTGTCGACGGCTCGGGGCAGGCTGGGTAGTTGGCGAGATGGTCACTGCCGACCCCAATCTATGGCATACACGCAAATCAAAATTGCGCATGGATCATCGTGGCGAACCCGCCCCCAGGGTTGTGCAAATTGCCGGGGGCGACGCCGAGATGCTCGCCCAGGCAGCCCGGCTCAATGCCGATCTTGGCGCACAGGTAATCGACATCAACATGGGCTGTCCGGCCAAAAAGGTCTGCAATAAGGCAGCAGGCTCAGCGTTGCTTCGCGACGAAAGACTGGTTGGCGAGATTCTTGACGCCGTCGTCAACGCCGTCGATATTCCTGTCACCCTTAAAATTCGCACTGGATGGTGTGCTGACTCCAATAACGGCGTCCGTATTGCGCGTCTTGCAGAGCAAGCAGGCATTCAATCGTTGGCAGTTCATGGCCGACATCGAGAGCAGCGCTATACTGGATGGGCAGAGTACGACACCATTGCCGATATCAAGTCACGACTGGGCATTCCGGTGATTGCCAACGGGGACATCACCACCCCGGAAAAAGCGGTAGAGGTGCTGCACTACACGCAAGCAGACGCCGTTATGGTCGGACGGGCCGCCCAGGGAAATCCCTGGATTTTTGATCAGATTCAGCACTTTCTGGAACATGGTGAGCACCGCGCTCAACCCAGCCTGGAAAAGCGCCGTGGCGTGCTCATTGATCATTTAAACGCCCTTCATGGCTTTTATGGCGACACCATGGGCGTGCGCATTGCGCGTAAGCACCTTGGCTGGTACCTGGGCGAAGATGCCCGTTTCACTCCAGCTCAGCGGCGTGATTTAAAGCAACAATTCAACGGATTGGCCACTACCGAAACACAAGTCAACTGGATCAATGACGCCATGGCACCCGATGCCATCAAGCGTCTGCTAGCCAAAGGAAGCTATGCAGCATGACCGAACGCGATCTTGACCTTGTTTCCAGCGACAGCGCGTCAGACAGCCATACACGCCTCAACGGCACACTGGCAGACTCCGAGGCCAATATGCCGCCGCAGCCTCTTCGAGAGGCCGTGGAAGCTGCGATGCGTCGCTACTTCGAGCATCTCGATGGCAGTCAGGCGAGCGACCTGTATGCCATGGTGATGGCCGAAGTAGAGGCGCCTTTGCTCGCCTGCGTGCTTGAGCACACCGAGGGGAATCAGACCCGTGCGGCGGATGTACTGGGCCTCAACCGTGGCACGCTGCGCAAGAAACTCAAGCTTTATGGACTTATTGAAGGCGACGCCCCAACACCCTGAGGGCGTCATTGACTTTTCATTCTCTACTCTGCACACGAGCACCCTCAATGGCTGATAGCACTGCGACCCCTGTACGCCGCGCCCTTTTGAGCGTTTCTGATAAAACCGGCATCGTTGAATTTGCCCGCGGCTTGTCCGAGCATGGCGTGGAGCTTCTGTCCACGGGCGGCACATTCCGCCTGCTACAGGAACACCAGATTCCGGTTAAGGAAGTTAGCGAACACACCGGCTTCCCCGAGATCATGGATGGCCGCGTCAAGACACTGCACCCCAAAATCCATGGCGGCATTCTCGCCCGCCGCGGCCAGGATGACGCGGTCATGGCGGAGAACGACATTACCCCGATTGATATGGTCGTGGTAAACCTCTACCCCTTTGCTGCCACCGTCGCCAAGCCGGACTGCACGCGGCAGGACGCCATCGAAAATATCGATATCGGTGGCCCGACCATGGTCCGCGCCTGCGCCAAGAACCACGCGTACACGACGATTGTCGTCAACGCCGACGACTATCCCCGGGTGCTGGGTGAGCTCGCCGCTCAGGAGGGGTATGTCAGCGAAGCCACCCGCTTCGACCTCGCGGTAAAAGCCTTTGAACACACCGCAGGCTACGACGCTGCCATTGCCAACTACCTGGGACGCCAGGTCGAGGCAACAGACGCCGATTTCCCAAGGACGCTAAATCTGCAGCTGCACAAGAAACAGGCCATGCGCTACGGTGAAAACCCGCACCAGCAGGCTGCTTTTTACGTGGAGGAAGGAGCCAACGAACCCGGCGTGGCGACGGCAACAATGCTGCAGGGTAAGCCGCTGTCGTACAACAATGTCGCCGATACCGATGCTGCCTTTGAGTGTGTCAAAGAATTCGATGACACCGCCTGCGTTATCGTCAAACACGCTAACCCCTGCGGCGTTGCGATTGGCGCCACCGCCCTTGAAGCCTACGACAAAGCCTTTGCGACCGACCCTACCAGTGCGTTTGGCGGCATTATCGCTTTCAATGTGGCGCTCGATGCCGACACGGCCCGGGCAATCGTCGATCGCCAATTTGTAGAGGTGATTATCGCCCCCGGCGTCAGCGCCGACGCCGCTTCCATTGTGGCAGCGAAGAAGAATGTCCGGCTACTGGATGTCAGCGCACATTGGCCCAGCGAAACCAAGCCCGCCTTCGACTTCAAGCGGGTTAACGGTGGCCTGCTGGTTCAAGAGCGTGACGACGGCATGGTAACGCGTGATGCCCTGACGGTGGTCAGTGAGCGCGCTCCGTCCGAGCAGGAACTGCGTGATCTCTCGTTTGCCTGGAGGGTCGCCAAGTTCGTTAAATCCAATGCCATCGTGTACGCCCACAGTGGCCAGACAATAGGCGTTGGCGCGGGACAGATGAGCCGTGTCTATTCCGCCAAGATTGCGGGCATCAAGGCGGCCGACGAGGGTCTCTCAGTGCCGGGTTCCGTAATGGCGTCGGACGCTTTCTTCCCGTTTCGTGACGGCATTGATGCCGCTGCGGCGGCAGGTATCACCGCCGTCATTCAGCCGGGCGGCTCAATGCGCGATCAGGAAGTGATCGATGCAGCCAATGAAGCCGGTATTGCCATGGTGTTAACCGGCATGCGTCATTTCCGCCACTAAGCCAGACTAGGGTCCCCGACAGCAAACAACCCTCATTGACGTGTTCAGTGAGGGTTGTTTCAGCTCAGGAAAAATGAAAAGCGGGGTTTAACTGAGATCAATACACAGATACTTGGTTTCCAGATATTCCTCCAAGCCCTGGTGACCCCCTTCGCGTCCCAGGCCGGATGCTTTCACACCGCCGAACGGCGCCGCTGCATTGGAAATCAGGCCGGTATTAATGCCTACCATGCCATATTCAAGCGCTTCAGCTACCCGCCAGACCCGCGACAAATCACGAGAATAGAAGTAAGACGCCAGCCCATATTGAGTGTCGTTAGCCATTTCAATGGCCGTCTCTTCGTCATCGAAGGGAAAGACAGCCGCCAGCGGGCCAAAGGTCTCTTCATGGGCGACTTTCATTTCATTCGTGGCAAAGCTGATCAAGGTTGGGCTGAAGAAGTTACCTCCCAAGGGGTGCGGATACCCGCCCAGTAACAGCTCTGCCCCATGGTCGACAGCGTCCTGGACGTGCTCACTGACTTTCTGAACACCATTCTGGTCAATCAACGGCCCGATGTTGATATTTTCCTGAGTGCCATCGCCCACATTCAGCTCGCTGTTCATCGCCACGGCGAGCTTTTCGCAAAACGCATTGATGACGCTGGACTGGACCAAAAAACGGTTGGTGCAGACGCATGTTTGCCCTGCGTTACGAAACTTGGCAGCCATGGCGCCGTCAACCGCCGCATCCAGATCGGCATCTTCAAAGACGATAAAGGGAGCGTTGCCGCCCAACTCAAGCGATATTTTCTGCACATGCTCGGAAGCCTGCGCCATCAGCTTGCGGCCAACTTCGGTCGAACCGGTAAAGGTAATCTTGCGCACTTTAGGTGACTGGGTCAGCGCTTCGGCAATGTCAGCAGCGCTCCCAGGTACAACGTTGAAAACGCCGCGGGGAATACCGGCACGCTCCGCCAGCATGGCCAGGGCCGTGGCCGAAAACGGCGTCTGGCTCGCTGGCTTGACCACAATGGTACAGCCAGCCGCCAGAGCAGCACCCGCCTTACGGGTAATCATCGCCGCCGGGAAATTCCAGGGGGTGATGGCACCGACAACGCCAACAGGCTGTTTGGTCACCACAATACGCTGGTTGGCCTTGGCGGCAGGAATGGTTTCACCGTAGACGCGCCGAGCTTCTTCAGCGAACCAGCGAAGAAAGCTCGCCGCATAGGCAATTTCACCCGCCGCCTCTTTCAGTGGCTTGCCTTGCTCGTGGGTCATCAGCATGGCGAGATCGTGCTGATGTTCCAGCATCAGGTCATGCCACTTCAATAACAAATCCGCCCGCTCCTGGGCAGTCAGCGAGCGCCACGCGGGAAGTGCTGCATCAGCCGCTTCAATGGCCCGTTCGGTTTCCGCTTTACCCAGCCTTGGCATATCGCCCACTATCTCACCGGTGGCCGGGTTAAGCACGTTGATCTGGTCACCGCTGTCGGCCGCTACCCAACTTCCATCGATATAGGCAAACGGACAGTACAGCTGTGTCTCTTTAAGCGCTTCCATGACAGACTCCTGCCCCGGATAAGGGACTCATCAGCAAAATAACGTGTTCATGCTATGACGAAACAGGGTAACAGACCAACCGTAATACAGTATCGTGTCGCACAGGGTTAATTGACCAGCGTCAAGAACTCCTGACGCGTTGCCTGATTGGCCCGGAAATCGCCCAGCATGACGGATGACGTCATACTCGAGTTTTGTTTCTCGACGCCACGCATCATCATGCAAAGATGACGCGCTTCAATTACCACGGCCACCCCACGCGCCTGGGTGACCTGCTGCACTGCCTCGGCAATTTCCCGAGTCAGGTTCTCCTGAATCTGCATGCGTCGGGCATACATATCGACGATACGAGCAAATTTGGAGAGCCCCAACACGTTACCGTTCGGCAGGTAAGCGATGTGACACTTACCAATAAAAGGCAACAGGTGATGCTCGCACATTGAATACAGCTCGATATCCTTGACCAGCACCATTTCGTCAGTCTGCGACTCAAAAACGGCACCGTTGACGATTTCCTCCAGCGACTGATGATAGCCATGCGTCAGGAACTGCATTGCTTTTGCTGCGCGAAGAGGGGTATCTCTGAGCCCTTCACGCTCGGGATTTTCCCCAAGTGCGCTGATGATCTGTTGGTAATACTGGGCGATATCATCCGTCATGGTAAGCCTCGTCAAAAATGTCGTGCACGATCAATATGGCTCCATCGCGCTAAAAGGAGTCGGCCATAGGCCGCCATGGCAATGATTGGACGCAATCCAGACACAACCATGTACAGAAAATATACTTTAAGCAAGGTATGTACAATAAAATATTAACATAACGCAATAAAAGCGTGCATCTTAGCGCACCTAAGCGCTGGGTGGCAGCTTGGCTTGATCCGGCATCCCGCTATGCGCGTGATAGAAAGACACTATGCCAACCACTGCGGCTTTTTTAGTATTAGCAATTGTTGCTCAAGTTGCCGGATATGCTGATCCCAGTACCCTTTATCAGCGACCCAGGGAAACGCTAACTGGAAGGCAGGGTCTTGCCAGCGAGAGACCAGCCAGGCGCTGTGCCTTATCAACCGGTAGGCACGCAGTGGTTCAATCAGCTCTATCTGCTGATGGGGAAAGGGCCGCGTTTCTTCGTACCCTTCGACAATCTCACTCATCTGACGCTGCCACTCAACGGGCTCATTCGCCGATAGCAGCATCCAGATATCCTGGATCGCTGGCGCCATCAGGCAATCATCAAAATCCACCAGTGAAAACTGCTCATCGCGCCCCAGAATATTGCCCAAATGACAGTCACCGTGACAACGTATCATTGTTTCATCACCCCATTGATAGGGACGAAGCGCTTCCAGCATGCGGGTAATGACGCTTTCATAACCCCGACGCTGGTAACGATCCAAACGCTGGCTATCGAAGACCCGTTGCTGAGCATCTTTCACTCCTTCCACTAACTCCAGACGTGGACGATGGATAAAAGTGCCCTTGCTTGACGACTCGTGCAACTGCCCCATCAGTTCACCAAGCGCGAAAAGGTGGGCATCATTGTCCAACTCGGGGGCCTGTCCAGGGCAGTGGCGGAATAACGCAAAACGATACCCTTCATAGCGATGCAGGCTTTGCCCGCGACGATCACGCCAAACGGTGGCTACCGGCACTCCGGCCTGGCTAAGCTCGACAAGAAAATCGTGCTCTTCCTGGATAGTGGCGTCCTGCCAGCGTTCTGGACGATAGAACTTGATAATCCATTGACCGCCTTGCTCATCGCGGAACATCATCACGCGGTTCTCATAGCTGTTTAGCGCAAATGGTTCCGACGTTGGCCATATATCCAACGACTCCACCGCTGACATCACAAGGCCAGGAGAAAGCTGGTGAAAAGCATGCGTCATGGTGTCTCCAGGGATCAATCAGTAAAAGCGTATCATCGACGAGGGCATCGTGCTGTCAGGCGTCATCAACCACCAGAGGTGTGCGCGCCGCCGCCCACACATCAACACGCTGCGCTCCAGCCCGGCGCAATGCCAAAGCGAGTGCATGGGCCGTAGCCCCCGTGGTGACAACGTCATCAACAATCGCGACATACGCAGGCGGCGGTTTATCAATCACGAAAGCACCCGCCAGATTGGCAAAACGCGCCTGCCGGTTCAAGCGGCGCTGCGAAGGCCCCTGCTTGAGTCGACGGGCTTCGAGCACGGGCAAGCCGCTTCGCTTGGCGAGCTCGAAAGCCAACCAGTGCGCTTGATTGAACCCGCGGTCGCGAGCGCGCTCTGGCGTCATTGGCACGGGCAGTATCGCATCAAAGGGTGGCGACGGCAGGCTTTGTTGCATTAACTCACACAACAACATGCCAGCCCGAGGCCGGGCGTTAAATTTGAAATCGCGCACCAGTGCATTAACGGGAAATTCATAGCGTAACGCCACATAAGCAGCCTCGAAGGCAGGCCGCTTACTGAGGCAATGCCCGCACAAGAATTGGTGATCGTTCGTTAACTGATCACCACAGCACGGACAGGCAGGTCTATTCCAGGGCAACTGCTCGAAACATTCCGAGCACCAGCTTGCGTCCCCTTCAAGCGGTGCCAAACAAAACGCACAATAACCCGGCAGTCCCCGTTTTAGCAGAGCACTACCGGCAGCTACCCAGCGTTTCAATCGCATGAGCACTCCTTGGCTGGCGGCTTGTACACTTTATCATTGACTTTATATAAAAGATTGATAGTATACGCATCGTTCTGCGGATGTGGTGGAATTGGTAGACACGCTAGATTTAGGTTCTAGTGCCGTAAGGCGTGGGAGTTCAAGTCTCCCCATCCGCACCAATTAAGCTTTATTTTTCAATCAGCTAGATTTATCCCCTCCTTGCTTTTAGTGCTCATATAGTCTGTTTTGGGCATGCTTCGGTCAGTTTTTAAGCCAACATTTGCATCCCTTCTAATCGTCTTTATCTGCTTTCTTATGTCCCCGCAATGCTTTTTTATTGCCCAACAAATCAGGTTTACCTGATTAAAATTGAACCACAACTCATTGGCTAACTGGATTTTTTAGCCTGTTGAGCTAGCTTTTGTTCTACTCGCTAACTCCAAACCATTAAACGGGCTAAGGAACAGACCTATGGACTGGCTTAACGGAAATAGTCAGGCGATTTCCGCCGCCACAAGCATCTTCACCGTTCTCCTTTGGTTATTTTACCTGCAGCTACTCTATAACGGCTACGTTCGCCAGCGGCGTCCACGCATCATTATCAATCGCGGCCTTGGCACCGGCCAGAATGCGCTTTGTCTAATAAGCAACATGAGTAGTGAATCCATCTACATTCAACATGTGGCAGCACTTCTTCATACCCAAGAAAGCAGCTACATGGTCGACGTCGCGGAGTACCAGGAAGAGAAAGAGAATGAGCAGGAAGGGAAATCCATCAGAAGTCACCAGGGGCCGCTAGCCTCTGGCGATTACCTGCATATGCAACGCTTTGCCGACATTGCCGATCAGATCTGCGCTACCTGGCAACTGGACAACACCATTTACGATCAGACCGGGCTTCAACTGGAGCTGCGAGTGATTGCCATCTATGGCTCGGAAGACAGGCCCGTCGGAGCGTCGCGGTCATTCTATCTAAGCGACCCATCCACTTCCGAAAAGACATTGATCCCCATCAGCGTGGATACCAAACGTCTCAACGGGCGGCTTCAGCGCCGTAAAGTAAAGCGCTGGGCTGAAGAAGTGGATAACCTTGAAACGAATCGCTAGCCCGGCGTTGGCCATACGCCACTATCAACACGGCACCCATGGACTATGGCTACAGCCGCAGCCCACCGTCGCACTCGATGATTCGACCAGAGAAATAATCATTATCGAGGATAAACGCCACGCTTTGCGCAATATTATCCGCCTCCCCCAGACGCCTTAACGGCACCTTTGAGGCAATGCGTTCCAGCATATCGGGGCGCATCGAGGCGGTCATGTCAGTATTGATGAAGCCCGGCGCCACCGTACCGGTGCGAATACCATAGCGCGCCAGCTCGCTTGCCCAGGTGACAGTCAATGCATGTACTCCCGCCTTCGCGGCCGCATAATTGCTCTGCCCGGGGTTACCCGCTTTAGAGATACTGGAAATATTGACGATCACGCCTTCATGCTGGGCTTCGATCATTTGCGTCGCCGCTTCTCGTCCGCACAAAAACACGCCCGTCAGGTTGATATCAATCACGCGCTGCCAGGCCGCCAGGGACATGCGTGTTTCCACCTGCCCCTCTTTGGCTTTCACCATGAGGGCATCGTCGGTAATGCCCGCATTATTGACACACCCGCTGACCGGACCCTGCTTCTCGGCAATTTCCGCAAATGCTTGCACCACTGATGCTTCATCGGCAACATCAACGACCACTCCCTGCGCATCGATCCCCTGCCGTGCCAATGTTGAGACAGCGCTATCCAGAGCTTCACCACTAATATCCAGCAACGCCAGCCGCGCTCCCTTCTGCCCCAGTTGCTGAGCCACGGCATAGCCCAGGCCTTGTGCACCTCCAGTTATCGCAATTACCCGACCATCCAGCTTCATTTAACGCTCCTTCCCGTCCGTTTTGATCACGTTGATACATCTCGTCGTTCAAACTGACACGCAAACCATCACCCGGCAATCCCCTAAAAGCGCAATGCAGCTTCGCTAGGCTATTTAGTCCGGCTTGTTTTTCAACCAGACTGTCACCATATCTATCACGACGTTTATTACGGAGTTAGTTATGCCCATTTTGGTGTTTGTTTCCCTGTTCACGCTGCTTGACTTTGTCATCCTGTTCTCGATTGGCAGCCAGATCGGTTTATTAATGACTCTGCTGCTGGTGATTGGCACCGGGGTCGTGGGTCTGCATCTTATTCGCAAGGAAGGCGTGGCAACGTTTGCCCGCGCTCGTCAGCGCATGCAGGCAGGTGAAATTCCCTCTAATGAGCTGTTTACCGGTGCCGCCCTGATATTTGGCGGTGCGTTATTAATGGCACCGGGTTTTCTCTCCGATGCCCTCGGCCTTGCCTGCCTTGTGCCGAATGCCCGTCGCCTGCTGTTTAAACTGCTTACCGCGCTGGGTTTAAAGGTCGCCACCCACCGCACGACCGGGCATGATCCGTCGTGGGCCTCTCATCAGGATGAGCCCCGCTATCGTCACAGCGAGAGCGCGTCGTCCACCGAAAAGCCGGAAGGACCGATCGAAGGGGATTTTATTAGCCGGGATGAGCCGAAACACCGCGGCTAGCGAATAGACAGCGCTTGAGATTTTTTTATTAGCGCCCCCTTGAAAGGCCACCCGCAGCCCCCACTTTTCAAGCAGCACACAAGTTCGGTAACTGCTTCACTATAAAGTGGTTGCCATTTACAGCGAAGACATCTTGTCTTCATTTTTCGCGGGCACCGCCCACGAAAACTATCAACACTAACCGCCCTGATTGGGGCTTTGACGATACTCAGGAGAACGTAAGCATGAATATCCGTCCTTTGCACGATCGCGTCGTCGTTCGTCGCGTGGAAGAAGAGCAGAAAACCGCTGGCGGCATCGTGCTTCCGGGCAATGCGCAGGAAAAGCCTACCCGTGGTGAAGTTATCGCCGTTGGTAATGGCCGCATTCTGGAAAGCGGCGACGTTCGCCCCTTGGACGTGAAAGTTGGCGATAACGTGATCTTCAAAGACGGCTTTGGCGTTGAAAAGCAGAAAATCGACGGCGAAGAAGTCTTGATCATGAGCGAAGCCGATATTCTGGCAGTTGTCGAAGGCTGATCACCGCCTCGACCTATTACTTTCCCATTTCTTGAAATTTATTAGGAAGTAACGAACATGGCAGCTAAACAAGTCAAGTTTTCCGATGATGCTCGCAAGCGCATGGCGCGCGGTGTTGACGTTCTCGCCAATGCAGTGAAGGTCACACTGGGTCCGAAGGGACGCAATGTTGTTCTCGAAAAATCCTTTGGTGCACCGACCGTCACCAAAGACGGTGTATCGGTGGCCAAGGAAATCGAACTGAAAGACAAGTTCGAGAACATGGGCGCCCAGATGGTCAAGGAAGTTGCTTCGCAGACCTCTGACGTCGCGGGCGACGGCACCACCACCGCCACGGTTCTGGCCCAGGCTATTATCGCGGAAGGCCTGAAAGGCGTAACTGCCGGCATGAACCCGATGGACCTCAAGCGCGGTATTGACCATGCCGTCACGGCAGCCGTCAAAGAAATCCAGGCGATGTCAGTGCCCTGCACCGATACCAAATCCATCGCTCAGGTAGGCACCATCTCCGCTAACGGCGACAAGCGCATCGGTGAGATCATTGCCGAAGCAATGGAAAAAGTCGGTAAAGAAGGTGTCATCACCGTTGATGAAGGTCGTGGCTTCGAAGACGAACTGGAAGTCGTCGAAGGTATGCAGTTCGATCGTGGCTACCTGTCGCCCTACTTCGTGACCAACCAGGACACCATGTCCGTTGAACTGGAAGATCCTTACATCCTGTTAGTGGATAAGAAGATCTCCAACATCCGTGAGCTGCTGCCGGTTCTCGAAGCCGTTGCCAAGCAAGGCAAACCGCTTGCCATCGTTGCCGAAGACATCGAAGGCGAAGCGCTGGCCACGCTGGTCGTGAACAACATGCGCGGCATCGTGAAAGTCGCGGCCACCAAGGCGCCTGGCTTTGGCGATCGTCGCAAGGCGATGCTTCAGGATATTGCGATCCTCACCAACGGCACCGTGATTTCTGAAGAAGTCGGTCTGACCCTCGAGCAGGCGAACCTGGATCATCTGGGTACTGCCAAGCGCATGACCATGTCCAAGGAAAACACCACCATCATCGATGGCGCCGGCGTTGAAGCCGATATCGAAGCTCGCGTGGGTCAGATTCGCACCCAGATCGAAGATACGTCTTCCGATTACGACAAAGAGAAGCTGCAAGAGCGGGTTGCCAAACTGGCAGGCGGCGTTGCGGTTATCCGCGTCGGTGCGGCCACCGAAGTGGAAATGAAAGAGAAGAAAGCCCGCGTTGAAGATGCGCTGCATTCGACTCGCGCCGCCGTTGAAGAAGGCGTAGTGCCTGGCGGTGGTACCGCGCTTGTCCGCGTCATGGCCAAGGTACAGGGTCTGACGGGTGATAACGAAGATCAGAACCATGGCATCAACATGGCACTGCGTGCGCTGCAGTCGCCGCTGCGTCAAATCGTCAGCAACGCTGGCGAAGAACCCGCCGTCGTCATCAACCGCGTGAAGGACGCTGAAGGCAACTTCGGCTACAACGCGCAGACCGGTGAATTCGGGGACCTGTTTGAAATGGGCGTCCTCGACCCCGCCAAGGTAACGCGTTCGGCGCTGCAGTCTGCAGGCTCCGTTGCTGGCTTGATGATCACCACCGAGTGCATGATCGCCGACGATCCGGACGAGAAAGAAGCCGCTCCGGACATGGGTGGCATGGGCGGAATGGGTGGTATGGGCGGCATGATGTAAGCTGCCCCCCGAGCCTTATCGCTCTGACGGCTAGCCGTCATCAAGAACCCCGCCTTGTGCGGGGTTCTTGTCGTTAAAGCGTGGTAAAATCGTCGTTTTCCATTCGCTATTCAGGCTGTCTTATCACCGTGCTTTCCAACATTCGCATTGTGCTGGTGCAAACCTTCCATCCCGGTAATATAGGCGCCACCGCCCGGGCCATGAAAACCATGGGGCTGACGAACCTGGTGCTGGTCAACCCCCGTCAATTTCCCGACGAGGAAGCCACCCGCCTTGCCGCCGGGGCGACAGACGTTATCGACAACGCCCGGGTCGTCACCCGGCTTGACGAAGCGGTGAGTGACTGTGTTCAGGTAGTAGGCGCCAGTGCGCGGCTTCGCAGCCTCCCCCTGCCCCATTTTGAAGAACCCGACGATATGGCCCAGGCGGTGACACAGAACGCGCAGCATGCGCCGGTAGCACTCGTGTTTGG
This sequence comes from Vreelandella janggokensis, assembly GCF_031451615.1. Taxonomy (NCBI): domain Bacteria; kingdom Pseudomonadati; phylum Pseudomonadota; class Gammaproteobacteria; order Oceanospirillales; family Halomonadaceae; genus Vreelandella; species Vreelandella janggokensis. The sequence goes on along the minus strand of NZ_JARWAJ010000001.1, from coordinate 1,200,327 downwards.
CCGCGAACGCTCAGGGTTGACCAACGACGAGATTCGCTGCTGCACGCATCAAGTCAGCATTCCCGCCAACCCTGACTACGGCATCTTGAACCTCTCTCAAGCGGTGCAAATCCTTGCCTACGAAGTACACCGCGCATGGCGCAGGCGCGACGACAGCCACTATGTTTATCAGCAGCCGACTGAAACCACGCCGCCGAGCCGCGAACAATTCTTGTACTTTCAGGAGCACTTAGGGCGATTGATGCAGCAAAGCGGCTTTATCACCCAGCCCCATGCGCGCACTGAGGAACAGTTGCAAGCCCTGTTTACCCGCGCTCAGCCGAGCCGCAAAGAGCTTTCTCTGCTGCGTGGCTTGCTCAGCGCTTTCGAGTCCCACTTGCCGGATCGATAACTCATGCCACACAGCCATCAACCCATCCATCGGGCACGGTGCGTAATACCTACCCACAAAAAACGGCGAGCTTGTGCTCGCCGTTCGTCTATGCCGCTAACAGTTAGTGTGCGTAACGCTGATTAACGGTCCAACCACGCCACCAGCGCTTCACCGGTGGCCGCTGAGGATGGCGGGTTTTGGCCGGTGATCAACTGACCATCTTCACGCACATAAGGGGTGAAGTCGTCTGCCTTGCTGTAAATACCGCCACATTGCTGAAGCGCATCTTCTACCAGATGAGGAACAACATCCGTCAGCCCCACGGCCTTTTCTTCACCGTTGGTAAAGCCGGTCACTTCACGACCTTTCACCAATGGTTCGCCATTCCTGTCCTTCGCATTGACGAGCACAATCGGCGCATGGCAGACCGAGGCCACCGGCTTACCTTGTGCGATAAAGGTTTCGATCAGCTTGATAGAATCTTTATCATCGACCAGATCCCACAGCGGGCCATGGCCTCCCGGATAGAACACGGCATCAAAGTCATCTGCTTTCATATCGCTCAGGCGATGCGTGGCGGCCAAGGCGGCATTGGCTTGCTCATCCTTTTTGAAGCGCCGCGTTTCATCGGTTTGGCCATCTTCGGCATCGCTTTTTGGATCAAGCGGCGGCTTGCCACCTTTCGGCGATGCCAACGTCACCTCGGCCCCGGCGTCCTTGAACACGTAGTAAGGCGCGGCAAGCTCTTCCAGCCAGAAACCCGTCTTTTCTCCGGTATCGCCCAACTGATCGTGAGACGTCAGTACTACCAAAATACGCTTGCTCATCTAAATTCTCCTAGCGTGATGCGTTCAAAACTCCGCCTAACACTCTTTTAGGTGGGGGCATGCGCCCTGAGTTGCAAGCCGAACCCGTCCGTCCTTGTTAGACGCCGCGCCCTGGATGGTTAAAGCATCATCGTCGCCAGCCAGCCAAAGCCGATAAGCGGTACGTTATAGTGCAAGAATGTCGGTACGACACTGTCCCACATGTGATCATGCTGACCGTCGACATTGAGGCCTGCCGTAGGACCGAGCGTAGAATCTGATGCGGGGGAGCCCGCGTCACCCAAGGCAGCAGCAGTGCCCACAAGTACGACGGTGGCCATGGGCGAGAAGCCGAACTGAACCGCTAACGGCACAAAAATAGCCGCGATAATGGGAATCGTCGAAAATGACGAGCCGATTCCCAGGGTGATAAACAACCCGACCAACAGCATAACCAGCGCAGCGAGCCCGCGATTATCACCAAACAGGTCGACAGCACCCGCGACAAGCGTGTCGATATCGCCGGTGGTTTTCATGACTTCCGCAAAACCGGCCGCCGAAATCATGATAAAGCCAATCAACGCCATCATGCGCATGCCACTGGTAAACAAGTCATCGGCTTCGCGCCATTTAAAAATCCCCCCCAGCGACAGCAGCCCAATCCCTACCAAACCGCCCAGGATCATCGAGCCGCTATAAAGCTGGAGCCCGAGAGCGGCGACAATGGCGACCCCGGACATGACCAGCCCAAGTGTGTGGGGCGTGGCGGGCGTGGCCGAATGCCCTGCCGGTGTATTGGCTAACGGCTTGACCGCATAATCGCGACGGCCGCGGTAGCTGAAAGTAAGCGCCACGACCAAACCAACAAGCATCCCGCCGACCGGTATGGCCATCGCCATGGGCAGCATCTCGCGGGTGATTTCCAGGCCCAGCGGTTCACCCGCACTCCTCAGGTTGGCCAGTAAAATATCATTGAGGAAGATAGCCCCAAAGCCCACAGGCAGTAGCATATAGGGGGCCGTCAAGCCGAATGTCAGGGCACAGGCTACCGCCCGACGGTCCAGCTGTAGGCGGTTCATGACGGCCAACAAGGGTGGTATCAATACCGGGATAAACGCGATATGCACGGGGATCACATTCTGGGACAGAATCGCGACCAGCACTACCGCGGCCAACAGCACCCACTTCACTCGATTCTGGTTGGCTGCATGGGTTTCTTTACCCAGCATCCTGATCAACACGTTGGCCAGCATGTCCGGCAGCCCGGAGCGGGAAATCGCCACGGCGAAAGCGCCCAGCGTCGCGTATGCAAGCGCCACCTGGGCACCGCCGCCCACCCCATCGTTGAATGCTTCGAGCGTCTGATCCAATGAGAGCCCGCCCACGAGCCCACCCACTAACGCGCCCACGACAAGGGCGAACACAACTGAAACTCGCGCGAGCGAGAGCGCGACCATCACAAGTACGGCAATAATTACGGCGTTCATCAATCTTCCTAAAATAGGCAGTGAGAAGTGGTAAGCGAGAAAACGCGGGATTTTATCAGAGAAAATCGCTATTCGCGGCGCCATTTACCCGATATATCACCAAGAACAACAGCTCCGCATTGCTGCTATGCAACACGAAGCCTGATATGTTGGTATCCTGGCTCTTGGATTAACTCAGATTCATGCTGCTCCGGAGCGCCCATGAGCACCTTTGCCATTGTCATTTCGCTGCTTCTGCTCATCTTCCTTGCCTACCGTGGGCTGACAGTTCTGCTGCTCGCCCCGCTGATGGCGGCGCTGGCGGTTACACTTTCGGGTGAAGCCGCCTTTTTGTTGCCGATGTATACCGACACTTTCATGGGGGCCCTCGGCAGTTTTGCCATTCAGTTTTTTCCGCTGTTCTTTCTGGGCGCCCTGTTTGGGCAGCTAATGTCGGATTCCGGCGCGGCTCAATCCATCGCCAACGGCATCGTCAACAAGCTGGGCACCCGCCATGTGGTACTGACGGTCGTGCTGGCCTGCGCCATTCTTACCTACGGCGGCGTTTCGTTATTTGTCGTAGCCTTTGCCATTTATCCCATCAGCCGCGAATTATTTCGCCGCACCGATATTCCCAAACGATTGATTCCAGGCGCGATTGCACTGGGATCTTTCACCTTTACCATGACCGCTCTACCCGGCACCCCGGCCATTCAGAACGCAATCCCCATTCCTTATTACGCCACCAACAGCTTTGCCGCTCCCGGCCTGGGAGTCATCGCCGGGCTCGTGATGCTCGGGCTGGGAATGGCCTACCTGCAATCCCGAGTAAAACGGGCGGCCGCACTGAATGAGGGCTACGGCCTTCATAAAGAACGCGAGACGGATGAAAGCGACTCACAGAATTCGCCACCCACCATGCGGTTAACCACGGCGCTGATTCCGTTGATCATGGTGATCGGTCTGAATGGCCTGCTGACGTACCTTGTTTTCCCATCGATGGACCTGAGTTTTATCAGCGATGAATTCGCCAGCGTAACGCCCGCCCGGCAGAGCGGCCTGTGGTCAATCTTGATCGCCCTGCTGAGCGCTTCCATATGGCTGGTCATCAGCCGCTGGCGACACTGGATAGCCCTGAAAGATACGGTTAATGGCGGCTGTGTCGACTCGTTGCTACCGATTTTCAACACCGCCTCCGTCGTCGGCTACGGTGCCGTGATTGCCAGCCTCGAGGGCTTTACCATCATTCGCGATACGGTGCTCAACGCATCGCCGGGTAATCCGCTGATTTCCGAAGCGCTGGCGATGAGCGTGCTGTCAGGTATTACCGGCTCCTCGTCGGGGGGCCTGTCGATTGCACTGGAAACGTTGGGCGGCGAATACCTGGCGATGGCACAAGCGGCCAACATCGACCCCGAGCTCATGCATCGCGTTGCCACACTGGCCGCCGGCGGCATGGATACACTGCCCCACTCTGGCGCCGTCATTACGCTGCTGACCATCTGCGGACTCACCCACCGACAGGCCTACGGCAACGTGGCCATGGTCACGATCGTGCTGCCTATCGCCGCACTGGTGAGCGTTATCACCCTCGGCACGCTGTTCGGCAGCTTCTAAAATAACCGCGCGCATGAGATAGTTAACCCAAAACCAGCGTTTGCAACCACGGGCCCAGCTTTTCGTGACCATTCCGTACCCTGAACACGTCGTGGTGGTCATCACCACGTCTATCACCGTCGTGCTCGCGGTTCTGCTGCACTACGAAGCCCTCTGGCTTATTTCCCGCCAGATTGAGCGATCACACAGACCCCACCGTCAGCGCATTCTGGCCATGGCATTCGGCGTTCTGATGACCCACATCGCCGAAATCTGGCTGTTTGGGCTTACAGGGTGGTGGTTGGTCGAGCTGCGAGGTATCGGCGCATTAAACGGCTATAGCGTTTTCAACCTGCTGGATCATATATTCTTCGCTGCCGTGACCTACACCACGGTGGGCTACGGCGACATTTATGCAACCGGCCCGATCCGTTTCTTGTATGGCACATTAGCATTGACCGGTTTTGTCTTGATCACCTGGTCGGCGTCGTTCACGTTTGTCGAAATGCAAAAGCATTGGCGAGTAAGAAAATAATCTGTCTGTTCCATACGCTAGGGATTGTGCATGTTTGAAGTCATTATTTTATCGTTTGCCTTTATCTTCGGGATTATAGCTCGCCAACTCAGTCTGCCACCTCTGGTGGGTTTTTTAACGGCCGGTTTTGCACTTAATTTTGCCGGGCCCTATTTGGGTTTACCGACCGAGGCTGGCCCATTGCTCGAACACCTGGCGCATCTGGGCGTATTGCTGCTGTTATTCACCATTGGCTTGAAACTCAACCTAAAAAACCTCGTCGAACCTGCTGTGCTGGGCGGTGCTTTTATACACCTCAGCATCACCACATTTATTTTCACTGCCGGCTTCGTGGTCTTGATGGGCCTGGCGCTTGATACCGCCATTCTGCTGTCCATTGCGCTATCATTTTCCAGCACGGTACTGGCTGCCAAGGTGCTCGAGGGCAAAAGAGAATTGCGGGCGCTGCATGGACGACTGGCTATCGGCATCCTGATTATCCAGGATCTGGTGGCACTGGCCGCCATCAGCATTTACAGCGGCCAGTCTCCCTCCTGGTGGGCACTTTGGATCCTGGCGCTGCCGCTACTACGGCCGGTGCTTTACTGGCTGATGAGCATTGCCCAGCACGATGAAATGCTGGTTCTGATGGGGGCAGTGTTGGCCATTGCCATCGGCGGCATGGGCTTTGATGTCGTGGGGCTCAGCGGCGAAGTGGGCGCTCTGGTGATGGGACTTTTGCTGGCCAAACATCCACGTGCCCAGGAAATGTCCAAGGCGCTCTGGGGGCTAAAGGAAATACTGCTGATCAGCTTTTTCCTGCAGATAGGCATGTCGGGCCTACCCGACGCTAATGCACTGATCTTCGCTGGCGTGATGGCAATGCTGCTGCCACTAAAAACCGCGCTGTTTTTTGCCCTTCTGGTTATATTCAAGATCCGCGCCCGTAGCGCTTTTCTGGGGAGCCTCAGCCTCACAGCCTACAGTGAGTTCGGCCTGATCGTGGCGTCCAGCATTCTGGAAGAGTGGCTGGTACCGCTGGCGCTGACGGTGGCGCTTTCATTTATCATCTCCGCGCCGCTCAACCGAGTCGCCCACGCCCTGTTTGATCGTTACGAAGTCCGCCTGACCCGCTTTGAACGTCATTTACGCCATCCCGATGAGCAGCCCGTCACCCTCGGCGATGCCAAAATGATGGTGATCGGCATGGGCCGGACCGGCAGTGCCGCCTACGACTTTTTCGTCGAGAACCATTTGCGGGTGATCGGCATTGATTCTGACCCGAATAAAGTGGCGGCCTCCGAGCGCGACATACGTTATGCCGATGTGGAAGATGTTGCTTTCTGGTCGCACCTGGATATTCATGCCCTTGAAGCCGTAATGCTGGCAACGCCCAACACTGAGAGTAAGCTGTTTGCCACTCGCCAGCTTCGTAAAGCGGGTTTTAAAGGTACGATCATTGCGGGTATCAACTATCCCGATGAAGAAGCCCCCTTGATGGCGGCTGGCGCTGACCAAACCTATTTGCTGATGGCCGGTGCCGGTATCGGTATCGCCGAAAAAACCTGGGAAAACCTACAGTCTACTGCGCCAATCAGGTTTTGAGGGCGTTAGCTCAACAAAAAAGCACCATGCAAATAGTTTAACCTTGGCTAACAATTATTCCAAAAAATACGTTACCATCCTAATCAACGTTTATACTCACTCTGATATAGCCAACCTATATAGCCATTATGAGCGATCACGAACAGCCGCCATTGCCGCCTAATTCACGCCTAAGTGGCGATGCGCTGCCGCCTGTCGAGCAGCATGCACAACAGTACGAAACCGTGCGCAACGCCCACGAAACTGAACTGATCGAAGATTATGTGGAACTGATCGGGGATCTTTTGCGCCATCGTGGCGAAGCACGCGCAGCTGATATCGCCAGCCGCATGGCGGTTAGCCAGGCCACTGTATCGAAAATGATCCGACGTCTGAATGAGCTGGGGCTGGTAACGAGCCGTCCCTATCGGTCGCTCTTCTTGACTGAGGAAGGCCATAAAATGGCCGAAACCTCACGCGCACGTCATGATATTGTGCTGCATTTCCTGCGCGCCCTGGGCGTTCGCGACAACACCGCCCGCATTGATGCAGAGGGCATGGAGCATCACGTCAGCGATGAAACACTGGCCATCATGCGGCGTTTTACTGAAAAGCATCAGACATAAAACAGCCACTTCATTGTTTTTACGATTTTTTTACGACCTTGATACGGCTGAAAGCCGATTAACCTGGGCGATGTCACCATTCCAGATCATTTCCAGGTGAGTGGTCTGAATCATCTGCTTGACACGACGCGGCGTCATCAGCGCCCAACAGACACCTCCCTCGTGCCGCACCGAGTGATATCGCAGCCCCGTTCCAGTTGAACGACGTAATGCTTCGCCCAAGACCTGCGATGCCCGGTAATCATCAGCGCAATAGATGGGGTGGCTCGGTGCTAACACCAACCCATCTCGGCATCCCCCTTCATCGAACACACATTTCAGCCCTCTAAACACGAAGCGTTCATAGTGCAGCGACGGCACTTTTCGCCAGTACGCTTGCTGGTGATATTTTACTTCCGTAATCGCAGCAGTCAGTGAATCCGCGACATAGAGTACGCCAAAGCTGCCATCGCTAAAGCGCGAGCCATTAGGATTGACATGGGTAAACGGTGCGGTGGCATAAGAGCAGCCGCGAATGCCGAAGGGAATATCTTCAATTGGCAAAAGCCCCAAATCGCCAACCTCGTTTCGCAAGCGTGGATTGGTTAATGCCTGAAGCGCGTAGAGGGCTTCAAACTCCTCGGCATTGGCAACGTCGTCAAACAGCTCAATCGGTGGAAACTTGCTGTTGACCAGGCGGTAACTTTCCACCCGTTTTGCGGAACATGACGGCAGCTCGTCAGGCATTACCACTGGGCACTCCGCAGGCTATCGATACGCTTGAAGGTCTCGTAAAGCGCGGCAAAATCACCGCTACTGATAACGTCAAGCGGCGTGCGGCCGTTAAAATAGGGGTTGTAGTTGGCCATCGAGACAAACCCATACAGGTTATCAGGGTTCTCAAACAGCATGCGCAATGCCGCATGAATATTGAGCAGATAGCTAATTCGCGTAAGTTGATCGTTGTCGAGCTTGATTTCAGCCACGTCACCACGGCGCGCCCGGGCATAGGTACTGTGGGAAACACGCAAAATGGCTTCTCCCTGCTCACCGGTCGCGCGCCACTTATCCAGAATACGCACCGCTGCTTTCAGCCCTACCGCTGCCGCTGCCTTGTTATGAGCAAGTTCGTTTGCCGTTTGCATCGTCATCTCATGGCCTATTCTGCAAATACAATAAATCTATAAAGGTATCTACAGACAGTGTACACCATTAAGCTCTTATCTGCCTTCTTGCTGGCTGCGAGGCAGCCAACAAGCGCGCCAACATTTAATGATTCCCCATGGCCCGGGCGGGCATCCCCAACCGGCCGACACCCGGCAGCTTGATCGCCGGCCGCATGAAATCAATCCCCACGCCAAGCCCCAAGATATTCACCTCAACCCCCTCTTCACGGGCGACAAGCAATCCCACCACACCCCCCAGAGAAAGCTGATAACCGGTACCACTCGGCGCAGGTGCGAAAACACTGTCAAACAGGTAGTCTTTACCAATCGCCGTGATCGGCAGAGACACATTGAACCCAGGCACCTCCCGAGCCACCCAGGCAATAAAGCTATTGCTGTTGGGTCCCGGCCACACGCGGTACAGGTCAGCATAGGGAAAACGTGCCGCCGCATCGGCAATCCGGGGAATCATGGTTTGCGCTGGCTCGCCGCGGTAATCCGCCAGCAGTTCGGGGGAGTTGCCAAACCAAAAGCGATCAGGCATATCGATCGACGACACCACCGTAGGTCGACGCCAACTCAACACCTGATGCAAGCGATAGTAGTCAGCGTTTTGCGCTTTGGTGGCAATCCATACATGAACCCCGAAGGCACCTCGCCAGTTATACGCACGTGCGGCGTAAACCTGCACGACCGCCTCAGAGACATCCTCCGGCGACGGGGCGATATCCGCCGACGAGCGATCAAGCGCGGACCAGTGCCCATCTGTCACGATCTGGTCACTGGCCAGCATCCACACCGGCCCAGCCAGCAGAGCCCCTAGCAGCAAGAGCAACACCGCTGCCCAGCGCCCCAGCAACGCTAGTGTTTTTTTCATAGAAGCCTCTTGTCGCTAACAGCCGTTATGGCAAGACGGTAAAAGTACCGTGAGGTGAGATACAAATCGAGCGATGACTCTAAACGTGGCTCACACGCAACAACGTTATCAGCCAGCTTTATTGTGACGTGACCTTCTGCCAATCTCGGTTCGCGAGGCTAGAGAGGCAATCATTCAACCAATGCCAAATGGAAGAAAACATGAACAGATCATGGAACTGCCATAGCGGTTTGCCGTCGAGCATACAAAGAGGTTGAAAATCAACAGGAGGGAGAATCAAAAAACGGGGGATCAGAAATGGAGGCGGCCCCAAAAGCCACATCCCGGCACACGCATCCACCACTACCGTTGCTCCCTTCCGGGCCTGGCGGGGTTTGCAGTTTAGCGTTGCGGGAGGACCTAAGGGGCCACCATAACAGCTGACTCATTTGCGAGTCTGCCTACGCTGAGTGGTGGCTACGCCCTGATTTGAACAGGGGACCCCATCATTATGAGTGATGTGCTCTAACCAACTGAGCTACGTAGCCTTTCCGACATCAGCGGAGACGCATTGTGCCTATCTTAACGGCAAAAGGCAAGCCGTTATCGACCTGCCTTTTGCTCCAAGCACCTTTTATTGCAATGCGTTACGCACAGCTTCTTCAGCAGGCTCGCCATCGATCGTTTCCACGCCGGCTAACCACTCGCCTAGCAGCTCATCATTTTCCTGCAGGTAAGCACGCGCGGCATCACGGGGGTCTTCACCATCGTCCATGATTTCGCCCATCAACTGATTTTCCATTTCGAGTGTGAACGTCATGTTGTTGAGCAGTTCACCAACATTAGGGCACTCTTCCGCGTAACCACCACGGGTGTTGGTATACACCGTCGCACCACCCAGGTCAGGGCCAAAGTAATCGTCAGCCCCTTCAAGATACGCCATGTCGAAGTTGGTATTCATGGGGTGTGGCTCCCAACCCAGAAATACCATCCAATCTTCATTGGGTACCCGCGCTGTCAGTTCGGCCAGCATGCCGGCTTCACTGGAATCGACCAACTGCCAATCGCCAAGGCCGAAAGCATCGTCATCGATCATTTGCTGGATCAATTCGTTGCCATCGTTGCCTGCTTCAATACCATGCAGTTGCTGGTCAAACTGGTCGGCATGCTCTGCCAGGTCTTCGACCGACGTGACGCCTGCATCGTAAACATACTGCGGCACGGCCAGGGTGTATTTGGCACCTTCTAAATTGGCCGTTAACCGATCAACTGTGCCTTTTTCAACGTAAGGGTCACTGATTGAGGCCATTGACGGCATCCAGTTGCCCAAAAAGACATCAAAGTCACCGTTTTCCATGCCCGAGTACGCGATGGGTACCGATACGGTATCCACTCGTGCCTCGTAGCCCATACCTTCAAGCACTTCGCTGGCAAGCGCTGTGGTCGCAGTGATGTCGGTCCAGCCTACCTCGGCGAAGCGAACAGTGCTGCATTCGTTAGCCATCGCCAGTGAAGGAAGTCCCGCCGTGACGACCATCGCCCCCATCATACCAATATGTGTTTTCTTCATTCAGCGTCCCCTTTTCATCAGATTATCGATCACCCGCTCCGCATTCATATCGCAGCGGCAGCTAACATCTTTTTGTTGATTGAACGTTCAATAAAAAGATGCCATCATTGTTAGGTAATCATGCCTAAAGTCGTTTTTCAAGGTAATGGGTGAATAGGCATTCAACGCGACAGGAGACAGCCATGCCTAAAGTGGGAATGGAACCAATACGCCGCGAGCAATTAATTAACGCCACCATGGCGGCTATTGACGAAGTTGGATTGGCGGAAGCCACTGTCATGCGGATTGCCCGCCACGCGGGGGTGTCAGCAGGTATTATCAGCCATTACTTTGGCGGCAAGGATGGACTGCTGGAAGCTACCATGCGGCAAATTTTGACCGACCTCAACCACGCTATTTCAGTGCGTCGCCAAGCGTTGGAAGACCAGACGCCACGCGCCCACATTGGTGCCATTATTGAAGGCAACTTTGACCGCACTCAGGTCACCGGCCCGGCCGCCAAGACCTGGCTCGCCTTCTGGGCCAGCAGCATGCACAAGCCGACACTGCAACGCCTGCAGAATGTCAATGACCGCCGCCTGTACACCAATTTATGCCACCAATTTCGCCAGATCATGCCGAGGGCTGATGCTCGCAACGCGGCTCGGGGTCTGGCCGCCATGATCGACGGCCTGTGGTTGCGCGGCGCACTTACACCAGAAGGCCTGGACGCCAACGAAGCACGCCACCTGGCCCACACCTACCTTGACCAACTACTTGCTCACCATGGGTGCCAACAGCCTGCATCCATGATCGAATCTTATTAAGGAGACCACCATGGCTACTCATGATGTACTGCCTCTTTTCATTAATGGTCGCCCGGTTGATGCCACCTCAGGCGATACGTTTACCATCACCAATCCTTTCGATGGCAGCCTGCTGGCAACGGTCGGTCAGGCAAGCCAGGCCGACGTTGATAGCGCCGTTGAAGCGGCCCGCGAAGGCCAGCGCAAGTGGGCCGCCATGACCGGCATGGAACGCGCACGCATCATGCTGCGTGCCGTTGCGCTGTTAAGAGAGCGTAATGACGAGCTGGCTGAACTGGAAACTCGCAATACCGGCAAGCCAATCAGCGAAACCGCAAGCGTCGATATCGTCACCGGTGCCGATGCGCTGGAGTACTATGCGGGCCTCGCCCCAGCTATCGAGGGCAGCCAGATTCCACTGCGCGATAGCTCGTTCGTATACACCCGCCGCGAACCGCTGGGTGTGATCGGTGCCATCGGCGCCTGGAACTACCCGATTCAGATCGCCTGTTGGAAAGCCGCCCCGGCACTGGCCGCGGGTAACGCGATTGTCTTCAAGCCCAGTGAAGTCACGCCGCTCACGACGATGAAGCTTGCCGAAATCTTCACCGAGGCGGGTCTCCCCGACGGCGTGTTCAACGTCGTCCAGGGTGACGGCCGCGTGGGCGCCATGCTGACCGGGCATAAAGGTATCGACAAGGTATCGTTTACCGGTGAAGCCGGTACCGGCAAGAAGGTCATGTCAGCAGCGGCCGAATCGACGCTCAAAGACGTCACCATGGAACTGGGCGGCAAATCGCCGCTGCTGGTCTTCGCCGATGCCGATCTGGACCGCGCTGCCGATGCTGCCATGATGGCCAACTTCTATTCCTCCGGCCAAATCTGTACCAACGGCACCCGCGTGTTTGTGGAACGCAGCGTCAAAGACGCCTTTGAGGCCAAACTGGTCGAGCGCGTCAAGCGTATCAAGGCGGGCGACCCCATGGATTCGGCTATCAATTTCGGCCCGCTGGTCAGCTTCGAGCACCAGGAGAAAGTGCTCTCCTACATTGCTCTCGGCAAAACCGAAGGCGCACGCGTCCTGGTGGGCGGCGAGGACTGGAACAGCGGCACCTGGGCCAACGGTGCCTGGGCGGCGCCGACGGTCTTCACCGACTGCACCGATGACATGCGCATCGTCAAGGAAGAGATCTTTGGCCCGGTGATGTCGGTACTCGCCTTTGATGACGAGGAAGAGGTGGTTCGCCGCGCCAATGACACCACCTACGGCCTCGCCGCCGGTGTCTTCAGCGAAAGCCTGAACCGCGCCCACCGGGTGATCCATCAATTGGAAGCCGGTATCTGCTGGGTCAACACCTGGGGCGAATCGCCCTCAGAGATGCCGGTCGGCGGCTATAAAGAGTCGGGCATTGGGCGTGAAAACGGTGTCGAGACGCTCAACCACTATACCCAGACCAAGTCTGTACAGATCGAGATGGGGCCGTTTGAGTCTGTGTTTTAACTGTTTGCAACACACGAACTCATGAACCATGGGCGCTGGGGGTGGCCAAGCTACCTCCAGAGTCGCACCCTCCCCCTATAAGTCCCGGTGAATCAGTATGTCTCAACCACGTGAATTTGATTACATCATTATCGGTGCAGGTTCCGCAGGCAATGTGCTTGCGACTCGCCTAACTGAAGACAGTGACGTCAGCGTGCTGCTGCTGGAAGCAGGCGGCCCAGACTATCGCTTTGACTTCCGAACCCAAATGCCCGCTGCCCTGGCCTACCCGCTGCAGGGCAAACGCTACAACTGGGCATTTGAAACCGACCCCGAACCGCATATGGACGGCCGCCGCATGGAATGTGGCCGCGGCAAGGGCCTGGGCGGCTCCTCGCTGATCAACGGCATGTGCTATATCCGCGGCAATGCGTTGGATTACGACAACTGGGCCAAGCAACCGGGTCTTGAAGACTGGGACTATTTAAGCTGTTTGCCCTACTTCAAAAAAAGCGAAAGCCGCGATATCGGACCAAATGACTATCACGGCGGCGAAGGGCCGGTCAGCGTCACGACGCCCAAGGCGGGCAATAACCCGCTTTACCACACCTTTATCGAGGCCGGAAAGCAGGCAGGCTACCCTGAGACCGACGACGTCAACGGCTATCAGCAGGAAGGTTTTGGTCCCATGGACCGCTTTGTGACGCCTAACGGCCGCCGAGCGTCGACGGCACGTGGCTACCTGGATACCGCCAAGCAGCGCGAAAATCTGACCATCGAAACTCATGCGGTAACCGATGTAATCGAGTTCGAGGGTAAGCGTGCAGTGGGCGTGCGCTATGAGCGAAAAGGCGAGAAACAGCAGGCCTACGTTCGTCGTGAAGTGCTGCTGTGTGGCGGTGCTATCGCCTCACCGCAGATTCTTCAGCGCTCGGGGATTGGCAACCCGGAATTGCTTAAAGAGCTCGATATCGAGACAATTCACGACCTGCCCGGTGTCGGTGAAAACCTCCAGGACCATCTGGAGATGTACATCCAGTACGAATGCAAAGAGCCTATTTCGCTCTATCCGGCGCTCAAATGGTACAACCAGCCGAAGATTGGTGCCGAGTGGCTGTTCAAGGGCACCGGCGTGGGCGCCAGCAATCAGTTTGAATCCTGCGGCTTTATCCGCAGCCGCGATGAGGAAGAGTGGCCCAACCTGCAGTACCACTTCCTGCCCATCGCGATCAGCTACAACGGTAAAAGCGCGGTGCAGGCCCACGGCTTCCAGGCTCATGTCGGCTCCATGCGCTCGGAAAGCCGCGGCCGCATTCGCCTGACCTCGAAAGATCCCCATGCGGCGCCAAGCATCCTGTTCAACTACATGGCCAAGGACAAAGACTGGCAAGAGTTCCGCGATGCCATTCGCCTGACCCGCGACATCATCGCTCAGCCAGCCTTTGACCCATACCGTGGCCGCGAGATCGCACCCGGCCCGGATGTTCAGTCGGATGCCGAACTCGATGCCTTTGTCAAACAGCACGCCGAAACCGCCTATCACCCCTGTGGTAGCTGCCGGATGGGCAACGACGAAATGGCAGTCACGGATGGCCAGGGCCGCGTCCATGGCATTGACGGCTTGCGCGTGGTCGATGCGTCCTTGTTCCCGGTGATTCCCACCGGCAACCTGAATGCCCCCACCATCATGCTGGCCGAAAAGATCGCCGACCGGATTCGTGAACGTGAGCCCCTGCCCCGGGCCAACGTCGACTATTACGTCGCCAACGGCGCACCAGCCAAACGCCACTGAACCAAGTCTGGTTAGCAAAACTCTAAAACGTCGTAGCCCAGCGCTGCGACGTTTTTTTATGTCCCTTTAACGCATCGAAATACTTGCACTGGGTGGCGCAGGTCTGCCAATATTCAAACATCTGTTTAAATCTGTGCATTATTAACCATATCGTATCCTTCAACACTATCCCTCAACATATGGAGAGGCACTATGCTCACCCTACTACTGATCGTGCTGGCGGCTGTTGGCCTGCTCGCGGTGATGCGCCGCGAAGCCGGTGCAACCGCCGCCCTGGTCGTGCTTGCCGTGCTGGGCCTTGTTGGCCTGGTGTTCGATGCCGCCGTCATTGGCGTGCTCTTACTGCTGGGCGCCGCCGCTGTGGCCATTGCCGGGCTTCCTGCGCTACGCCGCCAGTGGCTTACCCCGCGGCTGTTTGCAATGTTCAAGAAAGTCGCGCCCAAAGTCTCTGACACAGAGCGCACTGCGTTGGAAGCGGGCACTGTCTCCTGGGATGGCGAGCTGTTTTCCGGCAAGCCCCAATGGAACAAGCTGCTCAACTTTAAAGACGAAGGCCTGCGTGAAGACGAGCAAGCCTTTCTCGACAACCAGTGCGCAAAAGCCGCCGGCATGTGTAATGCCTGGGATATCGCCATTGAGCGCGCGGACCTTCCCCAGCAACTGTGGGATTACCTGAAAAAAGAAGGCTTCTTCGGCATGATCATTCCGAAGGAGTACGGCGGCCTGGGCTTCTCGGCCAAGGCCCAGTCCATGGTGCTGCAAAAGCTCTCCGCCAATGAAACGCTGATGGTTACCGTCGGCGTGCCCAACTCGTTGGGCCCAGGCGAGCTACTGCTCAAATATGGTACTCAGGAGCAGAAAGATCACTACCTGCCGCGCCTGTCCGATGGCCGTGAGATTCCCTGCTTTGGCCTGACAGGCCCGCGTGCCGGTTCAGACGCTACCTCGCTGCCGGACACCGGCGTCGTGTGCAAGCAAATGGTCAACGGTGAAGAAGTCCTCGGCCTGCGGCTCAACTTTGAAAAGCGCTGGATCACCCTGGCGCCCATTGCCACCGTTGTCGGTCTTGCCTTCAGGCTGTTTGATCCCGAGAACCTGCTCGGCGATGAAGAAGACCGCGGCATTACCCTGGCGTTGATTCCCCGCGATACCGACGGTATGGAGATTGGTCGTCGCCACCATCCGATCGGCAGCCCGTTTATGAATGGTCCGATCAAGGGTAAGGACGTTTTTGTCCCGCTGGATACGATCATCGGCGGCCCCGACATGATCGGCCAGGGTTGGCGCATGCTGGTCGAGTGTCTCTCCATCGGCCGTTGTATTACGCTTCCCTCAGGCGCCACCGGCACGGCGCGCTATGCGTTGGGCTGGAGCGGCGGTTTCACCCGTGTGCGCCGTCAGTTCAACGTGCCCGTGGCGGAAATGGAAGGCGTGCAGGAACCTCTGGCGCGCATGGCAGCCCTCGGGTACATCGCCCAGGCAACGGTCTATCAAACCGCCAACCTGATCGACCATGGCGAAAAGCCCGCAGTCCCCTCGGCGATTCTGAAAAGCCAACTGACCGAATTCCAGCGCGATATTCTTGCCGATGCCATGGACGTACATGGCGGTAAGGCGGTCACTCTGGGCCCACGCAACTACCTGGGTATTGGCTACAGCGCCAATCCGGTGGCGATCACCGTGGAAGGCGCCAACATCATGACCCGCAACCTGATGATCTTCGGTCAGGGAGCTATCCGCTGCCATCCCTATGTGCTTGAGGAGCTAGCCGCGAAGGACGCCAACGATATCAAGGCATTCGACAAGGCGTTCTTCAGCCATGCGGGACTCATCTTTGGCAACGCGGCCCGCGCCTTCACCCTGGGCTTCGGCATCGGCAAACCCAATGTGCCGTTCGACGGCCCGGCGGCCGCCTACGCCCAGGACATCGCCCGCCTCTCGGCAGGCTTCGGACTGTGCGCCGATGCGGCCATGGCAAGCCTCGGATCGGCCTTGAAGAAACGTGAAATGCTCTCCGCCCGTCTTGGCGATGTGCTTTCCAACCTCTACCTGGCCTCGATGGTACTCAAGCAATGGCAAGCGGGTGACAAGGTGGAAGGCGAAGAAGCCCTGCTGCATTACAGCTGTCGTTTCCTGCTCCAGCGGGCTGAACAGGCCTTTGTCGAGATTTTCGATAACCTGCCCAACCGGGCGCTGGGCAAGACGCTGAAAGTGATCGTCATGCCGACCGGTCGCCGCTGGGACAAGCCCCACGATGACGATGCGCGGGATATCGCCAAGCGCGTCTCCACCCACAGCGCATTGCGTACCAAGCTGTTGCACAATACCTGGGACGCCGACGACGGCGAACAGCGCAACCCGCTCGCCCGCTATAACGCGCTGCTGGTGGACTACGAGCGTGCTGAGGCAATCTATCGCACGGTCAACAAAGCCTATGCCAAGGGTGAACTGCCGCAGACGGCACTGCATCCTGAAGCACGGGTGGAAGCGGCATTGGAAGGCCGTCTAATTAGCGAAGAAGACGCCCAGTTCATGCGTGAATTCGAAGCTGAGGTATTGGAAATGCTCACTGTAGACGATTTCCCTTACGAAACCTTTGCTACCGACAAGTCGACGCTGATTGATCACAATGCCAAGCCGCAGTCGACACAAGCATCTGAGACGGCAGACAGCATTAAATAGCCACTCGCTCGCACCAACCTTCAACCGGCCTCCCTGAGGCCGGTTTTTTTTGACCCTAGACTTTCGTTTAATTTTCGATTTTTCATCCAAAAACTGCAAACGAAAGCAAATAAAGGCATTGCAGGTTCGAAAACGATCAACTAGGATTTCGTAAACGAAAGCTAGATATTCTCCAATAACAACGACGCTAGCGAGATTCGCATGTCACTACATTTGCAAAATATCGCCCATACCGTAGGCGGTGTTCCCTATATTAGCGACGTTGACCTAGCACTCGAGCCGGGCTCCTTCAATGTGCTATTGGGCAGAACACTCGCAGGCAAGACCACACTGATGCGCTTGATGGCCGGCCTTGAACCACCTACCCAAGGTCGTATTCTGATGGATGGCAAGGACGTCACCGGAGTACCGGTACGCCACCGTAACGTATCGATGGTATATCAGCAGTTCATCAATTACCCCAGTTTGACCGTCTACGACAATATTGCCTCGCCGCTTAAACTCGCCAAACAGCCAAAAAGCGAAATTAACAAGCGCGTCGGCGAAATTGCTGAGATGCTGCATATCGAGCATCTGCTTGACCGCTATCCTCTGGAGTTGTCCGGTGGCCAGCAACAGCGCACCGCCATGGGCCGCGCTCTGGTAAAAGACGCCGATGTCATTCTCTTCGACGAGCCGCTGGTCAACCTGGACTATAAACTCCGTGAGGAATTGCGCGACGAGCTGCGCGACTTGTTCAAAGTGCGTAACTGTATTGCCGTGTACGCCACCACTGAGCCTAATGAGGCTCTTGCACTCGGCGGCAACACAGCCATCCTTCACGAAGGTAAGCTGCTGCAGTACGGCCCCACCGATCAAATCTATCGGCAACCCAACGGCATTCTCAGCGCCGAGATGTTTTCTGAGCCGCCGATCAATATCGTGCCGGGTCGGCTCACCGACAACGACATCACCTTCGATAACGACACTCACTTTACCTGCGACGATGCCTTGCGAAAGCTGCCCCCTGGTGACTACCAGTTCGGGGTTCGCGCCTCGCATTTGAGCCTTACACCGCAAGCCGCGGATGATCTGGAACTGCCGGTCACCGTGGATGTTGCCGAAATCAGTGGGTCCGAAACTTTTCTTCATGCGCGTCATGCGCACTTCCCACTGGTATTGCATCTCCTGGGAATACACGAATTGAAGGTCAATCAGCCCATCAAGGTTTATTTCCCCATTCATAAACTGTTTGTTTTCGACCAGCAGGGCCACATTGTGCATACCCCGTTGGCTCAGACGGAGGGCGCCGCGCATGGCTGAGATCGTGCTTAAAACACTCGCGCACACATACAGCGCCAACCCGCAATCGGCCGAGGATTACGCCATCCGCCATATGGAACACGTATGGCATCAAGGCGGCGCTTATGCCTTGCTGGGACCGTCCGGATGCGGCAAATCAACCCTTCTGAATATTATTTCAGGGCTATTGGCGCCCACCGAAGGCGATGTGCTCTTCGATGGCCACCGGGTCAACGAACTGCCACCGGAAGAGCGCAACATCGCCCAGGTGTTCCAGTTCCCGGTGATCTACGACACCATGACGGTGTTCGATAATCTCGCCTTCCCGCTGCGCAACATGAACACTCCCGAGTACCGGGTTAAACCCAAGGTACTGGAAGTCGCCGACATCCTTGAGCTGACACCGCTGTTATCGCGCAAAGCCAAAAACCTGACCGCCGATGAAAAACAGAAGGTCTCCATGGGGCGCGGTCTGGTCCGCGACGACGTTACCGCCATTCTGTTTGATGAGCCGCTTACCGTCATCGACCCGCAGTTGAAGTGGAAGCTGCGCCGCAAGCTCAAGGAAATCCACGAGCGCTTTAACATCACCATGATCTACGTCACTCACGACCAGCTTGAAGCCTCGACCTTCGCTGACAAGATTGCCGTGATGTACGAAGGCCAGGTGGTGCAGTTCGGTACGCCACGGGAACTGTTCGAAACACCCGCGCATACTTTCGTGGGTTATTTCATCGGTAGTCCAGGCATGAATTTTTTCGAGCTTCGCTACGATGAGGCACAAAATACGGCCTACTTCGGCGACCAGCCACTGCCGTTAAGCAATGCTTATCTGGCCACGCTTAAAAAGACCGAGAGCGACAACCTCAAGCTCGGCATTCGCCCGGAATTCATCGACGTTCACGCAAGCGCCGCACCCGACACGATTGCCGTGCAAAAAGAGAACCTGCAGGACCTTGGCACCTACACCATTCTCACCTTCTCGTTCAATCAGCAAACATTTAAAGCCAGGTTGCCCGAAGACCATCCTGCCCTGGGTGATACCGTCTATATCCGTTTTCCCGACGACAAACTGAGCCTTTACGTCGATGAATACCGAGTCGAGGTAGATCATGAATAAAGTCTATAACAACCGCGCCTGGCTATTGGTACTGCCAATGCTTGTCCTGGTCGCGTTTTCCGCGATCGTGCCACTGATGACCGTCGTCAACTACTCGGTGCAAGACGTGCTTGGGGCTAACGCCCGCTTCTTTACCGGCACCGAGTGGTTCGAAACCATGCTCAACGACCCGGCCCTGCAAGCGGCTTTTCTACGCCAGATAATATTCTCGCTCACCATTCTTGCCATCCAGATCCCTCTGGGAATCGGCATTGCGTTGATCATGCCCAAACGTGGTTGGCAAGCATCGGCAGTGCTGATCCTGATTACTCTGCCCCTGCTGATTCCCTGGAACGTGGTGGGCAGTATCTGGCAGATTTTCACACGCGGTGATATCGGCCTGATGGGTTGGGGACTTCGCCAGTTGGGCATCGAGTACAACATTACCCGTAACGCCGCCGATGCCTGGGTGACGATCATCCTGATGGACGTTTGGCACTGGACCCCGCTGGTCGCCATGCTTTGCTACAGCGGCCTGCGCTCCATCCCCGAAGCCTACTATCAGGCGGCGCGCATTGACCGTGCCTCAAAATGGGCGGTATTTCGCTACATCCAGCTGCCCAAGCTGACCAATGTGCTGGTCATTGCCGTGCTGCTGCGCTTCATGCACTCGTTCATGATTTACGCCGAGCCCTTTGTACTGACCGGTGGCGGGCCTGGCAGCTCAACGACTTTCCTGAGTCAATCATTGACCACCATGGCGGTGGGTCAGCAGGACTTGGGACCCTCCGCTGCTTTCTCGATTATCTACTTCCTGGTCATCCTGCTGGTGAGCTGGGTGTTCTACACCGCCATTATGAACATGCAGAAAGACAAGCATTCCCAGGGAGGAGCCTGATATGAGCTACCAACTGGAAAACACCCAGCAGGGTGAAAAATACAACACCATTTTCAGCCGCACCACACCCGCACAACGCCGCAAGCGCAACGCCAGAACCAAGCTGCGCTCGCGCCTGTTGCTGGGCGTCTATCTGCTCTTGATGATTCTGCCCATCTATTGGCTGCTGAACATGTCGCTGCAAACCAACAGCGAAATACTGGGCTCCATGACCATGTGGCCGGAGAACCTTACCTTTGACAACTATATCGGTATCTTTACCGACTCAAGCTGGTACATGGGCTATGTCAACTCGATTGCCTATGTGCTGATGAACATGCTGATCACCATCTGTGTGGCACTACCGGCTGCGTATGCCTTCAGCCGCTACAGCTTCATTGGCGATAAGCACCTGTTCTTCTGGCTGCTGACCAACCTCATGGCGCCGCCCGCTGTGTTCCTGCTGCCCTACTTCCAGCTTTATTATTCGGTCGGTCTCTTCGACACGCACATTGCCGTGGCGCTGGCGCACTGCCTCTTCAATATTCCACTGGCCATCTGGATTCTTGAAGGCTTCATGAGCAGCGTTCCCAAGGAGATCGACGAAACCGCCTACATCGACGGTTACAGCTTTCCACGCTTTTTCATCAAGATTTTTATCCCGATGATTCGCTCGGGTATCGGCGTCACGCTGTTCTTCCTGTTCATGTTCTCGTGGGTTGAACTGCTCCTGGCCAGAACGCTGACGGCCACCGAGGCACAGCCCATTGGCATGATCATGACGCGCACGTCCACCGCGTCGGGGATTGACTGGGGCACGCTCGCCGCAGCCGGTGTGCTGACCATCTTGCCAGGCATTCTGGTGGTCTACTTTGTCCGCAACCATATCGCCAAGGGCTTTGCCCTGGGTCGTACCTAAGGAGGTGATGTATGTCTTGGATGGTATGGACGGTGCCCACCGCTATTTTCTTTTCCGCCATTGCCGCCATGTTGGCGGGGATGACGGTCTGGGAAATTGTCTCGCCCACCATAGAGCGTAAGGGCTTTCTGCCCATCACGACCACACGCGGAGACCGGCTGTTTGTTGGCCTTCTGTCTGCTGCGTTTATTCATCTTGGCGTGATTGGCTTTACCTCATTATCGATTTGGTTAGCACTGGCAGCTTCGCTGGTCTGGCTGTTGGTGCTGATGCGCTGGGGGTAACCGGTGCGAGAACCAAAAGCGGTCTCATGGACGGATTCGCCATTAGGGAAGATCACAACACAACGAGGTCTATATGCGACATAACAATTTCAAACTTACCACCCTCGCCGCCAGCCTGCTGCTAGCATCCGGTTCGCTAGCCGCAGACGACCACGATGCGCGGGCGGTGGCCGAGCGGCTGGTCGACGAGCATTTCCAAAACTCGACCCTGAGCCGCGAGGAACAGATCGAGGAACTGATGTGGTTTGCCAAAGCGGCCGAACCATTTCGCGACATGGATATACAGACCGTTGCGGAGGGGTTAACCACCCACGTCTATGAAAGCGAAGTGCTTGCTGAAGCGTTCAGTGAGCTAACCGGTATCAACGTCACTCACAACATCATTGGCGAAGGCGATGTTGTCGACACCATGCAAAACCAGATGCAGTCGGGTAACAGCATCTACGATGGTTTCGTCAACGATACCGATGCCATCGGTACCCACATCCGCTATGGCACCACCATCAACCTCTCCGAGGCGATGGAAAACGAATGGGCCGACTACACGCTACCCACGCTGGATCTGGACGACTTCATCGGGCTGCAGTACGGCACCGGGCCAGATGGCAGCATCTATCAATTGCCAACCCAGCAGTTCGCCAACCTTTACTGGTTCCGCTACGACTGGTTCCAGCGCGAAGACCTGCAGGAGCAGTTCCGGGATATTTACGGCTACGACCTGGGCGTACCCACCAACTGGACGGCCTATGAGGATATCGCCGAATTCTTCACCGACCATGTTGGCGAGCTCGACGGCAAAGAGATCTATGGTCACATGGATTACGGTCGCCGCGACCCCTCATTAGGCTGGCGTTTCCACGACTCCTGGCTCTCCATGGCAGGTATGGGCAGTCCTGGCGTTCCTTCCGGCAACCCGGTAGATGACTGGGGTATTCGTGTCAACGAAGACAGCCAGCCGGTGGGGGCCAGCGTTAGCCGTGGCGGTGCGACCAACTCTCCCGCCTCCGTCTTTGCCATGCAAAAGGCCGTTGACTGGCTCCGCGACTTCGCTCCACCCGAAGCCCAAGGCATGACCTTCGGTGAAGCGGGTCCGGTGCCTGCTCAAGGCCATATTGCCCAGCAGATTTTCTGGTACACCGCCTTCACGGCCGACATGACCGACCCCGATGTCGCCGTGACCGATGACGAAGGCAATCCGCTATGGCGCATGGCCCCCTCGCCCACCGGCCCGTATTGGGAAGAAGGCATGAAGGTTGGCTATCAAGACGTAGGCGCCTGGACGTTCTTTGACTCCACCCCCGAAGACCGTCGCACAGCGGCGTGGCTGTTTGGTCAGTTCACCGTTTCCAAGACGGTATCGCTTGAGAAGTTGATGCACGGCCTGACGCCGATCCGCGAGTCCGACATCTTCTCTGAGCAGATGACCGAAATGGCGCCCAAGCTCGGCGGGTTGGTCGAATTCTACCGCAGCCCCAACGAGTCCAACTGGACCCCAACGGGCACCAACGTCCCCGATTATCCCCGCATGGCGCCCCTATGGTGGCAAAACCTTGCACCGGTCATGAGCGGAGATGTATCGCCACAGGAAGGCCTCGATGCACTGGCGGCGGATATGGATAGCACCATGCACCGTCTTGCCCGTGCCGATGTCTTCGACAGCTACGCCCCCGTGTTGAACGAAGAGCGTGACCCGCAATACTGGCTGGACCAGGATGGCGCGCCGAAAGCCAAGCTGGATGACGAAATGCCACAAGGCACCACCGTGCCTTACGACGAAATGATGGAAGAATGGATGTCGGCCGGGACGCGCTAATACCGGCTGGGCGGGCCCCACGGCCCGCCCTTTCCGGCTTCATCGGCGGCACCCTCTATCGACACTTACCAACAGCGCGGTCGCCCATACAGCACCGTGAACGGGGCTTTCTTTGTTAATTTGGATCCGCTATGAAACTGCGTAACCGTAATATCGAGAAACTACATTCCGATGAATTCGATGTACTGATCATTGGTGGTGGCATCAATGGTGCCGCCACCGCTGCGGCGCTGTCAGGTAAAGGCGCCCGGGTTGCCTTGATCGATCGTGGCGACTTCGCTGGCAGCACCAGCATGCACTCCTCAAATCTCGTTTGGGGAGGCATCAAATATATGGAAAGCAAAGACTTTGCATTGGTTCGAAAGCTTTGCAAGAGTCGTAATCATTTAATTAAAAGTTACCCATCCACTGTTCAGGAAATTCGTTTTCTGACCAACATCACCCGGGGGTTTCGCCATTCACCGCGTTACTTGTGGATTGGCACCTGGCTCTACTGGCTGATGGGCAATGGATTTACCCGGCGACCCCGCTTGCTGTCCCCCAAGGATATAAAGCAGGAAGAACCGATTATCGATGTCGATGACTCCGTCGGCGGCTTTGAATATTCGGATGCCTACCTGCACGACAACGATGCCCGTTTTGTCTTCAATTTCGTTCGTCATGCACTCAATCATGGTGCAATTGCCGCTAACTATGTCGAATCACTGGGGGCAGAGCGTGAAGGAAATGTCTGGGTCACCAAGGCGCGTAACGTGATGGATGGCCAAACCTTCGATATCCGCGCCAAGGTGCTGATTAATGCAGCAGGCCCCTGGGTCGACCAGCACAACACCCTGACCGGGCAAAAGACCACCCACCAACACCTGTACTCCAAGGGTATTCACCTGATCGTGCCCCAGTTGACGGATTCCCAGCGCGTGCTGGCCTTCTTCGCCGACGACGGGCGGCTGTTCTTTGTCATTCCCATGGGCAACCGCACCTGTATCGGGACCACCGATACGCACATGGAACACCCCGAGGTGGATGTTACCGGTGACGACATTGACTTCGTGCTGGAAAACATCAACAAGCGCCTGACCCTCGACAAGCCACTGGGTCAGGCCGATATCATCTCGACCCGCTGTGGCGTGCGTCCCTTGGCCATCAAGGCGGATCAAGGCAACGACCGCGACTTTCTCCAGCTATCCCGCAAGCATGTGATCGATACCAATCAGGATAGCGCGCACATCAGTATTTTTGGCGGCAAGTTGACCGACTGCCTGAACGTGGGCGATGAAATCGCTGAAGCCGTCGCAAAGCTTGGGGTCGAACTACCCGACCAGGGCTTCCGCTGGTATGGCGAGCCCCCCAATGCCGTGAAACAACAGTTCATGGATCATGCCAAGCGCATGAACCTGGACGCCATGACAGCGGCGACATCCTCAGAGCCTCTCTCATCACGCCTTTGGCGACGTTATGCCGAACAGGCGATGCCCATGCTCGAAAAAATCCGCCAGGACCCGGCAGAAGCCGACATTCTGATCGAGGGCACGGAATACATTCGCTGCGAGCTTGAACATGCCCGCGACCATGAGATGATCACCCAGCTTGAGGATTTCCTGCGCCGCCGAGCCAAAGTATCGCTCGTAGTGCACCACGAGCAACTGCGCCACTCCAAGGGGTTGAAAGAAGCCTGCCGTGTTCTATTTGGCGAGCAAGCCGAAGAGCGTTTTGAGGCGTATTTCGCCCAGAACCGGGATACCGCCCAACCCTATACACCCAAACAGGAAGTTCCCTCCTAGAAAGTGGCGGCAATGGGAGCGCAGTGGCAAATAAAATCCCCCTCACGGTGGCCGCCAGGGGGATAGAGGAAAGTGAAGAGCGTCAGAAACTAATCTTTAGTCGCTATTCTTCGTTTTCAACCAGCAGTTGGGAATCCCCTGCCAGCACCTCGTCCCACGCCTCTTCAATAGTGTACCCCATACGGCTATCAATGGTGTCGATGACTTCAACCGCGTGCTGAAGCGACTCCCGCTGGCCTTTTAGCGCTACTACCAGCTTGGCCAGGTCTTGCTTGCTGAACGTATTCGCGATTCGGTCGGCTTGTTGGCTTAATTCGATGCAGTTCATGGTTCAACCCTCATGGTATGGTCATCCGCTGCTTACTATTGTCGTTAATCGTTAAGCAGCCATCTTGTTAATGACGAATGGTGACGTTGCTACTCATGCTGGACCGGATAAGTGTCCAGTTCGGTGACTGCGATAAGGTCACAAGCGTTACAAGACCTTCGCTTCAAGCGCCCGGGTAATTCAAAAGCGCATCAAATGTAGCAGTGGTCAGAAGGGGTCAATCGGGATAACGAAACACCGCCCTGATCCATGACTTCACTATGGTGCACTGCCATAAAGCTCACAATGCGTCATTGGCCGCAGGCAGCGTTGTAGCTCGACTACATAAGCGTCGAATAACCCCGAAAGGTGTCATAGAATTTCACGATGGAGGGACAATACGCAGGGAACGCATTGATAACGTCGGGAAACTTACCCGAGGTGGCCTGGATAAGCGGTGGCAGTATACGCCATCAACCCAACGACGCCAGTCGACCATGGGTTAATAAAATGAGGCCGCTATCACCACCGCCATGGCGATAGCGGCCTCTGGCGGGAATAGGTTAATCCGTTGAACGCACGCGGGAAACCGCGTCCAACCATCCTTGGTAAAGTTGTTCGCGGTTCGCCTCCTCCATACTCGGTATAAAGCTTCGCTCGCAGCGCCAGAGTTGCTCTATCTCGTCCAGGGTCTGATACCAGCCTAACCGCAGGCCGGCCAGGTAGGCGGCGCCCAGAGCGGTGGTTTCCAGAATCGTGGGGCGGTCCACTTGCACGTTCAGCATATCGGCCAGAAACTGCATGACCCAGTTATTCTTGACCATGCCGCCATCAACACGCAGGTTGCCGGGCGGGGCTTCCATATCGTCATTCATGCAATGCTGAAGATCACGCGTCTGATAACAGACTGCCTGAAGGCCAGCGGCGACAATTTCTGCAATCCCGGTATCGCGGGTCAGACCAAAAATCGCCCCGCGGGCTTTCGGATCCCAGTGCGGTGCCCCCAGGCCAGTAAAGGCAGGGACTAGATAAACGCTATGCCCGCGGCGGGTTTTACGGGCAAGGGCTTCGGTCTCCGCCGCATCCGCAAATAAATTCAGCCCATCGCGCAGCCACTGGACCGTGGCGCCGGCGACAAAAATACTGCCTTCCATGGCGTAGGTCGGCTTGCCGTTCAGGCGATACCCAATGGTCGTCAGCAACCGGTTGCGCGACAGAGACGGTGTGTCTCCGGTGTTGACGATCATGAAACATCCGGTCCCGTAGGTACTCTTCCCCATGCCCGGCTGAAAGCACGCCTGACCGACCAGCGCTGCCTGTTGATCCCCCGCCACACCCGCAATCGGCAGCTCAACACCCAGCCAGCGGGCATCCATGGTGCCAAAATCATCGCTCGAGTCTTTCACCTCAGGCAGCAAGCTTGCCGGGATATCGAACAGGTCGAGCAGTTCGTCGTCCCAGCACTGCTCGTGGATATTGAACAAGGCGGTGCGCGAGGCATTGGTCGCATCAGTTACGTGATGGTGACCACCGGTCAATCGCCAGATCAGGAAGCTATCGACGGTACCAAAGAGCAATTCGCCTTTCTCAGCCCGGGCTCGGGTCCCTTCGACGTTGTCCAGCACCCATGCAAGCTTGGTGGCGGAAAAGTACGGGTCGATCAGCAGGCCGGTCTTGGCCTGCACACGCTCGGTATGGCCACCATCGCGCAGCTGTTGGCAGAGCGACGACGTACGCCGGTCCTGCCACACAATGGCGTTATAGACCGGCTTTCCGGTGCGCTTGTCCCACACAATGGTGGTTTCGCGCTGATTGGTGATCCCCACGCCAGCAATTTGCTCTGGCTTGATAGCTGCCTTTTTGACAACTTCCTGGCAGGTGGCAACGACCGTGTCCCAGATATCTTCAGGATCGTGCTCGATCCAACCGTCGTAGGGATAGTGCTGGGTAAATTCCTGCTGCGCGACAGCAGTTACTTGACCTTCACGGTCAAACAGGATGGCACGGGAACTGGTCGTACCTTGATCGATGGCAAGTATATAGGAGGACATGGCACGTTCACTTTGTTGTTGGTAGTTTCGATTCTGTACATTTATTTTCGAATTATTATCACCAAAGGCTACGCCAGCCGCCAGCAATGCTCAAGTATGAAAACATAACCGCCTTCACCTGATCAGGCCAGGTGCAACGCGACATCGTGCTGGGTCAGCAGGCGCTGAATGGCCTCAGGCGGTTTACGGTCGGTAAACAGTGCGTCCAACTGGGCAATATTGCCTTGGCGTACCACCGGGTTGCGGTGAAACTTTGAATAGTCGGCCGCCAGATAAACGCGCCGTGAATTGGCAATAATGGCCTGGGCAACGCGCACCTCCTGGTAGTCGAATTCCAGCAAAGAGCCATCTTCGTCGATGCCGCTGATACCGATAATGCCGTAATCGACCTTGAACTGATTGATAAAGTCGATCGTGGCCTCGCCAATAATCCCGCCATCCCGGGAACGCACCTGCCCCCCTGCGATGATCACCGTGAAATCTTCCTTGTGCTGCAGAATCGCCGCGACGTTGAGGTTATTGGTAATAATCTCCAACCCCTGATGATCGAGCAGCGCCTGAGCAATCACCTCGTTGCTGGTACCAATGTTGATGAATAGTGACGCGTCATTGGGAATATGGTCAGCCAGGCAGCGTGCGATCCGCTCTTTCTCTTCAAGATGCAGGGTTTTACGAGTGCTGTAGGCGGTATTCACGGTGCTGGATTCAATCCCCACTCCCCCATGAACTCGCCTCACGCGGCCTTCGTTCGCCAGTGTGTTCAGATCTCGGCGAATGGTCTGAGGCGTTACGGCAAAATGATCAGTGAGCTGCTCGATGCTCATGTATCCATGCTGGCGGACCAGCTCGATGATCGCGTCTTGACGAAACTGTTGATTCATAAGCTAGCCCGTGGCGTTATTTTTTCGTTTTAGAACGTATTTACTTTAAAACTATTTATTTTAAAAACCATTTACTTTGAAACCATTTACTTTGAAACCATTCACTTTTAAACATAGCAGCGTAGCAAAATTTCTATCAAATAACGCTTATTGATGCTCGAAGACGAACGTTATGTCGACAGCGGCCATACCCACAGGATCATCGGTATCGACACCAGCAGCACGATGACCGACAGCGGCAACCCCAACTTCCAGTAATCGCCAAACCGATACCCCCCCGGCCCCAGCACCAGCGTATTGGACTGATGGCCTATCGGGGTCAGAAAGGCACAGGACGCACTGACAGCGACCACCATCAGGAAGGGATCGAGCGATACCTCGAACCCTCTGGCCAGGCTGACGGCAATGGGCGCCATCAGCAGCGCCGCTGCCGCATTGTTGATGACATTGGAAAGCAGCATGGAAAGGATAAACAGCCCCACCAGGGTAACCACCACCGGCCAGTCGGCTCCCCATTGCAGCAACGCCTGGGCGATCAGATCCGCCCCGCCGCTGGTCTCCAGGGCCTCGCCGACCGGAATCATGGCCCCCAAGAGAACAATCACAGGCCCGTCGATCGCCTGATAGCCCTCCCGAAGTGGCAGCACACCAATCAATAGCGAAACCAGTGCCGCACTACTCAACGCCACCGCAGCCGGCAATACGTCCAGCAGCATGGCAACAATCGCAGCCGCAAAGATAGCCATCGAAAGCAGCAATTTGCGCGGCTGACCAAGGCTTAAATTGCGGTTAGCCAGCGGTAAACAACCCAACGCTGGCAGGCTTTCGGCAATTTCATTCTCCTCGCCCTGTAACAACAGGATATCCCCGGTCTGAAAGCGAATATCCCGCAGACGCTGCTTTAACCGGGTGCCATCCCTAGCCACCGCCACCAAATGCAAACCAAACTGGTGATTGAGACGCAACTGACGAACACTCCGATTGATCATCATGGAGTCATTACGTACCACCACTTCCACCAGCTGTAGCCCTTCGGTATCCACCGGCGGATGCGAATCCGACGCTTCTTCTGCAGCCAGGTCGCGGGCTTCCTCATCCTCGTCATCCCCTTCAAGCTCGGCGACGGCGCTCAGCCCTGCCTTGTCTTCCAGCAGTTTCAGTTCTTCAGGTCCGGCTTCCAAAAGCAGGATATCGCCTGCCTGTAACATACCGTGGAACGAATAGCCTGCCTGGCGGTTGTCATCGCGCACCACTGCCAGTACCGGAATAGACTCTTCAAGCTCGTCGCGAAGCTGCTGCAACGTCAACCCTTTGGCCTTGGATTCATCATTGACCTTGAGCTCTACCAGATAGTTGGCAGTGTCAAACATATCCGCGGCTGATGCCTGGCCGCTACGCTTGGGCGTTAGTCGCCAGCCGACCAATACGATAAATGCCAACCCGGACAACGCCACGACGCCTCCCACAGGGGCAAAGCTGAACATGCTGAAGGTATCGCCGGATACGTTCCCCCGGTAACTGGAAATAATGATATTCGGAGGGGTACCGATAAGCGTCATCAGCCCACCCAGCAGTGAGCCAAATGCCAGTGGCATCAGCAATAGCGATGGAGAGGTGTCATGCTCCCTTGCCATACGCATGGCGACGGGCAACAACAGCGCCAGCGCCCCGACATTGTTCATGATGCCCGAGAGTACCAAGACGGTTCCCACCAACGCCAGCAACTGGAGTATCAAGCGATCACCCACCTTGAGTATCTGGTCGGCGATAATATCGACCAGACCTGAGCGTTCGAACCCTTTGCTCAGCACCAGCACGGCGGCAACCGTGATCACGGCAGGGTGGCCAAACCCCATAAAGGCATCTTCGGCAGGCACCAAGCCAAGCATGACCGAACCCAATAGCGCTGAAAGGGCGACCAGATCATAGCGAAACCGCCCCCATACAAAGGCCGCCAATGTTAACCCCAGCACTAAAAACACCAGCGTGCTCGTCGCCAGCCCCACGTCCTCGATTGCCATATATTGAATCACCTCCCTGTAGAGCACCGTCACTATCGTCGGCTTGCTTTACTGTAAATCAGATGGTGGCAAGCAGGTAAATCATATTAGACATTGACTATACGCCAATAAAAAGCCCGGCGATGCCAGGCTGAGAAAGATTATTGATTGAGTCCGCAGACCTGGGGCGCTATTTTTTCATGCGATCCAACATTTGCTGAACGGCTTCCAGATGCTCGGGTTCGTTATGAGACATGCCCTGAAAAACGGCGCAGACGTCCAGAAATCCTTTTAGCTCCATGTCGGGCGCCATTTTCATTAGCCGCTTGGTCAACCGAGTCGCCTTTGGTGGTTGGGCAGCGATCCGCCCGGCATGCTCATACGCCGTCTTCATCAACACATCGGGCTCGGCAACCTCCAGTACAATTCCGTACGCCAAGGCTTCCTGGGCATCGATCACCCGGCCGGACAAGGTCAGCTCAAAGGCACGCTGGTAGCCGATCTGGCGTTGCATGAACCATGCGCCGCCGTCGCCGGGAATAATGCCCAGGTTGAGAAAGGTCTCACCAAACTTGGCCTGGCGCGAGGCAATGCGCAAATCCGCCATATTGGCCAGGTCAAACCCGGCGCCGATCGCAGGCCCGTTGATCGCCGCAATGATGGGCACTTCCACCGCTTCAAGCGCCAGCGGCATACGCTGTATGCCCCGGCGGTATCGCTCAGCGACTTCCGCCACGTCGCCCGCGAAGTCGCCGTCGCGGTGGGCCATATCCTTGACGTTACCACCGGCGGAGAACGCCGATCCGGCCCCGGTAATCACCAATACCGACACGTCGGCAGCGTGGTTAACCCAGTTAGCCGTAGCGACAATGTCATCGACCAACGCAGTGCCGGTAAGCGCATTGCGCACGTCGTGACGATTCATGGTGAGCGTAGCCACCCGTTCTTCAAGCGTTAAAGTCGCATCCGTCAGTGTCGGCAACGATTGACTCATTCTTCACGCTCCAAAATGATGCGGGCATCCACAATGGCATACCCGTGGGGGTGGCTTTCTGGATACACCATTACCGGGTTTAAATCCAACTCACGAATGCTCGGATAGGCGTCCACCAACTTTGAAATGCGCATCAACAGCAATACCAGTGCCTGCTTATTGACCGCCTGAGCACCGCGGACCCCTTCAAGCACTTTTTGCGCCTTGATTTGGCTCACCATGGATTCGGCATCGGCTTGCGTGATAGGTAGTGAACGAAACGCCACGTCCTCCCACACCTCAACGAAAACGCCGCCCAGGCCAAACATGAGCACCGGGCCAAAGACCGGATCCCGCAGCATACCGATGATCACCTCCACCCCTTTCTCTACCATCGGCGTGACCAGCACCCCCTCGAGTCGTGCGCCAGGGTCGTAGTACTGGGCATTAGCGACGATGGTTTTGTAGGCATCGCGTAATGCGGCTTCGCCTACCAGGCCAAGCTTGACCCCACCGGCGTCGGATTTGTGCAGAATATCTTTGGAAACCACTTTCATGGCCAATGGCTGTTCGCCAAAGTGACGGGCAACTTCCTCCATCTCATCGCTACCTTGCACCCACCGTTCGTCGGGCACATGAATGCCATGCTCGGCCAGCAGTCCCTTGGCTTCGAACTCTAGCAAGTTCCGCTTTTGTTCTTTTGCGTTGGTTAATATTGCCTGGCCGTTACGGGATGCCTGCATCGGCAGATTTGCGGGTTGAACGGCGCATTTCGCCAGGTATTCACCGCGCTCGCCCAGCGCCGCCAGCACTCTTACCGCGTGTTCGATGGAGGCGTAAACGGGCAACCCCGCCTCGTGCAAACGGCTCAGCGCTGGGGGGTTAATGGGCGCGTAGAGGCTGTAGATGACCAGCGGTTTACCGCTCGAATGGGCAAGCTCAATCATGGATTCGGCCCCGCGCATTTCATCCCCCAGCAAGGACTCGGCAAAACGGAGACTGTAGCCGCCAAACATGCCTACCAGAAACACGCTATCGACATTCGCATCAGCGGCCACCACGGCCATGCATTCTGCCAGGAGGGAAGGATTCGCATCCGAAGACCCCGCCACATCGACAGGGTTCAGCGTCGAGGCCTGGGGCAGCAAAAGCGCCTCGAGTTTCACCTGGGTATCTCGGCTAAGCGTCGCCAGTGTCAAGCCCGCCTCCGCCAGCCGATCGGCGGCGATCGTTGCCTGACCACCACCGTCGGCAATCACCGCCACGCGTTTACCTTCTGACTTTTGCAAGCGGCCCAGCCCTTCCGCCACCGGGAGTATTTCATCGGAGTATTGCACCACGCTCACCCCAGCCTGGCGCAACAGGTCCACGGTCATCCGGTAGCTGCCTGCAAGAGCCCCGGTGTGAGAACTGGCGGCCTTTTGGCCCTGCTCGGTAGAGCCCGACTTATATACCACGACGGGCTTCATGGTAGTGACTTCACGCGCCGCATCGAGAAACTGGCGACCGTCCCGAAAGCCCTCCACATAAAGCGTCGCCACCCGAGTATGCTCATCTTCCCCCAGATAGCGGAGGTAGTCGTTGAAGCCGATATCGGCCTGATTGCCCGGCCCGATGTAGGTACTGAACCCGACCTGCCCGTTGTGCTGGGCCTCCAGCGCCAGGGAAAGCAGCATGTTGCCCGACTGGGAGACAATTCCGATGTCGCCGGTCTTGAGGTTATCAAGCGCCAGCAGATTAACCCGATGGTGCAGGTTGAACAGCCCCGACGTGTTGGGCCCGATGATGCGCACGCCATGGGCCCGGGCGTTGGCCATCATGCGGGCTTCCAGCGCAGCGCCTGCCTCGCCAGTCTCGCCAAAGCCGCTGGCCAACACCACGGCCCCCTTGATGCCGAGGCGGCCACACTCAGTAATCAGGTCGGGCACCGTGGCGGCGGGAGTACAAATCAGCGCCAGCGCCGGGGTGCCCGGGATAGCACTGATCGAGGCAAAGGCTTTGACCCCTAAAATCGAGGTCGCCTTGGGATTGACCGGGTAAATCTCACCGCCATAGCCGCCCTTGATCAGCCCGACCATGGCCTTATAGCCGCGCTTGGTGGGATCAGACGATGCACCAACGACGGCAATGCCCGACGGCGCCAGGATGGCATGCAGCGGGCTTTGAGAAGGAAGATGACCTTCGATGGATTGCATGGAGTTACCTTTAGGAAGTAAGACAAGTCGACAATGCGTGTTGGAGCGGACGCCTAACGGCCCTTGAACTGGGGCGCGCGTTTTTCGGCGAAGGCGGTGACCCCCTCCTGCCAATCCTCGGTGGTCGAACAGGTAAAGACGGCATCAAGCTCTTGCTGAAGCTGGCTTGGCATGTCGGTTTGCGCGGCTCGATTGACCAGCGGCTTCAACATGGCCAATGACACCGGCGCCTTTTCCGCCAGCTGCAACGCCAGTGACTCGACCTCGGGCATCAACTGATCCGCTGGATAACTGGCCAGCGCCAGACCCAGCCGTGCTGCCTCGGTTCCATTGATTCTTTCGCCGATATACAGAAGCCGACGAGCCTGGGCCAGCCCGACAAGTTGGGGTAACCACTTGGAAACGCCACCGCCTACGCAGGTGCCAATACTGGTTTCGGGAAAACCGATCTGAGCATCATCGGCCATCAGTATAAAATCGCAGGCCACCGCCATTTCGGCGCCCGCCCCCAGGGCATAGCCGTTCACGGCGGCAATCACCGGCTTGCTCAGTTGAGCGATTGCCTCGCCCACGTCGTTCCCCAACTGGAGATATTGGCGCCGCTGGAAAAGCGTCCGACCCGCGCCTTCGTGGGCTTTCATGTCAGCGCCGACGCAGAAGGCACGCCCTTCCCCGGTGATTACCACGGCGCGAATATCCGGCTCGCGCTGGGCAACGGCCAGCACGCCAAGTAGCTCGTGATATAGCGATTCCACAACGGCATTGAGCCTGTCGGGCCGATTGAGTCGCACCGTCATTACATGGTCTTGCTGGGTGACTACAAGATGGGAACAGGAAGGTAAATCAAGCGGCATGGTCATAACGGTCGGGATACCTGGCGGAAAGGTGAATAAGTAGACACATACGTTTCTATATTTTTCATAAAAAGAAACATATGTAACAAATTCAATCCTAGGACCACCCTGCGCCCCAGTCAACACGATTGTTTCATTAAAAAATAAAAAAGATACAAATGTATCGATCAAGTGTGATGGTCTAAACTACCCACCTGAATGCGCTGGAGCCTTACATGACATCCAAGAACAGTGAAACGATCACTTCATCTGCCTCGCCGCTGGATACCATCAATCAACGTCTTGCGGCGGTTTACCCGACGCTCAGCCCACAGTTGAAACAGGCGGCAGGCTATGTGATGGAACACCCCCCGAACATCGCATTTCAATCCATCCGCAAAACCGCAGAAGCGGCACAGGTCACGCCCTCAACCCTGGTGCGTCTGGCCAAGCGACTGGATTTCAAAAGCTATGAAACGTTTCGCGAGGTGTTTCAGTCGGCGGTTAAGACACCGTCTGTGGAACTATCAGGGCGCGCCAACCGGCTTCGTTACCAGGCAAGTCAGCCTGATGACCCTCTCTTTGTTGATGTCGGCGATGCCGCCTTCGACAACATTGGCCGCCTGTTCACCGCGGATAACCAGGCACGGGTACGCGATGCCGCTCAGCAGCTTTTAGCGGCGCGCAATATCGCCGTGGTGGGTTTTCGCGACACCTTTGCCTGCGCCTACCACTTTGCTTATGTGGGTCGCATTGCCATGCCCAACATCAGCCTTATTCGAGGCTTGGAAGGCGGGTTATTAACCGAGCTGGACGGCTTCGATGAAAACGATATTGTCGTCGTTTTTGGCTTTGAGCCCTACTGCGCAGAAACGGTAAAAGCACTGGAAGTTACCCGCGCAAATGGCGTCAAGGCCATTGTCGTAACGGATACCATGCGTTCACCACTGGCACCCGGCGCACAGATCACATTTAATCTTGCCAACGCGACCCCACACTTTTTTCCTTCGATTCTGTCGGCCATCACGCTCATCGAAGCCATTCTGGCGGAGTGTGTCGCCTTCGGTCCTGATTCTCTGGTCGACAACGTGTCCAGATTCGAACAGCGTATGCGCCATATGGGGGCGTATGTTGAGACCGACTAAAGATAAGACTATTGATGGAGACCAAGCAGGTATTTCGACATTCGACATTCGCTGTACTATGGCAAACGTTGAAAATATTAATTGGCGCTTAGCTCAGGACTCGCTAAATTCTGTTTACGTAAAGTGATGCCTTCACGCTTGGCATCACCTTGCCTGTGCCACAGGGAACTCAAAAGTGACACGACGTTTAGTATGGGAATACAAAAACAAACAGTGGCAATGATCACTGCTGGAGCTTCCAACATGCATAACAAAGAGCAAAACACGAAGTCAGAATCTTTAATCTCCACGTCAACAGAGCTACCTTCCTCTATCACCAAGGGATCCTCAACGCGACGTAATTTCCTTAAAACCGCAGCAGTCGGTTCCGCCGCTGCCGTCGCCGCCCCCTGGATCGGCAATGTTCAGGCCCAGGAAGGCATTCGCATCCGCATGCAGTCTTCCTGGCAGCCTGGCACGACGGGCTACAGAATCTTTGAGGAGTGGGCTGCCGGCGTCGCCGAAGCAACGGGAGGCGAGGTGCGCATTGAGCCCTTCCCTGCCGGCGCCGTGGCGGGAGCCTTTGAGGTTGCCGATGCGGTACGTAACGGCGTGCTTGACGGCCAGAACTGGTTCACCGTTTATTGGCCAGGCAAAATGCCAGCCGGCGTATTCCTGACTGCCTATCCGATGGGGCTTTCCGTCCCTCACCAGTGGGATATGATGTTCGGAGCCTATGGCGGTTTTGGCATTGCCAAGGACCTTTATCGCAAGCAGGGCCAGGAACTGCTGGGCTATGTTCATCATGACCTTAACCTGATCCACTCCAAGATTCCGTTACGCAGCTTCGATGACTTCAAAGGCGTTAAGATCCGCATGCCAGGCGGCATCGTGGCTGAAACCTTCGCCTCTATTGGTGCACAGACGACTCTGCTCCCGGGCTCCGAGGTATATCCGGCACTTGAGAAAGGCACTATTGATGCGGCCGATTACACCGGCGCCGCGGTCAACTACGAGTTAGGCTTCTGGCAGGTAGCTGACTACATCATCATGGGGCCGCCCTCCACGCCCTGCCTACATCAAGCTGTTGACTTAATGGATATTTCTGTCAACCGTCGAGTCTTTGAGCGCATGTCGCCACAAACTCAGGATCTGATGCATGATCTGGTGGCTGCCTATTCCCGCGAGCATTATGCGGCAATCCAGAAGGCCAATGCTGAAGCATGGCCCAAATATCGCGAAAAAGGCGTGGAAATCATCCACCTCACCGAAAACGATGCCAGCCGTTTCCGCGATGCCGCCATCCCGCTGTGGTTCAAGTGGGCCAACAAGGATCCAGATGCGGCTCGGCTGTTTAGAGCGCACCTCAACACCATGATGGATCCTGCAGTGGGACTGGTCACTGACGAAGACATTCAGGGCTACGAACTTAACGCCTGATGCTCAACGCCTGACTTATTTGCTCGACAACATCGGATGTTGCGATGAAATCGCAACATCCGATTTGACTGGAGCAACCCTTTTTCCGCATCCCGTCGGCTTGATGATCCGGTTCCATCGCCAGGAGGTGATGGTGTCACGGAGGAGTGTCCATGAATCTTGATATCGAATTCGTTCTTC
This sequence comes from Vreelandella janggokensis, assembly GCF_031451615.1. Taxonomy (NCBI): domain Bacteria; kingdom Pseudomonadati; phylum Pseudomonadota; class Gammaproteobacteria; order Oceanospirillales; family Halomonadaceae; genus Vreelandella; species Vreelandella janggokensis. Next base: position 1,163,014 of record NZ_JARWAJ010000001.1, on the reverse strand, counting down.
CGCACTGGCTATACTGGTCAGTGCTGTTGCTTTTGCCACTGGTGGTCATGTTTTTCGTCGACCGTAGCTTCCGTCGAGGTGCCACGGTCAGCGGCGGCGACACCGCCGAGATACCCGCAGGTGAGGCCACCAACGTCGCCTATCAACCGCCAGGCAACGTATTTACGACCATTGTCGACCGTCTTTCCGGCTTTTCCGGCCGTTATGTGGCCTATTGGGCGCTGATTGCTCCTTTCATCTTCGCCTACGAAGTCCTCGTACGCTATGCCTTCAACTCCCCGACTAACTGGGCCCATGAGTCGATGACGTTGATGTTCGGCATGCAGTACCTGATTGCCGGTGCTTATGCGCTTCGCGAAGGTGGACATGTTCGCGTCGATATCCTGTACAGTCGGGCAAGGCCCCTCAACCGAGCGGCACTGGATATTGTCACCTCGATATTCTTCTTCATCTTCACCCTCGCTTTACTAACGACCGGCTGGACGTTCTTCTCCCAGTCGGTGAGCGACGCGTACTTCTTTGGGTCCAGCTATTCCAATGAGACCTCTTTCACCGAATGGGCCATCCAGTTCTATCCGGTGAAATTCATGCTCTTCTTTGGCGCACTGCTGCTGTTGCTACAGGGGTTCGGCCAACTGATTCGGGACATTCAGGCGTATCGGTACCACTGGCGCTTACATGAGGGTAGCCGAACCTTCGCACGCGTGATGGTGGTTATCGCCGCCATTCTGGCAGCTTGGCTGTTGTTCGAGATGGTCAATATCGCCGTCACCGACTACGAGAGTCTGGCAGGTAGCATTTCAGGTAGCCTAAGCTCATTCGGCATCGGGGCCCTGACATTGGTCATGTTCGGTTCGCTGATGGTGGTGCTGGTCGCAGGCCTGCCATTGGCCTTCGTCACCGGTGGCCTAGGGGTGGTATTCCTGTATACGGTTGGCGATCAGGCGATGCTCAACCTGATGCCATCGCGCATTTTCCCGATGATGACCAACTATCAGCTTTCAGCCATTCCGCTGTTCATCTTCATGGCGTCAGTCCTTGAGAAAGCCGGGATCATCGAAGAGCTGTTCGACGTCGTCTACAAGTGGATGGGCGGCCTCAAGGCAGGTTTGGCCATTGCCACGATTATTGCCTCAACGCTTCTGGCAGCGATGGTCGGCGTGATTGGGGCGGCAGTGGTAACCATGGGTCTGATTGCCCTCCCAGCGATGCTCAAGCGCAATTACGATCCGGAAATTGCCATCGGGTCGATCATGGCCGGCGGCACCCTGGGCATCCTTATCCCGCCCTCGATCCTGGCGATCATCTACGGCGTTATCGCCCAGCAGTCAGTGGGTGAGCTCTACCTCGGCTCGCTGATTCCAGGCTTGCTGCTCGCCTTCATGTATGGCTTCTACTGCTGGATGCGAGGAACGCTGAACGTCAAGATGGCCCCGCCAATGCCGGTTGAAGACCGTGTTGATACAAAAGAGAAGCTCCGCCTGTTGCGCAACATGCTGGCGCCCATCGTGCTGGTGATACTGGTACTCGGCATCATCTTTACTGGCATCGCAACGCCCGTGGAGGCAGCGGGTATCGGTACCTTCGGTGCCCTGGTGGTCGCGGCCATGCACAAGCGCCTGACCTGGCCCAACCTGCACGCCGCCTGCATGACCACGCTGGTCGCCTCTGCCATGGTGATGTGGATCATCTTCGGCGCCAGCATCTTCGTCGGCTTCTACATCCTGCAGGGCGGACAGACGTTCGTGCAGGAGCTGATCTCCGGCGCGGGACTGGGTCCCTATGCGGTGCTGATGGTGATGATGGTACTGCTGGTAGCACTGGGCATGTTCCTCGACTGGGTCGGCATCCTGCTGCTGGCGGTGCCGATCTTCGTGCCGTTGATCAAGGGAATGACCTTCGATGGCGTGTTTGGCCTGCCCGGTGTCGACGCCGCGGATGTTTCGCTTTGGTTCGGCGTCATCTATCTGGTCAACATGCAGATGTCGTTCCTCAGTCCGCCGTTCGGCTATGCGCTCTTCTATATCAAGGGGGTCTGCCCACCTCATATCACCATGGCGCAGATATTCCGCTCGTCCTTCCCATTCCTGGGCATTCAGGCGCTGGGACTACTGCTGGTCATTCTCTTTCCGGCACTGGTCACCTGGCTCCCCAACCTGGCCTACGGCTAACCACGCTTGACCGTTCGCCCTTCTGCCGCCCTCGCTCAGCGAGGGCGGTTTTCGTTCCGGGGAGGCAACCTCAGGGCAGCAGCACCGTGGAGCCGGTGGTCTTGCGGCTTTGCAGCGCGTCCTGGGCGAGGCCCACATCTTTAAGCGGGTAGCGGTTGGCCACATCAATTTTGATCTTGCCGCTTTCCAACATGGCAAAGAAATCCTCGCACATCATCTCGAAGCGCTCACGGGTATCCGCGTAGCCGTTCAAGCTCGGGCGTGTCACGAATAGCGAACCTTTCTGGTTGAGAATACCGATGTTCACACCGTCGACGGGGCCTGATGCGTTGCCAAAGCTGACCATCAAGGCGCGCGGCTTGAGGCAGTTCAGCGACATTTCCCAGGTATCCTTGCCTACCGAGTCGTAGACCACGTCGCACATCTCGCCGTTGGTGAGTTCGCGCACACGGTCGACCACGTCTTCCTGGGTGTAGTTGATGGTCGCCCAGGCACCGTTGGCCATGGCAAGGTCGGCTTTCTCCTGTGAGCTGACGGTCCCGATCAGCTTGACGCCCAGCGCCTTGGCCCACTGGCAGGCGATCGAACCAACGCCACCGGCGGCGGCATGAAATAAAATCGTTTCGCCGCCCTTGAGTTTATAGGTCTGGCGCAGCAGGTACTGCACCGTCAGCCCTTTGAGCATGCTGGCCGCGGCGGTTTCAAAATTAATGAAGTCCGGCAGCTTGACGACTTTGGAAGCCGGTAGCGTATGCAACTCGGCGTAGGCGCCGAGTGGCCCCTGGGCATACGCGACCCGATCGCCCTCTTTCAGATGGGTAACACCTTCGCCCACCGCATCCACAATACCAGCACCTTCGGTACCCAGGCCCGAAGGCAAAGAAGGCGCCGGGTAAAGCCCGGTACGGAAGTAAATATCAATAAAGTTAAGGCCAACCGCCTCGTTGGCAACACGGACTTCGCCAGCGGCAGGTGCCGCCGGCGTCACATCCACCAGTTCGAGCACCTCTGAACCGCCGGTGCGAGCAAATTGAATTCGTTGAGACACATGTTCTTGGGACACAGGGAACTCCTTTTTATTGGGTAGTGGTCAAGCTAACGCTATCGGCCCGGCAGCGCAACGCGGTTGTCATACCCCCCATGCTAGACTGGGATTTGTTGATCGCCGACGGCTAACGGAACATTGCTAATGCACCCTGCTATTTCACTGCCCACGTTAATTGCCCACCGCGGCTACTCTGCCGCCGCCCCGGAAAACACCCTCGCGGCCGTCCGCGCCGCCCATCAGGCCGGGGTTGACTGGGTTGAGCTCGACGTTCAGTTGCTGGGGGACGGCACGCCCGTGATCTGGCATGATGCCGACGTCGCGCGCTGTTCAGACGGCCGCGGCAGGCTGCGCCGCATGACCTGGCCCCAGGCACAGACCCTCGATGTCGGCCGCTGGTTTGGCAAGGCTTTCGAAAGGGAAAGGATGGCAAGCCTTGAGGCCATGCTGGCACTGCTCAACAAGCTGGGGATGGGCGTCAATCTGGAACTCAAGGTCAATCGCGGCCACGACCCCATCGCGCTGGTCGACCGCGTTCTGCCAGCCGTGCTCGAGGCCTTGCCCGCCGAGCGGCTTGTACTGTCGTCTTTTGATCAAACGGCGCTACGCCACAGCCGCTCCTTTGCAACGGCCGACAAGCTGGCGCTCGGCTTGCTGGTCAACCGCCTGCCCAAGGATTGGCGGACACTGTGCGCCGAGGTCGAGGCGTTCAGCCTTCATGTCCACTGGGGCCGCCTGAAGCCCGCACAGGCCGACGCCATTGTGCAGGCGGGCTATGTGCTGCTCTGCTATACCCCCAACGATCCCCACGCCTTCCACCCGCTCTGGGCCTGGGGGGCTGCCAGCGCGATCACCGATGAACCCGAGGCCTTCCAGCGTTATTTATCGGCCTCGGCCAGCGCCGCACACGGCAGATAATGGATGACGTCGTGAAAGCGTAGCGGTGTATCGCCGTCATTACGCATGACATGCGGCCGGTCAGCGGCGAAACGAACGCCCTGGCCCGCCGTCACCGTTTGCCAGGCGTCGTCGATGCGCAGCGCCATGGTGCCCTCGATCACCACGATATGCTCCACCACGCCGGGCGCGTGGGGTGCCGATTCGCTGGCGCAATTCGGCGCCAGCTCGATCGCCAGCATTTCAAACCCGAGTAGCGGGTCGTAGGCAAACAGCACCTGCGCCTGCATCCCGGCGCTATCCTGCCAGGTGGGCGGATGCGGCGGCCTGGCCTCCACCTCTGCCCCCGCATCAAACAGGCTGGAAAACGACACGCGAAAGCCGCTGGCCATGCGCCACAGCGTGGCAATGGTCGGGCTCGACTCGCCCCGCTCGATCTGGCCCAGCATGGCTTTACTGACGCCGGTGGCCTCCGCCGTGCGGGTCAGGCTCCAGCCACGCTCACGGCGCAGTTGCTTCACGGTCGCGGCGATATGCGCCGCCAGAGTGTGAGGCTCAGCAGTCATAAAACGCTCCTTAGGTACGTGGCGTTTTTTGCCCACCACTTATCACAGGACATGTACCAGCCACTGACGTTGATGTTAAGTAATACGCGGAGGCCGGTTAGACGCTGACCGCCCCGTCCACTAGGCTCTATTTAGCCCTTTTGAGCCATGACCAACAAGGACAGTGACATGAGTGATACAGACCTCGGCACCATGGATGCGCAACCCCTCAGGCAGCTCTTCGAAACGCGCCAGGCGTCTCCACTGGAGGCGACGCGAGCAGCGTTGGCACGCATTGACCAATTCAACGGTGCCGTCAACGCCTACGTCCATGTGGATGCTGAGGGCGCCGAGCAAGCCGCGAAAGCGTCGGCCCGGCGCTGGGGCCAGGGCAAACCACTTAGCCCGATTGATGGCATTCCGGTATCGATGAAGGATTTGACCGAGGTGGCCGGTATGCCCTGCCGCGCGGGGTCATTGACGACGTCCGATGAACGTTGCGATACCGATGCGCCCCCGGCGCGCATGCTGCGTGAGGCCGGGGCGATTTTTCTCGGCAAAACCAATACGCCCGAATTTGGCTGGAAAGCCGTTACCGATAACCGCGTGTTTGGCGCCACTAATAACCCCTGGGACACGCGCCTCACCCCCGGAGGGTCGTCGGGCGGTGCCGCCGCGGCCGCCGCTCTCAACATGGGTGTGCTGCACCAGGGCGGTGACTCGGGTGGGTCTATTCGTATTCCCGCTGCCTTTACCGGCGTTTTCGGCTTCAAGCCCACCTTCGGCTGGACGCCCCAGTGGCCGCCTGCCAAGGAACCGACCCTTTCGCATCTCGGGCCGTTGACGCGTTCGGTGCGCGATGCGGTGAGCATGCTCGATGTGATGGGCCGCTACGACTACCGCGACCCCTACGCCACCCGAGGGCAGCCTGACTGCTGGGGTGCCGACCTCGACAAGGGCCTTACGGGATTACGCATTGGCTATTCGGCCGATCTGGGCTACGCCGACGTTGACCCGCAAGTTGCCAGCCGGGTAAAAGAGGCCGCTCAGAAAATGGAAGCGCTGGGGGCGGAGATCGTCGAGGTGGACCCCGGGTTCTCCTCGCCGCTGGATACCTTTCGCAAGATCTGGTTTACCGCCTCCCTGGATCAATGGCGGCAGATGACTCCATCCCAGCGCGAGCAGCTGGACCCCGGCATGGTGGCCAACGCCCGCGAGGCCGAGGCGTGGAACGCCCTCGACCTCTTCCGTGCGCTGTCGGATCGTGCCCTGCTGACCCGAGAGCTCGAGCACTTCAACCAGCACTATCACCTCATCATGACCCCGGCCGTGGCCGTCCTGCCGTTCGAAGTCAATCAGGAGGTGCCGCCGGGCAGCGGGATGGGCGACTGGGAAGAGTGGGCGCCTTTTTCCTACCCGTTCAACCTCAGCCAGCAGCCCGCTGCCTCGGTGCCCTGCGGGTTTACCGACAACGGGCTGCCGGTGGGTTTCCAACTGGCGGGCGGCAAGTTCGACGACGTACGGGTGCTGCGCGCCTGCCATGCCTTCATGGAAGCGCACCCGCCGCGCTTTCCCACCGTGCCCAATCCCTCACAGTTCGCATGAACAGGCGCAGTACTCACCACCGTTGTGCGTTATAGCGCACGATGATAGGCTGATTTGTACGTTATAACGCTCGGCCTCATTGACGAGGCTGAGCGTTTTTCCAGACGCCAGCCGCGAACGAGTCACTGCCATGCCGACGCCTTCTTCCGATACCCCATGTCTCAAGCGCGATATCTCGCTCTCCAACGTGACGGCGGGTATTGTCGCGGTACTTATTGGCTACACAAGTTCAGCGGCGATCATCTTTCAGGCGGCCTCAGCCGCCGGCGCCTCTAGCGCTCAGACCAGTTCCTGGCTGTGGGCGCTGGGCATTGGCGTCGGGCTGACGTCGCTGGGGCTATCGTGGCGTTACCGCATGCCGCTGGTGACCGCCTGGTCGACGCCCGGGGCAGCGTTTCTGGCGACCAACCTGCCAGGCGTGCCGCTGGGGGAGGCGATTGGCGCCTTCATCGTATCGGCGGGGTTGATCACCCTGTGTGGCCTCACCGGTGTGTTCGAACGGCTGATGCGGCATATCCCGAGCAGCCTGGCCTCGGCCATGCTGGCGGGCATCCTGCTCAATTTCGGCCTGGAGATTTTTACCCGGCTCGAGCAGCACTGGCTCATGCCCCTGGCGCTGCTGGCCGCGTGGGGCATCGGGCGGCGCTTCTGGCCGACGCTTGCCGTACCCGGCGTGGTGTTGACCGGCATTATCTGGGCCATTCTGCAGGGTCAGCTGGCGATTGAGGGCCTGCCGCTGTCGCCTACCCTGCCAGTACTCATGACGCCTGAGTTTTCTCTGGCGACGCTGATCAGCGTGGCAATTCCGCTGTTTATCATCACCATGGCCACCCAGAACGTTCCGGGCATGGCCGTGCTGAACGCCGCCGGCTATACGCCAAACAGCTCGCCGCTGTTGGTAGCGACCGGCGGCGCTACCCTGGCCCTGGCGCCCTTCGGCGGTTACGCACTCAACATGGCCGCCATCAGCGCCGCCGTGTGTACCGGCCCGGATGCCCACCCGGATCCCAGGCGCCGCTACCCGGCCGGCATCGTCGCCGGGCTGTTGTATCTGCTGCTGGGAGTCTTTGCGGCCACCGTCACGGCGCTGTTTGCCGCGCTACCCGTGGCCATGGTGGCGGTCGTGGCGGGCATTGCCCTGCTGGGAACGTTGAGCAGCGGGCTGGCCGATGCGTTCTCGAAGCCCGACGAACGCGACGCCGCGCTGGTGACGTTTCTGTTCGCCGGGTCGGGCATTACCCTGCTGGGCATCGGCGGCGCCTTCTGGGGACTGATCGCCGGGATGGTCACCCGCCATCTCATCGCCAGACGACGCTGATGCGTCTGGCGCCTGGTCTTTGCGGGCAGGCGTGACTACATGGCCGAGAGGCGATCGTCATCCATTACGCCCGACATGCGCACCATGGCCAGCGCCTCTTCAAGGCTATCCACTTGTTCAACCTTGACCAATTCATTCTTCAGCGCCACCGGCTTCCCTGCCTGCTCAGACAACACTTTTTCCAGCGACGCTATGTCCATGTCGTCACCCAGCGACTGCATCTCGATATCGCTGTTGGTCCGGCTGGGTAGATAGATCGTGCCATTAGAGAAATCCACCGCGTAGGCAATCACGCCGGGGACAATAAAGAAAAGCAGTCCAACGCCATTGGCCACCGCTACGGCAGGATCAATATCGCCACCCAACTGACCTTTCCTTTCCGGGTGAAAAAGCGTCCCGCAACCGCTGATGGCGACAACCGCCGCGCCAATGACGGCCCCCTTCAACCACTGGTTAACTGTGCGTTGCATGCAGGGTCTCCCCGTTGATAATCGATTGTATATAGGGTTAAAACGGGATGATTTTAGCACACCGAACGGATAAGTCAGCGCGGGTAATCTCAGCGCAATTTTGCCGCCTTAACCGCTTGGCCGTACAATGTCCCAACGAATGATAACGGGTCCACCCCATCAACAAGGAATGCTCTCGCCCATGCGCGCCAGCCAACTACTCATTGCCACCTTGAAAGAAACCCCGGCGGACGCCGAGGTGATCAGCCACCAGCTCATGCTACGCGCGGGCATGATCCGCCGTCTCACCTCGGGCCTTTATACCTGGCTGCCGCTGGGTTTGCGCACGCTGCGTAAAGTGGAAACCATCGTGCGCGAGGAAATGAACAACGCTGGCGCCCAGGAAGTGTTGATGCCTGCGGTTCAGCCAGCCGAGCTCTGGCAGGAGTCCGGGCGCTGGGAGGAGTACGGTCCTGAACTTTTACGCTTGAAAGACCGCCACGCCCGCGATTACTGCGTTGGCCCCACCCACGAGGAAGTCATCACAGATCTGGTGCGTAAAGAAATCGCCAGCTACAAACAGCTGCCGATCAATTTCTACCAGATTCAGACCAAGTTCCGCGACGAGATTCGCCCACGCTTCGGGGTCATGCGTTCGCGGGAATTCATCATGAAAGATGCCTACTCCTTCCATCTGGACGAGACATCGCTCAAGGAAACTTACCAGGGTATGTACGATGCCTATACGCGCATCTTCCACCGTTTGGGCCTCGACTTCCGCCCGGTGATCGCCGACAACGGTTCGATCGGTGGTACGGGTTCGCATGAGTTTCACGTCCTGGCCGACTCGGGCGAGGACGATATCGTGTTTTCCGATGGCTCGGATTATGCCGCCAATATGGAAAAAGCCGAGGCAATACCTGCACCGCTGGGTAGTGACGCCTTGCGCGAAGCCCCCAAAGAAGACATGCGTCTGGTCGACACGCCAGACGCTAAAACCATTGCGGCACTGGTCGAGCAGTTTGGCCTGCCCATCGAGAAAACCATCAAAACGCTGATCGTGAAGGGTGCCGATGGCCAACTCATCGCCCTGCTGGTGCGCGGTGACCACGAACTGAACGAAGTCAAGGCGGAAAACCTTCCCCAAGTGGCAACACCATTGACCATGGCCAGCGAGGAAGAAATTCGCGCCGTGGTTGGTGCAGGCCCTGGCTCCCTTGGCCCGGTAGGCTTAGATCTGCCCATCATCATCGACCGCAGCGTGGCATTGATGAGCGATTTTGGAGCCGGTGCCAATACCGATGACAAACACTATTTCGGTATCAACTGGGAACGCGACACGCCCTTGCCCGAGATTGCCGACCTGCGCAATGTGGTTGATGGTGACCCCTCACCCGACGGACAAGGCACGCTCTCGATCAAGCGCGGTATCGAAGTGGGCCACGTCTTCCAATTGGGCCAAAAATACTCGCAAGCCATGAATGCCAACGTGCTCGGCGATAATGGTAAAACCAGCCACCCCTGGATGGGTTGCTATGGCATTGGCATTACCCGTGTGGTGGCCGCCGCTATCGAGCAGAATCATGATGATGCCGGTATCATTTGGCCCAACGCCATAGCGCCTTTCCAGGTTGCGCTCGTCCCCATGAACGCTCACAAGTCGCAGCGGGTGCGCGAAGAGTCTGAGCGCCTTTACCAAGCGCTCAGTGCCGCTGGCCTGGATGTGTTACTGGATGACCGCGACACGCGTCCCGGGGTTAAATTTGCCGACCTGGAACTCATGGGCATCCCCCATCGCCTGGTCATTGGCGACCGCAGCCTGGACAACGGCGAACTCGAATACAAAGGCCGCCGTGACAGCGATGCCACCATGGTGCCTGCCGAGCAGATTATTGACTTCCTTCGAGAAAAGGCCGGCCTTGCCCCGACTGCTCAATAGACGCTCAACCTGCATCGCCCGGCCATTGTCACGGCCAACACTGGCGGCCTGCCTGGCCGCCAGTCTCTTCTTAGGCCCACCGGTCAAGGCCGAGGAGCCACTACCCGGGTCTCTTCGCCCGACCTTGGCGGATACCCATCAGCGCCATCAGACACCTCAACAGCAATGGCTGATGCGACAGTGGCGACAGCGTATGGACACCGATCTGGCTGACTTTATCAGCGAGCCAGCCGAGCGCCGCAAGCTGCTTACCCAAGTCTACCAGGAGGCACGTCTTGCCAGGCTGCCGCCCGAGCTTGTTCTGGCATTGATTCACGTGGAAAGCGGCTTTGATAAACAAGCCGTATCGTCCGCGGGCGCTGTGGGCCTCATGCAGGTCATGCCGTTTTGGATCAAAGAACTGGGGTTGCCGATGGATGACTTGACGAACCCAAACCGCAATCTGCGCTATGGCTGCACCATCCTCGCCCACTACCTCGCCGTCGAACAGGGCGACTTTACCCGGGCGTTGGCACGTTACAACGGCAGCTTAGGCAAAACCTGGTATCCAGAACGGGTACTGCGTACCTGGCGTGACCACTGGCGATAAGTCTGATACCTGCGTGTGGTATATCTGTGAGCCTATCGTTAAGTAAGTGGCATGACTTTCCTGACATAAACTCGCATGATAGTGGTTCGATATCCGGCTCTGCTAACCAAGGATGCTTATGGTGTATCTCAAACGTGCGTATTGGGCGCTTTTATGCGGCGGCGCCTCGCTTGTTCTTCTCAGTGTCAGCCCTGATACGCTTGCCAGTGATACCCGTATCAGCGTATCCGACAGCAATGGTGAACCGCTGAGCAATGCCGTGGTGGAAGTCTATTTTCCATACTCGGCATCGCGCGATACCAGCGTAAAGCAAATTTATCAGCGCGGTGCGGCTTTTCACCCCGAGGTGCTGACAATCCCGGTGAATAGCCAGGTAACATTTCCCAACGAAGACACGACACGTCACCATGTATTTTCTTTTTCCGACGCCAAAACCTTTGATCTCAATCTTTATCTGAACGAAACGCCACCGCCCGTTCATTTTGATACGCCTGGCGTGGTGGTGCTGGGATGTAACATTCACGATCACATGCAGGCCTTTATAGTGGTCAGCGATGCCCCTTTTTATGCCATGACCGATAACAACGGACAGGTCATCCTGCCATCGATGCCACCCGGCCAGCATCGCGTAAGGGTTTGGCATCAACGCCTCCACGATAGCCAGCAGCGCTGGTGGGAAGGCGAAATTGCCCCAACCGAGCAGTTGTCGGTCCCTCTGGAACTGCGCGCCACCCCGAAGCCACCCGAAAAGCCGTCGCCGTTGCAGCAACGTTTCAGAGAGGCCACCTAGTGCCTAGCGACAACTTGAGGGCCAGATAACAACGATATGCGCTTTCGTACCCGTTTGATGCTCGTGCTGTTAACCGTGGTGGTGGTCTCACAGCTGGCCACTGGCCTGGCGTTTCTGCGCGCCACTCAGCAAGATGCCCTGGCCAAGGGTACTCAACGCCTTGAGGTGGGAGCCCGTGTTCTCGACCAACTACTCGAAAGACGCGGCGATCAGCTACACGATAACGTGGCGATTCTGGCCGATGATTTTGGCTTTAAAAGCGCGGTCGCCTCCCAGGATCGTGAAACGCTACAGTCGGTATTAGTTAATCACGGTACTCGGGCTGATGCCGACATCGTGCTGTTAAGCGACCTGGACGGCCAACTGCTTGCCAGCAGCCATCATCCCTCACAAACGCCCATGCCCTTTCCCGAACTGTTTGAAACCGCTCGCCAGCAGGGTTCTGCGTTCAGCGTCGTGATTGCTGATGGACAGCCCCACGAGCTTGTCATGTTGCCGGTACAAGCGCCCAACGTGATTGGTTGGGTGGGCATGGGCTTTTTGATTGACGACGACGTCGTCGAGGAAATCAATGCCCTCACCGGCCTGGAAATCAGCGTGGTCAATTACACCTCTGACCAGACATCAACGTATCTAGCCAGTTCGCATTCCCAAAAAGCAGCCGAGCCATTAAGTCAGTTCAATAATGCAGCTGAGGCAGGGGCGTACTCAGAAACCAGTCAGATGACGCCTGACGATGGTTATCTGACCTATGCGAGCGAGCTATATAAGGACTCAAGGAATCAAACGTTCGCGCTCATTCAGCTGTCACGTAACGAATTACTAGCCGCCTACGACGACCTACAGTGGCAGCTAGTCATTATCGTGGCACTTATATTGCTGTTCACAATCGCTATTGCGGCCTGGAGTGCCCGTAGCATCAGCCGCCCGCTCGTCGCGCTGGCCGACGTTGCCAGACGGATTGGTCAAGGTGAGCGTGTCACTGACGTCCCAGCAGAATCATCCCAAAGTGAAACCGGGCTGCTCGCGGGGACGCTGCGCTCGATGCAAGACGATATTGCCGAACGTGAAGCGATCCTGCGGCATCAGTCACGCCATGACCTGCTCACCGATTTGCCCAATCGCATCAGCGCACTGGAAGACATCAATGCCCGCATAGACGACGGTCACCCCTTCACCCTGCTGCGCCTGGCCATTAAGGACTTTCGCAACATCAACGATACCTTCGGCTACGAACTGGGCGATCATGTGCTGGTAACCCTTGCCCACCGTATGAAAGCGCTGACATCCCCTATTCAATCCGCCTATCGCTTGGCCAGCGACGAATTCTTACTGCTGATCAATCAACCTGACACCACGCCAAACTGGCGCATCAGTGAACTCGCAGCACTCTCAACGCCCATCGATCTGGATAATTCGTCAATCGGCATTTCACTGGCTGCAGGTGAAGTGAGCTATCCAGCACACGGTGCGAAGGCGCAGTTGCTGCTACGCCGCGCCGATATTGCTCTCGACATGGCGCGTCATCACCCGGATGCCCACCAGCGTTACGCCGAAGGCCAGGACGAACGCCACTTACGCCAGCTGACGCTGATTCATGATCTCCGCGATGCCGTGAGCAACAATCAGCTTTGGATGGCCTATCAACCCAAAGTGGCAACGCATGATGGGGAGGTATGCCAGTTTGAAGCACTGATGCGTTGGCGGCACCCTTCGCTTGGTTTTGTGCCCCCGGATGAGTTCATTGGCCTGGCCGAGCGCTCGGGCAATATTCGCAAGCTTAGCCAGTGGATGCTTGAACACATAACCTCACAGCTCCAACAGTGGCAGCAACAAGGCTCTCGAATCAGTGTGGCTGTCAATTTATCCGCCAGCGATGTCACCGACCCCGATCTTCCGGGGCAGTTAGCCGAGTTGCTGGCGCGCCATGATTTAGCAGCGGAGCAACTGAGCCTGGAGGTTACTGAAAGTGCCGTCATGCAGGACATCAATGCCGCTGCCAGAACGCTGGATGAGCTGAGCCGCCTCGGCGTGTCCATCGCGATAGACGACTATGGCACCGGGTATTCGTCCCTGGCACAGATCAAGCGATTGCCGGTTAACGAGCTCAAGATCGACAAGTCCTTTGTGCTCAAGCTCGACTCCCAGGAAGACGACCTGACGATTGTACGTTCGACGATCGAGATGGGTCACAGCCTAGGGCTGAGCATTGTTGCCGAAGGCGTTGAAAATGCGGCTAGCGCCGCCTTGCTGAATGACTTGGGCTGCGATTATCTACAAGGCTACTGGATCGCCAAACCCATGCCGAGTGACCAGGTGATCCCCTGGCTGAAAAGCACCGAAATCTTCACCTTCACGCATTAACCGCGTGCTTACCGAGAGAGCCTTTCCATGTCCAACGTCATCCCTAAGGCAATAGCAAAAGGCAAGCCACTCCTTATTATCCTCTTTGGGCTTTCAATAAGCAGTGCGTCCCTTGCTGGCAGTCGTCTGATAGGTACCGGTGGTGTGGGCGCTATTGAGGGAGCCGCTGGCGGTGGACTCTCGCCCTGGGCCTTGCTTACAAGTACCGCCAGTGAGCAGGAATTCGGGGCAACGGCAACCGTCTCGCGCGCCTGGCTGGATGATTATCGCTTAACGGTCGAGGCCGCCAGCGCCAACATCTACGATCGCGTCGAGATCTCTGTGGCACGCCAAACCATGGACCTCGAAACCTTAGGCGGCGAACTGGAGCAAACCATTATCGGTGCCAAGGTACGGTTATTCGGCGATGTGTTGTACCGCCCCTGGGGGATCTGGAGCGCGGGCGTTCAACATAAAAACCTGGCCGATGACAGTATCCCCAACGCGTTAGGGGCGCAGCACGGCCAGGGGAATGATATTTATCTAAGTGCCAGCAAACTGGTGTTCAACGCCGTGGCTGGGCGCAACCTGTTGCTGAATGCCACCCTGCGTAATACCGACGCTAATCAAGGCGGATTGCTGGGGTTTGGCGGCAATAACGGCGGCCGCGAATGGGTTGCCGAAGGCAGCCTGGGACTCTTTGTAACACCCAAGTGGGTGGTGGGAATGGAATATCGACAAAAGCCTGATCGGCTTAGCGCAGCCCGGGAAGACGACTGGCAAAGCCTCTATAGCGCTTACTTCTTCAACAAGCACGTATCGCTGACCGCGGCCTGGTTAGCGTTGGGCGATATCGCCGGGTTACCGTCTCAGAATGGCGCCTATGCGTCGCTTCAGGCAGCCTTTTGACCCGTCAAGGAGACTCCATCATGCGTTTTCACCACTACGCCACCACGCTGCTGATGGCACTCTGGCTGACTGGCTGTGCGGCCCAGCATACGACCCAACCATCGCTTTACACACGACTTGGCGGCATGCAGGCCATTGATCGCGTGGTCGAGAACATGCTGTATCGGGTGGCAGACGACCCGGAGGTCGTGGTCTTTTTTGCCAACACCAACATCGACCATTTTGCAGAGGCTTTCGCCACCCAGCTATGCGATATCAGCGACGGTCCCTGCCAATACGAAGGGCCGCCCATGGATCGTGCCCACCAGCACATGGGCATCAACGATGCGCATTTCAATCGTGTGGTTGAGTATCTCGCCGACGCAATGGCGGAGGAAGGCGTTCCTCTGGCAGCTCAAAACGAGTTATTGGGGCGATTAGCGCCACTGTATGCCGATGTCATGCGACGGCAATGATTTGCCAATCATCCCGTCCCGCTGTCTTCACCTGATAAAGGGCGTTATCCGCGGCTTCATAGGCCCGGGGGAACCCCACTCTCGACGGCATAAAACAAGTCGCCCCGATACTGAGCGTCACCTGTTTTTTATCCGGATGGGCGGCGTGCGAGAACGCTGACCGTTGCACTTCTTGGTGAAGCTGTTGGCAGTAGCGACCCAGCGCATCAATATCCTCGCAAGGCAATAACGCCGCAAATTCATCGCCGCCCAGCCGATAGAGAGTCGCCTCTTCTGGCAAGGCATCGGCAATTAACAGTACAAGGTTGCGTAACAGAGCGTCACCCGCCGGATGCCCCATGGTATCGTTATACTGTTTGAAAAAATCGATATCCACTAACACCAGGCCTAGCAACTGCTGGGCTTGCTGCATGACGTCCTGGTGGAGTGCACTGCGATTGCCAATGCCCGTTAAAGGGTCACGCATGGCACGCCCCATCCACCGCAGTGTTTCCTGAGTCGCCTTTTCTGTACGCCTTAATTGCCGTTCATGCAGCCACCAGAACAGCAGGCCAAATACAAAGATCAGAAGGCTGGTATAGATAAGCACCTGGTTGTGCCAGCGGGTTCTCTCCGAAAAGGTGTTAATGGCTTCCGCGCGGCGATCCAACTGCCCCATTTCGATACGCGTCAGGCAGGCAATCGGGTCGAGCAGTTCTCGAGCGAGCACCACCGGTAACACGCTATCGCTTTCCAGCGACGTCACCGTCTCGTCCAGCACGCCTAAGCTGGGTGACGTGCAGTCATATTGCTGATGGTAAACATCCACGTCGAACAGGCCGTAGGCCAACTCGATGTCGGTTATCGCCGCTGCCCGTTCTTCGGGCCCAGGCATGTCCAACAGACGGGCCTGAGCATCCTGTAAATAGTGCCGGGAACGCGTAGCCAACTGTTGCCCCGTCAGGTTACCCGATTGGCTGAAGTAAGTCTGAATCTCGGGAAACACCCAGCGGGCTTCATAGATGATCAACACCATCAGCGCCATGAAACTCATCAGGCTGAGCGATAGCCATTTGATGTAGCGGCCCGGCCGCTTGCGATTGGCCCAGTCGCTTTTATCAACGTCACGGGATGAGTCAAGAATTGGCTTCATGGTTTACCCACGCGCTTCGATACTGCGAATCATCCAGATCCAGTCATTGAACTCGCGTAAGCTGTTAACGTCCCGGTCACCGTATTCCCGCTCCACCAGACGTACGGGGCCCCTTGAACGCAGACTCAATGGCTTGCCGTCTTCTATCGTCACCAGATACCAGTTGGGGTCATCCCAACCGCCTAGCGTGACCTCGTAACCGTCCCAGGCAGTAAAGCGCAACTTGGCAGGCACACGCCCAAAGTGGCGGGCAAGAAAGTCAGCAAACGGCATGCCTTGCATTGCCACAGTTTCTCCCTGATAAGGGTCAAACACTTGAAAGTGGCTGTCTGAAGACTGGCGAAGCTGCTCGACATCAACCTGCTTGACCCTATCACCATCAATCAGTCTTAGCGTTTGCGCCATGCTCGTTACCGGCACCAGAAAAGCGGCGATGCCCATCCCTAGCGCCCAGCGAGCTGCGGGGAAACGGCGCAAACAACGCTTGAAAACGGCAGCATCCATAGCGTGAACTTCTCAATAGTTGACGATAGGACCGACTGTACCATTTCCAAATTTACTTTGCCTTTCAACCGCGATGAACTCAGGTTGAATTCAATCGACTGAAAGGCAGAAGTGGGCGGCAGGTCAATCAGGGTCTGTGTCGCGGGGGTGCCGCTTGGCGTTCTCCTGCGTTTCAAGGCCGCTTTTCAGCTCATGGGTCAACGGATCGTAATTGGGTCTTAGCTCGTCCTTGACCGTGCCGCTCCACAGGCGCGCCCCCACAAAATAACCTGCCCGGCCAATCACATGGGCCGCCACTGGCGCGGTCATCATGATGAAGAGAATCACCCCGAAGGCCCGCGCGACTACCGCCACCTCGCCAAAGTGCAGAGCCACCGCCAGCATGATCAGGGTAGCCCCCAGGGTCGCTGCCTTGGTAGTGGCATGCATGCGCGTCAGCAGGTCGGGCATCCGCACCAGCCCCAGGGCGGCCAGGAACATGAAGATGGCGCCGACCAGAATCAGCCCGCTCTTGAGCAGTTCAATCATCGCGTGGCCCTCCTCGCTCAAGGAATCGCGCGAAGCCGATGGCCGCCATAAAGGCCATCAGCGCCATGACGATAGCCACGTCCAGCAAGCTGGCCACATCGGTGGCGATGGCGACGAGACCAATGGTGCCGACAAGAATCGACGAAAAGAGCTCCAGTGCCACCACCCGGTCGGGCAGGCTGGGGCCCTTGAAAAGGCGCACGAAGGCGAGGCACAAGGCCAGGCACATGAGCGCGAGGCTCAGCAGAATGACAGTCGACACGGCTCCCCTCCTCTCAATGGAACAGCTCCAGAGCGCGGCGCTCAAGCTCGGCTAGGCTCCGGCGCAGCTCGTCCTCGTTGTCGAGGAACATGGCGTGGATGTAAAGCACCCGGCGGTCGTCGGAGACGTCCAGACTCAAGGTGCCAGGCGTCAACGAGATGAGATTGGCGACGAAGGCAATCTCGAACTCGTTGCTCGCCTTGAGCGGCATCGCAATCACCCCCGGTTTCATGTACCAGGGCGGCGTAATGATGTCGAAGGCCACCTTGAGGTTGGCCAGCAACAGTTCCTTGAGGAAAAAGCCGATGAACATGATCAGCCGCGGCAGGCGCTGGGCGTGGCCCGCCAGCGCGGGCACCTGGGACTGGATCAACGCCAGCACCAGATAGCCGAACAGCAGACCGGCAAGCAGGTTGCGTCCGCTGAAGTCGCCGGTGAGCACTACCCAGGCAAACCCCAGCAACAGGTTCCAGGCCGCACCGATCATGGCATTACCTCCTCAGCCTCGCCCAGCACTGCTTCGATGTAACGAGACGGATCGAGCAGTTCGGTTGCGGAGGCTTCGGCCAGAGAATAGATCGGCTCGGCGTTGAGGCCGATGAACAAGGTGCACAGTGCCAGCCCCACCACTGGCGCGGTCATCAGCCACATCTCGCGCTGACCCAACGCTGGGTAAGGGTCGGCATCGCCATCCTCCGGAGTAGCCTTCCAGAATACCTCGTTCCAGATCTTGACCATCGAATAGAGCGTCAGCAGGCCGACCAGCAAAGCGATGAAAGTCACGCCCCAGGCTTCGGCCTCAACGCCCGCACGGATCACGATAAACTTGGCGAAGAAGCCGGACAATGGCGGCATGCCCGCCAGTGAAAGAGCCGGAATCAGGAACAACACGGCCAGCCAGGGATGGCTGCGATACAGCCCGCCCAGTTGCTTGAGCTGATAAGTCCCGCGCAAGCGGTGCACGATGCCGCTGACCAGGAAGAGATTCGTCTTCACGATGATATGGTGCATGATGTAGAAGACCCCGCCGATGATCGCCAGTGGCGTGAACAGCGCAAGCCCCAGGATCATGTAGCCGATCTGGCTGACGATGTGGAACGACAGGATGCGCCGGAACTCATATTGGGCCGCCGCGCCCAATACGCCGGAGAGCATGGTCAGCCCTGCCCCCCAGAGCAGGATCTCATGGGTATAGCCGGGGCTCTGGTTGAAGATCAGCGTGAAGACCCGATACAACGCGTAGACACCCACCTTGGTAAGCAGCCCGGCGAACAGCGCCGAGACCGCCACTGGGGGCGTGTGGTAGGAAGCTGGCAGCCAGAAGAACAGCGGAAAGGCCGCTGCCTTGATGCCGAAGGCGACCATGAACATCATCGCCAGCACATCGACCATGCCAGTGTCTTCCAGCGTGGCGAGACGCCGGGCGATGTCGGCCATGTTGAGGGTACCGACCATGCCGTAGAGCAAGCCGACGGCCACCAGGAAGATCACTGAGGACACAAGGTTCAGGGTCACGTACTTGATCGCGCCCTCCATCTGGGCCTTCTCGCTGCCGAGGATCAACAGCGCAAAGGACGCCACCAGCATTACTTCGAACCAGACGTAGAGATTGAAGATATCGCCGGTGAGGAAGGCCCCGGCTACCCCGGCCAGCAGCAGGTGCATCAGCGGGAAGTAGCCAAACTTCTCGTGGCCTCGACCAACAGTGGCCAGGGAGTAAAGCGCCACGGCAAAGCCGATGATACCGGTGAGCACCACCATGATGGCGCCCAGCAGGTCGGCCACCAGGCTGATACCGAAGGGCGCCTGCCAGTCACCCATGTGCATCACCAGGATGCCCTCGCGATTCACCGTGGCCAGCAACCAGATGGCGGTGGCCAGCAGGCCACCGGTGCCAGCCACGGCGACGAAACGTTGCATGCCGCGGGAGCGCCAGAATACCAGCGAGACGGCCCCGGCAAGTAGCGGGATCAGGATGGGCAGCGCAACTTGGGGCATCACGTGTCGGTATCCTTCATCTTGTCGAGGTCATCGGCGCGAACAATCTCCCAGGCACGCCGCACCAGTACCACCGCAAAGGACAACACGCCGAAAGCGATGACAATGGCGGTAAGCACCAGGGCTTGTGGCAGCGGGTCGGCGACCGCCCCCTCTGGCGCCGTCATGCCTGGGGGGACCAGCGGCGGCGCCCCGCGAGTCATTCCTGCGGTAACGAAGATCAACAGGTTGGCCGCATTGGAAAGCAACATGAGTCCGATCACCAGCTTGACGATGGAGCGGCGCAGCATCATGTAGATAGCGGTAGCGAACAGGATGCCGATGGATACAGCCATCAATGGTTCCATGTGGCCTCCTCAGGGTCGGGTTGATCCTCGTGGTCGGTCTTGATCAGGGCGCTGATGGCAGTGAGCACCGAGCCTAGCACCACCAGATAGACGCCAATATCGAATATAAGCGGCGTCGACGCCTTGAAGTCGATGATCGGGATGGTCCACCACTGGGCGGTAAAGAAAGGATCGCCGACCCACCAGGCAGGCAACGTCGAGAGCACTCCCAGCAGCAATCCCATACCAACCAGATCCCGCGGCGAGACCTTGAGGATGGCGTGCATGGCCCGTCGCCCGAAGGCGAAGAGGTAAAGGGCGAAGGCCCCCGCCGCTACCAGCCCGGCGATGAATCCCCCGCCCGGCTCATCATGGCCGCGCAACAAAAGAAACACGGAGAACAGCAACTGCAACGGCATCAGCAGCCGCGCGGCAACCGTAAGGATCAGCGTGCCCGGTTTAATCATCGTATCTCTCCGGCGGAGCCGAGGGCTTGGCGTCATACTCCTCGGCGTGGAAGCGCATCATGGCATAGACACCGATGGCCGCCAGGGCCAACACGAACATCTCCCCCAGGGTATCCAGCGCCCGGAAGTCGACCAGGATGACGTTGACGATATTGTGGCCATGGCCCAGCGGCTGACTGTTCTGGACCATGTAGTCGGAGATCCTGGGCAGCCGCTCGCCACCCAGTACTGAGAGCATCAGCAGCGTGACCATGGTGCCCATCAGGCAGGCGACCACCAGGTCGCGCAGGCGCTCTGTCGTGGTGGAAAGGGTGGCGAAGCGCGGCAGACGAAATAACACCAGGACCAGCAGGATGACCGTCAGGGTCTCCACCAGCAATTGAGTGATGGCCAGGTCCGGCGCACTGAACAGCACAAAAGTCAGGGCGATGGAGAAGCCCATGATACCCACCGCGGCCACCGCGGCCAGGCGGGAGCGCATCACGCAGGCTGCCACCGCCCCGGCCACCATCAGACCCGCCGTCACCACCTCGTGGAAATAGGCGTCCACCGAAAAGGGAAAGCTCGGCGAGTGCCGGAAGAATAGCGCATGGCCTACCAGACCCAACAGTACCAGTAGGGTCATCACCAGATAGTTACGGATGTAGCCGTTCTGCAGCATCCGCGTCTGCCATTCGGCGACCGCCACCAGGCCGCGCATCATGGCCTCATAGCCGGCCTCCGGGCCACGGGTCATGAGCGGTTCCAGCCGTGTCAGCGCGGCGCGCACACGATCCCAGTGGCGGAATACCAGAATACCTAGCGCAAGGCTGGCCAGCGACAGCATCAGCGGCAGGTTGACCCCGTACCAAAGCGTCAGGTGTGCTGCCACCTCAGCGGTACCGATCCCGGACGCGGTGGCCGACACCAGGCTATCCAGCAGACCCGGCACCAGACCAAAGACCAGTGACAACCCAGCCAGCAGCGCCGGCCCGACCAGCATGTCCATGGGCGGGTCGTGGGGCGAACTGGGCGTCGTACGACGCTCCCCGAAGAAGGGGCGCAGCACCACGACGGCCGCCACCGCCAGCGTCAGGAAGGCCGCCGTGAAGGCCAGCAGCAGAACCAACCAGCGCCAGGCCTCCGCCTCAAGCACCGCCTTGAACATCAGCTCCTTGCCCAAAAAACCCAGCAACGGCGGCAGGCCGGCCAGGGACACCCCGGCCACCGCAGCGACGACGGCAGTACGCGGCATCAGCGAGCGCAAGCCGCCCATGGCGGTGACGTCCTTGGTGCCGGTCTCATGATCGAGGATACCGGCGACCATGAACAACGCGCCCTTATAGAGAGAGTGAGCGAGCAGAAAAACCACGAAGGCAGTCAGGGCACCCTCGGTGCCAATACCCAGCAGCATGGTCAGGGTGCCCAGCGCCATCACCGTGGAATAGGCCAACTGCTTCTTGATATTGGTGTGCTGAATGGCCAAGAAAGCCCCAGTGGCCATGGTCAGGGCGCCCACCAGTGACAGGGTAATCACCCAGAGTTCGGTCCCGCCCAGCGAGGGATGCAGGCGAGCCAGCAGATAGACGCCCGCCTTGACCATGGTCGCCGAATGCAGATAAGCGGAGACAGGGGTGGGCGCTGCCATGGCGTTGGGCAACCAGAAATGGAAAGGGAATTGGGCCGATTTGGTGAAGGCGCCCAGCAGCACGCAGACCAAGAGTGGCGCATAGAGGGAATGCTCGCGCAGCGCCTCGCCCTGGCTATTGAGTTCGACGAGTGACCAGCTATCGCCGGCCACCCCCAGCATGGCGAAGCCCGCGAGCAATGCCAAACCACCACCCGCGGTGACGAATAGCCCCTGCAACGCCGACTTTCTAGCCTCCGGGTCGGTGTGGTTGAAACCGATCAACAGGTAAGACGTGATGCTGGTGAGCTCCCAGAAGACAAACAGCGTCACCAGGTTGTCGGCCAGCACCAGGCCCAGCATCGACATCATGAAGGCGGTGATTATCACCAGGAAACGAGCAAGATCGCGATGGCCGCGCAGGTACTCGCCCGCGAAGACCAGCACCAGGGTGCCGATCACCGTGATCAGCATCGCGAACAGCCAAGACAACCCGTCGATGAAAAAGGTCAGGCTAATGTCGAGCCCCGGCACCCAGGCCCACTCCAGCAACAGCGACTCGCCGGCCAGTATCTCCGGGGCCAGCCCCAGCAACCAGACAGCCATCAGCGCAGGATATGCCGCCATGACTCGCGCCGTGTGCCCACCGAACCAGCGATGCAGCAGCGGGGCTACCGCCGCCAGCAAAAATCCCATCAATAAGGCAAGTTGCATCTGGCGGTATCTCCTGTGTTCTCGCCCCCACGTTCAAGGAGCAAACTTTAGACTAGTCAGCGCTGGCTTGCCAATCAACGGTTTAAAGTACCTTTTAAAGTACCTTGCGGTCTTCTACCTTGCTGTAATCGGTATCCGGCGGTAACGGATGTCCTTTGGCCAGTTCCGCCCTTGTTGCCTCGCGGATAGTGAGCACGTTGACCTGGTAACGCAACGTATGGCCTGCCAGAGGGTGGTTGGTATCGATGCTCACGTTATCCCCATCAAGGCCGAGCACCGTAACGATCTGTGGCCCGGCCTCTCCCTCAGTTTGAAAACGGCTGCCTACCTCAAGCGGGGTATTCCCGAAGGAGGCACGGCTGACCGTTTGCACCAACGCCTCGTTATAAACCCCGTAGGCGTCTGCCGGGGCCAGCATTACGCTAAGCTCGGCACCTGCTGGCTGGCTTTCCAGGTCACGCTCAAGCCCCGGCAGGATATTGTCATGCCCATGCAAATACTCGAGCGGCTTATCCCGCGACTGGGAATCATCCAGCAGTTGTTCTCCGCCATCGTTCAACACGTCATACAAACGATAGTGCAAGGTAATCACCTGATGTGCTGAAATCGACATGCAAAACTCCTCTCCGGTAAGCTGTTGGCTGTGTGTCCAAGCGTGGGCATAGCGTATCATCAGGCCGCTGTCACCGTCTTACTCTGGAGTCGCATTTCATGCCCACCCCTACGCCCCAGCGCAGTTGGCGCGCCGCCCTGGCGATTTACCTGCGTGCCCCGGTCATTACCATGCTGTTTTTGGGGTTTTCCGCCGGACTGCCCTTCTTGCTGGTGTTCTCGACGCTTTCCGCCTGGCTGCGCAGCGACGGCGTAGAAGTCGCGGCGATTGGCTTTTTCGCCTGGATCGGCATGCTCTATTCAATCAAGTTTTTCTGGGCCCCGGTGGTCGACCGCCTGGCACTGCCGGTCTTGACCCGCCACTTCGGCCAGCGACGGGGTTGGATGTTGCTCGCCCAGGCAATGATCGCCGCCGGACTCGTCGGTCTCGCGGGGCTTGAGCCGGTGGGCAATCTGGGATGGGTCGCGGCCTTTGCGCTGCTGGTGGCTTTCGGTTCCGCCACCCAGGATATTGCCATCGATGCCTTTCGTATCGAATCCGCCGAGGACGATGTACAGGCGGCCATGGCGTCAACCTATATCATCGGTTATCGAGGCGGGTTGATAGCCGCCGGGGCGCTGGCGCTGTATGTCGCCTCGGCGGTGTCATGGCAGGTGGCGTACCTGACCATGGCGGCGCTGGTGGGTGTCGGCGTGGTGACCGTACTGGTGCGCCCGGAACCCAAGCGGGCCTCGTTGACGGTGCAGTTGATTCACGAACCCAGGGTGCGGGCGTTCATTCGAGCCAGTCGGGGCAAACCTAAGCTATTGCGACGCATCGGCGCCTGGGTGATAGGCGCCATCGTTTGCCCTTTCACCGACTTCTTCACCCGCTATGGGATCAAGGCGCTGTGGCTGTTGGTGTTTATTGGGGTGTTTCGCATCAGCGATCTGGCCATGGCCTCGATGGCCAACCCGCTCTACATCGATTTGGGGTTTTCATTGGAGACCATCGCCAACGTAACCAACGTGTTTGGCATCGTGATGAGCATTGCGGGCGGCATTCTTGGCGGCCTGCTGGTGGCCCGCTACGGCATCGGGCCGCTGCTGATCTTCGGCGCAGGGATTGTGATGGTCACCAACCTGTTATTTGCAGCGCTGGCGCTAATTGGCAACCAACTACCCATGCTGGTGCTCACGATTACTGGCGACAACCTGGCCAACGGACTTGCCAGCGCGGTATTCATCGCCTTTCTTTCCAGCCTGACCTCCCGCGCCTATACCGCCACCCAGTACGCGCTGTTTTCTTCGTTAATGACGCTACCCGGCAAGTTTCTCAGCGGTTTTGGCGGGCTGGTGGTGACTGGCCAGGGCTACGCCAGCTTTTTTGTGCTGGCCACCCTGCTGGGCCTGCCCGCCATTTTGCTGGCCATCTGGATCAATCGCGACAAGGAGCTCGTTCCCGCCCCCGTCGCGGCCACCCGCTAACGCTTAACGGCTCGCCGGGCGGTGGGCATCAAGCCAGTCCAACGCCCCCGGGGTCGTCCGCCACTGATCGCGCATCAGTGTGCGGTATTGCCAGGCCTCGGCTCTCGAGCCAGGATCAACCTGACCATCGGGATGGGGCATGACCGGACGTGGGTTTTCAGCGCAAATCATGTCCAGCGTATAGCGGTTATGGGTAACCACCTCCTTGAGCGAACGTTCTGCGGCTTCGTGATGGCCAAGGCGGTATAGCGCCAGCGTGCGGCCCATTAGCAGCCCCAGCTCCAGCGAACCATCGCCACTGGCTTGTTCGGTGAGCGCCAGCGCCTCTTCATTGCGGTCGTCGCGCAGCAGTTGGTCCAGTACCAGTTCACGGAGCCCCAGGCTGTCTTCCTGATCGATCGCCAAGAGCTCTTCGGCCAGTTCACGTGAATGCTGACGCGCGCCGCGCTCCATGCCCACCACCAGGGCCAGACCAATGCGCAGCAGGATGGCATTATTGGCATCGTCCCAGCGCAGGCTACCTTCGCCCTCGGCACGAGCCTGGGTCAGCCAGCGCGAGAGACGTTTGGCCAGCGGTGCCAACAGACTGGGGGCCATCCACGGCAAGCTGCCAAAACGGCTAGTCAGGGCCAGCGTCAGGTCCTGCACCACTTGAGGCGCATCCAGCCATTCGGGGTGGGCGCACAACGCCGACATCCACTCTACTGCGTTGCCCCATGGCTCGCCGCGGAAACCCAGCGCTACGTCGTCATCAACCATGACCTGAAACTGCTCGTGCCAGGCAGCGAACAGCGTCGCTTCGCGTGCGCTGACGTGGTACTCCAAATGCCCGGTATCAGGATTAGGGGTGATGTCGATCTTCGGCGCAGTGGGGAGCGCGGCGAGCAGCGCCTGCAATGAGATTAGAGGCGTTGCCAAGTCTTCTTCAGCACTGAGCAACTGATCCGCCAGGGTAGCACCGGGGTTGTCCGCCAGCGCCGCCAGGAAATCGAGCTGATCGTCGTCAAGGTCGCCCTGCCGGACCAAGCGGCGATACCAGAAATTGGCGCGCTCCTTGGCTTCACGCTCGTGCCCTTCATGCAGCAGCAGCATGGCTTCGATATACGCCAGCGTCGGCGAATCCGGCAATGCCTGCTGGGCTTTGACAAACGCTGCACGGGCGCTATCCAGGTCATCGTTGTCCAGGTGCGTCAGGCATAGCCGTTCAAGTGCCACCCCGCGCAGGAACAGCGGCCCGCGCTCAAGGACTTCGTCGAGCAGGTCGGCACGCTTGCGGGAAAAACCACGTTCCTGGTAAATATCCAGCAGAATTTCAAACGCGGGTTCAGCCTGTTCAGGCAGCCGCGACCAGTCGCTGCCATCGAACAGCGATTCAAGAATCTGCATGGCGCGGCCGCTTTGGCCACTTTCAGCGGCAATCAACCCGGCTTCAAGCAGTGCCTGGGGCAGCGCACGCTGGCTATCCAGCGCGGCTTTCAGGGTCGCGCCCTTCCACTCGCGCAGCGAGAGCATCCACATCATCTGCTCGGGGATTTCAGTGGGGAATTCGACCCGCGCGCAGCACTGCTTGAACTTGTGACCGGAATCGCACCAGCACGGCTCATTTCGACCGGGCGTGGCAAGGGATTCGCAGGCAAAATCCAGCCGTTCCAATGGCGTTTGCGACCATAGAATGGGGGCAAGCGCCTGAGCCGTCGCCAGATCATCATTGAAATATTCCGCCCCCTCGGCACGCACCCAGGTCATAAAATCGGGGTAGTGTTCATCCTGCCTGATAGCCGAGAGTGCCCCGGAGGCAAATCCCAGCAGCTGATCGACCCATACCGCCAGCATTGCCGTCTCCACTTATAAAAGACCCTATTGAAAAGCGACATAGTCTAGCATGACCATTGGGGGCACGCAGAGAGGATTGGCAAGATCGCCAAGGGCTGCCAGCGGGAAACGCTTCTACCCACCCGGCCAACGTTTATCTGGAGAGCAACCCAATGGACACATTGACACTAACCACCTGCCAAGGGGCCGAAATAACGCCTCATGTCCAGGCACTGGCACGCCTGCGCATTGAGGTATTTCGTGACTACCCCTACCTCTACGATGGTGACCTAAGCTACGAAGCGGATTACCTGGGTCGCTACGCGGATAATCCAGACAGCCTGTTCGTCCTGGTCTTCGACGGCGAATCATTGGTGGGCGCCGCCACCGGACAGCCGCTGGCCGATGAAGTCGACGAGTTCCGTCGCCCGTTCCAGGCCAACGGCATTGATCCCTCGAGCGTGTTTTATTATGGGGAATCGGTGCTGCTTCATGATTACCGTGGACGCGGCATCGGCAAACGCTTCATGGCCGAACGAGAGGCACATGCCAAGCTCAGAGGGTTTGATAGAGTCGCTTTCTGCGCTGTTGAGCGCCCCGCCGGCCATCCACTGGCGCCATCCAATTATCGTCCGCTGCATGACTTCTGGAATGCCCAGGGTTACCAACGCCACCCAGAACTCGCCACCACTTTCGCCTGGAAAGATATCGGCGAAAATGAAGAAAGCCACAAATCAATGGTGTTCTGGATGAAGCGTCTCGATTAAGCCACTCGGGCCCATTCAAGCAGGGGGGCCGTCCGCGAGTGCATATCAAGCCTTGCCTGTAAGCGCACCAGGTTCCAGTAATGGCCATTGAGGGCGCGTGAAAGTAGCAGCGTATCGGCGGGGGGCTGCAGACGGTCCATGGCCCCCCATACCTTGGGCGTCAGTTCGCGCAGGCGGCGATGGACGCGCACATCGCTGAAGTCCTGTTCACCGGGGCTAAACAGCGGCGCCACGCACTCGGCGGACTCGCGATAAAGCGATAAGGGGGCGCCCTGCCCCTGGCGGCCCCCCATTTGCATCAGCGCTTCATCCATTGCCATCGGATCATGGGCAAGGGTCGCGTTGAGGAGTTGCATCATCGCTTTCAAGCGGGTCTCGGGCACTGGAATCACCGCGCCAAAGTCGTATATCACCAACCGGCCTTGATCATCGGCCGCAAAATTACCCGCATGCGGGTCGGCGTGCAGCTCGCCGTAGGTAAACAATTCCTCGGTGATCCAGTCCGCCAACGCCACGGCGATTTTCTGGCGGGTGTCATCGTCAGCGCTTTCCAGATCGCGCAGCGGTGTACCACCCACAAAACGCATCGCCAGCACATGTTGGCCGGAAAGCTCAAAAAGCGGCTCGGGTATCACCAAGCGGCTATCGGCCTGGTAGCGTTCGCGGTAACGGGCCATGGCATCGGCCTCGGCGCGATAATCAAGCTCGTCGCGTAGCCCCGCTGCCAGCTCTTCAAACAGCGCATCCAGGCGCGCCTGGGGCACCTTGAACCAGCGGCCCAATCCCATGATACGCTTTACCTGCTTGAGATCGCTTTCCAGCACGTCGGCAAGCCCGGGGTACTGCACCTTTAGCACCACTGTTTCGCCGGCATGGGTGACCGCCTTGTGCACCTGCCCCATGGAAGCGCTGGCGAAGGGCCGCTCTTCGATGTCCCGAAAGTGCGAATCCAGCTCGCCGTACTGCATCACCAGCGCCTCGCGTATGCGCGGCCAGGGCATCGGCTCCGCCTGGCGTTGAAGGCGCGACAGCTCCTCGGCCAGGTCCGGCGGCAAGAGGTCATCCCACTGGGACATGATCTGCGCCAGCTTCATGGCCGGGCCTTTCAGCTCGGATAGTCCCTCAAATAGCGCCTCGCCCAGAGCCCGCCAGTCTGCCTGGCCACCCAGGCGTGTCTTGAGTAGCGCCCCGCCAGTGCGTGCCCCCAACCCCATCAAACGTCGTGTTCTGCCGCGATCTCGCATTTAAGTCGCCTCGTTGAGCATCTGACAAGCAGCTTACGCAATCCTATCAAATTATACAAAAGCTATACGCATAATTACTGAACATCATTTCCTCGACAACCCCTACTATGCGCTTCCGGGTGTGGTGTCTGTTACCATATTCCTACGTTACACAATTTAAGGCATCTCCCGCATGCGCTTGATTATCGCCGAAAAACCCAGCCTTGCCCGGGCAATTGCCGATGCACTTCCCGGGAGCGGAAAACGACAGGACGGCGCCATTCACTGCGGCGATACCACGGTTACCTGGTGCCTGGGACACCTCCTGGAACAGGCAGCCCCGGAGGCCTACGACCCTGCCGATAAACAATGGCGATTGGATCGGCTACCCATTGTGCCGCAGCAGTGGAAATTGATGCCGCGCTCAAAAGCGCGCGGGCAACTGGCGGTGATACGCAAGCTGATTAAACAGGCAAGCGAGGTCGTTCACGCCGGTGACCCGGATCGCGAAGGTCAATTGCTGGTACAGGAAGTGATCGACTACATGAAGTACCGCGGCCCGGTACAACGGCTGCTGATCAGCGACCTCAACAGGCCCGCCGTCAGCCGCGCCCTTGCCAGTCTGCGACCCAACGCCGAGTACCAGCCACTGTTCCAGGCGGCCCAGGCACGCGCCCGTGCTGACTGGCTCTACGGCATCAATCTGACCCGCGCCTGGACGCTCACCGGCCGCCAGGCAGGCCACGACGGCGTGCTTTCCGTAGGTCGCGTACAAACCCCGGTGCTGGGCTTGATCGTGCGCCGCGACAACGCTATTCGAGACTTTGTGCCCCACCCTTTTTACCCCCTTTGGGTCGACCTCAAGGTTGCTCAGGGCCAGCTGCGCGCCTGGTGGGCACCCAAGGAACACCAGCCATTAGATGACCAGGGGCGCTTGATCGACCGCCGACCCGCCGACGCATTGGCAGCGCAGCTACCCGGCGCCTCGGGTCAATTGACCCAACTCGACCAGCAGGAAAAACGCCAGGCACCGCCGCTGCCGTACTCGCTCTCAGCCCTTCAGGTCGACGCTGCCCGCCGTCACGGGCTTTCTGCACAGGTAGTACTGGATATTTGCCAGCGGCTATACGAGCAGCACAAGCTGATTACCTACCCGCGCTCCGACTGCCGCTACCTGCCCGAAGAGCACCTCCCGCTTGCCCAGCGCAGCCTGAGCGGCGCCTGCCAGAACGATGAAGCCCTTCAACAGTGGCTGAAAGGCGCGGACTTTTCGCTACGTTCCAAAGCCTGGAACGACAAGCAGGTAGGCGCCCACCACGCGATCGCCCCCAGCGGCAAGCCAGCAGATTTCAACCAGCTCTCCGCGACCGAAGGGCATGTCTTTCGATTGATCGTACGCAACGTTATGGCCCAGTTTTACCGTCCGCTGCGCACCTTTGAGGTAAAAGCCGAGTTTACGCTGCTTAATGAAGCCTTCCGCGCTCGCGGCCAAAGCATTCTTGACCCCGGCTGGAAACCGCTGTTTACCACCCGCGATGAAAGCCCGCCGCTGCCGCCGCTCACCCAAGGAGAAACCTGCCAGGCGATGGGTGCAGGCGTTGAGGAGAAGGAAACCCGCCCACCGGAACCCTTCACCGATGCCAGCCTGATCAAGGCAATGATGAACATCGGCCGCTACGTAGACGATCCTGCCGTGCGTCGCACCCTGCGCGACACCGATGGCCTGGGCACCGAAGCCACCCGCGCCGGCATCATCGAAACCCTGGTGCAGCGCGGCTACCTGGTCCGCAAGCAAAAAGCCCTGCGTGCCACCAAGCTCGGCAGCGCGCTCATCGCCGCCTTGCCCAGCGCCGTGAGCACGCCGGAACGCACCGCGCTTTGGGAACAGCGACTGCGCGCTATTTCCGAACAGCAGGATGACGCCAACACCTTTCAGCAGGCATTACTGGACGACTTGCGCGGCCTGCTCAGCCACAGCGACGCCGCCAGGCTACGCAACAGCCTGCAAACGGCACAGGGCGAAGCCGGTGGCCCGGTGAAGCGCGCTAGTAAGCCGAGAAAACGTTATAGCAAGAAGAAAGCCAACAGCAGGGGCAGTCGTAAAACAACAGTGCAGTAAAGCTAACGCCTTATCGACTTGGCAGCTAATGGGGCAATGGTCGTTTGGTGCCCTCAAACATCAGAATCATCTTCATCATCATCATCCCCTAAGTGTGACGTTTTTTTCTTGCTGATCGGGCGCGAAAAGAAAGGCACCACGTAAAGCACCATCCAGGCCAGCAGCGTACATAAAACGGCTGTTTGCTCACGCCCCAGACCAACGGCTACCCCAATGGCGGCCGTCAGCCAAATACCGGCCGCCGTGGTGAGTCCTGACGTGCCTTGTTCGTCTTTGCGGGTAATGATGGTGCCGGCACACAGAAAACCGATGCCTGCAATGACACCCTGAATGACGCGACTCATCTCTGCATCAGAAATACCCGTCTGTTCAGGAATAAAAATGAATAAAGCAGCACCCATGCAGACCAGCATGTGGGTCCGTATACCAGCCGCCTTGCCTCGCTGCTCTCGCTCGAGCCCCAACAGGCCACCGAGAACAGCTGCCAATAGTAGCCGGATCACCACAATGATGAGTTCGCCTAAGTCGTTGAATTCCGAAAACTCGGAGGCGATGATATTTCTAATTGCTTCCACCTTTTCACTCCTGTTGATCCAGTCTGGTAGCCCTTCATATCCACACGTCAGGGCGATGGCGCACAAAGCCCACCCGGCACCGATTTCACCCACTCCCGTATAGCCAGAATCGTCGGATCGTCCCGGCGGCTTTCCGGGTAAACTAGAAAAAACGGCTTGCCTTCAAATGCCGGGCCGAAAGGTTGCACCAGGCGCCCTTCCTCCAATTCATCCTTAATCAACTGGCGACTCATCAGCGCAACGCCCTGTTCACCCACGGCAGCTGAAATAGCATGGGTTTCGTCAGAAAACACCAGACCGGCACTAACGTCCAGTCCAGGCACCTTTGCCTCTTTTTGCCACGCTGCCCAATCAAGCGGCGAAGAAATAGCCCCCTGACTACTGAAGTGAATCAATGGGTGCAACGGTAAATGCGCCACCTCGTGCAGACCAAGGCGTGGACTGCAGGTCGGGATGAAGGTGTTATCAAATAATTTTTCCGCTACTAACCCCGGCCAGCGACCATCGCCATAACGAATGGCAATGTCTGCCGTTACCCCATCCAACGCTACCGGCTCGTGAGAAGCATGAATGCGCAGATCAATGTCTGGATGCGAGTCACGCAGTAGGCAAACCCATGGCAGCAACCAGCGCACCGCGACCGCAGGCGTCGTGGAAAGCGTAATGGTTTGGCGAACGGGCACAGCGCTTAGCCGCTCGACCGCGTGACTGATGCTGTCAAACGCGCCTTCCAACACCTGCAGCAGCTCCCGGCCCTGGGAAGTCAGTTCCAACTGGCGTGGTTTACGCACAAACAAGGCAATGCCGAGCGTTTCTTCAAGCCCACGGACCTGGTGACTAATGGCAGTGGCCGTCACCGAGAGCTCCTGTGCCGCCTGCTTGGCACTTTCATGACGGGCAGCAGCCTCAAAAGCGCGCAGTGCCGAAAGTGAGGGTAAACGTCGATAGCTCATGAATGAATTTTAATCACCTATGCCGACAAGAAAAGATCGTTTGTTCGCCTCTACAAGCAAGGCCTACGCTGATTCTGTTGTTAATCATAGATGAGTTCAGTTCAGATTAGGAGACCAATCATGCCACATATTCTGCAGATAGATGCCAGCGCCCGCCCCGGTATTGCGGGAACCGATAAGCACGGCTCCCATAGCCGCCACCTCACCCAACGGTTTGTCAGTCAATGGCAATCAGGTCGCCCCCATGACACGCTAACTTATCGCGATATTGGTCAAAATCCGCCGTCCTTTATCAGCCACGATTGGATCGCGTCAGCGTTTACGCCTGAAGACCAGCGAGAACCCTGGATGAAGGATGCGTTGGCAGAGAGCGACCTCTTGGTGGATGAATTAATTGCTGCTGATATTGTGGTGATTGGCGCGCCGCTTTATAACTTTGGCATGCCGGCCGCCCTCAAGGCGTGGATCGATCAAGTGATAAGGCTTGGCCGCACAATAGATTTCGATGACACCAATCCCATTGATCCTCCCATCCCGATGCTCACGGATAGATCAAGGCATGCTGTCATTCTTAGCGCCAGAGGCAGTATCGGCTTTGACCCTGGTAGAGAAATGGCGCATATGAACCACCTCGAGCC
This sequence comes from Vreelandella janggokensis, assembly GCF_031451615.1. Taxonomy (NCBI): domain Bacteria; kingdom Pseudomonadati; phylum Pseudomonadota; class Gammaproteobacteria; order Oceanospirillales; family Halomonadaceae; genus Vreelandella; species Vreelandella janggokensis. The sequence goes on along the minus strand of NZ_JARWAJ010000001.1, from coordinate 1,130,256 downwards.
AAACCTCGCCACCGCGCTTGGCTTTATCGGCATTACCCGACTCCACTACATCGCCATTGAGGGGCAGGAAGCTGGCGGTGAGCTACTGGCAAACTCTGTGGCCGAGGCGATAGGCAAGGTTGAAGCGCTGGTCGATAAACTACAGATGTCGCTAGAGACCACTCCGATATCCGAACCGGCCTAGATCTCAAAGGGAGCTATTTTCAAGTAAACAGTCAACATTAATAGGTGCGGTGATCGCAAACCCAGGATATCCGCACCTTTTGAATCTATTTAATACTAGCGAATAGAAATTCCTCATTTAACACCAGAGTTACCTTCACTTAGTTTTGCATAGGCAGCTTTTTTCTGGCTGATTGAGTGTGAAAAGAAAGGCACCATATAAAGCACCAGCCAAGCCAGAAGTGTGCACAGTACCGCCGTTTGCTCACGCCCAAGGCCAACCGCTATGCCGATGGCCGCTGTGAACCAAATACCGGCTGCTGTGGTAAGCCCTGTAGCAGCCTGATCATTCTTGCCAGTGATGATACTTCCGGCGCAAAGAAAGCCGATCCCGGCGATCACGCCTTGAATAACTCGGCTCATCTCCGAATCAGAAATACCTGCTTGCTGGGGAATCAATATAAATAACGCAGCGCCCATGCAAACTAGCATATGGGTGCGTATTCCAGCCGCCTTGCCGCTCTGTTGACGCTCAAGGCCCAGCAGGCCACCTAGCAAGATAGCCATCAGTAGTCGAACTATCAAAACAATAAGCTCACTTATGTCATTGAAATCCGAGAACTCGGAAATAACGACACTGCGGATCAATTCCATCACTTCATTCCTGTTGGTCACTAAAAAGCTCAGGCCTGCAAAGGGTAAATGGAGGCGCCAGGCCTGCTCATGGCCACCACTTTGTCATCATCGGTTTGACGGTTAGTCCGTGGACGACGATCGAGAGCACGATGACCACTAGCGTGATGTGGATGAATTCCACGGCCAGCGCTTCCGGCAGACCAAAGACGATCGCGAACATCAAATAATAGATCGAGCCGATTCCACGTACGCCGAACCAGCCAACCAGCATCTGCAGCCGCATCGGTGTACCAGAACCAAGCAGACCCAAGAATACGCTGGCGGGGCGAACCACGAGAAAAAGGAATAGCGCCACCCCGACGGCCCTTAAACTCCATGAGTCAAGAAACAACATTCCACCCAGTAGCATGACCAGCACCAGCTCGGAGAGCCGCTCCAGTGACTCCTTGAACAACATGGAACCTTCAGATACTTGAGTGCTATTCGGTGGCGTCGGCTCTTCGGAATTAACCGGAATTTGCCGGTTAAAGCCCGTTTCTTGGTTAGGCCCGTGAATACTCGCCAGCTTAAGCTCCGACTGACGAAGTGAAATAGCCGCCGCGAAAACGGCCAGAAACCCCCAGGCATCGAGTAGCAGACAGACGCCATAGACCACGCCGATCAAGCCCATACCCAGAAAGTCATCCAGCAACGGGCCTTCGTTACTGAGAAAGCGCTGTTTCCATACAAGCTGTGCTAATAAGCGCCCCATTACGAGCCCGACAACCAGGGCAACGATTGTCGACCATAAAACATCCTTTAACACCCAAGCCCCAAGCAGTTCGTAACTAACCGGGGAACTGAGCATTGCCAGCCCCAGCATGACAAACGGAAAAGCACTGCCGTCATTCATGCCCGCTTCACTGGTCAGCGTGAAACGTAAAGGATCTTTATCCCCCATGTGCCGGACTTGAACATCGGTGGCTAAAACGGGATCAGTGGGTGCCAGAATAGCCCCCAGCAGAATCGCCGCCCCCAGTGGCAAGGCCAGCACGTAATAGCCAAACACAGCGGTCAGGACGACACTGATGGTCATGGAGATAATCGCGAGCCGAACGGGGGCATTCCACTCCCGCCATTTGAACGGCATCGGCATTTTCATTCCCGCGATAAACAACGATACGAGAACCGCAATTTCAGCGAGCACTTCCAGCAAATGCGCTTGTTCTAACGGATTAAAATGAAATGCTCCCAAGACCGACGGGCCAAGAGTCACCCCAATAGCCAAATAGACAATGGAAGGTGTCAGTCGCAGGCGATGTAGAACGGGCGAACGCAACCCCATCATGATCAGCAGGGTTCCGATCAATACAAACCAGGTAGCGTTGGTCACAGGGATTCATCCGAGGCGGGTTGAGTAGCAGTGTGGCGCATGAAAGCTGTCCGGTCACGTACACAATACGATGGCACCCACAAAACTGGCGATCACCTCAGCTAAATCGTCATTCCATGTTATGGAACAAAGCTGCCAAAATTGCCGGTCCCTGTAAGCTATGCCGCTAAAAGGCACACCGGGTGACCAGGAACTGTCCATTCCCGACGGGTACTGTGCAGGTAGTGACATCGGCATCTGCCGATACCAACGTCATAAAAGAATCCATTTCATCGGCGTGGGACGTGGCGTTGTCAACGACAAGAAGCCCGCCCCTGCGTAGTAAACGTTTGATGGTAGGCCACCAGGCCACATACGCCGAGCGTTTGGAATCTAGAAAAACAAGGTCGCAGCTTTCGTCATGCATTGCTTCCAGCAGGCCGCCCGCTTCCCCGCGAAGCTGGGTGATGACATCAGAAAGCCCCGAGCGCTCAAAGTTACTGGCCGCTAGCTCAAGCTTGAAGTCAGATTGCTCAATTGTCGTCACGTGCCCGGCAATCTTTTGTGCCGCCTGAGCCAGCCACAAGGTGGAATATCCGTTGGACGTGCCAATCTCAAGCACACGCTGCGCGTTGGTCGCCTGAACCAGCACTGACAGAAACTCCCCGGTATCACGGGTAATATTCAGCATTCGCCTTGGGCGCTCGGCGATTGCCGCGTCGTTTTCCTGCCCAAATTGCTCCAATTCGACTAGCAGCGCTTGTAATGACTCACTTGACCCGGAAGGCGAAATCCCGCTTCCTTGAGATTTTTTAGCCATCCCAGGACTCCTTTGCGTTTGACCGTATAGTGTTGAGGCTCAAGTGCTTGACCATGGAAAGCCATGTATCGCCATGCAGAACTGCACGGTTTCAACTTAACGCACCTGATGAGCTTCGCCAGATGGGTATCAACTAGCGGGCCAAAGGAGCCAATGCCAATACCTCATTGCGCAGTTCGTGCTTTCGCTTCTCCAACGAAGCGCCCCATGACGCGCACTCTTTCTTCTGTTCAGCGTCGTTATCAGCGCTTTCGATGAAGGCATTTAGCCAGGCTTGTCGAGTGCATAGATCCTGAAAGTCACCGAGCAGGCGCTGACGGTGCTTCAATTCTGCCAGAAACGACTTGGGGACCTTGGGATTCAGATCGGCCAGATAACGGATGCGCTTCACGCCCTTGCGAAGTTCGTGCAAAGCAGTGTCAGAGCTATCTGAAGACAGTGCTGCCAGATCCTCATCGTGACGCGCAATGCGCTTATTGAGCACCGCCTTGATACGCTTGGGCGTCAGCTTGGTGAGCGCCTTCTTGACGTCATCGGAAGCGATAAACCTCTGCCAGTTTTGCATTTCCTCAGCGTAGGCTGGCGCGCTTAACTGCTCGCAAAGGGCTTGATGGCCTGCCCGCTGGCAATCCTGAAGACATTGCTGCAAAGCTTGACGAGTCGCGGAAGAAAGCGGCGGTGACGTATTGCCAATATCCTCCAGAAACACGTCAAGGTCGCGGAGGTCGCTGGTGGCCCGGGCACGGTGCTTGAGCCGCTTAAGCATTTTTTTCAGGCCAGGCACTTTGGTAATGGAACGTACGGATTCGCCCACTGCCCGGCTGCGACGCAGGTTAACTCGGTACTGATGCAGAAATTCAGCATCAACACCTGCGATCACCCCCGGCTCCAGGGCCCTGACCATCCGGTACTGGTGCTCGAGCATGGCAAGGAGTCGGCTGGACGTGTTGCCTTTATGATCAGATGGTTTGGGGGCAAGGCGCTTGAAAAGTGAATAGCTGGCCTCTTCCGGGGTCAGTCGTCTCACCAGCTCCGCACAGTCAGGTTCCATGGATGACCAGGGTGTATCGGGCAACGTGAAATGCAGCACGCTGCCGGTAGGCAGCGACGTCGGCGTTGCCTTATTGAGCCAGCAGGCGAGATCCACAAGGGCCGGATTATGGCCAATAACAAGCATTTTTTCGGGTTCATCAGGCAGTGCTTTGAGCCATGCCAGTAGTTCTTCACCGTCGAAGGTGTAGAGAGCGTCGTCAAATTGAGGCTGATTGATGAGTGCTCGTTCTGGCAACTGCGCGGCGATGTCGTCGAGGGTTTCCCGCGTACGAGCCGCCGTGCTGACGTGAACCTGCCCCTCCAACGCTTTCCAGCGCTGCAGCACAGGGGCCATTGCCGTCGCCTGACGCTTTCCCCGTTTGCGCAACGGCCGTTGGTAGTCGGTCATATTGTCACTGGGTTGCTTGGCCTTGGCGTGGCGCATCACGAAAAGATGCCGCATGTATTCGCTCCTCATTGCGACATGATTAACCAAGTTTAGTACACCCACACATGCTAGCGAACCCGTTTACGTGGCCGCACCACCCACCAACTCGCCAGCACCAAGCCGCCAAATATGCTGTAAACCACACCAAACACCCAGTCCGGCGCGCTGTAGTAAAGAAGGCTGTGCAGCCAATACTGAATAAATGAACCGGCATAAGTGGCCGCCCCCGCCTCGGTTCTGAGCGCCATTTCCCAGGTCGTCAGCGGACAGACCATCCCCAACCAGGCTTGCCCCACGACGTAACCGATGGCGCATAAATGCACGATACGAAAACCGCGGTGACGCACCCACTGCCACGCCAGGAAGTACCCTGCGTAAATAGCCAACAGGCCTAATACCACGAAGGCTACAAATAGTACGTGGAGTATCAGGATGGCGTCTGCGAGCAACAGTAATAGCCACTGTTTAGTTATCACGATTCATTCCGTAGATGCTTCAAGCCCGCAACGGCAGCGCTGCGCCAATTACCATGAACAGACCTCTGCAAACGCGATTAAACCCTCGCCTAGCACGTTCTAGCCAGTGTCGAATGCGGCTAGCAACGCTTGCCAAACATGCAAAGAGCAATAACGATGACAAACCCTATCGCGCCACCCGAAATCGTAAACAGCGTCTTGCGGCTTCCGTGAAGCCCACTGGGACCAGGCGAGAGCGACAAGCCCACACAACTGGCGAAATAGATAAACCACATATCCAGCTGCATTGGCCAACTCGTGAATCCCCACCATTAAGCGCCTGAAAGATGCAAGCACAAGCTGCCTACGATACACGGCAATCCTGGCATACCTCGCCGATGGAATGCACTGTTTACAGCGCTTATGCGGCGCTCGCTGTATTCCTCCGCATCTCGGGAAGGCGTACACTCTCCAGATACAGCTTCTCGCCTGGGCGTTTTCTGGGTTGCCTAAGGGGTTCAGGCGCGGGATAACGAAGACAGCATATGCGCGGCCGTTAGCTCGACTGGGTTCGACGTCGGACCTGCCGCCTGGATTTTTACAAGTCGGCCTCAGAACCTTGAGCCTAACCACAGAGGATGGAATTATGGCTCAATCAAAGCTGTTCACCCTGGACAAGCTGCGCTTTGCTTTTAGTCGGATTAGCGAGCGTCTCTGGGTCAAGCCACTGCTCCTTTGCGTGCTTTCTATAGGCGGTACCTTCATCGCCATGCTCGCTGACACGATGGGGCTGTCGAGTGTGCTACCGGATATCACCCTGGCGTCTGTCGAATCGCTACTGACCATCATGGCGTCCAGCATGCTGGTGATTGCAACATTTGCAGTGGGCTCCATGGTGGCCGCTTATGCATCCGCCAGCACCGGGGCAACTCCCCGCTCCATACCGCTGGTGATTGCGGATGACGTTACCCAGAACGCATTGTCGGCATTTATAGGCGCCTTTATCTTCAGTATCGTTTCGCTGATAACCATCCAGAATGACATGTTTGACGCGGCAGGCCGGTTTGCGATCTTTGCACTGACGCTTTTGGTGTTTGCCATTGTCATCATCACATTCGTTCGTTGGGTGGACAGAATCGCACGGCTAGGCAAGGTGGTGAATACCATCGAGAAAGCGGAAAAGGCCGCAGGCGACGCACTGAACCGCCGTCGGCATGCGCCTTCACTCGGCGCGTTGACAGCCTCCCCGCATCAAGCGGCTGACAAGGGCATTCCTACCTGTTCTTCGAAAATTGGCTATGTCCAGCATATCGACCTGGAGACATTACAAGCCTGTGCTGAAGCGCACAATTGCCACGTAACAGTAGCGGTACTGCCGGGTACCTTTGTTCATACACACCTTCCATTGCTTCATATTGTTAAAGACGCCGAAGAATGCAAGGCGTTCGAGACAGAGGCTTTCTCCAGTGCCTTCACAATTGGCTCAAGCCGTACCTTTGAGGATGATCCTCGCTTCGGGCTGCTGGCGTTGTCCGAAATCGCCGACAAAGCGCTGTCGCCGGGCATCAATGACCCGGGAACCGCGATAAACGTGATTGGCACACTGGTGCGACTATTTACCCTTTGGCAATCCCCCGTAGAGATAGACCGGTTGCAAGCGATTACCTATAACCGTATCTCAGTGCCAGAACTGCTGATCGACGACCTGTTCGACGATGCTTTTACGGCAATTGCCCGGGACGGCGCGGGTATGGTGGAGGTGTCGATCCGATTGCAGAAAGCCCTGCTCGCTCTGGCCGGAACAGGTGACAGTGCGATGGTGGCGGCCGCCAGAAAACATTCAAGGATGGCACTGGCCCGTTCAGAAAGCGCAATGTCGCTTCAAGACGATATCGATGCTGTGCGCAAAACTGCTGAGTTTTCGGCATTGCCACCCATAACAGAACCAAGCTCACTATAACGGGTCTTCCACTCGGTCAGACTCTCAACACGGCGTTGACCAGCCAGCCGTTATAGGCCACTACCTCCAGCAGTAGCATGCTCGCCTCGATGCGATTGATCCGCCCCTTGCCGCGAACCTCTTAGCCCATGATAAACAGCCCCACTACCTTGGCCATCATCACCGGCCAGTCCCAACGCATAACGCCGAGTTAAAACTGACCCATCCTTGGCAGTTAGCTGACAATTCAGGACTGCTTCGAGCGTCATTGAGCTCAACACTGACCCAAGGGGCTCGACCTCAAGCGAACAAGCAGGCATGGTGAGTATTATCATCCATCATCCGTGAACCAACAGGAGATCAAGCTAATGCCGCGCTGTCTTGCTCAAAATCTATGCATCATGGGTCTATTATCGATCTTGGTGTTGTCTCCCAACGCCTTCAGCCAACAACAACCGAGTACGTCTACCGGTGATGATGTCACCACCGAGTCTTTCCAGGACTGGGAGGTGCGTTGCCGGCGTAATGCCGAGGGCCCGTCGCCTTGTGCGATGTCGCAATTGGTTACTCAACCTGGCAGCGACCAGCCCTTGATGCAGGTCATTCTCAACTACCCACCCCAGATCGATGATCCGGTAATGAGCTTCTTCGTTCCGCTGGGGGTGCGTCTGGCCGCAGGCTTGCAATTAAGTGTGGATAACGGTGAGCCAATCCAGTTCCCTTACCAAGTCTGCCAGGCGCAAGGGTGCCGTGCTGACGCCCCCATTGAGCCGTCGATGTTGCAGCAACTCCGCAGTGGCAATACGGCAACCCTCAGCATGATTGGTCCACGCGGCGACCGCATGGACCTGGATATTTCTCTGATCGGCTTTACCGACGCCAATAACCGCCTCAACCCCTGATCGTTGGGGCCTTGCCCGACAATGCCGGTCCATAAGGACCGGCACGTCGATACGATTGCCCCCTTGCCGCGACCCCCAAAGCCCATGATGAACAGGCCCGTTACCAACAGCTCGCCAGTCTCCGGGAGTTCAAGGAGCGCCTGGCGACCTATTCCGACATTAAGCAGGAGTGGTACCGCAACCCACAAGCGCTGACGCCCGCCCAGCGCACTCTGACACACGCTGAGCCTCGGCCAGTGCCTGACCGAAACCTGGCTAGAATGGATTGAGAAAGTGATGGAGGAGCAACAGGAGTAGCGAGTGGTGAGCCTAGGCTTTTCATGTAAGCCGAGAGACCGGCAAGCTTCATCAACTCAAGGTTTTGAGCTTCTGGAAGGCCCTGAACGATTCAGTTTTTCGCCGCCCTCAAACTCCGGAGAAGTATCCTCCAATCGCGCCCGAAGGCGAGGCAGTTGCGAGGGGTAATGCTGCTGTATAAATGTCACCAACCCTTCACGAATAGAGCATCGCAGGTCCCAATTTTGATTGGAGTTCGGTGCACTCATAAGGAAGCGGACCTGTATCGCCTGTTCATTGGCGTCGGTCACCTGAACCGTCGCTACCTTGCCATCCCACTGCTTCATCGTATCCAGCAAGCGCGAGAACTCCTGGCGCAGCGGCTCGATGGGCATGGTGTAATCAACCCAGATAAAGACTGCGCCCTGCAAATCCGCTGTATTCCGCGACCAGTTCTGGAAAGAGTTCTCGATAAACCACTGCAACGGAACGATAAGCCGACGCTGGTCCCACACCCGCAGGACGACATAGGTTGCAGTCACTTCCTCGACCCAACACCACTCGCCCTCCACAATCAGCACATCATCAATACGAAACGGCTGGGTGAGCGCAATCTGAATGCCCGATAACAGGTTGCTGAGTACCGGCCGTGCAGCAAAACCCAGGACAATACCGCCAACACCTGCAGACGCCAGCAGGCTGGCCCCCACTTTCTGTACCGGCTCGAAGGTCATCAGCGCGGCACCAAAGCCCACAATGACAACGAGGACATTCAGGCAACGGACCAGGAAGCGTGTCTGTGTCTCTACTTTGCGGGCCCGTTTCCACTGTCCTTCCAATACCGGGTTCAGAAACACGATAACGTCGCCAATGACAGAAGTAAGGCGAACGGCAGCCCACGTCAGTGACAGAATCAGTAGCAAAGTGACCATCTGCTTCAACGGACTCAAGAGCAGCAGGCCATCCGGAGCGCCATCAAGCATAGCCCTGAGTACCAGCAGGCTGATAACCAAGCCCAGCGCCTTGTCAACCGCATCCAGAAACAGTCGGGGGACGGTTCGCCGTTTCGAAAAGTGCCGGATCACCGCTAGTGTCAGCCGGTAGAGGACGTAACTGGCTATCACGGCAAGCAACGTCAAAATGCCCGGCAACATCCAGGCCTGTAAACCTGCTTCCAAAGTTTTCAGCATTGCCTTCCTTCATTGGTCGACTGTTGGCCCAGCCGTGTATGGCAGCGTTCTAGCCTGGACATTAACGGGGCGCCATTACGCGACTCGATCAGACAGTCATCACAGCGTTGACCAGCCAGCCGTTGTAGGCCACTAACCCCAGCAGTAGCAGACTCGCCTCGATTCGATTGATCCGCCCCTTGCCGCGAATCCCAAAGCCCATGATGAACAGGCCTACTACCATGGCCATCATCACCGGCCAGTCGCGGAGCATGACCTCCGCTGAAAGTGCCTCCATCGGTGCGATAACACCAGCGATACCGACCACTGCCAATAGATTGAACATGCAGGAACCCACGACATTGCCAATGGCAATATCGTGCTCCCCCTTGCGAACCGCGGCGATCGACGATGCCAACTCCGGCAGCGAGGTACCAAGCGCCACGATCGTTAGTCCGATGATGAGATCACTGACGCCCAGGGCACTCGCCACGGAGACAGCCCCCCACACCAGCATCCGCGAGCTCACCAACAGCAGCGCCAGACCAACCAGGAGCCACAGGATGGCTCGGCCAAGTGTCATGGCATGCGAGGAGAGTTCCTGTTCAGTCTCGACGGCTAATGGATCACCCTTGCCACGCAGGGCTGCCCAGGTCGTCCAGGCCATCAGGCCGAAGAACCCCATCAGTAGCAACACCGACTCCAATCGGCCAAGTTGATCATTCCAGAAGAATGCCCCTGCCACGGCTCCAAACAGCAATAGCAACGGCAACTCACGACGGATGATTGTCGAATGCACCGCAATCGGCACGATCAGCGCCGTTACTCCGATGATCAGGCCAACGTTGTAGATATTGGATCCCAGCGCATTGCCGAGGGCCAGTTCAGGATTCCCGTCCAGGGCCGCCATGATGGACACGACGATCTCGGGTGCCGACGTGCCGAACCCGACGATGACCATGCCGATCACCAAAGAAGGCAACCCGATGTGCCCGGCTACCGCCGAGGCACCATCGATGAAGCGGTCAGCGCTCCACAGGAGCAGGACAAACCCCAGGATGATGGCCAGAATCGGTAAGATCACTACGTCTCCTCAATCGTTGTAAAGGGCACTGTTTGTAACCAGCCCGTCAGATGTCGGTATCTTTATCGTCGTCATGGTCGGAATGTCGTATCAGATAGCTGAAGAGACAGGATGGCAGATTATCTGGATCCTCACGATGTGGAACAGTCTGCAGGCGAGGCATTCTCGTAGGTTGCCAACGCTTCATCCATGGACGTTTCGAGCACCTTGATACGAGATTCGTGAGCGGGATGAGTCGAAAGAAACTCTGGAGGCTGACCTCCACCGGTAGCGGCCATATTGCGCCACAGCGCCACGCTCTCTTGCGGGTCAAACCCCGAACGGGCCATGATCGCCAGCCCCATCAGGTCGGCTTCTTCCTCATGGGTCCGGCTGAACGGCAGACTGATGCCGATCTGGGCGCCGATGCCCAAAGCCTGCATCAACTGCTGATGCCCCAGCTCACCCTCACCCAGTAATCCCACGACCAAAAGCCCGGCCTTGATGCCGAGTTGCTGGGTCAATCGCTCATTACCATGGTCAGCCAGCACATGGCCTACCTCGTGTCCGATCACCGCCGCGAGTTGCGCGGGTGTCTCGGCCACTCGAAGTAAACCGGTATGCACACCGATGCGCCCCCCAGGGAGAGCAAAGGCGTTGGGAGAAGAGTCCTCAAAGACGACAACGTCCCAGCGCTCAGGGAAAGCGAGCCCTGGGTAGCTTGCCTCAGCGCCCGCCACGACTTTGTCAGCCACACACTGTACCAGTTCATTCACCTGCGTATCGCGTGATACTGGCTGGCGATTGAGTAACTGGTCGAGGGTGTCCTCCCCCATCTGTGCCATCAGGTTTTCGGGCACCAATGCCAGTTGGGAACGCCCTGTTGGCGTCTCATCGCAACCAGCCAGAAGTGCCAGCTGCAATATGAACAGCAGGTGTAACGGGAATCGCAGACGCATCAACGGCCTCGCCAAGGATCAGGTAACCTGCAGGAGAGTATAGGGCGCCTCGCAGGCATGTCGTTCATCACGCTCATCCACGCTGCCTAGACCGAGATGCCGATCGTTGTCGTAAGCAACAAACAGTCGATCATGATCCAGTACGGCAAGCCCCTCAGCCTTGTGCTCGAACTCCAAGGGCAGTCCCTCAGGCGTGGTCACTAGTGCCGGGCTGCTGCCCGCTCGAAAATCGCCCAGGCTAACCTCCCACAGGTAACCACCTATGCGTTCTTCCCCGGCTTCCTTCACCTCGAAGCTGTTAAGCAGGTAAAGGCGTGCATGGTAGGGATCATACTCCAGGCTCGATAAACCGCAGTCATAACGAACCGCCGGGTGATGGCCGGGATCAAAGGCGTAGTGCTCGCGCATTTTATCGATAAACACCAGGTTACCAGTGTCGCTAATCTCGTAATGAGCGCCCACGATACGGCTTACGTAACGGAAGTCATCATGCGCCCGCCCCTGTTCGCGAATGCCGAACAACAACAGGCCATCGCCGCGCTCTCCAGGTACCGCAGCAAGCCCCTCAACCTTGTAATAAGGGAAGCCAACGGCCTCATCGAGCTTGGTGCGCAGTTCCAGGGAGCCTTCGACGCCATCCCGTGGGTCGGGGTCTACTGCCTGAACTTTTTCAGGTTCGCCCAGCGGCCAAATCAACAAATGGTTATAGTCGTTCAGGACATGGCTTTCACTGTCGATTCGATCAAAGCCTGTGGTTGCCAGTACGTGACGGCCATCCGCCGTGAGGGATAAATCCTCGTACTTGACAGCCTGCTTGACCAGCGGCGCTGTGTAGTATTCCAGTTGGCTGTCATCCGGACCTTGTGCGGTCATCGGCATGGCAAAGACCGCCGAGCGTTCCTCGCCGGGGACCGGCTTGTCACTGGCCAGAATCAGCCTTTTGCCGTCATAGAGCACCGCGGAGACCTCGGCATTGACCAGTTTTCCTTGCTCATCGCGCAACCCAGCGGGAAAGCAGTGGATAGTTCCTTGCTGTAGAATGGTCGCGTGCGTCATGGTGTATGATCCTTACAACTGCCAAAAGTGGAGCGAAGCCTAGACCTTAGCGTCGGCGTCGCGTGTCCCAGAAGCTCTGGCAACGTTTCGTCGCTGCCGCGTTTGCCTTACGTCGCACATTACCAACTACGTATGGCCTGTTATGCTGGAAATCAAGCGACTTACCGATACGTACTGGCAATAACGACTGACCCGAGGAGCGTTAAATGAGCACTAAAGAAGAAAGGGATGTAGAAAAAGGCTACTCGAAAGCAGACTTTGTGGCCAAGCTGCGGCGGTTGGCGGATTCCATCGAGAACGGCGAACGTTTCGATATTCAGATTGCAGGCGAGCGTATTTACGTTCCCGTCCGAGCGGCGTTCACCATCGAGCACGAACGCTCAGATGATGAAGAAGAAATAGAGTTTCAGATCAAATGGCATCATGAATAGCGACCGGTAGTCACCTGACATGACGGCGAGGATTTGCTTGGCGTCGGCTGAAGCGGCGCTGGTTATTGCCGACTGAGTCACAGCAAGCCGCTAGCGCGTTCGCGATTTGCGCCGGGAGTATTGTCGCAGCGCAAATAGCAGCAGGATGCCAAGCCCCAGGCCGACCAGCGACAACATGACATCGCGGGAGTCACTGGCCGTCACAAGCGCACCAAGCTGGCTGCCCAACAAGGTGACGGCTGCGAGCCCTGGCACAATGCCCAGGGTTGAACCGACCATGTAATCGCGAAACTTGATGTGAAAGGCCCCCGCCATCATATTGGTAAGGGTAAAAGGTGCCAATGGGAGCAGGTTAATCAGCGTCATTGCTCGGATGCCGCGACGGGACAGGTAGTGCGAAAGCCCATTCATGTGTTTGCCGCCATGGTTCATCAACGCCTCGCGCCCCAGGCGATGCCCGACAGCATACGACACGACCGACGACGCCAGCGTCCCCATCGTTGCATAAACAAACCCCCATACCGGACCGAATATCAAACCGGTGACGGCCACTAGGATACTCAGCGGAAACATCACCAAAAGGGCGATCACATAGACGACCGTCACCAGCACAAACACCCAAGAAGAATCTCGCCACTGAGGTGATGCGGCTACCCACGCACGGAGGCTATTAACTGTCACAATGTCATTGACCGTCAGCCATTGCCATAACCCGCCGAGTGCAAGCAGCAATGCTAGAACACTTAGCGCTATTGTGACGGGACGCACCATCCGCTTTTTCTCCTCAAATCCAATTGCCAACAGGGTAAAATATTGGGTTGTCGACGCGCGGGCACGTTTGTGTCAGCTTATCGCCCCTGTTACCCACCCAGCCAGGAGACACAACGAGTGCCCCGCCAGCGACTCATTTCGTGGTTTTTCTATCTCAACCTTGCCCTTATTGCTGCACTGCTGGGTTACAAAGCTTACCTGAATTTTTTTGAGCAGGACTTTGCCAGCGCTCACGCTGCCCAGGTCAACGCCATTGAGTCGATGCTTACCGAACGTGATACCTACCGTTTTGCTGTGCTGGGCAACATTAACAACTCGGTGGGCATTTTTGAGCGCAAAATTATCCCTCGCCTGAATCGCGAGGGCTATGACTTTATCATCTCCGCTGGCAATGCTGTCGCCAGCGGTGGCGAGGACAAATACCGCGCACTGTTTGGCACCCTCAGTTATTTGGAAATGCCATACCTGCTAACCTTCGGCCCCCATGAGGAAAGTCGGCTCGGCGGCTTTCGCTTTTACGACCACTTCGGTCCCTATCACTTTAGTTTTGCCGCAGGGAAAAGCCGGTTCACCTTTCTTGACAGCACCGGCACCACCGACTTTGGCTGGCAAATACGATGGCTTGATGAAGTACTTGCCGCAAAGCGCGAACCCAATCAGTTTCTTTTCAGTGCCCACCCACTCTACCCGGTGGACCATGCAGGGCTGTTCGGCCTGGACGATGACCATGACTATCACCTTGAGAACCCCGCGCGCCAAGGGTTGACCCGCCAGATTGAGCAGGCCGACGTGGATGCAGTGTTCTCTTCCCAGGTGCCGCTGTTTGACCGTCAGCAACATGGTGGCACCACTTATATCACCACCGGCGGTGCCGGCGGATTAGTGCTCAATGATGACGAGAGCTACCATCACTTTGTCTCCGTCAGCGTTGACGGCGATGACATCCAGATTAGCGAACGGCGCCTGGATATTGGCCAGCACCCGATCTGGCGCACGCTGGAAAGTTTATGGTTTTTTATCTACTCACTGTTTTACGTTGGCTACCTGAACTTCATCTTGATCGTTTCCACGTTCATTGCCATCGCGCTATGGTTATACAAGCGGATCTTCACCGAGCAGGATTACTACCCTGACTTTGATATTGACCCGGACGCCGGTGGTGATATGCCACTTCAAGTGGCCATGTTTACCAATAACTACCTGCCATTTATCGGTGGCGTACCGATATCGGTTGAGCGCTTAAAACGCGGTTTAACAGAGCTTCGTAATAGCGTCTTGGTCGTTGCCCCGGGCTACCCCCATCAGCCTCCCGATGAGGAAGCCGATATACTGCGCCTGGCCTCGCTGTTGCCAATGGGCCGCCACAAAGAGTTTCGCCTGGCTAACATTTTCTCTTGGCGTTTGGTTAAGCGTGTGCGCGCCTTTGCTCCACAGGTGATTCACGTTCACCACCCGTTCTGGATCGGCCGCGCCGGTCAGCTGTTGGGTCGGTTATTGAGAGTGCCCGTGGTTTACACCTACCACACCCGCTTGGAGCACTACGCTCACTATGTGCCACTACCAGGGCCGTTGTTTCGCAACTTGATTTCCCACGCCCTGGTCAAGCGCTTTGCCAACGGCTGCGATGCGGTGATTGTTCCTACCAGCTCCGCCGAGGAGTACATGCGTATTATCGGCGTCAAGCAACCGATCTTTGTCCAGCCGACGGGGATCGAATACGCGCGTTTTGCCACCGCTGACAGCGCCGCGATCGACACGCTACGCCAACGCTACCGGCTTGAAGGCAAACGCGTGCTGGTATCAATTTCACGCCTGAGCAAAGAGAAGAACATCGACTTTATGCTCGATGGTTTAGCGCTTTTACGCGACAGCAGTGAGCACGACTTTCACCTGCTACTGCTTGGGGAGGGTCATGACCACGAGCGATTGCAGGCACGAATTGAAGCGTTAGGCCTTAGCAAGCACATTACGTTGGTTGGGGCCGTCCCTCCCGACGAAGTAGCATGCTACTGCCACCTGGCCGAGCTTTTCGTCTTCGCTTCCCGCTCGGAAACGCAAGGCATGGTGGTACTCGAAGCCATGGCCGCGGGACTGCCGGTAGTGGTGATCCGCTCCAGCGGCATCGAGGATATCGTTCAGCACGGGGTTAACGGCTACAAGACGGCCCCCGACCCTCAGGCTTGGTGCGAACGTATCGACACCCTGCTCAGCGACGATAAATTAAAAACACGCATGAGCGAACAAGCCTCGCGCTGTGCCGCCGAACACTGTATCGAGAAGTTTGCCACAGCCGTGCTCCGTGTTTACCGCTACGTGATCGAGGCGCGACGTAAGCGCCATGCTGATTAATCGTGCAAGTCCCGACACTAGTGTACGGAACTTTATAAAATGGCCGCTGTAACAAAAATGCCGTCATGTTCCATGCACTTGAAAGAAAGGAGCCAGTCGTGGCGCTCAAACCCCAATCCCCCTACTGGCTGATAGGCTTAGCGCTATTGCTGATGTTGGCAACGCCAGCCTTTGCCGACGAACCACAGCTTCCGGACTTTACGGAGTTGGTCGACGCAGCCGCGCCTGCCGTGGTCAACATCTCGACCACTCGCGATGTCGATAGGACGATGACCTCATCCCGGCAATTCGGCGGGCAAGAGGTCCCGGAGATCTTTCGCCACTTCTTTGGCGACCGTTTTCCGACGCCGCCAGGCGGCTCACCCGACCATGGAGACGAGCCGCGTCGATCGCTGGGGTCGGGCTTCATCTTCGATGAAGACGGCTACATCATGACCAACGCCCATGTCGTCAAGGATGCCGACAGGATTCTGGTACGCCTCAACGACCGCCGCCAGCTTGAGGCAGAGTTGGTCGGAGCCGATGAGAAGACCGACGTGGCGGTTCTCAAGGTCGAGGCAGACAACCTGCCCACCCTGAACCTAGGTGAGTCTACCGACCTCAAGGTCGGTCAGTGGGTCGCCGCTATCGGCTCGCCCTTTGGCTTCGACCACTCTGTGACCTCCGGCATCATCAGCGCCATCAACCGCACCTTGCCTCAGGACGTCTATGTTCCCTTCATCCAGACCGACGTGGCGATCAACCCCGGCAATTCAGGCGGACCTCTGTTCAACCTGGATGGCGAAGTCGTGGGTATCAATTCCCAGATCATCACCCGAAGTGGTGGTTACATGGGCCTTTCCTTCGCCATTCCCATCGATGTGGCAATGGATGTTGCCAAACAATTGCGTGAAGACGGCTATGTGAGTCGCGGTTGGCTCGGCGTCAGCATCCAGCCAGTGTCCAAGGACCTGGCAGAATCCTTCGGTATGGAACAGGCTAAGGGCGCCTTGATCGCCGAACTCGAACCCAGCGGCCCAGCGGCTGACAGTGGCCTTCAGGCAGGCGACGTCATACTGGAGGTCAACGGCCAGGAGGTGGACCACTCCACTACACTGCCGCGCTTGGTCGGTGAGACAGCACCCGGTGACGTCGTCGAACTCTCCGTATTGCGCGATGGCCAGAATGAGACCATCACCGTAGAGGTTGGCGAGTGGCCGAATGCCGGTCCTCATCAATCAGACGGCAATCCGCTTCGACTGGGTATCGCAGTCCAGCCGTTGAACGATATGGAGAAACGTCGGCTCGGCATCGATCATGGGGTACGCATTGCCAGGGTCGACCCGACCGGCCGCGCCGCAGCCGCTGGCATTCGCCCCGGAGACGTTCTGGTCAGCATCGGCCAGCAGCCGATTGAGAGCCCAGGCCAGCTGAAGACAATGCTGACAAATCTGCCTGACGATCAAACACTGCCTGTTCTGCTCAACCGCGAAGGCCGCGCCTACTTTGTGGCCATACGATTTGGCAACGATGACTGATCACGGCTGAGAGAAAATTCATCCAGGTTCGTTCTGCCTGGCGCACAACCAAGACGCCCCCGGAATTCCGGGGGCGTGGGTGTTGCTAGGTTCTCCATTTACCGAGGGTATCAGCAGCTCTCATTGAGGACCGCTTCCGGGAAGTGGCGACGCAGCATCCGGTTCTGGAAGTCGTCCACGAAGCGGCTGTTGATGATGATGATAAACCGCTCGAAGGGTGCCTCGCTGTCGAGCTGTTCGATCCCGTCGACACTGTGGAATACCTGGTCATCGTTCAGATGCAGGATATCCCCCGGATTCAGGGTGATATCGGCCAAGGGTTGCGTGCCAGCCTTGTCGGCGTAGAGGTGGTTTTCGGCACCCGCCACGTTTTCCCGATTGATGACCAGAATGCTAAGGGCCTTGCAGCCATCGGCATGAATTCCCTGTCCCTGGAGGGGGTCGATGCTGCCTTCGCCGCGAACCCCGGTGATCTGCATCAGAATGGGTTCGTGCGCACCGATACTCCACAGCCTTGCCCAGGCGCGAACAAAGGCCTTCACATCGGGGCGTCCCATGAATTCCCGAGTCAGCGGATCATAGTACCGCAGGCGATCCGCCATGCTTTCCGCGTCGTTGAAGGCTCCCCCCTGGGCCATGGGGCATTGGCCCATATCTTCGACATCGCCCTGATCATTCAGGGCGAGCCATGACATCCGCTTCCATCGCTGGTTAACGTAGGGATCGCGCGGCAGGTCAGCGGTAAACCCCTGCCAGGCGGTCAGATCGATTCGCTCCCGAATATCAGTTTTCGCCCAATCCTGATGCCTCAGCGCCTCGGTCACTCCCGGATTCCAATAATCGGCGAGTGAATCGGCAGGCATGGAGGTGGGGTCGAAACCGTGCTTCAGAGTATCGAGTTTCATGTGAGTTTCTCCTGTTAACTGGGCGGAATTGCCCGGTGTTGCCGGTGTAAACACTGCGGTCAACAGGAAGAAAATGAAAAGATTTGCAACGATATGTCAAAAAAACGTACTAAAAAAGAGTGATTATTTTTGAAAACAGGATCAGACCGTTGATGACGTATGTGTAGGTTATCTCCTACAAGGTGTAGGATGACTACAACAAAGTGCCTATTTTGGCCATCATGATGGCTCTTAACAGTGTTTGTTCTTTAAGTGGACCCCATGGCTGCCAGCGATTCCCGACATTACCGAGATCTGGAACGCCTGAAGAAAAAACGCAGGGGGTTTTCCGGTGCGCTCGTGTTGAAGGCGTCAAAGACACCTTCAACTGCTGGCATCGATTCGCACGATGCCAACAGAGAAGAAGTTGAGTTAGTACGTCGCCAGTATCTGGAGAGTGAGCAGCGATTCCGCGCGCTGCTGGAGAGTCTGCCTAAGGTGGCGGTCCAGGGTTATGATCGCGATCGGCGAGTGATTTACTGGAATGAGAGTAGCACTCGTCTTTATGGCTATACCGCTGAGGAAGCCCAGGGACAGTTACTGGAAGATCTGATCATTCCTGCCTTCATGCGTGACGAGGTGATCCAGGCGCATTGTGCCTGGATCAAAGAAGGGGTCGAAATACCCGCCGATGAACTTGAGCTCAAGCACAAAACCGGCGAACTGGTATCGGTCTTTTCGCAGCATCTGATGCTCAATGAGCATACCGACTCCCCCCTGATGTTCTGCGTGGATGTCGATCTTTCCGACCAAAAGCGCGCCCACCGTGATCTGGAATTCGCCACCCGTTTCGACAGGCTCACCCATCTCCCTAATCGCCAGACCTTCGAGGTCGATCTGGACAGTCAGTTGGATTCCTGTCGACGCCAGGGCAATGGCCTGGCAACCATCTATCTGGACATCGATCACTTCGTCGAGATCAATGATGCCCTTGGCTATGATCAGGGCGATCGCCTGCTCATTGAGCTGACTCGGCGACTGAGAGAGTGCCAGCAAGTCACTGACCTGGTGTCCCGTGTCTCTAGCGATGAATTCGTGCTGGCCTTTCCCGGCGTCCACTTGGCCCCCGATGTCAGACGGATCGTTCGTCATGTCCAGAATGTCTTCCGCGAACCTTTCGTCCTGGATGGTCGGGAGTCTCAGGTCACGGCCTGCCTGGGTGTGGCGCTATTTCCCGAGAATGGTGAATCGTCACGCGAATTGATCCGCAATGCCGATGTTGCCAAGAATCGTGCCAAACTGGATGGTCGGGGTGTTGTGCGTTTCTTCCAACAGAAGCTCCATGATGAGCTGGTTCGCCAGCACTATCTCTCGGCGCAACTCGAGGAAGCCCTGGATAACGGTGAATTCTCCCTCCACTACCAGCCCCAGGTCTCGGCGGCCAGTGGGCGAATAGAGAATCTCGAGGCCTTGCTACGCTGGGAGCCTGCCGAGGGCCCGCCGATCTCGCCTGCCGAGTTTATCCCGCTGGCCGAGCGTTCCGGTGTGATCCATCGTCTGGGCGACTGGGTTATCGAAGAGGCTTGCCGCCAGCAGGTGGAATGGCGTGCCAAGGGCTTTCATGAGCACCGCGTCGACATCAATGTCTCGGGGCGTCAACTGGTGCGTCCCGATGCCCTCAAGAGCTTCGAGGACGCGCTGCAGCGTCACGGCTTGGGTCCGCGGGATATCGGCATCGAATTGACCGAGAATGTCCTGATCGAAGCCGACGAGACCGTCCTCGAGGACCTGTGGCGCCTCTATCATCGGGGTATTCACATTGCTATCGACGACTTCGGGACCGGTTATTCGTCCCTGAGCTATCTCAAGCACTTCCCAGTCACCGCCCTGAAGATTGATCGCTCCTTCATCCACGATGCTCCCACACAGCCGAAGGATAGAGCCATCATGGAGGGTGCCATCTTCATCGGTCATCGGTTGGGATTGGAAGTGGTGGCCGAGGGCGTCGAGAACGCCGAACAGTTGTCACTGCTTCGCGAAATGCATTGCGACCTCATCCAGGGGTTCTTCTTCTACCGGCCGATGCCTGCCAAGGACATCGACCGCCTGCTGGGCGGTTTCGAGCCTGGTCCCGAAGGGCTGTCGAGCTGAGTCTTGTCGTGATTTGGCTTGCAATGCAAAGGGTTGCCGGATCTTGTGGGCGTACCCGATGCCACCTGATCGCTTGGATTCAACTCATGCTCATTCAGACATTCATCTCGAAAGCACCCATTGAACCGTCGATGTTGCAGCAACTGCGCAGTGGCAGTAGCGCAACGCTCAGCATGATCGCCGGCCCACGCGGTGACCGCATGAATCTGGATATTTCGCTGATCAGCTTTACCGACGCCAATACCCGCATCGCGGCCTGATCTTGGCGTCCTTTCCCGCAAAAAGCCGGCCCATCGGGGCCGGCATTTCTATCCAGGAACTGCCAGCAGGCTAAAGGTTACCCCGTCGCCGATGTCAACCTTGTCAACCGGTTGGTGCCTTACTCGATAATCGTGATGACTGAATGCGTGCGTCGATGCCACGAATCAAGGCATCTTTCGATAGCCTGGATTTGAGCAGAACGGCTTCGACCTTGTCGTGATGCTGCTGTGCCATATCGGCTCCGGACAAGATGACCACCTTCGCATCAGGCTGACGAGCACGAACATCTTCCACCAGTTCCCAGCCCGACCCGTCCGGCAGCCCTATGTCCAGAAGCACGACGTCAAAAGTCGCCTGTTGCAGGCGTTTGCGAGCTTCTTGGAGGGTGCGCGCGGCTTCAAAGGTATAGTGATCGCCGGCCATGGCACAGATCACTTCATGTAAATCGGCGTCGTCTTCGACATGCAATATCCGTGGATACTGTATCGACGTGTCTGATAACTGCCGTCGAACCATGTCGATTAGCCGCGATTGATCGATCGGCTTGGCCAGCCAGTCGATGCCGGTTGCTTGCCCGCTGAGTGCCAGCCGATTCTCCTCCACCTGAGCGGACACCACGACAACCGGCAGGTTCGCAGTAGCGGGGTGTTCACGCAGCGTATAAATGATATCCAACCCACTCATGTCGGGCAGCATCAGATCGAGACTCATCAGGTCGTAATGTGTTTCCTGGAGCCTTTTTTGCGCCTCTTGACCGGTCAGGGCGATATCGACGCGATAGCCAGCATCGCTCAGCATATGACCGAGAAGTTTGGCGATATCACTGTCGTCTTCAACGACAAGGATTCGGGGAGCGTCGTTATCCAGACCATCGTCGGGTAGCGTTGGCAGAGACGTTGCCGCCGCCGTTGGAACCAATGGCAATTCAAAGAAGAAACGCGAGCCCTTACCTTCGCTGGACTCGAAATCAACGCGCCCTCCCATGTGCTCTACCAGTTCCCGCGTGATGGCCAATCCCAATCCCGTCCCCTCCTGGGCGCGCGTGTCAGACGAATCGGCCTGGGCGAAACGCTGAAAAATTTTCTCGCGAAACGCAGCGGGTATGCCGGGGCCATTATCGATAACGCTGACGATTACCTTACTGTCGGATGCTTCAACCGAGAGGGTGACGATATCGCCGTCCGGCGAAAACTTGATCGCATTGGAGAGCAGGTTGGCAAGCACTTGCAGCATCCGGTGGGCATCCACATTGACGAGCACATCGGGCGTATCCCCGGCCAGTGAGAGCGTCACGCCTCGGTGACTGCCATAGCTGCGGTTTGCCTCCATGGCTTGTTCAATCAGCGGCATCAGCGCGTGCACCTGCATATCAAAATGCAGCTTGCCCGCAGCGATCTTCTCAATATCCAGCAAGTCGTTGATCAAGTGCGCCAAACGCTTGCTGTTACGGTGCGCGGTCGTCAGCAGTTTCTGGGCCTTGTCAGGAAGCTCGCCGGCGCCGCCCCCCATCATCAACCCCAATGCACCCGAAATAGAGGTCAAGGGCGTGCGCAGTTCGTGGCTGACGGTTGAGATAAACTCGTTTTTCATCTGGTCAGCTCGTTTACGCTCGGTGATGTCTTCAGCAATACCCAGATAACCGCTGATGTCACCGTCATCACCACGCATGGGCGTCACCACCAGGGATACCGGCACATGGCGGCCATCCTTGTGCACGTACGTCCACTCCCGTACCTCGGAGCCATACAGCTCGGCTTTTTCCACAAACACCCGGAAGCCCTCGACGGGTTTGCCGAACGCAGTCGTTAACTGCGCTGACCGTACGTTTACCTCCGTCTGGAGGTGAAAGATGGCCGGGGTCTGCTTGCCTACGATTTCTGACTTGCTGTAGCCCAGCATATGCTCGGCGCCTTTATTGAAGGCGGTAACGACGCCGACGGTATCGGTGGCGATGATGGCCACTTCAGAAGCCGCTTCAAGGATATTGGATAAAAAACGTTCGGCGTTGCGTATCGCGTCGTCAGCCACTTTTCGCTCGTTCGCCAAACGGTTCATGGAATGCGCGAGGGCGCGAACTTCAGGGCCGCCTTGCTCCAGAAATTCACTATCAAAACGCGCATCGTCGGCCATGTGATCAATGCGATGCGTGATGCGCTCTATTGGGCGCGTCAGGCTTCGGGCGATCCACGCCCCCGCCAGCCCCACCAGTGTCATGGCAATCAGGGCGATCAACAGAAACTGCCGAAAGGAGGCTTTTGCGGGGGCGATGGCGTCGCTGTAGGGTAACGCTCGCAGCACAATCCATCCCAGCGACTCCAGCCGCTGGGTCGTCACCAGGTAAGGACGTTGCTGGTAGGCAACAACGGTACCGGCAGGGCTGAGCGACAGGGCGGCGTCGACCAGCGCGTCCTCGCCGTCATCGGGGAGCGGCTCGGGCGTGTCGAACCGCTCCCGCATGGACACAAAGAGACGATGCTGCGGATCCACAATCAAGGTGATGATGTTGGACTGCTCTTCGTTCCATTTTTCGGCGTCGATGAGCGGCGTATTGGACAGATCCACCAATCCGCCGGTGTATCCGATGATGCGTTGATCGGGCGACAGGATGGGCTGCAGGTAGGAAATCAACGGCAAGCCGGTGGTACGCCCCAAGATCGGCTCCGATATGATCGCTTCCCGGGTTTGTCTGGCACGCTGAAAGTGGGGACGATCCGCATAGTTAGTGCCTACTCGGCCTGGCACGTAGCGATTTTCCGCGATAGCCGTGCCCTCTGCATCAAAGATCAGCAACCCGTCGGGGAACAGCTGGCTGGCCACGGAAGGTTGCTGAAGCAGCGCTTTCAGCACCTGGCGGTCGCGAAGCCGGCCTTCATCCGTCAGCAAGCGTGTGGCAAAGGCTTCCAGCGCAAGCATCCGCTGCTGCTGTGATAACTCAAGCTCAGATGCCAGCCCATCGATTTCAGCCGCTTCTCGCTCCGCGATGATGGCCTCATAGTTGTTCACTAACAGCGGATAAACGGTCACCAGAATGCCGCCCACCAAAATACCGCTCATGATGACGACGAGTAGCACGATGCGGACGCTCAGCGGGGCTTTCACAATGTGTGTTCCCTGGGCAAGACAATAAAAAAGTCAGCGCCGCCACCCACCGCATCGCGGTAGCCAACCTCGCCCCCCATCTGCTGGCAGATTTCCTGGCTGATTGCCAGACCAAGGCCAGTGCCCGGCAGCTTACGAGTGTCGCTACTGTCTGCCTGGGCAAACCGCTGAAAGAGACGATCGCGGAACGCCGGTGCGACGCCGGGGCCATGATCGCGCACTGAGATCTCGACAGTGTGCTCGGTGGCTGTCACGACTAGCGCAACCGTTTGTCCTGGCGGCGAGAACTTGATCGCGTTGGATAACAGGTTGGTGAGGGCCTGTATCAGGCGTGGGCCATCCACCTGGCAGCATACGGACGGCCAGGCATCGGCACCTTGTATCGCTACCTGGTGCTGATCGCTATAGCCCTGCAGGCTGTCAACCACATCCTTTAGCAACGGGGCCAGGGGTTGCACCGTCAAGTTCATGGGCATTTTGCCGGCCACCAGCTTTTCCATGTCCAGCAAATCATTGATCAACGCGGCCAACCGCTGGGCATTGCGTTCTGCGGTGTTGATGAGTGACTGAGCTTGATCGGGCAGATCTCCGGCGGCACCGCCCTTCACAAGGCCAAGCGACCCCTTGATCGAGGTCAGGGGCGTACGCAGTTCGTGGCTGACCGTCGAGATGAACTGGTCTTTCATCTTGTCCAGCTTACGACGTTCGGTGATGTCCTCAACCAGTGACCAGATCACTTGGCGACCATCCTGCTCCTGGCTGAGCATGCCCTGTAAACGCACCGGATAACGGCTGCCATCTTTACGAATATACTCTTTCTCGAAGGGGCCGTAGCGTCCTGTCGCCTTCAAGGTGGCAAGCGCCTGATCCTCTGCGGGTTCGTACTCCTTTGGCGTAACATCCCAATAGCTCAGTGACACAAACTCATCCCGGGTATACCCGGTTGGCGCAATTAAAGCGTCGTTCAAATCGATGAAACGCCCGGTTGCAAAATCATTCAGCGCGATGCCGATGGGGGAAAAATCGAACAGCCCACGCAGGCGAGCTTCGTTGTTTTCCAGGGCTTGACGCGCCTGCTCCCACTCGTGAATGTCATGCAGATAGCCGTGCCAAAGGGTACTTCCGTCCACGAGACGTTCCGGTTTGGCATGCCCCATGATCCAGCGATACCCAACTCCCTCGAATTGCACACGATACATTGCCGTCCAGTATTCCAACGTATCTGACGAGTGCTCGATGGAGGCCTGAATGGCGCTCAGGTCGTCAGGATGAATCCGCGCAAAAGCGGGGGTGGCATCTTCGGCCGCCTGTGCCGGAGTGAGGCCGTAGAAATCCTCAATCTGGGGCGAGCTGAAGGGAAAGATAATGCGACCGTCAGCGAAACGTCGGAACTGGTAGGTCACGCCAGGCAGTTGCGCCGTTAACTTGCTGAGACGTTCGTTATGAAGGTTATTGGCCAGCAGGTCGGACAGCCAGCGCGCCAACAAGCGAATAAACAGCTTCTCGCTATCATCGTAATCACACGCTCGGGGGTTGCTGGCCGAAAAGTTCAGCGTACCGAAAGGTTGGCCTTCTATGTCGATGGCGATGCCGATATAGGCACCCAACGGGTTTTCCCGATAGCAGGGATGGCGCTTGAACTCACTTTGCTCGACATTCGCGACAAACAGCTCACGCTCCTCGTCCGCGCGACCCGAAAAGATGAACTGGCACCATGTCTGCCCCAGCATGAACTGCTGGCCTGGCGACAATGACGCGCCCGGTGCTGCCTCCATCCAGCGCACCGTATAGATATTACCCTCGATCTGACTAAGGATGGCCAGATCCACTTGCAGGTATTGCCTGGCTGTCGCCAGAGCGTGGTTGATCTTGCCATCCAGCGTTTCCTGAGAGGAAAATACGATATCGTTGAGCAGCACCAGGGCGTCGTGATGCTTTTTGAGCTGGCTGAGCGTGTTCTGTTCGCGCGTGATATCGACGATGAAGCCTTCCAGAACTACCGGATGTGCAACGTCGCCTGGAACGCTTTGACCCCGTTCTTCCACCCAGCGCCAGCTGCCATCGCGATGCCGGATACGATACTCGAGATGCCAGCCGACGTTGTTGGTAATGGCAGCCTGTACCGCTTTTTCCAGCGCTGGGGCATCGTCCGGGTGGATCAGGTCTGCGTAACAGACGTTCTGGTTACCGATCAAATCGGCTGCCTGGTAGCCGCTGACCCGATCCACCTGCCCGCTGATGTACAACATAGTCCATTGCTCATCGTGTAGACAGCGGTAGGTAACGCCCGGCATGTTATTGATCAGCGAGGCCATGTGGTCGCGGCTGGCCATCAATTCAGACTCCAGCGCCGAATAGGACGTCTGGCTGATTTCATCGGCCTGTATCAGCGCCTCGACGGTGGCCGCCAGGTCGACAAGCATGCCCACCTGATCCGCCGACAGGGTTCTTGGCCGGGTATCAATCAGGCATAGCGTCCCGATCCGGTAGCCGTCGGCAGTGTGCAACGGCGCACCGGCATAGAAGCGAATATTCGGCTCGTCAAGAACAAGCGGATTATCGGCGAAGCGTGCATCGTCCAGGGCATTTTCAATAATCAATGGCGACTGGCTCAGAATGGCATGCGCGCAGAATGAGAACTCGCGCGGTGTTTCGTCGACACCCAGCCCCTGGCAAGACTTGAACCACTGCCGATCCCCATCCACCAGTGACACCAGCGCAATAGGCACGGAAAATACGTGACGGGCGAGGCGCGTAATACGATCAAAGCGCGCTTCTGATACACCATCGAGCAGGCCGGTTTTGTTCAGCGCAGACTGGCGATCGCTTTCGTTGTCGGGGATCGGTGGTACCTTCATGGTCAACCTCAGCTGTCAGATCACTCGCGCTGCGTTTCTGATGCCAAACAAGTACGGTTACGGCCGCTGTTTTTGGCCTGGTAAAGCGCTTGATCAGCCCGGTTAAGCAAGGATTCGGCGGTATCGTCAGGAAAATCCTGGTTGTCGACCACGCCTGCCGACAGGGTACAGGCAAACGGCTCTCCCCCTCCCGTAAACTGAATGGCGGAAAAATCTTCACGCAGGCTATTGACCATGTTCACGGCGTGGTCAGCGGTGCAATCAATCAGCACCAGCGTAAACTCTTCTCCCCCGTATCGGCCTAGTTTATCGGTGCTTCTGAAACGCTGGCGAAGCAAGGTTCCCACAGCAGCGATGACCAAATCACCGACCGCATGCCCATACGTGTCGTTGACGGCCTTGAAATGGTCGATGTCGAGCATCACCACACAAAACGCCTGAGGTTTGCGTTGCGCCAGTTGCCACTGATCCTGCAGGGCTCCCTTGATACTGGCGTGCTTGAGAAGCCCGGTTAACGCATCTCGGGTCTTGGTTTGCTCAAGTCTGCGTAGCCGCACGACACGAGATCGGCAGAGATTGACGAGAAGATCCGTGTCGATGGGCTTTTCGAGAAAGGCATCGCCTCCCTTCAATAGCGCCTGCCCACGCAGCTCTGCATCGGGTTCGGCTGAAAGATAGACGATCGGCAGCTGTGACCAGCGCTCCATCTGGCCCAGCAGTGCGGCTATTTCCGCCCCGGTAATGCCGGGCAGCCAGAGATCCATGAGGATCAGTTCAGGGTTGATATCATTGAGGGCATCGAAAAACGCTTCAGGATGATCAAACACGTTGACCTGCATGCCCGCCGCTTCGAGCACGCATGCAAGATGCTGCGACAGCTCGACGTCATCCTCGACAATGATCACGCGCTCGGGCTGGCTATCCTTCGTTTTGATCAGCTGCGCGATGTGGGAAGCCAGCTTGATCATGTCCAGGGGCTTGGCAAAATAATTCTGCCCGCCGCTTCGCAGCGCCTGAAGTCGCGCCGTGAAGCTTTCTTCGCTGCCCGTAAAAAGCACGGGGCAGCTATAGCGACTGAGTTGCGACAGCCAAAAGTCCACCGGGTTTGTCTTGATCGCTGCATGTCGCGTGCCGCGATGGTCGATCAATAATAGATCCGGTGAGGCATCATCCACCTCGGCAAGGTCTTGCGCATCGCTGAAGTGCCGCACCTGGAAGCCAAAGCTGTGAAGCTGTTGCGCCATGTATTCCGCCAACATGGGGTCTCGTTCCACGAGCCAGATAGCGGGCTCACCGTCAACGTCATCCTGGCGAGAAGTCTCCAGGCCCACCACGGCTTTTTGGCGCTTGTCCGCCTCAAGCGTGTCTTGTAATTGCGCCACCCATTCGCGGGTCGGCAGCGGCTGGGTGGACTCTTGCTTCAGCAGCCCGCTAATCTGTCGCTCGTATTCCCGAGCCTGGCGCCCCAGCCGCTCAAAGCCAAAGGTACCGGCGGAGCCTGCCAGAGAATGCAGGACAGCATGTATCTGGTGAAGGGCATCGAGGCACGAAGGATCTTTGATCGTCTGCTCGACCAGCGCTTGAAGTCGCTCGAAATCGGCGTCGAGACGTTTCGAGTACGCTTCCGAAAGCATCTTTAAACGCTGGGCAAACGCCTGAGTGGATGTCGGATCAGCCATGGAAAGCTGTCCATATTGCGCGCACATCGTCAGCAAGCGTCATGGGATCAAAGGGTTTTGCAATGACGTCTGTTGCACCGATTTCCTTATACCGCGCCACTTCGTCGGGATGGACTTTAGCGGTCATGAAAGCAACGGCCACCGATTCGCCAACGAGCCCTTGGCGCTTCAGTTCGAGCAAGGTTCTAGGGCCGTCCATACCGGGCATCATCACGTCGAGAAGAATCATTTGTGGCGCAAACGCCTCCGCTTCACTTAGTGCCAGCTCCCCAGACTCGCATACCTTGACCGTCAAGCCACCCACGTCGCCTAACGACATGGAGGCAATTTCTCGAATATCTGGATCGTCTTCGACGTACATCACTCTTTCAAGCCTATCCAAAAGCCACCTCCTGGCTGTTTATACCTACATAACGCAACTGTATAAGCGATCTATCCGGACTGCTACCCCTTTTCACCAGCTGGTCATGTTTGGCTCACCGTCGCCTCCCCACAACAAAAACGGTAAGCTTGGCGCCATACCCGCTGATCAAGAAACCTTCAATGATGACCTCCCACTGGATACTTGGCCCTGGTGCTATTGGGCGCCTGCTGGCGCATTCGTTCTCTTCGCTGGCGACGGTCACACTAATTGGCCGCCGCTCGCTGCCTGAGCGGCAAACGCTGTCCACTCCGGAGGGCGAGATACAGGCAAGACTACTGAAAACACGACCCGTGGCCGATCTGCCCTTTGCAGCCAACGAACTTCCCGCCTTTGTGCATATCACCACCAAAGCCATGGCCGCTGAAGCGGCACTGGAAAGCATTGCTGACTACCTACCCCCCACTACCCCGCTGGTGCTTTGGCAAAACGGTTATTGGGCCCAGCCACGTATTACGCAAGCCTGGCCTGGCCCTGTGCTATGTGCCACCACCACAGAAGGCGCTTATCTCACCGAGGGTGATGAGGTGGTACACGCAGGGCGCGGGCATACGTTTATTGGCGATTTGCACCACCAGCATCGTTCACTGACCGAAGCGCTGGTCCAAACACTGTCAACAACAGGCTTAACGGCGACGGCAGTGAACGATATTCGCGCCCGACTCTGGCAGAAGCTGGCGGTCAACGCGGCGGTCAATCCGCTGGTGGCGCTGCATGGGGTGCGCAACGGCGAATTACGTGGTGCCCAGTATTCGGGCCGCGTGGAATCTGTGATAACTGAAGTGGCGATGATATTGCAGGCAGAGAGCATTCAGTCGCCAAACGCGGGCCAAGGCGACGCCGCGTGGCGGGCGCTGGTCTGGCAGGTCGTGGACAATACCGCGGGCAACAAGGCCTCGATGCTTCAGGATGTTGAAGCCCAGCGCCCCACCGAGCGCGGGGCGATCTTGGGGCCGTTAATCGAAAGTGCAAAGCACCATGGACTGCCATGTGAGGAGCTGCAAGCGCTTGATGCCGAGCTAGCGGCGTTGGAGGCCAGTTACCTGAGCCCTCACTAAGTACAAAATCCTAGGCCAGCACCGGATACAGCGAGCCCACCAGCAACACCGCCATGGTGATATTGAACGCCCGGTTGCGCTTGGGGCTGGTCAGCCACTGGCGCACCACCAGACCCAGCCAGGCCCAGATCGAAATCGCGGGGAAGCTGACCATGGCAAATACACAGGCCACCATCACCACGGAAAGCAGGGTTCTGTCCGGCGCGTAGAGGGTGATCGCCGAAAGGCACATTGCCCAGGCTTTGGGGTTCACCCACTGAAAGGCAGCCGCCTGCAGGAACGTCATGGGCGTGCCCTTTTCATCGGATGCCTTGAGCGGCGCGGCGTTGGCGATCTTCCAGGCCAGCCAAAGCAGGTAGGCAATCGATACCGCCTGCAGCACCTTGCTCAGCAGCGGATAGGCGTCGAAAAGCGACATGAGTCCGCCCCCGACTACCAGCACCATCACGCTGACGCCCACCATAATACCGAGCATATGCGGCAGGGTTTTCCTGAAGCCAAAGTTCGCGCCTGAAGCCATCAGCATCAAATTGTTGGGCCCTGGGGTCACAGTGGTGACAAACGCAAAGGCCGTTAAGGCAGCCAATACCGATATGCTCATTCTCGCTGTCTCTTTTGGGTGAGTGTGCGTAGAATTTTACGTGCTCGAATGCGCAATTTGGTGCCTAATATCCATTTACACGATCGCTTTTCGCAAGAAAATATGAAAATAGATACCGTTGACAGAAAAATATTGCACGAACTCAAGCGTGATGGAAACCTCAGCAACGTTGAACTTGCCAAGCGCGTTAATCTTTCTGCCTCGGCATGCCTGCGCCGGGTCCAGGAGCTCGAGAAAAACGAGGTCATCCTCGGGTATCGGGTAGTCACGGCGCCAGAGGCGATGGGGCGAGGCTTTGTGGCGTATGTCACGGTGGGGTTGGCAATACATACCAAGGCGGCTCAGGAGGGTTTTGAGCGGGCGATGGCCGTGGCGAATGAAGTGGCGGAATGCCATAACATCGCCGGTCCGTTTGAGTACCTGCTGCGCGTCGAAACCCGGGACCTCGCCAGCTACAAGCGCTTTCACACCGAGGTGCTGGGCACCCAGCCTCATGTCAGCGCCATTTCTACCCTGATTGTGATGGGCTCGCCCAAGGACGAGCGCGGCTAGGGTCTGCCGACGAGCCCATCACGGTTGCTTACACGTTAGGCGTTACCGTCTTGGTCTTGATAGAACCGCATCAGGCTCGAGAAGTCGAGCTTGCCGTTACCCCCCGCTTTATGAAAGGTGAACAGTGAGCGGGCGGCGGAGCCCATGGGCACCGGCGAGGCGCTTAGCTGGCTGACGTCCATCGCCAGGCCCAGATCCTTGATCATCAAGTCCACCTGGAAACCGCCCTGATAGTCTTTCGACGCGGGTGCATTTTCCATTACGCCCGGGTAGGGGTTATAGCCATTGAGCGCCCAGTTGCCGCCGGAACTTTGCTTCATGATTTCCGACAGCACCGCGGGGTCCAGGCCGTTTTTGACACCCATGTTGATCGCCTCACAGGTGCCTGCCATCAGAATCGACAGCAGCATGTTGTTGCACACCTTGGCAATCTGCCCGGCACCGTGATCCCCGGCGTGGAAGATATTTTTACCCATGGCGTCCAACACCGGCTTGGCCTGCTCGAATTGAGCCTCACTGCCGCCCACGATAAACGTCAGCGTTCCCGCCTGGGCGCCGCCCACACCGCCGGACACCGGCGCATCGACAAAGCCAATCCCCTTCTCCTGACCCAACGCCGCCACGTCTCGGGCGGTATCGGCATCGATCGTGGAGCAGTCGATCACCAGCGCGCTGGGCTTGATGAGATCAAACAGCGGCGCATCGCCTTCCGCGTAAAGGCCCATGACATGCTTGCCCGCGGGCAGCATCGAGATCACAAAGTCAGCCTCAGCGACGGCCTCCTGGGCGGAGCTTGCCACTTCGCAGCCCTGGGATTTGGCGGTTTCCAGCGCGCTTGCCGAAAGATCGAAAGCGCGCACCTGAAAACCTGCCTTGACCAGGTTGGCGGCCATGGGGCCGCCCATATTGCCTAAACCGATAAATGCGACGGTGCTCATGGAATTTGTCCTTGTTGTAGGTTGTCAGTCGTAAACCAAACGTTGTAAAACGTCAGCGAAGATCGTGGAGCGGATTCGTTGCCCACGGGGGCGTTAGCAGCTCATCGATGAACGACGCTTCAACCGAGGCCACATCGGGGTAGGTCCAGTCAGGCTCACCATCTTTATCCACCAGCAGGGCACGCACGCCTTCCGGGAACTCACGGTGACGGCAACACTGCACCGAAAGCGCCAGCTCCGACTGAAACACCTCGGCAAGCGACATGTACTTGGCCCGCTTGAGCTGTTCATCGATCAGCGTGATGGACACGGGGCTGCCGTGGGCCAGCGTTTTTTGGGCTTTGCTAAACCACTTGTCGTCGCTTTTGACAGCGCTAATGGCAGCAACAATTTGCTCGACAGTGTCGTGATCCATCAGCTCGCGGATCAGCGGGGAGAATTTATAAACCGGGGCTTCCAACTCTTCGAACACCGGCTGCGACGCTTGCTCCAGCTCGCGCAGAATACGGTTGACGACACCATGGGTATCCGTTTTCTCCCCTTCGCCCCATGGGGCTTGGGTCAGTTTTTTGGCCAGTGTGTCGCGCTCGTGGCTGGCGATGGCTCGGTCGGCTAGGCCCAGGTGGACGGCGTCCGGCGCGTTGATCTGGCTGCCCGTCATGGCCAGAAAGCGCCCCGTGCCGTTGGGCAGGCGGTTCAGGAACCAGCTTGCGCCCACATCCGGGTATAGGCCGATGGTGACTTCCGGCATCGCCAGGCGCGAGGTTTCTGTCACCACCCGATGGCTGCTGCCGCTTAGCAGCCCCATACCGCCGCCCATGACAATGCCATTGCCCCAGCAAATCACCGGCTTTGGGTAGGTATGCAGCGCGTAGTCCAGACGATACTCATGATGGAAAAAGCGCTCCGGAAAATCGGGATCGCCCTCACCTTTAATCGCCTTGTAGAGGCTGACCACATCACCACCGGCGCAGAAGGCTTTTTCCCCTGCGCTGTCGAGTAGCACGGCGACCACACGCTCGTCGTCCTGCCAGTCGGCCAGGCGCGGTAGTATTTCCTCGATCATTTCCAGGGTCAGGGCATTTAGCGAACGCTCGGCATTGAGGGTAATTTCCGCAACGACGTGGCCGTCCTGGGTGGGGTGTTCGGTAAACAGTACGCTACTCATCTCACTTTCCTTATTCGGGCCGGTGACCACAACATTTACCAGAATCGTGCTATCAGTGTCTGGTCATTCAATACGGCTAAGCTCGGCATGGCTAAAGCTCGGCGGCACCCTCTGCCAGTACCCGGCGAGAAATGATCAGGCGCATGATTTCATTGGTGCCTTCCAGAATACGATGGACACGGGTATCACGCACAAAGCGCTCCATCGGGTACTCCTTGATATAGCCGTTGCCGCCGTATAGCTGAAGCGCTTCGTCACATACCTTGAAGCCTACATCGGTGGCGAAGCGTTTGGCCATGGCGCAGTAGGTAAGCGCATCCGCGTCGCCCGCGTCCAGCTTGGTGGCGGCCAGGCGCACCAACTGCCGCGCGGCGACCAGCTCGGTCACCATGTCGGCCAGGCGGAACTGGAGCGCCTGGAAGTCCGCCAGACGCTTGCCGAACTGTTTGCGTTCCAGCATATAGGCCCTGGCTTCGTTGATGGCCTGCTGAGCGGTACCAATCGAGCAGGTGGCAATATTGATTCGCCCGCCATCCAGGCCTTTCATGGCGATCTTGAAGCCGTCACCTTCGTTGCCAAGCATCTGATGGGCAGGCACCCGCACGTCTTCGAACGTGATCGTGCGGGTCGGCTGGCTGTTCCAGCCCATTTTGGCTTCCTTACGGCCGTAGCTGATGCCGTCTGACTTGGCATCCACCGCGAAAGCGGAAACGCCCGCTGCGCCCTCTCCGCCCGTGCGCGCCATCACTACCAGCACGTCGGTACTGCCCGCGCCGGAGATGAACATTTTGCTGCCGTTGAGCAGGAAGTCGTCGCCGTCGCGCTTGGCAGTGGTTTTGAGTGAGGCAGCGTCGGAGCCCGCGTTGGGTTCGGTCAGGCAGTAAGACCCCAACAGCTCGCCGGTGGCCAGCTTTTCGCCCCACTGTTCAATCACCTCAGGCGTGCCGAAATCGGCCAGCATCCAGGTGACCATGTTATGGATCGTGAGATACGCCGTGGTAGAGGTGCAGCCCATGGAAAGCTGCTCGAAAATGATGCTGGCATCCAGCCGTGAAAGCCCCAGCCCACCGACGCTTTCCGGTGCATAGAGCGAGCAGAATCCCAACTCGCCCGCCTTACGAATCACCTCAACGGGGAATATAGCCTCTTGGTCCCATTCCGCCGCATGGGGAGCCAGCTCATTTTGGGCGAAGGCACGCGCCATATCGGCAAACGCAACCTGGTCTTCACTCAGCTCGAAATTCATGGCGACTCTCCGCTGAAAGCCGACCCCTGACATCAAGGTCTCAAGGGGGCGCTTTCGTTATTGTGATTGTGTGCTTCAAGCGTGGATGACGAAAAGCCAAACACGCTAATTGACGTTTACGTTAACTTATATTTTAACCCTGCCATAAGCAACCATCCTCCCCCTCGACCTTTGGTGTAGATGGCTGCCTGACAAAAAAGGGTGCCGAATGGCACCCAACAACGGACAGACGCGAACCCGCTTTGTCGATAAAACAGCGGTATTTACTTGAAGTTTTTGCGGTACATTTTGCCAAGCTCCCCCACGATGCCGCTGCGAAAACTCAGCACACAGACCACGAAAATCAGCCCCAGAATAACGCTGACCCAATTACCCAAAGGCGATTGCGCAAGAATATGCTGAAGACTGATCACCAGGCTTGCCCCCATGACCGGGCCGAGCAATGTGCCAACCCCGCCGAGCAGGGTCATCAGAATCACCTCGCCAGACATATGCCAGTGGGCATCGGTCAGCGATGCGAGCTGGAACACCACGGTCTTGGTGGAGCCCGCAAGCCCCGCGATCGCGGCGGACAGCACAAAGGCGAGTAGTTTGTAGGCATTAACGTTATAGCCC
The DNA here is from genome assembly GCF_031451615.1 of Vreelandella janggokensis. Taxonomy (NCBI): domain Bacteria; kingdom Pseudomonadati; phylum Pseudomonadota; class Gammaproteobacteria; order Oceanospirillales; family Halomonadaceae; genus Vreelandella; species Vreelandella janggokensis. The sequence goes on along the minus strand of NZ_JARWAJ010000001.1, from coordinate 1,095,389 downwards.
AGCGAAACCGCCCGGGGTTCGTTTTCGCGAATCGCTTTTAATACCTGCCCGAATGGCGAATGCACTGCGCGCTGAATCAACGCAAAACCAAACAGGAAGATCGCAAACACGAAATAGTACATGGCGATATTATTGCTCAGGTCGATAAAGCCCAGCAGCTCGCCGCGCGGCACGCCGTGAAGGCCATCTTCCCCGCCGGTAAAGGGCGCCTGGATGTAGACGAAGAACATCAGTTGCGCCAGCGCCAAGGTCACCATGGCAAAGTAGATGCCCTGGCGGCGGATCGACAGCACGCCGAACAGTATTCCTAACAGCGTCGCTGAAAACGTGCCTGCGATAATTCCCACCTCTGGCGTGAGTCCAGGGTAGCTGGCCAACAGATAACCGGTGACGTAACCGCCACTCGCCAGAAAGGCCGCATGCCCAAACGAAAGCAGCCCCGCGTAGCCAAGTAGCAGATTGAATGCACAGGCAAACAGTGCAAAACAGAGAATTTTCATCAAGAAGACAGGATAGGCCAGAAACGGGGCGACCAACCCTATCGCGATCAGCGCGAGATAGAACATGGTGCGGCGCTGCTTGGCCCGGCGCTGCCGCTCGACGACCATCGACGGCGCGGCTATGGCTTCGTGTTGAGATTGCGTCATGGTTTACGCCTCCTTACCGAACAGCCCTGAGGGGCGTAATAACAGAACCAGAATCATCACCAGAAAGATCACCGTATTGGCTGCCTCGGGGTAATAAACTTTTGTTAGCCCTTCGATGATCCCCATCGACAACCCGGTGATAATCGCTCCCAGAATCGACCCCATTCCGCCGATCACCACCACGGCAAACACCACGATCAGCAGGCTGGAGCCCATGGTCGGCGATACCGGATACAGTGGCGCCGCCAGCACACCGGCAAAGGCAGCCAGACCAACGCCAAAGCCATAGGTCAAGGTAATCAGCAAGGGCACGTTAACGCCAAACGCCTGCATCAGCTGGGAGTTTTCTGTCCCCGCGCGAAGATAGGCCCCCAGCCGGGTCCGCTCGATCATGAACCAGGTGAACAGGCACATCGCCAGGGCCGCCACCAGCACCCAACCCCGATACACGGGCAGGAACATGAAGCCCAGGTTCATACCGCCCTGTAGCGCTTCAGGGGCGGTATAGCGCGCGCCAGAAACGCCGAAAATATTGACCAGCGTGCCCTCGAATATCAGCGCCAGACCAAAGGTCAGCAATAGGCCGTACAAATGGTCCAGGTGAGCAATACGACGAAGCAAAAAGCGCTCCATCAACATACCGAAAGCACCCACAACAAGCGGCACCAACACAAGCGCCAGCCAATAATTGATACCTAAATAGCGAAAGCTTAGAAGCGCGGCAAAAGCGCCCAGCATGTATTGCGCTCCGTGGGCAAAGTTGACGATCTTCAACAGACCGAAGATGACCGCCAGACCCAGGCTGAGCAGTGCGTAAAAAGCACCGTTCACAAGGCCCAGTGTCAACTGCCCCAAGAACACGGCCAATGGCACGCCGAATATCATCGTCATGGTACGACTCTCCCCGCCATCAAGCGGGTAGCAGCCAACGACTGCTACCCGAAGATGGATGCTTGTTTATTACGTCTGGGCTGATTAGTTCTGCACCAGTTCGCACTGGCTCTCAGACAGCGGACGGTAAGCTTCTTCGGCGGGAATGGTGCTGAGGATTTCGTAAAGATCCCATTCACCGGTGGATTCCTCAGGGGTTTTCACCTGGGCAAGGTACATATCATGAATCATGCGACCGTCTTCCCGGATACGGCCGTTGCGAGCGAAGAAATCATCGATCGGCATCTCCGCCATTTGCGCGCGAACGGTTTCAGGGTCGTCGGTGCCAGCGGCTTCAACGGCTTTCAGATAATGCATAGTGCTTGAGTAGATACCTGCCTGCACCATGGTCGGCATACGCTCTTCTTCTGCGTAGTAACGCTCAGCCCACTCACGTGATTGATCGTCCATATCCCAATACCAGCCAGTTGTCAGCAGCAGGTTCTGGGTGGCTTCCAGGCCAAGCGCGTGCACATCGTTAAGGAAAATCAGCAGGCCTGCCAACTGCTGCCCAGATTGCGTCAGGCCAAACTGGCTCGCCGTGGTGATGGCATTGACCGTATCAGAGCCCGCATTGGCCAGCCCCACAATCTTGGCACCTGAACCCTGGGCCTGAAGGATATAAGATGAGAAGTCGTTGGTCGGAAACGGGTGCCGAACACCACCCACAATTTCACCGCCATTCGCCTCCACCACGCTGGTCACATCGGCTTCCAACGCATGACCGAAGGCATAATCCGCCGTCAACATGAACCAGCTGTCACCGCCCTGATCCACCACCGCTTTAGCGGTACCGTTGGCGAGCGGGTAAGTGTCGTATACCCAATGAATGTGATTAGGCGTGCAGTGCTCGTTGGTGATACTCGACGCCGCAGAGCCAGACACAATCGCCAGGCCATCATTTTCTTCGATCACATTGCTGACGGCGATCGACACCGACGACGCCACCAGGCCGCCAACCATGTCGACGTTGTCCTCGTCGATCCAGCCGCGCACGGTATTGGCGCCGACGTCAGCACTGTTGCGATCATCAGCACTGGAAATAACGATGGGCGCGCCGTTGACGCTGCCGCCAAAGTCCTCAACCGCCATTTCCATGGCGGTTAAGCCACCAGGGCCAGCAAGATCACGATAGGTACCCGACATATCGGCCAAATAGCCAATACGAACTTCGTCGTCACTCATTTGCGCCTGGGCATTCGAGGCCATCAGACTGGTAGCTGCCGCCGCGGCAACACAGCAGGCTAGCGTTTTCTTGTTAAATGTCATGCTATTCTCCTGACTCTAGAGAGCCTTTGTTGTTGTGGTACAGGCGAAGTATCAAGCGTGCTTGGTCAATCACGGGTTGTGAGATAAAGCTAGAAAGCCGTGTCGGGTTATACCCCCAGCATTGAATTGAGGTGCTCACGGCGCGATGGCAGTTCGGCGGCGCTGATTTCCTCGACGATCTGCCCGTGCTCCATCACGAAGTGGCGATCCGCCAGCGGTGCGGCAAATCGAAAGTTCTGTTCCACCAGCACAATGGTCATGCCTCGCGCCTTGAGCTGTTCCAGTACCTCGCCGAGCTTTTGCACAATCACCGGCGCGAGGCCTTCGGTGATTTCATCCAGCAACAGCATGCGCGCACCCGTGCGCAAAATACGCGCCATTGCCAGCATCTGCTGTTCACCGCCGGAAAGCCGGGTACCCTGGCTTCTACGCCGCTCGTAGAGGTTAGGAAACATGGTGTAAATTTCATCGAGACTCATGCCGTCTGAACGAACAGTAGGCGGCAATAAAAGGTTCTCATGGACATCAAGGCTGGCAAAAATGCCACGCTCTTCCGGGCAGTAACCGATCCCTAAGCGCGGAATATGGTGCGGCTTCATGTGCAGCGTTTCATTGCCGTTGATGACGATCGATCCGGAACGCCGCCCCACCATGTTCATGATGGCTTTCAGGGTAGTGCTTCGCCCGGCGCCGTTGCGGCCCAGCAAGGTCACCAGCTCACCGCGCTTTACGTCGAAATCGATCCCGTGGAGGATATGCGACTCGCCATAAAAGGCATGCAAATCCTGTACGCGCAGCATTTCCAGGCCCTGAACATTATCGCCAGGTGCCTGGTCGATAGGTGCCTGCGCTTCAACGGTATTCATACGGCAGCTCCTTCCTCTTCGGCGGCGTCGCTGCCCATATAGGCTTCGCGCACTAGCGGGTTACGGGACACATTGTCGTAATCGCCCTCGGCCAACACGGCACCACGCGCCAGAACGGTAATACGATCGCACAGGCGGCTCACCACGCTCAGATTATGCTCCACCATCAAAACCGTACGGCCTTTCGATACCCGCTTGATCAACGCCACGATGCGGTCGACGTCTTCCGCGCCCATGCCTTGTGTGGGTTCATCCAGCAGCATCATGGTCGGATCAAGCGCCAGCGTAGTAGCGACTTCCAATGCCCGCTTGCGCCCGTAGGGCATCTCAACGGTTAGCGTATCGGCATACTCGCCAAGCCCCACTTCTTCCAGTAATTCAAGGGCACGCTCATTGAGGTGATCCAGGGATTTCTCTGACTTCCAGAAGTGGAACGAGGTACCCAACTTACGCTGGAGCGCCACCCGCACGTTTTCCAGCGCGGTCATATGGGCAAATACGGCTGAAATCTGGAAGGAGCGCACCATACCCAGTCGCGCGATCTCATTGGATTTCATCGAGGTAATGGCGTTACCCCGATAGAGAATCTCCCCGCGCGTAGGGGGTAGAAACTTGGTCAGCAGATTGAACACCGTGGTTTTGCCAGCGCCATTAGGCCCTATCAAGGCGTGGATATGCCCTTCCTGTACCTGGAGATTGACATCGTCCACCGCTGTAAAACCGCGAAACTCTTTGGTCAGCCCGCGCGTTTCGAGAACGGGCACTTTCCGAACATCGTCTGCACACATGAAGTGGTAAGCCTCTTGTTGTTCTTGTGCTGACTTAGAACCCTCTGACTCACGATGACATGTTGATGCATGCCTCATGTTCCAGTGACTTCTTTACACCAGCCTGTACTTACTAGAAGCAAAATTCGTTAGCTGGCAACATATTCTTACCTTAACGTAAGGTGTAGGTGCAAACTAGCAACCTCTGTCAGGTAATTACAATTACAACTTTGGTCTACGCAAGGGAAAGATACTGACCTTGTTTTGTAAAAAAGACTTCTTATTCAGAAGATTGGCAACGTCTATCAGCAAAACAAAGAAAACAAGATATGCTTTACGTTAACGTAAACTTGTTTTAGCCTCACTGGCAGTGTTCCATAGAAGGTATGCCTTAAGAATGATTCTTGGGAACAATGCCCTTTTGAGAGAACGTCACCATGAGCAAAACCTACTCGATCAGCGAATTGGCCAACGAATTTGATTTGACCACCCGCAGCATCCGTTTCTACGAAGACCAAGAGTTGCTTCACCCCACCCGCCGCGGGCAAACCCGCGTCTACAGCAGTAAGGATCGGGTGCGACTCAAGCTGACCATTCGTGGTAAGCGACTGGGGTTTTCACTCGCCGAGATTCGCGAGCTGTTCGAGCTCTGGGACGAGACCCGCAGCGGCAGTAAAAAACAGCTGAATTTAATGCTCAGCAAGATAGCCGAGCGCCGCTCTGCACTGGACCAGCAGATGAAAGATATCACCATGGTCCAGCTTGAGCTCGAAAGCGCAGAAATTCGCTGCCGTCAGGCGCTGGAGGAACTGAATCAAAAACAACGCGAAGAAGAGCAGACGGAACCCGATACAACATCGCCCTCTTCATCCGCGACTACGCATTGAATAGATAACGGCTCTACATGCCGCCAGCGCGCTTACCAACACAATGAACAACAGGTGATTGACCATGTTTTCACACTACTCAGAACTCAATTTTGGCCTGGATGACGAGCTGAATATGCTGCGCGAGCAGGTCAACGCCTTCGCTGCTAGCGAGATTGCCCCACGCGCTGCCGAAATCGACCAGAGCAATGAATTTCCCAACGACCTATGGAAGAAGTTCGGCGATATGGGCTTATTGGGTATTACCGTTTCTGAAGAAGATGGTGGCAGCGGTATGGGCTATCTCGCCCACTGTATCGCCATGGAAGAGATTTCGCGGGCCAGCGCCTCGGTGGCACTCTCCTACGGCGCCCACTCCAACCTGTGCGTCAATCAGATCAAGATCAACGCCACCGCCGAACAGAAAGCCAAGTACCTGCCCAAACTGATCAGCGGTGACCATGTGGGTGCCCTGGCCATGTCGGAACCCGGCGCCGGTTCCGATGTGGTTTCCATGCAGCTGCGTGCTAAACGCGATGGCGACCACTACATCCTTAACGGCAACAAGATGTGGATCACCAATGGCCCGGACGCGGATGTGCTGGTGGTCTACGCCAAGACCGACCCGGACGCCGGTTCCAAAGGCATCACTGCCTTTATTATCGAAAAAGGCATGCCCGGTTTCTCGACCGCCCAGAAGCTCGACAAGCTGGGCATGCGCGGCTCCAACACCTGCGAACTGGTGTTCCAGGACTGCGCCGTTCCCGTCGAGAATATTCTGGGGGATGAGGGCAAAGGCGTTCGCGTACTGATGAGCGGCCTGGATTACGAGCGCACCGTGCTCGCGGCCGGCCCCATCGGCATCATGCAGGCCGCCATGGATGTGGTGCTGCCCTATATCCACGAGCGCAAGCAGTTCAACCAGTCGATTGGCGAATTCCAACTGGTGCAGGGCAAGGTAGCGGATATGTACACCACCCTGAACGCCTGCCGGGCCTATCTTTATGCCGTGGCGGGTGCCTGCGACCGCGGCAAGACCTCCCGCAAAGACGCTGCCGGGGTGATTCTCTACTGCGCGGAAAAAGCCACCCAGGTAGCGCTTGATGCGATTCAGCTACTCGGCGGCAACGGCTATATCAACGAGTACCCCACTGGCCGCCTGCTGCGCGACGCCAAGCTTTACGAAATTGGCGCGGGCACCAGCGAGATTCGGCGGATGCTGATTGGCCGCGAACTCTTCACGGAAACCCTTTAACGAAAATCAGCAGGGCCGCGCCATGAGTACCATCAATAGCCAAATCAATCCGCGCAGCGATGTGTTCCAAGCCAACGAAGCCGCAATGCTCGGTGAAGTTAGCAAGCTACGTGAGCTTACGGCCGCCATTGCCGAGGGCGGCGGTGCCAAAGCCCGCGAGCGCCATGAAAGCCGCGGCAAACTGTTTGTTCGTGACCGTATCGATCACTTGATCGATGAGGGGTCACCATTTCTAGAATTCTCCGCCCTGGCAGCTCACCATATTTACGACAGTGAGATTCCGGCGGCAGGCGTTGTGACCGGTATTGGCCGGGTTTCCGGCGTCGAGTGCGTCATCGTGGCCAACGACGCCACGGTCAAAGGCGGCACCTATTTTCCGCTGACGGTTAAAAAGCATATTCGCGCCCAGGAGATCGCCCGCAAGCATCGCCTGCCGTGTATTTATCTGGTCGATTCCGGCGGTGCTTTCCTGCCCCTCCAGGATGAAGTCTTCCCTGACCGCGACCATTTCGGTCGCATCTTCTACAACCAGGCGACAATGTCCGCCGAAGGTATCCCCCAAATTGCCGTGGTGATGGGCTCCTGTACCGCAGGCGGCGCTTATGTGCCCGCCATGGCGGATGAGTCGATCATCGTTAAAGAACAGGGCACGATTTTCCTCGGCGGACCGCCCTTGGTAAAAGCCGCCACCGGTGAAAGCATCAGCGCTGAAGATCTGGGCGGCGCGGATGTGCATGCCAAAGTCAGCGGCGTGGCCGACCACTACGCCGAAAACGATGCCCACGCGCTGCAGCTTGCCCGCGCCTGTGTCTCGCGGCTCAACTGGCAGAAACGCGGCCAGCTTGCCATGCAGGCGCCCAAGCCACCCAGGCTCGACCCCACCGAGCTGTATGGCATTGTCGGCACCGACCTTAAAAAGCCCTATGACGTGCGGGAAGTCATTGGCCGCATCGTCGATGACTCCGACTTTGACGAGTTCAAGCGCTACTACGGCGATACGCTGGTCACCGGCTTTGCGCACATCCACGGCTATCCGGTGGGTATCGTGGCCAACAACGGCGTGCTGTTTTCTGAGAGTGCCGTCAAGGGGGCGCACTTTATTGAGCTCTGTGCCCAGCGCAAGATTCCGCTGATCTTCCTGCAGAACATCACCGGCTTTATGGTCGGTTCAAAGTACGAACACGAAGGTATTGCCAAGCACGGCGCCAAGCTGGTCACCGCCGTGGCCTGCGCCAAGGTGCCCAAATACACCGTCCTGATTGGCGGCAGCTTCGGCGCTGGTAACTACGGCATGTGCGGGCGGGCTTATGATCCCAACCTGCTGTTTATGTGGCCCAACGCGCGTATTTCCGTGATGGGGGGTGAACAGGCGGCGGGCGTGCTGGCCCAGGTCAAGCGCGAACAGCACGAGCGCGATGGTCGCGAGTGGAGCAAGGAGGAAGAAGAAGCCTTCAAACAGCCCACGCGCGAACAGTATGAGCATCAGGGCCATCCCTACTACGCCAGCGCCCGCCTTTGGGATGACGGCGTGATTGACCCCCTGCAAACCCGCGATGTGCTGGGACTTTCACTGGCCGCCGCGATGAATGCTGAAGTCGAAGAGACACGCTTTGGCGTGTTCCGGATGTAAGGGGCAATCACCATGGCTTACTCAACACTGATGATTGAAAAGGGCGTGGCGCGCCTGACATTGAACCGCCCAGAGGTGCATAACGCCTTCGACGATAGCCTGATCGCCGAGCTGAATGAACACCTCAACCGGCTACATGTGCTTGCTGAAGCGGGCGAAGTGCGCGCGGTCGTACTGGGCTCAGAAGGCAAGAGCTTTTCGGCAGGTGCTGACTTGAACTGGATGAAGCGCATGGTCGATTACGACCTGAAGGACAACCTTGCTGATTCCCGCAAGCTCGCCACGCTGATGCACGGTTTGGATACGTTGCCCTGCCCCACGCTATGTCGTGTGCAAGGCGCTGCCTTTGGCGGTGCCGTAGGCCTTGCCGCCTGCTGCGATGTGGTGGTTGCCTCCGTGAAAGCCAAGTTCTGCCTCTCGGAAGTCAAGATTGGGCTTTCGCCTGCCGTCATCAGCCCCTACGTGCAGCGTGCATTAGGCGAGCGCCAGATGCGTCGCTATGCGTTAACAGCGGAAGTGATGGATGCCCCAACGGCGCTCGCGCTCGGTTTGGCCCACCAAGTGGTTGAGCTTGATGCGTTGGATGACGCTGTCGATGCCATGCTGGCAACGCTATTGGCTGGCTCACCCCAGGCCCAGCTTGCCACCAAAGCGTTGTTGGCTAGCGTCGTCCAGTCCCCGGATAGCGACGCCACTCGAGAACACACCTGCCAGGTCATCGCCAGATTGCGGGTAAGCCAGGAAGGCCAGGAGGGATTATCCAGCTTCTTTGAAAAGCGCCGCCCCGTTTGGGCCGAATCTAATAACACATCTAACGCTTCGGAGCGTCGCTCATGAGTCACTCATCTACCATCGCAAAAGACGAAAAAGCTGACAACGCCGCTCGCACGACACCTTTTGACACCCTACTGGTCGCCAACCGCGGCGAAATCGCCTGCCGAGTGATGCGCACGGCGCGCCGCATGGGATTAAAAACCGTCGCCGTCTATTCAGACGCCGATGCCAGCGCCCGCCATGTACGTGAAGCCGACGAGGCCGTGCGCTTGGGCCCTGCCGCCGCGCGGGAAAGCTACCTCAATATTGACGCGGTGATTGACGCTGCCAAGCGCACCGGTACCGGTGCGATTCACCCCGGCTACGGCTTTCTTTCCGAGAACGGCAGCTTCGTTAAAGCGCTTGAAGAAGCGGGCATTACCTTTGTGGGGCCGCCCGCCTCGGCCATTGCAGCCATGGGCGATAAATCCGCCGCCAAAGCGCGCATGGCCAATGCCGGCGTTCCGCTGGTGCCTGGCTACCATAGTGATGACCAGGACGACACCCTGCTACGTACCGAGGCTGACAAGATCGGCTACCCGGTCATGCTCAAAGCCAGCGCGGGTGGCGGTGGCAAAGGCATGCGCGTTGTTGAATCGGGCGATGGTTTCCAGGCTGCATTGGATGGCTGTCGCCGTGAATCCAAAGCTGCCTTCGGCGACGACCGCATGCTGATCGAGAAGTACCTGGTGCAGCCACGCCATGTGGAAGTGCAGGTATTCTGCGACCGCCATGGCAACGGGGTTTACCTGTTCGAGCGTGACTGCAGCGTTCAGCGTCGTCATCAAAAGGTGATCGAAGAAGCCCCTGCTCCCGGCATGACGGCGGAACTGCGCAGTGCCATGGGCGATGCCGCAGTGCGTGCCGCAAAAGAGATCGGCTACGTGGGTGCGGGCACCGTGGAGTTCCTTTTAGACGCGGACGGTTCCTTCTACTTCATGGAAATGAACACCCGCCTCCAGGTCGAGCACCCGGTGACCGAAAAGATCACCGGTCAGGATCTGGTCGAGTGGCAACTGCGTGTTGCCATGGGGGAACGGCTCCCGTGTCAACAAGATGAACTAACCATCACTGGCCACAGTTTTGAAGCACGACTTTACGCCGAGGACCCGGACCAGGATTTCATACCCGCCACCGGTCTGCTTACCCGCTTTGCACTGGATCTGGAAGGCGCAGGCTTGAACGCCGACCAGGTTCGCTTGGATAGCGGTGTGGAGAGCGGCGATACAGTGTCGATGCACTATGACCCCATGCTCGCCAAGCTGATTGTGCACGGCCCCGACCGCGATGCGGCGCTGGCGACGCTTAACCGCGCCCTTGCTGCGCTGGACGTTCAAGGGGTGGTTACCAACCGTGCCTTCCTGATGCGCCTGGCGACCCACCCTGGTTTCAAGAACGTGGAGCTGGATACGCGCTTTATCGAGCGCAACGAAGCCACGCTTTTCGCACCGCGCCACCACAGCATTGAGGCCTACGCCAGTGCGGCGCTGATTGGTCTGCACCAACTCGCCCAGGAGTGTGAAAGCGACTCCCCCTGGGATCGCCACGACGGCTTCCGCCTTAACGCACCCCACACTATTCGTATTGCCCTGTGTGACCCGGCAGATATCAAAGCCGCTGACAGCGATGAGTCAGTGGTGATTGTGGAAGGCAAACGCAACGCAGGCGAAGCGTTATGGAACCTGACCATTGGCGATGACACCCTCACCGCCAGCCTGCAGCCGCTGGCCGGCGATGCGGTCGCCGTCACCCTTAACGGCCACCGCCGCCGCCTGCAGGCGCGCCGGGATGGGCATGTCGTGGTGATGGCTGACCCTAACGGAGAAACCCGGCTGTTCTGGCGGCGTATTGATGCCATCGATCATGGTCACCACGAAGCGGAATCCACTCTCACTGCACCGATGAACGGCACCGTCGTTGCCCTGCTGGTGGAGTCCGGTATTGCCGTTGAAAAAGGCATGCCGCTGATGGTCATGGAAGCCATGAAGATGGAGCACACCATGACCGCACCTGCAGACGGCAGCGTGGAGGCCTTCCACTTCCAGGCAGGTGATACCGTCAACCAGGGCGATGTGCTGCTCGACTTTGCAGCCAACGAATAAAGGAGCTCTCAATGGCATTGCCAACCTCCGTCAAGCTGTTTGAAATGGCCCCCAGGGACGGCCTGCAAAACGAGCCCGGGGCCATCGTGCCTGCTGCGACCAAAATCGCCCTGATCGAACGCCTCGCCAACGCGGGTATGACGCATATCGAAGCCGCCAGCTTTGTGTCACCCAAGTGGGTGCCGCAAATGGGCGATGCAACTGAGGTAATGACCGGCATCCATCGTCAGCCAGGCGTGGTCTATTCTGCATTGACGCCCAACCTGAAAGGCCTGGAGAACGCGCTGGAAACGGGCGTTGACGAAGTGGCCGTCTTTGGCGCCGCATCAGAAGCGTTTTCGCAAAAAAATATCAATTGCTCGATTGCCGAATCACTGGCGCGCTTTGAACCGGTACTGAAACGCGCCCGGGAGGCCGGTATTCGAGTTCGCGGCTATGTGTCTTGCGTGTTGGGCTGTCCTTACGAAGGCGAGATAGCGCCTGGCAAGGTAGCCGAGGTAGCCAAGGCACTTTACGACATGGGCTGCTACGAAATTTCACTGGGCGACACCATTGGCGTGGGCACCCCATTGGCTGCCAAGCGAATGATTGAGGCGACACGCCAGCAGGTGCCCGTTGAGTTCCTGGCAGCTCATTTCCACGATACCTACGGCATGGCGCTGGCGAACCTGTACGTGGTAATGGAAGAAGGCATCAGCGTGATCGATGCGGCCACGGCTGGCCTCGGTGGCTGCCCCTACGCCAAGGGCGCCTCCGGTAATGTCGCCACCGAAGACGTACTCTACCTGCTTGAAGGGCTAGACATAGAAACAGGCATCGACCTGCAGGCCGTGATCGATACCGGCTACTGGATTACCGGCGAGTTAGGCCGCAAGCCCAGCTCTAAAGTCGCCCTGGCAAAAGGTCGCGCCAGCTCATAACAAACAACAAACAGTCGCGGCCTTCGCTCGGACAAGACAATAATATTTGGAGAGATACCATGGCATCACCTGCACTCACGCTGCCAAGCTACACCAGCAGCACCGCCGACAAGCCACTGCTGGGCATGACCATTGGCGATAAATTCGACCAGATCGCCGCGCAGTACCCGGATAACGACGCCTTGATTGCATTACACCAGAATATTCACTGGTGCTACCGCGAGCTTCAGGATGAAGTGAATCGCTGTGCCCGTGCCCTGCTGGCTATCGGCGTCAAAAAGGGCGATCGCGTGGGCATCTGGGCGCCTAACTGCAGCGAATGGACCGTCACCCAGTTCGCCACGGCCAAAATTGGCGCCATTCTGGTCAATATTAACCCCTCCTACCGCACCCATGAGCTGGAGTACGCGCTGAATCAATCCGGCGCACGCTTTCTGGTGACGGCGAACCGTTTCAAAACATCTGACTACAGCGCCATGCTGTATGAACTGGCGCCAGAACTGAACACCTGTGCCGAAGGCCAGTTGACGTCACAAAAGCTGCCCGAGCTTGAGTGCGTGATTAATTTAAGTGCCGATAAACACCCCGGTATGTGGCGTTGGGCCGACATGATGGAAGCGTCTCGCCACGTCAGCCAAACCGACGTTGACGACCTGCAGGCCACGCTCCAGTTCGACGACGCGATCAATATTCAGTACACCTCCGGTACCACGGGCTTCCCCAAAGGGGCGACGCTCTCCCACCACAACATTCTCAACAATGGTTTCTTCGTTGCTGAAAGCATGGGCTTTACCAGCGAAGACCGCCTGGTGATCCCGGTGCCGCTTTATCACTGCTTTGGCATGGTGATGGGCAACCTGGGCTGCATGACCCATGGTGCGGCCATGATCTACCCGGATGAAGGCTTTGACCCCGGCACTGTTCTCAAGGCAGTACACGAACAGAAAGCCACCGCACTGTACGGCGTGCCCACCATGTTTATCGCCGAGCTTGACCATCCGGACTTTGCAAGCACCGACCTTTCGTCGCTGCGCACCGGTATCATGGCGGGTTCCATCTGCCCTGCCGAGATCATGAAGCAGGTCATCAGCAAGATGAACATGAAGGGCGTGCAAATCGCCTACGGCATGACCGAAACCAGCCCGGTATCCACCCAGACCGGCGCCGATGACAGCATTGACAAGCGCGTTTCGACCGTCGGACGTACCCAGCCGCACCTGGAAACCAAAATCGTTGACCCCGGCAACGGCGGCATTCTGCCCCGTGGCGAAATCGGCGAGTTGTGTACTCGCGGCTACAGCGTCATGTTGAAGTACTGGAACAACGACAAAGCCACCGCTGAAGCGATTGACGAAGCGGGCTGGATGCATACCGGCGACTTAGCCACCATGGATGAAGAGGGCTATGTCCAGATCGTCGGTCGCATCAAGGACATGGTGATTCGCGGCGGCGAGAATGTTTACCCCAAGGAGATCGAAGAGTTTCTTTACGCCCACCCGGCCATATCAGAAGTGCAGGTGACCGGTGTGCCGGACAAGAAGTATGGGGAAGAGCTGATTGCCTGGGTCAAGCTCAACAGCACCGCCGATGAGGTCACTGGGGAAGAACTGCGCGAGTACTGCAAGGGCAAGATCACCCACTTCAAGATTCCGCGCTACTTCAAATTCGTCGATGAATTCCCGATGACCGTCACCGGCAAGATCCAGAAATTCAAAATGCGCGAGATTTCCATTCAAGAGCTCGGGTTAGACGACTAGCGGCACGCGCTGGCAGCTCTTCGGCTAGCGAAGGAGCATCAAATGGCTTTCCACTCGCCCCTGGTGACGCATTACCATCAAGCACTTCGTGACCGCGAAGTGCTTGAACAAATCCGGGCCCATTACCCTGACGGACCGACGCTGCCCCAGCTTGCTCCCCTGGACCAACTGCATATTGGCGGTATGGCGGCGTCCGCCAGGTTGCTGAACCTGATTGATCCCGTTGCCCCCACACGCGTGCTGGATATAGGCGCTGGTCTGGGCGGGCTAATGCGCCAGGGAGCGGCGCTGGGTTATCACATGGTCGGCCTTGATATTACCCATCGGTTTAACGTTCTCAACCAATCCCTTAGCGCACTGGCAGGCAGCCCGCCGCTTGTCTCGATCACTGCTGACGCCTGTGCATTGCCGTTTGAGTCGGGGTGTTTCAATGCAGTGGTCTTCCAGCACAGCCTGCTCAACATGCCTGACGCGGCCAGGGTGATGGATGAATGTCACCGCGTGCTGAGCGCTAACGGTCAACTGGTGATGCACGAAGTGATCAGCGGTCCCAACGTGGAAGACCTTGTCTACCCCGTACCCTGGGCGGATTCGACAGCGCATTCCCATTTGCTTACCCAGGACGCACTAGTCCATCTGCTCGAATCAAAGGGCTTTCACATTCAACACCTCGATGACTGGAGCGATACAGCCCTGGAATGGCGCCAGCGCCAACGACATAAAGAGCAGATTCCACGGACGGCGGTACTCTCCCCAGCCTGGGTGTTCGGCGACCGCTTTACCCAGATGGGCAAGCACCTGGTCGAAAACCTGGTCAATGGCGCAATTAAATTGGTAGAAATCAAGGCCCGTTGCTACGCTTAAAAGGTCTGCCTTCACTTTACGCTTCTAGGTGTAAGAAAAATGCCAATGAAACGCTTGGCAAGCACCCTCCTCTTTTGCGCCGTGCCATATGCTGGCGCCCATGCTGACGAGCTCGCGCCCGCCACTTCGTATGCCTTGCCGCAAAGTGAGTTAATGCAACTGGACAATGGCGTCATCCTCGAAGGCAGCGACCTGAGCAGTATCGACAGTTACACCAGCGGCTTCCGGTTAACCGCCGGCTTCAGCCCATGGCAGTTGCCCCAGTTGGATATCGGCGCTGAACTGGCCTACCGCGAGAGCGAAGAAGTGCCTATCTCATCAAGTATTAAGCCGTTGATCATGGACACCCTCAGCCTAGGTGGCGCTGTGGTGGCAGGTTTGCGTATGGGAGCATTCAGCATCTACGCCAAATCAGGGCTTACCGAGTGGCGCGGTGAAAGCTACCGGCCAATGCAAGGCATTGATGAAAGCGGCACCGCCCTACTGCAAGGGTTTGGCGCCACTCTCACCGTCGACCGTCTCGTCAGCCGCCTGGAATACGAGCGGGTCGATGACCCCACTCTTGATCATCTCAATATGCTCAGCGCTTCATTGCATCTGCCGTTCTAGCGTTTTTCATCACTATCCTCCGTCGGCACAGGCGGCGTCCAGATCGGTACATCTTCACGCTGAGGCTCTGGCCAATCCTGCTGCATGGCGCTGTTCAGGGCTTCTTCCAGCTTCATGAAAAGCTCGCCGTAGCGAGGGCTGAAGTTGATGCCTTCCTCGATCTCTTTCCAGGCATCGAACAGTTCGTCCTCGTGGGCCTCCTCGTTCTGCACAAATGCCCAGGTCATCTGCTTGGCGCGCATCGGGTGGACCCCCATGGCCGTCAGTGCATGACCGCCCATCTCCAGCGCGGAATGGTAGGTTTCGCTGACGATGTCGTCGGCACCGGCCTCGCGCAATTGATAACCATGGCCACGGTCAAATGCCCGGGCCAGCACCCACACATGGGGGTAATAATGCTTGACGTAGTTGACCATATCAACAGCACGCTTGCGGTCATCAATGGCCACGACCAGCAGGCGCGCCTGTTCGATACCGGCGGTTTCCAGTAGATCTGAGCGACTGGCATCGCCGAAATAGCTTTTGATACGGATTCGCCGCAGGTTCTCGATCTGCTCGAGCTCGTGATCGAGTGCGACGATGGGCATATTGTTGGCGCGCAGCAGGCGGCAAATGATCTGCCCGAAGCGTCCCACGCCCGCGACGATTACCGGCGCCTGCTCGTCGATGGCATCGGGCTGGCGCCCGTCGTTCTTGACCCGGCGATAGCGTGGCAGCACCAAGCGGTCGTAGGCGATGAACAGCAGCGGCGTCAGGAACATCGACAGCGCAATGACCAACGACAGCACCTGGGAAATCTCGACGGGAATCACGCTATTCTGCACGCTGTAGGTCAACAGCACGAACCCGAATTCACCGGCCTGGGCAAGGCTCAGGGTAAACAGCCAACCGTTGCTGCCACGCACTCGAAACAGTAACGCCAAAACGAGCAGAATGGTTGCCTTGACGGCAATCACCACGACGCCAAGTACCAGCACCGTGTCCCACTGCGAGGCCAGTACCTGAAAGTCGATCCCCGCGCCGACGGTGATAAAGAACAGGCCCAGCAGAAGCCCCTTGAACGGATCGATATTGGCTTCGATCTCATGCTTGAATTCGCTGTTGGCCAGTACGATACCGCCCAGAAACGCCCCCAGTGCCGGGGAAAGGTTCACCAGGCTCATGAGGGCAGCGATACCGATGACGAGCATCAGCGCCGTCGCCGTGAACACTTCACGCAAGCCGGAGCTCACCACGTAACGAAATAGTTTCGGTACCAGGTAGTAACCCCCGGCAATCACGCTGCCGATCGCCGCGACCACCACCAGGGCGTACGCCCAGCCCGGCAAGTGCGCCACCAGGCTTATGCCCGCATGACTGGCGCGATCATCACCTGCCCCCATCAACGCTGGCAGCGCCAGCAGGGGAATCAGCGCCAGCATCGGAATGACCGCGATGTCCTGGAACAGCAACACGGAGAAGGCGCTGCGGCCTCCCTCGGTTTTTTCCAGGCCCTTTTCACTCAGGGTTTGCAGCACAATCGCTGTCGAGGACAATGCGAAAAGCAAGCCGATAGCGAGCGAGGTTTGCCACGTAAGCCCCAGCCACCAGGCAATGGCTGTGCCTGCCACCGTGGTCAAGCCTACCTGCAGTCCGCCAAGACCGACCAGGCGTACGCGCATGGCCCAGAGCCCTTTCGGATCAAGCTCCAGACCGACCAAAAACAGCATCATCACCACACCAAATTCGGCAAAGTGCTGAATCGTGGTCGTTTCCTGCCCCACCAGACCCAGTATCGGGCCAATGACCACACCGGCCATCAGGTAGCCCAGTACCGAGCCAAGCCCATAGCGTTTTGCAAGGGGAACAGCAATCACCGCCGCCACAAGATAAATAAACGCCTGGATAAAGTACGCGGTCATCGAGACTCCTTGAATTTTTTAAAGTAGCTTGACTTCACTGAAGCAAACAGTATCGTACTAGTACGCTAGTACATTATCTATTACCCGGTGGCACACGATGTCTTCAAACCATGCTTTCAAACGATGATTACCAGGCGGAGCTGGTTCGCCACTTGCTTGCCATCGACTCTCCAGAGGCAATGGATGAAGCGCTTGCCAGCCTGCTGACCCCTGCAGAGTATCAAGAAATCAGCAAGCGCCTACAGATTTTTAAGCTGCTACGCGAGGGTGTGCCACACCGCAAAATTGCCGAAACACTGGGTGTGGGAATCGCTACGGTGTCACGGGGCTCCCGCGCCTTGGCCACGTTGCCCTCTTCAACATCGCCGCTTTCTTCGCTACCCACTTCACGGAATGATTGATCATGACCACTGCTGATACGCATGCATCGACAGGGCCTGAGCCGTTTACGCTGCCGCGCAAGCCGCACTATGTGACGCTGGCGGCGGACTGCGACTTTTTTGCCCTGTTTCAAAAAATCGAGCGGCAGTTTACTAACTGCTACATGCTGGAGTCGCTGGGCGAAGATAGCCACATGGCGCGCCACTCGATCATCGGCTTTGACCCAGAATACACGCTCTATGCCAATGGCAAGACGCTGACGATCGAAGACCGCGACGGCCATGCCAACCACTATCCGAGCGATAACCCATATGAACTGCTGCGCAGCCTCATCCCGCAGAATATTATTTCGCGTAAATACGCCGGCGGATTAAGCGGTTACCTCGGTTACGACGCGATGCAGTACTTCGAGCCATCGCTGACGTTAAAAGCCAGCGATGATTTCGATACGTTCCGGTTCGGGCTCTATAAAGATGGACTGATTCTCGACAAGATGACCGGTGAGGTTATCTATTTTTACTACGACAATAGCCGCTACGAGTTCCTGCAGACGCTGATTGACGCCGAGGACGCGCCGCCCGGCCCGCTGCATATCACGGCCCTGGGCGATACCATGAGCCAGGCGGAGCACGCCGAGGCCGTGGCCAAGGTGAAACAGGACATCATCGACGGCAAGGTCTTCCAGTGCGAGGTCGGCTTTAAAAAGCGCTTCCGGATTCAGGGCGATACCCTGGCGCTGTATGACCAGCTCCGCACCATTAATCCCTCGCCGCAGATGTACTACGTCAAGTTTGGCGATCAGAAGCTGATTGGCGCCAGCCCCGAGCTTCTATTCCGGCTGCGCCAGGGCGAAATGGAGACGTTCCCGCTGGCGGGCACAACAACTCGTGGTCAAACGCCTCAAGAGGATACCCAGCTTGCCCGGGCTCTGCTCAATGACCCCAAAGAGATCGCCGAGCACAATATGATCGTCGATCTGCACCGCAATGATATTGGCCGGGTGGCACAGTTTGGCACGGTAAAGGTGCGCAGCCTGATGGATATCAAGCGTTTCAGCCACGTTCAGCATATCTCAAGCGAAATTGTCGGCATTATCGCCGAAGGTGACGACATGTTCAGTGCCCTGGCCAGCAACTTCCCGGCGGGCACCCTCACCGGCGCGCCCAAGATCGAAGCCATGAAAATCATCGACGATCTGGAGACCGATGGGCGCGGCCCCTACGGCGGCGCCGTGGGCCAGTTCTCGTTCAACGGCGACTGCACCTTTGCGATTCCCATCCGTACCGTTTTCGTGAACGGCGAGCGCGCCTATGTGCAAACCTGCGGCGGTAACGTCTTTGACAGTAATGCTGCGGATGAATACGAAGAGATTCGCCGCAAGTTTGCCGGCACCCGCAAAGCCCTTGCCCCCTTTATGGAGACGGACATGGAGAGCCAAGCATGAAGGTACTGATCATCGATAATTACGACTCCTTCACCTATAACCTTTACCAGTTCATCGGTGAGATTCTGACCACGGAAAAAAATCGCGGTAAGGTGCCCCATTTCGAGATACTCGTTAAGCGCAACAACCAGATCGACTTCAAAGCGATTGAAGCCATGGCGCCGGACCGCATTATTATCTCCCCCGGCCCCGGTTCACCGGATGACCCGCGTTACTTTGGCGTCTGTGCCGAGGTGATAGAAAAGCTTGGCAAGACCACCCCGCTGTTGGGAGTTTGTCTGGGTATGCAGGGCATTGTGCACGTGTTCGGCGGCCAGGTGGTCAAGGCGCCGCTACCCATGCACGGCAAGATCAGTCCCATCAACCACAACAACCATTCGGTATTTAACGGCGTGCCCGACCAGCTTGAAGTGATGCGCTATCACTCACTGATTGCCGATGCGACCACCCTGCCCGAGTGCCTGGAAGTGACCGCCACGGTTGGCGCCCTGGCGGCGGACAACTTTGAACAGCGTAGCCGCTGGCAGGCGGTCGGCGAGTTTGAGTTGATGGGCGTTAAACACCGGGACTATCCCATCCACGGCATTCAGTTCCATCCGGAATCGTTTGCAACCGAGGGCGGCAAGGAGCTGATTGGCAATTTCCTGTTTGCCTATGCAGCCTGACGCCATCGCCACTACTTTCGGCGGGGGGCCGGCTTTCCTTTAACCGGCTTTTTTTTCACAGGCTTGCCCTGTCCGGCTGCTTTCCGGCCGGAAGGAACCCCACTCGACTTGCCTTTAAGCGCTGGTTTGCCGCCAGCGCTTTTGGCCTTGGGCCGCCCCGACCCGCTGGCAGTGCGTTTTCCCGCCCTTTTGCTCGGCGTTTTGTCACCGGATTTACCGCCACGCTTGCCCGGCGTACCCGCCGCATTTTTCCGGGATTTGTTCTGACCGCCCGAACGCTTTGGAGCAGACGGCGGCGCGGGCTTGGCCTCTGAACTGGCGGTTAACGCCTCAAGCGTCGCGATCTCTTTCGGGGTCAAGTCGCGCCAGTCACCCAGCGCCAGGCCCTTTAGCGACACATTCATGATGCGCGTGCGAATGAGCTGGGTGACGTCATAGCCGAAATAGTCACACATGCGGCGAATCTGGCGGTTCAGCCCTTGCACCAGCGTTATCGTGAACTCGAAGGTGGATACCTTCTCCACTTGGCATTTTTTAGTGACCTGGCCAAGGATGGGCACCCCGTTCTGCATCCCTTGAATAAAGTCATCGGTAATCGGCTTGTTAACCGTTACCCGGTATTCCTTTTCATGGTGATTGTTGGCACGCAGAATCTTGTTCACCAGGTCGCCATTATTGGTGAGCAGGATCAGTCCCTGGGAGTCTTTATCCAGCCGGCCAATGGGAAAAATGCGCGTGCCGTGTTTTACAAAATCGACAATGTTGTCTTTTTCGCTCGGCTCCGTGGTACAGACAATACCCACCGGTTTATTGAGCGCGATGAGGACGAGATCTTCCTCTTCCTGGGGCTCGATATCCTGGCCGTTCACCTTGACCCGATCGCCTGCCACCACCTGATCACCGGTGGTCGCCCGGCGACCGTTAATCCAGACGTTGCCCTGCTCCACAAAACGGTCGGCTTCCCGCCGTGAGCACAGGCCGCTCTCGCTGATATATTTATTGATACGGGTAGATTTTCGTAACGTCATAGAACGCCATGTGGCTGAAAGAGATAAATAAACGGTTAAAAAGACGACCCGGGCTGCTTCAGAAACGCCAGTTCCTCGTCGGTAGACTCCCGCCCCAGAAGCGCATTGCGGTGCGGGTAGCGCCCAAAGCGATCAATAATCGCTTTGTGGCGCACTTCAAAGTCGAGGTTTTTCTCCAACCCAGGCTGGTTAAACAGCTCCATCGCCCGCTCGTGAATTGTCGCAGACTCGCTATGCATATAGGGCATATATAGAAACGCCCGCTGCTCACTGGATAACTCAGCATCGGCGCCAGCGGCCACCGCTTCCTGAGCCAGCGCCAGCGCCAAGGTATCGGTGGCAAAGGCACTGGCGTCGTCGCGATAGATATTGCGCGAGAACTGATCCAGCACGATGATCTCCGCGAGCCGCCCTTGGGGCGTTTTCCGCCAGGCGTAACACTCGCACTGCGCTGCCTGGGCATGCAGAGTGCCAAACCGCTCCCGGATCACCTGATCCATCTCGGGGTCTTTTTTAAACCACTGCGCAGGCGTCAAGGCCTCAAACCAGAAATCGAGTACCGCTTGAGCATCTGATGACATTGACGTCTCCTGATGGTGACAAAAACGCTGATGGTGATAAAAACTAGCCCGTATTACGTAGACCAGCCGCAATCCCCGCCATGGTAACCATCAGTGCTCTTGAAAGATCAGCGCTGATAGCCCCGTCGGCGTCACGATTACGCTGCAAGAGCTCCGCCTGCAAGCCGTGGAGCGGATCGATATAGGGGTTACGCACATCAATCGCCTGACGAATCAGCGGCGTATTTTCCAGCAGTTCCTCCTGCTGCAGAATATCCAGCACGGACTCTTCCAGCCGTGCGAACCGCTCACGCAACTGTTTACCCAATGCCTTCAACGAAGGCTCGTCCACCAGGCGATGCTCGTAGTAGGCAGCAATCGCCACGTCGGCTTTGGCCAACAACATTTCCAGCATATCGAGGTAGGTGCCGAAGAACGGCCACTCGTTGCGCATTTCCTGTAGCACTTCGCGCCCGCCCGGCTGCGCCAGCCGGTGCGAGAACGCCTCGCCACTACCCAGCCATGCGGGCAGCATCAGACGTATCTGCGTCCAGGCAAAAATCCACGGAATCGCGCGGAGTGTCTCCACCCCACCATCCTGGCGGCGTTTAGTTGGCCGCGAGCCCAACGGCAGCCTACCCAGTGCGCCTTCCGGTGTTACCGAACGGAAGTAAGGTACAAAGTCCGGGTCTTCACGCACAACGCCAACATAGGCGGCGTGGGCAACGCTGGAAAGCTGGTCCATCTCTTCGCGCCAGTGCGGTTCGGGTGCCCTCGGCGGCAGCAGCGTGGCCTCCAACACCGCACAGGCATAAATTTCCATCGAACGCAGGGCAATATCGGGCTGACCAAACTTGAAGCGAATCATCTCGCCCTGTTCAGTCACCCGTAGGCTGCCGTTCACCGAGCCAGGCGGCTGGGAAAGAATCGCCGCGTGGGCGGGGCCGCCGCCACGGCCAACGGTGCCACCGCGGCCATGAAACAGGGTGAGGTCGACACCATGGCGCTCACACACATTGACCAACGACTCCTGAGCGCGGTACTGGGCCCAGGCGGCGGCCAGCTGCCCGGCGTCCTTCGCAGAATCCGAGTAGCCAATCATCACCTCCTGGCCCTTGCGCATCAGCTTGCGATAGCCCGGCAGCGCCAGCAGTTGGTCGATCACGTCGCCTGCGTGATCCAGGTCGTTCAGGGTTTCGAACAGCGGTGCAATCGGCAGGGTCACGTTGCCGCCGGCCTCTTTCATCAACAGCGCTACGGTAAGCACGTCTGACGGTTCAGCCGCCATGGAGATGATGTAGGTCCCCAGCGCTTCACTGTGCTCCTGGGCGACCACCTTGAAGGTATCGAGCACCTCGCGGGATTCTGCCGAACACTCCCAGCGGCGCGGGATCAGCGGCCGCCGCGATTCAAGTTCGGCCAGTAAAAATTCCTGGCGCTGGGCTTCATCCCACTCGCGGTAGTGACCCAGGTTCAGCGCGTCGGTCAGCTCTTCCATTACCTGGGCATGACGGCTAGCTTCCTGACGCAGGTCGAGCTTGGTCAGCGTGACGCCGAAGACCGCCACCCGGCGCAGGGTGTCCAGCAGCGCTCCGTTGGCGATGGTGTCCAGGCCCACATCGCACAGAGAACGGTAGCAGGCCAGCAAGGGCGCATACAGCTGGTCGCGGGTTTCGATAATCGGCCCGCCGTCATAGTTATGCCCCTCCAGCTCGGCCTTGGCCCAGTCGCGAGTGGACTCCATTTTCGCCAGCAGGCGCTTCAGTACTTCGCGGTAAGGCTCTGCCACGTCGCCCGCTTCGGCTTTAAGGGCGCTATTGGCCTTCCACATGGAGAGCTCGGTCTTGAGTTGCTCAAGGTCACGCAGGTAGAGGTCTGCTGCCATCCAACGCCCCAAAAGAAGCACTTCTTTGGTGACCTTGGCCGTGACGTTCGGGTTGCCATCCCGGTCACCTCCCATCCAGGAGGCATAGCGAATGGGCGCGGCGTCCAGCGGCAAGCGTTCGCCAGCGGTATCGAGCAGCAGGTTGTCCAGATCACGATGAAAGTCAGGCACCGCCTGCCACAGCGAATTTTCAATCACGGCAAAGCCCCACTTGGCCTCATCGACGGGCGTGGGTCGTTCATGGCGAATCTCGTCGGTATGCCAGGCTTGACTGATCAGTTCCTCCAGCCGCCCCTGTGCGCGGGCACCACGCTCAGGGTAGTCATCAGAACCTTCAATGGCCGTCAGGCAGTCGTCGATGGCATCGTACTTTTGAATCAGCGTGCGGCGAATGACTTCGGTAGGGTGCGCGGTGAGCACCAGTTCAACCCGCATATTGGCAAGGCTCTCGACCAGCTTGCGCGGCGAGTTGCCTGCCTGCTCGGCGCGCTTGAGCAGCTCGCCCAGCACCGGCTGCGAGCCTGGCTTGTAGTCTTCAACACGGCGGAATCGCGCCCGGTAGTGCTGCTCGGCGATATTGGCGAGATTGAGGAACTGGTTGAAAGCACGGGTGACGGGCAGCAAATCCTGCTCAGGTAGCTGACGCAGGTATTCAATCAAATCACGTTGCTGTAGCGAATCACCCTGCCGCCCCTGCTTGGCATGGGCACGAATGGTTTCGATTTTATCGACAAATGATTGGCCTAGGTCGTCGGCAATGGTACGCCCCAGGCTGTCGCCCAGAATACGCACGTTATCGCGTAGCGATTCGTGTAGATCATGGCTCATGGCGTGGCCTCCTTGCAGGGGTCGCGTATAAACGGTTGATAACGACGTTATTGGGTGTCTTCGGCTTTGGCTGCCTGCCAGTGGGCTTCCATCTCGTCCAGCGTGGCCTCGGCGAGTGGCCGCTTGGCAGCGCTGAGTTCGCCCTCTACGTAGCGAAAGCGCCGCTCGAATTTGGCATTGGTCGCGCGCAGGCACTGTTCCGGGTTGGCCCCTAGCGTGCGTGCTAAATTAGTGACGGCAAACAGCAGATCACCGACTTCTTCATGGGCGTGCTGCTGGTCGCCTGCGGCAAGGGCCTCTTCCACTTCATCAAGCTCTTCGCGGATCTTGGCCAGAACGCCATGGTAATCCGGCCAGTCAAAGCCCACCCTTGCCGCGCGTTTGGAAAGCTTGGCCGCACGGCTAAGTGCGGGCAGGGCTCGGGGCACGTCATCAAGCACCGAGGCAGGTACGCCTGCCCTGTCAGCACGCGCCTTTTCGTCACGTTCTGCGGCTTTCAGCGATTCCCAGCGGCTATTCACCTGCTGTGTCTGTACGTCCCTGGCACTGACCCCCGGTGGTCGACGTGAGTTCAAGGTGCCGTCGGGGAAGACATGCGGGTGGCGACGCAACATCTTGTCGGTGAGCGTATCGATAATGTCATGGAAATCGAAGCGCTGCTCTTCCGCCCCGAACTGGGCGTAGTAAACCACCTGAAACAACAGATCGCCCAGCTCGCCGGGCAATTCATCAAAAGCGCGGCGTTCGATGGCATCGGCCACTTCGTAGGCTTCTTCAAGAGTGTGCGGCACGATGCTGTCCCAATCCTGCTTGATATCCCAGGGGCAGCCCTGCTCATGGTCTCGAAGCACCTGCATCAGGGTGAGCAAATCATCCAGCGAGTAACGCATCAGCCCCTTCCCCCCCGCGTTGTCTTGTCCGGGTCGGTGTCGCGCAGGCGACGCACCTCGGTCACATTGGGCAATTGCTGAATACGAGAGAAAAGACGCCCCAGCGCTTCCAGACCATCGACTTCCAGGGTAATGCGAAGCCGGGCAATACCTTCGTCAGTGTCGGTCAGCGTATTCACCGCCAGCACGTTGACTTTTTCGTTGCCCAGCAGACCGGTGACATCGCGCAGCAGGCCTGAACGGTCCCAGGCCTGGATCTCGATAGTTACCGGATACCGCGTCTCGGCGCGCTCACCCCACTCCACCTCAATAATGCGCTGGGGTTCGTCCAGGCGCAATTGCAGGATGTTGCTGCAATCCTGGCGATGTACCGTCACGCCGCGACCCTGGGTAATGAAACCGACGATGGGTTCGCCGGGAACCGGGCGACAGCAGTTCGCCATGCTGGTTTTCAGGTTGCCGACCCCCAGCACGGTAATATCGCTTTTGGTCGCCTTGCTGGACTGACGCTTGGGCTTGGCCAGCAGTCGGTCGAGCTGGTCCTGGTCATCGGTTTCACCAAACAGCTGCTGGGCCTGGTGAAGAACCTGTCCAATGCGCAAGTCGCCCGCTCCCAAGGCGGCGTACATGTCATCCGGCGTTTGGTAATTAACCGCTTTGGCCAGCTTGGAAAGATCGAGCCCATCGACATCTAGGCGGCGCATTTCACGATCAAAAAGCACGCGACCTTCGTCCAGGTTTTGATCGCGGGCCTGGTACTTGAACCAGGCCTGGATCTTCGCCCGGGCCCGGGAGGTGCGCACATAGCCAAGACTCGGGTTGAGCCAGTCCCGGCTTGGCCCGCCTTTTGTCGCTGTAAGAATTTCGACCTGCTGACCGGATTTCAGCTTGTAGGTAAGCGGCACGATACGGCCATTGACCTTGGCCCCGCGGCAACGGTGTCCAATTTCAGTGTGCACGCGATAGGCGAAATCGATAGGCGTGGCGATCCGTGGCAAATCGATCACGTGGCCATCGGGGGTAAACACGTAGATGCGGTCCGGGGCGACATCACTTGAAAGCCCTTCGCGCAGGTCGCCAAAACCGCCAACCTCGTCCTGCCACTCGAGCACCTGGCGCAGCCAGGCGATTTTTTCCTCGTAGCTGCGGCTCTTGGCGTTGGTGTCGTGGCCCTTGTAGCGCCAGTGGGCACAGACCCCTAGCTCGGCTTCGTCGTGCATCGCAAAGGTGCGAATCTGAATTTCCAGAACCTTGTTTTCCGGTCCCATCACAGCCGTGTGCAGCGACTGGTAGCCGTTTTTCTTGGGGTTGGCAATGTAGTCGTCAAACTCGTTGGGTACGTGATGCCAACGGGAATGAACAATCCCCAATACCGTGTAGCAATCGGCCACTTCAGGCACCAGGATACGTACGGCGCGTACGTCGTGAACCTGGGAAAAATCGATCCGCTTGCGCTTCATTTTGCGCCAGATCGAATAGATGTGCTTGGCGCGCCCATCGACATCGTAATGGTGGATGTTCTGAGCTTCCATCAAGCCTTTCAAGGTCTCTACGACATCATTGATATAGCGGTCCCGGTCAAGGCGTTTTTCCGCCAGTAGCTTGGCAATCGCTTTGTATTCATCTTCGTGGAGATAACGAAACGAGAGGTCTTCCAGCTCCCACTTGAGCTGGCCAATACCCAGGCGGTGCGCCAACGGTGCATAGATATCGGCCACTTCCCGGGCGACCTGTTGGCACTTTTCACGGGGCGCATCTTTGACCTGGCGCAGGGCACAGGTACGCTCGGCAATTTTGATCAGCGCCACGCGCACGTCACTGACCATATTGACCAGCATCTTGCGCAGGTTTTCCTGCTGGTTGTGCTGGCCCATGCCATGGTTGGGGGCCAGCGGGTAGCTGATCGCGGCCATCTGCAAGACACCATCGATGAGGTTGGCCACCTCATCGCCGAAGCGCTTGGTGACTCCCTCCAAACTCAACAGGCCTTCTCGCACCGCACGATAGAGAACGGCTGCTTCCAACGTTGACTGGTCGAGCTTGAGTTCCCCCAGGATGTCGGCCATCTCCAGGCCCATACGAAAGCTGGAACCCGGCGTCAGCCACACACGGTGTGACCTGGGCGCCTCGAGCTCCAGGGTTTGAGCAAGCTCACAGGCCTCGCGTAAACGCGCTGGTTCCGGAAGACGCACGTCTTCTTGCAGGCGAGATAACCATTTCTGCAAGTCCACCGTTCCGCTGTCAGTTAGCGGCTGGTCTTCACGCACTTTTACCATGACGATTCTCATCCATTCGAGGCAGCCGTTTGCGACACCGCTGCCGAGGCTAACGACGTTTTAGGCACACTTAGTGTGTTCAAACAGCATCAGCGTTTCCATATGTGCAGTGTGCATGAACATGTCGGCCACTGCGACGCGGTTGATGCGGTAACCTGCATGCACAAGATGTGCCGCATCACGGGCAAGCGTGGCGGGATCACAGGAAATATACATTATCCTGGCAACCGGATTGCGCGCCAGTGCTTGGCAAATGACCTCGGCCCCACTACGTGGCGGGTCAAGCACCAGTGCCTCCAGACCTTCGGCCTTGAGCAGGGAGGCGACGGTATCCGGGTCGCTGAGATCGGCCTGTTGGCCCGTCACATCAAGTCGATTTCGATGGGCATTATCCGCCAGCCGCTCGACCATGGCAGGACTGCCTTCCACGGCATGTACACATGCTCCGGCCGCTGCCATTGGCAGGCTGAAGTTACCGATACCGGCGAACAGGTCCATCGTTCGTTGGCCGGGCGAAAGCGCCAGCCAATGCATGGCAGTATTGACCATCTGCTGATTCACGGCGGCGTTGACTTGTAAAAAGTCACCAGGCGCAAAATGAAGGGTCAATGGCGTCGCATCCGGCCTATCGAGGGTCTCTTCCAGTACCGGCGCTGCACCATACCAATGCAGTCTCGGGCTCTCACGCCCTAACCAGGTGCCTAAAGCGACTTGGTGGTGATCAGCAAACGCCTGCCAGCGCTCGGCGTCCGATGGATTGGCTTTCAATTGACGAACCAGAACGACCCGTTGGCTGGCGGTCGCCAGCAGTTCGATATGCCCAACCTGACGCGGGGCATCCAGCGTTGCCAGCAGATCGCGCAAGGGAGCAATCAGCGCTTGCAACCCATCGACCAGCACCACACAGCGTTCGATGTCGATCAGTCTGTGAGAATGGGCCGCTCGAAAGCCCAGCCGTGGATGGCCGTCAGCATCGACCTTAACGCCCAGGCGCGCCCGCCGACGGTAGCCCTGAACATCGTCGTGCAACGATTCGATCTCACCCAGTTCGATTCCCTGGCGGGCCATTAAATCGCGAACCACCTCCCTTTTATGCTCGCGCTGCGCCGCCACCGTCATGTGCTGAAGATCGCAGCCGCCGCAATGGCTGAAATGCGGGCACGGCGGCGCAACACGCTGCGCCGAGGGGGTCAGCAGATTTTTGACGTGCGCTTCGTCGTAGCGCTTGCGGGTCTGGTGAACCGCCACGTCAACGTACTCGCCGGGTAGCGCCTGGTCGATAAAAACCGTTTTGCCCTCGGCGTTGTGAGCCACCCCCCGGCCGTCATGCGCCAGGCGCTCTATCACCAGCGTGTTTGACTCTTGCGGAGACTGGCTCGAGGGTTTCGCCGTGGGTTGGCGTGCCAGCCCGGAATGCCCCGACGCGGGACGCGGCGGTCGCCGTTTTCCCAGCATGGCCATCTATACCTCCGGGGCAAACAAGCCCGTGGAAAGATAGCGATCTCCGCGATCGCAGACGATAAACACGATCACGGCATTTTCCACCTGCTCGGCAATACGCAGCGCGCCCGCCAGGCTCCCGCCGGAGGAGACGCCCGCAAAAATACCCTCTTCACGCGCCAGACGCCGCATGTGCTCCTCGGCTTCGTGCTGGGCAATATCCAGCGTGGCATCCACTCGTGGCGCTTCAAAGATGGCTGGCAGATATTCCTGCGGCCAGCGCCGGATCCCCGGAATGCTCGCCCCATCTGCTGGCTGCAGGCCAACAATCTGGATGGCAGGATTCTGCTCTTTCAGATAACGCGATACCCCCATGATGGTACCGGTTGTCCCCATGGAGCTGACAAAATGGGTGACTTCGCCGCCCGTCTGCCTCCAGACTTCAGGGCCTGTCGTCCGATAGTGGGCCAGTGGATTGTCCGGATTGGCGAACTGGTTGAGCGGCTTGCCCTCCCCCCGAGCGATCATGCCGTCGGCAATATCCCGGGCTTCTTCCATGCCGCCTTCCTTACTTGCCGACACCAGCTCAGCGCCGAATGCTGCCATGGCCTGCTTACGCTCCTCGGATGCGCTCTCGGGCATTATCAGCACCATGCGGTAACCCTTAATGGCAGCGGCCATCGCCAGGGCAATCCCGGTATTGCCCGATGTGGCCTCGATCAGCGTGTCGCCGGGCGTAATATCGCCGCGCGCTTCTGCCTCGCTGAGCATCGACAACGCGGGCCGGTCTTTCACCGACCCTGCCGGATTGTTACCTTCCAGTTTCGCCAGGAGGGTATTGTTACGCCCCGCGCTGATACGCTTCAGACGCACCAACGGCGTGTTGCCAACCACCTCTTCTAACGTGGGATAATCCATCGCATCAATTCCTTATCGTGATCGTTACCTACATTATATCGGTGCTAACGTACACTGGACAGGTAACCCTCTTGAATCAGCAGGCTGCTTTCATGTCTTTGAACACGCGACTTCTTTTTGCGCTGCTTGGCCTTCCGCTTGTGGTCTATGCCTGCATGGCGATACTGCTCATCATCCAAAACGACCAAAAAGCCCACGCGCTGTTAGAGGAGCGTATTGTAAGCGCCAGTCACGCCATTGCCCCCGACATGGCAGAGGCGTTACTGGAAACAGATATTGATCAGTTGGACACCCACGTTGCCGACTTCCTGGCACAGCCGAGCATCAGTTCAGTCACCATCTTCGATAATCAAAAAAACCGTCTCATGGTGCGCGGGCGCACCAACTCAGCATCACCGCTCTCGTCATATCCCGATACCACACAACTGGTCACCACTGATGATGGATGGCGCTTGCAAGCTCCTCTGGAGGCGTCGACGACAGGCAACGAATCTCCCTCACGAGCGGGGTGGCTCGAAGCCACGATTGACACCTATTCACTAAACCTTGCTCGCTATCAGATGATTGCCAGT
The DNA here is from genome assembly GCF_031451615.1 of Vreelandella janggokensis. Taxonomy (NCBI): domain Bacteria; kingdom Pseudomonadati; phylum Pseudomonadota; class Gammaproteobacteria; order Oceanospirillales; family Halomonadaceae; genus Vreelandella; species Vreelandella janggokensis. Next base: position 1,065,306 of record NZ_JARWAJ010000001.1, on the reverse strand, counting down.
TTAAGCCTGGGCGGCATGCTTCTCGGGCTTTGCCTGTTCCTGATTGCCTTTGCGATCAGCCGCTATGTCACGCGGCCCATTGAAGAGGCAAACCATGCACTTTATCGCCTGACGCGGGGCGATTATGAGCAAACGGCGATGTCACATGACGCCGTCGAGCTTAACCGGTTAGCCCAACAGATCAATGCCCTTGCCCGTCATCTCCAAAGCGCCAAACATGACATGCAAACGCAAATCGAACAGGCGACCAGCGAACTCCAGGAATCCATGGAGACCATCGAAGAACAGAATATCAAGCTCGACTTGGCCCATCGCAGCGCGGTGCGGGCCAATACGGTGAAGTCGGAGTTTCTCGCCAACATGAGTCACGAGATCCGTACACCACTGAACGGGATCATCGGATTTTGTCGGCTACTGGGCCGTTCATCCCTGGATGCCCGCCAGCGCGATTGGCTACAGCACGTGCATAGGGCCTGCGATAACCTGCTCATGCTGGTCAACGATGTGCTCGACTTTTCCAAGCTGGAAGCCAACCGGCTAACCCTGGAAGAAGCCGATATCGACATCGTGACGCTGGTTGATGAGGTTCTCGGCCTGCATGCCCCCGAAGCCCAGCGTAAACACCTTCATCTGGTGGCCATGGTGTACGACGATGTGCCTACACCGCTCAGCGGCGACCCGCTCAGACTGCACCAGGTGCTCAATAACCTGCTCAGCAATGCCCTCAAGTTTACCCATCAGGGCGATGTGGTCGTCAGGGTCATGCTGGAGCACTATGCGGGCAAACATGTCGTGCTGAATATCAGCGTCAGCGATACAGGCATCGGCCTGAGCGAAGAACACCAGCAACAGTTATTCAGCGCCTTTTCTCAAGCCGAGCCCAGCCACCCCCGGCAGTTTGGCGGCAGCGGGCTCGGCTTGACCATCTGCCGTCAGCTCATTCACCGTATGGGGGGCGAGATCAGCGTCGAGAGCGAACTGAATAAAGGCTCGACGTTCTCTTTTACCCTGCCCCTCCAGGCCACCCACGCCGACGAGCGCAGCCCAGAGCTGCGCCTTGACGGTCCGATCATCCGCGTTCACGAACCACACACCACCACGCGCCATGTGCTGGATCATCTACTGGAACGCTGGGGAGCAATGCCGGTCGCGCTTTCCAGCAACGCGGCCAGCGATTTGTTGCTCATCAGTCTTGACCAGGATGATTTACAACCCAAGGCGCTTAGCCAGTGGCAGGACATCATCCGTGCCGCCGAGTGTCCCGTACTGGTGCTGGTCAACGGGTCAAGCTTTGAACTGCCAAAACTCGATTTTCCGTTCAAAGGCGAGCTGCTTTGCAAGCCATTTACCCGTTCGCAACTGGCTGTCTCGCTGACGCATCTATTGGTGTCGGTCAGCGAAGTCCCCTCCCTCCAAAACGCTCCTCTTCCGGCGTTACCTGCCGCGGACGAGGGGTATCGATTATTGGTTGTCGACGACAATACATCCAACCGACAACTGCTCAGTGCGTTATTGGAGGCACCCGGTCGGCACATTACCTTGGCGGAAAGCGGTCATGAAGCGATCAAGATTGGTCGGGAGCAGACGTTTGACATGGTGTTCATGGATATCCGCATGCCTGAGATGGATGGTGTCCAAGCCACCCAGACGCTGCGACGCATCAGCAATGCCTGGAGCCGCTGTCCGATCATTGCGGTGACCGCGCACGCGTTGAATAGTGAGCGTCAGCACTGGCTGGCCGAAGGGCTGGACGACGTGATTATCAAGCCGATAGACGAACATGACTTGAACCAATTGCTCAACCGGTTCCTGGGCATTGACGCACCGGATTCAGCGCCCCTGCCGACTAAAAAGCTGCCCAGCGAAACCTCGACATCTGCCACGTTACCGGTAATCGACCTGACGCTGGGTACACGCCTGGCCGGCGGCAAGGATGACATTGCACGGGCCCAGATCAAGCGCCTGATCGACAATTTGCCCGCCACGCGGCAAGCCATGGATGCCGCTCATCAGCAGCGCGACATTGAAGCGCTGCTGGACAGCGTCCACGACCTGAACGGTGCCAGCCGCTACTGCGGGACCCCCGAGTTAGCACTGATTGTCGAGACCCTGGAAACCCGGCTGCGCACCAGCGGGCTGGACCATGCGGACACCCTCATCAACGATCTTTACCGGGCCATGGACAAGCTCATTGCCCAGCGCGGAACGCTTGGCTAGGACGACCTAGCTTTCCAGGACCACTTAGCTTTCCAGGACTACAAACGCAATGGCATAGTCATCTTCATCGCTTAACGTGATATGCAGAGCGGCCACCCCGGCGGCTGACGCTTTCTCTGCGGCAGCCCCCTGGAGGTTAAAGTAGGGTTTGCCCAGGGCATCATTGAGCACCTGAATATCGCGCCACTGCAACCCATGCCGCAATCCCAGGCCCAGCGCTTTGACAAAAGCCTCTTTGGCCGCAAACCGCTTGGCCAGAAAGGCGACGGGATGCGCTTTCTGCTGCCACATGACGTGTTCTTCAGGGCCCAGGATACGCAGTGCGAAGCGCGGTCCATGACGCTTTAAGGCCCGCTCAAAACGCTCTATCCGCGCTATATCTGAGCCGATACCGACGATCACGGATCAGTGCCCACAGCAGCCATCATGGACATGACCGTGCTGCTCCTCATGTTCATGGTCATGAGCATCCAGCGCCGCCATCAGACCGGCTTCCTGACCCGCGATTATCAACCGTTTCATCTCTGCAACGGCGTCTTTCAGACCAACAAAGAGAGCGCGTGCAATAATCGCGTGGCCGATATTCAACTCATTGATGCCCGGCAATGCGGCGATGGCCTCAGCGTTATGGTAATGCAGCCCGTGGCCGGCATTGACCACCAGCCCAATTGATACCGCGTGCGTGGCGGCAGCGGTTAACCGCTGGTACTCGGCCGTGGCTGTCTCACTGCCCGGGCGCGCCTCGGCATACGCCCCGGTGTGCAATTCAACGACCGGCGCGCCCGTGCGCTGCGCCGCATCGATCTGGTCAGCGTCCGGATCAATGAATAACGACACCTCGCAACCGGCTGCCGCAAGTCGCTGGCAGGCACTGGCAACAGCGTCGAAACCACCCGCCACATCGAGACCGCCTTCAGTGGTCAATTCTTCGCGCTTCTCGGGCACCAGGCATACATGGGCGGGGCGAATCTCCTCGGCAAGGGCCAGCATTTCCTCGGTCAGCGCCATTTCCAGGTTCATGCGCGTATTGAGCACCTCGGCGAGCAGCTTCACGTCGCGCGGTTGGATATGGCGGCGATCTTCACGCAGGTGCACGGTAATGCCGTCGGCGCCCGCCTCTTCGGCTAACAGCGCCGCCTGCACAGGATCCGGATAGCGGGTGCCGCGTGCCTGACGCAACGTGGCAATGTGATCGATGTTGACACCTAACAGTATCCGGGGGGGATGCATAAATGGCCTCCAGTTTTATAAAGGGTGACTACCTAACGTTGGCGACGCTGGGCGAGATCGCGCATCAACTCCCGGGAGCGTAATGCGGTGGTCCCCAGATGCGGTGCCAGGGCGGCACGCATGACGGCTTTCAACGCATTGGAAAGTGTCGGTTCCTGCCAGTCATGGTGATCAATATAGCGCAGGGTTCGACCGTCCAGCCCTTTGGCGGCCGGGATGAACGCCCGGCTGGCCGCATCGAATCGGTAGTGGGCATGTGGATCGAGTGCGCCACCGTCGGGGGTGCAGAAGCGTGGCGTGGCGTCCAGGACCTCCAGGAGCGACCATTCGTAACGGCGCAGCGCCAGCGCACGGGCGGCTGGCACCGGCAGCGCCTCCAGCAAGGCCGTGTAAAAGGCGAAGACATTGCCTGCGGGCAGTTCCAGCGGCAACAGGCGAGTCGCAATCTCGTTGGCATAAAACCCACAAAGCAGGCCCTCGCCCGCCAACAGCGCTGTCGCTCCCCGTGATTCCATCAGGTTCAGCCGCTTGAGCTCACGTTCGCCTCGCCAGGTTACTAGAAGAGGAGTAAAAGGCTGAAGCCGCTGGCGCGATTTTGACGTGGGTCGCTGACCGCCCTGGGCGACCGCTCGGATACGCCCATGGTGGAGTGTCAACAGATCCACCAGCGCACTGGTTTCGCGGTATGGCCTTCGGTGAAGCAGGAAGGCCGGCTCCGCCGACATTGCCATGCTCAATCGAGATCGTAGCCCAGGCTCTTCAGCGCGCGCTCATCGTCTGACCAGCCACGTTTAACCTTCACCCACAGATTCAGCATGACTTTGGTACCCAGCGCACGCTCCATATCCAGGCGCGCCTCACGGCCAATGCTCTTGATGCGCTCGCCATTTTCACCGATCAAAATGACTTTCTGCCCCTGGCGTTCCACCAGAATCAGCGCACTGATGTGGGTCACGCGCTCAGTTTCGCGAAACTCTTCTATTTCCACGGTCATCTGATAGGGCAACTCGTCACCCAACTGGCGCATGACTTTTTCCCGCACCAGCTCAGCCGCCATGAACCGCAGGCTACGATCGGTAATCTGGTCTTCGGGGAAATAGTGAATGCTTTCGGGAAGATGCTTGGCAACCTCTTCCTCGAGGGTATCTACCTGGGTACCATGCTTGGCGGAAATGGGCACAATGGCGGCAAACTCACGGCGCGCTCCCACCTCGGAAAGCCAGGGGAGCAGGTCGCTTTTGTCATTGAGACGGTCCACCTTGTTAACCGCCAGGATGATGGGCGCATCGACGTGTTCAAGGCGCTTAAGCACCGCTTGGTCCTCATCGGTCCAACGAGTGCGGTCAATAATGAACACGACACAGTCAACGTCACGCAGGGCCTGGGTCGCCGCCTGGTTCATGAACCGGTTAATCGCTTTATTGCGATCTTTGGACATGATGTGCATGCCCGGTGTATCGACGTAAATAAACTGGGCGTCGCCTTCCGTCTTGATCCCCATCACCTGGTGGCGTGTGGTCTGCGGCCGCCGGGAGGTAATCGAAATCTTCTGCCCCAGAATACGATTCATCAAAGTGGATTTGCCGACATTGGGGCGGCCGACAATCGCAACGAATCCACAGGACTGGCTCATGCATTGTCTCCAGGACGTTTTTCAAGGTGGGCGAGCGCTTCTTCAGCGGCTTGCTGTTCTGCGTGGCGACGGCTGGGGCCTTTGCCCGTTGTGTGTTCGCTCAGCAGATCAATGTAACATTCCACAGTGAACATCTGGGCGTGAGCCTCCCCCTTGACGCTAACCACTTCGTAGCGGGGTAGCGCCGCCTGGCGAGACTGAAGAAATTCTTGCAGCCGTGTTTTAGGGTCTTTCTGGGTGTCCTGCAGCGATATACCCGCCAGCCGTTCGGCGTACCATGACAGGACACGCTCGCGAACGGCATCCATGCCTGCATCCAGGTAGATGGCACCGATCACCGCTTCTACCGCATCCGCCAGAATCGATTCCCGGCGATGCCCGCCGCTTTTCATTTCGCCTGAGCCTAACCGTAAGCATTCACCAAACGTCATTTCCCTGGCCAGCTCTGCCAGCGTTTGTCCTTTAACCAGACGCGCCCTCAGGCGCGATAGCTGACCTTCACGGGCCTGCGGAAAACGCTCATAAAGGGCTTCCGCAATCACGAAATTGACGATGGAATCGCCCAGAAACTCCAGGCGTTCATTATTGCGGCCGCCGTAACTGCGGTGGGTCATGGCCAGCTCTATCAGCGTAATATCGCCGAAGGTATGGCCAATACGTCGGCAAAAAGCGGTTAACGAAGTACTCACGGGGCCCCTACGTCATTGACGTCGACTAAAAATAAATGGTTATACATGACGATTGTTTTCATTACTCAATACGGCGCACGTCGGTAAAGCTTGGCAGACCACCATCCCAGTGCATCCAGACAGCAAAGGCGCGCCCGACAATATTGTCTTCAGGCACAAACCCCCAGTAACGGCTGTCGTTGGAGTGGTCGCGGTTGTCGCCCATGGTGAAATAGTGGCCTTCGGGCACCTCCACCTCACGCATCTGCGGCCCGGGATCACGGGGGTTGTTATAGATATAATGCTCCACGTCACCTAAACGCTCTTCAAATAACGGCTGCTGAGTCGCGCTCTCTTCCATCAGCTCCTTGGGCACCGGCTCGCCATTGATGTACAGCTGTTTGCCTTCATAGCGAATCTGGTCACCAGGCAGACCTACCACGCGTTTGATGAAGTTGACCGAGGGCTCTTCAGGGAAGCGAAACACCATGACATCGCCACGTTCAGGATCATCGACTTCAAGGAACCGCGTATTGACGACCGGTAGGCGCAGGCCATAAGCGAACTTGTTGACCAGAATAAAGTCGCCCACCTCAAGGGTCGGACGCATCGACCCGGAAGGGATTTGAAACGGCTCAACGATAAAGCTGCGTACCACCAGCACGACCAGCAATACCGGGAAGAATGAGCGCGAATAATCGACTAGCCATGGCTCTTTAAGCAGCTTTTCCCGGGTGGCCGGGTCCAACCCCTCTTGGGTATTGGCGTCGGCGCGCTCGACACGCTCCCGACGCTTGGGACGCAGCCAAACCACATCAAGCAAATAGATAACGCCAGAAAGCGCAACGGCAAGTACCAGCAGTAATGCAAAATCCATGGGTGGACGTCTTCCTTAGTCGTTAACCTTGAGTACAGCAAGGAAGGCTTCCTGGGGGATCTCCACCCGACCGACCTGCTTCATACGTTTCTTACCAGCTTTCTGTTTTTCCAGCAGTTTTTTCTTACGGCTAACATCACCGCCGTAACATTTTGCCGTCACGTTTTTACGCAGCGCTTTGACAGTGGAGCGCGCCACGACCTGCCCTCCGATAGCGGCCTGAATCGCCACGTCATACATTTGCCGGGGGATCAACTCTTTCATTTTCTCCACCAGCAGTCGACCCCGCGAGTGGGCGTGATCGCGGTGAATAATCACCGCGAGGGCATCTACTTTATCACCGTTAATCAGCACGTCCAGGCGGGCCAGTTGGGCCGCTTCAAAACGCTCAAAATTATATTCAAGCGACGCGTAACCCCGTGAAATAGACTTCAATCGATCAAAAAAGTCCATCACGACTTCAGACATCGGTAATTCGTAGGTCAACTGGATTTGGTTGCCGAGAAACTGCATGTCCAGCTGGGTGCCGCGACGGAGTTCACATTCGGAAATCACATTCCCGACAAACTCCTGGGGTACCAGAATACTTGCTCGCACAACGGGCTCGCGCATTTGCTCAACGTCGGCCATGTCGGGCAGCTTGGAGGGGTTCGATACGTAAAGGAGATCGCCATTTTTCATGGAAAGCTCGTAGACCACCGTGGGAGCGGTCGTCAGCAGGTCCAGATCGTATTCACGTTCCAGGCGCTCTTGAATGATCTCCATGTGGAGCGTGCCAAGAAAACCTACCCGGAAACCAAAGCCCAACGCATCCGAATTTTCAGGTTCGTATTCGAGCGAGGCATCGTTAAGTGCCAGCTTTTCCAACGCATCGCGAAAATCTTCATAATCATCGGAATTGACGGTGAAGATCCCGGCATACACCTGCGGTTTGACCTTTTTAAAGCCTGGCAGCCTGGGCACATCCGGTGTTTTGGTATGCGTGATGGTATCACCCACAGGGGCACCGTGAATGTCTTTAATACCCGCCACGATAAAGCCCACTTCGCCAGCACGCAGAATATCGGTCTGTTTGCGCAGCGGCGTAAAAATACCCACTTCAGTGGTATTCCAATCCCTATTTGTGGAATTGATTCGGATCTTGTCGCCTTTGCGCAGCGTACCGTCAAACAGGCGAACCAACGACACAACCCCAAGGTAGTTATCAAACCACGAGTCGATAATCAACGCTTGCAAGGGGGCGTCAGGGTCGCCTTTGGGGGGCGGTATATCGCGTACCAGACGTTCTAACAGCTCATCGATGCCAATCCCGCTTTTAGCGGACACCTGACAGGCATCGGTCGCATCAATGCCGATGATTTCCTCGACTTCCTGAGCCACCCTGTCAGGGTCGGCCTGGGGCAAGTCGATTTTATTCAGCACCGGCAATACTTCCAGGCCCTGTTCAACGGCGGTGTAGCAGTTGGCAACCGACTGGGCTTCAACCCCCTGAGCGGCATCGACAACCAGCAGCGCGCCCTCGCAGGCGTAAAGCGAGCGGGACACTTCATAAGAAAAGTCGACGTGCCCGGGCGTGTCGATAAAATTGAGCTGGTAGACCTGCCCGTCGGACGCGGTGTAGTCCAGCGTTACCGACTGAGCCTTGATGGTAATGCCACGCTCGCGTTCGATATCCATCGAGTCAAGCACTTGTTCTTTCAATTCGCGCTCGGTTAAACCACCACAGGTTTGAATCAACCGGTCTGATAGGGTGGATTTGCCGTGATCAATGTGCGCGATGATCGAGAAGTTTCTAATGTGCTTGATTTTGCTAACTGTTTCTTGGGTCATTGGCCGTTTTTATCCGGTATATGTACGCAACCATGTACGGTTAACAGTCTTGCTGTGGTATACGCAGTAGAAATTTGACGCCATTGTACCGTTACGACGGTCCCGGTGCTATGTGCAAAAAAAAGAGCAAAAAAAACGACAGCCCGTTAAGTGAAAACGGACTGCCGTTATAGAGAGGTTAATCAGTTACTCAAAGCGCAGCGCCACAAAGAGCGAGCGCCCCTCGCGATAGAGGCGTAGCGGAATCGCTCGATCAGTGGGCAACTCCTCCACGATGCGACGCAGCTCTTCAGGCGACGTTAAGCTGCGATGGTCCAGGCTCACCAGCACATCACCTGCACGCAGCCCTGCACGTGCTGCCACGCTATCGGGCTCTACTTCACGCACGATGACACCGCCTTCCAGGTTAAGTTGCTCACGGGTTTCCTGGTCAATTTCGGCCACCGACACCCCAAGGCGTACCTGACTATCGCTGGACGACGATGGTACAGACGCTTGTTCAACGTTCGGCCAGGTCCCCAGCTCGACTGACTCACTGCGCTCTTCTCCATCACGCATCAACAGCAAGTCCACTTCGTTGCCCGGCGCGACACGCCCGATCAGACGCGGCAGACTGCTCGAACTGTCCACGGTTTCGCCGTTGACTTCAAGGATCACATCACCTGCTTTAAGCCCGCCTTTCGCCGCCGGCCCTTCAGGGTCAAGATCAGCGATTAGCGCGCCTTCGGCTTCTTCCATGCCGAATGACTCGGCCAGGTCACGGGATACGGGCTGTATCATCACCCCTAACCAGCCACGGTTAACGTACCCATCTTCGCGAAGCTGATCGGCCACATCCATCGCGACATTGATCGGGATGGCGAAGGAAACGCCCATGAACCCGCCGCTACGCGTGAAAATCTGTGAATTGATACCAATAACTTCGCCATCGAGATTGAACAGCGGACCACCGGAGTTACCCGGGTTGATCGCCACATCGGTTTGAATGAACGGCACGTAGGCATCCCGCGGAAGCGTGCGATTGATCGCACTGATAATGCCAGCGGTCACCGAATGATCGAATCCGAATGGAGAACCTATCGCCGCCACCCACTCACCGACGCGAAGCTCGTCGGAATCGCCGAGTTCTAGCGTGGGCAAATCACTTGCCTCCACCTTCAAAAGCGCCACATCAGTTTGCGGATCACTGCCAATAAGCTCGGCGTTCAATTCACGACGGTCGTTCAAACGCACCAGAATTTCATCGGCATCCTGCACCACGTGGGCGTTGGTCATCACATAGCCGTCTTCACTGATAATGAAGCCAGAGCCCAGTGATTGGCGTTCTTCTGTTCGCCCACGACCGCTACCTGGAGGTGACGGGAAACGATCACTAAAATTATCGCCGAAGAAGTGGCGAAATATCTCGGGTATCTCCTGCCCGCCAAAATTGTCAAATGAGGGGCCGCCGCGCTGCACTGTGCGACTAGTGGAAATATTGACCACACCGGGGGCAGCGTCTTCAACGAGATCGGTAAAGTCAGGCAGATCCTGGGCGTGGGCGTTTTGCCCCAAAGCGAGCAACACGACTAAGCATACCCACAATGTGGAGGAAAACATTAAGCGCTTCATGCAAGAACTCCTACTAAAAACACTATCATGCCAAGTTAATACAGCTCACAGCGAGCCATCCATCACGGTGCGTCGATCAATCGTGGGCGAAATAACTCCGCTCGCTGACCTAACGCATATTTAAGACCCACCATGCCACACATCAAGACACCAAAAAAAAGCCCCGGGGCAAGCCAGGTCGAATCACTCACCACACTCCCCAGGCCGGCGACCACCAATCCGGCCAGAAGCGGAAACCCGTAGACCAACCACGTCAACCGAGTCACTGAGGTTTTTTCTATCGCCACCGTTACCTCGCTGTTCAGTGGCGGAACGGGGTCTCCTTCCCAACATGCTGGTACGTCTATTTCCAACTGCCACGAGCGGGGACGCGAGAGAAGCCCCAGCCCACAACCCTGCCCTTTCGCGCATTGAGTGCAGCCAGACGATGCCGTCGCTTCAACGATAATCCCCTTGTCGTGGTAGCCCACTACCCGCGCCTTGCGCTCAATAAACGTCTTGCTCGGTAATATCGGCATCACTTCCCTCTCCACAAGTCGCCGAGGAGTGATCGCCCAATCGGCACCCACAAAAAATGGACGTTGAAATAGAGAGAAGCTCTTTTCAACGTCCATTTATCACTTTCCATGTTGGCCGCTCGTTTTGTTGATCAGCGTTGGCCCAAGGGCTCTGTCACTCCTGCGGACCGCATCAACGTCGACCCTTGATCGGCTTGATATCCTGCTGCGCCTTGGGTCTGTTGCTCAAGATAAGACTGCAGCATGCGCAGTTGTTCAATGTCGATATTCGTCCCTTGCTGGGCTGAGACAGCCTGCTGGGAACTAGGCCCCACGAAGCCACCTTCACTGACATTCATCAGGCCGCTGCCCGAGGCTTGCGCGTTCATACGAAAAGGGGTCTGCTCGAACATGGGCATTTCGTTTTGCCCAGCGCCCGCTGCCTGGCCACCGGAGACAGCCGGTGTGGCGGCAAGATTGACCGGCTGCACCTGGTTAGAGGCAGGCGTCGTAGTGGTTGCTACCCCTTCATTACCACCCTGCTCGACAGTTCCGGCATTGTTGCCGAAAAACTGAACGCCGGTAATCACCATCAGCGAAACTGCCGCTGCCACGCCGGCACCACGTGCGAAAGACACGCTTCCAGCACTACGGCTTACCATCGAGTCGTCTTCCGACGCGGGTGTGGGTTCACTCTGCAAATGAGCCATTACGCCAGCGGAAAGATCAACACTCACATCCACGTCCCGTTCGCGCCGCATCATGCTGCGTGCCAAATGATAGCGTCGCCACGTATCGGCGGCATCATCATCGTTCGGTAGTGCCTTCAACACTCGGCGCAGTTCAAGCTCATCACTTTCGCTATCCATCAATGCCGAAAGTGATTCCCGTGTGTTTTGACTCATACTTCACACCCTCACACTGTTGAGAAGAAGCGCTGATGCCATCGTAATAGGTTGCTTTTACGCTGATTCACCGGCTGCTTCGCTGTCGCTTCCCATTGGGGAATGTAATGGCTTTGACGATGATGACACCAAACAGTTCACGGTGATCAGTCATTTTTCGCCATTCACGTTTAATCTACCCACATTGACCATTAATCATCGCGACTGTTCCGTGCCGTGGACATCAGGGGGCGAATATGTTCGTCAACGGCCTCGCGAGCACGAAAAATGCGCGAACGCACCGTACCCACCGGACACTGCATCACCTGTGCAATATCTTCATACGCCAGCCCGTCAAGTTCACGCAGCGTAATCGCGGTGCGCAAATCATCCGGCAGCTTTTCGATCGCCTCATAAACGGCGGCTTCCAGCTGGTCACGTGCAATCGACGCTTCGGGAGACTCGGCATCAGCCAGGCGACCGCTTTGGTCGACGATTTCGGCATCGGATATATCCAGATCGCTGCCGGGTGGACGCCGCCCGCGGGATACCAGGTGATTTTTGGCAGTATTGATCGCAATGCGATACATCCAGGTATAAAAGGCACTTTCCGAGCGAAACTTTCCCAGCGCTCGATAGGCCTTGATAAAAGCCTCTTGAGCGACGTCGTGAACTTCGGCATGGTCATGGACATAGCGCCCAATCAGGCCAATAATTTTATGCTGGTATTTCTTTACCAGCAGATCAAATGCACGTGTATCGCCTTTTTGGGCACGTTCTACAAGCTGTTGATCAGTTTCATGAGTGCCCATTCACACGCTCCCCCCACCCGGACGGTGACCGCCGAGCGCAACTCTTCCTTTAAACCCGATACATTGGGTGTTGACAGCAAGCAACATAACGTTCCTTGGGCATTGGTTAATCATTCGAATGACATGAATTGGCACTGTAACGTGATCGCCTTTTGATAGCTAAGTGTTACGCGTTCTGCACGGCGCATCAAGCGTTTACCCCTTGAACAAAACCCAGCGGCTGACTTCAATTTACCTCGCCAAGTTCCGCAACAATTGATTTTTACTGCGCTGACAAGCGATAGTAGGCGGCATGAATCGACCATCACGCATGCACAGGTAGCACAATGTCAGATCAGCAGGTCAATAATCTTAACGTCCTTGCCCAGGATGTACTTACCACCCCCGAAACCCTCAAGCAGGATGTGCCGCTTACCGACGCTGCCGAGCGCACCGTGATCGAGGGTCGCCATACCATCCAGCGTATTCTGGAAGGCAGCGATCCACGCTTGCTGATGGTAGTGGGCCCTTGCTCTATTCACGATGTCGATGCCGCTCTGGATTATGCCAAGCGCCTTCGTAAACTGGCGGATGAGGTCAGCGACAGTCTGTATATCGTGATGCGGGTGTATTTTGAAAAGCCCCGCACGACCGTCGGCTGGAAAGGCCTGATCAACGACCCGCACATCAACGACTCGTTTGAAATCGACGAAGGCCTGCATATCGCCCGCAAGCTGCTGGTCGACCTTGCCGAGATCGGCTTGCCACTGGCTACCGAAGCTCTCGACCCGATCTCCCCCCAGTATCTGCAGGACTGCATCAGCTGGTCAGCTATCGGCGCACGCACCACCGAATCGCAAACCCACCGCGAGATGGCCTCGGGCTTGTCTTCACCTGTCGGTTTCAAGAACGGCACCGATGGCAGCCTGGATGTGGCGATCAATGCGCTGCAATCCGTTGCCAGCCCACACAATTTTCTGGGTATCAACCAGTCGGGGCAAGTCGCCATCATCCGCACCCGCGGTAACGGCTATGGCCACGTGGTACTGCGCGGCGGCAACGGCAAGCCCAACTACGATAGCGTGAGCGTTGCCCTGGCCGAGAAAGAGCTGAAAAAAGCCAACCTTTCCGCCAATATCATGATCGACTGCTCCCACGCCAACTCGAACAAGGACGCGGCACTTCAGCCCCTGGTTCTCGAAAACGTGACCAATCAGATATTGGAGGGCAATACGTCCATCATCGGTTTGATGGTGGAATCCAATATTGGCTGGGGCAATCAAAAAGTTCCGGCCGATCTGAAAGACCTTCAATACGGCGTTTCGATTACCGATGCCTGTATCGACTGGCAGACGACCGTTGACGCCTTTACCCAGATGAACGACAAGCTGGCACCGGTTCTGACCAAGCGCCGCCCGTCGTAACCCTACCTGTCGCCCACCGCGTTGAGTGCGGTGGGCGTCATGTCACGAAGCGATTTCACGCCTGAAGGGTGGTAGCGCATCCAGCAACGCCTGACCGTAGCGTCGCGTGATGACGCGCTTATCCAGCAGGGTGATCGTGCCTTTATCGCTTTCCTTGCGGATCAGCCGACCGCAGGCTTGTACCAGCTTGATCGATGCATCCGGCACGCTAATGCGCATGAACGGGTTGCCGCCCTGGCTTTCAATCCATTCGGCAAGCGTCGCCCCCACGGGATCATCCGGCACCGCAAAGGGTAACCGTGTGATGACCACATGGGTCAGGTAATCACCGGGTAGGTCGATACCCTCGGCAAAGCTGGCCAGACCAAAAATAATACTGCCCTTGCCGCTATCCACCGCCGTGCGATGACGCTCAATCAGTTCCCGCTTGGGCAATGCATCCTGAGCCAGTACGCGCTCCCTGACGGCCTCACTCAGCGCTTTCTCGACCCCTCTCAGCTGCGCCCTGGATGAGAACAGCACCAGCGCCGCCTCGCGATCCGCCAGTTGGGTCACAAAGTCGACGATCGCCTTTTCGTGGGCGTCACGGTCACTCGGGTCCGTCGCTTCCTTGGGCACACTCAGCACGGCATTGGCGTAATCAAACGGACTGGGCAGTGCCTGATAGCGGTAGCGATTGGCAAGCCCTGCCCGTTCCTGGAGCCGCTCGAAGCGACCCAGCGCCGTCAAGGTTGCCGAGGTGACAACAGCGCCATGACAGCGCCCCCAAAGGTGCTTGGCCAATGTGTGTGCGGCGGATACCGGGCTTGCCGAAAATTCGATTTCCGGCTCGCCAGCCACCCGGCTCAAGGTGATCCAGCGAGCGCTCGGCGGCGCATTGGCCGCGTCACGGTCGCTGAACGCTTGCCACAGTGAGTGGGCATCTAGCGCCCGTCCGTGAAGCAGCGCCACCAGTGGCAGCCAGGTTTCCGCCTGTTCGCGGTCCAGGCCTGTCTGCTTGTCTGGATCGAGGCTTTCGCGCAGTACATCGCTGATGCTTTCAAGGCTGCGCGACAAGGTAGCAAACAGGGTCAACAACTGCTCGGCCTGCTCGCGCAGCGCATCAGGAATCTCGCCTTTCTCAAACCGCGACTGCAGCGTGCTTTCTTCGTCCGACAGACCATTCGCGCGCCCGGCGAGCTGGTGGCCTGTGCTGAACACATCGCCCAACGCCGGTTCCAGCGTATGAATAAGTTCGGGCAAACCGGCAAGCAACCGGGCAACCGTCGGCTGGACAGCAAGCCCTTGATTCAGATCCGTCAAGCTGCTCTTGAGGGTTTTCAGCCAGCGCAGGCAACCATTGACGGCAAAGCGGTGGGCAAAATGCGACAGCGCCTTGTCAGGCAGATGGTGGCCTTCATCAAACACGAAAATACAGTCGGCGGGATCCGGCAGGATAGCCCCGCCACCCAGCGCCAAGTCCGCCAACACCAGATCGTGGTTGGCCACGATGACATCGGCGTTTTCCAGTTCCCGGCGGGAGCGAAAAAACGCGCAGGCACCAAAATGGCCGCAGCGGCGTCCGGTACACTGGCGATGATCGACGGTCAATCGACGCCAGTGGGCATCGTCAATCGCATGCGGCCAGTTATCACGATCGCCCTCCCACTCACCCTGCCCGTAGGCCTCGGCCATATCGCTGGCAATCACGCCAAGGTCACTGCTCTGCGCATGTTGCGACTGCTCGAACAGCGAAAGCGTGGGGTTTGGCTCCGCGCCTTCCAGCGCCTGATCCAGTCGCGCGACGCAGACATAACGCCCACGCCCCTTGGCCAACGCATAACGAAACGCCAGACCGCTGTGGCTGGCCAGGGATGGCAGGTCGTGGTTGAGCACCTGCTCCTGGAGCGCCACGGTGGCGGTGGAGATGATCAACCGCTTGCCACGTGCCTTGGCGATGGGCAGCGCGGCTATCAGGTAGGCCAGGGTTTTGCCCGTTCCAGTACCCGCCTCCAGCACACAAACGTGGTTATCACTTTTGCGCTTGCCTTCGTCGTCGCTCTCGATGCCACCCAGCGTGCGGGCAATTTCAGCGATCATCAGCCGCTGCCCGTAGCGCGGGGTCAAATCAAGGTTTTCCACCACGCGACGGTAGGCGTCCTGAATCTCGCTTTTAAGGGCAGTATCCAGCATGCGGCTTAGAGCATACCTTCCGGCGGATGTTCGCAGGGCAGCTTGTCGTTGATATAGCGCTCGATCTCAGGCAGAGAAAAAGCATCTTCTTCACCGACAAAACTGATGGAGACGCCTTTTGCGCCTGCCCGGCCGGTCCGCCCGATACGGTGAACGTAATCTTCCGGGTCTTCCGGCAGCGTGTAGTTGATCACGTGACTGACGTCTTCGATATGAATGCCGCGCCCTGCCACATCGGTGGCCACCAGCACCTGGATTTCGCCTTCGCGGAAGCTTTCCAGGGTCTTGATACGTTGGTTTTGCGGCACATCGCCCGACAGCATGGCGGCACTGACACCGGCTTTCTTGAGCAGACTGTCGAGTTGGCGCACCAGGTCACGGCGATTGCCGAACACCATCACCCGCTCGAAGCTTTCCTGCTCCAAGAGCTTGACCAGCAGACGCTGCTTGTCATCGTCAGAGACCAGATAGACCCGCTGGTCGATGTCGGCCTGATTCTCGACGGTCACTTCGATCTCAACGTGGGCTGGGTTCAGCGTCCATTGACTGGCCAGATTGAGAATATCGTCGGTGAAGGTGGCCGAGAACAGAAAGGTCTGGCGCTCTTCTTTCTTGGGCGTGTAGCGAATGATTCGCTTCACATCGGGAATGAAGCCCATCGACAGCATGCGGTCGGCCTCATCCAGCACCAGCACCTCGACCTCGGAAAGATCGATATCGCGCTTCTCGTGAAAATCGAGCAGACGGCCAGGCGTGGCGACAAGAAGGTCGATCTTTTTGCCAAGGCTGTCGCGTTGCTTCTGATAATCCATCCCGCCCACAACACTTGCCACATTCAGCTTGGTAAAGCGGGCAAGGGCCTTGGCGTCTTTCTCGATCTGCAGTGCCAGTTCACGGGTGGGGGCGATAATCAGCGCACGCGGCGCGCCGGGCTTCTGCCCATCCGGTGTTGGCTCCTCGAGAAAATAGGCCAGCGCCGACATCAAGAAGGCAGCGGTTTTTCCGGTACCGGTCTGTGCCTTGCCGACAATATCGCCGCCGAGCAGCGTATGGCGCAGTGCCTCTGCCTGAATGGGCGTGCAGTACTCAAACCCTTGAGCATGAATCGCGCGCATTAACGGCAGCGGCAGATCGAAGTCATGAAAGCGCCATTTGCCGGCCACGGCAGGCACCTGAAACTGACGGAGATCCCAATTCGACTGACGACGACGCGGCTTCCGACGACGACGTTTAGGTTTGCGATTCTGGGCCGATGCTGTGGTCTGTTCCGACTCGCTCATAGGCTATCTATCTGTCCATTGCTGTGGATATTAGTCATCTTGACGCGCGCATTGTAACAGGGCTTGGCGATAAGAGCGCGCCCTGCTGTCGAAGGAGGTTGCTAGGCTGTTAGAATAGGCCCATTACCGAACCAAGGAGCGCGATATGACGCGTAAGAAAAAGACCCGTTCGCTGGCGGATAAAGTAACCATCAAAACCGGTCGGCGTAAAGATTATAAAAAGTGGCGTCATGATAACCCTGACCAGGTGACATCATCACGCCGTTTTGTGGCAAAAAAACAGCAGCAACGCAAACTTCAGGCAGTGCGCAAGCTGGCCCGCCAGCAGAGTGGGCAACATATCGCCATTCACCCTGACAAGGATACGGATAACCCGCCGGGAGATCGTTCGTGATGCGCCTTGTTTCTTTCAACATCAATGGCATTCGCGCGCGACTTCATCAACTGCAGGCATTGATCGATTCGCAAAAGCCCGACGTGATCGGCCTTCAAGAAACTAAGGTGCAGGATAGCGAGTTCCCGCTTGCCGATGTAGAGGCCATGGGCTATCACGTTTTCTACTATGGCCAAAAAGGTCACTACGGCGTTGCAATGCTGTGCCGTCACAAGCCACAAGCCGTCTTTTACGGCTTCCCTGACGACGAGGAAGACGCTCAGCGGCGGATGATCGGCGTCAAACTCCTCGCCGACGACGGCCAGCCCGTCACCGTGTGGAACGGCTATTTCCCCCAGGGGGAAAATATCGACCACCCCACCAAGTTCCCGTACAAGACCCGCTTTTACCAACAGCTGGCGCGCCTGCTTGATGAGCAGCACCAACCCGAGGAGCGCGTGGCGGTAATGGGGGACTTTAACATTTCGCCCGAGGACCAGGATATCGGCATCGGCGAAGCCAATCGCAAACGCTGGCTGCGCGAAGGCAAAACCAGCTTTCAGCCCATCGAGCGTGAATGGCTGGAAGGCATCAAGGGGTGGGGCTTGAGCGACAGCTACCGGCTTTGCCACCCAACCGATGCTGAGTGGTTCAGCTGGTTTGATTATCGCTCCAAGGGGTTTGATCGTGAACCCAAGCGCGGGCTGCGCATCGACTATATTCTGGTTACCCAACCGCTGGCCGAGCGTATCAGCGACGCAGGGATCGACTATGCGCTGCGCGGTATGCAGCGGCCCTCCGATCACGCGCCAACCTGGAGCGATTTTTCGCTTACCCTGGCACCGGCGGAATAACCGCGGCGGCCAGCTTTATAGTGAATGGGGCGGCGACTGCTCAAGCGTCGCCAGCCACTCACCCGCTTGGTCATCGCCCAGCGACTGGGCACGCGACAGCGCCTTCTCGGCACGTTCATCCTGCCCCCAGGCAAAAGCGAGCTGACCATACTGACGCCAGTCGCTGCCCTCTTTGCTCAGTGTCGCTAACGCCTGCCAGGCATCAAGCGCCTGAGTCCTATCGCGGGCTTGATGCCATGCGTTCGCCAACAGGCGGAGCGAGGTCTCATCCCGTACGATGTCGCCCGATTCAAGCCATGTCTCAAGATACTCGGCGGCCCGGGCGGGCGTTCCCCCCGCCATGTGCAGGTTTATCAATTGCCAGCGGTCACCGTCTTCATCCAGCCTGCCCAGCTTCCAGGCGGTATCCCACAGCGCCGCGGCGATACCCGGCTGACCGGACTGCTGAGCGAGCCCGGCGGCTTCGCGCCAGTGAGCCCCATCACTGCCTTCATCAAGCCCGCCCAGCAACAGGTCAAGCGCCTGATCGGTTTGCTGGGTGCGCTGATAGACAACCAGCGCCAACCTGCGCTGGGTAGCATCAGGCTCAGCGGTTTGGTTCAGGCTACGTTCAAGCCATTCCCCCGCTTCCTGCCAACGCTGGTCGTCGGCGAGCCAACGGGTCAGTTTCCAGTAATCCTCGGCAGGGGCAGCGGCGTCCTGGGACTCGAGCCACTCGGCAAGTAAGTCGCTGGCCTGCGTCGTTTGCCCCGCCGCGTGGCGCAACGACACTTCTTCGCGCAGCCAGCGGGCCACCTGGGCTTGCTCGCCCGCGGCCAGTTCACGCGCTTGCGCCAATCGATTGGCGGCATCACCCGGCTGGCCCTGGTGCGCCAGTGCGTTAGCGGCAAGCTGCTGATACAGCGCGCTGGCCCAGCGGTCAGCCGCGTTACCCGTTTGCAGGCGGGTTGCTTGCTGGGTGGCCCGGGAGACCACGCTGGCGTATTGCGCTTCGCGTAGTTGCGTTTGCAAGCGGTTCAGGTCGCCAATGATATCGCCGGGAAGCGCCGGGCTGGCGTTGGCAAACGATGCCCACAAGCCGATTAAACAGATGCACCCCCATACACGCATGGTCATACCTCAATAAAGTCGTTAGCGCAGCTGAAACTCGATCCGCTGGGTCGCGTTGCGCAACCGATCGCTAGGCTCGAACTGCCACTGCGCAATCGCGTCGCGGGCCGCATCGTCAAACACCCGGCGTGGCTGGGCATCCGTAATGCGAATCGAAGAGCCATCAACGCTGCCGTCGCGACGAATGGTAAACGATACCTCAACAAACCCCTCCATGCCGCGACGCTGAGCGCGAGCAGGGTACGTCGGATTGACCCGGCTGGTCGGCGCGGCCTGACCGACATTGACCGGTTCATCCGACACTTCCTGCGGCGCTTCTGGCGCTGCCTCGCGCTCGGCATCGGAAGGCTCGGTTTCACTTGGCTGAGCAACGGGGTCGGGCTGCGGCGTTGGTTCAGGGGCCGGTTCCGGTTCTGGAGGCGGCTCGGGTTCCGGCTCGGGCGTCGCCTCGGTCAATTCCGGCAATTCACTCTCCATCTCCACCGGCTCGTCGGGCGGCTCGGGTAGATCAATCTCCGGCAAGGCAATGGTACTGTCGGACACCGGGGGCGGCTCGGGGGTCGGCATCGGCTGCGGCAGAGGCAGAGGCGTGGGTGCCTGTTCGGTTTCCGGGGGAGGCGCCTCTTCCTGCGGGGCGACGTCGGGTGCCTCCACCATGTTCATCGAGACCGTCTGCTCTGGTGGTTCCACCTGTTCATCCGGCGGCGCGACCAGCAATGCCAACAGCCAAAACAGCCCAATCGCCAAGATCCCACCACTCACCATGGATAATGCCTGGCGTATCATTGGCCGCTCCGGTTAGCCGCCACCGCCACCTGGTCCACGCCGGCCTGTTCAAGACGGTCCATCACTTCAATCAGCAGCCCGGTCGTCGACTCGCGATCCGCCTGGATGACGACCGAGCCATCCTCGCTGATCATCCCGGCGACTTCTTCGCCCACCCGGTGGGCGTCGATCGCGCGACCATCCACCCATACCGCCCCTTCGGGCGAAAGCGCAACCAATACCTGGGCATCGGGCCTGGGGCTTGCGTCACTCGACTCCGGTCGGTTGATTTCAATCCCGCTTTCCTTGATAAAACTGGTTGTGACGATAAAGAAAATCAGCATGATGAACACCACGTCCAGCATCGGCGTGAGGTTCACCTCGGTATTTTCGTCAGCGCTGCCCATCGAACGTCGTCTACGCATCATTTTCCTCCACTGCCCGCGCCATCCGGTCGTGCAACCGCTGATCCTCGCGCCGAATGATGTGTTCCAGGCGACTGATGAATAAAAGCCCGACCACGGCAATTGCCATGCCGGTCAACGTTGGCAACGTTGCCCTTGCCACGCCATCGGCCATTGCCCGGGCCTGGTGTGTATCACTCAGCGATAGACTGTCGAAGACGCCGATCATGCCCGTCACGGTACCCAGCAAGCCAAACAGCGGGCATAACGCCACCAGCAGCTTCAACCAGGGCAGCGGACGGCGCAGACGGATCACAAGGTCCTCCGTCCAGACGTTGCGCAGCGTGCGAGCACTCCAGCTATGATGGTCATCTCGCCTGGCCCAGCGATTGACAAGCTGGCGGCGCGCTCGCCGCCAGGTCATGCGGTAGAACCAGAAGCGCTCAATGGCCATGCCAAATACCAGCAACGCCACAACGGCCAGTACGACCAGCACCAAGCCACCCGCACTCATGAGCCGTTCGACGGGTTCGAGCCAAAGGGGAACGGTCACCATATCATCTCACCGACGCGTCTTGGGAAGGCTGCTGCGCTTCCAGATGGTCGGCCAGCGCGGCACTTGCCCGACCTTCAATGACATGAGTGAGGTGGCGACTGCGGCTTGACAGCGCCGTCTGCGCGAACAGCAGCGGCACGGCGGTAATCAGGCCAAGGACGGTCGTCACCAGCGCCTGGCTGATCCCACCCGCCATTAGCTGTGGGTCGCCGGTGCCAAACACCGTGATCGCCTGGAAGGTCACGATCATGCCGGTGACCGTGCCCAACAGCCCCAGCAAGGGCGCGATGGCCGCCAGCAGCTTGACAATCGGCTGCCCCCGTTCCAGACGGGGCAGCTCGGCGAGCACTGCCTCATCCAGGCGTGCTTCCAGTGCTTCCGGCGTCTGATGCTTATCCATTCCTTCAAAGCGCAGCAGCACACGCCCAAGCGGATTATGATCCGTGAGTTGATCGGGGCTTTTGAGCTGGCGGTTCACCCGCTGGCTGGTAGCCAGCAGATACAGGTATTGCAGCAAAGCGACCAGTAGACCGACGCCCCCCAAGGCAACGACCACATAGCCGACGTACCCGCCTTGATGGAACCGCTCCATCAGAGTAGGACGCTGCGCCAGGGCATCGATCACGCTACCTCGGGTTGGGTCCATGGCCATCACGCGCGTATCGCCCTGATGATAAGCGGCCAGATAATCAGCTATTTCCGCTGGAGTACGTGGCAGCACCGTCAGATGCCCATCATCGTCCTGGCGCAGTAAATCGGTGCTGGTAAACGCTGCAAAATCCCCCAGCCGCACGACGGCCTGAGGCGCAATTTCGCCATTGGCATCGGCCACGGGACGTTCAAGCCGCTCCGCATTGCCGGTGTTGCGCGTCAACGTGGCGAGCCTGTCGACCACGTCTTCCAGCACCTCCTGCTCGAGTACGTTGACGTCACTCAGCCGTGGCGGCAACGCTTCTTCGTTCAGGGTCAGCCAGCTATCCTCGCCCAGTGCGTTACGCACCTCGTTACTATGCTGGTTGAGCGCATCCAGCAGATTGCTCAGCGCTTCGCCCTGCTCTGACTGACGCGCCGCCAGGCGCTCCGCCTCGGCCGACTGAGCGGCGTCCTGTGCCTGCAAGGCATCGTGACGCGACTGGGCGGCTTGCTGGCGATCCCGCGCCTGCTCCAGCGCCTCCTCAAGCGCCGCCTGGTCGTCCAGCAGCTTGATCAAGCGCTGCTGGTCACGAATTTCAGCGGCCTCGCGGGCCTCACGCAGCGAAGTTGTATCCTGCGACTGCGCGTTCGCCAACGGGCTCAAGCTGGTCAGCCCCATCAGCAGCGCTACCATCACATAACGATGGCACTTCTTGAGATCGCGTATCATGGCTGCTCTCCCTGATCGGCCGAGACGGTGATGGAGAGCGGCAGCGTCAGGATATCCGGCGCCCGCTGGTCTTCCGCTATCCGCAGCCCGTCACGCACCGCCTGAAGGTGTTCGGCACTCAACGACTGCCACTCGCCGGCCTCGGCATTCCATACGCCGCCCTCGCGGCCATCGGGTGTCAGGTAATAAAAACCGATACGCCCGATGCGCAGGAAATCCACTTCCAGTTGCTGATCATCGGCCGAGCGCAAACGCCCACGCCAGGTATCCATTTCACGGCCGTAATCCAGCTCCGTGCGCCAGATATCGAGCATGCTTTCAATCTGCTCGGCGGGCTCCGCACCCTCGTCGTTTTTCAAGGTTTCGATGCGGGCCAGCCGCTGCTCTTTAAGAAACGGCAGATCGCGTTCGATCCACTGGGCGAGCTGGGCTTGCATGTTCTGCTCAATGTCCGGCAGCGCGGCGCGCGTATCGGCCAGGGTATCCAGCGCGGAAGCTAGGCGGGCCTGCCGCTCGGCTTCCTCGGCCAAGCGGCCCGCTAACGAGGCGTTCTGGGATTCAAGCTGGCGAGTATCGCGCTCAAGCTCGCGCAGCTCTTGCAGCGCGGCCCGGGTCTGTTCATCGGCGCTATCTATCTGCTGTTGAAGCTCGGCTTGAAGCTGCTGGGCATCAATACCTTGACTGGCCTGCTCGAGCGTCTCGTCACTTGCCATTAGCGAACTGCTGGCCAGCATGCACGCTAGCCAGCAGCCCTGCATGGCAAAGAAAGGCTTATTCAGCACATCGACTCTCCGTCACTGATCACTGGCAGTCACCCTGCCGCTATAGAGAACACATCAAATATAAGAACGAGTTGCGTTTCATATCGAGTGCCCATAGCCTACCCACTTATAAAATAAATGACAATATTTATCATTAGCGTTCAGCTAACTTTAGCCTGCTACAAAACAAAAAAGGGAGCCGCTGGGGCTCCCGATCTTTATTAGACTGTGTGCTCAATGATTGTCTAGAAAGCCCAATCATCGTCTTCGGTGGCGACGGCCTTACCAATCACATAGGACGACCCTGAGCCGGAAAAGAAGTCGTGGTTCTCATCGGCATTCGGCGATAGCGCCGCCATGATCGTGGGGTCCACATCCGTTTCACTGCTGGGGAAAAGCGGCTCGAAGCCGAGGTTCATCAGCGCCTTGTTGGCGTTGTAGTGAAGGAACTTTTTGACATCTTCGGTCAGGCCAACCTCGTCGTACAGCGACTCGGTGTAGCGGACTTCGTTGTCGTACAGCTCAAGCAGCAGCTCGTACGCGTAGTCCTTGACTTCCTGTTGGCGCTCCGGCGTTGCCTCGGCCAAATCCTGCTGGAACTTGTAGCCGATGTAATAGCCGTGCACCGCTTCGTCGCGGATGATCAGGCGGATCAGGTCCGCCGTGTTGGTCAATTTGGCGTGGCTCGACCAGTACATCGGCAGGTAGAAGCCGGAGTAGAACAGGAACGACTCCAGGAAAACACTGGCCACCTTGCGCATCAGCGGATCGTCTGAGCGATAGCGGCCGAGAATCAGCTCCGACTTGGCCTGCAGCGTCGGATTTTCTTCACTCCAGCGAAAGGCATCGTCGACATCCCGGGTGGTGCACAGCGTCGAGAAAATCGAGCTGTAGGAGCGCGCATGAACCGATTCCATAAAGGCGATATTGGTGTAGACCGCCTCTTCGTGGGGCGTGCGCGCGTCTTCCATGAGTACCGGTGCGCCGACACTGCTCTGTATGGTATCCAGCAGCGTCAAGCCGGTGAACACGCGAATGGTCAGCTGTTTCTCTTTATCCGTCAGCGTATTCCACGACTGGATATCGTTGGACAGCGGGACTTTTTCCGGCAGCCAGAAGTTACTGGTCAAACGGTTCCACACTTCGAGATCTTTATCGTCTTGCAGACGGTTCCAGTTAATCGCATCGACCCGCGATAAACGTTGCATCATGTTCATATCGTCAGTCTCTTGAAAGTCGTCGGACGCTTAAAGCGTGCAGGATACGCAGCCTTCAACCTCTGTACCTTCCAGCGCACTCTGGCGCAGGCGGATGTAATAGAGGGTCTTGATGCCCTTCCGCCAGGCGTAAATCTGCGCCTTGTTGATATCACGCGTGGTGGCGGTATCCGGGAAGAACAGGGTCAGCGACAGGCCCTGGTCGACGTGCTTGGACGCCTCGGCGTAGGTGTCGATAATCTTTTCAGGACCAATCTCGTAGGCGTCCTGGAAGTAATCAAAGTTGGCTTCGTTGAGGAACGGTGCCGGGTAGTAAACCCGCCCCAGCTTGCCTTCCTTGCGGATCTCGATCTTGGCCGCGACCGGGTGAATGCTCGACGTCGAGTGATTAATGTAGGAAATCGAGCCCGTGGGCGGAACGGCCTGCAGGTTGCGGTTATACAGCCCGTGCGCCATGACGCTGGCTTTCAGCTCTTGCCAGTCCTGCTGGGTCGGCAAGGCGATACCGCTGCGCTCGAAAAGCCCACGCACTTTTTCGGTCCGCGGCTCCCAGACGTGTTCGGTGTACTGATCGAAGAACTCACCCGACGCGTAGGTAGAGTCGGCAAAACCGGCGAAGGTATCGCCGTGCTCGATTGCCAGACGATTTGACGCCCGCAGCGCGTGAAAGGCGATGCAGTAGAAATACAGATTGGTAAAGTCCAGGCCTTCATCCGAGCCGTAATAGATATGCTCGCGGGCCAGGAAGCCATGCAGGTTCATCTGCCCAAGACCGATCGCCCGGGACTTGGCATTACCTTCCGCGATGGAGGGAACGCTGCTCAGGTTGCTCATTTCCGACACGGCCGTCAGACCGCGAATGGCCACCTCGACGCTGGTGCCGATATCGCCCGAGTCCATCACCTTGGCGATGTTCATCGACCCCAGGTTGCAGGAGATATCCTGGCCGATATGCCGATAGCCGAGATCTTCGTCATAATCCGTCGGCGTGTTCACCTGAAGGATTTCCGAGCACAGGTTGCTCATGTTGATCCGGCCCGCGATGGGGTTGGCGCGGTTTACCGTATCTTCGAACATGATGTACGGGTAGCCGGACTCGAACTGCAGTTCGGCCAGGGTCTGGAAAAATGCCCGTGCGTTGATCTTCTGCTTGCGGATACGCGCGTCCGCCACCATTTCGTGATACTTCTCGGTCACGCTGATATCACCGAAGGGCACGCCGTAGACCCGCTCTACGTCATAGGGCGAGAACAGGTACATATCTTCGTTGCGCTTGGCGAGTTCGAAGGTGATATCGGGAATCGTCACCCCTAGCGAGAGCGTTTTAATGCGGATTTTTTCATCGGCATTTTCACGCTTGGTATCCAGGAAGCGCAGGATATCGGGATGGTGAGCGTTCAGGTACACAGCACCGGCCCCCTGACGCGCGCCGAGCTGGTTGGCGTAGGAAAACGCATCCTCCAGCAGCTTCATGATCGGGATAATCCCCGACGACTGGTTTTCAATGCGCTTGATGGGGGCGCCTGACTCACGAATATTGCTGAGCAGGAAGGCAACGCCACCGCCACGCTTGGAAAGCTGCAGCGCCGAATTGATCGAGCGGCCGATCGACTCCATGTTGTCTTCGATGCGCAGCAAAAAGCACGACACCAGTTCACCGCGCTGCTGCTTACCGCAGTTCAGGAAGGTGGGGGTCGCCGGCTGGAAACGGCCGCTGATAATTTCATCGACCAGCGACTTGGCCAGGGTTTCATCCCCACGCGCCAGGGCAAGCGCGACCATGCAAACGCGGTCTTCGTAGCGTTCAAGGTAACGCTTGCCATCAAAGGTCTTCAGCGTATAGCTGGTGTAATACTTGAAGGCGCCAAGGAAGCTTGGAAAACGAAACTTGTAGGCATACGCCTGCTCGAACAGTGCCTTGACGAAAGAAAAGTCATACTGCGCCAGCGTGCCCGCTTCGTAGTACTGCTCTTCCACCAGATAATCGAGCTTCTCTTCGAGGGAATGGAAGAACACGGTGTTCTGATTGACATGCTGCAAGAAGTACTGACGCGCGGCTTCGCGGTCTTTATCCAACTGCAGTTCGCCGTTGGCGCCGTAAAGATTCAGCATGGCGTTCAGCGCATGGTAATCCATGGTGCGACCGTCGCTTGCCGCCGCAGGCCTTTGCGTTTCAGTGACGTTTTTTGAGGCTAGCGTTGTCGTTTCCAAAACTCTTCTACTCCTTCACGGACCTTGGCGACGTCTTCGTCGGTGCCAAACAGTTCGAATCGATAAAGCAACGGTACCTGGCATTTTTCCGCAATGATGCGGCCCGCCAAGCCATACGCGTCGCCAAAGTTGGTGTTACCCGCGGCAATCACCCCGCGTATCAGGTGGCGATTGTGCTCGTCATTCAGGAACCGGATCACTTGACCCGGCACCGCGCCCTTCGCCTGGCCGCCACCATAGGTGGGCGTTACCAAAATGTAAGGCTGATCCACCTGGGGTACCGGCGCTTCCCGATTAAGCGGCAAGCGCTGTGCAACCAAACCTGTTTTTTCAATGAAACGGTGGGTATTACCTGATTTGGTGGAAAAGTACACCAGATTGCCGACCATGGAGGGCGTGCGTCCATCTGTCAGCATGGGTAACTTACGCCAGGGCTTGGATGCGGTCTGGACGGAAGCCTGACCAATGGTCTTCACCGGCAACGACGACCGGCAACTGACGATAGCCCAGCGCTTCAACTTCTTCCTGGGCACCCGATTCGGCGGTGATGTCGATCACGGTATAAGGAAGTCCCTGCTTGTCCAGCGCGCGATAGGTAGCGGTGCACTGAACACAGGCTGGCTTGCTATAAATTTGAATTTCCATGGTCATTTCCCTTTTCATAGCGGCATTTTTCGGGTAGGGCATATCTTGTGCCCGCCCCCTATAGAAGCTACAACGCATACTATATATAGACCATCAGAAAATCAATTCAAGCATATGTGGTATTTTTCATCCACAGGATATTGACAGCTATTGCCCATTACTATTCACGACAGCAAAAAAAACCGCCTCCGATTAAGGAGGCGGTTTTTAAGCAGACACCATCAGATGGCGTCATACGTAGCGCGGCTAGGGGTTAGGCGGTGGCCGCTTGGTAGCGACGTTCGACGTCTTCCCAGTTCACTACGTTAAAGAAAGCGGCGACATAGTCAGGGCGCTTGTTCTGGTACTTGAGGTAGTACGCATGCTCCCAGACATCCAGGCCTAACACCGGCGTATTGCCGTGCATCAGCGGGCTGTCCTGGTTCAGTGTGTTTTCAACGACCAGTTTTTTCTCGGGCGTGACGGATAGCCAGGCCCAGCCACTACCGAAACGACCAAGCGCTGCTTTTTTGAACGCTTCCTGGAAAGCCTCAAAACCGCCTAACTCGGCATCGATAGCCTTGGCCACGCCGCCTTGTGGCTGACCGCCGCCATTGGGTGACATCATTTGCCAGAACATGGAGTGGTTGGCGTGACCACCGCCGTTATTGATGACGGGCTGACGCTTGTCTTCCGGAACACGGTCCAGGTTGGACACAAGCTCTTCCACCGGCACGTCCTCAAGCCCGGTGCCTTCCAGCGCAGCATTCAGGTTGGTGACATAGGTGTTGTGGTGACGAGAATGGTGGATCTCCATGGTCATCGCATCAATGTGCGGTTCTAGCGCATCGTACGCGTAGGGTAACTCTGGAAGTGTATGTGCCATATTGATCATCTCCTTTCAGTGGCTTTCTTTGCGTTCAGCAATATCCGGTTTCAATAACTAGGTATGGTCACCTCATTGCTTTTTCAACCGCAAGGGGGCTGATTTCGCTTTTGCCCCAGCATTTTAGTCAACTAATGAGAGTTTATCTAACCCAGCTCATATAAAAAAGCCGACTTCACATGAAGTCGGCTTTTAATTTCGAGATTTCAGATGGTTACAGCTTACCTTCCAGCTCTGGGAGGATCTCGAACAGATCGCCCACCAGGCCATAATCGGCAACCTGGAAGATCGGCGCTTCGTCGTCCTTGTTGATCGCGACAATCACCTTGGAGTCTTTCATGCCCGCCAGGTGCTGGATGGCACCGGAAATCCCCACCGCGATATACAGCTCCGGGGCAACGATTTTACCGGTCTGACCGACCTGCATGTCGTTGGGAACAAAGCCGGCATCAACCGCGGCGCGGGAGGCACCAATCGCCGCCCCAAGCTTGTCGGCAATGCCATCGAGCAGCTTGAAGTTCTCACCGTTGCCCATGCCGCGACCACCGGAGATGACCACCTTGGCGCCACCCAGCTCCGGGCGGTCCGACTCGGCCAGTTCCTGCTTGACGAAACTGGACTGGGCGTTGTCAACCACGGTATCAACGGCTTCAATGGTGGCGCTGCCACCATCGCCCACGGCATCAAAGCCGGTGGTACGCACGGTGATGACTTTCAGCGCGTCGTCGCTTTTGACCGTCGCAATGGCGTTGCCGGCGTAAATCGGGCGCTTGAAGGTATCGGCGCTATCCACGGCAAGCACATCGGAAAGCTGGCTGACATCTTTCAAGGCCGCCAGACGCGGCAGTACGTTCTTGCCAGTGGTGGAGGCGCTGGCCAGCACGTGGGTATAGCCATCGGCCAGTTCGACCAGCAGCGCGCCCATGGGCTCGGCGAGCTGGTGGGCGTAAACGGCGTTATCCGCAACGCGTACTTTACTCACGCCATCAAGTTTGGCCGCCGCCTCGGCCGCAGCCTGAACGCCTTCACCGGCCACCAGAACGTCGATATCGCCGCCAATGGCTTTAGCCGCGGCCACGACGTGGGCCGTGGCGCCCGCCAGTTGGCCTTCATGCAGGTCGGCAAGTACCAAAATGCTCATAAAATCAGCTCCTTTCAAAGCGCTTGTCTCGAAGAACTTGTCTCAAAGTACGGAGTGTAAAGAACCGACCTTTAAAGAACCTTGGCTTCGTTTTTCAGTTTGTCGATCAACTCGTCTACCGAGGCCACTTTGATACCGCCCTTGCGCTCCGCCGGCGATTCGACTTTCAAAAGGCTCACCTTGGACGCCACCTCGACACCCAGATCGGCGGGGGTCTTCACGTCCATGGGCTTTTTCTTGGCTTTCATGATATCCGGCAGCTTGGCGTAGCGCGGCTCGTTGAGGCGCAGGTCGGTCGTGACGATCGCTGGCAGCGTCAATGCAATCGTCTGCAGGCCGCCATCGATTTCCCGAGTCACGTGAACCTTGTCACCGTCGACGGCCACCTCTGACGCAAAGGTGCCCTGGGGCAGGTTGGTCAACGCGGCAAGCATCTGGCCGGTCTGGTTATTGTCGGTGTCGATGGCCTGCTTGCCGAGAATCACCATACCCGGTTGCTCTTCATCGACCACCTTGGCCAGCAGCTTCGCCACGGCCAGTGATTCGGCGCGCTCGTCAGTTTCGATATGAATGGCGCGATCCGCGCCCAACGCCAGCGCGGTGCGCAGCTGCTCCTGGGCGGCCTTGGGACCCACCGTCACGGCGACCACTTCCGTCGCGACGCCCTTCTCTTTCAGACGCACGGCTTCTTCCACGGCAATTTCGCAGAACGGGTTCATGGCCATTTTGACGTTGGTAAGATCGACGTCAGAATGATCTGCTTTGACACGAATTTTGACGTTGTAGTCGATGACGCGTTTCACCGCGACAAGTACTTTCATAGGTTCCTCGCTTGGCTTGTGGTGAAGCCGTTAACCCTGGATGGCACCCACCTGGCAGGCACCTTGAGAAGCTTCGGATATCACATTGCGGCCCGGAAAGGCTGACCGCATCAAATTCATTCGAGCGTTTGATAGGCGTGCAAGTAAAAAACCTTTTTAATTTGCCATAGCCTACCTGCCTGCAACAATAGGGGTTGCTTACGGCCTTGGTCGAATCCCCATCAATAAATGGGCCGCCATTCACAATCGCTAAAATGTTAAATCGCCATTTAGCATCGTAGGCGTGACCTTACACAGGTATTATGCCTATTATGAAGGATAACCATAAGCAAACGACCGTTTAAAATTAAGGCCATGTTTTTATAAGCTAGTTCCCAATCGCTAGTCATTGTAAACAATGGCCCTTATGAGAGTAAGGAGACACCAGGTGGATAACGTTGAACGCGATGTGATGGACTTTGACGTGGTCATCGTCGGGGCTGGCCCATCCGGCCTGGCGGCAGCCTGCCGTCTAATGCAGCAGGCCAACGACGCGGAGCAGGAGTTGACCGTCTGCGTGGTTGAAAAAGGCTCGGAAGTCGGCGCGCATATTCTGTCCGGCGCCGTGTTTGAACCCCGCGCCCTCAACGAGCTGTTTCCCGACTGGCAAGAACGCGGGGCGCCCCTTAACACGCCCGCCATCCGCGATGATGTTTACCTGCTGAAAGATGCTGACAAGGCGCAGAAACTGCCCAACGCGCTGGTGCCCAAGAGCATGCATAATACCGGCGGCGACCTTACCCGCTACGTGATCAGCGCCGGCAATCTATGCCGCTGGCTGGCGGAACAGGCAGAGGCCCTGGGCGTGGAGATATTCCCGGGCTTCGCCGCCCAGGAAGCCATCGTTGAAGACGGTGCGGTACGCGGCATCCTCATCGGCGACATGGGCGTGGCCGCCGATGGCTCGCCCAAAGACGGCCATATGCCCGGCATGGAACTGCGCGCGAAATACACCCTGTTTGCCGAAGGCGCCCGTGGCCATATTGGCAAACGCCTGATCGAGGACTTTTCACTCGACGCCGGGCGCGACCCACAGCACTACGGCATCGGCCTGAAGGAACTTTGGGACGTGCCTGCCGACAAGCATGAACCTGGCGTCGTCCTGCACGGCTCCGGCTGGCCGCTGGGCAACAATGCGCATGGTGGCTGGTTCCTCTACCACGCTGAAAACCAGCAGGTGGTGGTCGGGCTGATCATGGATCTGAGCTACCAGAATCCCTGGCTGTCACCGTTCGACGAATTCCAGCGCATGAAGCATCACCCGGTACTCAGCCAGTATCTGGAAGGCGGAAAACGCGTCGCCTACGGCGCCCGGGCGATCACCAAAGGCGGCTTCAACTGCCTGCCTAAAATGACCTTCCCAGGCGGCCTGCTCATCGGCTGCGATGCTGGCACGCTCAACTTTGCCAAGATCAAGGGTCTGCACACCGCCATGAAGTCGGGCATGGTGGCGGCAGAAAGCGTGTTTGAAGCGATCAAAGGCGGCGACGAAGGCGCCCAGGAATTGACGAGCTTCACCGACAAATGGGAGGCCAGCTGGGCGTATCAAGAGCTGAAAGATAGCGCCAGCTTTGGCCCGGCCATTCATAAATACGGCACTGTCGGCGGCGGCGCGTACAACTTTGCCAATCAACTGTTGGGCAACAAACTCCCCAACCTTCACGATACGACCACCGATCATGGGGCTCTCAAGCCCGCCGACGAGTGCGAGAAAATCGACTACCCCAAACCCGACGGCAAGCTATCGTTCGACAAACCTTCATCGGTGTTCCTGTCCAACACCAACCACGAGGAAAACCAGCCTTGCCACCTGCGCCTTGACGATCCTGACCTACCGATTCGCGACAATCTGCCCAAGTACGCTGAACCCGCGCAGCGCTACTGCCCGGTAGGTGTCTACGAAGTCGTCGAAGATGATCAGGGCGAGCCTCGCTTCCAGATCAACTTCCAGAACTGCATCCACTGCAAGACCTGCGACATCAAGGATCCGGCTCAGAATATTACCTGGGTAGCACCGGAGGGCGGCGGCGGTCCCAACTACCCGAATATGTAGCGGTCGCTGCGACGTAGCACGCATTTCAATAAACCTAAATGCCCCGTGATGGGGCATTTTCTTTATCAGGCTAGCCGTTCGATGGGCGCTCGGCTGGCAATCAGCCGTCGCCGCCCTGCCTGATCGAAGCGCACATCGATCACCGGGTCGCTTGGGTTACCCTCCACGGTGGCCACTTCGCCTTCGCCGAACACCGCATGGTGCAACCGCTGGCCAGGATAGAACGCGCTTGCGGTGTAGGCCGCCTGTGGGGCTTGAACCTCGGGCGCGACCAATTCAATGTCATCACGCCCTAGCTGGCTCAGGTAACGCCCCACGAGCGATGGCGACGTGACCCTCAGCGTGGGCGATGGCGTGTTGTCTCTGGCCAGGCAGGCGGCGACCTGCATGCTGTCCTGCCAGGCGCTTTCGGTAATAAAACGGCTGGGTCTGTGCGCCCCGCCGTCGTGAAGCACAAGCAACTGTTCTTTCGAACGCGTGATCGCGACATAAAACAGCCGCCGTTCTTCTTCCAGGCGGTCGTCGGTGAGCGGGTTGTCCCGACTGTAATAAGGAAAGTCTTCCTCGTTGACACCTGCCACGGCGACGAAAGGCCACTCAAGCCCCTTGGCGCCGTGAACGGTGCTGATCAGCACCCCCGCCGCTTGATTCTCTACCGGGCGCTCCAACAACTCGATAAACGCATCCGGGTCTGAAACGCTTTGCGCCTGCTCGATCAGCACGTCCAGCAAGCGCACGTCTTCTTCGCCTTTATCGCGCCGGGCGGCGGCGCGCTTCAGGGTTTTCTCGGCCTCGATGGTATCCACGACGTGCTGCAACAGCTTGGCTGGCGGCCATGCACTGAGCTGCGGCAGTTCGCACAGCAACGTCCAGCGTTTTTTCAGCGTGCGCCGCTGGATGGGCTTTAAATCACTGATCACCGGGTCATGATTTTCCGGCCATACTTGACGGCTGGCGAGCTGCCGAGCCAGCCGCTGCAGGCGCTCACGGGCCACGAAAGGCGTGGGCTGGGCCAGCAGCAAGGTGAGTTGTTCGGGGTCTTGCAGCAAAGTCGGGCGACGGGAAAGTTTTAAATACCCGGCCAGTGCCTGAACCAGGGGCAGGCGAAACACAAAACGGTCTTCGCGGGCCAGCCGAAAGGGGATGCCCGCCTGCAGAAGCGCCAGTTGGAACGGCACCGAAAGCGCCCAGCTGCGTACCAGGAGACTCACGTCGCTCAACACACGGCCCTGCGCCTGCCAGTCAATCAACGCATCCAGCAGCTGTCGACCGCCCTGCCCCACTGACAAGCGGGTATCCGGATTGTGGGTCGCGGCCAAACATAGCTGGTCCGGCCGACGCTGGTTGGCGGCAATCGCATGGTTGGCCGCCAGTGCCAGGGCATGGCCGTGGCGAAACGTGGTCGAGAGAGGGTAATCGGTCGCTTCACCAAAGGTGGCGGTAAAGTTTTCCAGCATGGTATCCGGCCGCGCGCCGCGCCACTCATAGATACACTGATTGGCGTCGCCGACCGCCATCACGGAGGCTCTTTTACCCGCCAGAACCGCCAGCAGGCGCTGCTGGGCCGCATTGATATCCTGATACTCATCGATAATGACGTGGTCCAGAAAACCCTCTACCCGGCTACGTAAGGCGCTATCGGCCTCGAGGGCTTGCAGCGGACGGTAAAGCAAATCCGCATAGGTCATCACCCCTTCACTCTGCAGCAGGCGCTCGGCCTCGTTGAAGGCAGCGGGGAAATAGTCCGTATCAGGATCGTAATTGAGACGTTCAAAGAGGGCCTCTGGCGCCATCATTTCGGCTTTAACCAGACCGCAAAAATGGGCCAGCGTCTCGAGTCGGTCGCCTTCCAGCGCCGCATCACGGCGCTCAACGGCATCGCTGAGCACATTCAGGCTGGCCTGGCGGAGCAAACGCTCCAGTTGCCATTCCGCCGATAACAGTCGACGCGGCGCCAGGACGCCCCAGCGGCACAGGCTTTGCGTCAGTCGGTGACCCAGCGAGTGGAAGGTACGAACGTCAGGTAGCGCCTGGCCGGATGGCGCCATACTGGCCAACCGACGCTGAAAATCCTCCCGGGCGGAGCGGTTAAACATCAGCACCAGGATGCGCTTGGGCGGAACACCGCGCGCAAGCAGATGGTGAACACGGGCTGCCATGGTGGTGGTTTTACCGGCGCCGGCCACCGCTGCAACACGGGCATGGCCCTCATCGTGGTGAATGACGGCTTGCTGTTCAGCGGTTAGCTTCACGACCCCTCGCTGGGCGATAACCCATCAAGCTCATGCCCTTCAAGGTAGCCGATGGGATGCCAGTGACCAGCACTGTAGACACTCAGCGCCTGACGACCGGCCCCTTCATCGCGTAACTCGGCAACGTCGGCAAGCTGATAATAGACATGGCGATGCAACCTGGCCGCCAGTCCGAAACGTACGGCAATTTCCGGCACATGGTCTCCCTGGGGCGTCTCGCTCAACGTCAGGGGGTGCTCGGCATCAAGGCGCACGACATCGTCAAACTGCGTGGTCAACCACCATGCATCGTCACGAAAATCGGCTTCCACGGCGACTAGCGGCCGATCGTCCACCTGAATACGCCAGCGCTCGACCGGTGTTACCAGGCAATAGCCCTCGGCATCATGACGCAGCAAGGTCGACAGCAACCGCGCGACGCTGGCACGGGCAAAGGGCACGCCCTCGTGCCACCAGCCACCCTGGGCGTCGATACGTATATCCATATCGCCTGACAAGGCGGGCTGCCAGTCATCGAGTGGCGGTATGCTGGAAGCGCCCTGTCGATAATCAAGCAATCGGTCTATGTTCATCCTATTACCTCGCCCTGGCCCGCCTACTTAGCCAATAACCCCGATTGTGCCAACGCTTGCTTAACCTGTTCGGGGGCGTCGGGGGCCGCATTACGAAATAGCTGATAGAAATTGGCCGTGGTCTGCATGGCGACTTCATCAACACTGATGCCACGCGCCTCGGCAATGCACTCGGCCACTTGAACCACCCAGGCGGGCTCATTGGGTTTGCCACGATACGGTACGGGTGCCAAATAGGGGCTGTCGGTTTCGATCAGCAACCGGTCAAGGGGCAACTGGCACGCCAGGGTACGCAGCGACTCAGCATTGCGGAAGGTGACAATCCCTGATAATGAAATATAAAAGCCTAAGCGTACGGCGTCACGCGCCATCTCGATATCTTCGGTAAAGCAGTGGAGCACGCCCCCGACTCGCGGGTCGCTGTGCTCACGCAGCAAGGCCAGAGTGTCTTCCTTGGCATCGCGGGTATGCACCACCACGGGCAGCTCGAGCTCACGAGCGGCGATCAAGTGGCGCTTGAAACGTTCATACTGAACCCCTGCCGACACGCGGTCCGCATAATGGTAATCAAGGCCCGTCTCGCCAATGGCCACCGCGTCGAATTGCTCCGCCGCCTCCTTGATATCACTGACACCGGGTTCGACCGGTGCGTCATGGAGAGGATGCTGGCCCGCCGATATCACGACATCCCCGTGCTCTCTGGCAATGCCGGCAAGTTTGGGCATGTCCTCAAGCGTCACGGAGATGGCAAGAAACTGGTTGACGCCAACGTTGCGGGCGGCCTCCAGCGTGGCCGCAAGGCTGCCGTTGTGTGTGGTGTCGGATAAGCGGTCCAGGTGACAGTGGGAATCAACAAACATGTCGCTCTCGTGGTGGGCGTTAAAGAGTAAATGAGGGCGCAGCTTTATCCAACTGCCCCGCCAGAAGGGTTTCAATACGGTCACGCACCCGGTAATCCTGCGCGTGGAAGTGAATGCCGATCCCCGGCATGCGCCGACCGCTGACACCGTCGGGAGACACCCAGATCACCTCGCCGCTTAGCGAGAGACGCTCGCTCTCCCCCGGCAGTGTCAGCAGTAAATAAACGGTCTGGCCCAGGTCATAGTAGCCGCGCGTGGGAATGAACATGCCACCGCGGTCAAGAAACGGCATATAGGCAGACAATAAAGTGGGCACATCGGGCACCGTGAGGGAGAGCGCTTTTTGCGTTGCCATAACACCTCGCAAGTCGGTCTAGGAGCGGAGTAATGCCGACCAGCGCACCAGCCACGCTTCCAACACAAGCTGCGGATTGGGGTTGGCACCAACGGCGAGCAGGCGGCGCTGCTCGCGGGCGTAGTCCAGCAGCTTAAACCAGTCCCGTACCCGGGCATTTTTCACCGCTTGACGGTAAAGCGGAAGCAAATCGGGATTACGCAGGGCAGAGGTGGAGCCGGACAACCCCAGCCTGATCAGGTCTTCAAGCCAAGCAATACCGTACCATAAAATGGCATCTATCGCCTGACGGTCTAATCGCGCGGCTTCAGATACCGGCTCCCCGCCGCGTACCAGTTGCTCGAAGCAGTCGTGCAACTGCTGACGCAAGGCGCGCGCCTCAGGAGCGGCAAGCTCGACCGCCCTCAACGGCAGCCCACCTGACACCTGCCACCAGAAGCGCGCTTCGTCCTCGCTTGCCAACTGCTCGGTCAACCAGCCCAGGCAATCGGCTACCGCGACGCTGGGTAGCGGCCACTGCTGGCAGCGTGAGCGAATGGTGGGCAGCACTCTGGACGGCACATCCGCCAACAGGATAAATAGTGTCTGATCGCCCGGCTCTTCCAGGCTTTTCAACAGTGCGTTTGAAGCGGCCACGTTCATGGCTTCAGCCGGCGAGATAACGATGACCCTGTAGCCACCCTGCTGCGCGGTTTGCGAGACAAAGCGATTGACGTCACGAATGGTATCAATACGGATCTGGCGTTTGCCTTCCTCCGGCGAAATGCGTAGCAAATCGGGATGGTACCCGGACGCCAGCAGCTGACAGCTGCGGCATTGACCACAGGCCTGCTCACCGGGGGCGGCACACATCGTTCGGGCAATCAGTGCCTCTGCCAGGCGCTGCTTGCCTACGCCATGCTCGCCGCTGAACAGCAGCGCATGGGGCATTCTCCCAGCATCAGCAAGACGACATAGCTGGCGCCAGGTGGGGTCATGCCAGGGCAGCACACCGCTCAGTCCCATAACGCGGCTCGACCGGCCAGGGTGTCACAGATATCGGACTGGACCTCTGTCAGGAGTTGGTGGGCGTTGATCAGGGCAAACCGCTCCGGCGCTTGCTCGGCCCTCGCCAGGTAGGCATTACGAACAGCCTGAAAGAAGTCTGCCTGCTCCTTTTCAAACCGGTCTCGCTGGGTATGCTGGTCGCGCAGGCGTGATTCCAGGCGTTGCCTGGCAGCATCGTGTGGCATATCCAGCAATAGCGTCAGGTCAGGCGCCACTCCCTTCTGCACAAATGCCTCAAGCGCTGCGATACGCTCTACCGGAATCCCACGGCCGCCGCCCTGATAGGCGTATGTCGCGTCAGTGAAACGGTCACACACCACCCAGGCGCCTCGCGCCAGCGCGGGCAGAATCTTTTCGGCCAGGTGCTGGGCGCGGGCGGCAAACATTAACAGCAGCTCGGCGTCGGTGTGCAGCCATTCCTCGGGGGCGGGGTCCAACAACAGTTGGCGAATCGCTTCTGCCCGGGGGGTTCCCCCTGGCTCCCGCGTGGCCACCACTTCGATTCCCTGAGCCTCCAGCCAGGCCACCACGAACTGCATATTGGTGGACTTCCCTACACCTTCACCGCCTTCTAGGGTAATAAAGCGACCGCGCTTCGTCATCATGGCCTCTGGATTTGGGTAATATTAGTCACGGTTACGGATATACCGGTTCACGGCGTTGTTGTGCTCCCGCAGCGTGCTCGAGAACTTGTGGGTCCCGTCACCCCGCGAGACAAAATACAGCGTGTCGCCCGGCAAAGGGTTCACAGCCGCTTCCAGCGAGGCCCGCCCCGGCATCGCGATTGGCGTCGGCGGCAGCCCATCAATCACATAGGTGTTGTAGGGCGTGGCCTCGCGTAAATCGGCATGGGTAATCCGCCCATCGTAGCGATCCCCCATTCCATAGATAACCGTCGGGTCGGTTTGCAGCCGCATGCCGCTCTCCATCCGCCGCTTGAAAACGCCCGCAATTTCACGCCGTTCTTCAGGTGCTCCGGTTTCGCGTTCGATCAACGATGCCATGATCAGCGCTTCATAGGGCGAGTCGATGGTCAGGTCGTCGTCGCGTTCGGCCCAAACCTCGTCAAGTATGCGTTCCATACGTTCAAGCGACTGACGCAGGATATCAACGTCACTCATCCCCAGGTGATAGCGATAGGTATCGGGGAAGAACCAGCCTTCCGGGTGCGTCCCCTCTCGATCAAGCAATGCCATGAGCTCCCCATCGCTCATATCCGCTGTGCGCTGTTCAAGCTTGGGGGCTGCCGCCAGTTGCTCACGCAT
The DNA here is from genome assembly GCF_031451615.1 of Vreelandella janggokensis. NCBI lineage: Bacteria > Pseudomonadati > Pseudomonadota > Gammaproteobacteria > Oceanospirillales > Halomonadaceae > Vreelandella > Vreelandella janggokensis. The sequence goes on along the minus strand of NZ_JARWAJ010000001.1, from coordinate 1,026,663 downwards.
CTGGGCAAAGGTCCACCCTTCGGGAATGGTAAGCGGATATGTTACGACATCGTTGCTGCCGAGCAGCGCCAAAAGCTCCATGCCGGTAATGCCAGGCTCGAGAAGATATTCCCCTGTGCGCAGGTCCGGCAATTCATCCGGCTGAAGTTTCGTCATCAGTTGGAACGCCCAGGCATCCTCAATAATGCCTTGCGCCTCCAACTCGGCGACCACGCGATTGAGGCCGGCACCAGAAGGCACCTGATAAAGCGTGGGCTCACCAATCGACAGCGGCGCATCAAGCCGCTGCTGCCAATAAACATAACCACCCGCGACACCGGCAACGCCAACCACGGCCATCACGGCCAGTGCAACCACCAAGCGTTTCACTATAAGACCTCAATATTCAATACGTTAAGACGTCGCTGGGTAACCGAGCAGCGGGTGGGCCACGGCTTGCAAGGGATCATGCCTGGGCGCTCCCCAGCGACGAAGAGGGGCGCCTTCAGCCGTCCACAACGCATTGACCGGCCATACACCCTGCACTGAGTTGGCCAGCCACAACCGGTCAACCGCCGCGACCTCATCGATTGCCAGTTGAGCAGGGGTCACGAGCTGTGCATCAATCAACGCGGCGCGCAGCGTACCTTCCACACCACACTGATCCAGCGTCGGCGTCATGATGCACCCGTTCTGTTCCCAAAACAGATTCATGCTGGTGGCTTCCACGACCAGGCCGTGGTTATCAGCCAACAGACCTTCACGGTAGTCCGTTGCCTGCCACTCCTGGCGAGCCAGCACATTTTCAAGACGATTGAGGTGTTTGATACCCGCCAAGCGGGGTTGCCGGGCCAGGCGTAGCGAACAGATACGTACGCTAACCCCCTTCGACCAGGCCGACGAATCCGGCTGAAAAGGCACACGACGGCTCATAAGACGGGGGGCCGCCACGTCAGGAATCGCGTAGCCACGACCACCGCTCCCCCGGGTGACGATAATCTTGAGCACCTCCCACCCGACAGTGGGTGCTGCTTGCCAGGTGGCCGACAATGCGGCTGGCGAAGGCGGGTCGATCATCAACCGCTGACAGCCCTCCAGCAGCCGCTCCACATGCTGCTGCCAAAGCACCGGCTGACCATCGTGCAGCAGAACAGTTTCAAATACGCCGTCACCGTAGGCCAGCCCGCGGTCGTCAAAAGGTACCCAGGGCTGACTCATACAGGCTTACACCTTTTTGAACAGCAATGACCCATTGGTACCGCCAAAGCCGAAGGAGTTCGACAGCACAGCATCGATACGCATGTCACGAGCCGTGTGCGGTACGTAATCGAGTCGGCAGCCCTCCTGCGGGTTATCCAGGTTGATCGTGGGCGGTGCGACCTGATCGCGGATAGCCAGCACGCTAAACACCGCTTCCACAGCGCCAGCCGCCCCCAATAGGTGGCCAATCATCGACTTGGTCGAACTGACGGCCACTTGCTGAGCAGCCTGCCCCATGACTTTTTCGACAGCTCGACTTTCAGCCAGGTCGCCCGATGCCGTTGAGGTACCATGGGCATTGATATAATCCACCTCGGCAGGATTCATCTGCGCGTCCTTGATGGCATTACTCATCGACAATGCAGCACCACTGCCATCTTCAGGTGGTGACGTCATGTGATAAGCGTCATCGCTCATGCCAAAGCCTGCCAACTCCGCATAGATGGTTGCGCCGCGGGCCTTGGCGTGCTCGAACTCTTCAAGCACCATCACACCGGCCCCGTCTGACAACACAAAGCCGTCACGGTCGGTATCCCAGGGACGGCTGGCAGCCTGCGGGTCATCGTTGCGGGTCGACAGCGCGCGTGCGGCTGCGAACCCCCCCAGCCCCAGCGGTGTGGTGGCCATTTCCGCGCCACCGCAGACCATCACCTCGGCATCACCATAGGCAATGGTGCGGGCGCTGTAACCAATATTGTGCGTTCCCGTGGTGCAGGCCGTGGTAATCGCAATATTGGGCCCTTTAAAGCCGTGCTGAATCGCCATATTGCCCGAGATCATATTGATGATGGACCCTGGGACAAAAAACGGCGATATCCTGCGTGCACCGCCTTTATTCAGCGCATCATGATTATGTTCAATCATGGGTAACCCGCCAATGCCGGACCCGATCGCTACACCAATACGGTCAGCGTTGGCCTCGGTACACTCAAGGCCTGAGTCCTGAATTGCCTGAGCACCCGCGGCCATGCCGTACTGGATGAACAGATCCATCTTGCGGGCATCTTTAGGGTTCAGGTACGGGCTGATATCAAACCCTTTTACCGACCCGCCAAACCGCGTGTTAAAGCCGCTGGTATCGAAATGCTCAATCGGCGCGATACCGCTTTGCCCGGCCACAATGTTGGCCCACGACTCATGGACCGTATTTCCAACTGGGGTCACCAGGCCTAACCCGGTTACCACTACCCTTCTTCGCGCCATCAATCTTCCTCCAGGCATCCATGGTGACTCGACCCTTGTGAGTCATTATCAGTCGTCAAAGTTGCCGCTAGTATAACGGAGATTGAACGTTATATTCAGTGCGACCGCAAAGCAAAAAAGCCGCCCCTGGAAGGACGGCTTTTTAATGCGGGTAGACATCAAGCCACCTACCCGGGTTCGATGCATCAACTACCCCTTACTGATGGGCGTTAACGTAGTCGATAGCTTCTTGAACCGTGGTGATCTTCTCGGCTTCTTCGTCCGGAATCTCCGTATCGAATTCTTCTTCCAACGCCATGACGAGCTCAACTGTGTCAAGCGAGTCAGCACCCAGGTCTTCAGTAAAAGAAGAGCTATTCTGGATATCTTCTTCTTTAACGTTCAGGCGCTCAGCCACTACTTTCTTTACGCGCTCTTCAATAGTACTCATCAACGTACTCCAGTCATTCACATTAGCCGTTTTGGATAACCAGCTATTTGGGAACCGCAAGCCAAAAGCTGCGGGGTAGTTTATAGACGCCCTTGAGCTGACGCAACCGCCAAACTCAAGGCCATCAACGCATATTCATGCCGCCGTTGACATGCAGTGTCTCGCCGGTGATGTATCCTGCCGCATCACTGGCCAGAAATCCCACGGCAGCGGCAATTTCATCCGGAGAACCCAGGCGCGCCAACGGAATCTGCTTGAGCAGCATGTCGTGCTGCGCTTCCGGTAGCGCTTCGGTCATGTCGGTGGCGATAAACCCCGGCGCCACCGAGTTGACCGTAATGGCACGCGAGGCAACCTCACGGGCCAGCGCTCGGCTAAAGCCTTCCATGCCAGCCTTGGCCGCCGCGTAGTTAGTCTGGCCCAAGTTGCCCATGGTCGCCACCACGGAGCTGATCGACACAATACGCCCAAAACGCGCCTTGGTCATCCCTCGCAGGCACGCTTTGCTGACCCGGTAGACAGACTTGAGATTGGTATCCATCACCGAGTCCCATTCGTCTTCCTTCATGCGCATCAAGAGATTATCGCGCGTGATACCGGCATTGTTGACCAGAATAGTCGGCGCGGCAAACCGTTCAGCAATGGTTTTCAAGACATCATCGATGCTCGCCTGATCGGTGACATCAAGGCATAAGCCAGCCCCTTCAATGCCCTGATCTGCGAAGTCAGCGTCAATGTTGGCTGCACCAGCTTCGCTGGTCGCGGTACCAACGACAATACGTCCCTGGCGGCTCAGTTCGTAAGCGACTGCCCGGCCGATGCCACGACTGGCACCCGTAACAAGCGCAACTCTACGTTCTTGGGTCATAAGGTACTGCCTTTCACCATGTAAATAAGCAAGGATAGCGGAAAATCACCACTTATCATGCATCATCCGCCAACGCGTCGCGAGCCAACTCAAGCGCGGCATCCAAGCTATCGGGATCGTTGACCGCCAGACTTTTACTGCCACGCACAATACGCTTATTCAAGCCGGTCAGCACTTTACCCGGGCCACACTCGATGAACACGTTTGCTCCCTGGGCGGCCATTGTTTCGACACAGTCGCTCCAGCGCACAGGCTGATAAAGCTGTTCAATCAGTCGCGTGCGCAGCGTATCGACGTCAGCATGCGCCTCGGCGTCTACGTTTTGGATGACGGTGTAGCGCGGCGGACGCAGTTCGATTTCCTGCATCGCTGCCGCCAGGCGGTCTGCCGCAGGGCGCATGAGGTCGCAGTGCGAAGGCACGGAAACCGGGAGCGGCATCGCCCGCTTGGCGCCCGCTTCCTGACACGCCACAATCGCCCGCTCAACGGCCGCTTTGCCGCCCGCAATCACTACCTGGCCCGGGGCATTGTAGTTGACAGCTGAAACGACGTCCCCTTGCGCTGCGTTGGCACAGGCGGCCTCCACAGACGCGTTATCGAGGCCCAGAATGGCGGCCATACCGCCTTCTCCCGCTGGCACTGCGTGCTGCATGGCCTCACCGCGAAGACGAACCAATTTAACGCCCTCGGCAAATCCAAGCACACCTGCGCATACCATGGCGCTGTATTCACCCAGGCTGTGCCCGGCCATGACCGTCGGGCGCGGCCCTTCCAGCTCTTGCCAGACGCGCCATATCGCTATACTGGCGGACAGCAACGCTGGCTGAGTGCATTCGGTAGCATTTAGCGAGGCATCTGGCCCCTCTTGCACGACTTTCCACAAGTCGTAGCGTAACGCATCCGATGCTTCCTCAAAGGTCGTTCCCACCACGCTGTAACGCTCGGCAAGCTCGCGCAGCATTCCAAGCTGCTGAGAGCCCTGCCCGGGGAAAATGAGGGCAAGGGGTTGAGACATGTCGTTCACCTTTGCTCTTGTAGGCATTTGCTCAATTGAGCGATAGACGCGGTTATGGGCACATCCTGCTGCTCGCCATAACCCGCTAACCTGCAATGCAGTGACATCATCACTGCACCATTAAAAAAGTCGCTACTCATTGAAAGACCAGCGCTTGGCAAGCCGCTCGGGCAGGTTGTGCTCAACCTCCTGCATCGCGCGGCGAATGGCATAGTAAAAACCATCTGCACGGGTACCTCCATGGCTTTTCACCACGATTCCCTGCAAGCCTAGTAAACTGGCGCCGTTGTAGCGTACCGGATCCAGCTCTTGTTTTAAGTGCTTTAACACGGGCTTGGCAACCCAGCTCGCCAGGCGCCCTCTCAGGCGTGACGCAAACGCAAGCTGCACCCGCTCGACCAGCATACCCGCCAAACCCTCGCTTGCCTTGAGCACGGCGTTGCCCGCAAAACCATCACAGACAATCACATCCAGTTCGCCTTGGAAGATATCGCCGCCCTCAGCATAACCAAGGTAGTCAAATGGCAAGCTGTCCGCCGATTCTTGAAGCAATCTATCGGCTTCGCGCACGCTGGCACTCCCTTTGGTTGACTCGGCACCAACGTTGAGCAACGCCACGCGAGGGCGCGCGATACCGTCCACCTGCTCTGCCATTGCTGCACCAATCAGGGCAAACTCGACCAGGCGGCTCGCCGGCGAATCAACATTAGCGCCCAGATCCAGCAGATAGCAGCGCCGCCCGCAGCGCGCCGGAATAGCCGTGCTGATAGCCGGACGCGACATACCCGTCAGCATACCCAGCTCTCGGCGGGCCAACGCTACCAGGGCGGCCGTATTGCCAACGCTGACACCCGCCTGGGCATCGCCTTTGGCCAGGCAGCGTAGCATTTGCGCCATACTGGTCGACTGCCCGCGACGCAACGCCCAGGCAGCCGTCGCCGTCGTCGCAACGCTATCAGCCACATCGTGGACCGCTAAACGTGACGTTGCCGCAGCCAAAGGCCGCGGCAAACGCGAGAGCTCAGCACTGATATGCTGATGCGGACCAAACAGAACAAGCTCTAGACCAGGGGTATCGATAACAGCCCTGGCAGCCCCTTCAATCAGCGCGTGAGGGCCTTCATCGCCCCCCATCACATCAATTGCTAGGCGCACAAAGCACCCATTCGTTTAGTCGTATCGACCGGCAAAGACGCTTTACGCGTCAACCACCTTGCGACCGCGATAGAAACCATCTGGCGAAACGTGGTGACGCAGGTGGGTGGTGCCGGTTTCTTTGTCTTGAGACAGCGTCGGAGCGGTCAAGGCATCGTGGCTACGACGCATACCGCGCTTGGAACGAGTTTTACGGTTCTTTTGAACTGCCATGGGATTACTCCAGGGTCTGTCGGATTATGGGTGCTTACTTCTTGCCTTTCAGCGTGCTAAGCACCGCGAAAGGATTGGCGGGGGCTTCTTCCTGCTCCCCACCTTCTGTCTTGCTGACCAGTTGCTCTGCCGAAACGTGGCAATCTGCTTCGTCGTGGTAGACCACTTGAGGCAGACTGAGGATTAATTCATCCTCGACGACCGTCAGCAAGTCCAGCTGTTCATGTTCCACCAGCACCGGTTCATGACTGGCTGGCAGCTCTCCGGCCAGGCTTTCATCGGCGACCATCCCTAATAGAAAATCGCTGGTGACGTGCTGGCTGAGCGGCTCCAGACATCGGCGGCAAGGAAGGGCCAGTGTTGCTTGCATATGACCACGAATTTCACGTCGCCCCTGAGCATCAACACCAAATTCGAGCACGACGTGACAGTCACCCGATTGGAGTCCGGCTTCTTCGGCGAGGCGTGGCAGCTTATCAAGCGCTACCAGGCCTTCGAGTCGTTCGCGGCGGGCTGCAAGCTTATAAGGCTCAACCCGGCTGGGGAGTTGTGAGGTCAACATAGGCGCGCAATGATAGGCACTCCCCATGCTGGTGTCAAAGCCAAGGGCATAATTCTTTGTGGTCGCGCGATAGGATATGGCCCAAGTTTGGGTAAACTGGGCATCCATCAGGCCCATTGACCGCAAAAGCCACTTACCTTACGAAGGAAAAACGCATGTCTAACGCAACACCTGCGCTGGTGCTGGCTTCAAGCTCGCGTTCGCGCCGCGCACTGCTCGACCGACTGCAATTGCCTTATCAATGCTGTTCGCCCGACATTGACGAAACACCGCAAATGGGTGAAACGCCGCAGCGGTTGGTGCATCGCCTAGCGTTAAGCAAAGCCAATGCCGTGGCTGACCGGTTTAACGACCACTTGATCATCGGCTCTGACCAGATTGCCGTCTTCGAGGGCGACATCCTGGGCAAGCCGCACACCAGCGAGCGTGCCGAACACAATCTCAACCGCTTTTCCGGTCAACGGGTGACCTTCCTTACCGGCTTAGCCCTGCTTGACACCCGACACCAATCTCACAGGGTCCACGTGGAGCCCTTCGAGGTTGTCTTCCGACAGCTGAGCCAAGAGGAAATAAGCGTTTACGTCGCTAAAGAGCAGCCGCTTGATAGCGCTGGAAGCTTTCGCATGGAGGGTCTGGGCATCGCGCTGTTCGAACGCCTTGAGGGACGCGATCCCAACGCCCTGATGGGGTTACCCTTGATCGCCCTTTGCGACATGCTACGCCAAGCGGGCCTCGACCCGCTTGGCGCCAACCTTCTTCAGGGTGACTGAAAGCGCAGCGGCGAAGGGGATGTATCGACCCCCAGCAGTTGAGCGGCCGTCTGAGTGAAGCGCCGGGTCAGCCGATCAAACGGATCCAGGCTCGGCGTGTAGTTTTGCCACTCAGCCTCATCGCTGTACTCACGGGCAACATCATCGATACTACCCAGCTGGTCGACCAACCCCAGCGTCTGGGCCTGCGCGCCACTCCAGACAAGGCCACTGAACAAATCGTCGTTATCGCTCAAGCGATCTCCGCGTCCCGCTTTTACATCATCAATAAACTGCTGGTGGGTGCTTTCGAGTACGCTCTGCCAAAACGCCTCATCTTCCTCATCAAAGGGCTGAAAAGGATCCAGAAACGCCTTGTTATCACCTGCCGTCAACACCCGCCGCTCGATGCCCACGCGGTCAATGGCCTCTTCCAGGCCAAAACCGGCGTATATAACGCCAATCGAACCGACCAGACTCACCGGGGATGCGACGATGTCATCAGCCCCCGCCGCTATGTAATAAGCACCACTGGCACCAATATCTTCAATGACGGCCACAATGGGTTTATCGCCCGACTCCCGTAACCGCATGATTTCCGAATAAATGCGCTGTGACTGCACAGGACTGCCGCCCGGGCTGTTGATATGCAGCACAATGGCCTCGGCGCTATCGGCGTCCCAGGCGTTGCGCAGCCCTTCAATGATACGTTCAGCATTGGCTGGCGCGTCCGCGGCGATCACGCCGTTAACGTCCACTCTGGCGAGGTGCGCGGCAGCGGGCGTCGCTTCCGACGGGGCATAGAAACGGTATATACCCAGCCCCAGCGCCACCGCGAACAGGCTCAGCATCAGCAGACGAAAAAACAGCTTCCAACGACGCGAGCGCCGCTGCTCTGCCAACACGCCGCCAATCCAGTGATCCATCATCTCGATCTGCGCCAACCGCTGGCGCTCGCGCAGCGTATCAGCGTCGTCACCGGGCTGCCCCGCCTCCTCATTTCCCTTGCTTGGGGGCACTTCGGGGCCCTGGGTCCAACGATCTGCCATCTTCTGTTGCTCGGACGATGGCGATGCATCGTTGTTCATGTTGCTGCGGGAATCATCATCCTTCATCACTTACCCCTGTAGCCAGGTAAAAAGTTCATCAACGCTGTGCACGATCTCATGCGGCTGGCTAGCCGCCAGGCGCTCAGGGGAATGAACGCCATAACTGACGCCGACGCGAGGCATACCGAGCGATCGAGCCATTTCCAGGTCATACTCGGTATCCCCCACCATGACCGCCCGCTCAGCAGGCACCGATAGCTCGTCGAGCAATTCCTGCAGCATTTGCGGGTGAGGCTTGGAACGTGTTTCGTCGGCGGTGCGGCTGGCGTGAAACCAGTCGAGGCTACCCGTCTCCTGGAAAATCCGGTCCAGACCACGGCGACTTTTGCCTGTCGCGACCGCCAGTCGCTGCGCCTCATTTAACCGAAGGCGCGCCAAATGATCTTCCACACCAGTGAAAAATCGCATGGGAGTGGTATCCACATGCACAAATTGATGCGCGTAGCCTTGGCGGAGACGCTCGGCCTGCTCTGGCGATATACCCGGGCAAAGCGTTTCAATGGCTTCAGGCAATCCCAGACCGATGATGTTCTCGATATCCGCCTGGGGAAGCGTACCCAATCCCGCTTCGATACCCGCCGTCTGCATGCACGACACGATACGCGGCACCGAATCCATCAGCGTACCGTCCCAATCAAAGATGACCAGTTCATAGCGCATGGGAACTCCTTATCGGCGCACGCGATTAAGTGTGTCTTCCAGCGCCTCAGGCAGCGGCGCCTTGACCGTTACAGGACGTCCATTGGAAGGCTCAGGAAAGGTCAGTGCGCGGGCATGCAAAAATAGTCGGCCAAGCCCGAGCTGCTTGGTAAGCAGGCCGCTCTCTCGATTGGCATACTTGTCATCCCCGAGCAGCGCGTGACCGGCATGCGCGGCATGCACACGGATTTGATGCGTCCGCCCGGTCACCGGCTCGGCCTCGATAAGCGTGGCTTTTTCAAACGTCTCGACAACCGCGAAGTGCGTGCGCGACACCTTACCATCGGCATCCACCCTGACACGCCGCTCGCCGTTGCCCGCGTCATAGCGATCCAGACGGGCGCTTTCGTAGGTCTTACGTGCCGGCCAGCGGCCTGCCACCAGCGCCAGATAGCGCTTGTCCATGCCGTGCTTTTTCAGTGACTCGTTCAGGGTGACAAGCGCATCGCGGGATTTGGCCAGCAGCAGGCAGCCCGAGGTATCGCGGTCCAAACGGTGCACCAGTTCTAAAAACGTCAGATCGTCGCGCACCTGACGAAGCGCCTCGATCAGGCCGATTTTAACCCCACTGCCGCCATGGACGGCGAGCCCTGACGGCTTATTGAGCACCATCCAGTCCGGCCCCTCCATAATGACGCTGCCGACAAGCAGATCACGCAAATTATCGCTGACTTCCTTGACCGCCTCGCGGGGCGCCAGACGAAGCGGTGGAATGCGCACCAGGTCGCCCGGCTGAAGCCGGTAATCGACCTTGATGCGTTTTTTATTCACTCGCACCTCACCCTTGCGCACGATCCGGTAAATCAACGCACGCGGCGCGCCTTTAAGGCGGGTCATCAAAAAATTATCAATTCGCTGGCCAGATTGTTCCTGGGCAATTTCCACCCACTGTACTTCACGCCCTTCGGCCATTGCCGCGCACTCCTGCTGATAGGCTAAAACGGCATTCTACCGTAGACCCAACACCAATGCGTCAATTGCTGGTCGTTTGCTTTACTGTTATATTCCAAAGCGCTTACCGGCTGATAGAGATCATTGATAGCATCGCGTTGTCATTAAGCTAATTGATGGTATCAAGATGATGTTTGGCCAGCGCCTGCCCGACTAACACGCAGGCCGAAGCAAGAGGCGTGGTTCAGTGTACGCATTACCCACCCCTCGCCGTAAAAAAATGCAGTAACTCTGCCGCCCGTTTTCCATACGGCAGACAAGATTGTGCCCAACCCTGAACGGTGGGCAATCGCTTAAAACGCCACGTCCTAAGTAGCCAGGCTGAAACGTCACAACGCGCTGCCTGCTTAAGACGACAAAGTTCAACACCGTGCCGATGACGGTGTTGGTGAATCGATGAATGCCAGGTGTTGGCGGTGTCAGCAGGGCCGGATGGACGTGACAGCCACCGAAACATGTCTTGCCTCCGCCACGTACTCAACGCCTAATTAGCCAGGTCGGCGATCATGCCGTCCTGGTAAAATGCGTCAGCATCGCTATGCGCCGAGCACAAGCACGCAGCACCCAGCGGTTCGCCACATCACCCCCAAGGTGGTTCGTCGGCACGCTACGCTATGCGAGACATTATGAAAAGAATGCTAATCAATGCGACCCAGCCTGAAGAGCTGCGCGTCGCTCTGGTTGATGGACAACGGTTGTATGATCTGGATATCGAGTCCGGCGCAAGAGAGCAGAAAAAAGCCAATATTTATCGTGGCAAGATCACTCGTGTTGAACCCTCACTGGAAGCAGCCTTCGTTGATTTCGGCGCCGAACGTCATGGTTTTCTACCGTTAAAGGAAATCTCGCGGGAATATTTCATCAAGGATGTTTCCGGCCGTCCGAGCATCAAGGAAGTACTCAAAGAGGGCCAGGAAGTCATTGTCCAGGTCGATAAGGAAGAGCGCGGCAATAAAGGCGCAGCGTTAACCACCTTCATCAGTCTGGCCGGGCGCTTTCTGGTGCTGATGCCTAACAATCCGCGCGCCGGCGGCATCTCACGCCGTATCGAAGGCGACGAGCGTAGCGAATTGAAAGAGGCCATGGGCCACCTTACCGTACCCGATAAAATGGGCCTGATCGTGCGCACCGCTGGCATCGGCCGGAGCCCTGAAGAACTGCAATGGGACCTGGACTACCTCGTTCAGGTATGGGAGTCGATCACTACCGAAGCGGGTAAACGCGCCGCCCCCTTCCTTATCTACCGCGAATCCAACGTAATCATTCGCGCGATGCGGGACTACTTGCGCCAGGACATCGGCGAAGTCTTGATCGACAGCCCCGAGATACACGCAGAAGCGCTCGCCTTCATTCGTCAGGTGATGCCGTCTTACCAGCAGAAGATCAAGCTTTACGCCGATGAAGTGCCGCTGTTCTCGCGTTTCCAGATCGAATCGCAAATCGAAACGGCCTACCAGCGCGAAGTCAAACTGCCGTCCGGTGGATCGATCGTTATCGACCATACCGAAGCCCTGGTATCCATCGATATCAACTCGGCCCGCGCCACACGTGGCAGCGATATTGAAGAAACCGCGCTGCAAACCAATTCAGAAGCCGCCGATGAAATCGCTCGTCAGCTACGCCTGCGCGACATTGGCGGCTTGGTGGTCATCGACTTTATCGACATGGGGCCCGCCCGCAACCAGCGTGAAGTTGAAAATCGTATGCGCGATGCCCTCAAGCTTGACCGGGCACGGGTACAAATCGGCCGCATCTCTCGCTTTGGCCTGATGGAAATGTCACGTCAGCGGCTACGTCCTTCACTGGGCGAAACCAGCGGCGTGGTCTGCCCGCGCTGCAACGGTCAAGGCACCATTCGCGATGTCCGCTCGCTCTCGCTATCCATCATGCGCCTGATCGAAGAAGAGGCCATGAAAGAGCGCAGCGCGCAAATACGGGCTATCTTGCCAGTCCCTGTGGCAACCTACCTGCTTAACGAAAAGCGTAGTGTGCTGGCCGACATCGAATCCCGCCAGGGCGTTCGCGTCGTTCTGCTGCCCAACCCGGAAATGGATACCCCCCATTACGATGTGCAGCGTCTCCGTGATGACCACCTCGACGAAGACGACAGCCAAACGCTCTCAAGCTTTGAGCTGTCCACGGAGAGCGACATCGGCAAAGAACCGGCGCCAAGCTTTGTCCCCCCTGCCCAGCGGGCTGAAGCGGCGGTTAAAAGCGTTGCCCACAACGCCCCTGCTCCTGCCTCGTTGCAGCATGAACCAAGCCCGGAAAGCCCGGCACCTGAAAGCAACACCAGCGATGCCAGCATGCTGGGTCGCTTCATGCGCGGCGTTGCCAAATGGCTGGGTAGCGATGAACAGCGCCCCACGCCCACTGACCAGACCAAGAAGCCGTCAGAACCAGCCGCGCCGCGCAAAACCGAACGCACACCCTCCGCTCGCCGTGAAGAGACGCAACCCAACCGGCAGCGCAGCGATAGTGCGGCCAAGAGCAATACGGGCAATGCCCAGCGCAGTACCGGCAACGAGACCGACGAAAAGCGTAACGGCCCAAGCCGGACCCGCAACCGTCGCCGCCATCCCCAGCAAGATGATGGCAACAGCGCACAGGGCAATGACAAAAAGCCAAACCGTCAGAAGGACACTGCTCAGGCAAGTTCTGCCAAGGGCAGCGACAGCGATACAGCAGGCAAAAGCGCACCCCCCAAAGCCCGTCGCGAGTCGAACCGTGACACCTCTCGCAATGCCAGTGACGCGAATGCCAGCGACACCAAAAACGCTGCCAAGGCCAACGCCGATACGCCGACGGCCAAGCAGGATGACGGCAAGCCCAAGCGCACGCGTAATAACCCGCGCCAGCGCACGCGTCAGCAGGCCATCAATCCGAAGGCCGAAGCCGAGCAGCTAAAACTTCAGGAAGAGGCTGCCAAGGCCCCCAGCGAGTCGGATAATGCATCAAATGACGCGGTGACAGGCAACGGCAACGAGCGCCAAGCAGATAACCACGCGACCACCGAGACTGCATCGCAGGCAACTCAGCCAACGGCCGCTGCGCCAGCGGACACGGCCAAGCAACCGCCCGCTGAACAGGAAGCAACCTCCTCTTCAGTAGATAGCATCGCTGATTCAGTCGACGAGGCGCCAACCACAACGGCTGAAAGCCCTGCCGATAATGCGGCCAAGGCCCGCAAGTCGACTCAGCAACGGCGTCAGCCAAAGCGCAATTCGCGTTCGAAAGGTGGCGATACGGCATCGAATGAAGGCACTGACGCAGTGCCGTCACAAGACCAAGCGACTGTATCAGAGGAGGAGGCTTCCACCCCCTCCGAGGCCGCCGAAGCGCCAGCAGCCCAGGCATCGGTAACGGAACAGACGCCCAAGGCTGACCCCGTCGCTGATCAGGCGGGTGCTAACACGTCTTCAACAACAGCGCCGGAGCAGACTGCCGCCCCAACTGCCGGTACAGACGCGCCTGAGGACAACACCTCAGAGGCCGCCTCTAAGCCAGCCGCCAGCGACGAAACGGCTGAGGTAAGCGAGCAGCCGACAGCGCAGACGCCGCAGGACAACGATGGCGAGCAAGCCGCGTCAGCGCCCGAGGCGTCGGAGAAGGCACCTGAGCAAAGCGCTTCTCAAGAAAGCACTTCTGAAGAAAACGCACCTGAAGTAAGTGCTGAAGAACCTGTTAAAGCGAGTCCTGAAGCGGAAGTCGAAGATAGCCCTGCTAAGCCAGGCGCTACTGAAAAAGACACTGCTGTGAAAACCTCGCATGAGCAGGCACCAGCCACGGAACCAGCGGCTGAAACGCCGTCGCAACCTGCGCAGCAAGCAGCGCCCGACAGCGAAGCAGTGGCTAAAGAAGCCGCAAAACCGCGCCGTCGTCGCAGCCGGGCACATAATGACCCGCGCGAGAAACGCAAGCAGCAGGCTAACGACAAGAACGCCGACTAACGACCAAGTCAGCCGAGCGGCACCAAAACAAACGCCCCGCCGTTGTTAACGGCGGGGCGTTTTTGTGTGCAACCGAAACGGATCATCCCGTGATCAGACGCGGCTCCGGGGTTAGCCTGACAGCAAAGCGTTCAGCAACCCGCTCAGCGACCGTATTGGCCAACGCCAGCAGGCCCTGGCGGTTCCCGCCGCCGAAATGGACCAGTACCAGCGCTTGACGCTCGTGAACCGCAAACGCCCCCTGACGAAATCCTTTTAAGCCGCACTGGTCAATTAACCAACCTGCTGCCAGCTTCGTTTGCCCGTTACCTTGAGGAAAACAGGGCATCTCAGGGTAGCGCTGGCGTAGCGTCGCGGCCAGTTGATCGGTCACAAACGGGTTTTTGAAAAAGCTGCCCGCATTGGCCAGTTCTTCAGGGTCCGGTAGCTTTTCACGGCGGATGTCGCATACTGCGTTGGCCACTGCCAGCGGCGTAGGTGACGCCGGCACCCTTGTTGCCAAGTCCCCATAGCCCAGCGTGACCAGGGGCTCACGGGACAGTCGCAGCACCAGCCGGGTAATAATGACCGTTTCCGCCAGTGCGCCTTTGAAGATACTATCGCGATAGCCGAACTGGCAGGCATCGCGGCTCAACCAGCGCACCTCCCCGGTCGTCCGATCAACCACCTGCACCGCGTCGAGCCTATCCGCCAGCTCTACCCCGTAGGCACCGATATTTTGCACCGGGGCTGCGCCACAATCACCAGGTATCAGGGCGAGGTTTTCGGTGCCCCATACCCCGGATGCTGCCAGAGACATGACCAGTCGGTGCCAGTTCACGCCCGCGCCCACATGAACAAACAGTTGATCGCCCCGCGCTTGAAGCCACCACTGTTCAAGCAATGGTCGAAGCACGATGCCGCTGAGCCGGGCTGGCAACAGCACATTACTACCGCCGCCCAGCACGGTTACCGACCACCCTTCTTGTCTGGATTGGGCAAGCACCTGCTGCAATTGAGCCAGCGTGCGAGGCGCCGCGTACCGTTCGGCCACACACGGGAGACGCAGCGTATTGGCATCACTCAGATCGACTTCTCGCTGGACTGACACTGTGCTCATTTCAGTGTTCACGCTGGATATGCTCAACCAGACCTTCGGCAGCAGTCTCAAGCAGGTTGAACACCCGCTCGAAGCCTTCATCGCCACCGTAGTAAGGGTCCGGTACCTCGCTTTCCGCCAGGTCGGCAAAGTCCAGAAACAGCCCCACATGGGCATTGGCGTGCGCAGGTTTCATGGCGAGCATCGCGCGAAGATTGTCGCGATCCATCCCCAGCACATAGTCGAAGTCAGCGAAATCCTGAGCTTGCAATTGGCGAGCCCTCAAACCGCTGATATCGATACCTCGCTGTTCTGCCGCTGCCTGCGCACGCGGGTCGGGCGCATTGCCTACATGCCAACGCCCCACGCCACAGGAGTCGACGACCACGCGATCCTGATATCCGGCGCGCGCCAGCGCGCGGCGAAACACGCCTTCAGCCGTTGGCGAGCGGCAGATATTACCTAAGCAAACGAACAGCACCTTCACGATTCACTCCTTCTGCTGTGTTGGCGCCAATAACGCGCGCACACGGGCTAGATCTTCAGCGGTATCGACCCCGGCCGGGTTCAAATCACAGGCCAACGCAACCTGAATCGTATGGCCATACTGCAGTGCGCGCAGCTGCTCGAGCTGCTCGAGCTGCTCGAGGCTTGATGCAGGCCAGTCGCAATAGGCATGCAGGAAGCTGACTCGATAGGCATAGAGGCCGATATGGCGTAGCCACGCATCGGTATTGAGCCCCGTAGGCGGCTGCGAAAAATGTTCACGATCCCAGGGAATCGGTGCCCGGGAAAAGTACAGCGCCCGCCCCTGAAATGAACGCACCACCTTGACGACATTGGGGTTGAACAGTGCATCGATATCCGCAATCGGTTCCGCCAGTGTCGCGATGGAGGCCTGATCATCGTCCGCCAAACGCTCGGCCACCTGATTGATCAGCGCCGGGGGAATCAAGGGTTCGTCCCCCTGGACATTGACCACCAGCGCCGACTCATCCAACACCAACTGGTCGGCAACCTCGGCCAGCCGGTCGGTTCCGGAAGCATGGTCCTCGCGTGTCATGACGACCTCGGCGCCGTAAGGCTCCATGGCCGTCCGAATACGTGCATCGTCGGTGGCCACCACGACACGGCTGGCGCGGCTCTGGCAGGCGCGTCGCCAGACATGGGCAATCATCGGCTCTCCCGCAATATCCAGCAGTGGCTTGCCCGGTAATCGGCTCGAACCATAACGGGCGGGAATCACCACGGTAAACGACAATGCCATTCACCCCTCTCCTTTGCGGCCTGGTGACGGAGGAAGTTTTTCATCGACATCCAGCGCACGCGCCGCCTCCGGCAACATCACCGGAATGCCGTCTTCAATCTGATAGGCCAGGCCATCGTAAACACAATGCAGCTCCTGGGCCTCGCGGTCGAAATGCAACTTGCCTTGACACAGCGGGCAGACCAACATTGCCAGCAGTTCCTTATCCATGAGCGTTTCTCCTGTCTCATGTAAGCGCTGACAGCTTGCCTGTCAGCCAATGCTCAAAATCAGGTGGAAGCACGGCTTCCACATCGAGAACCCAACTATCCGGCGGGGCGAACGCCTGACATTTCACGGCATCCTTGGCGGTCATCACCAGCGGACGCCCTCTCCACTGGTTCAGCAATGTCTCGGTCAACGGCTGATGATCCGCCAGCGGATGCCACTCGCCTGTTACCCCCAGTGATGTCAATGCCGCAAAAAAACGCTGGGGATTACCAATGGCAGCCAGCCCGTTCACCGGGGCTTCAAACGGCAGCGGTGCCAGCGGAAACCGCTGACCATCGTCAAGTCGGCGCCAGCTGCATGGCCCCAGGTGCATCTTGACGGCCGCTACCGGCAACTCACAAGTGTTGACGCCATTCACGATGACGGCATCGACACTCTTCAACCGGTCTGGCGGTTCACGCAGCGGGCCGGCCGGCAGGCAATGACCATTTCCCAGTCCACGTGCGCCATCAATCACCACCAATTCAATATCGCGCGCCAGGTGGAGATGCTGCAAGCCATCATCGCTGATAATCAGATCGCAGCCCGCCTGGACAAGTGCCTCCACCGCTCGGGCACGCTGTGGGTCGACCATGACCGGAAGCCCCGTCTGCTGGGCCAGCATCAGCGGCTCATCGCCGCTCTCGCTTACCGGCGTGGTCGGCGTTACCCGCAGTGGGTAGCGTTCGGCACTCCCCCCATAGCCGCGTGACACGATACCCGGCGACCAGCCTTGCGCTGCCAACCGGTTACCCAACCATGCCACCAGCGGGGATTTACCCGTACCGCCCAGGGTGATATTACCCACAATGATGACCGGCACCGGCGCCCGCCATGCGCGTCGCCTGCCAGTCTGAAACTGGCGCGCCCGTCGCTGCATCAGCCATTGATATAGCTTACCCAAGGGCCGCAAAGGCCATAGCCAGCAGCTACCTTGGTAGGCACCCACAAGCCAGCGGTCGGCAAGCTTCACTGGGGCTCCTGAAATTGCAGCTGGTGCAGCGCCGCGTAGGCACCGCCTGCCGCCAGCAGGGTTTGATGACTGCCCTGCTCAATAATGCGTCCCTGATCCATGACGATAATCCGATCGGCGCGCTCAATGGTAGACAACCGGTGGGCAATCACCAGGGTCGTGCGACCCTGGCAGACATCTTCGAGCGCCTTTTGGATGTAACGCTCTGATTCGGTATCCAGGGCGGAGGTGGCCTCATCCAGAATCAGTAACGGGGCATCCTTGAATATCGCCCGCGCAATGGCCAACCGCTGGCGCTGACCGCCTGACAGCATCACACCGTTTTCCCCTACCACCGTGTCATAGCCCTGGGGAAGCTGGTCGATAAACTCATCTGCATAGGCGGCTTCAGCCGCCGACTTGACCGCCGCAGGGTCCGGATTATCCACGCCGTAAGCGATGTTCTCGGTAATCGAGGCATTGAACAGCGTAACCTGCTGGGAGACCAGTGCCATTTGCTGACGCAGGGGGCGTAACGCATAATCGTCCAGTGGCACATCATCGATGGTGATGTCCCCCTCACTGGCATGGTAAAAGCGCGGCAGCAAGCTCACCAGGGTCGACTTGCCGCTGCCGGACCGCCCTACAATCGCCACCATCTCGCCGGCTGCCACATCAAGATTGATATCTTGAAGAACATAGGGCTGATCATCGGCATAGCGAAAACTGACGTTTTCAAGCTTGACGCGACCCGCCAATCGTTCGACCCGATACGTACCGCTATCGCTTTCGGGTTCTACGTCCATCAGGCCGAACAGTTCAGAGGCGGCGGCAATCCCTTTCTGGATCTCGCTGTTGATTTCCGTCAGCTGACGAACCGGTTTGATCATCAGGGCGGCCGCGGTAATAAAGGCGACAAACTCACCCGGCGTCATACTGGCCATCAGTGAAGGTGCCATGGCCAGCCAGACAAGAATGGCCATCGAGATCGCCACCAGAATCAAAATCACCGGTGAGCTGATGGCGCGCGTCATCGCTTCCTTCATGCTTTGTCGGCGGTTCTCTTCGCTGACGCGCTCGAAACGCTGCTTTTCATACATTTCCGCGCCATGGGTGCGAACCACCCGGTGACCCGAAAGCGCTTCGGAGGCCACATGGGTCACGTCGCCCATGGAGTGCTGAATACGCTTGGAAAGCCTGCGAAAGCGCTTGCTGGCGTAGCTCACCACGCCTGCAATAATCGGTGTGACGCCCAAAAACAGCAGCGTCAGCATCCAGTTGGTCCATAGCAAATAGCCCAGCAGGCCAATGACGAACAAGCCTTCACGTAGCAGGATGGTAAACGCCTTGGTCGCGGCTCCCGCAACTTGCTCCACATGGTAGGTAACCCGGGACACCAGGTGACCGCTGGAGTGATGATCAAAAAACATGCCCGGCAGGTGGAGCATGTGAGCAAAGACATCGCAACGCAGCGTATGGATCACATAACGCCCGACATACGCCATGAAGTAGGTACTCAGAAAGGTTCCGATGCCCCGCGCGGAAAACATGATGATGACAAATAACGGAAGGAAAAGCCGGAACGAGGCGTCGGGGTCTTGAATGCCGTCAATCAGGCGTTTCATCATTTCCGCCAGCGCCGTGCTTGACGCGGCATAAATCACAAAGCCCACCAGCGCCAGGCTAAAGGCACGCCAGTGCGGCTTTACATAGCTTAATAAACGTTTATAGAGGACCCAGCCTGATTCAGTCACACGAGCTCCTAAGCAATAGCGTGCAGTGGGGGAATTCTACCTGATGGCGCTGCGCATCAACACCGCTGTCGAGGCGTCGACTCCCGCAGGGGATTTATTTCAAGCGAGGCACCGGGTGAGAGGCGTAACTGGATGGCACCATCTTGCGCGGTATTCCATAAACAGCTCCCCTGCTCACGAAAACGCCGCACAACGTCGTCATTGGGATGGCCAAAGGGGTTATCGCGCCCGGCACTAAAAATAACATGCCGGGCATCGGCCGCCCGCACGAACTGCAGCCCCGAACTCGAGGCGCTGCCGTGGTGTCCAGCGACCAGTACCGTAACGGGTGAATTAAGATCTCCGATCAACCGCCGCTCGACCTGACGGCCGACATCGCCGGTGATTAACACCTGCTGTTGGCCCACCTGAACCGACAGCACGCACGACCGGTCATTGGGCGAGGATTCACCCTGGTCCGCGTTGGGCCACAATACGCGGTAATGCGCGCCATCACGCTGCCACTCGTCACCCCGTTGACAGTCAAGACGTTGCACCGCAAGGGGTTCCAGGGCAGGCGCACGCCATTCCTCCACCTGGTGCTGGTCGCGGAGCGCCTGCACGCCCCCTGCGTGGTCACTATCGCTATGGCTGACAAGCACCAGATCGAAGTGCTGCTCCGGCGGCCATAGGGTTTCAAGGGGCATAAACCCCGAGCGATAACGCGGCCCCGTGTCCACAAGCATCCGCTGATGGGTGCTACGCAGCTCTATCAGTTGACCCTGCCCCACATCGTAAACGGTGATAAGCAGGTCATCGCCTGAGAGGCGAGGAGACGCTGGCCAAAAAGGCACCAACATGACAATGGTAAGCGCCCCTCGCTTGAGCCACCTGGCCGTGCCGGGCAACCCCCAGCATAACGCCATCACAAGAAGCCCCAATGCCCATGGCAGTTGCAGGTAGCGCGGCGGCTCCCATAGCGGCCAGTGCACCACTGCCATCTCCAAGGCACTGTAAAAGCCACCCAACCCCTGCTCGAACAACCACCAGGCCGCTGTCGACGCGTAAGGCACTGGCGTCAACAACCAACCCAACAACGCCAGCGGCACCATGAAAAGGCTCATAAAGGGGACGGCGACAAGATTAATCAGGGGAGCCGTCGGCGCTACCCGGCCAAACGCGACAAGCACCGCCGCCGCCATCAACGGTGCCAGCAGACATTGGGACCGCAGCACGGCCCAACACCATCCACGCAGGCCTTGGGGGCGTGGCCTGCCTTGCCAAATGATGATGAGCCAGGCAACAGCCACAAACGATAGCCATAACCCGGGTCGCCAAAGGGCAACGGGATCGATCACCAATACGGCGGCCAATGCCAGCCACCAGCCTTGCCAGGGGCCCGGCGCGTGGCGACCACTCAACACCCAGAGACCCACAACGCTCATGATCATGGCGCGCATGGCCGGCGGCTCCATACCCGCCAGCAGCGCATAACCAAGGGCCGCTGCAGCCGATAGCCACCAGGGCCACGCTCGCAGGCGCCAGTTACCCGGCGTTATCCAGCGTGCTGCCTGGCGCGCCAACAGCAAAACAAAAGACGCCACCAACCCCACATGCAAACCGGAGATCACGACCAGATGGGTCGTGCCACTGGCGTTGAGCAGCTTCCAGTCACTCTGGGTGAGCTGGTCTCCCAGCCCCAATGTCAGCGCCGCCAGCCAACGCCGGGTGCGCGGCGAAAGCGGCTGTTCTTCCAGCATGGCATGCGCTTGCTGACGTAGTGAGAACGAGGCAGCGGTTAACCGCTGAGCCGATGGTTCCTGTCGGACATAGCCGGTCGCATCGATACCTTCGCGCCATAGCCAGTGGGCATAGTCGAAAGCACCGGGGTTCATAAAACCGCTGGGCGGGCGCAAACGCAGCGTCATCATCCAGCGCTCGCCTGGTTGAGGCAACGGCGGCTCCAGGGCGTATGCGCTGACCCGAACCCTTTGCAGGCGCTCGCAGTCTGGCCGAAGATCCAGTGCCTCACAGCGCTCCACCTGCAATAACAGGCGTAGGCCACCGCTTATCTGCTGGGTCTGAATAATACGCCCTTCAACCCGAACATCCTCGCCGGAGAGGCCGACGGGTAATTGCCGTGCCCACTGGGACTGGATGGCCACCACCCCCCAACAGACGATTGCCAGCCAGAGGCAATAGCGCAAACGCACTGTCGCCAGGACAAGCAGCAAAATGCCCAGCGCAGAGGTCAGCCACAGCGTATTACAGGCGGGTCCTAGCCAACTGCCAAGAACAGCTCCCGCCATCACGGCCACTGCAACCGGCATCGCAAGCCCAATGCGCATATTGCCCTCCCTGGCACCGCCTCATCACCGCCTTGGCGTAGCCGAAACCCTGTCCCTTATGGATAATGGGCGGCATTCACAGGCAAGAGTGTCCGACATGCCTCGCCGTTTCTTTCAACGCTATATGCCCAGGCCCGATACGCTAAAGCGTCAGCGGTCGCTGCGTTTCATGGCGCCACTGATTGCCGACCCGCGTTTGTGGCAACTGACGCGACGCAGCGTCGCCAATGCGTTCAGCGTGGGGCTTTTCTGCGCCATGCTGCCGATTCCTTGCCAAATGGTGGTAGCGGCCATAGGTGCTCGCTTCAGCCGCTGCAACCTTGCTCTTGCGGTGGGCCTGGTGTGGATTACCAACCCACTGACAATGCCGCTATTTTTTTACGGTAACTATTGGATTGGTACCTTTTTTCTGGATACGCCTGCACGTGAGGCGCCTTCCCGCCTTTCGACACAATGGCTGGCCGAACAAATGCATAACATCATGCCTGCCCTGCTGCTGGGCTCCCTGGTGTCAGCCCTGGTCCTGGCGGTAATGGCCAATATTGCCGTCCGCTTGATCTGGCGCTGGCACGTTTCCCATCACTGGAAGCGCCGCCGCCAAAAAAGGCGGCAGCGGCGGGCCCGTGTCGAAGCAGAATTCGACGATTAAGGCTGCTGTACGAGTTTTCCACCATCCAGTTTCATCATCCGATCCTGGTGCCCCGCCAGGCCAATGTCGTGGGTGACAATCACGAAGGCGCAGGCGCTTTCGCGCGCCAGCTCATCCATTAGCGCCAGAATCGTGGCGGCGGTGGTCTGGTCCAGATTCCCCGTAGGCTCATCCATTAATACCAAGCTGGGATCCGTGACCAGCGCGCGGGCAATGGCCACCCGCTGGCGCTCCCCGCCGGATAATTCACCCGGCTTATGATCGGCCCTGTCCTGCATACCCACCCGTGACAAAATCTGCATGGCGCGCTGCTCGGCCGTTTTTTTCGCTTGCCCGCGAATGATCAACGGCAGCGCGGCGTTTTCTACCGCCGTGAACTCTGCCAGCAAGTGGTGGAACTGATAGACAAAGCCGATATAACGGTTGCGAAAGCGCCCCAGCGCCGTCTCATTCAGACCCGCCAGGGGTTGATCCGCGATCACGACATCGCCTTTAGTGGGCCGGTCCAATCCACCTAACAAATTTAGCAGTGTCGTCTTGCCCGACCCTGAGCTACCCACAATGGCAACGCGCTCGCCCGCATGCACTTGAAGGTCAAGGGTATCGAGGACGGTTAAATCCTGCGGCCCTTCACTGTAAGTGCGAGTCAACCCTTCGCATTTAAGCATTACAGGGGCTTGATTCGATGTCGTCTCAGACATGTTGGCATCCTTATTCATAGCGCAGCACATCCGCAGGCTGGACACTAGCGGCTCGCCAAGCCGGGTATAACGTTGATAAGAACGTCAACCCAAAGGCAGCCAGCACAATGTTTCGAACATCTTCAAAGTGTAAACGCGACGGCAAATCACTGATGAAGTAGACCCCTGCGTCGAGGAATTTAATATTCAAGAAACCCTCGACCCAGCCGATCAGATCGGAAATCGTCAAGGCGAGCAACACACCGACAGCGACGCCCACGGCAATCCCGATCAAGCCGATAGCCAACCCCTGCACGATAAAAATGCCCATGATCGAACGCGGCGTGGCACCAATGGTTCGCAGTATGGCGATGTCAGCCCGCTTGTCGGTGACGACCATGACCAGGGTCGACACAATATTAAAGGCGGCGACCGCAATGATGACCGTCAACAACAGCGCAATCATGCGTTTTTCCATCTGGATTGCCTGGAAAAGATTGCCCTGTGAATAGGTCCAGTCGCTGCCTCGATAGCCGGGGCCCAGTTCATTGAGGATAGCCTGTGTTTCGCTACCGGCGACAAACAGGTCGTCCAGCTCAAGACGCAGCCCCCCGATCGCATCACCAAGACGACCAAGCGTCTGCATGTCCTCGATATTAGCGTAAGCTAAGTTAGCGTCAAGCTCAGCGCCAACGCTAAAGATACCGCTCACGGTGAAGCGTTTGAGACGCGGAAATACGCCCGCCGGGGTAATCGAGGCCTCAGGAACCAGCAATGTCACTCGATCACCCACACCGACGCCCAGGCGTCGGGCCAACATCGACCCCAGCACCACGTTCCATTCGCCCGGCACCAGGTCACTTAACTCACCTCGTTGCATGTGGTCGCCAATAATCGATACCTTATCTTCCCAGTCGGGGTGGATACCGTTGACCATGGCGCCTTCATTGTTGCCGCCAACCGAGAACATGCCCTGCTGTTCGACATAGGGGGCGACCCCCTCAACGCGGTCACGCTGCATAATCTTTTCGGCCAGCGACTGCCACTCCACCATGCCATCACGGGCTTCGATTTTGGCATGCGGCACCATGCCCAGAATTCGGGTACGCAGCTCATGGTCAAACCCGTTCATTACCGACAGAACGAGAATCAGTACCGCCACGCCCAGCATCAGTCCCAGCATGGAGGTCAGCGATATAAACGAAATAAAATGGTTTCGGCGTTTAGCGCGCACGTAGCGCAGCCCCACCAAAAAAGGCAAACGATCAAGCATGGCGTCATTCCTTATAAGTCAGCGCTCATGGTACGGTTTTTTTAGCATCGCTGCATATGTATAAGCGGGCTTTAGAGGCACATCAGCCGCCAGCGTTCCCTCATGATTCTCTATACTTGCAACTTTTCGCGCCAGCCCCTACATTGCGCCGATTCGACTGGCGCCAGGCGCGCTCTCTTTTAACTTCGCTGCGAGCAGCTTTACGTTGATCACTTCGACCTACCGTTTATTACCCGAGTGGCATCCTCAAGATGGCATTCAACTCACCTGGCCACGCCCGGAGGGCGACTGGCAGGCGCTCCTGGGTGGCATTGAAGGCACACTTGAGCGTATTGTCGTCGCCGTGAGCCGCTATCAAAGAGTGCTCATCAGCGTGCCTGACAATGCCACGCGCACACGTCTGGCAGCGACATTCGACGCCTACGGGGTACCCGAAGGTCAGTTACTGTTGTGCGTCGCGCCCAGCGACGACACCTGGGCACGCGATCACGGGCCGATTACCGTCGCCGATGAAACGGGGGCGTTGCAACTGCTGGATTACACCTTTACCGGCTGGGGCGGTAAATTTCCTGCTGACCGCGATAACCAGTTGACCCACCGGCTTGCCGAAGAAGGCGTTTGGAACTGCTGTGTAAGCCGCCGCGAGCTAGTGCTGGAAGGAGGCGCGATTGAGACGGACGGCGACGGCACCTTGCTCACCACCGAGGCCTGCCTGCTTAATCCCAATCGCAACCCGCAGATGACGCGGCATCAACTGGAACAACAGCTTGAGAAAGACTTAGGGATAGATCGCGTGCTGTGGTTGGCCCATGGCCATCTGGAAGGCGACGACACGGATAGCCACATTGATACCCTGGCGCGTTTTTGCAACCCGACGACAATCGCCTATGTGCGCTGTGACGACCCGACGGATCCTCACTACCCAGCCCTGCAAGCGATGGAGCAGGAGCTGCAGGCGTTTCGGCAGCGAAATGGCGAGCCCTATCGGCTAATTCCGCTGCCCTGGCCTCAGGCCTGCTATGCACCCGACGATGGTCGCCGCTTGCCAGCCACTTACGCCAATTTTTTGATCATCAATGGCGCTGTACTGGTTCCCACCTACGGGGACCCCGCCGACGTTATCGCGCTGAACGCTCTGGCGGTCGCCTTTCCCGAACATACGCTTATTCCCATTGAGTGCAGTCACGTCATTCGCCAACACGGCAGCCTGCATTGTTTAACCATGCAGCTCCCCAGAGGCACGCTCGCCACTGCTCATCAGACCGCTGAGGAATCATCATGAAAAGCCCCGTCACCGTTGGCATCGTCCAACAGCAAGCCTGGCCCGATAAAACCCAAAGCCTGGATGCCAGTGAAGCGGGCATTCGCAACGCTGTGCAGCAAGGGGCTCAGCTGGTATTGCTCCAGGAATTGCATGCCACGCACTATTTCTGCCAGTACGAAGACCCTGCGGTGTTCGATCTGGCCGAGCCGCTGGACGGACCCACGGGCCAACGGCTCGCTGAATTGGCCCAGGAACTGGACATCGTACTCGTCGGCTCCCTGTTCGAGCGCCGGGCGCCCGGTCTTTATCACAATACCGCGGTGGTATATGACCGCGCCGAGGGCCGGGTGGGGCACTATCGCAAGATGCATATCCCCGACGACCCCGGGTTTTACGAGAAATTCTATTTCACCCCAGGCGATCACGACGCCGCGCGCAATGAAGGGTTCACTCCCATCGATACGTCGCTCGGCCGCCTGGGCGTGCTCGTCTGCTGGGACCAGTGGTACCCCGAAGCCGCGCGACTGATGGCTCTTGCCGGCGCCGAGTTGCTTCTCTACCCCACCGCCATCGGCTGGGATCCCAACGACGACGATGCCGAGAAGGCTCGTCAGCAGAACGCCTGGACGCTCATCCAGCGCGCTCACGGTGTCGCCAATGGATTACCCGTGGTCGTCGCCAACCGCGTTGGCTTTGAGGCCGACCCGTATACCGTGGGTGCGGGCATCCAGTTTTGGGGAGGCAGTTTTGTCTGTGGCCCGCAGGGTGAACTGCTGGCGAGCGCGGGAGAGACGACAGAACAGCTGGTCGTGGAGGTCGATATGGCACGCAGCGAGAACACGCGGCGTATCTGGCCTTACCTGCGTGACCGCCGTATCGATGCGTATGGCGAGCTGACCCGACGCTTCAGGGACTAGGCGCCTGATGCTCTTCTGTTGTTAAGCAAAACGCCTGCCTGGGATTAACCAGACAGGCGTTTTTCATGCCCTGCTTACTTCCTTACTTCCTTACTTCCAGAAATCGCGGATGGAGGCAATCCCCTGGGCGCCAACAGCCCGGGCGTGATTGGCATCAAAACGCGTCATGCCGCCCAACGCAAAGACCGGCATGCCGGCGTGCTCCACCCACTGCTGAAAATCATGCCAGCCGATGGGGGCTACGTCGGGGTGCGACGGCGTGGTGCGCAACGGCGATAGCGAGACAAAGTCACAGCCTAGCGAGGCAGCCTGTTCCAACTGCTTGGGGTCATGGGTCGACGCCGATAGCCATTTATTTTCCGCAATTGGCCGACGCTCAAGCTGCATAAGACGCTCGCTGGTCAGGTGAATACCGTCGGCATCCACCTGATCGAGCAGCGACGGATCGCCATTGAGCAGCAAGCGAGCACCGACCTCATGGCAAAGGGCGAGTGCACGCTCAGCCCTTGCCACATAGGCCTCCGGCGTTAACTGCTTGGCACGTAGCTGCACCAGGCGAATACCATCTTCGCTCAACGCCCGGGTGAGTGACGCCTCAAAACGGGCTTCATCGGCTTCTTCACCGGTAATCAGGTATTCAGTCGGCAACATGACAGCCCGCAAGATAGGCAAATTTGCCGCCGGGAACGGGTAGTTCACCAGTTCCTCCATGGGGACCCAGCGAACGGCCTGGCCTTCGCGACCGAAAGGTTCACCGGCAAAGGCATGCACCTGCCAGACATCGAGCAGTATATGCTTATCCGAATACTCATGATGCACTCGGATTAATGGTTGCGCATTGACAATTTCGACACCCAGCTCTTCGTGTAACTCCCGCTTCAAGCCTTCCAACCCGGTTTCGTAGGGGGCCAGCTTGCCGCCGGGAAACTCCCATAACCCGCCGTGATCAACATTCGAAGGCCGCCTGGCAATTAACACCTGCTGCTTGTCAGCACTGATAATGGCAGCGGCTGCCACATGAACCCGTCGTTTAACCATGATATTCATTGCATCTCTATCCACTGTGTGCACACCCGCTGAGCGATAGTGGTGTTATATCGCTACGTTAAGATCTATTGACGTCGAGGGAGCGACGATAGTTTGTCGCTTAGCTACGATAATCAGCGTTGATCGATACATAGTCATGGGAGAGATCCGACGTCCACACTGTGGCACTATCGTCACCCCGCCCCAGACAAATGCGGATGGTAATCTCATCGTTGGCCATCACCTGGCTACCGGCTTCTTCCGTATACCCCGCCGCTCGACCGCCGTTTTCCACCAGGCGCACATCGCCAAGCTCGATGATGACCTTTTCAACGTCAAACGCATCGACTGGCGCACGACCAACGGCGGCAAGAATACGTCCCCAGTTGGCATCGGACGCATAAAGTGCCGTCTTGACCAACGGAGAGTGGGCAACGGTAAAGGCCACATCAAGCGCTTCCTGGCGGCTACGCGCCTGCTCGACCTGCAAGGTGACAAACTTGGTCGCACCTTCACCATCGCGAATAATGGACTGCGCCAATTCCGTCATTACCCGCTGCAAGCCGTTGCGGAATATCTCGATATGCGCATCGCTTTCAATACGCACCCCCGTGCCGGTTGCCGCCAGCATGCAGGCGTCATTGGTCGAGGTATCGCTGTCAACGGTAATACAGTTGAACGAGCGGTCGACCGTTTCGCGCAGCAGGCGATCCAGCAATGCCTGATCGATTCCCGCATCCGTCACTACAAAGCCCAACATGGTGGCCATGTTAGGCTTGATCATGCCCGAGCCCTTGGCGATCCCGTTGATGACAACCTCCCGGTTTCCGATCGCCAAGGTCACGCTCGCCCCCTTGGGACGTGTATCGGTGGTCAAAATACCTTCAGCCGCGTTTTGCCAAGCTTGACCATCACTTGCCAAATCGCCAAGCGCCACAGGAATGCCGTCCAGAAAGCGTGCCATGGGCATTGGCTCGCCGATCACGCCCGTGGAAAACGGCAGCACGGCATAAGGATTGGCACCCACCTGCTCAGCAACTGACGTGCAGCTGTTCTGAGCGTCCTTAAGGCCTGTGTCGCCGGTGCCTGCATTGGCATTGCCCGTATTGATCAACCAGAAACGAGGGACTTGACCGTTTTCAGCGCTACGCTGAAGGTGCTCCTTTGCCACTTTCACCGGAGCGGCGCAGAAGGCATTACGGGTAAACACCCCCGCCACCGTCGAGGTCTCGGGCAACTCAATAACCACGACATCACGGCGGTCTGGCTTTTTTATCCCGGCCATGGCCGAACCCAAACGCACCCCGTCAAGGGTCGGCATAGAAGGGAAAGGCATCGATCCTACCGCCATGTAGTTCTCCTTAAACGTGGCTTTTGCACTTAGTCGAGTTTACCGCAACACTGCTTATACTTTTTGCCTGATCCGCAAGGACAGGGGTCATTGCGCCCCACTTTGGGGCCCTCGCGACGAACGGGACGGCCGTCGGCGCCAGGCGCCTCTTTAGGCGCGTCGGTATCCTCGGCCGCGGCAGAGTCCGGGTCATCATGGCGACTGGCGGCAGTGGCTTTTTCACGTTCCAGCGCTTCACGACGCTTCTGCTCGAGGGCTTCCACTTCTTCCGGCTGGCGCACCTGTACATGGCTGAGAATCCGCGTCACGTCTGCCTTGATGTTAGTCAGCAATTGCTGAAAAAGCTCAAACGCTTCACGCTTGTATTCCTGCTTGGGATTTTTCTGCGCATAGCCACGCAGGTGAATACCGCGACGCAGGTGGTCCATGGATTGCAGGTGCTCTTTCCAGCGGGTATCGAGAACCTGCAGCATCACCTGCTTTTCAAACCGGCGAATAAGCGCTTCACCGGCGGCGTCGATTTTCGCAGCGTAGGCTTCGCGGTGCATGGTGTGCAGGCATTCACGCAGCTTCTCTTCGTTGAAGCGTTGATCCGCTTCTGCCCATTCGACCACCGGCGCATCCAGGTTGAACTCGGTTTTCAGGTGCGCTTCCAGGCCCGGCAGGTCCCATTGCTCCGCCAGGCTTTGCGGCGGAACAAAGTCGCTGATGGCGTCTTCCATGACTTCTTCATGGATACCCGCAACAGCGTCTGCCACGTTATCCGCCGCCAGGATATCGTTACGCTGCTGATAAATGACCCGGCGCTGGTCGTTGGCCACATCATCGTATTCAAGGAGCTGTTTACGAATGTCGAAGTTGCGCCCCTCGACTTTTTTCTGCGCTCGCTCAACGGCATTGGAGACCATCTTGTGCTCGATGGCTTCGCCACGCTCCAGGCCCATCGCCTGCATCAGACGCTTGACGCGGTCAGAGCCGAACAGTCGCATCAAACTGTCTTCGAGGGACAGGAAGAAACGGGTGGACCCTGGGTCACCCTGGCGCCCGGCACGGCCGCGCAGCTGATTATCAATTCGCCGCGACTCGTGGCGCTCGGAGCCGATCACGTGCAAACCGCCGGCTTCCAGAACGGCGTCGTGACGCTCCTGCCATTCTGCTTTCAGGGCATCAATCTGCGCCTGGCTGGGCTGCTGCAGTTTGGCCACTTCAGCTTCCCAGTTACCACCCAGCACGATATCGGTACCCCGGCCCGCCATGTTGGTGGCGATCGTTACCGCCCCAGGACGCCCCGCCTGGGCAATGATCTCGGCTTCACTTTGGTGTTGCTTGGCATTGAGAACGTTGAACGCGAGTTTGGCCTCGCGCATCAGGTGCGCAATGTATTCGGAGGTTTCGATGGAGGCCGTACCCACCAGCACAGGGCGACCCGCCTCGGTCTGCACCTTGACATCCTGAATGATGGCTTCGTACTTCTCTTCCGCGCTCAGGTAGACCAGGTCATTGAGGTCTTTACGCGTCAACGGCCGATTGGTGGGAATCACCACCACATCAAGCCCATAAATCTGGCGGAATTCAAAGGCCTCGGTATCGGCCGTCCCGGTCATACCGGCGAGCTTGTCGTAGAGGCGGAAGTAGTTCTGAAAGGTGGTCGAGGCAAGAGTCTGGCTCTCGCGCTGAACCGTGACGCCTTCTTTCGCTTCGACAGCCTGGTGCAGACCCTCTGACCAACGCCGCCCCGGCATGGAACGGCCGGTGTGTTCGTCAACGATCACCACCTGATCGTCGGCGACCATATAGTCCACGTCGAGATGGTAAAGATGACGAGCCCGCAACGCCGAGTGCATGTGCTGGAGCAGGTTGAGGTTTTGAGCCGCGTAGAGGGAGTCATCTTCCCCCAGCAGCCCCTCCTCACGCATGAGCGCTTCGACCTTGTTGTGGCCCTGCTCGGTCAGTTCGACCTGTTTTTGCTTTTCCTCGAGGACGAAATCCCCCGTGACCGGCGTTTCGTCGTCCTCGGACTTTTCGCCTTTTTCCAACTGCTGCGACAGGCGATCAACCACTTTGTAAAGGTCGGTATTCTCGTCGACAGCGCCTGAAATAATCAGCGGCGTACGGGCTTCATCGATCAGGATCGAATCCACCTCATCGACAATCGCGTAGTGCAAGTCACGCTGGACTTTATCTTCAAGCGAAAAGGCCATGTTATCGCGCAGATAGTCAAAGCCAAATTCGTTGTTAGTGCCGTAGGTAATATCACAGTGATACGCATGACGCTTTTCAGCACTGGTCTGACCACTGAAAATAACCCCGACAGTGAGCCCTAAAAACTCATAAAGCGGGCGCATCCATTCAGCATCACGGCGGGCCAGGTAATCATTCACTGTCACGACGTGAACGCCTTTCGCCGGTAGCGCATTCAAGTAAACGGCGAGGGTCGCCACCAGGGTCTTACCCTCGCCGGTTTTCATTTCGGCGATACGGCCGCGATGCAGGGTGATCCCGCCGACCATCTGCACATCAAAGTGACGCATCCCCATGACGCGTTTGCTGGCTTCACGGACCATCGCGAAGGCTTGCGGCATTAAGCTGTCCAGCGACTCACCGTCCGCCAGTCGCTGACGCAGTGTCGCCGTTGTGCCCTGCAGTTCGGCATCGCTTAATGCCTCGAACTCACTTTCCAACGCATTAACGTGCTGCACGCTTTTGAGCATGCGTTTCACATCACGGTCATTTTTTGAACCGACGACCTTACGTAATAAATTATTGATCATGTAGTTTCCAACTAACCGCGGGCGCCCTTGACAGGGCCACCCCGTTCCATAAATGAAGAAGGTTGACTGATTTTTCAGCGGTAAAACGGGGAATTCTGAGGGGGGCCACGACGGCTGAACACATCATGTGCGGCCACTAGCACACTAACAAACCGCTTGAATGCGAAAGGTCTAGGTGATGTTAAGGGCTTCAACACGACCCAGAGGCGCCGCATAGCGCGACGCCGGGTTGCCATCAAGCGTGTCCGTGCGCGCAAGACGGCAGGCACCCAAATACACGCCACGACGCTGCGCTCACCACCCCGCAGCGCTTCTGCATAGGTCAGGTTAGTCGGCAATAAACAGCCGACCAACAGGCCTGCCAGCCACCAGCGCGCCAGACTATGGCGACGCTGACGCCGAGGCAATACCGAGGCAATGTTCAACGCTTGCGACATGCTGTGGACAAACTCCTGAGCGTGTTAGGCTTTAAGGATCGGGCAACCTGACGTGTGCCCGACATCACCTTTGCCAGAAAGCATCTACATAAGGCACCTATGTAAAGGTAAAGTCCCCATGCATAGGGCAATAAGCGATACCTTAGGAATCAAGCGTATGAGTATAAAGGTTAAGCGATCTCAGGCCCAGCCCATCAGCCGTCTGATGGGCAAGTCGGGCGATATCGGCAAGCTTATGCGCCTCTCAGCACTTATTGATCAGGCACAACGGCATTTGCAGGCCCACTTGCCCGAGGCAATGCGTGAGCATATTTATGTTGGCGGATTCCGAGACGGACGCTTGACATTGATTAGCGGCCAGGCCCAATGGCTAACTTGGCTGCGCTACGAACAGGACCGCTTGCTAAGCCTTATTCATCAGTTGCCGGGATTCGAGGGCGTCACCGGATTTACCTTCAAGGTGCGTCCTGTAAGGACCATCCAGCCACCTTTACGCAACACCCGCTCTCTGTCGCGTTCAGCCGGCAATACGCTCAGCCAATGTGCCGAAGACACCGACCACCCTGCCCTCAAGCGGGCCTTGGAACGACTGGCCTCCCACGCACCGGATGAAGCCAGCAACGAACCCAGCCATGAAGACTGACCCACAAAACAAAACGCACCGCCATGGCGGTGCGTTTTTCGAGCAGTCAATCAGGCGAACAAGACTGACTACGCCATGGCAGGTGCCGAGTAGGAAATCGGCGCCACGGCCTGCTCTTCTTCAAAGGTGACAATTTCATAGGCATCGGGCTGAGCCAGTAACTCGCGACATAATTGATTGTTCAATGCGTGACCCGACTTTACGCCACGGAACTCGCCAATCAGGCTATGACCTAGCTGGTACAGATCACCAATGGCATCCAGCACCTTGTGCTTGACGAACTCGTCTTCGTAGCGCAACCCGCCCTCATTGACGATTCGATAGTCATCGACAACGATGGCATTATCCAGGCTTCCACCTAATGCCAGGTTGTTCGAGCGCAAGAATTCGAGATCGCGCATAAACCCGAAGGTACGCGCACGGGAGACTTCTTTAACGAAGGAGGTCGTCGAAAAGTCGATCAGTGCCGTTTGCTTTTGCTGGTCGAACACCGGGTGATCAAAGTCGATGGCAAAAGAAACCTTGAACCCCTGATGCGGCAGGAAGGTCGCTTCTTTATCGTCTTCTGTCACGCTGATCGGACGCTTGATACGAATAAATTTCTTGGCTGCTTCCTGCTCCAGAATACCCGCCGATTGAATCAGGAAGACAAACGGGCTTGCACTGCCGTCCATGATAGGCACTTCTGGGGCGCTAACATCGACATACGCATTATCGATGCCCAATCCAGCAAACGCCGACATCAAATGCTCGACAGTCGCGACTTTGACACCCTGATAGCTGAGTGCAGTACACAGCTTGGTATCTTCAACCAACGCTGCGCGGGCAGGCACCTGGGCCATTGGCTCCAGGTCCGTTCTGACAAACACAATCCCCGTATTAGCGGGCGCCGGACGCAAAGCCAGATGAACTTTTTTACCCGAGTGTAAACCCACTCCGGTGGCACGAATGATATTTTGTAAGGTGCGTTGTCTGATCATGGGCAGTGGTCGAACTCTAATAACGGGGATAACCGCAAGGGATGAAAGTTATCAAACAGTGTTCACTTTAACAGCAAACGAGAGTTTTGACCAATAAAACTCTCGTTTAGCGGTAGCATGAACCTGATAGCTTGTATCAATCCGCTTGGCGGCGAAGAAACGCGGGGATGTCCAGGTAGTCGTCAGCATCCGCAGCGCGACGCTTTTCAGGGCGTGCAGGTGTGCTTTCGGCAGCTTCGGCACGGCTGCTTGCCTGCTGGCGCATTACCGTCGGCTGTTGCAGCTTGCGGTAATCTGCAGAGGTTTCCGCCGTCCGGCGAGCCGGCTCGCGGGTAGCCGCTTTAGGCTGACCACCATCCAGGCCTGCCGCCACCACCGTTACACGCAGCTCATCTGACATTTCCATATCAATGGAAGTTCCCACGACGATCGTCGCTTCCTGGGAGGCAAATTCCTGAACCGTGGCGCCCACGTCGTTGAATTCGCCAATCGATAGATCAGGACCTGCCGTGATATTGACCAGAATGCCGCGGGCGCCGTGCAGATCGATATCTTCCAGCAGCGGGCTGCGGATAGCCTTTTCAGCGGCTTCGCGGGCGCGGTTTTCACCTGTCGCACCGCCGGTGCCCATCATCGCCATGCCCATCTCGGACATCACCGTGCGCACGTCGGCAAAGTCGACGTTGATAATGCCCGGGCTCGTAATCAGCTCGGCAATGCCCTGGACAGCCCCCAGCAGCACATCGTTGGCTGCGCTAAAGGCGGTCAACAAGGTGGCATTTTTGCCTAGAACAGAGAGCAGCTTTTCGTTGGGAATGGTGATCAACGAATCCACATGCTCCGAGAGCTCTTTCATGCCCTCTTCTGCCGCGCGCATCCGCTTGGGCCCTTCAAAGGGGAAGGGGCGCGTCACCACCGCCACCGTCAGGATACCCAATTCCTTGGCCACCTGCGCGACGACAGGCGCACCACCGGTACCTGTACCACCGCCCATACCAGCGGTGATAAAGACCATGTCAGCGCCATTGAGAAGCTCAGCGATACGCTCACGATCTTCCATCGCCGCCTGACGACCGACATCCGGATTAGCTCCCGCACCCAGGCCTTTGGTGATTTCACCCCCAAGCTGCAGAACCGTCTTAGCGGATACCCGCTTTAATGCCTGAGCATCGGTGTTGGCGCAGATGAACTCGACGCCTTCGATGTTGCTTTCGACCATGTGGTTAACTGCGTTGCCACCACCGCCGCCAACGCCAACCACTTTGATGACCGCACTGCTCGAGGGTGCGCTATCTACCAATTCGAACATAAGCCCCGTCTCCTGAACCGCGCTTGCGGCCCTGTCAGAAATTTCCTTTGAACCAGCCTTTGATTCTTGCCAGCGCTGCACTGCCATCCTTGACGTCACGCCGGGAGACGTCAGTACGCCCCTTGTGCACAGGGATGACTCCCCGTTGACTTTCTCGACCATGCCCATGGCGGGATTCCTGCAGTGCATAATGCAGTAAACCCACACCCGTTGCATAGATAGGGTTGCGTACTACGTCTGACAACCCTTTGACATTTTGTGGACACGCAATGCGAACGGGCATATGAAAAATCTCTTCAGCCAGCTCGCCCACGCCTTCCATACGTGACGTACCGCCCGTCAGCACAATACCGGCAGCGACCATGTCCTCATAGCCGCTGCGACGCAGCTCGTCTCTGACCAGCGTAAACAGTTCCTCATAGCGTGGTTCCACTACTTCGGCCAGGGCTTGCCGGGAAAGGTCCCGAGCCGGCCTGTCACCTACGCTAGGTACCTTGATCATTTCGTCGCTTGCCGCTAACTGAGTCAGCGCGCAAGCGTACTTTACCTTGATCTCTTCAGCGTGCTGTGTCGGGGTCCGCAACGCCATCGCAATGTCGTTGGTGACCTGATCGCCGGCAATAGGAATCACCGCCGTATGGCGAATGGCACCTTCGGTGAAAATCGCCATATCGGTTGTTCCTCCACCGATATCGACCATGCAGACACCCAGCTCGCGCTCGTCCTCGGTCAGCACGGCCATGCTGGACGCCAGTTGCTCGAGGATAATGGCATCTACATCCAGACCACAGCGGCGTACACACTTTTCAATGTTCTGTACCGCATTGAGGGCGGCGGTTACCAAATGAACCTGCGCCTCAAGGCGAACCCCCGACATACCCAGGGGCTCGCGAATACCGCCTTGAGCGTCGATTGAAAACTCCTGGGGCAGCACATGCAGAACGCGCTGCCCTTCTGAAACAGCGCGCGCGCGCGCCGAGTCAATCACTCGCTCGATATCCGAGGGCGTCACTTCACGCTCTTTGATGGCCACCACACCATCGGAATTCATCGATTTGATGTGGCTGCCAGCCACGCCGACATAGACAGAATGAATGTCGCAGCCTGCCATCAGTTCGGCTTCTTCAACGGCGCGCTGGATTGATTGCACGGTCGACTCAATATTAATAACCACGCCGCGCTTCATGCCCCGCGAAGGATGCGAGCCAATACCTGCAATTTCAATTCCACCGTCGTCGGTCGGCTGACCGACGATCGCGACGACCTTGGACGTTCCAATGTCCAGCCCGACCACCATGTTGGATGCGTTGGGTGAGCCTGCCATGAGTCGGGAAATCTCCTTGTCGCCTTAAATAAAAAAACAATTAACGTTCAATTCTACTTGGGCACTAGTTAATAAGAGTGCCAACTTGTGTCTTTGCGATGCTGAGCAGTGAGCTAACTTAATCGGCAATATTAACATTTATAATTCACGATTGGCTCATAGTATAGAAACAATCAGCGCATTACGACTAGTCAATTATCACAATAGTCGCCATCAAAGCGAAATAAAACCCCATTCGCGCGGTTTTCATCGACAGCGACTGCTTACTTTACACCGTTAAACGACGTTTCATCGACGCGTTACTCTTCTTGCACATCAAATTCACTTTCTCCGTGCCAAGCCACCGCCACCCCATTGGGGTAGCGTAAATCGATATAACGGATGCGTTCGCTTAAACGACTCAATTCCCGCTGCCAGGAAGCGCTTAAACGCGCCAGCCGCACTTGATGTTGACGACGCCCCAACATAACCCAGGTGCTATCATTTAACTGTAACCGCCAAGCGCCACGCGGCTCTAATCGTAACTGCGTTAACCGTAGATTCAGCCCTGCAAAATGCGGGGTTAATTGGTGGTAATAATCCAACACTTCTTTACTGCTACCAGCGGGGCCTGCCATATCGGGCAAGCCCCTGGGCGCTTCCATCGGGGCGAATGCAAAGGCTTCGCCTTCTGCGTTAAGCAGAAAGTCGTCATTCCAGCGGGCCACCGGGGTTTGTTCAATCAGCTCAAATACCAGCGCATTGGGCCATTCACGTGTTATGCGCACTTCATTCAACCAACCTATGCGCAATGCCTGTTGCCTTAACGCCCCCAGATCAGCAGATAACCACTGAGTGTCCTCAACGACAGGTGCCAATTGGGTCCGTAGATAATCAGCATCGACGTAGTCCCAGTCGCCCCGAATAGAGACACGCTCAATGGGGCGATCAAGCCACAGCCATAGCGCCTGTCCACCTGCCACCAACAGCAGACCCAACATCAAAGCACCCAACCAGGCCTGGCGTTTTTTCATGAGGCGCTCTTGTGACCGGCCGTTTGCAGGATACGCATCACCAACTGATCAAAATCCATACCGGCATGGGCAGCCGATTGGGGCACAAGGCTGTGGTCGGTCATCCCGGGCACGGTATTGACTTCGAGTAACCAAAAGCGCCCTTCACTGTCACGCATCACGTCAACGCGCCCCCAACCCTGCCCACCCACGGCGGCAAATGCCTGTTGGCAGAGCGCTGCCAGCGCAGACTCGTCCTCTTGCGACAGACCGCACGGCAGA
This sequence comes from Vreelandella janggokensis, assembly GCF_031451615.1. Lineage (NCBI taxonomy): Bacteria > Pseudomonadati > Pseudomonadota > Gammaproteobacteria > Oceanospirillales > Halomonadaceae > Vreelandella > Vreelandella janggokensis. The sequence continues at coordinate 988,995 of NZ_JARWAJ010000001.1, read as the reverse complement.
TGATATTGCGTCGTATCGGTTAAATATTTGGCTTCATAGTCGTAAAAGCCACCCGGCACTTCAACGCGAATGGCGGGGAGCACCTGATCGTCTAACAGACTCACCGTGTATTCATCGCCTTGGATGAATCGCTCTGCCATGACCCGCGCGTCGAAACGGGCGGCATCATGATAGGCGGCTTCCAGGGCTACCTGATCGTCGACAATGTTGATGCCAAGCGTCGAACCCTCGTGGACGGGTTTGACGATCAGCGGCAAGCCAAGCTGCGCGACAACCCCAGCCCAGTCAGAGTCTGCATGCAGCATGATGCTTTCCGGCGTTGGCAACGCCAGCGCATGCCATACCTGCTTGGTTCGTTGCTTATCCATACCCAATGCCGACGCCAGGACACCACTGCCCGTATAGGGAATGCCCAATAGCTCAAGCGCCCCTTGCAGCGTACCGTCTTCCCCGCCACGGCCGTGCAGCGCGACAAAAACGGCGGTTGGCGCCAGCTTTTCCAGACCGACCAACCCGCCCTCGCGCGGGTCGTAACCCTGGACATTAACGCCCTGACGCTCCAGCGCCGCAATAATCGCGGCGCCGCTCTTCAATGACACTTCACGCTCGGCAGAATGACCGCCATAGATGACGACAACACGCTCAAGCGATAGGGGTTCAGAGTTGAGTCCGCTCACAGGTCTACCTCATTTAACGCCAACTGGGCTTGCGCCAGGCGCAGCGAGATACCGCCGACATCCCCGGCACCCTGGGTAATCAAAATGTCGCCGGGGCGCAGCACGTGACTTAGCAGGTTAGGCAATTCGTGTTTATGCTCGACAAATAGCGGATCGACCTCGCCACGCTGACGAATAGAACCCGCCAGCGTACGGCCTTCTGCCCCGGGAATCACCGCTTCACCAGCGCTATAAACGTCCAACAGCACGAGCGTGTCCACCTGGGAGAGCACCCGGACAAAATCCTCGTATAAATCGCGCGTCCGGCTATAACGATGCGGCTGATAAAGCATCACCAAACGCCGCTCAGGCCATCCCGCCCGAACCGCCTGAATGACCATATCCACTTCTCGAGGATGATGACCATAATCATCCACCAGCATGACGTCACCGCCCGTCGGGCTGGGGTAATGGCCATGCACCTGAAAGCGGCGCCCTACCCCAGCAAAGCTCGCCAGGGCGCGCGTGATCGCCTCATCACTGACACCCGCATCGGTGGCCACCACGATGGCCGCCATCGCGTTCAATGCGTTGTGACGTCCCGGCATGGCCAGTCGTATGGGTAGCGGGTCGGCATCACCTGGACGCAATGCGGTAAACGATACCTCGCCCCCTAGCTGCTCAAAATCGGTGATTCGGTAGTCGGCATCCGCGTCGAACCCGTAGGTGACGAACTGACGTTTCACCTGGTCACAGAGCTCGCGCACATTGGCATCATCCGTGCAAAGCACCGCCAGTCCGTAGAAAGGCAAATTATGAAGAAATTCGACAAACGTGCTTTTAAGACGCGAGAAGTCACCACCGTAAGTTGCCATGTGGTCGGCATCGATATTGGTAACGATGGAGACCATGGGCTGCAGGTGCAGGAATGACGCATCGGATTCATCGGCCTCGGCCACCAGATAATCACCCTCACCCAGCCTTGCATTGGCACCCGCGCTGGTCAGCTTGCCACCGATCACAAACGTCGGGTCAAGGCCGCCCTCGGCCAGTATCGTTGCCGTCAAACTGGTGGTCGTGGTTTTGCCATGGGTACCGGCCACCGCGATGCCGTGGCGAAAGCGCATCAGTTCGGCGAGCATTTCAGCGCGGCGCACCACCGGTACGCGGTGATCGTTGGCCCAGCGAATTTCTGGATTCGTCGGATCGATGGCGCTCGATACCACCACGACATCCGCCCCCGACACGTGTGCCTCAGCGTGACCGATCGATATACTGACACCACACTGGCTCAAACGCTCGGTAACGGGCGAAGGTTTCAAATCGCTGCCGCTGACAGCGTAGCCCTGGTTGGCTAGCACCTCCGCGATGCCACACATACCTGCACCGCCGATGCCAACAAAATGAATGCGCCGAATGCGGCGCATGCCGCGACCAGTGGGGGCGGTCGTTGCTGATGCCGCCTTGGTTACAGAGTGGGTCACACAGTCTCTCCTTGCGGTATCACAGCCAGACACCCGTCGGCCAGGCGCTGGGTTGCTTCCAAGTAGGCAGCCTGGCGTGCATTAGCGGCCATCGCCGCCAGGGTGTCAGGCGTTAATAAATTTGCCAATTCATGGCTAAGGCGCTCGGCGGTCAGCTCGGACTGAACGATGCACAGTGCCGCCTTTGCCTCGACAAGCACCTGGGCATTGACGCGTTGGTGATCATCTACCGCGAAAGGGAAAGGCACCAGCAAGGCTGGCTTGGCCGCTGCCGCCAGCTCCGCAACGGTCAATGCCCCGGCACGGCAAACCACTAGATCGGCCCAGTCATAAGCCGCCGCCATGTCATCAATAAATGGTTCTACACGCGCCTCGACGTCCTGCTCGGCATACAGAGCCGCGGTATCAGCATCACGCGCCTTGCCGGCCTGATGCCATATAGCCGGCCGCTGCGCAGCCGCCAGACGGGCGACCGCTTCGGGTAGTCGCTCGTTAAGGGCAACAGCGCCCAGTGAACCACCGACGACCAACAGGCGTAGAGGACGGTCTGTCATGGTCGCCGAATCGCGCGGATGATCGCCCAAGGAGGCAATCTCCTCGCGGACCGGATTGCCAATCACTTCCGCCCGTTGGCCAAAGGCCTGCGGAAAAGCCGCATAGGTGCGGGTAGCCAGGCGCGACAACACCCTGTTCGTCAATCCCGCCACCGCGTTCTGCTCATGAATCACCAGCGGAATGCCCAATGTCCTGGCGGCCAGGCCGCCAGGACCACTGGCAAAACCACCCAACCCAACCACAACCTGAGGTTTGAATGCTGCCATGACACGGCGGGACTGACGTACCGCGCGGCTCAGGTTCAAAGGTGCCTTCAGCCAGCCTGTCAGACCATTACCGCGCAGCCCTGAAATAGCAATGGTATGCAGAGTGATACCCGCGTCGGGCACCAGCCGGTTTTCAATGCCTTTCGGACTACCCAGCCACTCAACTTCGACACCCTGAGCCATCAGAGCGCGCGCCAACGATAAAGCAGGCATCACGTGGCCCCCGGTTCCTCCTGCCATGATGAGCGCTCGGCGCGCTGGCTGTGTCACAGGCAACTCCTTAAGCTTGATTATGAGAGGCGTGGTTCACGACGCGGGCGATAGGGCGTCGAGGCACGTTTTGGCTGTTGGCGCGTTTCCACATCGGTGCGCAACAACAAACCGATCATGACGCCGGTCACCAGCAAGCTGGAACCGCCATAGCTCATCAGTGGTAGCGTCAATCCTTTGGTTGGCAGCAGTCCAGAGCTTACCGCCATGTTGATAAACGCCTGAGCCGCAATAATGAAACCAATACCATAGCTGACATAAGCGCCAAACAGATGCCCTGACAGCTCAGCTCGACGCCCTACCAACATGGCCCGGGCAATCAACAGCGTAAATAACACCACCACTGTGATGGCGCCCAACATCCCCAACTCTTCGGCGACCACTGCAAAAATAAAATCGGTATGCGCCTCGGGGAGGTAATGCAACTTCTGCACGCTGTTGCCAAGCCCGGTACCGGTGACATGACCACGGCCAAAGGCAATCAGTGCCTGGGTCAGCTGATACCCCGTCGCGAACTGATCGGCCCATGGGTCCAAAAAACTGGTCCAGCGAGCCAGCCGGTAGGGTTCAAGCGCCACCATCATCACCGCACCCGTCGCCAACAGGCTGCCACTACCAATCAATAAAGTTAGCGACGCCCCCGCCATCATCAGCATACCAATCACGCACGCTGCAAATACCACCATACCGCCAAAATCGGGCGCTAAAAATAACAGCCCGGCCGGCACGGCCAATACGGCCAGTGGCCGCCATATGCTGAATGGCTTGCGTCTGAGGTCGTAAGCAAAGCGTGACATGAAAGCTGCCATATAAAGAATCAAGCCAATCTTGGCGAGCTCGGATACCTGCAGGCTAGGCAATGGGCCGGGCAGTGCAATCCAGCGTTTGCTGCCGTTGATTTCCTGACCGATGAACAGAACCAGTGTCAGAAGGAAAATATTGACAAGCAGAATCAGACTGGCGTTTTGACGCCAGACCTCCAGCGGAAGACACAACATCACCAGGCATGCCGCTATGCCGAGCAGCAAGAACACACCATGCTGCTGTGCATAGTGATAGCTGTCATCGACCAACCCGATAGAGGCCGAACTCACCATCACCCAGCCGAAACCCGCTAGCGCCACCGCCACCACGATCAACCAGACGTCACAGGGCGCCCCTTGGGTAGACAGTTTTTGGCGTAGATCCTGGAATCGCTTCATGACGTTGCCTCGCTGGAGAATCGTGCCTTTTGCTCTACCCATTGACGAAAGGCATCGCCTCTTGCCTGGTAATTGACGAATTGGTCCAGACTCGCACAGGCCGGCGACAGCAGCACACAATCACCGGGTTTCGCAAGCGCATATGCTTCTTGCATGGCATGCTCCAGCCCTTCCACCAGACGCGTCTCGACGTGGTCAGCCAACGCCTCATCCAGCCGCAATGCATCTTGGCCGAACAAGATAACGCAGCGTGCGCTGGCGCTTAATGGCGCCGCCAGGGGAGAAAAATCGGCCCCCTTCCCCACCCCGCCTGCCAGCAATATCAACCGACCTGTTAAGCTGGCGCTAATGCCTTCAATGGCCGCAAGGGTCGCTCCCACATTGGTACCCTTGCTATCGTTCACCCATTTAACGCCGTCGAGTTCAACGATTAGCTCGCTGCGATGGGGCAATCCCTTAAAGCCCTTTAATGCCTCGCACATGGCCGTTTGATCAAACCCCAATGCGTCCCCCATGGCCAGGGCGGCCAACCCGTTAACGTAATGATGCTGGCCTACCATCGCCAATTGATCGGCGGCAAGCCAAGGCGCTTTCCCCTTCATCAGGGTTAACTGCCCCTGCTCTATCGCCAACCCAAAATCACGACTGCCTGGCGCCTGATTGCCAAAGCGAGTCAGCGTGGCAACCGGCTCGTTGGGAAACGTCATGGGATCATCGGCATTGACAACAGCATGCTGGGCACCGTGAAAAATGGCTTGCTTGGCACGACAATAGCCTTGCATATCGCCATGTCGGTCCAGGTGATCTTCCGATAAATTTAAAAAGGCGGCTACCGCCGCCCCAAGGCGGGGGGTGGTTTCGAGCTGAAAACTGGAAAGCTCAAGGATGAATAGCTCAGCGTCAGGCTGTTGCGCCAATAGATCCAGTGCCGGGGTGCCGAGATTACCGCCAACAGCGGCGTTGACACCTGACACCTGGGCCATCTGCCCGAGCAGGGTTGTCACGCTTGACTTGGCATTCGAGCCGGTAATCGCGGCAATGGGGGCAGATGCTGCACGCACAAAAAGGGCCATTTCGCCGACCAGCCGGGGCTCGCCAGTACGGGGGTTCATCTGCGCCGCCAGCGGCGCTAAGGTCGGATGATGGGGGTCGACACCCGGGCTCACCACGACTTCTTCCACCGCGTCAATATCCAGGACCTCGAGGGGGCCGCAATGAACGACCACGTCAGGATGGGCGCTGTGGAACGCAGCCATTTCAGGTGGTTCCTCGCGGGTGTCCGCCACCATGAACGACACGCCCTGTCGCGCCAAGTGGCGACATATCGCCCGCCCCGAGATTCCCAGCCCCACGACGAGCGTTATTCCTGGTGGAACATGAACCATCCCGGCTCCCTCACACCGACCCATGTCTGGCCCGGCCGCATTGAAAATGAAAAAACTTAACGGACTTTCAGCGTGGCTAGACCCAGCAACACCAGTACCACGGTAATGATCCAGAAGCGCACGATCACCCGCGGCTCTGGCCAGCCTTTCAGCTCATAGTGGTGATGTAGAGGCGCCATTCGGAAAATCCGGCGTCCAGTAAGCTTGTAGGAACCAACCTGCAAAATGACCGAGACGGTCTCCAGAACGAAAATACCGCCCATGATGAACAACACGATTTCCTGGCGGACAATAACGGCGACGACGCCAAGCGCAGCGCCCAGTGCGAGCGCTCCCACGTCGCCCATAAAGACTTGTGCAGGGTAGGTATTGAACCAAAGAAAACCCAATCCAGCGCCCGCTATCGTGGCGCAAAAAACAGCCAGCTCTCCGGTGCCCAGAATAAACGGGATATGCAGATAATCAGCGAAAAGTGCGTTGCCGCTGGCATAGGCAAAAATCGCCAGCCCCATCGCCACCAGCACCGTCGGCATGATAGCCAGGCCATCCAGGCCATCGGTCAGGTTGACGGCATTGGAGCTACCGACAATCACCAGATAGGTTAGCAGGATATAAAAAACACCCAGAGGAATCGCGACGTCTTTCAACGTCGGTATCAACAAGCTGGTCTCGACCGCCGAGGCTGCGGTAAAGTAAAGAATCAGTGCCGCACTCAAGCCGACCACTGATTGCCAGAAATATTTCCAGCGTGCCGGTAAACCCCGAGGATTTTTCTCGACCACCTTGCGGTAATCATCTATCCAGCCAATCGCGCCAAACCCCAGTGTCACGCCTAGCACGACCCATACGTAGTGATTGGTCAGGTCCCCCCACATCAAGGTGCTGATGGCCATGGCCATCAGAATCATCGCCCCTCCCATGGTCGGCGTGCCGGCTTTTGAGAGGTGTGATTGCGGACCGTCATCACGCACGGCCTGGCCAATTTGCCCTTCGACCAGCCGCCTTATCACCCAGGGCCCTAGCCATAAGCACAGAAACAAGGCTGTCAGGGCGGCTAAAATCACCCGTAAGGTTAAATAGTTAAAGACTTGAAAGGCAGATTGATACTGCGACAGAAAATTCGCCAAGTGAAGTAACATGAACGGCGTTTACCTTATCTTATCCGTGCGCAGGGCGGTGACAACTTGTTCCATGCCTGCGCTGCGCGACCCTTTTACCAGCAGGCTGGCATTGGGCGGCAACGTATTATGAAGATGACGCACAAGCGTCGCGTGATCATTAAAATTCAACCCACCATCAAAGGCATCGCTGGCCGGCTTGGCCACTTCCCCCAGCGTTAACAGAAGATCAACACCCAACTGGGCCGCATACCGGCCGATATCAGCATGCAAAGCGTTGGAGTCGCTACCCAGCTCCCCCATTGCCCCCAAGGCACACCAACGTGGCCCAGGAAGGCTCATCAACGTATCCAGCGCGGCTTTTACAGCGCCAGGGTTGGCGTTATAGCTATCATCAAGCACGTTTGCCCCACGTAAGCCGGGTAGCACACCCAGCCGGTTAGGCAGTGCGGACAAGCACGCCAGACGCTCGATCACCTGCGCCGACGACACGCCCAGGGAGAGCGCCGCCGCCGCCGCCGCAAGCGCATTACTCACATTATGCTTGCCCAGCAGCGGTAAATGCACCCGCCCAAGGGATTGGCCTTGATAGTTAAGCGTGAAAGCATAACGCCCTTGGGAGTCACAGGAAAGCGCTTCGGCCCAGATATCGGCCGGTGCCTTGATGCTGAAGCTGATGACACGACGCGGCGCAGCACAGGCCGCCCAGTAGGCATAATAGTGATCGTCGCGATTTAGAACCGCCACGCCATCGTCCGCCAAACCGCTCAGCACTTCGCCCTTGGCCTGGGCAATCTGCCCCATACCGCCGAACTCGCCGACATGAGCACCGGTCACATTGGTAATAACGGCGACCTGAGGCCGAGCCAGACTCGTCGTCCAGGCAATTTCCCCCAGATGATTGGCCCCCAACTCGACTACCGCCGCCTGGTGCCCTGGCGTCAACGCCAGCAAGGTTAACGGCGCCCCAATGTCATTGTTGAGGTTCCCCTGGGTGGAATGAACCGCGCCCAGCGGTGCCAGCAAGGCGGCCGTCATGTCTTTTACCGTAGTTTTGCCGCTGTTGCCGGTCACCGCTACCAGCGGGCCTTGCCAGGCTTCGCGCACGGCGGCTGACAGCAGCCCCAACCCCAGACGAGTATCAGGACACACCAATTGTGGCAGCGGACTCTTCACTGGCGTTTGCACCACAGCCGCAGCCGCCCCCGCCTGCTGTGCCTCGGCCAATAGATCATGACCGTCAAACCGTGGCCCCTTGAGGGCGACAAAGAGCCCTCCCGCCACCATCTTGCGTGTATCGGTGACGACAGTACTGATGGGCATGTCCGCCAAGGATGGCGGCACTTCAACAGCGAGCGCCGCCGCCACGTGACCGAGGGTCCAGTCCATCTAGAGCGCCTCCCGAGCGGCCAGTGCGGACTGTACGGCCTCACCATCATGGTAGGGGTAACGCACCCCTTTGATTTCCTGATAGGGCTCGTGACCTTTACCCGCCACCAGAATGACATCATCAGGGTTGGCGTGACGGACCGCATAAGCAATCGCCTCGCCTCGCTCGGCTATTTCCAACGGCTGAGCCTTCTGAGTGAAGCCTGCCAGAATGTCGGCGCGTATACTGTCGGCAGACTCACCCCGGGGATTATCATCGGTCACGATCACGCCATCCGCATGCGCTTCTGCCACACGCGCCATCTCGGCGCGCTTGCCGGTATCACGTTCACCGCCACAGCCGAACACGCACCATAATTTGCCCGCATGCCCATCAAGGGCACGCAGTGCATTATCAAGCGCATCCGGCGTATGGGCATAATCGATCACCACACTGGGAGAGCCTGCCTGGCGGTAGCACTCCATGCGTCCCGGCACCGGGCTAAGCGACTCTGCCGCCTCAAACAGTGAATCCAGTGACTCGCCCAAACCGTATAGCGTTGCCATGGCCAGCAGCACGTTATCCAGATTAAAGCGCCCCATCAGTGACAGCGACAGCGTTTTTTCACCATCCGGCGTGGCGATCAGTGCCTGCTGGCCTTCACTATGCGGATTCCAGCCCACCACGCGCAGCGTGACGGCCTCTTCTGTGCCTGTCGCCAGGACGCGCACATGGCTATCGCAGCCGGCCAACATCAGACGAACGAGCGGGTCATCACCGTTCATCACGGCAAGGGCAAGCTCAGTACGTCTGAATAACTTGGCCTTGGCAGCCGCATAGGCAGCCATACTGCCGTGATAATCCAGATGATCACGGCTCAAATTGGTGAACACGCCGGTCGTGATATCAACGCTATCCAGCCGCGATTGATCAAGGGCATGGGATGACACTTCCAGCGCCACACGCTTGACACCTTGACGAGCCAACCCGCCCAGCGCCGCATGCATGGCAAGTGCGCCGGGCGTTGTCAGCCCGGTATCGCTCAGCGCGCCCAACCGGCCTACGCCCAAGGTGCCGATGACGCCAGCCGGTGTACCCAGTGCATCGCTTAACGCGGCAATGTAGTGCGTCACCGAGCTTTTCCCATTAGTTCCCGTGACCCCGATGACTTCAGGGCCCTGAGGCAATTGAAAAAGCGCACGCCCAAGCTCCCCAAGCCGTCGCGTCAGATAAGGTAACTGCAGAACACGGCCATTGAGCGTGATCTCACCATCGCTTGCATGTGCAAGCACCAGGCCCGCACCTGCTTCAAGGGCGCTATCAATAAAATCGCGACCGTCTAGCCGTCCACCTGGAACGGCCACAAAAATATCGCCAGGGCCGATCTGGCGAGAATCGCTGGTAATATTGATATTGTCGGACAACGATGGCAGCGAGGCGGGCAGCCCACCGGCTGGCCACACCTTGGTGAGCGCTTGTATCACCTCATTCGGGCTGAGCGTCATGCAATCTCCTTCCCACTAGTCCGCCTCTCTATCAGGAGGCACGTCCAATAACCTTAGCGCATTACCTGTCACACTTGAGAATACCGGCGCTGCCACGGCACCCCCATAGAATTCGCCTGCCTTGGGATGGTCGATCATGACCACCGTCACGATGCGCGGATCCGAGATCGGGGCAATCCCGGCAAACACACTACGGTAAGCGTCTTTTGCATATCCCCCCTGGCCGGATTTACGAACCGTCCCGGTCTTACCACCTACACGATAACCTTCAACCCGAGCTCGTCGGCCACCCGTATAAGCGGCGACCGAGCTTTCCAGAATATCCAGCAAGTCATTAGCAACCCGGGGCTCTATGGCAGGGATGCCTTGAGGTGACTCAGAAAGACGCAGCAGCGAGGGCGGCAAACGTTTGCCGTCATTGGCAAGCGCTGTATAAGCACTCGCCAACTGAACGGCTGAAACCGACAGGCCGTAGCCATAGGACAGAGCGGCCCGCTCGCTGCGCGACAGGCGTATCGGTGAGGGCAAGTGGCCGGTGGCTTCACCGGGGAATCCCGTTTCCGTACTTTGGCCAAGGCCAAGCTGCCGATACTTTTCCCAGATCTCCGTGTCATCAAGCTCAAGGGCAAGATGCGACATGCCAATATTGGAGGACTTTTCGAGAATGCCCGCTAGATCCAGCTCACCGTAATTCCGAAAATCGCGGATCGTGTACTCGTCGATCCGCATCCAGCCCGGTGACGTGTCCACAATGGTATCGCGATCAAAGCCCTCGTTTTCCAACACCGCCGACATCGCCAGCGGTTTCATTACCGAGCCGGGCTCGAAAACATCGACCAACGCCTGGTTGCGCAGCCCGCGGGGGTCTAGCCCTGCCCGATTATTCGGGTTATAGGAGGGTAGATTGGCCATGGCCAGCACTTCACCACTGCGGGCATCCATCATGACCAGAACACCACCATCCGCCTTGTTTTCAACGACCGCTGACCGGAGTTCCCGGTAGGCCATGTACTGCAATCGCTGATCAATTGAGAGGGTCAAATCGCCACCCGGCTGAGCTTCACGGATAACATCCAGCTCCCTGACCAGTCGGCCACGACGATCCTTGATAATGCGTCGCTGCCCCGGACGACCGGCCAGGTGAGGCTGGTAGGCAAGCTCAAGCCCTTCCTGTCCGACATCATCAACGTTGGTCACGCCAAGCAGCTGTGCCGCCACTTCACCTGCGGGGTAGTAACGCTTGTATTCCCGCTGGGGGTAGACCCCTGGTGTGCGCAAATCGAGGATACGTTGAGCGGCTTCAGGCGTCATTTGGCGACGCAGGTACATGAACTCATGCTCGCTATAGCGCGCCACTCGAGCCTCAAACGACTCCAGCGACATACCCAGTGCCTGGGCCAGGACGATACGCTGAATCGCATCGTCGGGTAGTTCCTGGGGGTTCGCCCAAAGCGTAACTACTGGCGTGGAGATCGCCAGCGGCTCGCCATTGCGATCAGTAATCATCCCCCGGTGGGCAGGGATGACCTCATTACGCAGCGTACGCGCATCCCCCTGGCTTTGCAGAAAAGGTCGGTCGATCACCTGCAGCAAGGTAATCCGCCCTATCAGGATCGCGGACGCCAGGACAATAAGCAGCATGACAAAGAAAAACCGCCCACCCGGCAGCGGAGGAGCGACAGGCGCTTGGCGTGAACTGACGCCCCGGCGCTGAGTGCTCATGGCCGAATTACCTCAACGTCATCAACATCGGGAATACGCATCCCCAGACGCTGTGTGGCAATCTGCTCTATGCGCGCAGGCGTTGACCACGCGCCTTCCTCCAGCAGTAGCTGACCCCATTCAGTGTTCAACTGGTTCCGCTCTTGCTCTAGTTGCTGTAGCTGAGCGTACTGCCCCCGGGTCGCATGGGTGGTCACGACGACGCAAAAAGCCGTTGCCAGGCAGGCTAAAAAAAGCAGGCTAAGAGCCACTGGCCAGGGCCGCAGACGTAAAGAAAACGGCCATCCGGCCTGCAAAGAAGACCACCACCGATCAAGTTGCTCCAAACTCATACTGACATCCGTGATCACTCTCGTTTGCGCGCAGCACGCATGACCGCACTTCGGGCACGCGGGTTCTCGGCCACTTCGGCATCGCTCGGCCGTTTTCCTTTACCCAACGCCTCGAGACGACGACTCAACTGGTCATCACGAATCGGCACGCCCTTGGGTAGATGTGTATCGCCTCGCACATGATGGCGAATAAAACGCTTGACCCGGCGATCCTCGAGCGAATGGAAGCTAATGACCACCAAATGCCCCCCCGGCGCCAAGGCCTCGAGGGCAGCCTCAAGCGCGGCATCCAACTGTTCCAACTCGCCGTTTAAATAAATCCGCAGGCCCTGAAATGCCTTGGTGGCCGGATGACGGCCTTTTTCCCATGCCGGATGGGCAGCTTTCAGTACGTCGGCCAAGTCCACCGTATGCGTAAATGGCGCCTCGGCCCGCCTATTGACGACCGCCCGCGCAAGCCGTTTTCCAAAGCGTTCTTCGCCATAGGCTTTGAATACGTGCGCGATAGTGGCTTCACTGGCGTGAGCAAGAAATTCCGCGGCGCTTTCCCCTTGACCGGGATCCATACGCATATCCAGGGGGCCATTGCGCATAAAGCTGAAACCCCGCTCAGGGTCATCAAGCTGTGGCGATGACACGCCAACATCGAGCAAGACCCCGGCAAGCTTGCCGTGCACACCCTGCTCGCGGGCAACATCGCCCAGCCGGGCAAAGTCGCGCTGTACCATGGTAAATCGTGAATCGGCGATATCTGCCGCCGCCGACACGGCTTGAGGATCCCGGTCGAGGGCAATCAAGCGACCTAGCTCATTCAAGCGCGACAAAATGACCCGGGAATGGCCGCCACGGCCAAAGGTGCCATCAAGGTATATGCCATCAGGTTGATGAACGAGGACATCGACAGCGCCGTCCAGTAGCACACTGGTATGCTCGAATGGAGCGCTAGCCTGATCAGATGACGGCATGGTAAAGCTCACAGGTAGTCCAGGTCACAGACAGTACACTCACAGGAGAATGAGGGGCATGCCTGGGCATGCCCCGATGAATGGGGAGTCGGCCGATAAGCCGGGTTCTGTCGTGGACAGTCATTCCTCTAGGCACTGCGTTACCACAGCGCTCAAGCAACCTACCCGGACCCAGCGCGGGCCACGCCATTGGGTCCCTATTTGGTCTTGCTCCGAGTGGGGTTTACCTTGCCACGCACTGTTGCCAGGCGCGCGGTGCGCTCTTACCGCACCCTTTCACCCTTACCGGCCCCGAAGGGCTTAGGCGGTCTACTCTCTGCTGCACTTTCCATCGGCTCACGCCGCCCAGGCGTTACCTGGCACTCTGCCCTATGGAGCCCGGACTTTCCTCCCCCAACACCTTTTGAGGGGCATTAGCGGCGACTGTCTGGCCAACTCCGGCGGCAAGCATACCAGTGCCCAACGTTCGCCTCAATGCTCGCCTTTCATGCCTTGCAAGCGGGCATACCAGGTTTGCTTACGACCGCCGAACAGGCGGGCAGCAACACTTGCCGCCTGTTTGACACCAACGCCTTCTGCTAGCAACGTCTCAAGCAGGGTGTCGGCGTCAATCGCCTGCTGCTCACTTTGCGCTACCGGCGGCGAACCTGCGACGATCACGACAAACTCGCCGCGCGCCTGATTCGGATCGCTGGACAACTGCGCCAGCAACGACGACGGCGTACCGTGCAGAAATGTCTCGAAGGTTTTGGTCAGCTCGCGAGCCAGGACGACCTCGCGGCCTTCCAGCTGTTCATGCAAGGCCTCCAGGGTATGAACGATACGATGCGGGGATTCGTAAAATACCAGCGTCTCCTCGCGCACCTTCCAAGCCTCCAGCGCCTGTCGTCTCGCGCCGGGCTTAGCAGGCAGAAACCCGCCAAATACAAAGCGATCGGTAGGCAAGCCGGCTGCAGACAACGCGGTAATCAGTGCGCAGGGGCCAGGTATCGGCACAATATGACGATTACGCGCGCGCAGTTCACGCACCAATACGAACCCCGGGTCGCTGATCAGCGGTGTCCCGGCGTCGCTGATCAAGGCAATATCCTCCCCCGCTTCAAGGTAGCGATCCAGGCTATCGACCTGTCGCGCTTCATTGTGCTCGTGCAACGATACCATCGGCTTATTCAAGCCCAGATGCGACAGCAAGCGGGCGCTGTGACGAGTATCCTCAGCGGCAACGCGGGCCACCTCACCCAGCAGTCGCACGGCGCGGGCAGAAAGATCATCCAAATTCCCAATCGGCGTGGCGACCACGTACAATGTACCCGGCGGTGTATGTGTCATCGTGACTCCCAATTCGTCAATGGCTTGCCCCTCGGTACGCTATGCTTGTGCAATAGTCGCCAAATCGTTGACAAGCAGCGACGGCGCAAATGGAAACTAAGGAAGGATACATGAAACAGTCATTACGTGGCTTTCTTGCCGCTACGCTCATGGCGCTTTTCGTTGCGGGCTGTGCGACACAGCCCCCCGGCGTCGTTGATCGAGTACCCGACGAGGACCCTGGTCGCCTGCTTAGCCAGGCGGAAGAACAGGCCCCGGAAGAAGCAGCCAGAACGCGCCTAGAGGCGGCCAATATTTTTGCCCGCCAGGGCCAACGCGAAAATGCCTTTGAGGCGGCTGACAACATTGACGAACAAGCGCTGTCCGAAGCAAACCGGGTTCGCTGGGCACTCCTTTTTTCCGAGTTAGCCCGCGCACTCAATGCACCTGACAGCGTCTTGCGCGCCACCCAGGTGCTTGATGACGAGTTGCCGATGCAGGCCGACCAGCAGCGCACGCTTGAAGACCGCCAGCGCTGGGCTCGCGAAGCGCTCGACAAACCCGATCCGGAACGCTTTGCACTGCCTGAACTCGAAGGCGAAACGATCAACCGTATCGTCGTGGCACTCCCCGAATCCGGCGCGCTCAGCAGCGTCGCCGAGACCATTGCCTCCGCCATGCGCCGCCATCACGACATCACCGGCGACAATGTACAACTGAGCTTCCTGGATGCTTCGCAGTACTCGCTCAACGAGCTTTATGATCGCGCCCAGCAGATGAACACCCAGGTGATGATTGGGCCGCTGGACAAGGAACTGGTCACTCAGCTTGAACAGCGCGACAGTGTTCCCGTGCCGACATTGGCCCTCAACTACGGGAGTGGCGATCGCAATCAAGCCAAGCGGCTTTTCCAATACGGCCTCTCGGCTGAAGATGAAGCGCGTCAGGCCGCACGCCGCGCTTGGCAGGATGGCCACCGCCAAATGGCACTTATGGTACCCGATAACAACTGGGGGCAGCGCGTCGGCGAAGCTTTCTGGAACGAGTGGCATCGCCAGGGAGGCGATATCAGCAATGCAGTGCGCTACAACCCTGACAATCCGGTTTCTGATGCGGTAAAGACAGCCTTGAACGTTCGCGGTGAGCGCGCCCAGTTGAATGATATTGATGCCCTCTTCCTACTCGCGCTACCTGACTATGCTCGCCAGGTGCCGCCCACCATGGATTACTACTACGCGCCCGATCTTCCCATCTATGCCACTTCCCACCTTCACGAAGGACGGGGTCAGACGCGCCTTGACCAGGACCTCAATGACGTCATGTTCATGGACATTCCCTGGCAAATTCCTGATGCCGCCGTGGGTGGTGAAGAAGTACTGCCTTTCTACGACAGCTACCAGCGCCTCCGGGAAGAGCCCGATGCCTCGATGTTCCGATTAATGGCCATGGGTGTCGATGCCTATGAAATTGCCACAAGCCTGTCTGATTTTTCTGCACTGGAAGGCTTTGATGGCAGCACAGGCAAGCTGTTTCTCACCGGTGACGGCAGGATCTATCGCGAGCTGCCCTGGGCCAAGTTCCAGAACGGGACACCTGTGCCGATTTTAATCCCGGGCTTGATGAGCAATGAAGAAGACAACGACGCAAGCGATGACGACTAGCTCGAAGACGGCACGAGCGCGCGGGCAAGCCATTGAGCAGCTTGCCGCGCAATGGCTGCAGCAGCAGGGACTGCGCTTAATCGCCAGTAATCACCATGTTAAAGGCGGTGAGCTTGACCTGATCATGGAAGATGCGGATATTCTGGTTTTTGTAGAGGTCAAACATCGCAAATCGAGCCGCTACGGGCATCCTCTCGAGTCCGTAACGGCTCAGAAACAGCAGCGGCTTATCCGGGCCGCACGCCTTTATTTGGCCTCCAGGCGACACCCGTCAGCGTGTCGTTTTGATGTTATCGCCATGACCGGCATGCCCCCTCAGATGGAAGTCGAGTGGGTAAAAGCCGCTTTTGATGCCTTTTGAATCGACAACCAGGAAGCCCTAATGGACTTTCAACCACGCATACTGGACCACTTCAACGCCAGCATTGATACCAAAACCTACGCCAGCGAAGTGCTGCCGCCTTTTATTGAGGTCGCCAGTCAGATGATGGTGCAATGCTTGGTAAGCGAAGGCAAAATTCTTGCCTGCGGAAACGGCGGCAGCGCGGGAGATAGCCAACATTTCTCGTCAGAGTTGCTCAACCGCTTTGAGCGCGAGCGGCCGAGCTTACCGGCACTGGCGTTAACCACGGATACCTCCACGCTAACCTCGATCGCCAACGACTATACGTATAATGAAGTATTTTCTAAGCAGATCAGGGCGTTAGGTCAACCGGGCGACATACTCCTGGCCATTTCGACAAGTGGCAATTCGGCTAATATTGTGCAGGCTATACAAGCCGCTCACGACCGTGACATGACAGTCGTGGCGTTAACCGGCCGGGATGGCGGTGACATGGCATCGCTACTGGGTCAGGATGACTGCGAAATTCGTGTGCCGGCGACCTCCACGGCACGCATCCAGGAAGTGCACTTGTTGGTCATCCACTGCCTTTGCGACTTAATCGATGAGCAACTATTCGGCGGCTAACCCCGCCCTGCCGAAAATGAAAAGGAACCTATCAATGACACCAAACCTCTCAGCCTCACGTTTTTCTCGTTTGTTAATGGCCGCCACCCTGGGTGCCAGTATTCTGCTCGCAGGTTGCGCGACCAATACCGCTGTCGATGCTTCAAATTACGGTCAACGTGGCGAAGATGTCGTTGCCATTGACGAAACAATTGAACGAGAAGTCGGGCGTGCGCTGGACCGAGCTGACGGACGGCTGGGTGACGCTCGCATTCGCCCCCATAGCTTCAATGGCGTCGTGCTGCTGGTAGGCCAAGTGCCCAGCGAAGAATTGCGCGAGATGGCCGGAAACGTCACCGCTGACTTACGTGGTGTCAATGACGTACACAACGAGCTCACGGTGTCGGCCCGCCTACCCAGCACCCAACGCTTGACCGACACCTGGCTAACCAGCAATGTTATCGCTCAGCTGGCGACCAATAACCGCATTGACTCTTCAAAGCTCAAGGTCACGACGGAAAACGCCAGCGTTTACATCATGGGAATGGTGACGCGTGAAGAAGCGGACCGCATCGTCAATACGGCTTCCAACGTGGCCGGCGTCCAGCGGATTGTAAAAGTCTTCGAGTATATCGACTGACCCGACGCGAAAAATAAATGAAAAAGCCTCGCTGTTCAAAACAGCGAGGCTTTTTCATTTAGGAAGACTTCAAAGGAAGTCTATCGCGTTACTTCACCACCCGGAGCGATGGTTTTTTCTTGCCGGGCTTATCCTTTGATTCACTGTCTGATTCCGACGTTTTCGTTGGCATTTCCTCAGAGGAAGAATCCGCCTCACCGGTTGATTCGGTCGCCGCCAATGTTGGCTTGCTTGGCGGAGTGGCTTCGTCTTTCGCCTCTTCCTCGCCCTCGAGCGGAGTTAATTCCGGCTCGTGACCGAACACCATACCAGCGCCGTTTTCCCGGGCATAAATCGCGATGAGTGCCGGCGTTGGAATCATCACCTGCATGGGCTGCCCACCGAAGCGCGCATTAAAACCAATGGCCTGGTTTTCCATAAACAGGTCGCGAACCGCTGTAGGCGCAACATTGAGTACGATTTGGCCGTTTTGCACAAATTGACGCGGCACTTCAACACCAGACTGAGTGGCATCCACCACCAGGTGCGGCGTGAGTTCGTTGTCCAACAACCACTCGTAAAGCGCTCGGGCAATATAAGGACGGCTCGATTTCATCTCGTCTCGCTCCTCCCAGAGAGAAGGCCCCGCCAGGCGAGGCCTGAGTGGGTTCAGGCACGCATCTCTTTTTCACGCTCATTCAATGCGGCTTTAAATGCGTCTCGCTCGAACACCCGCGACATATAGTTTAATAGCGGCTTTACCTGTTTTTCCGGCAACTCAATATTCAGTGCCGGCAAACGCCATAGTATCGGCGCCAGACAGCAGTCCACCAGAGTGAATTCGTCACTCATGAAATGCGGCATGTCTTCAAAAATAGGTGAAATGCCGATCAGGCTCTCGCGCAGCTCTTTACGTGCTTTTTCGGCTTCTTTTTTTCCACCGCTGGTGATTTGTTCGACCATCGGGCACCACTCGCGTTCGATGCGATGCATCCAAAGGCGGCTCTGCGCACGTGCCACGGGGTAGACAGGCAAGAGTGGTGGATGCGGAAAACGCTCATCCAGGTATTCCATCATGACCTTCGACTCGTAAAGCACCAGATCACGATCAAGCAGCGTAGGAACGCTATTGTAGGGGTTCAGGTCGGCGAGCTCGTCAGGGACATTCTCGTCGGAGACATCGACGACGTCGACAGCCACCCCCTTCTCAGCCAACACAATGCGGACACGATGACTGAAATGATCATCATTACCTGAATAAAAAATCATCGACGACCGTTTGGCCACAACTCCCATGAAACCATCCTCGCAACGAATCAATCTTGAATAATAACACGTCCACCCCACCTTTGGGGAAGGCAACGCCATGCATTACGTTAAAGGCTAACACGAAAAAGGCGCACGACTTGACCGTGCGCCCGGGATTGCCCTGAATCAGCGCCTCAATGAATATCGCGCCAATATTCGCGCTTGAGGAGATAGGCAATGACGGCAAAGATAAACAAAAAGATGAGCACCTTCGGCGCTAACGCCTGCGCCTGAAGCTTCGAGGGCTCTCCCACATAGGCAAGAAAGTTTGTGAGGTCATAAACCGCCTCTTCAAACTCCTCTGGCGAGAGCTCGCCCTGACGAGTAATTTCCAACGTATTACAGCCAGTTTCGCTGCCGGAGGCACCTTCTGATGCATCTGCTTCAGGACATACCTTTTCCTGTACACCCTGAAGCGGCTCCAGCACATTGGGCATGGCGACCAGCTCGAATACCGCATTATTAACCCCGGTAGGACGGCTCGGATCCTGATAGAAACTGAGTAGATAGGAATACAACCAATCAGTGCCGTGCAGCCTAGCTGACAGTGTCAGGTCAGGGGGCGGCGCACCAAACCAGGTCTCACCGTCTTCCTCGCTCATTGACGTTTCCATTTGATCGTTGAACGCCATTTCGGAGGAAAAGATGACATTGTCCTCAATAATGTCCCGTGGAATATCCAAATCCTCAGCGGCGCGCGAAAATCGCTGATACTCAAGCGAGTGGCACCCCATACAATAGTTAACGTAGAGCTTCATGCCATTTTGCAACGACGCCTGATTCTGCAGATCCGGCTCCATGGAGTGCGGGACACCTGCGCCACCGGCAGCCATTGTGGTCATAGGCACCAGAACAGCAATGAGCGCGATCAGTTGTTTTTTCATTAGCCTGTCACCCTTTCCGGAACGGGTTTTGTTCTTTCCAACCGCGTATAGATCGGCATCAACAAGAAATAAGCGAAATAGATCGCCGTACAGACTTGGGCCAATAGTGTTCGCCCCCCTGTTGAAGGCATTACACCTAGAACACCCAGCGTCACAAAGCTTGCCGCAAACAACGCTAACATCAGCTTGGATATCCAGCCTTTATAGCGGATCGAACGCACAGGGCTACGATCCAGCCACGGCAGCACAAACATCACGGCAATGGCCGCCCCCATGCACATCACCCCTAAAAACTTAGCCTCCAAACCGAAAATCGAGAAGGTAATGGCACGCAAAATCGCGTAAAAGGGCGTGAAATACCACACGGGCGCGATGTGGTCGGGGGTTTGTAACGGATTCGCCGGTTCAAAGTTGGGTGTTTCAATGAAATACCCACCCCCTTCCGGGAAATAGAAAACCACAATGCAGAACACAAACAGAAAAACGGCAACGCCAACCAGATCCTTAACCGTGTAATAAGGATGAAAAGGGATACCATCCCGCGGATTACCGGCTTCATCTTTCTTCTGCTTGATATCAATGCCGTCCGGGTTGTTTGAACCCACTTCGTGGAGTGCCACAATGTGCAGCACCACCAACGCGAGAATCACAATCGGCAACGCGACCACATGCAAGGCAAAAAAGCGATTCAGCGTGATGCCTGAAATCAGGTAGTCGCCACGCACCCACTGCGCCAGATCCGGACCAATAAAGGGAATGGCAGAGAACAGTGAAATAATGACCTGCGCACCCCAGTACGACATTTGCCCCCAAGGCAGCAGATACCCCATGAAGGCCTCGGCCATCAGGGTCAAATAAATGGCCATGCCGAAAATCCACACCAGCTCTCGGGGGGCTTTGTAGGAGCCATATAGCAATCCCCGAAACATATGCAGATAGATCACCACAAAGAAGGCTGATGCCCCCGTGGTATGCATATAACGGATAAGCCAGCCCCACTCCACATCGCGCATAATATATTCAATGGAGTCAAAAGCGCCTTCCGCACTGGGGTTGAAGCTCATGGTAAGCCAGATCCCGGTCAGAATCTGATTGACGAGAACCAATAGCGCGAGTGAACCGAAAAAATACCAAAAGTTAAAATTTTTCGGCGCGTAATAGTGCGATAGATGGTCCTGAAAGAACTGCGTTGCCGGAAAGCGGGCGTCAATCCAGCGCATCAGGCCTCGGGGCGCTTTGGTTTTATTCGAATTACCCATCAGGCCGTCTCCTCATCTTCACCGACAACAATGATGTTATCGCCTTCGAAACGATAGGGGGGCACTTCCAGATTGGTCGGCGCCGGTACATTGCTGAACACTCGTCCCGCCAAATCAAACCGTGAGCCATGACAGGGACAAAAGAAGCCACCAGGCCAATCCTCGACGCCAACGCCCGCTGCATCAGGCTCGGGACGATAGACGGGCGAACAACCCAGATGCGTGCAGATACCAATCAGGACACCGATTTCCGGGCGTATGGAGCGCATTTGACCGGCAATATAGGAAGGTTGCAGAGACGCTTGAGATTCAGGGTCAGCGAGGCGGTCAGTGGCAAAGGATTCCGTGCGCTCGATCATTTCGGGCGTTCGGTTGATAATCCAGACGGGTCGCCCTCTCCATTCGACCGTCATACGCTGCCCGGGAGCCAGTTTCGAAACATCGGCCTTAACAGGCGCCCCTGCCGCACGGGCTCTTGCACTCGGCTGCCAAGCTGACACGAACGGGATTGCAACCCCAACCGCTCCTACTGCGCCGACAACCGTCGTCGCGCCTACAAGGAAACGCCGCCGCCCCTTGTTAACGCCGTTATTTGCCATATCCGGCCCCCACTTTTTCCTCACGCAACGCTTAACGTTCCGCAAGAATGACTGTTGTTATTTAATGTCTATGTATAAAGTAGTTTAACCAGCGTGCAGTTCGCCAGGCACGCTTAATCAACGTACACCTTGACGGATGATTGTTATAGCAAAAAAAAGCCCAGGCCAATGGCCTGGGCTTTTTCCACAGTATTTGAGCGTCCGATTAACGCTTGGAGAACTGCGGACGACGACGTGCTTTACGCAGGCCGACTTTCTTACGCTCTACCTGACGTGCATCGCGCGTCACATAACCCGCGGCGCGCAGTGCAGGACGCAGGTCTTCGTTATAATTCATCAGCGCACGGGTAATACCGTGGCGAATGGCACCGGCTTGTGCTGAACCACCACCGCCTTCAACCGTGACGTAAACGTCGAACTGGTTGAGGGTTTCGGTCAGTTCTAGCGGCTGACGCACAACCATACGACCAGTTACACGACCGAAGTAATTGTCGAGTTCACGGTTGTTGACGGTAATTTTGCCGGAACCCGGCTTCATAAAGACTCGGGCGGTGGAAGTCTTGCGGCGCCCGGTACCGTAATACTGCTGTGTCATGGCGGAGATTTCCTCAGATGTTCAGTTCAAGCGGCTGTTGGGCAGCATGCGGATGCTCGGCACCAGCGTACACTTTCAACTTGGTGTACATGGCACGGCCAAGCGGGCCTTTGGGCAGCATGCCTTTCACGGCAGACTCAATAATACGCTCGGGCGCATGGTCGATCATTTTATCGAACGTCATGGAGCGTAGACCGCCCGGGTAACCAGTATGGCGGTAATAGGTCTTGTCCTTCGCCTTGTTGCCGGTCACTTGGACTTTTTCAGCGTTGATCACCACGATGTAATCGCCGGTATCAACGTGAGGGGTAAATTCGGGCTTGTGCTTACCGCGCAAGCGGCGAGCAATTTCGGTAGCCAGACGGCCGAGCGTCTTGTCCGTTGCGTCGACAACGTACCAATCGCGCTGGACGGACTGCGGCTTAGCACTGAACGTCTTCATGGATGAAATCACCAGTTAAAATGTGTTGGGTACGACACACCGCAATGCGGCGTTGCACCATCCCTATTTTTTTTGGTTGCGGGATCTTGACCCACAACGTGTAGCGAGGCCGCATTCTACAGCAAGCCATCCGTCAAGTTAAGCCTTTATAGGTATTCACCGAGACTTTTCTGGATTTATCTTTTTATGTGGTCATGGTTCATACAGCCAAGTTTCTACGACCAAGTTTCTACGACCGAGTTTTATATGGCTATACTTTATGCCGCTAGGGCTTGTGCGGCAGCGCCAAATATTCATGGGACTGCATCTCCTGCAGCCGAGAGAGCGTTCGCTGGTATTCAAACGTCAGCTTTCCACCTTGGTAGAGCGACTCCACCGGCACCTCTGCCGACATCAAGACCTTGACGCCCCGGTCATAGAACTCATCCACCATATTGATAAAGCGCCTTGCCAGATCGTCATCTGCGCCGCGCATAGCAGGGACATTAGAAACGATAATCGTGTGAAACTCGCGTGCCAGCTCGATATAGTCATTTTGGCTACGCGGTCCATCGCAAAGCGCCGCAAACTCAAACCAGGCGATGTCATCGTGCAGCCGGCGAGTCGTCAGCACACGCTGATTAATTTCAAGCGGAGCGTCTTCCTCCCCAGCGTGCCCCGCAATTTCGCGAAAACTGCGTGCCAGCTCTTTTTCGGCGGCGTCGTCGAGCGGCGAGTGAAAGATTTCTGCGCGCTCCAGAGCGCGCAGTCGGTAATCAACACCCGAGTCAACATTCACTACCTGACAATGGCGATTGAGCAAATCGATAGCAGGCAGGAACCGGGCGCGTTGAAGACCGTCTTTATACAGGTCGTCAGGCACGATATTCGACGTTGCCACGAGGACGACACCTCTTTCAAAGAGGGCTTCAAGTAGGTTCGCCAGGATCATGGCGTCGGTGATATCCTTGACGAAGAACTCGTCAAAGCAAATCACCCTCGCCTCACTCGCAAATTTGCTCGCCACCAATGTCAGCGGGTTCTTTTCCCCTTTGTAATGGGTGAGCTCGTTATGCACACGCTGCATGAAGCGATGGAAATGGGTGCGCATTTTATCGGCAAACGGCAGCGATTCGTAGAAAGTATCCACCAGGTACGTTTTGCCGCGACCCACACCTCCCCAGAAATAAAGTCCCTGAACGCTCGGCGTCACCGGCTCTTGAGCGGACGTTTTTTTACCTATCAACCCCGCCACCTTGGCCTTAAGCCCTTTATTGGCAAGGACCGTTTTCGGCACCGTCGTCGGGGTTGACAGCAATGCATCGTATAAACGCTGCAAATGCGCCACTGCCGCTTCCTGGGCCGGGTCGTACTCAAACCCCTCTCGCTTAAGGTCTGCACGATAACGCCCCATCGGCGTCGCCGTATTCGGCGCTGGCCCACCACCGTCCGACGTTGCCCTCATCGTTTAACTCTCCTGTTATTTCCGCCTAGGATTACTGAAAACCGACACAACATAAATAAAGGCAACAAGTATACGTGGTTAGGCTCACCAACGCATGAGCATTGACCCAACCATCATCAAGGCGCCTATAATAGCAATCGACTGTTTCATGCGCTGTATAACCAGCAGCGACAGGCATCAAGGGAGATAAATGTGGAAAGCGAGCCATTAACCTATGCAGCAATAGGCCTTGTGATCGGCTTGATAATCGGCGCAGGATGCTACCGGTTACTCAGCAAAAGCCAGCGTCAACTTGCTTCACTTCGCCAAACACTATTGGAACGTGAACATCAGGTGGCGTCACTCAAGAATGGCGTCAGCCATCAACTGTCCAGTGTGCATGAATCGCTGGCAACGATCCGCCAGGAAACCGACGAGCTGGAAAAAAAGCTGCAAGACGACGCGGGCCAGTGGCAACTAGACCAGCTAACACATCGCCCTGCCGAGTTGACTGACCTTCGCCCTGTAAACGAGCCCACTGATACGTTGAGTGCACCCGCGACGCCTCGCGACTACGCCGATGGCCAGAACGGCACGTTATCCGAACATTTCGGCCTCAAGGATAAAGAGGCTCGCGACGACACGGCAACACCGCCACGTTACTGAGCGCTTCCAGTGTGAGTTGACCCCCGGCAGCATTGCCGAGGGTCAACGTCATCAAGCTGGATTATCAATATCGACAAATCGGTGCTCAACACCATATTCATCAGCCAACCATTCCCCTAATGCCTGAACACCATAACGTTCAGTGGCATGATGGCCTGCCGCCAGATAATGGATCCCCATTTCTCTGGCAAGATGCGTCGTTCGCTCTGAAATTTCTCCGGAAACAAATGCCTGCGCACCGCCTTCAAAAGCGGCACTGATCATATCCTGCGCCCCACCCGTGCACCAGGCGATGCGCTCTATGTCACCTACACCCGGCGCTTCAATGAGCAGTGGTTCTCGCTGCAAGGTCTGGCTTATTTGCCCGGCAAGCGCGGTCGCACTCAGTGGCTTGGCAACGCGCCCAGACCAAAGCAAACCTTCACCCAGCTCCCCATCCAGGCAACCTTCAACTTTCCAGCCAAGCTGCCTGGCCAGCTCAGCGTTGTTGCCCATCTCGCTGTGGGCATCAAGGGGTAGATGATAGGCCAGCAGGTTTATCTCATGATCGAGCAAGGTTTTGATTCGTCTTTGCTTCATGCCCGTAATGGCGACCGGCTCGTTCTTCCAAAAATAGCCATGGTGAACAATCAACATATCAGCCTGCCAGCTCACTGCTTCGTCAAGCAAGGACTGGCAGGCCGTCACGCCGGTCATGACACGGGCTACTCGATCACGACCTGCCACCTGAAGGCCGTTAATTGTAAAGTCTTTAAACTGCGAAGCGCGAAGCTGATGGTCACAGGCTGCTACTAATATATCGCGTTGAATCACCGTTGCTCCTAAGTATCTGCTGGCATCCATGAGATACAAGCCAATAAAATGTTATCATTTATAAGATAACGTCTAGTGTAAAACTGACGACTCGTCAGCGCTATTATCTACCCCTCGACGATCGCCAAAGGAAACCTCAATGAAACGCTTTGTGCTGCCTTATATATGGCCCATCATCACAGGCTTTTTGCTGGCAGCGGTCATTATGTTTGCGTTTCCTGAGCGCTTCCCGCTGCCCTTTCAGCCTTCAGCCCCCCAAACCGCAGACACGCCCTCTCTGGTCACCACGGCAGATAAAGAGACCGACACAGACCGACCGGCACCTGAAGTCCGGCGAGCGGCGCCCCTGAACCGCAACCAGGGCCCTGCCAGCTACGCCGCTGCAGTCAACCAGGCGGCGCCTGCCGTGGTCAACGTCTACTCATCTCGCATCGTCGAACGCGACGAACACCCACTGATGTCAGACCCGTTCTTTCAGCAGTTTTTCAACGGCGATGACGCCACTACCCATCAACGTATGCTGTCGAGCCTGGGGTCAGGCGTTATCGTCAGTGACGAAGGCTATGTGCTCACCAATCACCATGTCATCAACGGTGCCGACGAAATCCAGGTAGCGCTGCGCGATGGCCGCGAAGTACTCGCTGAAGTGATTGGCACTGACCCTGAAAGTGACCTCGCCGTGCTTAAAATCGACCTGGAAAACCTGCCCGTTATTGAGCTGAGCAATTCAACGGATGTTGCCGTTGGCGATGTCGCTCTGGCCATCGGCAACCCCTTTGGCGTTGGACAGACGGTGACAATGGGGATTATCAGCGCCACCGGGCGTACCCATCTGGGCCTGAACGCCTATGAAGATTTCATTCAGACCGACGCAGCCATTAACCCGGGGAACTCGGGTGGGGCGCTGGTCAACCCGGAAGGCGCGCTGGTGGGCATCAATACGGCCATCTTTTCGCGCTCGGGGGGGTCTCAGGGTATCGGGTTTGCCATTCCAGCCAACCTTGCCCATAGCATTCTGGACGAGTTGGTTACCCAGGGGCGAGTCATCCGTGGCTGGCTGGGGATTGAGGCGCAGGCACTATCCAGAGAGCTTGCCGCCTCTTTCGGCCTACGCACGCCTCAAGGGGTGATTGTCGCTGGCGTTGTGGATGGAGGGCCCGCAGAGAAGGCGGGATTATTGCCTGGCGATGTCCTGCTATCAGTCGATGGCCAACCTATTCTCGATGCGCGCGCCACCATGAGCGATATTGCCTCGATCAAGCCAGGCACCGAGCTACCGCTGACGATTGTCCGCGACGGTGAACGCATGGAGATGACGCTGAATGTTGGTGAGCGCCCCATTCCTTCGACACTTCCACAACCCGACGGAACCCGCCGAAGTGACAATGATGAAGGCGAACCAACCCAGCCCTGACGGACTGAGTGGCCGCCTTTTCACCCCATCAAGACGGTTTGATTCGATATTCAGCGGATCGCGCGTGAGCGGTCAACGATTCACCGCGTGCCAATACTGAGGCGACCTCACCCAGCGCTGACGCCCCCTCGGCCGAGCAGTGAATCAGCGACGAGCGCTTTTGAAAATCGTAGACGCCCAGCGGTGATGAGAAGCGCGCGGTACCCGAGGTGGGCAGCACATGATTCGGCCCCGCACAATAATCACCCAGCGCCTCTGCCGTGTAACGCCCCATGAAGATCGCGCCCGCATGACGAATACCCGCGAGCCACGCATCTGGCGTTTCCACTGAAAGCTCAAGGTGCTCGGGGGCAACCCGGTTGATCAGCGTGACGGCCTCCTCCGCATCGCGGCAGTGAACCAGCGCGCCGCGTCGACGCAATGACTTACGGACGATATCGGCCCGCTCCAGGGTCGGAAGCAGACGTTCTATAGCGGCTTCTACATCCGCCAGATGCTGAGCGTTCCAACTCACCAGGATGGCTTGAGCATCTTCATCGTGCTCCGCCTGGGAAAACAAGTCCATCGCCAGCCAATCAGGGTCGGTCAGTCCATCCGACACCACCATGATTTCAGAGGGACCAGCAATCATGTCGATACCCACCTGACCGAATACGGCCCGCTTGGCCGTGGCCACATAGATATTGCCCGGCCCGACGATCTTATCCACCCTGGGGACGCTTTCTGTTCCGTAGGCCAGGGCGGCAATGGCCTGGGCTCCGCCAATGGTAAACACCTGGTCCACACCGGCCACGTGCGCTGCCGCCAGCACAAGATCGTTGAGTACACCATCGGGGGTGGGAACCACCATGATGATCTCTTGCACTCCCGCCACATGAGCGGGAATCGCATTCATCAGAACTGATGAGGGATAGGCCGCCTTGCCGCCAGGTACGTAAATCCCCGCGCGGTCGATGGCCGTCACTTGCTGGCCAAGCACCGTTCCGTCAGGTTCTTCGTATTGCCAGGAGGTCGGTTTCTGATGCTCGTGATAACGCCGAATTCGCTCGGCAGCCCTCGCCAAGGCATCACGCTGCTCAGCGGGCAGCGACTCAAAGGCCTGACGCAATTGCTCAGCCGTCAGACGAAGCTCATCCATTTGGGTAACCGAGACGCGATCAAAGCGATTGGTGGCTTCGATGACTGCCGCATCACCATGACGCTTCACGTTGGCGAGAATGTCATTCACGCGCGCCTGAACAGCACTGTCTGACACGCCCTCCCAATCCAGCAACGCGTCCAGTTGTCCGGCAAACGCCTCATCGGCAGTGTTGAGCCGTGCTATCGTCACTGTAGCGTTCTCGTTCATAGCAACCTCACTTAGTCGGCGGACGATATCGTCTTGCGATCGGCAATGGCGCGTTCCAGTCGAGCCAGCAATGGCTTGATACGCGCGTGCTTCATGGTCATGGCCGCCTTGTTGGCCACCAGGCGCGTGCTGATCGGCGCAATCAGCTCACGCGGTTCCATACCATTGGCGCGCAGGGTATTACCGGTGTCGACGATATCGACAATTTCATCGGCCAGGTTCATCAACGGCGCCAGCTCCATGGCACCATAAAGCTTGATCACCTCGGCCTGGATACCTTGCTCGGCATAGTAGCGCCGAGCGATATTGACGAACTTTGTTGCCACCCGACGGCGTGCCAGCTTCGGCGGCTCACCGGTAACGCCGGCGGTCATCAGCTTGCAGCGTGCAATATCGAGATCAAGCGGCTCATAAAGCCCTTCGGCGCCGTGCTCTAAAAGGACATCCTTACCGGCCACCCCCAGATCGGCTGCCCCAAGCTGAACGTAGGTCGGCACGTCCGTTGCCCTGATCACGACGAATTTGAAATCGGGCAGGTTGGTATCGAACAGCAGCTTACGACTTTTATTTAAATCCTCTGTAGGCGTGATGCCTGCATCGGCCAGCAGCGGTAGCGTCTCTTCTAGAATACGGCCCTTTGAGAGGGCTAAGATCAGTTGCTTACTCATTTTGGTTGCCAATGGTTGGGGGCCGGGCTCAGCCTGGGATACGGCGGATACGCGCACCCAGCAGCTGCAGTTTTTCCTCGATACATTCGTAGCCACGGTCAATATGATAAATGCGATCGACCAGGGTTTCGCCCTCCGCCATCATGGCGGCAATCACCAACGAGGCGGACGCGCGCAGATCCGTCGCCATCACCGGCGCACCCGAGAGCTTGTCAACACCGCTAATCAGGGCGGCATTGCCCTCCAGAACGATATTCGCACCCATGCGGTTCAGTTCCTGCACGTGCATGAAACGGTTTTCAAAAATCGTTTCAACAACTCTTGATGCCCCTTCTGCCACGGCGTTCATGGCCACGAACTGGGCTTGCATGTCGGTAGGAAAGGCCGGGTACGGCGCCGTGCGGATATTCACGGCACGGGGACGCTTGCCGTGCATGTCCAGGGCAATCCAGTCGTCGCCGGTAGAAATCTCGGCACCCGCCTCTTCCAGCTTGGCGAGCACGGCTTCAAGGATATCCGCCCGGGTGCGTTTTACCTTCACGCGACCGCCGGTCATGGCCGCCGCAACAAGAAAGGTACCGGTTTCGATACGGTCCGGCATGACATCGTGAACGCAGCCCCCAAGCGACGCCACGCCTTCAATCGTGATGGTATCGCTGCCGTGTCCACTGATCCGAGCGCCCATTTTGATCAGACACTCAGCCAGGTCGACCACTTCAGGCTCACGAGCGGCGTTTTCAAGCACGGTGACGCCATCCGCCAGTGTGGCGGCCATCAACAGGTTCTCGGTGCCGGTAACCGTCACGGTATCAAAATAAATCGTCGCCCCTTTCAGGCGACCATCCACTCGCGCACGAATATACCCTGCTTCGACGCGAATCTCGGCGCCCATGGCTTCGAGACCACGAATATGCAAGTCCACCGGGCGGGAACCGATCGCACAACCACCGGGCAAGGACACATCAGCTTGGCCAAAATGTGCCAGCAGAGGCCCCAGTACCAGAATGGAGGCGCGCATTTTCTTTACCAGCTCGTAAGGCGCGTGGCAGTGAGTGACCTGGGAGCCGTCCAGTTGGATGGTGAGGTTATCCCCCATCACCGGCTCGACGCCCATACGGCCAAGCAGTTCCAACGTGGTGGTAATGTCCTGCAGGTGCGGCAAATTACCGATCACCACAGGCCCCTTGGATAAAAGACTAGCGCAAAGGATGGGCAATGCCGCGTTTTTGGCGCCGCTGACCCAAACTTCGCCGTCAACCGAGCCATTGCCGGTAATTATGAGTTTATCCATGAGATAACCGTTACTGCACGTTTTCAGCAGCGGTTTGCCACTGTGACGGGGTGTAGGTCTTGATGCTGATGGCATGCAAGGCACCCGAGGCAATCTCATCACTCAAGGCTGAATACACCAATTGCTGGCGCTTCACGGGCGATAATCCTTCAAAGGCATCACCCACTGCAATCACCTGAAAATTACAGCCTTCGCCCTGAATATGGAACTGACATCCGTCGACACGCGATTCGAGCAGGGCTTTCACCTCTTGGGGTTGCATAGGACAGAGACTCCTTAAAGGACGTTTGTAAGTGGGTAGATGGATATCAAGAGGAGAACATCATAAAGAAAAGCTGGCGCTTTGGCGACGCCCACGAATCAGCCAACAGACTGCTCGCCGGGCGCCCGGATCAATGCGTCCAGCTCGGCAAGTTCGGCAAGCCGCTGGAGCGGCGCTGACAGGGCAATAGACGTTACCCTGATACGATACTCATGGCATGTGCGCAACCATTGGAGCAAGACGCTCAAGGCGACGTTGCGCGGCGTTGCCACCTTACTGAAATCAAACGCGACCGTTTCGGGCTTTTGACTGGCTAACCAGCGCGCGCCCTCTGCAGCAAGTGCTGCCGCAGAGGCAATATCCACGTCACCCTGCACACTCAAGCCATCGGCCTGCTGGTGCAGCGATACATCGCGGTCGGTAAAAATCACCGTCACGCATCGCCCCCTGCTTCGAGCTCGTCGACACCCACGTCCGGCGCCCAGCTATCAATTACCGCATCGTAATCCCGGTTATTGTCACGCATTGCCTGATCAAACTGGTTACGGAAGGTCAGCCCCAGATTGATGCCGTTCACAATGACGTTGACGACGCGCCACTCGCCGTCGGATAACCGCAGACTATAGTTGACCGGATAGACATCACCATTAGTGGCGACGACTTCCATGGCCACGCTGGCACGGTCTTCTTCACGCTGAGGACGCTGGTCATCCAGAACGCGAATGTCATCGTAGTCAAAGGTCACCAATCCGCGTGTGTACGTATCGATAAGCGTTTGACGAAACACGTCGACAAAACGACTGCGCTGCTCTGGCGAGGCATTACGGAAATAACTTCCCATCACGCTGGCACCGATGTAGCGAAAGTCCGCCACTTCTTCAAGACTCTCATCGACTTGCTGTTTCAGCTCATCGATATTTTCTTCGTAGTACGCCTCACGGCCTTCAAGCTGGGCCATGAATTCGTTGATATTGCTGCGAATCATCTCTTCGGGTGGCTCGGGTTGAGCGCTTGCCGAGAGCGGCACCATCGCCGCGAAAAGCGCGACAGCAAAGGTGAACACCGAGACGAACGACCCTTTCTTTACAGACATCCTTTTATCCTCCTATTGACGGCGAACAATGTCTCCGTCACCTGTTTCAACACGAGCAAGTCAAACAAATACGGCAAGGGCACCTCATCACAATGATCAGTTAGTTGCCATATTGGATATAAATTGCTGGATAAGTTCTTCAAGCACCAGAGCCGATTGGGTATCGCGTATCGTATCGCCTTCCTCAAGCATCTCGGGGTCGCCCCCCATGCTCAGGCCAACGTACTGTTCCCCGAGCAACCCTGACGTCAGAATCGCGGCAGTGGCATCCCGGGAAATCTGACCTTCCAGCTCATTGCTCAGGTTCAGCGTTACCCGGGCGTCATACCATTCGGTATCCAGCTCGATCGACTCGACATGACCCACCGTGACACCTGCCATGGACACCCGCGCACGAGGCTTCAGGCCGCCAATGTTGGAAAAGTTAGCCTCCAGTTGATACGTATTAGACGCACCCGAAAAGGTCAAGCCACTCACCCGCAGCCCCAGAAACACCAACCCCAGGATGCCCACCAGGATAAACAGGCCGACGCCAAACTCCATGGTCCTACTTCGTTTCATGAAACAGCTCCAGCTAATCAGAGGCCGCCAAACATAACGGCGGTTAATATGAAATCAAGCCCCAGTACCGCAAGCGACGAATAGACAACAGTCCGCGTTGTCGCACGGGAAATACCTTCGGAGGTAGGCAGCAGATCATAGCCCTGGAAAACCGCTATCCAGGTGACCACCACGGCGAACACAATGCTTTTGATCATGCCGTTGCCAATGTCGTTGATAAACGCCACGCTGGCCTGCATGTTGCTCCAGTAAGACCCTTCAAAAACCCCCAGCCACTCGACGCCGACCAGGTAGCCGCCCCAAATGCCGACAACGCTGAACCCCACAGTGAGAATCGGCAGCGCCACCACACCTGCCCAGAAACGCGGCGCCACCACCCTTCTCAGCGGATCCACGCCAATCATTTCCATGCTGGTTAGCTGCTCGGTGGCTTTCATCAAACCGATCTCGGCGGTCAGCGCCGAACCAGCACGACCGGCAAATAACAGAGCAGCGACTACCGGGGCCAATTCACGTAACAGCGAAAGCGCCACCATCTGACCCAGGGCGTCCTCGGCGCCAAAATCAATCAGAATGGTGTAGCCCTGAAGCGCCAGCACCATACCGATGAACAGGCCGGATACCAGCACAATGGCCAGCGACAGGACACCGACAAAATGCAACTGCCGCACCCACAGGCGGAAGCCTTCAGCTGATGGCACCCCCACCGCAGACTGAGCAAGAAACACCCCGGCACGGCCCAGCGATTCCACTACATCACAGCTGCGCCGCCCTAACCGGGTAATACGCGTGGCGACCTGCCCACCTCTCATCGACATCAGGCTCCTCCTCGGGTCGCCGTATCGCCCAGCATATCCTGGTAAAACTGAGCGGCTGGGTAATGGAAAGGAACGGGACCATCGGGCTCACCATGGATAAATTGCTTCACCCGTGCGTCCTGGTTGACGTCGAGATCCGCTGGCGTTCCATGTGCCACCACATGGCCCTCGGAAATAAAGTAAAGATAATCAGCAATCGTCAGGGTCTCCTTGATATCGTGGGAAACCACCACTGACGTCAGGTTTAGCGCCTGATTCAGCCGCTTTATCAGTTGGACAAGCACGCCCATGGAAATAGGATCCTGCCCCACAAACGGCTCGTCGTAGAGGATCAGTTCCGGATCCAGCGCCACGGCCCGCGCCAGCGCAACGCGTCTGGCCATGCCCCCCGAAAGCTCGGCTGGCGTGAGATGGCGGGCACCGCGCAGACCGACTGCCTGAAGCTTGAGCAACACCAGGTCACGGATCATGGCATCGGGCAGGTCCGTATGAACCCGCAATGGAAATGCCACATTTTCATACACATCCAGATCGGAAAACAGCGCCCCACTTTGAAACAGCATGCCCATGCGCTTACGTAGCGTAAATAGTGCCTTGCGCGAAAGCCGATGCACGTCATCCCCGTCGATCAGCACGCGGCCCTTGTCGGGGGTCAGCTGTCCGCCGATGAGCTTTAACAGGGTCGTTTTGCCAGTCCCGCTGGGGCCCATGATCGCCGTCACTTTACCGCGCGGGATGGTCATGTTCACCCCGCGGAAAATCTCGTTATCACCCCGAGAAAAATGCAGGTTCTCGACTTCAATAAAAGGCACATCGCTCATGGAACCATCGACTCTCGCGTTGACTTGCACCATTGCTCGCTTCACGCAGCAATTAGGAAACAGTGATAAAAAATCCGTGTTAAAAAAACTGTATTTAAAAAACCACGTTAAAAAACCATTATCGAACAACGTATTCTAACCCTAGCAGACGATGACAAGCGAGCATCGCTTATCCTCACGACAAAACGATGGGGCAAAGTCCACTCGGTCAATGTTACTCTTACGTTTTAATTGTCATTTTTAACGAGCCACGCGATTACCCATGCCAGCGACAACTGCGACCACACCCTTTCGCCAAAGCGCATTGCGCACGCTAGACATTGAGCAGGCCGCCATCGCAGGCTTGGTCGGCAAACTGGATGCGCATTTCGACCATGCCTGCGAGCTGATTCTGGCTTGCCAGGGACGCGTTGTGGTGACCGGCATGGGAAAGTCAGGCCATATTGCCGGCAAAATCGCGGCCACACTGGCCAGTACTGGCTCGCCGGCGTTTTTTGTTCACCCTGGTGAAGCCAGTCATGGTGACCTGGGCATGATTACCCGCTGCGATGTCGTGATCGCGCTCTCGAACTCAGGAGAAACTGCTGAGGTAACGGCTCTGCTGCCGCTGCTGAAGCGCCTGGGTACGCCACTGATCAGCATGACAGGACGCCCGACCTCTACACTTGCCCAGCATGCGGATGCTCATTTGAACAGCAGTGTCGATCGGGAAGCCTGCCCACTGGATCTAGCGCCGACAAGTTCTACCACAGCGGCATTAGCCCTGGGCGACGCTCTCGCTGTTGCCCTACTTGAAGCACGCGGCTTTACCGCAGAAGATTTTGCCCTGTCGCATCCTGGCGGCAGCCTGGGCCGCCGCCTCCTGCTTCGCGTTCGTGATCTTATGCATCAAGGCGAACGTTTACCTCAGGTCGCCCTGGGCAGCCCCCTGCGCGATGCGTTACTGGAAATCACCCGACAAGGGCTGGGATTCACCTGCGTGGTAGACCCCGACGGCCTGTTAGTCGGCGTATATACGGATGGCGATCTGCGCCGCACCCTGGATAACTTTCACGACCTGCGTGACGTACAGGTAGATGACGTCATGACCCGGCCTGGCAAGCGTATATCTCCCGACCTTCTCGCGGCGGAAGCCGTTCGTATCATGGAAGACAACCGCATTACCGCGCTGGCCGTAGTGGACGAACACCAGCGCCCGATAGGCGCGCTGCATATGCATGACCTGCTTGCCAGCGGCGTTATTTAACCTAAATCGACCGGAGTCCTAATGACCCTTTCTGCTGACCTACTCGACCGACTACGTCGCATTCGCTTATTTGCCCTTGATGTCGATGGTGTGCTTACCGATGGTCGCCTCTACTTTCAAGCCGACGGTGTCGAAATAAAAGCCTTCCACACCCAGGACGGCCATGGACTCAAGTTGTTGAAACGTGCGGGCATCTCAGTGGCCTTGATCACCGGCCGCGACTCCCCCATGGTCAGCCAACGTGCCGCCGCTCTGGGCATCCCCCACGTCTATCAAGGCTGCGAAGATAAACTGGCCGTCCTCCGCGGCCTGTGCCAACGCCTGGAGCTTGACTTGTCTCAGGTTGCCTATTGCGGTGACGACCTTCCCGACCTGGCCAGCATCAAGCGTTCGGGGGTTGGCATCACGGTACCCAACGCCCCTGACTACATGCACACCCACGCTGACTGGGTCACCGAACGCCTGGGGGGACACGGCGCTGTCCGCGAAGTCTGCGATACGTTACTCGATGCTCAGGGCCACTGGGGTGCCGTCGTCGATACTTATCTACACGGCTGAGGCACTATGCTGAAGACACTGCGCACGCGCCTGGGACTGGCCCTGATAGTGCTGGCTCTGGGTGGCTTTCTGGTATGGCTGGACCCAGGTGGCCCACAGACTGTCCCGACAGACCCGGAAGCCCGAGCCGAGGAGCCAGGTCATGTCCTTCACAATGCCGAGCTTACACTGTTTGATGAACAGGGGAATATTCAGCAGGGGTTAACCACGCCTCGTCTGGTACATACCCCCCAATCCGCCTCAACACTCGCCGAAACGCCGCACGCCACGCTTTATGACAGCGAGCGACGAATCTGGAACGCCACGTCAGAGATAGGTACGCTGAATACCCGTTCCCAGGAGCTGACGCTTTCGGGCAATGCAAGATTGATCGCCCCTGATGAAGGCTGGCAGCTCGACACGGACGTTCTGCACTATGAGGGGAAAACCGCCCATGCGTGGAGTAATACTCATGTGCTGCTCCAGCAACCGCCCCAGCGCATGACAGCACAGCGAATGGATGCATGGCTCAACGAGGAGGAGGTGCGCCTCGAAGGTAACGTTCAAGGCCACCACCCTCCGGAGACGCAACCCGGACAGGAATGAAACATGAAAGCGTTTATCTACACGGCG
Source organism: Vreelandella janggokensis (assembly GCF_031451615.1). Lineage (NCBI taxonomy): Bacteria > Pseudomonadati > Pseudomonadota > Gammaproteobacteria > Oceanospirillales > Halomonadaceae > Vreelandella > Vreelandella janggokensis. The sequence continues at coordinate 952,948 of NZ_JARWAJ010000001.1, read as the reverse complement.
ATGGCTGCTGCCTGCCTAGTGCCTTTTTACGCAACCGCAGATAATCACCAGCAACCGGTTGAAGTCGTCGCCGACCAGCTCGACCTGGATCAGCGCGCCGGTACAGCGGTCTACACCGGCGACGTCGAAGTTCGCCAAGGCAACATGCTGATAAGAGGCGACGAAGTGGAAATCCAGCGAAATGAGGAAGGCGAGCTCTCGCGGGCCACGGCGCTGGGCGAACGGGCCTATTTGCGGCGGCAACCCGAAGACCAGGATGGCCCGATGGAAGGCTGGGGTCGAAGGGTGATCTACCATGTCGCCGAGCGACGCGTCGAGTTGATTGACCAGGCGGAAATCATCCAGCAAGGCGACCGCTTCACCGGGGGGCGGCTGGAATACTTTATCGACCGCGAGTTCGTCAAGGCGCGCTCCGACGTCGACAATCAAGAGTCGCAGCGCATCCGCATGACGCTGCAACCCGAGGGATAAGGAGAGCCTGATGGCAGTTGCCGACAACAGCGCAACACAAACGCTATACGCCCGCCATTTGGCGAAAAGCTACAAGCGCCGACGCGTCGTAAAAGACATCAACCTGGATATCTCACAAGGCAGCATCGTCGGTTTGCTCGGCCCCAACGGCGCCGGTAAAACCACTTCATTCTACATGATTGTCGGCCTGGTCAAGGCAGATGCAGGCAGCGTCGGGATTGATAGCCTGGACCTTTCCCGAGCACCCATGCACGAGCGTGCCAAGGCAGGCATTGGCTATTTGCCCCAGGAGGCGTCGATCTTTCGCAAACTCTCCGTCGCCGACAACATCATGGCCATTTTACAAACCCGTCACGACCTGGATCGAGCCGGACGCGAAGCACGCCTGGAAACACTCCTGGAAGAGTTCCATATTACCCACATCCGCGACAATATGGGCATGAGCCTTTCCGGAGGCGAACGGCGCCGCGTCGAGATCGCCCGGTCCCTCGCGACAGAGCCTGCGTTCATCCTGCTTGATGAGCCTTTTGCAGGTGTAGACCCCATCTCCGTGGGCGATATCAAGTCGATCATCCGCGCCTTGAAGGAGCGAGGTATTGGCGTATTGATTACCGATCATAACGTGCGTGAAACGCTGGATATTTGCGATGTGGCGTATATCGTCGGCGACGGGCATATTATCGCCAGCGGTTCGCCGGCCGCCATTCTTGACAATCAGGAGGTGCGTGACGTTTACCTAGGTGCTGATTTCCGTCTCTAAAGCCATCAATGGCATATTTATTGCCGATGGCATACTTATTGCACTTGCACCCAAACACAACTCGCACTAGGGTGGATGCTTTCCGATAAACGAGTGGTTCTCAGATGGTCATGAAAGCTTCTCTTCAACTGCGGATCGGCACTCAGCTCACCATGACACCCCAGCTGCAGCAGGCAATTGCCCTGCTACAGCTATCAACGCTCGATTTACGCCAAGAAATCCAGCAAGCGCTTGACGCCAACCCCATGCTCGAGCAGGAAGATGAGTTCAGCGAAAGCGAGCAAGCTGACAGCGAGCCGGAAGCAAGCGAGTGGGCAGATAGCATTCCCAAGGAGCTATCCGTCGATAGCGACTGGTCAGATACCTATCAGGATACGATGGGCAGTGGCAGCACAAGTAGCGAGGGGCCTGACTTCGAGCGCCAGGCCACCGGGCAAACGCTGCATGGCCACCTCCTCTGGCAACTCGCCATGACCGATTTGAGCCAACGTGAACAGTTGGTGGCCGAGAGCCTGATTGACGCACTGGATGCTAACGGCTATCTCACCCAGCCCCTTGCCGATATCCGCGAAGGACTGCGAGACCAGGGCGTGGAAGGCCTCAGCCAGCGCGAGGTTGAAACCATTCTACTGCGACTGCAACAGTTCGAGCCCACCGGCATCTTCGCCCGCGATCTTCGCGAATGCCTGATGCTTCAGCTCGCCGCACTACCCGGTGACACACCGCTGCTGATTCCTGCGCGGCGTCTGGTTCGCCAGTTCCTTGAAGCGCTGGGTAAAAATGATCAGCGCCTCCTCAAGCGAAGACTCGGCCTGGACGATGTGCAACTCGATGACGTCATCCAACTGATCAGAAGCCTGGACCCGCGCCCCGGCAGCGTTTACAGCGCCACTGACGATAGCTACGTGATTCCCGACCTGGTGGTTCGCCACGATAACGAAGGCTGGCACCTCGAACTCAACCCAGAGGCCTTACCCAAGCTCAGGATTCAACCCGACTACGCTAGCCTGATCAAGCGCGCCGACAAGAGTCATGATAACCAGTTCCTCAAGGATCACTTGCAGGAAGCCCGCTGGCTGATCAAAAGCCTCTCCAGCCGCAACGACACCCTGTTACGCGTCGGCCGCGAAATCATCACTCGCCAGATCGGCTTTCTCGAACACGGCGAAGAGGCCATGAAACCGCTTATACTGGCCGATATTGCCGATGCGGTAGAGATGCATGAGTCGACCATCTCTCGCGTCACCACCCAGAAGTTCATCCATACACCGCGGGGAATTTTCGAGCTTAAATACTTCTTTTCCAGCCAGATCAGTGGCCAGGACGGCGACAGCCACTCCAGCACGGCCATACGCGCTCGACTCAAAAAACTGATTCAGGAAGAACCCCCCGGCAAACCTTTGTCAGATAGCCGTCTGGTCACCCTGCTGGAGGAAGCCGGCATCCACGTAGCACGTCGCACGGTTGCCAAATACCGCGAAGGCATGGGCATCCCTTCGTCCAGCGAACGGCGTCGCTTACGTTAAGCAAACGGAAACTCAACACAAGGGCTTTGCTTAACGCCAAAAAGGGTTACAATCGAAGGACAGTCCGACGGATAAGGAGTACGTCAATGCAAGTCAATATCACCGGTCATCATGTAGATCTGACTGACGCCTTGCGTGACTATGTCAACGAAAAGCTGGAACGCGTTGAGCGCCATTACGACAACATCACCACCGTGCAGGTAACGCTCTCGGTCGAAAAAGAGCGTCAACAGGCCGCCTGCACACTCCACGCGGCAGGAGCTGACTTGCATGCCGAGGCCCTCGATAATGACATGTACGCCGCCATCGACGCCCTGGCGGACAAGATTGATCGACAGCTCGTTAAGCATAAGGAAAAAGCACAAGCCCGCGCCCAGGGCGCAGGTGTGCGTTAATTCAATGACGTTGGCCACAATCCTCCCCCCGGAACGCGTTCTCTACGATGTGCCCGGGGGCAGCAAAAAACGGGTGCTGGAGTTTTTCAGCACCTTTATCGCACAAAACATTCCCAGCCTCGACAGCCAGGAAGTGTTCAGCCGTTTGATTGGTCGTGAACGCCTCGGCAGTACGGGGATTGGCAACGGCGTGGCGATTCCCCATGCTCGAAGCCCACACTGTGATTCACCTATCGCCGGCTTTCTCAAACTCAATGAAGCGGTCGACTTTGACGCCATTGATGGCGACCCGGTTGACCTGGTGTTTGTTCTTCTCGTGCCTGAAGAAGCCGACGACACCCATCTCGCACTGCTGGGACAAGTTGCTTCCATCATGAATGATGCCGACACGCGCCAGCAGCTCCGTAAGTCGGGTAGTCAACGTGAATTGCTGGACCTCATCTCCGCCAAGATACGCGACCAGGCGGCCAGCCTTTAATAGGTCGGCACGTAATGAACCGTCCTGACCAAGGGGCGTTTATCCAAGTCGCTTGACCGCAAGCAAGAGAGCCTTCATGCAACTCGTCATTATTAGTGGCCGATCGGGGTCAGGCAAATCGATAGCCTTACAGGCGCTGGAAGATCTGGGTTATTACGCCATTGATAACCTGCCCGCCATGCTATTGGACTCGCTGGTGGATGAGTTGCGTGATCAGGGTGATCGCTCCCACTTGGCTGTCAGCATTGATGCACGCAATCTGCCAGGCGCACTTGCCAAACTTCCAGAACTGCTCAAGGAGCTTCGACAGCGGACCATCAAGTGCCAGATCGTGTATCTCACCACCGACGCACGTATTTTACTGGAGCGCTATTCAGCCACTCGCAGGCGGCATCCGCTCACGCGCAACAGCAGTCTCACGCTAGAAGAAGCCATCGACAAAGAAGAGCAAACGCTGCACGAGATACGCGATCTGGCCGATTTGACCATCGACACAACGCGGCTTTCAGTCCATGACCTTCGTCGGCGCATCACCGACCAGGTCGCCCATCAGCGACGCGATGAGCTAACGCTGACCTTCGAGTCCTTCGGCTATAAGCGCGGCGTTCCGCTGGATGCCGATATTGTCTTTGATGTCCGTTGCCTGCCAAACCCCTACTGGGACCCTGTGCTACGAGGCTCCACTGGCCGCGATGCCGACATCATTGCGTTTTTATCCAGCTACCCACTGGTCGATGACATGACCAGCGATATTCAGGCATGGCTTGAACGCTGGCTGCCCGCCTACCAGCATAGCCAGCGCAGCTACATGACCATTGCGATCGGCTGTACCGGCGGTCAGCATCGCTCCGTGTATATGGCTGAACAACTGGCGCAACGCATCGCCAGCCAACAGGGCGAAGTAAAATTACGCCACCGCGAGCTAGGCTTGCAGTACACGGTTAACGCGCCGCTTTAAGTTCGAGCCACATTGACCCGCTATCGCGAAGACCCTCATAGCCAAAAGGAACCAGGGTGCCAGAACGTAGACTTACCCTCACTAACCAACGCGGTCTTCACGCGCGGGCCGCCACGAAGCTTGTTCAGTGCAGTCAGCAATTTGACGCCAACGTACGCATTTGCAAACAGCAACAGGAAGCCGATGCCGCCAATATCATGGCACTGCTGATGCTAGCGGCGCCCTGTGGCACGGAGCTATGCATCAAGGCAGAAGGCGATGACGCCGAACAGGCGTTGGATGCCATTCAATCGCTGTTCGACGCCCGCTTTGACGAAGACAAGTAAAGCCCTGCCTTCAACGCTTGGTTAGTTACCGGCGATGGTCATGCCATCAATCAACCAGCTACCGGAATGGATGCTACCCCGGCGGTCGATATCATCTCCCACGCCTACCAGGCCTCCGAACATACGCTCCAGGTTGCCCGCAATGGTGAACTCCTCGATCGGGTATTGAACCACGCCTTTCTCGACCCAGAAACCGGCCGCACCACGGGAATAATCGCCGGTCACGCCATTGATTCCCTGCCCCATCAGCTCAGTCACCCAGACACCAGTGCCCATTTGCTCGAACAGGGCTGCCGGGCTGGATAACGGCGCGGTAATGCGCAAATTGCGCGCGCCGCCAGCATTACCCGTGGTACTCATTCCCAAACGCCGTGCGCTGTAGGAGGACAACATATAGCTTGCAATCTGGCCGTTTTCGATAAAGCGGTTGTTGCGCGTTTGAACACCTTCTCCGTCGAAGGGTGAGCTCGCCGTCGCGCCGATTTCCATGGGTCGTTCTTCCAGGCTGAACCAATCGGGAAACAGCGCGGTATCGAGTCGATCACACAGAAATGAGGCCTGACGGTATAGCGCACCGCCTGCCAGCGCGCCCATCAGATGGCCCACCAGACCACTGGCCAGACTTGGATCGAACAACACCGGATACGTACCGGTAGGCGGCCGTTTGGCCCCCAGCCGACGCAACGTACGTCTCGCCGCTTCGCGGCCTACCGTCGCCGGGTCGGTTAACTGCCCAGGATCACGTGCCGAGGTATAGTCCATGTCGCGCTGCATGCCTTGCTCGTCTTCGGCAATCAACATGCAGGAAAGCGAATGTCGGCTACCTTTTTGGGTACCGATGAAGCCATGGCTGTTGGCGTACACCCGCACGCCTTCACCGCTGGACAACGATGCCCCGTCCGACTGGGTAATCCCCGTTACGTCCCGTCCTGCCTGCTCACAGGCCAAGGCCAGCTCGATCGCCTGGTCAGTGGTTAACGCCCAGGGGTGATGGACTTTCAGATCCGGGATATCGGTCGCCATGAGCGCCGCATCAGCAAGACCTGCCGACGGGTCCTCCCCCGTATAGCGGGCAATCCCCAGGGCCTTTTCGACGGTTGCCTGAAGCGAGGCCTCGCTGGCATCAGTGGATGATGCGCTACCCTTGCGCTGCCCCACATATACGGTGATGGCAATCCCCTGGTCACGGGAAAGCTCAACGGTTTCCACTTCGCCCTGGCGGACACTGACGCCAATTCCCTGATCAACACTTGCGCCCACTTCAGCGGCATCTGCCCCCATCCGTTTGGCCATTGCCAGCGCGCTTTCAGCGCGAAGAGTGAGCAGTGCCTGCTGGGCAGATGCGTCGAACGCTTGTGCCATACAATCTCCTTAACCACCGACATGGTCGGTAGATCAATATTGAGCATCGCAGCCTGATATAATAAGACCACGAATTCTGTTGATGAGAACCTACGATGCCAAAACAACGCCCCGAGCCCCTAGACGACGGCATGGCAGAGCGCCCCAGCAAGTCCCAGTTGAAGCGCGAAATGCATGCGCTTCAGGCATTGGGGGAAACACTGATTGCCATGCAACCCGCCGAGCGGGCGCGTTTCCCGCTATCCGATGACATGCTGCGTGCCATCGACGAAACCGCTCGCATTCGTTCCCATGAAGGGCGCCGTCGGCATATGCAGTACGTCGGCAAATTAATTCGCAAGGAAGACCTTGCCGCCATTCAGGCCGTGTTCGACAACATCGAACAAGAAAAGCAGCAGCGCGACCATGCGTTTCATCGACTTGAAAAATGGCGTGACCGGCTAATTGATGAAGGGGACCCGGCCGCTGAGCAGTGGCTCAACGAGCACCCGGACACCGACCTTCAAACCCTTCGCCAGTTGATTCGCAACGCCAGACGCGAGCGTGATCAGGACAAGCCACCCACCAGTGCTCGCAAGCTTTTCAAGTTTTTACGCAATACCGCTGAGCTGTAATTTTTTAAGACTGCGTGCCGCCGACGGTCAGCTCGTCAACTTTCAACGTCGGCTGACCAACCCCCACCGGCACGCCCTGGCCTTCTTTGCCGCAAACACCAATGCCGGTATCCAGCGCCATGTCATGGCCGATCATCGAGACACGGCTCATGGCGTCAGGGCCATTTCCGATCAGCGTCGCGCCTTTAACCGGCGCTGTCACGCGGCCATCTTCAATTAAATAGGCTTCGCTGGCGGAGAACACGAATTTACCTGAGGTGATATCGACCTGGCCGCCACCAAAGCTCACGGCGTAAATACCCCGCTTGACGCTCTTGATGATGTCGTCTGGCTCGTCATGCCCCGCGAGCATGACGGTGTTGGTCATTCGCGGCATCGGCAAATGGGCAAACGACTCGCGCCTGGCGTTGCCAGTGGGCGCCATACCCATCAGACGAGCATTGAGCTTGTCTTGCATATAGCCAGTCAGCACGCCGTCTTCGATCAACGAGGTGTACTGCCCTGGCGTGCCCTCATCGTCGACGCTGAGCGAACCACGCCCATCGCGTAACGTGGCATCATCCACCACGGTAACGCCTTTTGAGGCCACACGCTGGCCCATCCGCCCGGCAAACGCCGAACTTCCCTTACGATTGAAATCTCCCTCCAGGCCATGACCGACGGCTTCGTGAAGTAAAATACCCGGCCACCCGGCCCCCAAGACCACCGGCATTTGCCCGGCGGGGGCATCGACCGCCTCAAGGTTGACCAGCGCCTGACGCACGGCCTCTTTGGCGTAGCGCTCCGAGACCTGCTCATCGCGCAGCCGCGACATTGAATAACGCCCGCCCCCACCGGCACTGCCGCGTTCGCGACGGCCGTTCTTGACGGCAATCACACTGACATTGAAGCGCACCAATGGACGAATATCCGTCGCTAGCGTGCCGTCACTGGCCCGTACCAGCACCACTTCGTAGGTGCCGGAGAGCGACGCGCTCACTTGAGTGACGCTGGGGTCGGCCGCACGGGCAATACGGTCAGCATCTTTCAGCATGGCGACTTTTTCGTCAGCGCTCAGCCCGGCCAGCGGGTCGATGCCAGCATAGTAGGACGCAGCCGTCACCGGCTTGACCGCCTGTCCGGTCAATTGCTTGCCACTGCGCACGATACCGGCTGCCGTTCGTCCGGTATCCATCAACGCATCGGCGGTGATCTGGTTGGAATAGGCAAAGCCGGTTTTCTCGCCAGCCAGCGCGCGTACGCCGACGCCGCCATCGATGTTGTAGCTTGCCTCTTTAACCTCTCCATCTTCCAGTACCCAGCCCTCTTCCCAGGAGCGCTGAAAATAAAGGTCAGCATAGTCGACCCCGGCGCCCATGGCGTAACCCAGGCCGCTGTCCAAGGCGTCAATATCCAGTCCGCCCGGGGTGAGCAAAATCGAAACGGCGGTTTGTAAGTCGTTAGTGTCTGCGGTCATCGAGAACCTTCTAAAGTCACTTGCGGCGAGGCCCATGGCCCCTCCACACGGTAATAAATTGTGGTCACCTGATCCAAGGCGTCGCCGAATAGTTGGTCGGCCAGGAACAACGCGCCGCCTACCACGGGCGCTCCGATAGCGAGCGCCGCCATTGGTAAGCTTTGGCTTACCGGTAATGCGACGCCAAGGCGTTGATCAAGTTCACGGTTCACCAAATCAACGTCTCCACTAAGCGATAACGTGGCGGCAGGCGCCTCTATTTGCAATGGCCCCCGCAGCATGAGCTGACCATTGGCGATGTCGGCAGCGCCGTGGACACGATCAAACGCCGTGCCTTGACCTGTTACGTCGGAAAAATCCAGCCGCAAACGCCGCAAGATATTGTCGAAGTTTAGCAGCCCTACCAGGCGTGCCGGTGCCGATTCCAGGGTAAGAAAACGACCATCGCGGATGTCGGTGGTCATCTCCCCTCCTGCCTTGGCGAGATCCAACTGCCATGGGGCGCCGGGCCAGGCAAGCGCGGCATCCACCCGGGTACTGCGGCTGCGCATGGCCACCGGCTGATCAAGACGTTCAAGCGCGGTGGCAATATTGCCACCCTTGATCGACACGTCCGTACGCGTCCGACTGGTGGCGCTCCCCCCTTCCCAATGCAGCGAACCGGCGGCGGTGAGCTGCCCCAGCGTCAAGCCGACGGGCTCCAGCGAAAAGCCGTTACCATCGGCATGCCAGAACGCCGTTAAAGGGCCCATTCGCTTGCCGTCGAGCAACATCTCGGACAGACGCAAACGGCCATCAGGAACATCCGCCAGCCATTCGGGCAAAGCCATTGGAGTCGATGCTTCAGGTGTCGTTGTCTGAACGGATTCGGTCCAGGAAGTCGGCATAGGCGCCGTTGTCTGCTCCCGACCATCCCTCGTCGCCGCCTCCACAATGGGGTCCAGGGAGAGCTGAGTGAGCGCGATATCCAAGGGCCTCGGCCCAGCTGGGCGGTACTCAACCTGCCCCCTCACCACATCGCTGTCGACCATCAGCGACACCTTGCTGTCACGCAGGCTGCCCTCAGCGGTACCACCTCCCAGGCAAGCCTGCTTATAGACCACGCAGGACGTGGCGATATTCAGCGAAAGCGGCGGGAGTGTTGACATTGACGTATCGCCAGCGTCTGCCGCGTCGCTGCCCCGAACAAGGGGGGATAACGCCCTTTGCCAGGCGGCGATGTCCAGCCGTTCAACCTCGGCAGCCAGCTGCCAGCCAGGCGTTTGCCGCCAGCCCGACGTACGACGAGAAGCTTCACCCAGGCGTACGCTGCCAGCAAGCTCGCCGACGGTAGACTGGATATGTAAATCGGCGATATCGGCTAGGCGGCTCTGAATACGTAACGGCTCAAGGTCCGCCGTTAGTGTCCAGGGCCATGCCTGTTGGGCACTCTTGGCAAAGGGAGCGGGCAGCTTGACGGCCATGCCTTGCCAATCACTTTCCAACACCAACTTGGGCGTGGGCGATAGGACCAGTTGCCCCTGCCAGGATGACCGACCTTCGACAAGCGACCTCGCCGCTTCAGGGCTAAGCCCTGCCAACCCCAGCAACCCGCGAGCCGATGCGTTGCCCTGAAGCGCCACGCTGTCTTCCCGGGTATCAATCGCCGCCTGAATCACGCCATCCAATAGTTGCCCATTCAATTGGCCAACCAGTGCGCTTTGCTTGCCTTGTTGCTGCCAGCTAATCTGGCCCTGCAATGCCTCGATGCGCTCGGCAAGGGCACCATAGCCTACCTGCATGCTTCTGGGTTCGGCGTTGACTTCCAGAGTTAGATCGCCTTCCTTTTCCAGCGACAAGGCAAGTGCCACGTCTCCATCAATATCGCCCTGGAGCTCCAGGGCGTTGATGTCAGGGGTATCGATATCGGGCATCGCCGACAAGAACGCCAGCGCGTTTTGCCCGCTTGCCTGCCACTGGCCTGACAAGTTCAGCACATCGTCCTGTAACCGAACGGCACCATCGCTAAGCACTACGCCTTGTGTTTGCCCACGCTCCACCTCAGCCAACAGGCGGCCATTTTGCCACTTCAAGCGACCGGCCAAATCCTCAATCTGCGGCCAGCCAGGGGCCATAGGCAAGTGTCCATCGCGTAGTGTCAGTTCCAGGGTGGACGTTAACGCATCGTCGCCAACGTCATCGCCGAAAGGCTGGCTGAGCTTTAATGCGCCCTGGGTGACATAGCCCCCCACATCGTTACTCAGCCATTCGCGCAATTCCGGCTCTAGTGCCTTCATTGGCACCCACTGCGCGAGCGGGCTATCAAGGGCATCGACATCCTGAAAATCAATATCCAGGCCGAAATGCCCACGATCAGCATCGGTGACTAGTCCAAAACCTCCGGTGACGCGTGCGCCATCCCAGTCGAGGGCGATATCCCGCCCGCTGACCAATGCCCGAGGGCCATCGTAAACCCACTCCACCTGCCCTGTGGCATGCTGTAACTGCATGGGGGCATCAAAGAGTTCTGGAAAGTAAAGAGTGCTTTCGCGTTGGTTGGCAAACTGAACGCGCCCCCTGAAATCACGCGCCTGTACCCAGGCATCCAAGGGACCACCTCCGGGTGCCTGCTCCCAGGGCAACACTTCGAGGTTGCTGATGGCCGCATCAACGCCCCACTCACCGTTCTTCTGACCAATACGGAATCCTTGCACCTGACCACGCGGAGCGAGCGTTTGTAATACGCGGGTCACCGACTCCGGCATCAGTACATAGTCGCGCCATGCGGCAAGTGACGCCAGCTCAAAGGGGCTGGTGCGCATTTCCCAATCATTGGGCTGGTGCGTCAGGTACCAATGCCGGGGCAGCGCGGGGCCCTCACTGACGCCCGCGGGCTGTGCCCACTCGACATTTTCCGCATCACCACTTAGCCAGGCTTCGCCACCATTGCCATTGCGTTGCCACTGGCCCAAGGCTTCTACATTTCGCAATATGGCGCGTTGTACATCGTGGCTCAGTATCAACTGGGGTATATCAACGCCCACACGCGCCCGGTCCAGCTGGCCTTTGTACCACTGCCCCCAAAGACGCGCATCCCCCCCCGCCTGGGTAATCTTGGGGACATACTCGGGACGTATGACATCCGCCAGGAGAGCCAGATTGTCAAGTTGAACATCTACGCTCAACGCCGCCGAGAAGTCTCGATAGCCGTCCTCCCCCGGAGAAACCTCCGCCTGCAGAAACGCCACCGGCAATGGCCTTGAAGGCTCACCTTCCATCTGATCAATAATATTAATACTGCCTTCAAACTGAGTGTGCTCTTCATCCCCCCCCAGCAATAGTGTCGGCGCATGTAAATCGACCGTATTATCCTCACCGTGCAGCACCAGGCGCGTATCTTCCACGCTCAGCCGTTGGCGGAGCAGAATACCCGTCCAGCGATCCAGCGCGGTTAAATTGATATCAGGCTGGGCTTCCATCACAGGCAGTTTGGCAGGAGCTGGCCACTCCCATCTATCACTGAAGAGACGATAAAGGTGGAATTCAGTGCCACGAATATCAGCCTCATTGAAAATAGGCGCGCGCGCCTTGAGCGATGCCCAGACATCCAATCGAAGCGTTGCTTGGGCCAGCTTGAACAGGCGATAGCCATTGGGGGTCTGGGCGCTGACATCGCCCACCATGAGTTCGATATCATTACGCTGAAGGGCGAGCGTCAGCTGCTCAATGTGAACCGGAACGCCAAGCTGGGACTCCAGAAATGCTTCAACGCGGGGCGTCAGTGCATCCGCCTGACTCATCGCCAAGCGCACTAACAGCAGCATAACCGCCAGCGCACCAAGCCACCACGCTGCGATTCTCAACGCAATACGCACCACTGGACGAATCGTCATGGATCACATCAACACAATATCGTACTGCTCTTGAGAATAGTGCTGTTCCACCTGAAAGCGTATCGTCTTATTTATAAATCCTTCCAAGTCCGCAACGGCAGCTGACTCTTCGTCCAATAAACGATCAACCACCGGTTGGGAAGCCAACACCATATACATCTCGGCACTGTAAGCGCGCTCTTCACGAAGAATCTCGCGGAAAATCTCGTAGCACACGGTCTCGGGGGTTTTGAGAGTGCCTCTACCACTGCAGGTAGGGCATGCTTCGCACAGTGTTTGTTCAAGACTTTCCCGGGTACGCTTACGGGTCAGTTGCACCAGGCCAAGCTCGGTGACACCGGTGCATTTTGTCTTCGCATGGTCACGTTCCAGCGCCTTTTCCAGCACGCGCAGCACCTGTCGCTGGTGTTCGACATCTTCCATATCGATAAAGTCGATAATGATGATGCCGCCCAGATTGCGCAGGCGTAACTGCCGGGCGATCGATGTTGCCGCCTCCAGATTGGTCTTGAAGATGGTTTCTTCCAGATTGCGGTGCCCTACATAAGCACCGGTGTTGACATCGATGGTGGTCATTGCCTCGGTAGGGTCAATCACCAAATAGCCACCCGACTTCAACTGCACTCTACGGCCAAGTGCTTTCTGAATCTCGTCTTCGACGCTGTACAGGTCAAAAATGGGTCGCTCGCCAGGATAATACTCAATACGGTCCACAGCGTCGGGCATGAACTCCTCGGCAAACTCCACCAGCCTGACAAAATTTTCACGGGAATCGATGCGGATTTTTTCGATATCATCTCGCATCACATCGCGTAAGGTGCGCATGAACAGGGGCAGGTCATCATATATGACCGTTGCGGGCGCCGCCGAAATTTTACGCTCGCTGACCTTGCGCCATAGCCGCAGCAAAAAATGCATATCGCCGATAAGCTCTTCATCGCCCACCCCTTCAGCCGCGGTACGCACGATAAAGCCGCCGTTTACATCCAGCGTTTGCTCGCCGATGCTGTTATCCAGTAATGCCTTTAAACGCTCACGCTCACGCTCGTCTTCAATGCGCTGGGAAACACCGTGGTGGGGCGAATCGGGCATGTAGACCAGATAGCGCGAGGGAACCGAAAGATGCGTGGTCAACCGCGCCCCTTTACTGCCGATCGGGTCCTTGGTGACCTGCACGACCAACGCCTGGCCTTCATGCAGCAGTTGGCCAATGGTCTGCTGCTCGTCAACGGAGGTACCAGGGGCCATCACTTCCTGGGCATGGATAAAGGCGGCACGTTCGAGGCCAATATCGACAAAGGCAGCCTGCATTCCAGGCAGCACTCGTACCACCTTGCCTTTGTAGATATTGCCGACGATGCCGCGCCGACGGGAACGCTCGATGAGCGCCTCTTGCAACACGCCGTTTTCGACCAGCGCCACGCGGGTCTCCATCGGCGTCAAATTAATCAGAACCTCACCGCTCATGCAAAAATCCTTGTGGGTTTACGCGGGTAAATATCCATCCCATAACGGTACCCCCTGACGACGCAGCAAGCACGCTGTTTCAAAAAGCGGCAACCCCACCACTGCCGAGTGACTGCCTTCAATCCCGGCTACAAACACCGACGCCAACCCCTGTATCGCATAACCGCCGGCCTTGTCCTCTGGCTCAGTCGTTTGCCAGTAGGCCGCTATTTCTACTTCACTGATGTCACGCAGCGTCACGCGGGTGGTCACACCACACGTCAACACGCCTTGGGGGCCGGTGACAGCGACACCGGTCAGCACCTGGTGCTCGCGCCCCGAGAGCTGGCGTAACATCCAGGCGGCATGCTGCTGACTCTCGGGCTTGCCTAGGATCCGCCCATCCACGACCACCGCCGTGTCGGCGCCTAATGTGGGTAGTGGCGTCAGGGCTGCCGCCGCTTGCGCCTTGGCCTTTGCCAAGCGTTCCACATAGCCCTCAGCGGACTCATTGGCTAACGGTGTTTCATCGATGTCGCAGGGCTGCACCTGCACCGCCACGCCGATCGATGCGAGCAGCGCGCGGCGTCGTGGCGATGCGGATGCCAAGCACAACACCGGCTCTGATTCCAACGCCATATCAGCTCCACGTCGATTTTCAGACCGCCTTACCTGTTGTTAGCGGGCAAGGCGGCGCTGCAGGGCGGAAAACATCGTCGCAAGCCAAGGCCACAACGCGGCGCTGACCACCGACGAGGTTAAAAACGCCAGATGAATAGAGAAATCTCCCACCAAGCTGCGCAACCACTGGTCGACCAGCTGGACGAGCCCCAGCAGCACCAGCACCAGCAACGCCTGCTGGAGCAGTGAGTAGGCACGAAAACGGGCATAGACAAGTGCGCACAGAAACGCCAGCAAAGAGAACATGATGGCGTGATGACCCAGAGGGGTTCCCTCGATCAAATCCAGCAGAATACCTAGCACAAAGCCGTGGAACACCCCCACTTGATCGGGCTCGCGCATACACCAATAAATCATCATCAAGCCCAGCCACTCGGGTCGGAACACCTGCCACTCATCACCCAGCGGCATCACCTGCAGACACAGCGCCATCAGCAAGGTCAACCACACCACCACCAAAGGCGTTACCGGAACGCGGGGCATCAGGGCACCTCCTGGGAAGATGATTCATCGTCAGGGCTTGCCACCTGGTGAGCACTGCGTAACGCGTCGACCGAGACTCGCAGAGAGTCATCCCAATATTGCTCATCAGGCAGTTTTTGGGGCGGTGGGGAAAGCAACAGAAAATAGCGCGAGCGTTTCAACTGAGCCGTGGGCTCTGCGGTAACCTGAGCAAACGGTTGTCCAGGGTCATGCGCAACCTTGGTGACCCTGGCAACGGGGTAGCCAGGCGGAAACCGCCCTGCCAAACCCGACGTTGTCAACAAATCGCCTTCGCGGATATCCGCTGTGTTGGGCACATGCAACACATTCACGCGACCATAGCGTCCCGTGCCCTGGACAATGAAGCGCAAACCATTGCGATTGACTTGCACCGGCAGGGCATGACTGGCATCGGCGACCAGCAGCACACGACTGGAGTAGGTCGAAACGGCGGTTACCTGACCGACCAGCCCCGTGGCATCAATGACCGGCTGGCCCACATAGGCACCATGGCGATGCCCGCGATCCACCACCATCTGATGACTGAAGGGGTCATTGTCGAGAGACAGAAGTTCCGCGGTCATAAAGGGGATATCGCGCTGCTGGGCAGCGCCTAGCAAACGGCGTAATTCAGCATTTTCCTTGGTGAGGTTTGCCATTTGCTGCCCACGGTGGGACAGCGTCAGAATTTGCTCACGCAGGCGCTGATTCTCATCAACGAGCGCTTGCTGGTCTGAAAACGCCAACGACCCCCAATCCAGAAGTCGGCTGGGAACGCCCACCACCCACTGGATGGGGGCTACCACCACTGACATCTGGGCGCGCACGTTTTCCATACGCGTAAAACGCTGGTCGGCAAACATCAACGCACTGGCAATCAGCACGCAGAAAAATAGCCGATATCCCGGTAAAGGACCATGCGAAAACAGCGGTTTAATAGGCAAATCCCCCGCAATTAACCGCTGCGATTAGTCGCTCGACAGCAACTCAAAAGTGTGCTGATCTATCATTTCGAGCGCCTTGCCCCCGCCGCGCGCTACACAGGTCAGCGGATCTTCCGCCACGATCACGGGCAACCCGGTTTCCTCAGCGATCAGCTTGTCGATATCACGCAGCAACGCGCCACCACCGGTCAGCACCAGTCCCCGCTCGGCGATATCAGACGCCAGTTCGGGAGGTGATTGCTCCAGCGCATTTTTTACCGCTGCGACAATTGAGCCCAGTGTCTCTTGCAGTGCTTCGAGAATTTCGTGGGAATTGAGCGTAAAGCTGCGCGGAATCCCTTCAGCCAGGTTACGCCCGCGCACATCGATCTCGCGAAGCTCGCCACCAGGATAAGCGCAGCCAATTTCTTCCTTGATACGCTCAGCCGTCGCTTCGCCAATCAAGCTGCCGTAATGACGGCGCACGTAGGCAATAATCGCTTCGTCGAAGCGGTCGCCACCCACGCGGATAGATTCAGAATAGACAATACCGTTGAGCGAAATAATCGCAATTTCGGTGGTACCACCGCCGATATCCACGACCATCGAGCCTTGCGCTTCTTCCACGGGAAGC
The DNA here is from genome assembly GCF_031451615.1 of Vreelandella janggokensis. Taxonomy (NCBI): domain Bacteria; kingdom Pseudomonadati; phylum Pseudomonadota; class Gammaproteobacteria; order Oceanospirillales; family Halomonadaceae; genus Vreelandella; species Vreelandella janggokensis. Next base: position 936,563 of record NZ_JARWAJ010000001.1, on the reverse strand, counting down.
CCGGCACCTATTGCCGCTGCCATGGGCTCCTCGATCAGATCCACCCGGCGTGCGCCAGCCCCTTCGGCTGACTCGCGAATCGCGCGGCGCTCCACCTGTGTCGCCATATAGGGGATGCAAACCAGAACGCGCGGGCTGGGTGTAATGAAGGTGCTTTGATGCACTTTACGGATAAAATGCTGAAGCATTTGCTCGGTGACGGTAAAGTCAGCAATGACGCCGTCTTTCATCGGGCGAATAGCCGTAATATTACCCGGCGTACGCCCCAGCATGCGTTTAGCATCGGCACCTACTGCCGCGACGCTTCGCATATTACCGGATTGACGGATAGCAACGACGGATGGCTCGTCAAGGACGATGCCACGACCGCGTACGTAAATCAGTGTGTTGGCCGTACCCAGGTCGATCGATAGATCGCTGGAAAACAGCCCCCTCAGACGTTTGAACATGGATGTTGATACCTAGTGCAGACTGGGAACCCTGTGCGGATGCAAACGGTATCACCGCAACCCCCTGGCAGCAAGCACGAGTCGCGCCAGACACTGCCCGTTTGCGCCAAGATGTGGTACATTTTGCGGCTATTTTACACATCTGCGATACAAGACGTTATTACGATGACTGACTGTATACCGCGTAATGCGGGATATGTTCCATCACCTTCGCGAGGAATTTCGAACATGGCGCTTGAAGACTCTCATGTGCGCCGGGCCGCCCACCTAGCCCGGATCGCCGTCAGCGATGACCAAGCCAGCAGTTTCGTAGAGGACCTGAGCCGCATCCTGGATATGGTCGACCAGCTGCAGGGCGTCAATACCGACGGCGTCGCCCCCCTGGCCCATCCCCTCGATGCCACCCAGCGCCTGCGCGCCGACGAAGTCACCGAAACCAATCAGCGCGACACTTTCCAGCGCTGCGCCCCAGCGGTTGAAAACGGTCTGTACCTGGTGCCCCGCGTCGTCGAATAGCGCATCACTCAGGGCATAAGCCACCTTTTCAGCCTTATCTTTTGCTTCGAACGGAGCTCTCAGGTCATGCACGACAAGACACTGACGCAACTCGCCAACGCGCTGGGCAGCGGTGAACTATCCAGCCGCGAGCTCACTGAGCACTACCTGCAACGCATACAACATAGCGGTGCAACACTAAACAGCTTTATTACCGTCACCGCTGATCAAGCGCTGGCACAGGCCGATGCCGCCGACCAGGCGCGCGCCAACGGCAACGCCGGATGGCTGGCCGGTCTACCGCTTGCCCTGAAGGATATCTTTTGCACCCAGGGCGTTAAAACCAGCTGTGGCTCCAGAATGCTGGACAACTTTACAGCGCCTTACGACGCCACCGTGGTAGAAAAGCTCAAGGCGGCGGGCACCGTCAGTCTTGGCAAGACCAATATGGACGAGTTCGCCATGGGCTCCTCCAATGAAAACAGCTACTACGGCCCGGTGAAGAACCCTTGGGACTTGAGCGCCGTGCCAGGAGGCAGCTCTGGCGGCAGCGCGGCCGCGGTGGCCGCAGGCCTGACGCCGGCGGCCCTCGGCACCGATACCGGCGGCTCGATTCGTCAGCCAGCGGCGTTCTGCGGTATTACCGGCCTCAAACCGACCTATGGACGCGTTTCCCGCTACGGCATGATCGCCTACGCCTCCAGCCTTGACCAGGCGGGCCCCATGGCACGCAGCGCCGAAGACTGCGCCCACCTCCTGAACGTCATGGCTGGCCACGACGTGCGCGACTCCACTAGTGTGGCCCGCGGCGTGCCCGACTATGCGGAAACGCTCAATGCGCCGCTTTCAGGACTCAAAATCGGCCTCCCTCAAGAGTACTTCGGTGAAGGCCTCGACCCTGACGTCGAGAAGGCAGTTCGTGAGGCCGTTCGCGTCTATGAGTCGCTGGGCGCCACGGTGCGGGATGTCAGCCTGCCTCACACGCATTACGCCATCCCCGCTTATTACGTTATCGCCCCAGCCGAAGCCTCTTCCAACCTGTCTCGCTTTGATGGCGTGCGTTTCGGCCACCGTTGCGACAACCCCAGCGACTTGATCGATCTTTACAAGCGTTCGCGGGCTGAAGGCTTTGGCGACGAAGTACAGCGCCGCATCCTGATCGGCACCCATACCTTGTCAGAGGGCTTTTTCGACGCCTATTACACCAAGGCGCAGAAAGTTCGCCGCCTGATTCGCCAGGACTTCCTGGATGCCTTTGAAGATGTGGACGTCCTGATGGGGCCTGCCTCGCCGACACCGGCTTTTGATCTAGGCGCCAAGAAGGACCCTGTATCGATGTACCTGCAGGATATCTATACGATTGCCGTCAACCTGGCGGGCATCCCGGGCATCAGCGTTCCCGCCGGCTTCGTGGGCCGCCGGCCCGTCGGCCTGCAGATACTGGGCACCCACTTTGCCGAAGCCCAGTTGTTAAATGTCGCCCACCAGTTCCAGCAAACGACCGATTGGCACTTGCAACGCCCTGATTTTGCCGAGGAGAGCGCCTGATGCAATGGGAAACCGTTATTGGGCTAGAAGTCCACGTTCAACTTGCCACCCACTCGAAGATTTTCTCCGGCGCGTCAACGGCTTTCGGCGCTGAACCGAACAGTCAGGCCTGCGCGGTCGATCTGGGTCTGCCTGGCGTGCTGCCGGTACTCAACGAACAAGCCGTGGCCATGGCGGTGCAGTTTGGCCTGGCCGTGCATGCCGATATCCCTGAAGTATCGGTGTTCGACCGTAAAAATTACTTCTATCCCGATTTGCCGAAGGGTTATCAGACCAGCCAGATGTATCACCCCATCGTGGGGCCCGGTGAGGTAGAGATCGCCCTGGATGATGACACCACCAAGCGGATTCGTATTCACCACGCCCACCTGGAAGAAGACGCAGGGAAATCCCTGCACGAAGATTTCCACGGCATGACGGGCATTGACCTTAACCGCGCTGGCACACCGCTGCTCGAGATCGTCTCCGAGCCGGATATGCGCAGCGCCAAAGAAGCGGCTGCCTACCTCAAGGCGATTCATTCAATTGTCACCTACCTGGGGATTTCCGACGGCAACATGGCGGAAGGCTCGATGCGTTGCGACGTTAACGTTTCGGTGCGCCCCAAGGGACAGGAAGCCTTTGGCACCCGGGCCGAAATCAAGAACGTCAACTCTTTCCGCTTTGTGGAACGCGCCATTGCCTTCGAAGTCGAGCGGCAGATCGAACTGATCGAGGACGGCGGCAAGGTCGTCCAGGAGACCCGCCTGTTCGACCCTGAGCGCGACGAGACACGCAGTATGCGTACCAAGGAAGAAGCCAACGACTATCGCTACTTCCCCTGCCCAGACCTGCTGCCAGTGGTACTCGACCAGGCCTACCTGGACCATCTTCGCAGCCAGCTACCGGAGCTGCCTGCTGAAAAGCGCGAGCGCTTTCAGCAGGCACTAGGCCTATCGGCCTACGATGCATCCGTGCTTTCCGCCAGCCGCGAAATGGCAGAATATTTCGAGGCAGTCCACCGCGCCTGTGGCGATGCCAAACAGGCAGCCAACTGGGTGCAGGGTGAGCTGTCCGGCGCGCTCAACCGCGAAAACCTCAGCATCACCAACAGCCCGGTCACTGCCAGCCAACTGGGTGAGCTGGTTCAGCGTGTGCTTGACGACACCATTAACGGCAAAGCCGCCAAACAGGTCTTCCAGGCACTTTGGCACGGCGAAGGCGCCAGCGCCGATGCCATCATTGAGGCGAAAGGGTTAAAGCAGGTCACCGACACCGGCGCTATCGAAGCAATGATTGACCAGGTGATTGCCGACAGCCCCGCTCAGGTGGCCCAGTATCGTGACGCCGAACCCGAGAAACGCGGCAAGATGATTGGCTATTTTGTCGGCCAGGTCATGAAGGCATCCCGCGGCACCGCCAACCCTCAGCAGGTAAACGGCCTGCTAAAAGAGAAGCTTGACGCACTGCTGTAAATATCGCTGTTGGTTGGAAAACGGCCGCTTATGCGGCCGTTTTTAGTCCAACTGGCCAGGATGCAGAAAACGCGTCAACTGCGCGCAGCCTTTTGCCCATACCGGTGCAGTGAACTCGGCAAGCCCGGCGGTGGGAAATCCCACGCCGCGGGCTGAACGACCGTCGACCAGCGTTTCAGCAAGCTCTCCTACCAGCGGCATATGGCTGACCAGAATCAGTCGTTCATCGCTTTGCTCGAGCAGCCAGTCGATGACCGCTTCGGGTGCGTCGTCCGGAGTAATCAGCGGTAGGGTTTCTACCGGCACCGACAGCGCCTCACTCAACCGGGCGGCTGTCTGCTGAGCGCGACGATAGGGACTTGCCAGCAGCCTCGGCGGCGCCCCTGTCTGGGCCGCTATATGCGTGGCCAGCCATGCCCCGACCTTGGCAACTTCCTGCTCGCCGAGCGGCGTCAGCGTTCGCTGTTCATCTGGCCGCCCGGGGCCGGCTTCACCGTGGCGCATTAGCCAGAGTTGCTGGGTGGATGAATCATTCATGCCAATGTCCTGTTTCGCGGTGGGCTTGCTGGACGTCCTCGCGCGGCAAGATGAATTCCACGTCGCTGCTTTGCTCGCCCATCATTAACGTACGTGCCATGTCCTCAGCGGGCACACCGTCAAACAACACATGGTAGAGTCCTTCCGCCAGTGGCATGTAGACGCCGATCTCGGCCGCTTTGGTACACACAAGCCTGACAGTATTGACACCTTCCGCCACCTGGCCAAGCGCATTGATGGCTTCATCCAGCGACCGGCCCTCACCGATGGCGTAGCCGACGCGGTAGTTACGCGACAAGTCTGACGAGCAGGTGACGATTAAATCCCCCACTCCGGCAAGACCCAAAAATGTCATGGGGTTAGCCCCCTGGGCAACAGCGAAACGGCTCATCTCGGCCAATGCCCGGGTCATCAGCATGCTGCGGGTATTCTCACCCATGCCGAGCGCCGCGGCCATGCCCGCGGCAATGGCGTAGATATTTTTCAGCGCCCCACCCAGTTCGACACCGTGTCGATCATTGCTGGCATAGACACGGAAGTAACGGCAACCAAGGGCCTGCTGAACCCGGGTACGAGTCAGGGCATCGGCGCTGGCGATCACCGTGGCAGTGAGCTGTTTATCGGCAATTTCCGAAGCAAGGTTGGGGCCCGCAATTACCCCAATATGGGCAAAGCCGGTTTCCTGTTCGAGCACTTGGCTCATCAATAAAAAGCCGGATTGCTCAATCCCCTTGGTGGTGCTGACCAGAATTTGCTCGGGCCTTAGCCACGGCTTGGCCGCCTGAACAACACTGCGAAAGGCCTGGGACGGAATCGCAATCAGCACCAGCTCAGCGTTGTGCAGCACCGTTTCCAGATCGGTGGACGCCTGTACAGCGGGGTTAATGGCATAATTCGGCAAATAGCGGCCGTTGCGTCGCTCCCGGTTAATCTGTTCCACCAGCGCTTCATCACGCATCCATTGACGCACCTGCGCGCCATTGTCAGCGGCAATGCTTGCCAGGGCAGTGCCAAAACTACCGCCGCCCAATACGGCGACCTGAATCTGCTGCTCAGCCATGGGAATCCCGGATAGTTGGTAAGCGAAAAACTAGAAGTCCTAATTAACGTCATGAGCGAAGGCCGGACAAGGCGTAATTAGCCAAAAAAGGACCGGGCTCGCGTATGAGTTTACACGTAGTAAATCAGTATTTGGATCGGACTCGCGCACGAAGCTAATTTCAACGCAGTATGGGCAAGCGCAATCGTTAATAAGGGTACGAAAAAACAAACGGCCCACTTGGGATCACTCCCAAGGGGGCCGTTATACGCCGTTAAGTGAGCGTTATGCCGCCAGCACCCCATTGAGGCGCTTCACGTAGGCAGCCGGGTCATCCAGATGGCCGCCTTCCGCGATAATCGCCTGATCCAGCAGGATGTGTGCCAGGTCGGCAAACAGTCCATCTTCAGCACTTTCCAGGCGCGCAACCAGTGAATGACTGGGATTCAGCTCCAGAATCGGCTTGACCTCGGGCAACGGCTGCCCGGCGGCTTCCATGATGCGGCGCATCTGATAGCCCATTTCATGCTCTGGAAGCACTACGCAGGCTGGCGAATCCGTCAGGCGGTGGGTCACTTTGACATCCTGCACACCTTCACCCAGCGCTTCCTTGACGCGCTTGACCAGTGACTCCTTGGCTTTGGCGGTTTCTTCCTGCTCTTTTTTCTCGGCTTCATCTTCCACATCGCCAAGGTCAAGCTCGCCTTTACCCACGTCAGCGAAGGATTTGCCGTCAAATTCGGTGAGATGGCTCATCAGCCACTCATCAATGCGGTCGGACAGCAGCAGTACTTCGATGCCCTTTTTACGGAAGATTTCCAGATGCGGGCTGTGCTTGGCGGCATTAAAGCTGTCGGCCACCACATAGTAGATTTTCTGCTGCCCTTCTTTCATCCGCGCAACGTAGTCGGCCAGCGAATGTTCCTGGGCGGCCGTATCGGTGTGGGTCGAGGCAAAACGCAGTAAGCCAGCGATTTTCTCGCGGTTGGCCGCGTCTTCGCCCGGGCCTTCCTTGAGGACGCTACCGAAGGTGTTCCAGAAGGTCTGATACTGCTCGTCGTCTTTGGAAAGCTTCTTGAGCATATCCAGTGCGCGCTTGGTCAGGGCGCCCTTGATCTTGTCGACTTTGGGGTCCTGCTGCAGCAGCTCGCGGGATACGTTGAGCGACAAGTCGCGAGTATCCAGCACACCTTTGATGAAGCGCAGGTAAAGCGGCAGGAATTGCTCGGCGTCGTCCATGATGAAGACACGCTGAACGTAGAGCTTCACACCACGGGCACCGTCGCGGTCGAACATATCAAACGGTGCACGACCGGGCACAAACAGCAGGCTGGTATATTCCAGCTTGCCTTCCACTTTATTGTGGCTCCAGGTGAGCGGGTCGCTAAAGTCATGGGCGACGTGTTTGTAGAACGCCTTGTACTCGTCATCCGAAATATCGCTCTTGGGGCGCACCCAAAGCGCCGTGGCTTCGTTGACGGTTTCCCAGGTGGTCACTTCGCTGCCTTCGACCGGATTACCCTCATCGTCCTTGGCAGTTTCGGTCTTGGGCATGCGAACCGGTACTTCGATATGGTCCGAGTACTTACGCACCAGGTTTTGCAGACGGAAGTCGTCAGCAAATTCTTTGGCGTCGTCTTTCAGGTGCAGGGTGATTTCGGTGCCGTGCTGCTCAAGATCGATGTCGGCGACGGTGAACTCGCCTTCACCTTTCGAGCGCCATTCCACACCAGTGCTTACATCTTCGCCGGCCTTACGTGTGCGAACCGTTACATCATCGGCGACAATAAAGCTGGAATAGAAACCCACGCCGAACTGACCGATCAACTTGGCGTCTTTCTGCTGTTCACCTGACAGCTGCTTGAGGAACTCGGACGTACCGCTACGCGCAATGGTGCCCAGGTTGGCAATCACATCATCGCGCGTCATGCCGATACCGTTGTCGCGCAGCGTTACCGTTCCGGCGTCGGCATCGTGCTCGATTTCGACACGTAGCTCGCTGTCGCCTTCGTAGAGCCCATCGTTGTCCAAGGCCGCGTAGCGCAGCTTGTCACAGGCGTCGGCAGCATTGGATATCAGCTCGCGAAGGAAAATTTCCCGATTAGAGTACAGCGAGTGAATCATCAGATTCAGCAGCTGCTTAACTTCCGTTTGAAAGCCAAGTGTTTCTTCGTGGGTCGTGTTGGACATTCGCTCAGCCCTCGTTGATCTCGGTACGTAAAGCGCCTCGCCAAGTTGGCAAAGGCATAAAAGTCGGTGTGAACGAGATATGGGGCTGAGGGAAAATTTTTCAAGCGGCCGTGTGCGGGGAATCAGTGGATTCCCTCTCGGGATACTTCCAGGCACGATAGCCGGCCAGTTGCTGGTCCATACGATTGAGCAACCAACCAACAATGACCGCATCGTCGACCACGCCAATCAACATGAGAAAATCGGGGATCAAATCAAACGGCAACACCAGATACATCAGCGCCACCGCCATCAACCCGAAAGCCGACCAGGGCACAGGCCGAAAACGGCCCTTGACGACGTCACGCGTCATGGGGAAAAACAATGACAGCGCACGCCACATGCGCTTGAATACCCAAGCACGGGATTTCAGTCGACGCAGCCACCACCAGCCGGATAATAGAGCCATCAGTATTGAATCCTCCAAAGCGTTCGGTTGTCGGAGTCTTTTGCGTTAGGATAGTTCAGTCCCCCAAGGCCACCCAATGCCGTATCGAGGAAGCATCATGCCCTGCACTGCCCGCGTATTATCCATTGCGTTCATTGCCTGCTTACCAAGCATGTCATGGGCCTTGAGCGACAGTGCAATGCGCGACGCGCTCGATGCTGCACGCAACCAGCAGTGGGACCGCATTGACATGGCGGCCATTGAAGACCATCCGTTAAGCGGCTATGTCACTTATCATCGGTTGCGCAACCAGCTACCGGACCTGCCGCCGGAAACGGTCAACCGCTATATCGATACCCACAGGGACTCACCGCTGAGCGACTGGATGCGTGGACAGGCCATCGATCAATACGGTAAGGCAGGCCAGTATGGCCGTGTACGGGCGGTCAGCAATGGTGAGCCCAACGGCGCCGCCCGGCAATGCCACTACCACACGGCCCATTTTGACATTGCCCCACAACAAGCGGTTGAGGCCGGCCAACGCCTCTGGCTTGTGGGCCAATCCCAACCGAACGCCTGCGATCCGTTGTTTGACCGGTTGAGAGCAAACGGCACCATCGATGGCGAGTTGATTTGGGAACGCCTGATGTTAGCCTGGCAGGCAGATAACCGTCGGCTGGCCGACTACCTGAGCAATCAATTAAGTGAGCGCTGGCAAACCGCCATTGATACCTACGAAGCGGTGGATAGCGACCCGCAGCGCTTACTCAGTGCCCCCACCTGTCTGGGCCCTGAATGCGCGGCTACGGCCGCTTTTTACCAAGCGGCAATGCAACGCCTTACGCTAGACGACACCCCGCGAGCGCTGTCCGTTTGGCGCTCACTGACTGAGCGACTGAGCCTGTTGCCCAGCGATCAACAGCTTATCGAGGAAGAGCTGGCGTATTACGTACTGGTGCGTGAAGTGCCCAATTCGATGGCGTGGGTCGATAGCGTTTTGCCCAATCTGGACAGCGAGCGCGTTCTTGAATTGCGTGTTCGCCGCGCCCTTCAAGCTCATCAATGGGAGTCGGTGCGCCAGTGGATTACCCAAATGCCCAGCGAGCAGAAAGCGGATGCACGGTGGCAATACTGGCTCGCCCGAGCCAGCCAGCAGCTAGGCGATCAGACGGCGGCAGCAACGCATTTCCAGCAAGCTGCTTCACAGCGTAGCTTTTACGGTTTTGCCGCTGCTGAGCGTTTGGGGCAGCCGTTAGCGTTGAACAATGAGCGTTTCTATTTTGACGACGCTTCACGTGAGCGTATCGCGCAACTGCCCATGGTGCAGCGTACCCAGGCATTGATGCGCATCGGCGAAGACGGCCTGGCCAATAGTGAGTGGCTGCATGCCGTTCAGCAGGCATCCACCGAAGAAGCCCGAGCGCTGGCGGACTTTGCCGCCGAGCAGGATTGGCATGCCCGGCTGGTGCAAACCACCATAGCGGCGGGTATGTGGGACGCCCTCGAATGGCGCTTCCCCCAGGCCTACCACGACGACTTCATCCACTGGGGGCGCATTAGCGGCGTGGATCCTTACCTGCTAATGGCGATTACCCGGCGCGAAAGCGCCTACAATCCCGTTGCCCTGTCACCTGCCGGCGCCCGCGGGCTGATGCAATTGATGCCTGGCACCGCTGCCCAGGTAAGTCGCCAACTGGGCCTCGATGATCCTGGCCCCTACGGTATACTCGATCCGGAGCTGAATATTCGCCTGGGCAGCACGTACTTACGCGACAAGCTGCAGCGCTACCAGGGCAATCGTTTAGCTGCCGCAGCAGCTTACAACGCGGGCCCTGGACGGGTAGACCGCTGGCTGAGGGATGACAGCATCGAGGCCTTTGACCTCTTTGTGGAGCGCATTCCCTACCGTGAAACGCGCAACTACGTGCAGGCGGTGCTGAGTTATCGTGCCATTTTTGAAAGTCTCGCCAACGGCTCAAGTGATGGAATATCGCTGCTGAGCGACGGCGAAAGGCAGGTACGTTACAGTCGGGCGCTGGTCAATCGCGATTAATCCACGCTCTAGCGTTACACCGGCCGCTGCGAAAACGCCAGCCGGATCCCCAGCATCACCAATACGGTGCCAGTCATCGCGTTGAGCGTTTGCGCAAAACGCGCGCTGGCCAGCCATTTTCCGGCGCTGCCGACCATCAGTACCACACTGATTTGCCAGAGATTGGCAATCACGAAGTGGACGCCTGCCAACCATAGCGACTTGACCAGCGCTGGATCGCTCGGGGCAATGAACTGCGGCAGAAAAGCCATATAAAATACTACCGTCTTGGGGTTGAGCACATTGGATAAAAACCCTTCTTTCAGCGGTTGCCAGAGTGGAACGGCCGTATCCATGGTCATCACACCCTTCACCGGCAATGGCTGTCCACGCCGTGCCGCCAGTAGACTGCTAATACCCAGCCAGATCAAATAGCCAGCTCCCACCAGCTTCAAGGCATGAAACGCCCAGGCTGACTGCAGCAGGATCAGCGAAATCCCCATTGCCGAGATGGTGGCATGCACGAACAGGCCGCTGCAGATCGCCATGCTGGTGGCGACCCCGTCACGCAGCCCTCCCCTGGCCGTATTACGGATCACCAGCAACGTATCGACCCCAGGGGTGATCGACAGCAACGTAATGGCAATGACAAATGGCACAAACTGCGCATCAATCAGGCTAAATGGCGTCATAACAAGGCACTCGTACGATGGAAACGATTCAATCACATTGTGACTGGACGACAGGTTTTTTTGCATCTAGAGTAATTCAGGCGGGTTCGCAATAGCGCCCCGCTTGAACATCAAGCTCGTGAAGGAAATGCATAATGGCAACTGGCACTGTCAAGTGGTTCAACGATACCAAAGGTTACGGCTTCATCTCCCCGGATGACGGTGGTGACGATCTGTTTGCTCACTTCTCCGAAATTCAAGCTGAAGGTTTCAAAAGCCTGCAGGATGGTCAGAAAGTCAGCTTTGAGGTAACCCAGGGTAAAAAAGGCCTCCAGGCTTCCAATATACGCGTTGCGTAATTCGCTATCGCGCACAAGGCCCGCATGACGATGCGGGCCTTTTTATTTGCCTAGCGCACAAGCCTCACCAGGGAAGTTATTCTTCCTGCTCTATGGTTTCAGGGCGCTCTTCCTCGATTGATTCAAACTGTTCATTCAATCGCTGCTCAGCCTCTTCAAAACGCCGCTCGGTGTCTTCTATCAGCTCATCTATATCTTTACCGCGCGTACGCTCTCCGTCGCGAGCCGACTCAGGCAGACTGCTTTCAAACTCCCAGCGCTCCTCCATCTCTTCATCGCTGATAGGATCGACAACAGGGGACTGCTTCTCGACTTCCTGAAACTGCTCTTCCAGCCGCTGCTGCGCCTCCTCAAAGCGGCGTTCGGTTTCGGCAATCATATCGTCCACATCCGACCGAGTTGCCTCACCGGGCATTGCGCCGCCTTCCTCAAGCACGTCTTCAGGATCAGCAGCCAAGGTATCCTCGCCGGCCTCGACATCTTCGGTCTGCACGGCGCTGTCTTCCTCCGCCTGTTCGCCTTCAAGGGCCTCAGTTCGATCCAGCTCATCTTCCGCCTGGGATTCAATAGCATCGCTATCTTCCTGGCTGCCGCTGGCACCGGGCTCGTCGACGGCCCCCTCCTCTTCAGTACCTGCTGGAGTATCAGCAGATACAGCGTCTCCGTCATTTGATGATGAAGCAGACTCTTGCTGCTGATCGGCGTTGGACGTTTCGTCGTTATCGCCACAGCCACTGACCACCAACACGACAGCTGCCAGCAAGGGTAGCCAAACGCTTTTAGTCATTTATGTTGTCTCCTCAATGTGTATGTCTCATCGCCTCTGTAAAAGTGGGTCAATGACAGATTATTAATTTCAGGTCTCTATGACCGATGACAGTAGTGGGCATTGATCGGGCAGCACCACATGGATAGCCAACGGCACAACATCAGCGCGAAAGCGTCGATAATGGCGTGCTTCACCATCCAGGGTTAACGGCCAAGGGGGATCGTCAGATAGTGTCGATACGCTGAGCGCATCCGCCGATACATAGCGCACGAATTGCCCATGGCTGGGAAAATCCTGCAATTCGCTGACCAGATCCGTCAGTGCCCGCGCTGTGAGAAAATCCTTGACCACGAGGATATCAAGATGACCGTCATCCAATTTCGCCTTTGGGGCTAGCACTTGCCCACCCCCTGACTGGCGACCGTTGCCAATGGCGAGCAGTAAAAGCGACGTCGACTCTTCCTGATCGTCCCAGTGTAGCGTGCCACGGTAGCTATGGTGTCGCCATGCCTTGACGGCCCCCATCAGGGAATAAGCGCCGCCACCCAACATGCGCTTGAGCATTTTGGGAGTGGACGAGGTAATTTCAGCGCCAAAACCTGCCGTCATCATATTAACGTAATAGCTGGTGACCGACTCAGTGTCGCTCTCGGCACATAGTTTAACAACGTCAATCGGGTAATCAGACAGCGTCAACGCTGCAGACAGCGCCTCGGAGGGCTCCAGCGGCAAGCCCACCGAGGTCGCAAAGTCATTTGCGCTACCCAGCGGCACAATTCCCATGACCGGCCGCCGCTCTTTATCCAGACGCATCAGACCGTTCATCACCTCGTTGACGGTACCATCCCCGCCACAGGCAATCACATGAGTCATTCCCATATCGACGGCGACCACGGCAAAATGCCCGGCATCGCCCGCTTCCCAGGTTACCCGAACACTAATCGACATCCCTGCCTTTCTTTGCTCAGCTACCGCTTCACGTAACGCCGCATTACCGGCTGATTTACCATTAACAATGAGTAAAAAACGCTTTTTTGGTGTTGTCACTGAGATTTCCTTTCCTTGTCACTCCATCAATTTGTTACGCCAATGCTTTCTCCACCACCTCATATACGTTACTCGATAGCGGTTCGCGTTGAATGCGCTCAAGCTCAGACCGCATCAAGACCTGTCGTGTTTCATCGAACCGTTGCCAACGGGTTAGCGGGGTAATCAGGCGCGCCGCTATTTCCGGGTTCAGCCGATTCAACTCAATCACGACATCAGCCAGTAGAGCGTAGCCCTGACCATCCAGACGATGGAAATTGACGCGATTTTGGGCAAAAGCGCCAATCAGCGCGCGCACACGGTTGGGGTTCTTCAGCGAGAAGGCGGGATGGGCCATCAGGTACTTCACACGGTCGATCACATCCGGCTGGGGGCGCGAGACCTGAATCGTGAACCACTGATCCATGACCAGCGGGTCATGGGCCCACTTTTCACCGAAGGTCTTGAGCGCCGGAGAGGCCAGGTCGTCACGGTCACTATGAACCAGCAGCGTCAATGCATGACGTACATCGGTCATGTTGTGGTTCGCCGCAAACTGACCTTCGCAGAGCGCCACGCCCTGCGCATCTTCAATCGACATCAGGTAGCTGAGTGCTACATTCTTCAAGCTTCGCTGGGCAATCTGCTCAGGCGTCGGTGCATAAGGCTCACTGGAGCGATTGGCCTCAAAGGTCGCCATGAACTCATCACGCAGCGCCATCGCCAGTGACTGTCGGACAAACTCTCGGGCCGCGTGGATGGCATCGACATCGACAATCGGCTGCTGCTCAGCGATGTACGCTTCCGAAGGTAGCGTGAGCATTTCGGCAAGCACCGCCTTGTCCGCCGGCGCATCGGCCAATAGCGTTCGGAATGCCTCGACGACACGGCTGTCCATTACCTTTTCCACACCATTACGGTGAGCGGCAATCAAGTCATCAAGCGCCAGCATCGCCAACCGTTGCCCGGCATCCCAGCGGTTAAACCCGTCGCTGTCCTGGGTCAGCAGGAAGGCGAGATCTTCCCGCGAATACGGAAAATGCAGCTTCACTGGCGCGGAGAAGTTACGCAGTAGCGAAGGCACAGGGGCCTCTGCCACGTCGGTAAACACGAAGGTCTGCTCGTCTTCGCGCAGGTGGATGACTGTCTCTTTACCGAGCTTGTTGCCGTCGAGGGTAAGCGCCAGGTCCTGGCCCGACTTGGTACCCACAAGGCCCATGGCAATGGGGATATGCAGCGGCTCTTTATCTACTTGGCCCGGCGTAGCGGGGGTCCGCTGACGCAGCGTCAAATGGTACTCGCCGTGGGCATAGTCGTACTCGCCATGGGCGTCGATTTCGGGTGTTCCCGCCTGGGAATACCAACGCATGAACTGACCTAGGTCAAGTCCCGAGGCCTCTGCCATGCAATCCACAAAGTCTTCGATGGTTACCGCCTGACCGTCAAAGCGCGCAAAGTAACGGTCGGCCCCCTGCCGAAAGGCGTCCCACCCGACCAGGTTGCACAACATGCGGACAATTTCAGCGCCCTTTTCATAAATAGTCAGGGTGTAGAAATTGGTGATCTCAATATAATGATCCGGCCGCACCGGATGGGCCGTCGGTCCAGCATCTTCGGCAAACTGCGCCGTTCGGAAAAACGAAACGTCCTGAATCCGCTTCACTGGGGCAGAGTTGGTCTCGGCGGAGAAACATTGATCACGGAAGACAGTGAAGCCCTCTTTCAGGGAGAGCTGGAACCAGTCGCGGCAGGTGACTCGATTACCCGACCAATTATGGAAATACTCGTGGGCAACAATGCCCTCAACCGTCTGGAAAGCGCCGTCAGTCGCTGTATCCGGATGGGCTAATACCGCCGCCGAATTAAATATATTGAGACCTTTATTTTCCATGGCCCCCATATTGAAGTCATTCACCGCCACGATCATGAACAGGTCCAGGTCGTATTCACGACCGTAGGCTTGCTCATCCCAGGCCATGGCCCGTTTCAGCGACCCCATGGCATGCTCGGTTTTGGCCAGATTTTCTTGCTCAACCCAAAGCTTCAGGATCACTTCACGCCCGGACCGGGTGGTAAAACGGTCTTCAACGCTATGCAAATCGCCGGCGACCAGGGCAAACAGGTAACAGGGCTTGGGGTGCGGATCCTCCCAGATAGCAAAGTGGCGACCGTTTTCAAGATCGCCTTGTTCAACCGGATTGCCGTTGGCTAGCAGAACGGGCTCTCGCTCGCGATCCCCGATGACGGTCACTTTAAAGGTCGACATTACATCCGGACGATCGGGATAAAAGGTGATACGTCGAAATCCTTCCGCCTCACACTGGGTACAGAACATGCCGTTGGACTGGTAAAGACCTTCCAACGCGGTGTTGTCCTTGGGCGAGAGTTGTACTTCACTTTCCAGGGTAAAGCGCGCAGGCACCTGTTCAATACGAAGCCCCTCATCGCTTACCTGATAATCATTACCCGACAGTGGGTTGCCATCAATCAGCAAGGCGTCAAGGGTCAGTTGCTCACCGTCAAGCTTGAGTGGTTCATCAGCACTGGCCGTTGCCTGTCGCTCGATGTGCAGGCGCGCTTTGACTCGAGTCGCGGCGGGGTCAAGATCAAACGTCAGCTCGGTATGGGTCACCCGGTAGGCGGGAGGCTGGTAATCGCTTAAATAAACCGGCTGCGGATCAGACATGATGAGAAACTCCTTATAGTCATTGCTGTTATTGGCGGCGTAAAGAGGTTACCAGGGCGTCGGGTCAATCCCGGAAGTTATCGAACTGAAGCGGCAGTTCCGGTCCTTCCTCACCGCGCAATAGCGACATGACGCTTTGCAAATCGTCACGCTTTTTACCTGTAACCCGCACCTTTTCACCCTGAATTTGTGCTTGGACTTTTAGCTTGCTGGCCTTGATACGCTTGACGATATCTTTCGCCTCGCCTTGATCCAGGCCTTGCTTGAGCGCCACTTCCTGACGGGCTTTAACACCCGATAGCACAGGGTCTTTAATATCCATACAGCGCGCATCGATGCCCCGTGCAATCAGACGGTTACGCAGTACATCAAGCATCTGTTTGAGCTGAAAATCGACCTCGGCTTCAAGCTGAACCGACTCCTTTTCAAGCGTGAAAGACGCATCCACGCCCTTGAAATCAAAGCGGGACTGAACTTCGCGGTTGGCTTGGTCGACAGCATTGGCCGCTTCGTGCTGATCAAACTCAGAGACAATATCAAATGAGGGCATAAACGGATTCCTGACAAGACATGACCCACTATTCTAGAGCAGCCAGCCCCCTACCGGCCAATTATGTGGATATAAATAGCCAAAATACTGAATCCAGACGACTTATCGTGGAATAAAAGAGGGTTCTCCTCGATGTTCAAGGCACGATGAATCGCTTAGGCTAAGGCACCGGAACGCTCTATTCGCAGCTGAGGAACCCCCATGACCGACCGTAATACACGCCATAAAGCATCAATGGAAAAACTCAAGGCTCGCGTCGACGAGAAGGTCGCGGATGCCACCGAGCAGCGTGGCCTAATACTCATCAACACCGGCAACGGCAAAGGGAAGACGACAGCGGCCTGGGGCACGGTGACCCGCGCCCTTGGCTACGGCTATAAAGTTGGCGTCGTTCAGTTTATCAAAGGGCTGTGGGAGTGCGGCGAGCGCAATCGATTGGAAGAAGACCCCAACCTGAGCGTTGCCATCATGGCCACCGGCTTCACCTGGGAAACGCAAAACCGTGAGGCGGACACCCAGGCATGCCAAGAGGTATGGCAAGACGCAGAGAAAATGCTGGCCGACCCCGACACCTACCTGGTGGTACTGGACGAGATCACCTATATGCTCAAGTTTGGCTACCTGGATATTGCCGAGGTCAAAGCCGCTCTGGAGAAGCGTCCTCGCGAACAGACCGTGATTATTACCGGCCGCAACGCCCACCGCGATCTCGTCGCCATGGCAGACACGGTGACCGAAATGCAGGAAGTCCGCCATGCCTTCAACAACGGCATCCAGGCGCGCCGCGGCATCGATTTTTAAGCGTTCGAATGACAGACCTGAAAAGGGGCGAACACGTCGCCCCTTTCTTTACACCCACCCGACAGAATGTGTCAGCTATTCAGCCGGTTATCCATCAAACGGATTGCGCAGCACGATCGTTTCAATGCGATCTGGGCCAGTGGAAATAATGTCGATGCTGGTGCCTACTTGTTCTTCCAGGAAGCTGATGTAGGCCCGTGCATTGGCCGGCAGTTCTTCGACCTTTTTTACGCCCAGGGTCGACTCTTTCCAGCCAGGCAGGTCCTCATAGACTGGTTCAAGGGCTTCGTAGCCTTCTGAATCGACCGGCGTATCGAGCACGTCACCGTCTTTGCTGCGATAACCAACGCACACGCGGATATTTTCCAGCCCGTCGAGCACGTCCAACTTGGTCAAACAGATACCCGAAACCGAATTGATCTGCACCGCATGGCGAAGCGCGACAGCATCGAACCAGCCACAGCGACGCGGACGGCCGGTGGTCGCGCCAAACTCATGGCCCTTCTCGGCCAGATGGCGGCCGTGGTCGTCAAACAGCTCGGTGGGAAACGGACCTGACCCGACGCGTGTGGTGTAGGCTTTGGTGATACCCAGCACATAGTCCAGGTACAGCGGACCGACGCCGGACCCCGTCGCCGTTCCGCCCGCGGTGGTATTGGAGCTGGTCACGAACGGATAAGTACCGTGGTCGATATCCAGCAGCGACCCCTGGGCACCTTCGAAGAGAATATTGTCTCCGGCTTTGCGCAGATCGTGAACCATGCTCACCGTGTCGCTCACCATGGGGCGTAGTTCTTCAGCCATCTGCATGGCGCTATCGAGCACTTTCTGGAAGTCTACGGCTGGCTCGCCGTGGTAATTAACCAGGACAAAGTTGTGGTAGTCGAGCACTTCGCCCAGTTTGGAAGCAAAACGTTCGCGGTGAAGCATATCGCCCAAACGCAAACCCCGGCGAGCGACTTTATCTTCATAAGCGGGGCCAATCCCCCGGCCCGTCGTACCAATCTTTGCGATACCGCGGGCTTTTTCCCGCGCCTGGTCCAGGCATACGTGGTAGGGCAGGATCAACGGGCAGGCAGGCGACAAGCGCAACCGTTCACGCACCGGGACACCTTTGGCTTCAAGCTCGCGAATTTCTTTGATCAGCGCTTCCGGCGAGAGCACGACGCCATTACCGATGATGCAGGTCTTGTCAGGCCGCAGTACGCCGGAAGGAATCAGGTGAAGCACGGTTTTTTCACCGTCAATCACCAGCGTATGACCCGCGTTATGGCCACCCTGAAAACGCACCACCGCCGACGCCGACTCAGTCAGCAAATCAACGATCTTGCCTTTGCCTTCATCGCCCCACTGGGTTCCCAGGACTACGACATTCTTACCCATTATGCACTCGTCTCTTGTGTCAGTGTCGTTGGCTGCCAACGACCATCGATAAACTCAAGACGGCGGTCACAACCGTGTTCCGCCGGTCCCGTACGCTGCCCTGGCAGCGCCTGAATTACCCGCTCGCCCTGCTCACGCAGCAAGGCAATGGCAGCATCAAGTGATGCGGCCTGCTCTGCTGGCGCCCATATCGCGCCCTGCTCCGACGAGGCCATATCCAGTGAGGCCAACTGTTTCAAGTCCATCGAAAAGCCGGTTGCCGGACGCGCACGCCCGAAAGCACGCCCCGTATCATCATAGCGACCGCCTTTCGCCAGCGCATGGCCGTAGCCTGGCACATACGCCGCGAACATCATGCCGGTATGGTATTGATAGCCACGTAACTCGGCCAGATCAAAATACAGCGAGACATCAAACTGTGCCAGTACACCTTGATAGAGGGCATCCAGTTGGTCCAGCGCTGCGACCACGGACGCGGGCGCACCCGCCAGACGTTCACGCGCTTGAAGCAAAATATCGGCATCGCCATGCAGTTCGCCCAGGGCCAATAGCATCTCAGCCAAAGCAGGATCTCTTACGCTGGTGCTGACGTTTTCTGCCAGCAGGCCCGGTGACTTGAGCGCCAGAGCGTCAAACAGCTGCGCTTCCTGCTCGGCGTTCAATTCCGCCGCCTCTACCAGGCTCCGATAAATACCGATATGCCCCAGCGCCAGGTGGATCTCCTGCGCACCTGCCGCCTGCAGGCTCGACAGTGCCAGATGGATAATTTCCTTGTCAGCATCCAGACCGGCGTGGCCAAACAGCTCGACCCCCACCTGGACAGGGCTCCGCCCCCCCTGATGCTGGTCTGCCTTGGCGCGCAATACGTTGGTGCAGTAGCACAGGCGCACCGGCCCCTGGCGCTTGAGCGAATGGGCATCCATTCGGGCCACCTGCGGTGTAACATCCGCCGACGCGCCCATCATCCGCCCCGTCAACTGGTCGGTCAACTTGAAGGTCTGGAGGTCCAGGTCGGTTCCCGTGCCAGTAAGCAGAGAGTCCAGAAACTCCACCGGCGGTGGCATGACTTGGTCATAGCCCCAAACATGGTATAGATCCAGCAACGTCCGGCGTAGCTCTTCCATACGGCTTGCCTGAGGCGGCAGCACTTCGTCCATGCCGTCGGGCAATAGCCAGCGGTCAGCAATGGTCATGTGAACAATCCTGCGAGACGACAATAGTGAAGGCCCAATGACGTAGGGCCACAAAAAAACCGGGCGACGCCCGGTTGGTAAAGTCTATCACGTTTTATGACGTGTTGAACCCCGCCGGTGTCCGACGGGGCCTACGTCAATGGCTTAACTGTCTTCGTCAGGCATGGCGCTGCGCAGGTAGCGGAAGAAGTCACTATCCGGCTCCAGCACCAACAGATTGTCATCTCCCGAGAAGCTCTCACGATAGGCATTCAGACTACGCCAGAAAGTGAAGAACTCAGGGTCTTGACCGTAGGCTTCAGAGAAGATGGCCGCCGCCTGGGCATCGCCCTCACCGCGCAAGGTTTCGGCACGCTCATTGGCCTGAGCGAGCAGCACCTGGCGGCGGCGATCTGCGTTCGCACGGATGCGCTCGGCCTCTTCTTGACCCTGGGCACGCCATTCCCGGGCTTCACGCTCGCGCTCTGAACGCATCCGCTCATAGACCGCGGCTGATACGTCGTCCGGCAGATCGATCCGCTTGATACGGATATCGCGAATCGCCACGCCAAGCTCTTCGCGCATCAGTGCGTCGAGCTCCTCGGTCGGGCCATCCATCAGGTCGTCGCGCTCCTCGGCGATGATCTGCTGAAGGTTCAAGCGACCAAACTGGTTGCGAAGGCTTTCGTCAACGCGGGGCTGAATCAGGCGCGTCGCCATCATTTCATCCCCTGCGGTGGCCTCGTAGTAGCGAGTGGGATTGACCACCTGCCACTTCACGTAGGAATCGACAATGACCGCTTTCTGCTCTTGGGTCAGATAGCGGCTGGTGTCGGTATCCAGCGTCAGCAGGCGGGTATCGAAAGTACGCACTGTCTGCGCAATCGGCATTTTGACGTGCAGGCCCGGCTGAATGTTCTCTTCGATGACCTCACCGAAGCGCAGTTTGACCGCACGTTCGGTTTCATCGACAACATACAGGCTGTTACTGGCAAGCCACGCAACGGCGGCAATGCCGCCAACGATTAGCAGGGATCGATTATTGATCATTTACCGGCCCTCCCTGCGGATAGAGCTGCTATTGGATGAGGAGTTGTTGCTCTGACTGCTGCTGTTACCGCTGCGCAGGCTTTCAAGCACCTGCGGATCGACACCGTCGCTGTTGCTCTGCTGCGAAGCGGCGGCACCCTGGCGACGATTCAACTGCTCGAGCGGCAGGTACATCATCGGTGCGTTCTCACTCACGTCAAGCAGCACCTTGGGCGTTTCGCCAAAGACATCTTCGATGGCTTCAATGTACATCCGCTCACGCATGATATCAGGCGAATTCTCGTACTCGGCGAGCAGCGAATTGAAGCGGTTGGCTTGACCCTGCGCTTCGGCCACGACCGATTCACGATAACCCTGGCCCTGTTCGACCAGCCGCTGCGCCTGACCCTGAGCCTCAGGGATGATCGAGTTGGCGTAGGCGATGCCCTGGTTGATCGTGCGCTGACGATCTTCACGGGCGCGGATCACGTCATCAAAGGCATCAATGACCGGCTGCGGGGCAGAGGTGGACTCGATGTTGATGGTCTGGAGCTGGATACCAGCGCCGTAGTTATCCAGGTAGGACTGAAGACGGCTCGATACCGAACTGCCCAGAATTTCACGACCCGAGGTCAGAATATCGATCATGTCGGTTCCACCGACCACATGACGCAGCGATGAGTCGAGGGCGTTGTCCAGTGACAGCTCCGGGTCTCGTACATTGAGGACGAAATTGCGCGGATCGGCCACCTGATACTGAGCGGATATTTCCACTTCAACGATGTTCTCATCCCGGGTCAGCATCGACTGGGTCTGGGTCAGCGAGCGCACACGCGTCACATTGACCATTCGCACTTCGTCGATCAAGGGGGGATTCCACTGAAGTCCAGGGGTAACGGTGTTCTGGTATTCGCCAAAACGAAGCACAACGCCACGCTCGGATTGATCCACGACATAAAAGCCCATTGCGGCCCAGATCGCCAATGCGACAATAATCAACAAGCCCGGTAGCGCAAAGACATTACGAGGCTTGCCGCCGCCGCTACCTTTGTTACCGCCGCCGCCAGATTTCTTGCCGCCACCGAGCATACCGCTCAGCTTATCCTGAAACTTTTTCAGCGCTTCATCGAGATCGGGAGGGCCTTGGTTGTTGCCCCCTTTATTGCCATTGTTGCTATCGTTATTGCCACCACGGTTTCCACCGCCGTCGCTACCGCCTCGTCGGCCACCACCACTCCAAGGATCATGCTGGTTGCCGCCACCGGGCTCATTCCAGGCCATACTTCGTCTCCACTGAGGTATTCACTCACGCTCAAGCCCCGACGTTAACACGGGGCCATAGCGCAATTTAGTATTATGCAATCTGGAGCTTGTTCGGTCACTGACCGGGGCTCGTGCCTACCCGCTCCACGAGAACTCACCATTCACTCGTTTCGCGCAGCTCGGCTGGCAAATAGGTATTAGCGCGTTCACCAAGTTGCGCCATCAACTGGTTAAAGTCACGTCGAGGCAAACGCACATTCAGTACCGAACGTCCCTGTTCATCAAATGCTTCCTCCCGCACGGCATTCAATTCGTGAAGACCTGCACGCAACTTGCCCTGCTCGGGGGAAAGCGTTAGCGAAAAGCCGATGACATCGCTCGCCAGGCGCTCCGTTAGTGCCTCGTGGAGTAACGCGAGCCCCTTGCCTTCCTGGGCTGAAAGCCAAACGACATCGGGACGCCCCTGTCCGTCTCGCTCAATGCGGGGCGCGCTGTCCAGCCGGTCAATTTTGTTCATGACTTTCAGTACCGGGACATCATCGGCACCAATTTCTTCGAGTACACGCTCGACCTGCTCAACGTTTAGATCACGATCAGGATCAGCGGCATCGATGACATGTACGAGTAGCGTTGCTTCAGCCGCTTCCTGAAGCGTGGCCTGAAACGCCTCCACAAGCTTGTGAGGCAGGTGACGGATAAAACCGACGGTATCAGCCATCACGACAGGCCCTACATCTTCAATTTCCAGACGTCTTAGTGTCGGGTCAAGCGTCGCGAACAACTGATCAGCAGCATACACGTGTGACTGCGTTAACGCATTGAAGAGGGTTGATTTTCCAGCGTTGGTATAACCAACCAGCGAGACGCTGTGAATTTCTGCCCGTGAACGAGCTCGGCGATTCTGCTCACGCTGGCTGCGCACTTTATCGAGTCGTTTATTGATCGATTTGATACGGCCACGGAGAAGCCGCCGGTCGGTCTCCAACTGCGTTTCACCCGGACCGCGCAGACCGATACCGCCCTTCTGACGTTCAAGGTGAGTCCACCCGCGAATCAAGCGTGTGGATACGTATTCAAGCTGAGCAAGCTCAACCTGTAATTTACCTTCGTGGGTGCGCGCACGCTGTGCAAAAATATCCAGAATCAAGCCCGTCCGGTCCAGCACGCGGCACTTGAGTTCACGCTCAAGATTACGCTGCTGCGATGGGCTTAAACCATGGTTAAAGATGACCAACTCGGCCTGGTGAGCTGCGAGCATTGCCCGCAGCTCTTCCAACTTGCCTGACCCGATAAAGGTACGTGAATCGGGGCGGTGTCGGCTGGCCGTGAGCAATGTAGCAGGCTCTGCACCGGCAGAACGTACGAGTTCTAAAAACTCACCCGGGTCTTCGCGTGCTTGTTCATCCTGAAAATCAACGTGAACAAGCACTGCCGTTTCGCCGGCTTCAGGGCGTTCAAAAAACAATCAATACCTCATGGACTGTTTTGCTGATCTCACCGTGTTACTCATCTTCGTCCGGAGCGGCCGGATCTTGTGCAGGCAACCGCACATTTCGCGATGGTACGACGGTTGAGATCGCATGTTTATAAACCATCTGGCTGACGGTATTGCGCAACAAGATGACAAACTGGTCAAACGATTCAATCTGGCCCTGCAGCTTAATGCCGTTGACCAGGAAGATAGAGACCGGAATACGCTCCTTGCGCAAAATATTCAGGTACGGGTCTTGAAGGGACTGCCCTTTGGACATGTTGCTCTCCCTAAAACTGTCGTTGGGGGTTAATTATGGATGGCGTGCCCAACTGGTGCTACGCCGATATCTTGTTGGCCAAAGGCCTGCTCGCTCGGCCACTCGAAATCATGACTTACGAACCTCATATCTTACGCTAAGCACCGCTTCCGCGCACGATTTTCAGCACCTTGTCCAATGAGTTAGGCTGCAAAGTATCGATCCAATGCAGTGACGGCCAACGCCTCAGCCAAGTAATCTGCCGCTTGGCGAGCTGTCGAGTGGCGATAATACCGCGCTCGCGCAGCATTGCATCATCATAACGGCCTTCCAGATATTCCCAAACCTGCCGGTATCCAACGCTTTTAATCGCGGGCAAATCACCATGCAGGTCATAACGTTGTTTGAGGGCGGCGACCTCATCTATCAAGCCCTCTGCCAACATCATTTCAAACCGTTGCGCGATGCGCTGGTGCAATATCGCCCGATCTGCTGGCAATAGCCCTATCGACAACACCCGCCATGGAAAGGTTTCCGGTTGCTGTTCAGCCCACAATGCGCTCATCGGACGCCCACTTGCGTAATACACTTCCAGAGCACGCATGAGGCGCTGCGGATCGTTGGGATGGATACGCTGCGCCGAAGGCGGGTCAACCTGCGCCAATGTTTGATGCAGGGCTGAAAGCCCTTCTGCCTGCCACCTCGCCCCTAGTTCTTTTCGAATGGAAGCATCTGCCGGGGGCAGATTGGCGACACCTTCGAGCAAGTGCTTGTAGTAAAGCATGGTACCGCCTACCAGCAACGGCACCTGGCCCGCCGCGCTGATTTGTCGCATCTCATCAAGCGCATCGCAGCGAAAATCGGCGGCTGAATAAGGCTCGGCCGGGTCACGAATATCGATTAATCGGTGAGGCGCGCGAGCAAGCTCATCCACACTGGGCTTGGCACTGCCGATATCGAGGCCACGATACACCATCGCCGAATCAACACTGATCAACTGATGACCCAGCCGCTCATGCAACGCGATTGCCGTATCCGTTTTTCCGGCGGCGGTCGGACCCATTAAAAAAATTGCCCAAGGGCGTGTATCAGCCATTCGCTGGTAAAACTCCGCTGACCCTACCTGATTCCAACATAACCGTTACTGACCGCGCATGAATAGCCTATCGAGGGCTTTCATATCCATTTGCGTCCAGGTCGGGCGACCATGATTGCACTGGTCGCTGCGCTCGGTGCGTTCCATATCGCGCAACAGTGCATTCATTTCATCCAGCGTCAGACGCCGATTGGCGCGTACGCTCCCATGGCATGCCATGGTCGATAACAGTTCGTGTATGCGCGCTTCGACCTGGTGCGTGCGCCCGAAGCGAGCCAGTTCTTCCAGCATTTCACGAACCAGTGTCTCGGGATCTGCCTGCGCAAGCATGGCCGGAAGCTGGCGTACCAGCAGGGTTTCAGGACCCGCCACATCCAGCTCTACGCCCAGTTTAGCGATCGCATCACGTTCACTTTCCACGGTAGCCACTTCGCTGCGGCTGGCGGCCAGTGACACGGGCACGAGTAATGGCTGCGTGTCGACCCCCTGTGACGCCGCCAACTGATTTTTCATTCGCTCGTAGACGATGCGCTCGTGAGCGGCATGCATGTCCACCAACACCAGGCCATGGACATTCTGGGCCAGAATATAAACCCCATGAAGCTGCCCCAGAGCAAACCCCAGCGGCGGTGCGCTGGTGGGGTCACTCTGCGGCATCACCAGCGGCGCTTCGCGCACGTCGCCCTGCGTCTCGCCAAATGGGCCTTCATGGGCAGTCGACTGGGGCGTCAGCAGTGTCTCTTCATGGTCGGGGTGCAATGCCTGATAACCCTGCATGAAACGGCGCACTCGTTCGCCACCCGGGTGACGATCAGCTGACGGTGCGGCTGAAGGTGAAAGCGCCATACCCTGCTGTTGCCAGCGGGCAGGCTCGCCCGGGGTCTCCAAAGAGGCCGTGGGCTGTGACGGCGACACAGCATTGACATCCTCGGCGTTGGGCCGGGCGTCTGCCAGGCTGTGATGCAGGCTTGAATAAAGAAAGTCGTGCACCATGCGACCATCGCGGAAACGTACCTCGTGCTTGGTAGGATGCACATTGACATCCACCACATCTGGATCAAGCGTCAAGTAAAGGACGAAGACCGGGTGGCGCCCATTGTAAAGAACATCGCGGTAGGCTTGGCGAACGGCATGGGCGACCAACCGGTCGCGCACCACACGGCCGTTAACAAAAAAGTATTGTTGATCTGCCTGGGCGCGTGAATGGGTGGGCAAGCCCACCCAACCACTCAGACGAAGCGCACCGGCTTCGCGCTCAATGTAACGCGCATGCTCAATAAAATTATTGCCGAGCAGCGAGGCAATACGCCGCTCACGGGCCGCTTCCGTATCGCCTGGTGGTAGTTGATGGACCACTTTTTGATTATGCCGCAGGGTCCAGGCAATGTCGTAGCGCGATAAAGCCTGGCGGCGGAAGGCTTCCTCAACGTGAGCAAATTCGGTTTTTTCGGTACGCAGAAATTTACGCCGCGCGGGGGTATTAAAAAACAGGTCGCGCACTGACACGCTAGTGCCTCGAGGATGAGGCGCTGGCGTCACGCGTGTTTCCATGCCGCGCCCCTCAGCCACCACGCGCCACCCCTGTCGCGGGTCGTCCAGCGCATTGGACACCAGTTCCAGGCGCGATACCGAACTGATTGACGCCAGTGCTTCACCGCGAAAACCCAGTGAGCTGACGCCTTCCAGATCTTCCAGACTATCGATCTTGCTGGTGGCATGGCGGGCGAGCGCCAGCGGCAAATCCTGCTCACCAATGCCAATACCGTCGTCGCGGATCTTGATAAGCCGCGCACCGCCCGCTTCAATATCGACTTCGATACGCTGGCTGCCTGCGTCGATGGCATTTTCGATCAGTTCCTTGGTCACCGAAGCCGGTCGCTCGACCACTTCCCCCGCGGCAATCTGGTTCGCCAACCGCGGGTCCAGTACGTGTATACGTGGCATAGCGGACGTCGTTTCAGTCAATACAACACCTCATGAACTGGGAATACGCAATACTTGGCCCACCCGGATAACATCTCCGTTGAGGTCGTTCGCCTGCTTTAACTGGTTCACGGGCACACCGTGGCGCACTGCAATCGCCGAGAGCGTATCGCCGGACTGAATACGGTATTCATCGCCACCTGGGCGGCGTTGATTATCCCGCTGCCAAGCCAGCAGGCTGGCGGGCGGTGGATAACGCTCAAAATGGCTCTTCAGGCCGCCAAAAATAGCCTCGGCAACCCCCTGCTGGTGTACAGGATCGCGTAAGCGTCGCTCTTCTTCCGGGTTGGATATAAAGCCCGTTTCAATCAGCAATGACGGTATATCGGGCGACTTGAGCACCATGAAGCCAGCCTGCTCAACCCGGGACTTATGCAACCGGTTCACCCGGCCCAGTTGGTCAAGCACCTGACCGCCGATTGACAGAGAATCGTTGAGCGTCGCTGTCATGGTTAAATCCAGCAATACGCCCCGCAACACCTGATCTTTATCGCGTAGAGACAGGTTGCCATCCACCCCACCAATCAGGTCGGAGCGGTTTTCGCTGTCGGCCAGCCACTGCGCCGTTTCTGATGTTGCCCCGCGCTGGGAAAGCGCATATACCGAGCTTCCCTGTGGGCGTGGGCTGGTGAAGGCATCGGCGTGAATCGAGACAAAAAAGTCGGCTTTCTGTTCACGGGCAAGCTGGGTTCGCTGGCGCAGCCCAAGGTAATAGTCGCCGTCGCGAATCAACACCGCTTTAAAACCTTCAGTCGCATTGATGATATTGGCCAAGCGTTGACTAATATCGAGTACGACGTCTTTTTCACGGGTACCTGATGGACCGATTGCCCCTGGGTCTTCACCGCCATGGCCTGCATCCACGGCGATAATAATATCGCGCCTCGGGTGAGGCTTGGCCTGCTCGGACGAACGCGATGTCGGCTCAGTTGCCTGCTGATCACTGCCTGCTCGCACCTGGGCACCCGCTCGTTGCGCTTGAATCTCCTGCTCGCGAATCATTGCCTCGATTGGGTCGATAGGGTTTTCCACGGCACTTTCGCCAGGATATTCCAGATCGACCACAAGCCGGTGCCCGTACTGGTCGTTGGGTGTCAGGGTAAAGTGGCGCGGCTCGACTTCACGATTGAGCTCAAGGACGACGCGTAATCCATTACCTTCTCGCGTACCGGTGCGCAACGCGCTGATGGCGCTGTCTTCAAGCGACAGGCTATCAGGGTCGGCTTCTAGCTGGCTGTTTTCCAGATCAATCACCAGACGTGCAGGATCATCCAGAGAAAATACGTCAGCCGATGTTGCGCCCGAAAGGTCAAAAACCAGGCGCGCATGATCGGGCGCCGCCCAGAGCCTCATGCCCTCGACGGTGGCCGCCTGAAGCGACGTCCATAGACCCGCCGATATGACCGCTACAATACTCAGCGCCAACTGGCGCAATGCCAATACTTTCATCACCTTTGCATGGATACCCATCGCGCTTATGACCATTGAAATACACCGCCCTGCTGGGGACAGACAGACAAACGATCACCTAACTTGGCCAACACCTTTTCGCCGAAGTCGCTACCGGCACTTAGCCGGGCTCTACGCCCAGGCTCGTCAACTGCCAACTGCAGGCAAATATCCGCCGCTGGCAGCCAGCCCTCGCCACGGCTCGGCCATTCAATCAAGCACAGCGCGTCATCTGCCAATACGTCACGTCCGCCGATAAATTCGAGTTCCTCAGGGTCGGACAAGCGATATAGATCCAGATGATAAAGCCGCATGCTGGCCAATTCATAAGGTTCGATTAGCGTGTATGTAGGGCTTTTAACCGCCCCCTGATAGCCGTAAGCCCGCAATACACCGCGGGTCAGTGTCGTTTTCCCCGCTCCCAAGTCGCCTTCCAGATAAATACGCCCGCGTCCTTGCAATACGCTACCCAGGGCTTCACCGAAGGCTACCTGAGCTTGTTCATTATCCAGTTGCACCTGCATTTGGGCTGCCTTCACGGGTTAATTAATTCTCGCGCATAGGATGCCAGATCGCTCGCCAGCAAGCCACGCTCGCCGAACGCTGCCGCCGCTCGATCTGCCGCCAAGGCATGCACCAGGGTACCTAGCCAGGCACTGGTTTCGACATCGCCCCGCTGGGCAATTAGCGCGCCGAGCATCCCACTGAGCGCATCGCCCATGCCGCCACTGGCCATGCCAGGATTGCCGTAGGGACATACCATCAAGCCACCAGGGCCTGCCACCAGACTGCCCGCGCCTTTGAGTATCACCACGCCCCCCCGCGCACGCTGAAGCGCCTGAGCGGCGGCGGGCCGGTCAGCCTGAACGTCCTCCACCGAGCAGCCCAGTAAACGGGCTGCCTCACCCGGATGGGGGGTGAGCACCCAATCATCACGGCGTAAATCAGGCCAGTGACTGGCCAGCAAGGTTAACCCATCGGCATCCACGACCAGCGGCACAGTTGCCTGCAAGGCACTTTGCAGGATGGCCTGCCCCCATGCGGCCTGGCCAAGCCCGGGCCCAACCACCACGGCATCCGCCTGCTGAGGCAGCTCAATGGCCTCGGCACCACCCCGTATCGCATGTGCCATGACTTCCGGGCAGCGCACCAAACTGGCGGTAATATGCTCAGCAGCCGTTGCCAGACTGACTTTGCCTGCCCCCAGACGCGCCGCGGCCTGGGACGCCAGCAACGCGGCACCGCCAAAGCCAGGCGCGCCCCCCATGACCAATACATAACCCATACGGCCTTTGTGACTGGTCCGCGAGCGCGGTCTGAACGCTTCGCTGAGCATGTCGTCGTCAAGGCGCCAGGCGGTGGGGGGAATATCAAAAAATGCCTGGGCCTTGACACTCAGCGGACGGAAGTCGATTTCGCCCGTGTAAGCAGGGGCTTCACCGGTGTGCAGGCCGATCTTGTCGCCGATAAATGTTACGGTGCAAGCGGCTTCCACCGCCACACCAAGTACCGCACCCGTATCGGCTGCCAGCCCTGACGGAATATCAATCGATAACACCGGCTGGGAGGCTGCATTGATCAGCTCGATAGCTCGCTGATAGCGACCCGACACCTCGCCGTTCAAACCAGTTCCCAGCAGTGCATCGACAATCACTTCACCCGACAACACCGTCGCGGGGTGCCACTCCTCGCAACTCACTCCGGCTTGACTGGCGAGTTGCGCGGCACGAAAGGCATCGTCCTTCAGCTCATTCAACGGCTTCAGCGAAATGCGTTGGACCTTAAGCCCCGACTGCATCGCCAGGGCCGCCAGCACGTGGCCATCACCGCCATTATTACCGCTGCCACATAGCACCGTGACGCTACGTGCCTGGGGCCAACGGGAGCGGAAACTGTGCCAAGCACTCGATGCCGCGCGCTGCATCAAGGCAAACCCATCGATTCCTCCGGCAATGGTACGCCGATCCAGCTCGCGTACTTGAGCGGCTTTATAAAGAGGGCGTAACGTAGACGTTGTTAAGCGAGACACGATCTCTCCTTTCACATGTTGTGACGGCCAGCAATGCGTTAGCATAGCGCGGCTGACGCCTGACCGTTGAGTATCAACGCCCAATTTTCTCTGGCTTTTCTTTTTTTTGCGACGAAGCGGCGTTCCCCATGCTTTCAGACGATACCCTTGCCGATCTTGCAGAACTCATCAAAACCTGGGGGCGTGAGCTCGGCTTCCAGCAGGTAGGCATTACCGACACCCACCTGGAGGCCCATGAAGCGCACCTCAACACCTGGCTGGACAAAGGGTACCACGGTGAAATGGGCTTCATGGCCAAGCACGGCACTAAACGCACCCGCCCGGCGGAGCTAGAGCCCGGCACGCAGCGGGTCATCAGCGTGCGCATGGATTACCTGCCTGCCGAGGTAGAAAGCACCAAGGTCCTCGGCCAACCCCGTCGTGCCTATGTGTCGCGCTATGCCCTAGGCCGGGACTATCACAAATTGATGCGTAAGCGCCTGGCACAGTTAGCGAAGCAGATTGAGCACGAGGTCGGTGCGTTTGGCTACCGGGCCTTTGTCGATTCTGCACCGGTCATGGAACGGGCGCTGGCTCAGAAAGCCGGCCTGGGCTGGTTCGGCAAGAACGCCATGCTGCTCAACCCCAAGGCCGGCTCGCTGTTTTTCCTGGGCGAGCTGTACACTGACCTGCCACTGCCTGTCGACGCCCCCTTTGAAGAAGAACACTGCGGCAGTTGCAACGCCTGTCGCACCGCCTGCCCAACAGGGGCCATCGTCGATGATAAAGTCGTCGATTCACGCAAGTGCATTTCGTATCTGACCATTGAACTCCACGGCGCCATTCCGGTGGAATATCGCCGCGCCATGGGCAACCGCATTTATGGCTGCGACGACTGCCAACTGGTATGCCCCTTCACACGCTTTACCCGCGCGACCCAGGAAGACGATTTCGCACCGCGCCATGATCTTGACCGCGCGTCGCTTGTTCGCCTTTTCACCTGGGGGGAAGAAGAATTTCTCGCCAAGACAGCCGGCAGTCCCATTCGGCGCATTGGCTACGAGCGCTGGCTACGCAATATCGCCGTGGGCCTGGGCAACGCGCCCTGGAGCGAAGCCGTCGAGGCCGCACTTTGGGCACGCAGAGCCTTTCCAAGCGAACTGGTACGTGAACACGTTGCCTGGGCACTCGAGGAGCAGCGTTTCAAGCGCGAAACGCGCATTGCCACCGCCGCTTCTTAGTTGTTACGTATATCTATTCCTCTTCGTCGCTATGGGTCTCAAGACGCAAAAACGTGTTGCGATAATGGGAAAGTTCGGCAATCGACTCTTTAATATCGTCCATTGCCAGGTGGACATTTTGCTTCTTGAACCCGACAAGTGCGCCAGGGTTCCAGCGTTTGGCGAGCTCCTTCACGGTGGATACATCCAGGTTGCGGTAGTGGAAAAACGCCCATAGCGCGGGCATTTCACGCTCCAGAAAACGCCGGTCCTGGTGGATGCTGTTGCCGCACATGGGCGAGGAACCCGGGGTAACGTACTGGCGCAGGAAGTCCAGAGTCTGCTGCTCGGCGTCAGCCGTTTCCACCGTGCTGGCTTTCACGCGAGCGACCAACCCCGAATCACCGTGGGTCTTTTGATTCCAGTCATCCATCTGCGCCAGCAGGCTATCGGGCTGCTTGACGGCGATCACCGGCCCTTCCGCCACGACGTTCAAGTAGGCATCGGTCACCAGGGTGGCCACTTCGATAATGCGCTCCTTGTCAGGGTCCAGACCGGTCATCTCCAGATCAATCCAGACCAGCCGGTCATCACGCGGTGCATTATGTTCGCTCATCGTGCTCTCCAAAATGGTGGGTCATTCAAGTTACCCTGCGCCAGTTAACAGGTACAATAAACCCATTGTACCGAGCATCGGGTGGTCATGAGCAAACGTAAATTAAGCCGTCAACAGCGTTGGCGGGTCGAGAAGGTTCAGGCAGAGCGTGCCCAGCGCGCTGAAAAACGCGATACACAGGATGCCGAGAAGCTTGCCGCTGGCGAATACGGTGCCGAACAGCCGGGTCGCGTGATGGCGCATTTTGGGCGCACGCTAGAAGTGCGTAATGCCGATGGTGTGCCTGTGCGTTGCCACTTGCGTGCCAACCTGGACGGATTGGTAACCGGTGACCGGGTCATCTGGCGGGCAGGCCAGGAAGGCTCCGGGGTGGTGGTGGCCCGCGACGAACGTGCAAGCGTCCTCAAGCGCCCTGATGCGCGCGGCCAGCTCAAACCAGTGGCCGCTAATATTGACCAGATACTCATCGTGTTTGCCGCCGAACCCGCCCCTCACCCCAATTTGATCGACCGTTACCTGGTCGCTGCCGAAGCCACTGGTATCGCACCGGTACTGGTGCTCAATAAAACCGATCTACTGCCGAACGATGGTGGCGAGTTGGGTCAGTTATTGGAACGCTACCGCGATTTGGGTTACACCGTGGTGCGCACGACCACCGCGACAGATTCAGGATGGGATGCGTTGCGCCGCCAGCTTGAAGGACGCACATCCGTATTCGTCGGCCAGAGCGGCGTAGGCAAGTCATCGCTCATTGATCTGCTGCTACCCGATGAAACCCTGCGCATCGGGGCGCTGTCCGAGGATTCACGTAAAGGCACCCATACGACGACAACGGCACGGCTTTATGCCATGCGCACGGATGAAGTCATTGACGGTGAATTGATCGACTCGCCCGGGATTCGTGAATTTGGCCTGATTCATCTTGATGAACAGGCGGTTACCGACGGTTTCATTGAGTTCCGGCCGTTTATCGGCCACTGTCGGTTTCGCGACTGCCGCCATCGTGCTGAGCCCGGTTGTGCTTTACTTGAAGCGGTCGAGGCAGGCAACATCCATCCAGAACGATTTGCCAGCTACAGGCGGATTGTTGATAGCCTGAACGCTGAACCCATAAGGAGTCGCCCATGAGCACCGAGAGTCATTCGTCTGAAACCAATGTGCTACCGCTGATTGTTGAGCCCGAGCAGCTTCAGGCGAACCTGGACGACCCTCAGCTGCTCATCATCGACGTGCCGGTAAACCCCGACAGTTATCGTCAGGGCCATGTGCCAGGCGCTATTTTCCTCGATTTTCGCTATTTGATGCGCGGTGAAGGGCCTGTTCCCAGTGACGTTCCCAGCATTGAGGCGCTTTCGCGGCTGTTCAGCGCGCTCGGCCTTACCCGCGATATCCATGTCGTTGCCTACGACGACGAGGGCGGCGGCTGGGCGGCCCGACTACTTTGGACGCTGGAGCTGATCGGGCATACCCGATATTCCTATCTGAACGGCGGCATACACGCCTGGCGCGATGAAGGGCTTGAAGAAAGCACCGAGCCCTCGGCACCGACACCCAGCGATTATCGGGCCGAAATCCTTAATCCCCAGGCACTGATTACCTGCGACGAGATCAAACAGAAGCTCGACGATAAACAGTTTGCCATCTGGGATGCACGGTCGACCGCCGAATACGACGGCGAGAAGGGTAATAATAAGCACCTGGGACATATTCCGGGGGCAGTCAACATGGATTGGCTGAACGTCATGGATCGCCACCGGGCACTGCGCATTCGCGATTACGCCGAACTGGTTACCGAGCTGGATGCCCTCGGCCTGACCCCTGAAATGGAAATCGCCACCCACTGCCAGAGCCACCACCGCAGCAGCTTTACCTGGCTGGTCGGCAAGGCGCTGGGCTTCAATATGCGCGGCTATGCGGGCTCCTGGGGCGAATGGGGCAACCGCGACGACACGCCGATCGAGAAGTGAAGATATTATCGTGACCCTTTACCAAAAAGCCTTTTCGCTGATTCAGTACCCATTGCCCCACCACGCACTTTCGCGCCTGACCGGCCTGTTTGCCCAGTGTGATAACCCCTGGGTGAAAAACACTCTGATCAACGCCTTTATCAAGCGCTTTAACGTGGATATGAGCCAGGCACTGGAACCTGAACCAACGGCCTACGCCACTTTCAACGACTTTTTTACTCGGGCGCTCAAGGCCGATGCCCGTCCGATTCACGAGGGTATCATCAGCCCTGCCGACGGCACCGTATCCCAGTATGGCCGCCTCCAGGCCGGCCAACTGGTGCAGGCCAAGGGGCATACCTACTCTGCGCAAACCCTGCTCGGCGGCGATACGGAACTGGCAGAAGAATTTCTCGGCGGCAGCTTTGCGACGGTGTATCTTTCGCCAAAGGACTACCACCGGGTGCATATGCCGGTCACCGGCACACTGCGGGAAATGATCTACGTCCCCGGGAGGCTGTTCTCTGTCAACCAGGCCACGGCCAACTATGTGCCGGGGCTATTCGCCCGTAACGAGCGCCTGGTGTGCATCTTTGATACCGAGCAGGGGCCGATGGCCATGGTGCTGGTGGGCGCCATGATCGTCGCGGCGATCGAAACCGTCTGGTCGGGACAGGTTACGCCACTTTCCGGCTATCCTCAGCGCATGCCGTTTGGCCAACCGATCACCCTGGAAAAAGGCGCTGAAATGGGGCGCTTCAAGCTCGGCTCCACGGTGGTGATGTGCTTTGCCAAACCGGTTAGTTTCACAGAGCGGCCCCTCGCCTCGATGGTCAGCATGGGAGAGTCGCTTGGATGTTATTGATGGTTCATCCCGGTGATAGTTAGCAATTGGGCGTCGAAAACGTCAGCACGTCTTCCAGGCGTGCTTTTCCAAGCGCCAGTTGAACCAGACGGTCAATGCCCAGCGCCACCCCTGCCCCATCCGGCATGCCATGCTCAAGGGCGTCCAGCAGCCGTTCATCCACGTCCACTTCGGGCAACCCCAAGCGGCGGCGCTCGGCGTTATCTTCAATAAAGCGGGCACGCTGCTCAGCCGCATCGGTCAGTTCATCGTAACCGTTGGCCAATTCCGTGCCGTTTAGATAAAGCTCAAAGCGTGAGGCAACCCACTCACCGTCCGTGTCTTGATGGCGGCGTGCCAGCGCCGCCTGGCTTGCCGGGTAATCCACCACCACACTTAGTTCGTTGCGCCCTAATTGCGGTTCGATCACCAGCCCCATCAACAAATCGAGGCACGTATCGCGCCCCTCGTTTGCCATCGCCCCGGCTGGCATCTGACCGCGCTCAGCCGCAAGCCTGCGCAATGCCTCAAGAGACGTCGTGAACGGGTCGACCGCTAGATAGGTATGAAACAGCTGACGATAGCGGTAATGCACCACCGGCCCATGAAAACTGGGCAGAATATTGGCGACCAGGGTGGTCGTTTCGTCGATCAGATCTGCCAAGGTGAATCCTGGGCGGTACCATTCCAGCATGGTGAATTCGAGGTTGTGACGAGCGCCCACTTCACCATCGCGGAAGCTTCTTGCCAGCTGAAAAATGGGCCCGCTACCCGCTGCAAGCAGTCGCTTCATATGAAATTCCGGCGAGGTTTGCAGCCACAGCTTACGCTGGCCTTTATCCGTACGCGCCATCGTTGAAAGCGAAACCAGGTGGACATCGGTACTCCCCCCCTGACCCAACACCGGCGTTTCCACCTCCAGCACATCGCGCGCAGCAAAAAAACGTCGCACGCTCGCCAGTAAACGGGCTCGCTCACGCAGCGTCTCGATGGTGGCCGTCGGTCGCCAACTTTCTGTCATTGGCCTTACTCCCAAAATACAAAGCCACGCCCTGGGGCGTGGCTGTCACTATATCGCGTTCCTGGCGCCTTTTTAGCAGCCTGTCGGGCTTGACCGATCGTCGCGAGAATCACGGATTTTGAGCCAAATTTATCGATCGATTGAGGCGAATAGCGCGCTATTTAACGAAACCGATCGAATAAAGTTGGCAAAATACCGGGATTCGCAGTAGATCAGTGTTAAGTCCGACAGGCTGCTAGGCCCGCGAGACGTATTCTCCACTGCGCGTATCAATCTTGAGGACTTCCCCTTCATTGATAAACAGCGGCA
The DNA here is from genome assembly GCF_031451615.1 of Vreelandella janggokensis. Classification (NCBI taxonomy): domain Bacteria; kingdom Pseudomonadati; phylum Pseudomonadota; class Gammaproteobacteria; order Oceanospirillales; family Halomonadaceae; genus Vreelandella; species Vreelandella janggokensis. The sequence continues at coordinate 900,461 of NZ_JARWAJ010000001.1, read as the reverse complement.
CACGCACTACGGCACCGGAAGACAAGGTGGCAGGCTTGGAACCACCCTGGGCAGTATCGCCTTTCAACCCCGGGTCGGTTTCGACCACCTCAAGCTCGATGAAATTCGGCGGTGCTACGTGAATGGCGTTATCGTTCCACAAGGTAACGGTATAAGGCACCTGCTCCTTCAACCACTTTTCGGTCTCGCCGAGCGCTTTCTTTTCCACCGCATACTGTTCAAAGGAGCCGTCGGTTTTCATGAAGTACCACATTTCGCTATCGTTATAGAGATACTCCATCTCCAGTTCCATGACGTCGGCACCCTCTAACGAATCACCCGACTTAAAGGTCCGCTCCCCCACGCGACCGGTCATCAGGTTACGTAGCTTGACGCGGTTAAAGGCTTGGCCCTTGCCCGGCTTGACCAGCTCGTTCTCTATGATCGAGCAAGGATCACCGTCGAGCATTACTTTCAAACCGCCCTTGAATTCGTTGGTAGAATAGTTCGCCATATTGCCTCTCAATGATGCATGTCAGTAACGTGATGAGCGAAGGACCGCTTCGACTCTAATGATATTGGTTCAATAAGTGCGCGCATGATAACCCGAAGGAGGGCTTTTTTGCAGGAGAACATCATTATCGCCGACAAGTGCCCCACGACCCAAATAGCGTCTTGGCAGCAGCAGCTCTCGCAGGCGATTCGCGACCCCGCCATTCTTTGTCAACAGCTTGCGTTGAGCGATGAATGGTTGCCAGGTGCTCGAACGGGGCATCAACTCTTTGATATCTGTGTGCCCGCCGCCTATTTGTCGCGCATTACCCCCGGCGACCCTCATGATCCACTGCTGCGTCAGGTGCTACCGCTCGACGACGAGGCCCTGACACCGCCAAACTACGTCACGGACCCCCTCGAGGAGGCGGATCATCAGCCCGTCAAAGGGCTGATTCACAAGTATGCGGGCCGCGTGTTGCTGATCGCCAGCCCTAACTGTGCCATCAACTGCCGCTACTGCTTTCGCCGCCATTTCCCCTACAGCGAGAATTCGCCCTCCAGGGCTCAGTGGCAGGAAGCCCTCGACTACCTGCGCGCCGACACCTCCATTCACGAGGCGATTCTCTCAGGCGGTGATCCGCTTGCGGCCAATGACCGCCAACTGGCCTGGCTGGTCGAGCAGCTTGAAGGCATTTCACACCTGAAGCGGCTACGTATTCACACACGTCTGCCCGTGGTAATTCCCGACCGTGTTGATGATGCTCTGATTGGCTGGCTAGCCTCAACTCGCCTGCAAAAAGTCGTGGTGCTGCATATCAACCACGCCAACGAGATCGACCAGGCAGTGGTCGACGCCTGCGCGCGGCTTAAACAAGCCGGAGTAACGCTACTCAACCAGAGTGTCCTGCTACGGGGTATTAACGACGGCGTAACAACCCTAGCCACACTGTCGGAACGGCTATTTGAAGCAGGCATTCTGCCCTACTACTTGCACGTACTGGATCCCGTGCAGGGCGCTGCACATTTTGATGTCCCGGATGAAGAAGCCCGCAAGCTTGTAGCTTCACTTCGCGACCTGTTGCCGGGGTTCTTGATGCCGCGGCTGGTGCGGGAAATTCCCGGCGAGGGGAGCAAGACACCGCTTTAACGCCTAAGCGGCTCAAATCAGTGCAGCAGCCAGCACTTGTGCACCATTAACGCGCGCACATCGAGGCGATCCTTCTGACGCTCTAGCGGCGTCTGCACTGTAATTATCTGAAAAGAAAAGGCTTAAACTGGATCGGCAACAATTTTGCTTTGTGTCTAGGCGTAACAAACGGGGTATTGGCGGCTAACGCTGCCCAACAATTGAGTTTCCAATAGATCGCTAGGGTTCCGACACCATCAACGTATAACCCCTGATGGCTGTGGCTGGTCCGAGAGCAATCGACCTCACGCTTTAGCGTAGGGTTACACGGCGGGACAAAAGCCCGGGAGGATAAGGTGCAGTGATGCGCCGATGCCCCCGAGTTTTCCCTTAGCCGCTGGAGGCTGCCATGACCCTTGCCAATCGTAACGCCCTCAAAAATTTCTCCCTCGCCCCCTTATCTGCCGCGCTACTGGCATCAACGCTTGCCATTACACCTGCCCAGGCGCAGGAACGCGATGAATTCAGCGTTTGCTGGTCGATCTATGCCGGCTGGATGCCCTGGGCCTACGCCGACGTTGAAGGCGTGGTCGACAAATGGGCCGACAAGTACGGCATCAGCATCGATGTGGTGCAGGTGAACGACTACGTCGAGTCCATCAACCAGTATACATCGGGCAATGTCGATGGTTGCGCCATGACGAATATGGATGCCCTCACGCTTCCGGCTGCCAGCGGCGTCGACTCCACTGCGTTAATCGTCGGTGACTATTCCAATGGCAACGATGGCATTGTACTGAAAGACAATGACGACCTCGCGGATATCGAGGGCCTTGAGGTCAATCTTGTCCAGTTCAGCGTGTCACATTACTTATTGGCTCGCGCATTGGAAAGCATTGGCTTGACAGAGCGTGACATCGAAACCGTCAACAGCTCTGATGCTGACATTGTCGGTCTATTTTCGAGCGAATCCACTGAAGCCGTCACCACCTGGAACCCTCAACTCAGTGCGATTGCCGAGATGCCGGATGCCAATGTGGTGTACACCTCCGCCGAAATTCCCGGCGAAATTCTTGATCTCATGGTCGTGAATACTCAAACCCTTGCTGATAACCCGGAATTAGGCCACGCACTGGTAGGGGCCTGGTACGAAGTCATGGAGGTAATGGCTAACGAAGATGAAGACGCGCTAACGCTAATGGCAGATGCTGCAGGCACTGACCTTGAAGGGTATCGGGAGCAACTAGCCGCGACATATCTTTATACCGACCCAGCCGAAGCCCTCGAATTGATTGAAAGCCCTGACCTGCTCGAGACCATGGAACGGGTCGCCGAATTCAGCTTTGAACACGGTCTGCTCGGCGACATGGCACCCAATGCAGGCGTCGTCGGCATCGAAACCCCCAGCGGTGTGTTTGGCGATGAAAGCAATGTGCGACTGCGCTTCGATCCAAGCTTCACTCAAGCTTATATCGACGCTCAATAATTCGCGCAATGGGAGCGGCGCTCGCCGTTCCCCCTGCTTGCATCTTCTGTGGACACCGCCATGAAGCGATTAATTAACTCAACGCCCTCCAGAGGCGGCCGTTGGCTCCTAGGTCTGCTACCTTTTGTACTGCTGGGGATGCTCTACCTAAGCCTTTCTAATGCAAGGCTTGCGGAAAACCCCAACGACCCCCTACTGCCTACGCCTGCCAAGATGGCGCAGTCATTTCACCACCTGGCCACCGCCGAGAATGCTCGCACCGGTGAAATTTTACTCTGGAGCGATACCCTCGCCAGCCTTGAGCGTATTGTCATTGGCGTAGGCATTAGCGCACTGATCGGCCTGATTGTGGGCATATTAAACGGCGGGCTTCCCCTCGTGCGCGCCAAGCTTTCCCCATTGGTTACCGTTGCTTCGCTGATTCCGCCGATGGCGCTATTGCCCATCCTGTTTATTGCCTTTGGCACTGGTGAAGCCGCCAAAATCGCGCTGATTGTGATTGGCGTCACGCCCTTTCTCATTCGCGACCTTCAGGGTCATGCATTACGTCTACCCGATGAACAACTGATTAAAGCCCAAACTCTGGGCGCCAGTTCTTGGCAAGTATTGCTGAGGGTGCTGCTGCCCCAGCTTACGCCTCGGCTATTAAACGCGACCCGCCTGGCAATGGGCACCGCCTGGCTGTTTTTAATCGCCGCCGAAGCGATTGCCGCCCAGGAAGGGCTTGGTTACCGCATTTTTCTAGTACGCCGCTATCTCTCCATGGACGTCATTTTACCCTATGTCGCCTGGATCACTCTGCTGGCATTTCTGCTTGACCAGCTGCTGGCCTGGGTATCACGCATGGCCTTCCCCTGGTACCACGCAAGTGAAGGAGACAACGCATGAGCCTGCTGGCGGCCAAACGGTTAGAAAAGCATTACGGCAACCATGTTGTCCTTGAGAATCTCAACTTCAGTGTTGAATCCGGCGAGTTTGTCACCCTGGTGGGCGCCTCGGGCTGCGGCAAAACCACCTTCCTAAAAATGCTGCTGGGTACCGAAGCCACCTCGCGGGGTAGCTTGATGCTGGACGACCACCCCATTCCCAACGAGCCAGGCCCCGATCGTGGCGTGGTGTTTCAGAAATACTCGGTGTTCCCTCACCTGACGGTGCTGGGCAACGTGATGATGGCCGATGAGTTGCGCAGCTCTAAATTACTGGGCAAGAGTTTCGGTGCCGCCAGGCGTCGCGGGATTGAAAAAGCCCGCGAGCGTATTGAAGAAGTCGGCCTCGACCAGGCCATGGATAAATACCCGCATGAACTTTCCGGCGGCATGCAGCAGCGTCTGGCCATTGCCCAGGCGCTGATGATGCGGCCACGTATTTTGCTGCTCGATGAGCCCTTCGGCGCGCTAGATCCGGGTATTCGCCAGGATATGCACGTGCTGATCAACCGCCTGTGGCAAGAGCAGCAGTTGACCATCTTCATGATCACCCACGACTTGAAAGAGGCGTTTGAGCTGGGCACCCGGCTCTGGGTCTTCGATAAAACCCGCCACGACCCCCAGGCACCGGAAGCCTATGGCGCCACGATCACCTACGACCTGCCCATATCCCGAGACCGCCCGCCTGAAGCATTGAAGGAAAAACTGCAGCAGGGCGGCCTGCAAACCCACACCCAGGAGACGCTGCTATGAAGCGCGAACCAGACTACACCACCCATTTACCCGGCGGTCATCACTGGTCGCTGCGCCTGCGCCGTGGCACCACCCTGACTCTGACCGCCCAACACGTCGACAGCAACGTAGGGCTTTTGTGCTACAACCCGGAAAACCTGCTCGAGCGTTTAAACCTGCCCGACACGTTAAAGTGCCAGCACACCTTCAAGCTGACCCAGGGCCACTGCCTTTATTCGGACATGGGGCGAATCTTTGCCTCCATCACTCACGACGACCTGGGCTGGCACGACAGCGTGGGCGGCAACCTGATGCCCCGGCATTTACTGGCCAAGGGCTGGCAGCCGGTCAGCTATCAGCAGGGCCACAACGACTGGACCCGCACCGGCTTCGACGCCTTTCTGGTCGAGCTTGCCAAATATGGCCTGGGCCGCCGGGATATGGCCGCCAACCTCAACCTGTTCGCCCGGGTCGAGAGCGACGACGAGGGCAAATTGCGCTACGTGCCGGGCCACTGCCAGCCCGCCCAAAGCGTCACGCTGCGTTTCGAGATGGACACCCTGGTACTGCTGCACACCTGCCCCCACCCCCTCGATCCCAGCCCAGACTACCCCCGCCGCGGCGTCGATATTGCCCTCGGCACCGCCGAGCCGCCCACGGAAGACGACCCCTGCTACCGCTCGCGTCCCGAAAACGCCCGCGGCTTCGCCAATAACCGTCTTTACCACCTCGGCCTGTAAGGGGGAACGAATACCATGATCATTGAAAGCACCCTACGCCCCGAAAATGCCCTGAGCCGCACCACCGTTAACGCGGGCAATCATTACATCGGCACCGTAAAGCGCGGCCAAACCCTGCGTATCCTTGACTTAGAGGGCAATCAGGCCGCCGACACCCTGTTCTTCAGCGCCGACGATACCAGCGAGCGCTACAGCGCCATGGACACGGTGCGCGAACAGGGCGCTGTCTACCTCACCGCAGGCACTACGCTGATGTCCAGCGAAGGACGCGCCATGCTAACCATCAGCGCCGACACCTGCGGCCGTCACGACACCCTGGGCGGCGCCTGCGCCAGCGAAAGCAATACCGTGCGCTACGACCTGGAAAAGCGCCATATGCACTCCTGCCGCGACAACTGGATGCAGGCCATCGCCAATCATCCAGAGTTCGGCCTGACCAAGCGGGATATCACTCACAACATCAATTTCTTCATGAACGTGCCGGTCACCGCCGACGGTGGGCTGACCTTTGAAGACGGCATTTCCGCACCCGGCAAATACGTGGAGATGGTCGCCGAGATGGATGTGATCGTGCTGGTCTCCAACTGCCCCCAGCTCAACAACCCCTGCAACGGCTACAACCCCACGCCCATCGAGCTGTTGGTTTGGGACAGTTGACATAGAGACTGAAGGCCTGGGGACGACCTCAAGCGACTGACTATCCAGCGGGACGACCCGCCCTTGTTTGCAGGCAGTGCCATGTCTATCAATAAAACGTTCAGCAAAGTTTTGATTGCCAATCGCGGCGCCATTGCCGCGCGCATTTTACGTACCCTAAAAATAATGGAGGTGGGCAGCGTGGTGGTTTACGCCGACGCCGACCGTGACGCGCCCTACGTCCACCAGGCTGATGAGGCTTATTCGCTCGGCGAGGGCAGCGCCAGCGAGACCTACCTTGATATCGACAAACTCATCGCCATTGCCAAGCAAAGCGGTGCGCAAGCAGTACACCCTGGCTACGGTTTCCTGTCGGAAAACACCCGCTTTATCGACGCCTGCGACGCTGCAGGGCTGGTGTTCTTGGGCCCCACCACCGAGCAGATAAAACGCTTTGGTTTAAAACATGAAGCCCGCAGCCTGGCCGAGCAAGCCGGTGTGCCGCTGGTGCCGGGCTCAGCGCTCCTTGAAAACGTTGACGAAGCACTCAAAAGCGCCGAGCAGGTCGGCTACCCGGTGATGCTCAAGTCCACCGCCGGTGGCGGTGGGATCGGCATGCAAGTGTGCCAAACCTCCGCCGAGCTCGAGCGCGCCTTTGACTCGGTCAAGGGCCTGGGTGAGCGCAACTTTGGGGATGGCGGCGTGTTTCTGGAAGCCTACATTGCCCGCGCCCGCCATATTGAGGTGCAGCTGTTTGGCGACGGCCTCGGCAATGTCGTGGCCCTGGGCGAACGGGATTGCTCCACCCAGCGCCGCCACCAAAAAGTGCTTGAGGAGTGCCCGGCGCCTAACCTGGCGGAACACGTTCGCCAGGCACTCCACGAAACCGCCGTTCAACTGGGCAGAGCGGTCAACTACCGCAGCGCTGGTACCGTCGAGTTTATTTACGATACCCAGCGCGAGGCATTCTATTTCCTTGAAGTGAACACCCGGCTTCAGGTGGAGCATGGCGTCACCGAGATGGTGTACGGTATTGATATCGTCAAGTGGATGGTAAAACTCGGCGCAGGCAAACTGCCTGATCTTGAGGGACTCACCAAAGATCTCGTCCCCAGCGGCCATGCCGTGCAGGCGCGCTTGTACGCCGAAGACCCTGCGCACGATTTTCGCCCCAGCGCAGGCTTGCTAACGGTGGTCGATTTCCCTCAAGGCGATGGCCTGCGCATCGACCATGCCATAGAAGCCGGGCTTGACATCTCTGCCCTTTTCGACCCCATGCTGGCCAAGGTGATTGTTCACGCCGACGATCGTGGCACTGCTATCGAGCAGTTGGCGGACTCGCTGGATAACGCCAGCGTTTATGGCATTACCACCAACCGCACCTGGCTTGCCCATGTGCTGCGCGCCAATCGTTTTCAGGGTGCCGACCTGGATACCCACTGGCTGACAGCCCTGGATTGGGCGCCGCCCGCCATGGAAGTGCTGGCCCCAGGCACCATGACAACGATTCAGGATTACCCCGGCCGCCAGGGCCACTGGGACGTTGGCGTACCGCCCTCGGGGCCGTTTGACGACTGGTCGTTTCGCCTGGGCAATCGCCTGCTCGACAACCCCAGCGATGCCGCCGGGCTGGAAATCACCCTCACCGGCCCGACGCTGCGCTTTCACCGCGCCACGCAAATCGTGCTGGCGGGTGCCGAGCTGCCTGCCACGCTGGATGGCGAAGCCGTCGCCTTCTGGCAGGTAGTGGATATACCTGCCGGTGCCACCCTGACCCTGGGCAAGGCCGACGCAGGCGCTCGCGCCTACCTGCTGGTACGCGGCGGCATCGATTGCCCGCGCTATTTAGGCTCGCGCAGCACCTTTACCCTGGGCCAGTTTGGCGGCCATGGCGGCCGCGCGCTGCGCAGCGGCGACATGCTCGACTTACCCGCGCTCGCGCCTGCCCCGACGACGCAGCTTGATAAGGCGCTGATCCCCACCTTCGGCCATCGCGATGGCGGGAAGACCTGGCAGGTAGCCGTGCTTTACGGCCCCCACGGCGCGCCGGACTTTTTTACCGATGACGATATCGAGCAATTCTTTGCCCACGAGTGGGAAGTCCACTACAACTCCAGCCGCACCGGCGTGAGGCTGATTGGCCCACGCCCCGAGTGGGCGCGAGCCGACGGCGGCGAGGCGGGCCTGCACCCTTCCAATATCCACGATAACGCCTACGCCTTCGGCACCATCGACTTTACCGGCGATATGCCGGTTATCCTCGGCCCCGATGGCCCCTCGCTGGGCGGCTTTGTGTGCCCCGCCACCGTGTTGCGCGCCGAGCGCTGGAAGCTGGGTCAACTGGCGGCCGGTGACAACATACGCTTTGTGCCGGTGAGTCTGGCCACCGCTCGCACCCTGGAAGAGCGCCAGCTCAACCAGCTGGCGTCTCTCACAGCTGCGCCCGTCGAAGAGATTCAGCCTGAGCGCGACACCCCCATCGTCCGCGACGTACCCGCCGAGCAGGGCGGTGAGCGCATTGTTTACCGACGCGCCGGAGATGATTTCCTGCTGATCGAATTTGGTGCCATGGAACTGGATATCGCCCTGCGCTTTCGGGTGCACGCCTGGATGCTTTGGCTGCAGGAACACTCGCTGGCCGGCCTGCGCGAGTTAACCCCCGGCATCCGCTCGCTGCAGATTCACTACGAGCCCCTGGAACTGACCCTGGATGAACTGCTCGCCCACCTGCAAAACGCCGAGCAGGCCCTGGTCGACGTGGAGTCGCTGGAAGTCGAGTCGAGGGTGGTACACCTGCCGCTCTCCTGGGACGACCCCGCCTGCCAGGAAGCCATCGACAAATACCAGCGCAGCGTACGCCCGGATGCCCCCTGGTGTCCCAGTAACCTCGACTTTATCCGCCGCATCAACGCCCTGGAAAGCGAGCAGCAAGTGCGCGATATCGTTTTCAATGCCCGCTACCTGGTAATGGGCCTGGGGGATGTCTACCTGGGCGCCCCCGTTTCGACCCCGCTTGACCCGCGCCAGCGGCTGGTGACCACCAAGTACAACCCGGCCCGCACCTGGACCGCCGAAAACTCCGTGGGCATCGGCGGCGCCTATCTGTGCGTTTATGGCATGGAAGGCCCTGGCGGCTACCAGTTTGTCGGCCGCACGCTGCAGATGTGGAACCGCTACCGCACCACACAGCACTTTGAAACCCCCTGGCTGCTGCGCTTTTTTGACCAGCTGCGTTTTTTCGAGGTCAGCCACGACGAGCTAACCCAGATTCGCCGCGACTTCCCCCATGGTCGGTATGATTTACCCATTGAGACAACGCGTTTTCGCCTGGCGGATTACCAGGCCGAGATCGACAGGAACGCCGAGGCGATCGAGAGCTTCCGCGCCAAGCGCGAAGCCGCCTTCCAGGCGGAGATGGCCGCCTGGCGGGCCAATGGTCAGTTCACCTTCGAAGATCAGGCCCCGGAAAGCGCCGAAGTCACGGCGCTGGATGACAACGAAATTGGTATCGAAAGCCCCGTCACCGGCAGCCTGTGGAAGTTGCTGGTTGAAGAAGGTGACCAGGTCACGGCTGGCCAGCCGGTGGCCGTGGTGGAATCGATGAAAATGGAAGTCGAGATCACCGCCCACTGCGATGGTCGCGTTGTTCGCCTGCCGCTTGCCGAGGGAGCATCCATCGCCCCTGGGCAGCCGGTTGTGGTGCTCAAGAGTGAGGAAAAGACGTGATACTGACCCACGAACAGCGCTTTAGAGCCTTCCGCCACGGTTTATAACGACAGGATTTTCCTTATGACACAGCGCCTAGCACTCGATATCCAAAACCTCCTTGCCGCCTACAAGCAGGGTAAGCTCACCCCTGCAACATTAATCGACGCGCTGCTTGCGCAAGCCGACATCCATGGCAGCGAGCCCGCCTGGATTACTCGCTTGAACCGTGAGCAGTTGGAACCCTATTTAAAGCGCCTGGAAGGCGAGTCGCCGGAAACATTGCCGCTTTACGGCATTCCCTTTGCGATGAAGGACAACATCGACCTGGCGGGTATTCCAACAACGGCGGGCAGTCCCGCTTATGCTTATACCCCCACAGAAAACGCCTTTGTGGTGCAGCAACTGATCGATGCGGGCGCGATCCCCATGGGTAAAACCAACCTGGATCAGTTTGCCACCGGCCTGGTGGGTGAGCGCGCCCTGAGTGACTACGGGGTACCGGCCAATGCCTTCAACCCCGACTATATTACCGGCGGTTCCAGCAGCGGCTCGGCGGTGGTCACCGCTGCGGGTATGGTGAGCTTTGCACTGGGCACGGATACGGCAGGCTCCGGACGCGTCCCCGCCTGCTTTCATAACTTATACGGTGTTAAGCCCAGCTTGGGGCTACTCAGTACCCGCGGCGTGGTACCTGCCTGCGCGACTCTCGACACGATCAGCCTGTTTACGCTTACCGCCGACGATGCGGCGAAAGTGCTCGACATCACCGCCGCCTATGACGACCAGTGCGCCTGGTCCCGCGAACACAACTTCACCCTGCACGGTAAACGCTATGGTAAAGCACCAGCTACGTTTCGCTTTGGGGTACCCCCGCAATCCCAGTGGCAAACCGATGGCGCTTACACCCAGGGCATGCACCAGGCGGTTGCCGAGCTTGAAGCGCTTGGCGGCGAAAAAGTCGAGCTGGACTGTTCGCCCCTCCTGGCCGCAGCGCGCCTGCTTTATGAAGGCCCTTGGGTAGCCGAGCGCTACCATGTGATTCGCGATTTGATGGAGAGCCACCCAGAGGCGGTGCATCCGGTCACTTTCCAGATTACTCAGGGTGGTGCCACGCCGCTGGCCGTGGACGCCTTTGATGCTCGTTATAAGCTCGCCGAGTATAAACGCCAGGCCGACGCATTAATCGGCCAGGTGGATGTAATGCTCTCCCCCACCACGGTGACCCACCCCACCAAGGCAGAGGTGGCGACGGACCCCATTGGCGCGAATTCACGCCTGGGTACCTGGACCAACTTTATGAACCTCCTCGACTACAGCGCTCTGGCCGTGCCCATTGGCTTTACCAAGCAAGACCTGCCGGTGGGCGTGACGCTGTTCGGGCCGGTATTCGACGATTTGAAACTGCTCTCCCTGGGCCGCGCCCTCGAAGCCCGCTTAATGCTGCCGTTAGGTGCCACTGGCGTTGCCCATCCGGCGCTCGCGACGCCACTCACCCATGCCCAGAACGGTAGCATGGAGCTGGTCGTGTGCGGCGCACACCTGCAGGGCTTGCCGTTAAACCATCAACTGACTGAACGCGGTGGTGTGCTGATTAGCAGCACTCATAGCGCGCCGCGCTACAAGCTGTTTGCTCTGGCAGGCGGGCCACCCAAACGCCCCGCGATGGTGCGCGACGCCAACGGCCAGGCCATTGAAGTGGAAGTGTGGCGTTTGCCGATTGAGACGCTGGGCAGCTTTTTAGCAGGCATTCCTGCTCCGCTGGGTCTAGGTCAGGTGGAGCTTGCCGACGGCAGCTGGAAGTGCGGCTTTATCTGCACCGCTGGGGCACTCAACGAAGGGGGCGAAGCAGAGGACATCACCGAATTTGGCGGCTGGCGCGGTTGGTTGAAAACCCAGACCGGCTAAGACCAGCAACCTGCTTACCTGTTCTCAAAAGCCTCTAGTTCATAATGTCGTTGGCAATGATTCAAGGTCCACTAACGGCGCACTTGCAGAAGTGATTGCGCCGAAAGTGGGTCTTTTAGCATCTTCAAAGTGGCCTACTAAGGTCGTAAAAGCATCGTTTTCTGCTAAAGTTATAGGGCTAACGACTTCCGACATTGACTTAGCCTCAATGTTGGCTACCTCACTCATTAGGAGGCCAGCACATTATGTCGTCATCCCTCTCATCAAAATCGGGCGCTATCGTCCTTCTGATAGCCTCACTCGCCGGTCTTGCCGTCGCTCTGTATGCCTACTTCACCCCACTGACCGGGGTCACGGGAACACTCGGGGCACTGGTTGCCATCGTGGCCTGTATCGCGCTGGCAATATTGGCCCTACTTCTTGCTGCTGCAAGAGGGCGTGGTGCGTCCGTTATCCTGCGGGTACTTATTCTGATAGGCCTCGGCGGGACATTTTTCGCCGCAATGCTGCTCCATCAGTGGTGGATCGGCGTTGCGATGGTCGTGGGCCTGATAGGCCTGGTTCTTGATCTTTTCCGCCCGGCGCGCCCTGCACGCCTCACCCATTCTTAAGGAGCTGCTCATGACGACTTTTTTATCCGCCACAAGCACTCCATTTAAACCCATTACATCTGGTTTAGGCGCGGTTACCGCTCTGACAATTTGCCTAACGCCCATGCCGCTAATGGCTCAGGAACCGTCAGTAGAGACGGAGCAGCCAACGGCTCAAGAGGCGCCAGGGGAGCAAGCATCAGCAGAGCAAGAGAACGCCTCACCGGAAGAAACGACTAACTCCGCCCCTATCCCCTTGGTACCCGGAGAGCCGATCTGGGATAGTTTCCACGGCCAGCTTAATGCCCAGAAATATAGCCCGCTTGATCAAATCAACGCTGATAACGTCGGCGAGTTGGAGAAAGCATGGGAAGTGCATACCGGCGATGTAGCAGATGGTACAGGCGATTTACCCGCGACGGTCTGGTCTGCCACCCCGGTGTTTGCCAACGATACGCTGTATATCGGCACACCGTTCTACCGGATCCTGGCACTTGACCCCGCAAGCGGCGAAGAGAAATGGAGCTTCGATACTCAATCCTCCCTTGAAGCACTGACCCAGCCCGCCCTTAAGAACCGCGGTGTGGCTTATTGGGAAGCAGATGACCCCGAAGCGGGCGAGCCCTGCCAGAAAATCATTTACATGGGCACCATGGATGCGCAGCTCTTCGCGGTCGACGCCGATAGCGGCGAACAGTGCACCAACTTTGCCGATAACGGCGTGCTCGACGTCAATCAGTGGAACGATACCAATGACCGCTGGCCGTTATCCCTACTTCAGCCGCCGACCGTGGTGGGCGACCATCTGATTCTCGGCTGGGCGGGAAAGGACTGGGCCTACGAACAAGCCCCTCCCGGCACCGTCTACTCAATCAATGCCCGCACCGGCGAGCGCGAATGGACCTTTCAGGCGCTCAGCGATGAGACGCGCGAACAGAGCGGTACCGCCAACGTCTGGACGCATATGTCCGCCGATGAAGAGCTTGGTTTGGTTTATTTACCCGTCTCTTCACCATCGCCTAACTACTGGGGCGGTAACCGCACCGAAGAAGTACCTCTGGGCACATCGACCACCGCGTTGGATATTGAGACTGGCGAGGTGGTCTGGTCGCGGCAGTGGGTTCACCATGACATCTGGGATTACGATATTAACGCCGCCCCCACGCTGATGGACATTACCGTTGATGGCGAGGAGATCCCGGCGCTGATTCAGGCGACCAAAATGGGCTTTCTGTTTGTGGTCAACCGAGAAACCGGTGAAGACGTATGGCCGATTGAGGAGCGCCCAGTGCCCAGCGGCGACGGCAACGTCGAGGGTGAAGTCTACGCACCGACTCAACCTTTCCCGACCAAACCCGCTCCACTGTTAGATCAGTCCGAGAAACCCGACGTCTGGGCGCTGGCCGATGCGGTCAGCTTCGGGGAGTGCTCGGCGCTGTGGGACGATCTTAGTTATGAAGGCATGTACACCCCGCCCACTACCCAGGGCGAAGGCACGCTTGGCTACCCCATCAGTGCGGGTGGTGTTCAGTGGGGCGGCGTCGCTTTTGACCCGGAAAGCCAGACCGCGATCGTCAATACCTCGCATATTGTGCAGTACATCAAGCTTTATAATCGCGAGGATTATGAGGCAGCCAATAGGACATCGGGCAACGAGAGCGGCTTTGCCCCGCAGGAAGGTGCGCCCTACGGCATGCGGCTTGAGGTGGCGCTCAACCGGTTCGGCATGCCCTGCTGGGAGCCGCCTTTCGGTGAACTGGTCGCTCTCGATATGACGACCGGCGACGTGAAGTGGCGGACCCCGGTAGGTGCTTCACAGCAATATGGCTTCTTTATGCCCGAAAGCTGGGGCTCGCCCACCATTGGTGGACCAGCCGTTACGGCGGGCGACGTTATCTTTATCGGTGCCTCCATGGATGCCAAGGTGCGTGCCTACTCCCTGGAAACCGGCGAAGAGCTTTGGTCGTCTCAGACCGAAGCGCCTTCAGTCTCAAACCCGGCGGTGTATGAATACAAGGGGCGCGAATATGTCGCCTTTGTTTCAGGCGGTAACACCATCCTGAAAGATCAGGTGGGCGACCAAATTACGGTCTACGCCCTGCCGGAATAACGCTTGCGATTGACCCATAAAAAACCAACGGGGCGGCCTTAAGGCCGCCCCGCTTATGTTAAACCCCATCTCCTTAGTCAGTCTCCTCGGCTTGCCGTTGAGTCCGCTTGGCTAACGCATGGTTAGCTGTTCTAAAACATAACCGCATCAACGGCACTAACAGCCACAGCATAGGTGTAAGCAGCCAGCGATAAGCAAATCGCACCACTATCAGTACCGGTAGCAGCACGATTAGCCAGACAAGAAACTGCCCCAACCATACCGGCCAGCCAAGCCAGGTAGACAGGTTGGCACCGAGTGCGCTGACGAGGCTTGGGTGGCGAACCACCACATAGGCGGTACCTGCGACCGCGACAACCTTGGCCATACGCGGTAGGCTCGCAAAACGCCCGCCTGAAGCAACCATCCCCTGGCGCAAGCCAGCCCGAGCGCCCTGGGCTTCCACGCTGCCCAACTGGGCAGCACGAGCGGCCTTGCCTGCTCGCAGCACCTTAACGGTGCTGGCCATGACCAGTAGATCGATACCCGCCCAGCCTAGATCGGCGGCGCCAATGGCGTCGCCCCGCCGCCACTGGCTTTCAAGATCACGCAGACCGCTGGTAAAGAAATCGCCAACCCCCGAGACCAGCCGCTCGCCTTGCAGCCACTCAACGTCTCCCTCGTCACCCACCACGAATTGATTGAGTAGCCCGTGACCATTGGTGTCGAGTAGCGCAATACCCATTTGCCCGCGGCGGTAGGGGGTAAGCTCGCTCGACACTGCCTCGGTTTCGTCGTTCCACAAGCGGCTAACTTGTTGGTAGCGCTCGTCAAACCAGTGTTGGGCACTTAACGTGGCAATATCGTTATCATGAAAGTAGTTGATAGGGAGAACCACGTCTGCCCCGTAACGGACCAATACGCTCTGGAATTTCGGCAAATGACCATAGTCGATGAGCACCCCTCGGGCCACATCACCATGGCGCATCAGCGCAAGATAGGCGCTCATCCAGAGCGCCTGATCATGTGAGTAGCTTAAGAAAGTCGCGTTGAGCGCCGGCGTTTCCTGCCGAAGTATTGACCCAATTGCAGGCAGCGCCCGCTGAGCTTCCAGGCGGACCAATTTGGACTCAAACGGCTCATGGGAAGCCACGGCTGATGCGACCCCGGCTACCACAATGGCGGCGAACACGATAAGCTGCCAGGGCCGCAACATTGCCTGTCTCATTCAATTGGACATCGGTGGATTAGGCCAACGACGCAGCCGTCACGTTTGCCGCTGCGGGTTGGGTCGAATGGTGGCGATTGATCGCGCTAAGCACGCCTTTCATCGAGGCGCTGGTAATGCTTTCGTCGTTACCGACACCGAATACCGCCTTGCCGTCGATGCGGACTTCCACATAGGCAATGGCCTCTGCATCGGCACCCTGGCCACGGGAGTGCTCATGGTAGTCGATAATTTCCACATCATGCCCGGCAGCAGCCAGCGCTTTTACAAACGCTGCGAGCGGCCCGTTACCCTCGCCATTGAGCGTTTGACGCTCGCCATCCTGCTCGACCACGGCGTCCAGCGTTACTTTGGGGCTATCTGGCTCCGACGATAAACGATGGTTGACCAGCGCAAAGGGTGAACGTTGCTCCAGATACTCATCGGCAAAAGCCTGGTAAATCATCTGAGAGGTAATCTCTTTACCGGTCCGGTCGGCCACTTCCTGCACCACCTGGCTGAACTCGATGGAAAGCCGACGCGGCAGCTCGATACCGTGCTCCTGCTCCAGCAGGTACGACACCCCACCTTTACCGGACTGGCTGTTAACCCGAATCACCGCCTCGTAACTACGACCTACATCAAGCGGGTCGATAGGCAGATAGGGCACATCCCAAACCGCCTCAGGATTGGCGCGACGGTCAAGCATGCCTTTCTTGATCGCATCCTGGTGGGAACCGGAGAAAGCGGTAAACACCAAATCACCCACGTAAGGATGGCGTGGATGCACCGGCAACTGGTTGCAGTACTCCACTTCGCGCATGACCGGGGTGATATTGGAGAAATCGAGCTGCGGATGAACCCCTTGGGTGTACATGTTCATGGCGAGGGTGACGATATCGACGTTACCCGTGCGCTCACCATTGCCGAACAAGGTGCCTTCAACGCGGTCAGCTCCCGCCATCAGCGTCAACTCAGCGGCAGCCACACCGGTACCCCGGTCATTATGGGGATGCACGCTGACAATCAAATGGTCACGATTTTTGACGTTGCGGCAGAACCACTCGATCTGGTCCGCGTAGTTATTCGGCGTGGCGACTTCAACCGTTGCCGGCAGGTTGACGATCATCCGGTTGTCGGCGCTGGGCCCGAAGGTTTCCATGACCGCTTCGACAATTTCGACGGCAAAATCCATCTCTGTCGTGGTAAAGAGCTCGGGCGAGTACTGGAAGGTCCAGTTGGTTTCAGGCGCTGCCTTCATTTGGTCGCGAATTTGCGCCGTGGCCTCGGTGGCAATATTCACGCATTCGGCTTTATCCACGTTGAACACCACACGGCGGAACATCGGATCGGTGGCGTTGTAAACGTGCACGATCGCGTTTTTGGCGCCTTTCAAGGCTTCGAAGGTGCGCTCAATCAAGTGCGGGCGCGCCTGGGTCAGCACTTGAATGGTCACATCTTCCGGGATCTTGTCTTGTTCGATCAGCGTGCGGACAAAGTCAAAATCGGTTTGCGAAGCTGAGGGAAAGCCGACTTCGATCTGTTTGAAGCCGACCTTCAGCAGCATGTCGAACAAGCGCTGTTTGCGCTCATGATCCATCGGGTCAATCAATGACTGATTGCCATCCCGCAGGTCAACACTGCACCAGATCGGCGGTGTTTCAATCCGCTGGCTGGGCCATTGGCGGTCAGGCAGGTCCACCGCAACAAACTGGCGGTATTTTTTGGCGGGATCAGACAACATCATGACGGTTCTCCTGGGCAAGTAGGGTGAAAGTATTCGATTGGATGGACGGCGGGCGTGCCAACGAAAAACGCCCCATCGCCAGTAAAGGCCATGGGGCGCAGATCATAAGGATTTGTCGGGCGCACGATTATAAAAGAGCGGCACCCTACAAATTGAATTGATTCAATAATTCCAGTGTTTGTAACCATGTCTACCTCACCACTAAGAAAACCAACGACAATGCCAGCAGCACTGCCCGACCCTGATATTCAGAGACGGGCGCTTAGTAGTCGTAGGTCTAGTGCAAAGGTGTTCATGGATGTATTCATACGTCTAGAAAATCAGTCTTGGCGGTTTTTGTCAATATCCGTGCGCGCATTGTCAGCCCTCTGCCCTGATAGGGCTGCCTCCATTCGGTCTAGCTGGCTGCGCATTTCACTGACTTCGTTGCGCAGCGCGTGCGTCTCATCGACATCTTCTCCATTGGTCAAAACATCGAGCGCGGCGCTCTCTTTCTGCATGACGTCCAGTACGATGCCAATCATCATGTTGAGGAAAATAAACGCGGTCAGAAAGATAAACGTCAGGTAGTAAATCCAGCTCCAGGCATAAACCTCCTGGGTGGCATAAAGAATATCCGTCCAGTCTTCAAAGGTGGCGATACGAAACAACGTCAGCATCGAAATGGATATATTGCCCCACAAGAAGCTGTCGACGTCGGCAAACAGGAAGCTGCCAATGGCGGCGTAGATGTAGAAGATAATGAACATTAACAACACCACGTAGCCCATACGCGGAATAGACTTCACCAGGGCTGAAAGCAGCATCTGCAGCTCGGGAATCATCGAGACAAGGCGCAGCACGCGGAAAATACGCAGCAGTCGCGCCAGCAGGACCATCTCGGAGTCGTCCATGGGGATCAGGCTGGCGGTCACGATAACGAAATCAAAGACGTTCCATCCTCGTCTGAAAAAGCGTATCAGGCTTCCTTCAGCCGCTATCCTGATGAGGATCTCTACCAGGAAAAAAACCGTGATGGCCAGGTCGAGATAGAGAAGCCATTGTTCAAAGCGCGACGTCTCCTCTTCGTAGGTTTTAGCGCCGATCACCAGCGCGGAGATGACGATAATCGCGATCACAAAGGCTTCAAAAAATTTGTTCGAACGCAGGGTTTCGAAACGCTGCTGCCATGTGTCGAAAGGTTGATTCATAGGGTCAATTGGCTCGCTTGGGTGGACGGCGTCACTTTATACTAAAACTTCACAATGCCACTACAAGTGATATCCTCTTGTTTAATTTGCGGTCTCCGATGCCTCAGCCGACACGTTTACGATGGCGGGCCGTGGGCTTTTTTTGATTTTTGCGCTGGATGACTCCCATGACACTGCTGTGGATAGCCTTACTACCGTTACTAGGCGTCTTGGTGCCGGCCCTCAACGATCAACGCAGCCGCATGGTCTGCTCGTTGGCAACCGCCCTGCTGCCGGCTATTGCCCTGCTGCTAACCTTGATGCAGATACCCGCACTACTGGAAGGCGAAGCACTACGCTTCGCCGTTGGCTGGCTGCCAGAACTCAACCTGGAACTGGCACTACGCCTGGACGGCCTGTCGCTGCTGTTTAATATTTTAATCATGGGCATCGGGCTGTTGATACTGCTCTACGCTCACTTTTATCTGGCAAGTGACGAACCCGTCGGTCGTTTTTACGCCTTCCTGATGCTGTTCATGGCCTCCATGGTCGGTATTTCAATGTCCGACAACCTCATCCTGCTGTGGCTATTCTGGGAGCTCACCAGCCTTTCATCGTTTTTATTGATCGGCTTCTGGTCGCACCAATCGGATGCGCGTAAAGGCGCAAGAATGGCACTCACCGTGACGGGCGCTGGCGGCTTGGCGCTGTTGGCAGGGCTTCTGTTGCTGGGGGATATGGCAGGCAGTTTCAGCATGGGAGACGTTCTGGCCAGTAGCGACAGGATCATCGCCGACTCGCGTTATCCGCTGATGCTCGGCCTGGTTTTACTCGGTGCTTTTACCAAGTCAGCTCAGTTTCCGTTTCATTTTTGGCTCCCTCATGCGATGGCCGCTCCTACACCGGTTTCGGCCTACCTGCATTCGGCCACGATGGTGAAGGCCGGCATTTTCCTCATGGCAAGGCTACACCCGGCAATTGCCGACAGTGAGCTGTGGACCGTCGTTGTATCGCTCGTGGGCACCGCCACGCTGCTTTACGGGGCCTGGTTTGCGCTATTCAAAACCGACTTGAAAGGCATTCTGGCCTTTTCCACGGTCAGCCATTTGGGGCTGATCACGGTACTGTTGGGCATCGGCAGTCCAATGGCTGTCCTGGCGGCTCTTTTTCACATTCTCAATCATGCCACCTTCAAAGCGGCGCTGTTCATGAGCGCTGGCATTATTGACCACGAGACAGGAACACGTGAACTCAAGCAACTGGGTGGCCTGAAAAAAGCCATGCCGGTAACCGCACTGTTGACCACACTTGCCGCCGCCGCCATGGCGGGTGTGCCGCTGTTCAACGGCTTTCTTTCAAAAGAGATGTTCTTTACTGAAACCCTGAAAACCCCGGTACTGGGTGGCTTGAGCTGGTTACTGCCTGCCCTTGCCACGCTGGGGGGCATTCTCTCTGTGGCTTACTCGCTGCGCCTTGTACATGCGGTTTTCTTCAAGCCAGCCCGCGAGGCACCGCCTAAATCGCCCCACGAACCGCCACACCTGATGCGTTTACCCGTGGAAATTCTTGTAGTGCTGTGCGTCGTGATCGGTCTGCTGCCCGCCCTCACTGCCACACACCTGCTCGACCTTGCCACCCAAGCGGTACTCCAGCGTCCGCTGGATTTCAAACTGGCGATCTGGCATGGCGTCAACCTGCCACTGTTGATGAGTGTTGCGGCATTGTTGATCGGCACCGTCCTCTATTGGCGCCACAGAGACATGCGCCTGTTCACCCGACAGTTCGAAAGCGTTGATGCCCGGCGGGTGTTTGAGCGCTTTGTGGTAACGATGGGCTATCGTGCTGAACAACTCCTCACTGCATTCGAGGGTAATTCATTACAGCGCTACATGACGCTGTTGCTATCCGCTGCCTTTGTGATGGGGCTAATCGGCCTGGTCCAGGTCACCGATTTAACGGGGGCAGCGGGCAACCAGCCGATCGACGGTGTGGTCATTCTAGGCGCGGTAATGCTTATCTTTGGCGGCATCGCAACCGCGGCTACCCACCGGTACCGTTTGATTTCATTGCTCATGCTATCGATTGTTGGTTTATTTGTGGCCCTCACCTTTGCACGTTTTTCTGCGCCGGACTTAGCACTGACCCAGCTATCCGTGGAAGTGGTGACCATGATTCTGCTGATGCTGGCGTTGTTCTTCCTGCCGCAGAAAACACCTCAGGAATCAAGCCCGCTGCGCAACGTCCGCGATATTCTGCTGGCTGGGTCGCTGGGGCTGGTGATTGCCAGCCTCAACTATGCGGTATTGACCCGGGAAACGCTGTCGATCTCCAATTTTTTTGTCGAAAACAGCAAACCCGGCGGTGGAGGCTACAACGTGGTCAACGTCATCCTCGTCGACTTCCGGGGCTTCGATACGCTAGGCGAAATTACCGTGCTTGCCCTTGCAGGCCTTGCGATATTCAAGCTACTCAACCGCTTGCGCCTGTTTATGCCTCACAGTGATGGCGAAGGCCGGGTATGGTCACCGGACCGCTATCCGGCCATTTTGACCTCTGTTTCCATGACGATACTACCGCTGGCATTGCTGGTATCAGCGTTTATCTTCCTGCGTGGTCACAACCAGCCTGGCGGTGGCTTCATCGCCGGCTTGATTACTGCTGTTGCGTTGATTCTGCTGTATATGGCCCGAGGCGTGGAATGGGCGCAGGAACGCCTCGACTTCCCCTT
Source organism: Vreelandella janggokensis (assembly GCF_031451615.1). Classification (NCBI taxonomy): domain Bacteria; kingdom Pseudomonadati; phylum Pseudomonadota; class Gammaproteobacteria; order Oceanospirillales; family Halomonadaceae; genus Vreelandella; species Vreelandella janggokensis. The sequence goes on along the minus strand of NZ_JARWAJ010000001.1, from coordinate 879,198 downwards.
CCAGCCCGTGGCCATCATGGGCGTCGCGGTCGCGACGCTGACAGGGCTTGGCAGTTGGCTATTCGGCTATCCGTTCCTGACATCGTCGTTTGGCTACTTCACCCTACCCGTTGTCGGTGAATTTGAGTTGGCGACGGCGCTACTTTTCGACCTGGGCGTTTATCTGGCAGTGGTCGGTGCCACGCTCATGATCCTCGCCAACCTGGGCAAAGTGACCACTGCCCATCGCCCAGTGACCGAAAAAACCGAAAAAAATGCTGAGACGTCCGCCACCCCCACCAGCAAGGAGCCTCGCTAATGGAACTGCTCTACGCGATGACCACTGGCGTGCTCACCGCCTCCGGACTTTACCTGACTCTGCGTGGGCGAACCTTCCCTGTGGTGGTCGGCCTGACTCTGCTCTCCTACGCCGTCAATTTATTTCTATTTTCGATGGGCGGGCTGACCACTGATGGCGCCGCACTGGTCAATGAAGGCAATGGCTTCGCTGACCCGCTTCCCCAGGCGCTGGTGTTAACGGCCATCGTGATCGGGTTTGCGATGACCGCCTTTGTGGTCATTCTGGCGATGCGCGCGCGAAGTGAAGTAGGGAATGACCACGTAGACGGCAAAAAGGAAGACCGCGAATGACCCAGCATTTGATTGTTTTACCTGTCGTTGTGCCATTAATCGCGGGTATCTTGTTACTCTACCAACGCCAGGGAATGGTTCGTTACAAACGCGTCGTCAGTGTGGTCGCAACGTTTGCGCTGCTCTTCGTTGCCATTGGACTGCTGAACCAAGCCGCCAGTGGAGAGGTTACCTATTACGCCCTCGGCGATTGGCAGCCTCCGTTTGGCATTGCGCTGGTGCTCGATCGTCTGTCGGCGCTCATGTTGCTGGTGACCGCCCTCCTGGCCGTCGGGGCTGTCGTCTTTGCCTGCGGCGGTGATGATGAAAAAGGCAGCAACTTTCATGGTCTCTTCCAATGGCAGTTGATGGGCATCAACGGTGCTTTTTTAACCGGAGACCTGTTTAACCTCTTCGTCTTCTTTGAAGTGCTGCTCCTGGCCTCCTATGCCCTGCTGCTTCACGGCGGCGGCAAGGCGCGCATTCAGTCCAGTGTTCATTACGTGGTACTCAATCTGGCGGGGTCTTCGCTGTTCCTGATTGGCGTGGGCATTCTCTACGGGGCAACCGGCACGCTGAACATGGCGGATATGGCCTCGCGTATGGCCGAGCTCCCCGATGAACGCGAAGGATTGGTGGTGGCTGGCGCCTTGATGCTACTGGTGGTATTCGGGCTGAAAGCGGCCATTTTACCGCTGTACTTCTGGTTACCCCGCGCCTACGCGGCGGCCCCTGCACCGGTGGCCGCCCTGTTTGCGGTAATGACCAAGGTCGGCATCTATTCCATTTTGCGTGTCTACAGTCTCATCTTTGGCGACCAGGCAGGTAATCTGCAAGCCCTCGAGCAACCCTGGGTCTGGTGGCTTTCATTAGCGACGCTGGCCGCCGCGGGCATAGGCGTGCTGGCCGCTCGGGATTTGCGCCTGCTCATTGCCTATCTGGTGTTGATTTCCGTCGGCACACTGCTTGCGGGTGTCGGAATGCGCACGCCTGAAGCCACCTCGGCACTGCTTTACTACTTGATTCACACAACGCTGATTACCGGCGGCCTGTTCTTGTTGGCTGAGATGATCGGCCTGCAACGTGGCAAACCGGGTACGCGACTCGTCAAGGGTCGCCCCATGGTACAAGGCTCGGCTCTGGCGTTGGCGTTCTTCATCGGGGCGATAGCAGTGGCTGGCTTACCCCCTCTCTCGGGCGCTTTCGGCAAAGCGCTAATGCTCAACGCCGCGGAAGGCAGCCAACGACTTTGGCTTTGGACGCTCGTCCTGCTGGCAGGTCTGGCATCGCTCATTGCGCTCTCGCGGGCAGGGTCAACCCTGTTCTGGCGCAGCCATCGTGGTCATCTGAGTGGTCGCCCACTGCCCCGTTGCCAGTGGTTTGGCATGGCGTGGCTGTTGAGTAGCTCGCTGCTATTGGTCGTGTTTGCCGGTCCCGTTAGCAACTATACCCAGGCCGCCGCTGAACAATTGGCCAACCCAAGCCTGGTAATTGATACGTTGATCAATGACGCTGGAGGCCCCCAATGATTCGATCCCGCGCCTGGCTGCCGACCCCGGTTTTTTCATTGTTGCTGCTTTTCGTATGGCTGCTCCTGGTGCGCAGTGTGGCGCCCGGGCATATCGTCTTGGGTGGCGCACTGGCCATTATCATCCCCTTACTCACCAACCGCTTTTGGGATGCCCGACCGCGTATCAAAAAGCCGCTGTTGCTGCTGCGATTTGTGCTGCGCGTGCTTGGTGACATCATCACTGCCAACTTTGAAGTGGCTTATCTGATCGCCAACCCATGGCGAAAATTAAATCCCCATTTTGTCGAATACCCTCTGATGCTGGAAGAGCGTTTCACCATCACGCTGCTTGCCAGCACCATCAGCCTGACGCCGGGTACGGTCTCCGCCAACCTGCGTATGGACGGTAAATCGCTGCTTATTCATGCCCTTAACGAAACAGACGAAGAGGCCCTGATTGAGCAGATTCGGGAGCGCTACGAACGCCCGCTCAAGGAGATTTACGAATGCTAAGCATCGCACTTTATATCACCCTGGCGTTGGTGGTGATGGCACTGCTGATGAACCTCTATCGGCTGACCCTTGGCCCCGATTTACCGGATCGAGTACTGGCGCTGGACACCATGTACGTCAACTCCATCGCGCTGATTGTACTACTCGGCCTGTGGCTGAACAGCAAGACCTATTTCGAGTCGGCGCTGCTCATCGCCATGCTGGGCTTTATCAGCACGGTAGCGGTGTGCAAATACATATTACGCGGGGACATTATCGAATGAACCCGGTCACCCTCTTGGCTATTATACAGGTACGCTTATGTCGCTTTGGGTAGAGGCGCTTATTTCATTATTGCTGATCACAGGCGGCGCTTTTGTATTCGTCGGCTCTCTGGGGATGGCGCATCTCCGCGATTTCTACATGCGCTTACACGGCCCCACCAAGGCAACGACTCTGGGTATCGGCTGCATGCTGGTGGCCTCCATGGCATACTTCTGGAGCGTTGACGGCAGACCCGATATTCAGGAGTTATTGATCACTCTGTTTTTATTTATTACTGCACCGGTCAGCGCTCACTTGCTCGCCAAAACGGGCCTGCACTTACGCCTGAAGCACATCGATATCACCCAGGGTAAACCCGTAGAGCTCCGCCCCGAGGAAGTCGGTAAAAAGCCGGTCCCTCACCCCGACAAAGGCCATGGCTGATCGATTTTGCCTTCTAAACCAAGCGCTGGCACCCTTCCCGGGTTGACGATATTGAGGTGAGGTAACTGTATGTGGAGCCTGTTAAGGCTATCGACATTATCGTTCGCAATGATAATGCTTGCGGGGTGTTCAGAGCCCAGAATTGATACCAGTTCAATGCCCGCCGCTGTTGTATCCGTCGAAAAGGTGCGCGACTCACTGCCCCCTTACAAGCGCGACGAATTTGATCAAGCGCTGACCATTATGGCGATGTCATCGTTTAACGGTATCGATATTCTTAACCCAAGGCCGATGAACGCCGCGGAAATCGCCGAGTCGGCCAATGCTTACATGCATGGGCTGACGGGTGATGAAGCGATAGAGAAAGCCAATGAGTTATTGCGTAACCGCCGGGCACGGGAACGAAGTCAGGCGCTGGGCATTCTCTCCCGACTTGAAGAAAAGCAGGCTAATGCGGAGCATGACCGCGAACAACGGGCTCAGGTGACCCTCGACAGCGCCGATTTTTACATGAGCACAAGCCCCTATGGAGCGCTGGAGCCGGTTATTGAACTGGAGGTCACCAACGGCTCTGACCAACGTATCTCGGAACTGTCACTCAGAGGCGTTGTCAGCAGTCCTGGTCTCGAGACACCCTGGGTCGATGAAGCGTTTTATTACGTGATTCCCGGCGGTTTAGCCCCTGGCGAAAGCGCCCAATGGAGTTTGGCGCCCAACCGTTTTGGCCCCTGGGGTAACCGCGAGATTCCCGATAATGCCCAGTTCGATGTCACCATCGAAGGCCTGCACGACGCCGAGGGCGACCCGCTTTGGGATACGCCCCCGCTTAGCGAGCAACAGCGAGAGAGACTCGATGAGTTGCGTGAGGAGTATGGCGACATGACCGCTCATTCCGGCGAGCAGTAAGGGCCCTCTCAAGGGCCTTGACTTTATATCAGTCGATCAAATCTACGTCTGGGTAGCCTATAAGGTACAACACCGCATCAATATCGAGATGTGAAATGGCTTGGCGCGCCTGTGCCCGCACCATGGGTTTGGCGCGGTAAGCAATGCCCAGGCCGGCTTTAGCGAGCATTTTGAGATCATTGGCGCCATCGCCCACCGCAATCGTCTGGTCGAGTGTCAAACCTTCACGCAGAGCAATGGTTTCCAGCAGTTCAGCTTTGCGGTCTGCGTCGACAATCGGCTCGCGCACCTCGCCGGTGACCTTGCCATTCTCGATCACCAGCTCGTTGGCATGGACCTCATCGAAGCCGAGTTTATGCTGTAGGTAGTCAGCAAAGTAAGTGAAACCACCGGAAAGGATGGCAGTGCGATACCCCAGGCGCTTCAGGTTGGCCATCAGCCGTTCGACGCCTTCCATCAAGGGTAGCTCGGCGGCGATCTCAGCCAACACGGACTCGTCCAGACCAGCCAGCTTGCTCATCCGCTCGCGGAAGCTTTGCTGAAAATCGAGCTCACCACGCATCGCCCGCTCGGTTACGTCGGCAACTTCACTGCCCACGCCATGACGATAGGCCAGCTCGTCAATCACTTCAGCCTTGATCAGCGTGGAGTCCATATCGAAGCACACCAGCCGAGGCTTAACCTGTTGTCGCAGGTTTTGCTGAACCGCAATATCCACGTTCAAGGTCTCGCTCAAAACCAGCGCGGCATGACGCAGGGCTTCAAGATCAACATCGGTACCACTCAAGTACAGCTCAAGGCAGTCGATGCGTTCGCCCTGCGCCACATCTGACAGCCGTCGGATGCTGTTTTCCTGCAGGTCAAACTGTACCCTCAAAGCGTCCACCTGGGACTGAATATCCGCGCTTAAACGCGGCGCTAACACGGTTAAAATTAAATCGCCGCTTGCCATCACTTAGTTCCTGTCATTGTTTAGTCCCCTGCCCCTATCCAATCAACCTTTTGGAAACCGCGTGGCAACTTGCTGCCCCGCCGACCTCGCTCGCCGCGATAATAGGCCAAATCATCGGTTTTCAGCGTGAGTTTTCGCTTACCGGCGTGCAGCTCCAGGACGTCGCTGTCTTTAATTACCGCGATGCTGCGCACGAATTCCTCGCGGCGTGCGGCACGCGGACCGGGGATATCCAGCATCTTGTTGCCTTTGCCCTTGGCCATTTCAGGCAACTGATCCAAGGGGAACAGCAATAGCCGACCTTCGTTGGAGACCGAAGCCACCCAAAGTTCTTCGCCCTCAGGCACTTCAACCGGTGCCATCACACTGCAGCCTTTAGGCAGGCTAAGCACCGCCTTACCTGCTTTATTTTTACCGGTGAGCGCTTCCAAACGGGCAATAAAGCCGTAGCCGCCGTCGCTTGCCAGGACAAAACGCCGCTCGGCAGGTGCCAGCATCAAACCGGCCATACGGGCCCCGGCCGACACATTCGCGCGCCCGGTGACTGGCTCTCCCTGCCCCCTCGCACTGGGCAGGTTATGGGCACTGAGCGTATAGGCACGCCCGGTATCATCCAGCAGCACCAAGGGTTGGTTGGTTTTGCCTCGTGCAGCCAACTGGAAACGGTCGCCCGCTTTATAGGAAAGCCCTTCGGGGTCGATATCATGGCCCTTGGCAGACCGAATCCAGCCCTTCTCTGACAGCACGACGGTGATCGGATCAGCCCCGAGAAGTTCGACTTCGGACAACGCCTTGGCGTCGGCCCTGGCGACCAGTGGCGAGCGGCGTTCATCGCCATGCTCTTTACCCGCCGCGCGAATCTCTTTTTCGATCAGCGTGGTCAGCTTGGCTTCACTGCCCAGCAGGCCCTGTAGGTATTTGCGTTCTTTTTCCAGATCATCCTGCTCGCCGCGGATTTTCATCTCTTCAAGCTTGGCAAGATGACGCAGGCGCAATTCCAGAATCGCTTCCGCCTGTCGTTCAGAGAGGCCAAAGGCCGCTACCAATGCAGGCTTGGGCTCATCTTCCTCTCGAATAATGCGAATCACCTCATCGATATTCAGGTAGGCGGTGAGCAGGCCTTCCAGAATATGCAGGCGGTCTTCCACCTTGCCCAGGCGGTGCTCAAGTCGGCGGCGCACCGTCCCACGACGAAAGCGCAGCCATTCGCCCAGCATCTCGGGCAGCGGCATCACCCTTGGGCGGCCATCCAGACCGATCACGTTCATGTTAACCCGCACGTTCTTTTCCAGGTCCGTGGTGGCAAACAGGTGGTCCATCAACGACTCAACGTCAATGCGATTGGAGCGCGGCTCAATCACCAGACGAGTGGGTTCTTCGTGGGTCGATTCATCGCGCAGATCGGCCACCATGGGCAGCTTTTTGGCCTGCATCTGGGCAGCAATCTGTTCCAGCACCTTGGCGCCGCTGACCTGATACGGCAAGGAGGTAATTACAATGTTGGGGCCTTCCCGCTCGTAGCGAGCGCGCAACTTGACCGAACCACGACCGGATTCGTAGAGCTTCCGCAGGTCTTCTTTGGGCGTAATAATTTCCGCATCAGTCGGGAAGTCCGGCGCGGGAATGAAGTCCATCAGATCTGTCGTCGTGGCCTGCGGATTGCGTAACAGGTGACAGGTGGCATCCACGACCTCAGACACGTTGTGCGGCGGAATATCGGTCGCCATACCCACCGCAATCCCGGTGCCGCCATTGAGCAGCACATGCGGCAAGCGCGCGGGCAGCACCAGCGGCTCCTGCATGGTACCGTCAAAGTTGGGCACCCAGTCGACAGTTCCCTGGCCCAGCTCGCTGAGCAGCACTTCGGCAAACTTGGATAGCTTGGCTTCAGTGTAGCGCATGGCGGCAAACGATTTCGGATCGTCAGGACTCCCCCAGTTGCCCTGACCGTCCACCAGCGGATAGCGATAGCTGAAAGGCTGTGCCATCAGCACCATGGCTTCATAGCAGGCACTGTCACCGTGGGGGTGAAACTTACCCAACACGTCGCCGACGGTGCGCGCCGACTTCTTGTACTTGGCGTTGGCATGCAGCGCCAGCTCGCGCATGGCATAGATAATCCGCCGCTGCACGGGTTTCATGCCATCGCCAATGTTGGGCAGTGCACGGTCGAGAATCACGTACATCGAGTAGTCGAGGTACGCTTTTTCGGTGTAATCGCGCAAGGACAAGCGCTCGACGTCGCCTTCCGCTACCTGAATATCCATGGGGTATTCATCCTTTCCTGACAAGCAAAGCCGCCCCGACGGGAGCGGCTATTCCTGCTACACATTGATACTCAATGCGTTAGTAGTTGCTTACGTCATATCAATAACGTCACTGAGGCCCCGAAAGCGGTACCGCTTCCGGGGAGCGTTGATTATCGCGCTGAAAATCATCAAGTAAACTCTTCAGGCGCTGTGCCTGAACAGAAAGTTCGTTGGCCGCTCCTGACGCTTGGCTCACAAGCCCTGCGTTCTGCTGGGTAACCGTGTCCATTTGCGAGACAGCACGATTGATTTCATCAATGCCGTTCGTCTGTTCGCTGGACGCTTGACTGATTTCTGCGATGCGTTCGGCGATTTCTTCAATCGCCGAAACAATTTCCTGCATTGCACCTTCTGCATCACGAGCATAACCGCTACCGGTTTCAATTTGTTGGGACGTGGTCTTGATCAACTCATTGATGTCGCGAGCGGATGTAGCGCTTCTGGAAGCCAGTTCGCGAACTTCACTGGCGACGACCGCAAAACCTCGCCCGTGCTCACCCGCCCGGGCAGCTTCAACGGAGGCATTGAGTGCCAAAATATTGGTTTGAAACGCAATATTTTCAATGACATCGACAATTGAAGAAACCTCTCCCGAGCTTTCATTGATCGCCTCCATCGACTGAGCTAAACGTGCGACCTGTTCGCCACCCCGCCTGACTTTTTCAGTCGCGTCAGTGACGCGCTGATCGGCTTCGTTGGCATTATCAGCGTTGCGCTTAACGGTTGTCGCCATTTCCTCCATTGTGGAAGAAGTTTCCTGAAGCGATGCGGCCTGTTGCTCGGTCCGACTGGACAATTCTGTGTTGCCGGAGGCAATTTCCGTCGCTTCACTGGCAATCACGTCGGATACCTGGCTCACGTCCTCAAACAGGTGTCGTAATTTTTCAGCATAACGGTTCACCGCACTGCGCAACTCGCCAATTTCATCATTACGATAAATCGTCAGTTCTCGACTTGAGCCGCCTTGGCCGAGTTGGTCAATCTGCTCGGTGGTGCTGTGGATTTGACGCAAAAGTATACGTCCACCCCACCAGCCTAACGCCAGCAGCAGGGCCAAAAGGGGAAGGATTACCACCATCAGATCACGCGTCAATGTCTGTGCCAGTGCCGTCACTTTTTCTTGAGGCGTCATGAGACCCAATGTCCAGCCCGTGTCCTGCATATCGAACAAACGAACCGAGGCAGGCTTATCCAGAACGCCTGCTGTTTCCACCTGGACATTTTGACTGCCTGATTCGACAGCCTCGACCACGGGTGAAAGCCAGGGCATATCGCTGGTCAGATCGTCTAACCCTTGCATATCAGCCGTCGCCAGATCCGCACCAGGAAAGTGAATGACCTTGCCTGCTCTATCAAGCACGAAGGCATAGCCCCCGGTTGTGCCACCATTCTCGGCCAGAAATTCGGCGATGCCTTCCAGTTGCATATCGATGGTCGCGACCCCGGCGAACTCATCGTCAAGGTAGTAGGGCACGCTACAGGTTACCATCGCCACCCCGGTAGTTGCGTCGCGATAAGCCGTTGACCAGATACACTGACCTGGCTCGGCATCGCGGGCATTCTGATACCAGGCCTCCTCATGGTAAGGCGCCATATCATCAGCATTATAATCATCCAGGAACTCAATCTCACCTTCAGCATTTCTCGCCCAGAAGAAGCTGAATCGCTCGACCCCGTCTTCAAACGCACCCGGCTCCGGCCAGATACCACCCCCGGCAATGGCTGTATTGCCGCTGTCGTCGACAACCCGTGGGAAGGCTTGACGAAACAACGATTCCTCGCGAGGTAATGACTCTGCGAGCGAGGCAAGACTCGCTGTATTACCTTCCACGCGGGCTAGCTGTGCATTCATTGCGTTGACAATGGATTCACCTGTTCGGTCAACAAGCAATTGGCTTGCCTCTATAACCTGCGGTTGGCCGCGCCATGCCATGACGGCGTAAATACTTGCTGCCATGAGTAGCATGAGAGCAAACGCCGCCAGTGTTAACTGCCTCGAAATGGTATTAAACAAGGACATTCCCCTTTAGTGATGTAAGTGATACTGACTGGCGTACTTTTTTTCAGGTACGCTCTTTATTCACTATCGGCTAATTAATGCCCAACCTTAGCTATTTAATACCAATGCAGGGTTGACACCGTCACTAGACCTCGACGTCAGCAAGGTTGCCGTAATCTTCCAGCCATTTCTTGCGATCGCCGGCACGCTTTTTGGCCAGCAGCATATCCATCATTTCCAGCGTGCCATCCCCTTCATCGAGGGTAAGCTGAACCAGACGGCGGGTTTCCACCGCCATGGTGGTTTCGCGCAGTTGCAGCGGGCTCATTTCGCCCAAGCCTTTAAAACGCTGAACGTTCGGAGTACCACGCTTTTGTGCCAGCTGTTTTAGGATCGCGGCTTTTTCGCTTTCGTCGAGGGCGTAGTGAACCTCTTTTCCCAGGTCAATACGGTAAAGCGGCGGCATGGCCACATAGACGTGGCCCGCGTCCACCAGACTGGGGAAGTGCTTGACGAACAGCGCGCAAAGCAGCGTGGCAATATGCAGGCCGTCGGAGTCGGCGTCGGCGAGAATACAGATTTTGTGGTAGCGCAATTTTTCCAGGTCAGCGCTGCCCGGGTCGGCGCCAATCGCCACCGCGATATCGTGAACTTCCTGCGAGCCGAAGATATCGTGGGTCTCGACTTCCCAGGTGTTAAGGATTTTGCCACGCAGCGGCATTATGGCCTGGGTCTCGCGGTTACGCGCCTGCTTGGCGCTGCCCCCGGCGGAGTCACCCTCGACCAGGAACAGCTCGCTCTGAGCGGGGTCCTGCCCCGAGCAGTCTGCCAGCTTGCCGGGCAGGGCCGGGCCCGATGTCACTTTCTTGCGCGCCACCTTCTTGGCTTTTTTCTGGCGGCGCTGGGCGGCGCTAATCACCAGCTCGGCAAGGGCTTCGCCCTGGTCGACATGGTGGTTGAGCCATAGCGAAAAGGCGTCCTTGAGCACCCCTGACACAAAGCCCGCGATGGTTCGCGACGAGAGCCGCTCTTTGGTTTGCCCGGCAAATTGGGGATCCAGCATCTTGACCGAAAGCACAAAGGAGGCGCGCTCCCACAAGTCATCAGCGGTGAGCTTGATGCCACGGGGTAGTAGGCTACGGTACTCACAGAACTCGCGCAGTGCTTCGAGCAAACCCGAGCGAAACCCGTTCACGTGGGTGCCGCCTTGCGGGGTGGGGATCAAGTTAACATAGCTTTCCAATAGCGCGTCGCCGCCCTCGGGCAACCATTGGATAGCCCAGTCCACGCCGTTTTCATCGTCGTTGAAGTGACCGATAAAGGGCTCGGCTGGCACCACTTCATAACCATCGGTGGCTTCTGCCAGGTAGTCGCGAAGCCCATCGGCGTAGGCCCACTCGGTTTTGGTGCCGTCGGGCTCAATCAGGGTAACGGCAAGCCCTGGGCAAAGTACCGCCTTGGCCCGCAACAGGTGTTTCAGTTTGCCCAATGCCAGTTTAGGGCTATCGAAGTAGCTTTCATCCGGCCAGAAACGCACAAGGGTACCGCTGGCACGCTTGGCCGCTTTGCCAATTTCGCGCAGTTCTTCGACCTTTTCCCCGAACTCGAACGCCATGGCATGGCGCGCACCGTTGCGCGTGACTTCGACATCCAGGCGCCGCGACAGCGCATTAACGACCGACACGCCGACGCCGTGCAGGCCACCGGAAAAACGGTAGCTGTCCGATGAGAACTTGCCGCCTGAGTGCAGTTTGGTAAAGATCAGCTCGACGCCCGACACGCCGTGCTCGGGGTGCATATCGATCGGCATTCCGCGGCCGTTATCCTGCACCTCGATCGCACCGTCGCTATGCAGCACGACGCTGATAGCCGAGGCGTGGCCCGCCAGCGCTTCATCGACGCTGTTATCGATGACTTCCTGAGCAAGGTGGTTGGGCCGCGAGGTGTCGGTATACATACCGGGACGCTTTCGTACCGGCTCGAGCCCCGAGAGGACTTCGATGGAGCTCGCGCCGTACTGGGAGGCATCAAACTGGGTCATGTAACGTCGATTCCTGAAGGGTCATGCACGTATGGATGCTTTCAAAGGGATACAGGATAGCCGAAAAGCAAAATGCTGTATATCCAGCCATATTTATTACCAGGGAAGAGCGCCAGGGATAGCTCGTAGAGGAGGTCATTTGCCAAGGCCGGAAAATGATCCCTTCAATTCCGGCATTTCCGCCATCCATGGCGGTCAGATGGCAAATGTAGCGCCCAAGGATGGGTTCACAGCGCCTCCTCGTAGACCTGTCACCGGCGCTAGCACCGGCTTAATTATCACTCCTGCTCAGCCGCCCAAAAGGCTTCAATCAAGCCGCGGCTGGATGCATCCAGTCGCGACAGGTCACCCTCATGGTCGATAATTTTCCGGGTATCGGTGGCAATCTGCTTGCCCAGCTCCACGCCCCACTGGTCAAACGGATTGATATCCCAGATGACCGCCTGGACAAATACCTTATGCTCGTAGAGCGCAATCAGCGAACCCAGGGTTGCCGGGGTCAGCTTGTCCAGCAGCACCGTGGTCGACGGCTGATTTCCCCGATAGCGTTTATGCGCCGGGCGCGGGCCATCGTCATCAATCGCGTCGTCACCGAGCATCAGTACCCGCGATTGGGCAAAGCAATTGGCCAATGCCAGCCGGTGCTGGGATTTCAGGTGGCGGCGGGTATCCGGGTCTTCCACCTCATCGTAACGCTTAAGCGGCGCGATAAAGTCGCATACAACCGGTTGGGTCCCCTGATGGAGCAGTTGATAGAACGCATGCTGGGCATTGGGCCCCAACTGCCCCCAAAGCACCGGACAGGTGGAATAATTGACCGCCTGCCCCTGACCGGTCACTGACTTACCGTTGGACTCCATCTCCAACTGCTCAAGGTAGGCAGCAAAATACTCCAGACGACCGTCATAAGGCAAAATCGAGTGAGCGCGAATATCCAGGAAGTTGACGTTCCAGATACCCGCCAGCCCGAGCAGAACCGGCACATTTTCAGCCAAAGGCGCCTCCTGAAAGTGACGGTCCATGGCATGGGCGCCGGCTAACAGCTCGCGGAAATTCTCCATGCCCACCACCAGCGCAATTGGCAGACCAATGGTCCCCCAAAGCGAATAACGTCCACCGACCCACTCCCAGAACATCAGTTGATGGTCGGGGGTGATACCCCATTCGCTCATTTTATCAGGGCTTGCCGACACACCGATAAAGTGCTGGCGAATGATCAATTCGTCACTGACCGGATTGGCGCTGGGTAGCTCACCGTGCTTCGACAGCCGCCCTATCAGCCAGTCGCGGGCGGTATTGGCGTTGGACAGCGTATCAATGGTGGTAAACGACTTCGACGACAACACAAATAGCGTGGTTTCGGGGTTAAAGCGCGTCAGGTAATCGGCAAGCTGTGAGCCATCCATGGTCGAGGCAAAATGAACCTCCACTGGGTGAATATCATCAGGACGGTAGTCGGCCAGCGCGTGGGTGACCATCAGTGGCCCTAGATCGGACCCGCCGACCCCCAGATTCACCACGTGGCGGATCGGCTTGCCGGTGGCACCACGCCACTGGCCCGCATGTAGACGCTCTACCAAGCGCTCCATTTGCGACAGGCTTTCATGTACTGCCGTCGCTACGTCTTCCCCTTCCACGTCCAGGCTCGCCCCCGGCGGCAACCGCAGGGCCGTGTGCAAGGCCGGGCGGTTTTCGCTGATGTTGACACGCTTGCCGCTCAGCAGCGCCTCGATCGCCCCAGGCACCCCCGCCTCATCCGCCAGCGCCAGCAGATGCTCAAGGGTATCGTCGTCCCAGCGCTGCTTGGAGAGATCCAGGGTCAAGCCTGCCACCTCGCGCGTAAAGTGCGTCCAGCGGCCAGGGTCGTTGCCAAACAGGTTTTTCAGATGCACATGTTCCAGCGACTGGGCGTGCTGTTTCAGCGTTTGCCATGCGGGTAGCGAATCAGGGGTTGTGCGTGATGATGCAGCCATTTGCCCTCTCCTGTGGCATCGTTCCGTGCTGGGTCTGTTCTGGCTTACCAAGGGCGCGTAAACTACGCAACCTCATTAATAATCCTGGCTTGACCATGAGTGATGCATCTTACCGCGACGCTATCTTTTCGACACCCTTGGATAAAGTGGCAAGGTTCTCCTTTGACGAACAGGTGGTCGCGTGCTTTCCCGACATGATCCGCCGTTCGGTGCCCGGCTACGGGCAAATCCTCGGCATGCTGAGCCTGATCGCCCAGCGACATCTCCGCCACGGCGCCCACGTCTACGATCTGGGCTGTTCGCTGGGTGCTTCGGGGCTGGCACTTGCCGGCGCGCTGCCTGCCGACGCCTTTCGCTATACCGGAATCGATCTTTCCCCCGCCATGGTGAAACAGGCTCGGCAAACGTTTGCCGATGAGTGCGCCGACTATGTCATGCAGGTGGAAGAAGCTGATATTCGTACACTTGAGTATGCGCCTTCGGGGATGATCATTCTCAACTTTACGCTGCAGTTTTTGCCGCCCGATGACCGCGATGCCCTCTTGAGGAGGCTGTTCGATGCGCTCGAGCCCGGAGGCGTGCTGATTCTATCGGAAAAGACTGTCGACGCCGACGAACGCGACAACGCCTGGCGGGTCGAGCGCTACCACGATTTCAAGCGCGCCAATGGCTACAGCGATTTGGAAATCAGCCAAAAGCGTACTGCCCTCGAGAACGTGCTGGTGCCGGACACCCTTGAAGTTCTTCATGACCGCCTGAAGCAAGCCGGCTTTCCGCGCTCGATGACCTGGTTCCAATACCTCAACTTCGCCTCCTTGATCGCCTTCAAGCCATGAGTATCTGGGTCGTCCTGACCGGGGCCGCGCTGGCGCTCTATGTAGCCACCGTTTGGTGGCACTCGCGCAAGCCCTTGCCATCCGGCCTGAGTGTCGAGGGCAAGTGGCGGTCGCCTGTTGCATCGCAGTTGCTTCTCGACGAAACCTTTGTCGATGCCGACGGCCAACGCCACTGCCGACAGCAGATTTTCGACGAGATGTTGCGCCTGATTGGCCAGGCCAAAAAGCTGGTGGTATTGGATATGTTCCAGTTCAACGACCCCGCCGACGACCGCCACGACTGCCATCGCCAGATTTCCGTGGCAATGCGTGACGCCCTGCTGAACCGCAAGCACCAGCGCCCTGATCTCGAGATAGTGGTAATTACCGATCCTATCAACGCCGTCTACGGCGGGCTCGAGCTTAGCCACCATCAAGCACTTGAAGCGGCTGGCATCCGGGTCGCCACCACCGACCTAACGATCGGGCGTGACCCCAACCCAAGCTGGACCGCGCTTTGGCGGCTGAGCTTTCGCTGGCTGCGCCACTCGCCCCGGGCCGGCTGGCTACCCAACCCTATCGGCCAGGGCAAGGTCGGTCTTCGCAGTTACCTGAACCTGCTTAACCTCAACGCCAACCATCGTAAGACCCTGGTAGTGGACGAAGGTGATCGCTGGACCGCCGTGGTCAGCTCAGCCAACGCCGATGACGGCAGCAGCGACTACCGGGACGTGGCGCTGCGGGTCTCCGGCGATACCGCCATCGACCTGCTTGCCTCCGAGTGCGAAATTGCCGCCCTCAGCGGCGTCCCCATCGCCCACGTCCAGCCGACGGCAGCCACTAGCGACAAAAGTGGCGACACTCCGCGCCTACGCCTGCTTAGCGAAGGCGCCATCAAACGCGCTTCGCTGGCGATCATCGACGACGCCCACGCAGACGAGAGGCTCGATATCGAGATACTCTACCTCTCTCACCGTCGCGTGATCGCGGCCGTGGT
This sequence comes from Vreelandella janggokensis, assembly GCF_031451615.1. NCBI lineage: Bacteria > Pseudomonadati > Pseudomonadota > Gammaproteobacteria > Oceanospirillales > Halomonadaceae > Vreelandella > Vreelandella janggokensis. The sequence goes on along the minus strand of NZ_JARWAJ010000001.1, from coordinate 863,887 downwards.
CAGAGCCGCGGCAAGGGGCGTTAAGGTACGCGTGCTTCTCGACCCCAACCACCATGCCTTTGGCGTCTCCGGCAGCGGTATTCCCAACCGCCAGGCGGCCAACGACCTGATCAACGCCGACATCCAGCTACGCTGGAGTGATACCCACGGCGAGCAGGCGCATGGCAAAGTATTGCTGCGCCATGCTGGCAAGCGCCCCGCCCACCTGCTGCTGGGTTCGGCCAACTATACCCGGCGTAGCCTTAACGACCTCAACTTCGAAGCCAATCTCGAGTGGGTCGCCGACAGCGATGATGAGATTATCCACGAGGCCCGCGCAGCCTTCGAACGCCACTGGCATAATACCGACACCGAGCATTACAGCACCGGCCCCGAGGCTTACCTGGACGCCTCTCGTTGGCGCTACTGGAAGTATCGACTGATGGAAGCCAGCGGCTGGTGCACTTTTTAAGACAGCGAGACACCCATGCCCCACCCCCACCGCGAGCTCTACCACGCCTTTATTGACCAGGGTCTGGACACCTGGCTGGCACGTCTGCCCGAGCAATTGGCTCGCGGCCTCGACCGCAACCGCCACGGCGACTTGCCCGCCTGGGAAAAAGCCGTGGCCAAACTGCCCGCGCTGCCAAGCGAGCGGCGCGTCGACCTGAACAGCGACACCGTGACTGTCGACATTGACCTCACCGACAGCCAGCAGCGCCAGTGCTTCAACCTGCTGAGAAAGCTTGCGCCCTGGCGAAAAGGCCCTTTTCAACTGGGGGGCATTCATATCGACACCGAGTGGCGCTCCGACTGGAAGTGGCAGCGCGTGGCCCCCAATCTGGCACCGCTCGAGTACCGCAAAGTGCTCGATGTCGGCGGCGGCAGCGGTTACCACGCCTGGCGGATGGCCGGGGAAGGCGCCGCTTTTGTGCTGGTGATTGACCCCTCGCCGCGCTTCTACTGGCAGTTTCAGGCGGTACGCCATTTTGTCGGCGAGGCCGACAGCGGGCGGACACAGTTTTTGCCGGTGGGAATCGAGGACGTGCCGGAAAACCTTGGCTTTTTCGATACGGTCTTTTCCATGGGCGTGCTCTACCACCGCCCCGCGCCGCTGGAGCACCTTCAGCAGCTAAAGGCCGCCTTGGCGCCTTGCGGCGAGTTGGTGCTGGAGACCCTGGTGGTGGAAGGCGATGAGCAGACGGTGTTTATGCCCGGCGAACGCTACGCCGCCATGCCCAACGTTTACTTCCTGCCCTCTTCCAAAGCCCTGTGCCACTGGTTAGAACGTTGCGGCTTTACCAACGTTCGCGTGGTGGATGAAGCAGCCACCACCCTTGACGAGCAGCGCTCCACCGACTGGATGACCTACCAGTCGCTGGCCGATTTCCTCGATCCAGACGACCGTACCCGCACCATCGAAGGCTACCCTGCTCCGCGCCGGGCGGTGATATTGGCGAATAAGCCGGGGTAACACCATTTACCTGCGCAAAATCACCAGCCAGCGGCCCAGGTTCATCACGCTGGCAAGCGACGCCGCTACATAGGTGAAGGCGCAGGCCGTCAGCACATGCCGGGCGCCGTGCATATCGTTGGGGGGCACATATTCCTTCAGTAGCGGCAGGGCCCGGTTGAAGCTGGCATCAAACTCGACGGGCAAGGTGACCAGATGCACCAGTGCCGCGGTGCCGAAGCTGATCACGGCCATGACGATGATCACCGCCAGCCCGCCCGGCAACCGAGTGAGTAGAAACAGAAACGGCGCCGCCATCATCAATATCGCGCCCAGTTTTTCAGCTTTTTGCGCCACCTTCACCAGACGACTGCGCGCCAATAGCGGCGCGTAACCTTGGTGATGCTGAATGGCGTGCCCAACTTCATGGGCGGCCACCGTGACGGCGGTCAGTGAACGTCCATCGTAATTATCCGGAGAAAGACGGACGCAGCGTGTTTCAGGGTCATAATGGTCACCGAATTCAGTGCGCTCGACACTCGCTCCCTCTATGCCCAGTCGGCGCAGCAAATGATCGGCAAGCTCGGCGCCGGTACCGGGATAGTCGTCACGTCCCCGAGTGTGGCGCTTGAGTACCCATTTGGCCCACAGGTTAGGCAGCACAAAAATCGCCAGGGCGAAGATAATCAGCACAACGAACATCATGGTTCCCAGCCCCCCAAAACGAATTGACATGACCTATTAAACATCTTTTCTACAGGACGTGACGACCGGGAAGGATGAAAGTGCCTATTTTATTCGCTGGCAGCCTCCTGATAGCTTGCGGCCACGTCACGCTTGACCGCCTGAAGTCCTCGCGCCGATATATAATCTTCCGCATGAGCATGCTCGGCGATCAGCACGCTATCGGCGGCCAGTACCAGCTGGCAGTCGGTGTCGGCCAGTTCGTTGCGTAAATGCTGGATAGCTTCTTCTCGAGCGGGGTCTTGATCAACACGGCGAATATAAATGGCCTTTATACGCCCAGGGTAATCGCGGACAACCTCACTATACACCTCAGGGTCATGCTGACCGCTGTCGCCTATCAAAATACAAGGCATGTCATCGAATAGCGCCAGCATATGATCGATCAGATCCCGCTTGTGTGCCTCCCCTCGCCTCGGCCAGGGATGGCGCCACGAAATACCCCATTCCCGCAAAAAAAGAATAGGGCCTACCGGAATGCGGTTGAGTTGAAAAAATGCTTCCAGCATTTCATAGATAGCCCAAGGCCCGCGGGAAACATACAGAATAGGCCGTTCGGCTTTATCGCTGGCACCGCGATGCAGCGCCTGATAGAGGGAAGCAACTCCAGGAAATGCAGTACGGCGGTGCGGCTTGCGCACAAACAGGCGGTACAGCATCTTGAGCTTTTCAGCCACGCCGGTGAACATCACGGTGTCATCAATATCACTGATCACCACCAAGTCTGCCTCGGGCGGCGGTACGTAAATTTCTACCTGGGTGTTAACGGGCCGCTGGCCTTCAGCCTGAACCTTTATGTCTGCAACATGCCAGGAAACATCGATAGGAAGAGGATGACTGATCGGCAGGTGGACATTGAAGTAGCCATCGCGGTCGGTCGTCACACACAGCTGATTTTCACCTAGGGAAAGTTCGATAGCCGCGCCGGAAAATCCGCGACGAAAGACACGCCTGGCGACGTCAGCTGTGTCGCGCAGCATGCCCCGCCTGGGAATGGCGCGGCCCAGGGCGGCCTGACGGAACACCCTGCCCATGACGAAGATTTCTCGTTGAGACCCGTAGCCACGATAGGGGTGAACCATCATGCCGCCGCGGCCAAGATCGCGTTTCATGGGCTTGGCAATCACATGGGTAAGCCGCTTAACGAAGCTTGACCACTGGCGAAACACCTTCATCAAGCGTGCTGGCCTGAATGACGTCCTTCTTGAAGTTCTTCCAGAAGCTTCGCATTAAAGTCATCAAGGTCTTTGGGCGTGCGACTGGTGACCAGACCGCTATCGACCACGACAGGCTCATCTACCCAGTTGGCACCCGCATTACGCAGATCCTGGGCGACGCTCGCCACCGAGGTCATGCGACGCCCTTCTACGACACCCGCATTAATCAGAATCCAGGGGGCATGGCAAATAGCCGCTACCGGCTTACCTGCCTGAAAGAACGCTTTCGCAAAATTCAGCGCATCATCATTGAGGCGTAGCGCATCAGGATTAAACAGACCGCCCGGCAGGACTAAGGCGTGATAGTCAGATTCGTTGACGTCAGCAAGGGCCACATCGGCATCATAGGTGTCTCCCCAATCAGTCTCGGCCCAGGCACGAATACCTTTCCCTTCAGGCGTGACTACATGCACCTCAACGCCATTTTTCTGAAGTGCCGCACGGGGAACGCTTAATTCGGATTCTTCAAAGCCATCGGTCGCCAGAATAGCAACGCGTTTTCCATTTAGTGCTTGACTCATCATGCTCTCCTTTTCGTGATGATTAGACGTTAACAACACCTAACCAGTGTGGCATCTGTTGTATAATCGTCAAGCCAAATACCCAATGCGCGGGGCGCTAGGCGTTGTACAGCACCTCGCCCATCTGACGAATGTCGTAGCCCCCAAGTGCCTTAGCACGCTGAGCAAACCGGGGCTGACGGGTAAACGCCAATAGCGCCTGCATGCTCGGCTCGAAGTAGCTGCGGCGATGCATCATTAAATCGAACTGCTCATCGTAAAGCGGGATAAAACCCAGTTGCTGACGCCGCGCCGCTGCTTCAACGCCGAGCCCGACATCCGCCTCCCCTTGCAGAACGCTCAGCGCCAAATCGTCTTCGTTCAGACTCGGGTGAGCCGCCCAATCAACCGACGTTGTCATGATGCCCGCTTTGCCGAGCAGGTAAGTTAACAACCGAGCGGCACCGGCACCGGGTTGGCGGTGAGCAACGCGTATCTTGGGGCGCGTCAGGTCGGCCACGCTGTTAATCCCTAATGGATTCCCAGCGGGAATCAATAACCCCTGGCGCCGGATTGCCCAGCGCAACACAACCAAATCTTTTACGCCGCCCAACCCCAATAAATGCGGCTGGTTGTATTGACCGCTGTCAGGATCGAGCAAGTGCACCCCGGCAACCATGGCGCGACCCTCCAGCAGGCGACGAACGCCGTCGCCGCTGCCATGAAACAAGCTGGCCAAGTCGGAGCGACTTTCGCGGATGGCCCATTCCAGTAACGGATCCTGGCTACCGGCTACCACTGCAGGCGGCGGTTGGCGTTGGGCCTGATCCCCTTCCAGATGGTTGAGCACCCATAAATCAATCTGTTGGCGAGGAAAGAGCAATTTCCCCGTCACACGGCTACAAGGTATCTGACCCTGGCGCACCAGGTCGTAGACCTTGCGCTCCTTAAGCCGTAAATAGTCGGCCACTTCGCTGGTGGTTAAATAATTGACGCTCAACGGCAGACCCTCAGTGCTTTATGCTGCATATAGCTGCACCAATTTCAGCATAGGGTGCATCTTTGCATATTAACGATCATGCTGCCTACCTACACCACATCATGCTGACTATTGATTATGCCCGCTAGCGATAATGCTTTTTTAACCGCGCTACAGCTTATTCTGCACATTGATAGCGACCTGTTCGCGATTGTGTCGTTGTCGCTGCAGGTATCGCTCGTGGCCGTTGCGCTCGCCGCGCTTGTGGGCTTACCGCTGGGTGCCGCTCTGGCGCTTTGGCGCTTTCCCGGTCGCAACGGTGTGATTATCGTGTTGAACGCCTTGATGGGCCTCCCCCCCGTTGTCGCCGGGCTGTGTGTTTATCTGCTGCTCTCGCGCGCCGGACCACTGGGCGAATGGGGGCTACTGTTCAGCCCCACCGCCATGGTGGTGGCCCAATGGGTGTTAGTGCTACCGATTATTGCCTCGTTGACGCGCCAACAAATCGAGGCATTACACGGCGAATACGCCGAACAGCTCCAGTCACTGGGCTTATCCACCGCGAGAATGATGCCCACCCTGCTCTGGGACGCCCGCGTTGGGCTGGTCACCGTCATGCTGGCGGGGTTTGGGCGTGCCAGCGCTGAAGTCGGTGCGGTAATGATTGTGGGCGGCAATATCGAGGGTGTGACGCGGGTCATGACCACCAGCATCGTGCTGGAAACCAGCAAGGGCAATCTGCCTCTGGCACTCGGGCTGGGTATTATTCTACTGGCATTGGTGACACTGATTAATGCGATGGCCCACCTGATGGGCGAAACGGCCAAGAGGCGCTTGGGATGAATGCACCAACGTCCATACTCGCGCCTATCGCCGACCTGCAGCTCGATAGCGTCAGCTTTGAACACCGCGGCCAATCGCTTTTGGCCCCCACCTCGCTGACACTGTCGGGGTGTCGTCGTACGGTCATCATGGGCCCAAACGGCGCGGGCAAGAGCCTGCTCATGCGCTTGGCTCACGGACTACTTACCCCAACGACTGGACGTATCTACTGGCAAGGCCCTACCCCGGTACAGGCGATGGTGTTCCAACGGCCGGTGCTGCTTCGCCGCTCAGCGATTGATAACCTCACCTACGTACTGGGTATCCATAAAGTGCCCCGTGCCCAGCGTAAAGCGCGTGCCTATCAAGCGCTCGACACCTTCGGTTTAACCTCCCTCGCCCATCGTCCGGCCCGAGTACTCTCGGGTGGCGAGCAGCAGCGGCTTGCCCTGGCCCGCGCCTGGCTGCTCAACCCCGATGTGCTGTTTCTGGATGAAGCCACCTCGGCCCTGGACCCGGCAGCAATCAAAGCCGTGGAAGATGCCGTTATGGCGTTTCACGCAAGCGGCACCCGCATTGTGATGACGACTCATGACTTGCATCAGGCCAAACGCCTGGCCGATGACGTGGTGTTTTTACATAACGGTCAATTGAGGGAACACACCTCCAACGAGACATTTTTCTCCGCGCCTCGCTCGTCAGAGGGTCGCGCATTTATCCAGGGTGAGCTGGTTTGGTAACCCTGAGCATCTCGCAAAAAGAAGGAATCGTGACATGAAAAAGACAGCGATCATCACCAGCGCAAGCCTGCTAAGCCTGGCCTGGGGAGGTCTGGCGCTGGCCGATGACGACTACATCACACTGGCCTCCACCACCTCGACGGAAAATTCGGGGCTATTTGATGCCATCATTCCCCAGTTTACCGACAAGACCGATATTGATGTCCGGGTGGTGGCCGTAGGCACCGGCCAGGCGTTTGAAACCGCCCGGCGCGGCGACGCCGACAGCCTGCTGGTTCACGACACGGCAGGCGAGGAGCAGTTTGTCGCAGAGGGTTATGCCACCGAGCGCCTGAATGTCATGTACAACGACTTCGTGATCGTCGGCCCAAGCGATGATCCCGCCGACATTCAAAGCAGCGAGACCGTCGAAGAAGCCATGCAGCGCATTGCCGAAAGCGAGTCGGCCTTTGCCTCGCGGGGTGATGACAGCGGCACCAACCGTGCCGAGCTGCGTTTATGGGAAGACGCCGACGTTAACCCGCAAGGCGAGTGGTACCGAGAGCTGGGCAGTGGGATGGGGCCGACACTCAATACGGCAGCGGGCATGAACGCCTACACCCTCACTGACCGCGCTACCTGGGTGTCTTTTGAAAACCCGCAGGACTTGACCTTACTGTTTGAAGGCGATGAGGCGCTTTTTAATCAGTATGGCAGCTTGCTGATCTCGGAAGAGCGCCACCCTCACTTGAAGCATGACCTTGCCGCCCAGTGGCATGAATGGCTGGTCTCAGAAGAGGGCCAAGCCGCCATCGCTGATTACGAGGTCGATGGCCAACAGCTGTTTTTCCCCAACGCGGAATAACCTACCGACAAGTCATCGATAAAAAAGCCCCTCAGGCATGCTGCCAGAGGGGCTTCTATATAACCACATTGCTTATCTTACCCAGTTGATGCCAGGTAAAAACCTACAGCAGCTGGCGAATATCCTTGGCTTCCCAATGCGGAAAATGCTTACGCACCAGGGCGTTGAGATCGCGCTCAAACGCCGCCCAATCGGTTTTCTCTGGACCACTGCCTGACGCCTTGGCGACGCCACGGATCATCCCCGCACCGACGGTCACGTTGGTCAGCCGATCGACAATGATAAAGCTGCCGGTACCAGGGCTGCTGCGATAACTGTCAACCGGGATCGCCGCCGTCAATTCGACTTCGCAGCGGGCGATGGCATTCAAGCTCAGCGAATCCGCGGCGTGCTTTTCAAGGGTGTTCACGTCGATCTGGTAGTCAACCGCGCTGACTTGCCCTGACAGGTCCCGCGTGGCGAGCTTGAAGTCATACAGTTTGCCCGGCGCCAGCGCATCTTCATGCATCCAGACAATATCCGCTTCAAAAGCATTTGACAGCGGCAACTCTTCCTCGGCGCTGACGAGCCAGTCGCCCCGGGAAATATCGATTTCATCGTCCAGCGTAACGGTAATGGCCTGCCCCGGATACGCCGCCGTCAAGTCTCCCTCAAAGGTCACGATCCGCTCGACGCGCGAGGTTTTCCCCGAAGGCAGCACCTTCACGGCTTGGCCAGGGCGCAACACGCCCGCTGCCAAGGTGCCGCAATAGCCGCGAAAATCAAGGTTGGGCCGGTTAACATACTGCACCGGCAAACGCAGATCGGTAAGGTTCTGGTCATACGTGACCTCGACGCTTTCCAGCAGCTCAATCAGCGTTTTGCCTTCGTAGCCCGCGGTGTAATACCAGGGTGTCTGCTCGCTGGGATTGACGACGTTGTCGCCGTTGAGCGCCGACATCGGCACAAAGCGAATATCGGGGGCGTTCAGATTGGTGGCGAAAGCACGATATTCTTCGACGATTTCGTTAAAGCGCTGCTCGGAGAAATCGACCAGATCCATCTTGTTGACTGCAATGACCAGATGTTGGATACCCAGCAAATCGGCAATGAAGCTGTGGCGGCGGGTTTGCGTCTGCACGCCGTAGCGCGCGTCAATCAGGATCACCGCCAGGCTCGCGGTAGAGGCGCCGGTGGCCATGTTGCGGGTGTACTGCTCGTGTCCCGGGGTATCGGCGATAATGAACTTGCGCTTATCGGTGGAGAAAAACCGATACGCCACATCGATGGTAATGCCCTGCTCGCGCTCCGACTGCAGGCCATCGACCAGCAGCGCCAGATCAACGGTATCACCGGTGGTACCGCTGGTTTTGGACGCCTGGGTGATCGCCGCCAGTTGATCCTCAAAAATCATTTTGGAATCGTGCAGCATTCGGCCAATCAGCGTGGACTTGCCGTCATCGACACTGCCGCAGGTGATGAAGCGCAGCAGGTCCTTGTTTTCGTGTTCGTGCAGATATTGCTCGATGTTGTCGGCAATCAAGTTGGATTGGTGTGACATTAAAAGTACCCCTCACGCTTTTTCTTTTCCATCGAGCCGGCCTGGTCGTGGTCGATGGCGCGGCCGCTGCGTTCGCTGGTTTTGGTCAGCAGCATTTCCTGGATGACCTCGGGCAAGGTGGCGGCTTTGGATTCCACCGCGCCGGTGAGCGGGTAGCAGCCCAGGGTTCTGAAACGCACCCACTTTTCTTCCGGCACTTCGCCAGGCTCCAGCGGCATGCGGTCGTCGTCGACCATGATCTGCATGCCGTCACGCTCGACCACCGGGCGTGGGGCTGACAGGTACAACGGCACAATGGGGATCGATTCCAGATAGATGTACTGCCAGATATCCAACTCGGTCCAGTTGGAAAGCGGGAACACGCGAATCGATTCGCCCTTGTTGACCTTGGCGTTGTAGATATTCCACAGCTCCGGGCGCTGTTTTTTCGGGTCCCAGCGGTGGTATTTATCGCGGAAGGAGTAGACACGTTCCTTGGCACGGGACGCTTCTTCGTCGCGCCGGGCACCGCCAAAGGCGGCGTCAAACCCATGCTTGTCCAGCGCCTGCTTGAGCGCCTGGGTTTTCATGATGTCGGTGTACTTGGCACTGCCGTGGTCAAACGGGTTGATGTTCGCCGCACGACCTTCTTCGTTGGTGTGGACGATAAGCTCCATGCCCGCCTCTGCCGCCATGCGGTTGCGGAACTCGATCATCTCGCGGAATTTCCAGGTGGTGTCTATATGCATCAGCGGGAACGGGGGCGTGCCGGGGTAAAACGCCTTGCGCGCCAGGTGCAGCATCACTGAGGAATCTTTGCCGATGGAGTACATCATCACCGGATTGGAAAACTCGGCGGCGACTTCGCGAATGATATGGATCGATTCCGCTTCGAGCTGCTTCAAGTGCGTCATGCGCGCAGCACTAGGCGCACCGGGCATTTCAGGCCGCGACGCGGCTGAAAGATTGGAAAACTGGGACATGGCCGACTACCTCACAAAAACAAACCTGTGCACTGCGGAAAAGCTGAGCGCTAAGATGTGGGTAGGGTAACGTCTTGTCGATAATAACCCAAAAGAATTAATAACTATCTTTTTATTCTTTTACTGCCTATAAGATCAAAAAGCCGTTTTGACGGCTAAACCGTGACACGCTCGACCCGGGTTTCCCACTGCTGGTCGTGGAAATCAACGATGCGATAACCGGGGCGTGATGCCTCATCAATCATAAAGTGTTCTGCCCCAGGCATGAATTGATCGGCAATCGCCGGGCAGCCATAAACGGCAACATCATGTGTACCGGCTACATGGCGCTGGGTATATGTCTGATGGGCGTGACCAAACAGGATGACCTTGACCTGGGGAAACGCGCTGATGACCTCCCAGAACGCATCGCGGTCCTGCAAACCAATGGCATCCATCCAGGTCGCTCCCACCTCAACGGGAGGATGATGCATCGCGATCAAGGTCGGTCGGCGATCTCCTTCAAGCTTTGACGATAGCGTCGCCAAGGCGTCACGGCCCAGTTCACCATAGGGCTCCCCCTCAACCGGGGTGTGCAGCAGCAGTAGGCGCCAGGGCGGCAACGACACCTCATCGACCAGCGGATGTTCTGCTTGCATCAGCGCGGGCTGGTCGTGATTACCCGCCATCCAGGCCCACGGACAGGGCAACTGCGACATCGCCTCACTGGCCAGTGCATAAGAGGTCGCTGTTTCGTCCTGACTGACATCACCGGTCAACACCACGAAGTCGGGTCGCTCAGCGATGACCGCCTGCAGCACCCGCTGTAGGTGATGCCAGGGCACTCCCGCGCGGGAACGCGCTTGTTTATCCGCGTACAGGTGGGCATCGGTGATTTGCACCAGGCGCATCAGGGAAGCTCCGGTACATCAACGGTGTGTCCATGTGCCAGGGCATGAGCCAGCCATTCGCCGAGAAAGCGATTCAACTGAAGCTTTTCATCCGGCTGGTGCATCCGCGCATTAGGGTAGCGGTAACGCCCTCTAAAGTGGCGCTCGCGCTGAAAATCGGTGACTTCTGCCATGCGGACGTCGTGGTAAAGATGCACACGCATGCGAGGCCCTTCCCACAAGGTATCCATCGGACTGCTTTGCGACACTTCCAACATGGTGGTGTAAGGGGCGTTTTGCAAAATCTTGAGTTGTAAAACACCGAAATCCTGGTCATCGCCGCGCAAGGCAATGTTGCGTTGCTGGTCGCCTTCCAGGTCACCCACCAGGCGAACCAGTCGCAAATAGTTGGCGCTGCACTCGGCTTGGAGCGTCTTCAAATCGGTGACATAAGCCATTTTCGCCATGCTCACTCCTCGTCGGTTTCGCTCTGCGGGGGTATTGGGCGGGAAGCGGCGCGTAAAGACGCCCGCTGGCCTGCCAGCCAATGCAGTGCAATCAAGCACATGGCGTTGTCGAGTCTTCCCTGGCCCAAGAGTTCCCATGCAGTGGGAAAAGACACCACATGGACGCGAATATCTTCATGTTCTTCAGCCAGGCCATGAACCCCGCCCACCCCCTGCGTATTGATCAAGCCGCAGAACAGTGTCACGCGTTCGTTACAGGCGCCTGGACTGGGGTAATAGGAGTGCAGTTTAGTCAATTGGCCCACATGACACCCGGCCTCTTCCAGAGATTCACGACGGGCAACATCTTCCAGTGACTCGTCCTGCTCGACGAGGCCGGCCACGAGCTCAAGCTTCCATGGCGTGTGCGGATCGTCAACGGCACCGGCACGGAACTGTTCAACCAACACCAGGTTATCGCGCGCGGGGTCGTAAAGCAGCACCCCCACGGCATCAAAGCGTTGATGGACCTCGCGACGCATGACGTCGCTCCACCCGCCTTCAAACAGGCGATGACGAAGCTCTAACGCCTCCAGGCGGAAAAAGCCCTGGTGCAGGGTTTCACGTTTATGCAGTTCAACATCTTCGCGGCCTAGCGGCGTGTTGAGCAGAGACGTGCTGGCGCTGGATGCCATAAGGCGCTCCCGGTGACAACAATTGTCCTATTATCAATGCTTGCCACCGGGAATGCCAATTTGTGGAAGGAGTTATAGTTCACCAAGCAACGCTTCGGCGTCACGGCGCAACGCTTCATCGGACTGTTGGCGACCCTCGCGGGCGGTGCCGTTCAAGGCGCGCTGGGCATGCTCCCGAGCCGCCTGGGTATTGCCTTCTTCCTGGAGGAAGGTCGCGTAGTAATAGTTGACATCGATGCCGTCAGGCCGAATCTGCAAGGCCCGCTGAAACATCTTGTCTGCCGTATCACTATCGCCAAAACCAATCAGCCCACCGGGTACGCGGTCGTATAGCGCCCCCAACGTCACATAGGCAGAGCCATTATTGCCTTGCGGATCGATCTCGACAGCACGTTCGAGGGTATTCCGGGCGTCTTTGGCAACGCCCAACGCACCAAGACCACCTCGCTCACGGGCATAAGCGGCCAATACCACCCCTTTCCAGACCAACACGTCGGCTTCGTCGCTATGCTGCTCAGCAAGCTGTGTCACTTCGTCGGCCAGGCCACTGAGCGCTTCTTCCCGCTCACTTTGAGGCATCTCCGTTACCGTATGCTCCCAGCGGTTCTTAAGCGAGAACAGCTCGCTTTCATAAGCCACCGCGTTAAACGACGCGAGCGCCAGTGAACTGCTGAGCGCGGTCATTGCGAAATAGCGCATCAGGTTTGAGTGAACCATTATCAACTCCTTAGCTTGTTGTTGTCGGATAACTGCCAGTCGGCAAAATAAGTCACCCGGACAATGTAACGAACGTTTGAATTAATCGCCAGTCGCAAATCATTCGACGCGACGTTTGGCCGTCCTGAGGCAAATCGCGTTAAAGTGGGGATCGCCTAACCAGAAGGGAGTTGGCAATGAAAGGCCGCAACATGACACGTTGGCGCGATCCGGCAAAAGACCCGCGCCAGGAACCTAAAAGCAACCTGATTACCGCTGAGGGTGCAGCACGCCTGAGAGGCATTCTGGACCATCTCTCGCGGGTAAAACGCCCGCAAATTTCGGCGAAAGTGGGCGAAGCGGCCGCCCAGGGTGATCGCAGTGAAAACGCCGATTACACCTACAACAAGAAGGAACTCAATCGCGTCATCGCCCGTATTCGATACCTCACCAAGCGTCTGGATGAGCTCCAGGTGGTCGACCGCCTGCCCGCCAACACGCAAAAAATATTTTTTGGCGCCTTTGTCAGCCTGGAAGACGAAGAAGGTGAAACGCTGTCTCTACGCATTGTTGGCCACGATGAAACCGATACGCAAAAACGCTGGATCAGTATCGATGCTCCCATGGCCAAGGCCTTGCTGGGCAAGGAAGTGGGCGAGGATATAACAGTGCTCACGCCCAACGGCGAGACGTTCTACACCGTGACAGCCATTGACTATGCCCCCGAACGGTAATTAATACTGCTGGGCGCGATAGACCCTGAAACGGCGATTATCCGCCAGGGTCTGGAACTGCCCAAATGCGTTCTGGAGCCGGTCCGGATAGGGCAAGAACGCATTGGCAACCAGCAATAATTGGCCCGCTGACGTCAAGTGGGTCGGCGCCTGACTGATCAGGCGCTGGCTTGGCCCATAGCTGACATCACGCTCCTGGTGAAAAGGCGGATTGCTGACGATAAGATCAAAGTGTTCGCCCTGCAAAGCACTGAATACATCACTTTGCAATACGCGGCCTTCGAGCCCGTTGACCCTCAGCGTTCGCTGGGTCGACTCAACCGCAAACGCACTGACATCCACCGCGGTGACCTGATGCCCGCGACGGGCCAGCCACGCGCTGATAATCCCGTCACCGCAGCCCATATCCAGCACGTGCAGAGGGTTGCTGAGTGGTGTGCTGGGAAGTTCGCTCTCCAGGACGTTCAGGAGTAGCCGGGTGCCTTCGTCGACCTTGCCATGCCCGAATACGCCCGGGTGGCTGATCAGTGCCAGACCCAGCGCGTCGAAACGCGTCCACACATCGTCCTTGGAAGCGAGCTTTACCGTGCGGGTGGCAAATAGCGAGCAGCGTCGGGCGTTATCCAGTTTGTCGCACTCCATGCCCCGCTCAGCGAGCAACTTGGGGACGCGCTTGATGCCTCCATTATGCTCACCGACAACCTCTACCGGCGTGTCACCTGGCAATACCTCACATAGCCACTCCAGCCACCAGATACCCAACTGATGGGCTTTGGGCCAGAACAGCACCACCTCGCCTGCCAGGTACTCAACATGCTCATCCACAAACGGGCTAAACGCTGATTTACCCCGAGCGCGCCAAGCGTCAAGCACAGCCAAGTCAGCGCTGACAACACCCGTTGATTGCTCAACCAACCAGGGATCCAACGGCGGACCGACTCCCCAGAGCGGCTCATCGCGCGCTGGCTGTCGTTCAAGCAGTTGGCAGGCAGGCGTTTGGGCACTCATTCGACGGTCTCCGGTTTGCTGAGGGTATAAAGCAAGTAGCGACCCAGGCGCCAGTGGGGGTCCTGCCGGCAGTAGCATTTTTCCAGCGCCAGCAGCGTGTCGCGCTCGCGTGGCGCTAACGCGGGCTGGCGTAAATAGTCCTGAAAGACTCGAATACCGGCTACCGACTCAACAACCAAGCCATTTTCCCCGCTCCACTGCACAACCTGGTCGTGGGTGATGGGCGAAATGGGCGTCAGTCGCTGGCCCCTGCCCTGACCCTCAAGCTGGTCGCTTAAGGCTTTTTGTAAGTTACCTTTCATGGCATTGGAAAAACGCAGCGCATCACGGTTAAACACCATGAGACTCAGTTGACCGCCTGGGGCGAGCAGGCTCGCCAGCGTTTGCATGGCCAAACGCGGCTCGCCGAGCCATTCCAGTACCGCGTGGCAGGCAATGAGTGGCCAGGGACCTGGGGCGTGCTGCCGAATCGTTTGCAGAGGCGCCTGCAGGTACTCAATCGCATCGCTGGGCAGCTCATTGGCATCACGATGCCAGTTTTTTGCATGGTCCAGCATTTCGCCAGAGGGCTCTGCCATCGTGACCTTATGCCCTCGCTCTGCAAACCACGCAGTTTGCTGGCCCAGGCCACCGCCGATATCCAATACCGCCTGCTGCTGTAAATTCAGCATCTGCGGTAATAAATAGTCGAGCATAGCCAGACGCAACTCACCTCTGGGCGCCTGGTAGAGCGATCGTGAAAACTTGTCGACCAGGCCGTCGAAGTAACGATCGCCCGCTTGGGTCAATTCATAATGTGGATGCATTCAATGGGCCGAGCGTTGTATCAAAGCCATGTAGTTTACCTTTCTGAAGAATATAACGCTTGTCACTCTAGGGGAGATGAGGGACGGGTTAATGTTATCAACTAATGTACGCGTATTGCCTTTCAAATCGAAAAGCCCTACTTTGGGAACGTTACCATTTATATCAATCCATTTTTATGCCTTCATCCCGAGCTACCCTCATCGAAGTTGCCAAATTGGCAGGCACCTCTAAAACCAGCGTTTCGCGCTATTTTGGCGAAGAGCATGACCGGCTATCGCCTTCCCTCAAAAGGCGCATCGCCCAGGCGGCAGGGACCCTTGGCTACCAGCCGAATCAAATGGCACGCGGCTTAAAAGGGGGGCACTCGAAATTGATCGGAATGTTGGTCGCCGATATCCGCAATCCGTTTTCAGTAGCCATCACCCACGGTGTCGAGCAAGCTTGCCGCCAATACGGCTACTCGCTAGTCGTGTGTAATACCGACAATGACCCGGAGCAGGAGCGCCAGCATCTAGACCTGCTTGGCGCCTATCAAGTGGAAGGCTTGGTGGTGAATGCATCCGGCAGCCCCGAACACCAGCTGCATACCATTATGAGTCAGGGAACCCCTATTGTGCTGCTAGACCGCGACGTCGACCATGTGGAGGCGGAAGTGGTCGGGCTCGATAATCACCTGGCGGTTGATATGGCGCTCGAACACTTGTGCGCCCAGGGCTACCAAGCCGTACTGTATGTCAGCGAAGCGCCCGAACAATCAAGCACGCGTCAACGACGTTTGTCGCGTTTTCACCAAGCTGCCGAACTACGCGGGCTGCATCACGCGACATTACTGCTTACCACCGAAGATGGCACTGCATCGCAGCAAATGCTAAGCGACTTTTTAGCCGACCACCAACAGCACGCTTGTGCCGTTTTGTGTGGTAACGGTAATGCCACCCTAGCAGTGACTGCCCTTTTTCAGCAGTTGGGCTTAACACTTGGCAAGACAGGCTTGATGGGGATTGATGAACTCGATTGGTGCGCCTTAGTGCCTCCCGGCATCACCACCCTTGGCCAGCCCACCGATGCGATCGGCAAAGCGGCAATTGAATGTTTGATGCATCGCATTGCACCCCATATATCGGCAATGCCGACCACGGTGAGTTTTGCCCCTGGCCTGATTGAGCGGGGCTCCACCCAGCGCTAATTTCCAAGGCATCGCTAGAAAAGAGTCGCAAAAATGGTATCGTTCCCATTGAATGCTAAAAAACAGTCGAAAGAGAATATTGACCATGCCACACGCTATCGATAGCCCACCCGAAATTCTCACCTTTGGCGAGGCCATGGCCATGTTTGTAGCGGATACGCCGGGCGATTTATCCGCTATCGAGGGTTTCCACCGCCGTTTGGCCGGTGCCGACAACAATGTCGCCATCGGCCTCTCAAGACTGGGTTTTCAAGTGGGTTGGTTAAGCCGAGTGGGCACCGATAGCTTTGGGAAGTTTATTCAGGCGGCGTTAACCGCGGAAGGTATCGATGGCCGCTATATTCACGCCGATGCACAGCACCCCACCGGACTGCTCTTTAAAGAGCGCGCCCAGGACGGCGCCGACCCGCGAGTCGAATATTTCAGACGTGGCAGTGCTGCCAGTCACCTGACGGTTGACGACGCCCAGCATGTCGACTTTCAAGCACTTAACCACCTTCACGCAACGGGCATTACACCGGCGTTATCTGAAAGCGCCTGCCAGCTTAGCCATCATTTGATGGAACAGGCCCGCGCCCATGGTGCCAGTGTTTCCTTTGACCCTAATTTGCGACCGTCACTTTGGCCCAACGAAAACGTTATGCGATCGACCCTCAACGAACTCGCCGGCCGTGCCGACTGGGTACTACCAGGGCTTTCCGAGGGCCAGCTACTCACAGGGCAAAAGACGCCTTACGACATAGCAGGCTACTATCTGGATCAAGGTGCTTCGGCGGTGGTTATCAAACTGGGCCCGGAAGGCAGCTATTACCGAGGCAGCTTAGATGGGAAAGAGGAGAGCTTTACGGTAAGCGGTTGCCCTGTCGCTGAAGTAGTGGATACCGTAGGTGCAGGCGATGGCTTTGCCGTTGGCGTAATCAGCGCCCTGCTTGATGGCTGCTCAGCACGCCAAGCCGCCCAGCGGGGAAATTTAATTGGCGCTCAGGCCGTTCAAGTCATTGGTGATATGGAAGGCCTGCCTGGTCGCGAGCGTTTACAGGTGCTTGAAGCAGAGCAACCCACCGCCTGACCCGCCTCGCTTTTTTGTAGCCGCTTTTTTACCCTGGAGATAACAATGCAAAAACGGTTAATGGTTCAAGGACGACTCAGCGATGCCCAACTGGGTGAGCTAAGCGATTTATTTAAGGTAGATGTGCTGGCAAAAACCTCCGCGCTTGATGCCCCTGAAAATCGCGCTCTATTGGCAGAGGCGCACGGCATTATCGGTTCCGGCTTGGCAATCACCCCTCAGTTGCTGGACGCAGCCCCCAACTTGGAAGTCATCGCGACCGTTTCTGTTGGCTATGACAACATCCCCGTTGATGAACTGACCAAGCGCGGCATCATGCTGTGCAATACACCGGATGTGCTTACCGAAACCACCGCCGATACGGGGTTTGCACTGGTCATGGCCACCGCGCGTCGAGTAGTGGAACTAGCCGAGTGGGTAAAAGCAGGCGAATGGCAAGCCAGTATTGGCCCCGCTCTGTTTGGTAGCGATGTGCATGGCAAAACCCTGGGCATGGTCGGCTTTGGCCGCATTGGGCAGGCAGTGGCCAGGCGCGGTGCGCTGGGCTTTGGCATGCCGGTGCTCTACTCCAACGCCTCCCCAAAGCCCGCATTAGAACGCGAGCTTGGCGCTAAGCGCTGCGAACTAAACCAACTGCTGGCCGAAGCTGACTTTGTCTGTGTCACAGTACCGCTGACAGCCGAGACCGAACACCTGATCGGCGCCAAACAATTTGCACAAATGAAACCAACCGGCATTTTCATCAATATTGCCCGCGGCAAAGTCGTCGATGAAGCGGCATTGATACACGCTCTGGAGAGCGGCGCTATACAAGCAGCCGGACTGGATGTCTTCGAGCAGGAGCCGCTCGCCGCCTCGTCAACGCTACCGACGATGGCCAATGTCGTCGCTTTGCCGCATATCGGCTCTGCCACCCATGAAACCCGCGACGCCATGGCTCAACGGGCTGTGAATAATATTCGCTTGGCGCTTCAGGGTGAACGCCCCATTAGCCTGGTCAATCAGGAAACCTATCAATGAACTCTGCGATGAGCACAGCCACACCGCTCTGTCTGCTGTTTGACTGCGATGGCACCCTGGTGGATAGCGAGATACTGCTTGCCGAGGTGATGGGCGAGATACTTCCTGAATTCGGCCTACCCTTTTCAGCCCGACAGTATATGGATGAATTTCGCGGGGTGCGTTTCCAGACCATCGTCCAAACACTGGAAAGCCGTTTTCAGACGTTGGCAGAAGACAAATTCACCCAGCTTGAAGCGGACATGCGGGCACGCATGGAAGCCCGCATGCGTGCCGAGCTTGTGGTAATACCCGGCATGCCCGATGCGTTGGAACAGTTAAGCAGCCACCCTATGGCCGTGGTATCCAATGGCCCCGAGCGCAAGATCCGTTGCGCGCTGGAAAGCACCGCGTTAGGCCACCATTTTGAAGGCAGGCTGTTTAGCGCCTACACCCTCAACGTATGGAAGCCAGATCCCGAGCTGTATCGCAAGGCGGCGGCCGCCATGGGCTATACTCCCCGTCAGTGTGTGGTGATTGATGATGCGGCGGTGGGTGTCGAGGCAGGCCTAGCGGCAGGCATGCAGGTGATTCATCTGAACCACTTTCCTGGAGAGGAAATCACTCCCGACGGTGCGATCGGCATTCTGCATGCCAGTGAATTACCCACCGCGATTGCCAACCTATCCACCAACGTGCCTGCTGACGTTTAATATCTGGAGTTGACACATATTGGTGAAAATCGGCTCAGGAGGATTCAATGAGGTTATTTTCATTGCAAGATCAAGTGGCGATGGTTACCGGCTGCAACAAAGGCTTAGGCCAAGGCATGGCCGTGGCCCTGGCCGAAGCGGGTGCTGATATTGTCGGTGTCAGCCGCCGCCCTGCCCAGGAAACCCGCCAGCAGGTTGAAGCCTTAGGCAAGCGCTTTTACGCTGTTGAAGCAGAGTTAGGCAATGATTCGCCTAACGACATTGTTCATCAAGCGGTCACTCAGGCGGGCAAGCTGGACATCTTGGTCAACAATGCGGGGACGATTCGCCGGGCACCGGCTATCGAGTTCACCGAAGAAGACTGGGACGCGGTGATAGACATCAACTTGAAGGCAGCGTTTTTTCTCTCCCAGCAGGTGGCTAAACACCTGATTGAGCGCGAGGCACCGGGCAAGATCGTCAATATTGCCTCACTGCTGTCGTTCCAAGGCGGTATTCGCGTGCCCTCCTACACCGCCAGCAAAAGCGGCATCCTCGGCCTAACCCGCCTGATGGCCAACGAATGGGCTGCCCATGATATAAACGTCAATGCCATCGCCCCAGGGTACATGGCCACCGATAATACCCAGGCGCTGCGCGACGACCCCAAGCGACACGATGAAATACTCGGTCGCATACCCGCGGGCCGCTGGGGGACGCCCGAGGATCTAGCGGGTGCCGTGATCTTTTTATGCTCCGACGCTGCCCACTACGTCCATGGTCATACCCTGGCAGTTGACGGTGGCTGGCTAGCCCGCTAAATGATATCCAGCAGTAAGTTGAATGCCATCCAGCCAGTCACTAGCCAGCCGTCGACTGCCGCAACACGAACTCTACGCCACGCAGCTCGGCAAGGCCACGCATGCGCCCGTAAAGCGGGTAACCCGGTGCCGTATGGCGCTGTTGATCATCGAGAAGCTGGTGACCGTGATCCGGGCGCATCGGTAAACGTGCCCCACCTTCGCGTTCGCGGCGCCGCTCTTCTTTCACCAGCGCATGAATGACCCCCACCATGTCCACATCACCGGCTAGGTGCGACGCCTCGTGAAAAGACAGGTTATCCGCTTCGCGCTGCGTGGCACGCAGATGGATAAAATGAATATGTGGGGCAAAGTGGCGGGTCATGGCCACCAAGTCATTATCTTCACGGACGCCATAAGACCCTGTGCAAAGCGTCAAACCATTGGCGGGGCTGGGCACACGATCGATAATCCACTGGGCATCCTCGCGCGTCGATACCACCCGGGGCAATCCCAGCAACGGCCGGGGCGGGTCATCCGGGTGGATGGCCATACGAATGCCCACCTCTTCCGCCACCGGAATAACCGCCTGCAGAAAGTAACCCAGGTTTTCTCGCAACCGGGCGGCGTCGACATCGGCATACCCTTCCAGCACAGCCCGAAACTGTTCAAGGGTGTAATGCTCCTCGGCGCCGGGCAGCCCCGCGATCAGGGTATTGACTAATTGGTCACGGCCAGCGCTATCCAAGCTTTCCAGATAGCGACTTGCTTGAGCTTTTTCCTCAGCGCTGTAGTCTTGCTCAGCCCCTGGTCGCCGCAGCAGATAAAGATCGAAGGCCGCAAAAGCCACCTGATCAAAGCGCAGCGCCAAGGCGCCATCAGCTAATTCATAGGTCAGGTCAGTACGTGTCCAATCGAGTACCGGCATGAAGTTATAGCAAACGGTGTCGATACCGCAGGCCGCCAGGTGTCGCAGCGTCTGGCAATACGTTTCGATCAGCGCGTCACGTTCTGGCAGTCCTTTCTTGATCGACTCATGGACCGGGACGCTCTCCACCACCGACCATGTCAGGCCAGCAGCGTCGATCATCTGCTGACGCTCGCGAATCGCCTCAACCGGCCATACCTGATCATTAGGCACCTCATGCAGGGCGGTAACGATACCGGTTGCGCCTGTCTGGCGAATCTCGTCGAGGCCAATCGCATCATTCGGGCCAAACCAACGCCAGGTGTGTTCCATGGTGCTCTCCTTTTTTGTTAGCCCCTAACCATGCTTCAGCGCTGCGAGCGCCTCCTCCAGGCCTTCCTGGGTCAACATCTGGTACGCCGTCACCACGGCCTGGGCAAATGCCTTATTCGTTGCCAGTTCGCTTGGCACCACATCGTCCATGGCCAGATACGCCGCCACCAGTGCGTCAGCATCGCGACCATTCGCGTGATGTATCGACTGGAAGCGCTGGGCGAGCGGGTCGTCGACGGGGTGGCGATTGCCCATCAGATCCTCACCCGAGGTATAGCGAATCCACGCCGCCATGCCTAATGCCACGCACGGCGATGACTGACCGACACCTGCGCGCTTCAGGGCGGCGGATAGCCAGCGCTGCGGGAGCTTCTGGCTACCATCCATGGCGATCTGATGCAGGCGATGGCGCAGGCTATCGTTGGCAAAACGGGCCAATAGCGAGTCCGCGTAGGCGTCCAGGTCGATGCCCTCGGGCATCTCGAGGGTGGGCGCCGCCTCTTCGAGCATATAGCGGTGTAACAGCGCCCGCAGTTTGGCATGCTGGACACCCTCATAGACCGTTTCAATCCCTGCCAACGCACCCAGGTAAGCCAGCAGCGAATGACTACCGTTGAGCATGCGTAGCTTCATGGTTTCAAACGGCGCCACATCGGCCACCATTTCAACACCTTCAGCTTCCCAGCTCGGCCGCCCTGCGGGGAAGTGGTCTTCGACCACCCACTGCGTGAATGCTTCGCACACCACCGCGTTTGGGTCGTTAACGCCCAGCGCTGCCAAGCGCTCAAAGTCAGCGTCCGTCATCGCGGGCACGATCCGATCCACCATGCTGCAAGGGAACGCCACTTCATCGGCAATCCAACTCGCCAGGGCGGGATCTTGGTGTTCAGCGAGCTGCACCACCGCCTGGCGTGTCCGTTTGCCGTTATCTGGCATGTTGTCGCAAGACAGAACGGTAAAAGGAGCAATGCCTGCCTTGTGCCGCCGGGCCAATGCTTCCACCAATAGCCCGGGCGCAGTGCGTGGCTGCTTGGGGGCAGCGATATCAGCGGCGATCATGGGGTCATCATTTCTTAACTCACCACTGGCAGGGTTCAAGAAATAGCCTTTTTCAGTGACCGTCAGGGTCACAATTCGCGTATCCGCGGATGCCATCCGCGATAGCAAGGCCTCCCGGTCGCGTCCCCAGTTACCCTCTGTATCGCAGCCAGTGAACAGCGTCTCTTCGATCACGCCTATTTCGCGCAGCGTCAGGCTTTCACTGTCGGCGTACTCGGCAACATGGTAGCGATGCCCTGCCGCGCGCAATCCGTCGACCAAGCCAATGCTGGCACGAAGGTTAGCGCTGCAAACACCCCATTCAGAGTCACCTGTACGCTGGCGGTAACGCTCCAGATACGCCGCTTGGTGGGCGCGGTGGAAGGCGCCGAGCCCCAGATGAACGACGCCAACCTCTCCGCTTTTAGATGAGGTTTCAATACGGTGTGAAGGCATGGTTAATGACTCCCCATCAGTAGGTTGGGTAACCAAAGCGAAATAGCGGGCACGTAAGTTACCAACAACAGTACGGCTAAGTTGCAAAGTAAAAATGGCACAATGGCTCTTGCGACCGTCAACATCGGCAGCTTACCAATCCCGGCGACAACGAATAGGCATACCCCTACCGGCGGCGTTGTGAGGCCAATCATCAAGTTTAGTACCGCGATCACCGCAAAATGAACCGGATCGACACCCACGCCAGTCGCTACACCCACCAGGGCGGGAAAAAGAATTATTAACGCGGCGATGGTTTCCATAAACGCGCCGACGAATAGCAGGATCAGATTAAGTATTAATAAAACTATCAGCGGATTATCACTAATAGAGAGGATAAGCTCAGCGATCATCTGAGGTATCTGTTCGCTGGTGAGGATCCAGCCAAACAAATTCGCTAACCCCACCATCAGCAGCAATGCCGAGGAGGTCAATACAGTGTCAGACAAAATCGCCGGCAGTTTTTTCCACGACAACCCTTTGTAAACATACATGCCAACCACTAATGCATATAGGCTGGCAACGATGGATGCTTCTGTGGGCGTGAAGAAGCCACCAATGATGCCGTAGAGAATGATCACGGTCATCAAGAGTGCCCAAAAGGCCGTTTTCGCTTCACAAAGCAGCTGCAGCAAAGATACCCGCTTCTCTTTTGGATACCCGCGGCGAACGGCCAGGATATACACCGTAATCATCATGGCGAGCCCCAGCAACAAGCCGGGAACGGCCCCTGCCAAAAACATCCGCCCTACCGAAATACCACTCAGCGATCCAGCAATAATCATGGGAACGCTTGGCGGTATAATCGGCCCAATGGTCGACGACGCGGCGGTGACGGCGGCGGCAAAGGGTTTGTCATAGCCTGCGCGCGCCATACCGGGAATCATGACCGAGCCGATGCTGGCAGAATCCGCCACGGCGGTACCTGAAATACCACCAAAAATCATCGATCCCCCCACATTCGCCAGCCCCAGCCCACCGCGAATATGGCCTAATAAGGCGTTGGCAAAGCGCACAATATGATCAGTGATATTACCCGCATTCATCAGGTTACCGGCCAATACAAAGCCCGGAATGCAGAGTAAAACGAAGGTATCGATGCCCGCATACATCCGCTGCGGCACTATGGTTAATGAAATACCCTCCAGCAGGAGGTAAGAAAGTGATGCCAACCCCAACGAAAAGGCTATCGGCATCCCTACCAGCAGTAGCACCAAGAAAACACTAAACAGGATAATAACTTCCATGCTTACGACTCCTGAAGGGAGGCAGAGGAGCGACACATCGCGATCATCCCCTCAAGGCACCCCAGTAAGCTATACACCAGGAGTAGCGCAAAGGTGACGACCGTTGAGAAAAAGATATACAGCATGGGGACATGCAGCGTTGGAGAGGTCTGCCATGTGCCATTTTGGGCATACTTCCAAGCATAAGGCAGCACCAGTAAGGCAAACAGACCAATCATCAAGCAGATCAAGACTTGGAAAGCTGCCTTCATTCGAGGACTCAGCCGATGATGGAAAAGCTCAACGCTGATATTGCGATTCTGGCGCAATACCACACCCACCGATAACGCCACCATGTAAATAAACAGATAGCGCGACAGTTCTTCTGTCCAGGCAATCGAAAACGGTAAAAACAGTCGCGAACATATTTGCAGCAGTACCGTGGCAGCAATGGCAATCAACGCCATAACGGCCAACGTCAAAAAACAGGTATCCACCCAGCCAATCACGCGCCCAATGGAGCCTTTGAATTTAGGCACCGCCGACATTGAATCCAGACTCTCCAACGCTTGCTTTTCAAGCGCTTTGTGATCCGAGTTCATAACCGAATCCTCATGGGCAAGCTGCTTGTGTTGTTAGACAACGGACTGGCGCTACGGCCAGCCCATTGTCGTTGCCAATTCATTGCCAAGACGGCCTTACAGGTCCTGGATAGCGTCAAAGAGTTCACGCTGTTCATCCGTCAGTGCTTCAAGCACGGCAGGACGCGCCTTTTCAGCAAACGCATCGACATCGACCTCAACAAACTCCATGCCACGCTCTTCTAGCGCTTCTTCGAGACGTGCCTGGTCTTCCTCGAACAGTTCAGCTTCGTACGCTTGCATCGTTTGAGCAGCATCGCGCACCACCTGCTGAAGCTCTTCAGGCATATTTTCCAGCTGATCACGTCCAATCACGACATAGATCCAACTACGCACATGGCCAGTCATGTTGATGTAGTCCTGAACTTCATTGAAGCTGGCGCTTTCAATCAAGCTAAGCGGGTTTTCCTGGCCTTCCAGGGTGTTTTGCTGAAGCGCGGTGAAGACTTCACTAAAGGCCATGGGCGTAGGGCGCGCACCCAATGCTTGCCATGTATCAACGAACAACGGCACGTTAGGCACACGGAGGCGCAAGCCATCCAGTTCGTCAGGCGTTCGGATAGGCCGATTGGAGGTCAAATGACGGGGGCCGCGCTCAAACCACGCAAGAGGTACCAGGTTAGTGCGCTCGGTAATTTGCGCTTCAATTTCGGCGCCAATGTCACCGTTAACCGCAGCATGCAGATGCTCGGCGTCTCGGAAAGCGTAAGGTACCGCCATCATCGCGGCTTTAGGTGCCCAGTTCTGTAAGCTTTCACCGGTGATCGTCATATCCGCCGTGCCTAGTTGGATACTATTGATCACATCCATTTCGTTACCGAGTTGCTCATTGGGGTAAAGTTGCACTTCAATCCGACCGTCGGAATTCGTTTCAACTTCCTCTTTGAACTTTTCGGCGGCCTGGTGCCAGATGTTCTGCTCATTTGCCAAGTGGCCAAATTGCAGCGTGTAATCTGCTGCCATGAGTGAATGACTGCCTAACATGGCAGCCCCGAGAACAGCACTTGTCATAAGTTGTTTGATCATGATTTTTCTCCTGCACACGGGCGTTGTAGATTGTTTGTGAATCGTGAGTTGGCGTTGTTACCCTCAAGCACTGATTTGAATCAGTACCTTTCGGGCCTCTTCAGGACGGTGATCAAGCATGTCAATGGCACCTGGCATCTCACTGAGTGGCAGCCGATGACTCACCAGCGCCAATGGATTCAACTGGCCACTTGCCATTAGCTCAAGCACCTCCGGAAATTTGCGATTATTAAGACGCGACCCCACCAGGGTCAGCTCCTTCTTGATGACCTCTAGCTGAACGAGCTCACTTGGCTGAACGCTGAAACCCAGCAAACCAATGCGCCCGGCGGGAGACGCCAAGCGCAGCATTTGGGGTAAAAGCGCTGGTACGCAGGCCGCATCCGCGATCAGTGGCACCCCCTCACCGTTGGTCAAGGCCAAAACCTCATGTTCGACATCCTGATCACGGCTATTGAACACGTACGTTGCACCGAGCTCTTTCGCTGCCGCTAATCGTTCGTGGATCACATCCGTTACGACCACTTCTTCAATGCCCTTGGCCAGGGCCATCTGCAGGATCGTCATGCCAATAACACCCGCTCCCAAAATCATTAGTCGGTCACCGGGATGCGGCTGCATACGATCAAGCACATTGGCGGCAATGGTGTAAGGCTCAACCAGGGCAGCCGCGTCCAGGCCGATATGATCTGGAAGGTGGTGGACGTTTGCGGCGGGGACGGCAACAGATTCCTCAAAGCCACCGTCACGATGCACGCCGATCACTTCAAGCGCGCTGCACACATTGGGACGGCCAATACGGCAGGGATAGCACTGGCCACAGCTGATAACAGGATCAATGCAAACACGATCCCCTACAGCGACGTTCTGCACTCCATCACCGACCGCCTCTACGACCCCGGCAAACTCATGACCGGTGATACGAGGAAAACGCACAAAAGCGTTATCTCCATGGATAATATGCATATCCGAACCACAGATACCTGCAAAGGCTACACGTACAAGCGCTTCTCCAGCGGCAGCCTGAGGGGGGGCAACATCTGCTACCTGGTAGTCGTGCGGCGCCTTCACCTGAAATGCTTTCATTGTCATGCTTCTCCTCACCAGTGCCACAAAGTGCCATCTTCCAACCGGTTAACCGGCAGACTGGCCCGCTTATAGGGATACTGCTTGGCTAATTGCTCATCGATATCGACGCCGTGACCGGGCGTTTCGCCCACAATGAAGTGCCCGTTTTCAAACCGGTAATCGTGGGGGAAGACCTCATCAGTCGCGCTGGTATGCGGCATATATTCTTGAATGCCGAAGTTGGGTACCCAGGTGTCAAAGTGAATCGCCGCGCCAAGGCAAACCGGTGAGAGATCCGTCGGGCCATGGAAGCCGGTGCGCACGTGATAAAGGCCCGCCAAGTCGGCGATTCGCCGTACGTGGGTAATTCCCCCAGCGTGGGTCAAAGTGGTGCGGATATAGTCGATCCACTGATTTTCAATCAGCGTTTTGGCATCAAACAGGCTGTTAAATACTTCGCCTACCGCCAGCGGTGTGGTGGTGTGCTGGCGAATGAGCCCAAACGCCTCCTGATTTTCAGCAGGCACACAGTCCTCAAGCCAGAATAAATGATAAGGCTCAACTTCTTTGCCTAAACGGGCGGCTTCGATGGGGGTCAGGCGGTGATGAACATCGTGTAGCACGTGCAAATCATCACCAAAACGCTCCCGAACAGCGGCAAACAACTTAGGTACATGGTTTAAGTATTTACTGGTACTCCACACGTGCTCTGCGGGTAAGTCAGCATCTGCAGGCTCGTAGGGTTCGCCATCTTTTTTGGCAACGCCGTAGATACTGGCAATGCCTGGAATACCCGCTTGAACACGGACTGCCTTATAGCCTTCGTCTACGTGGCGAGCGACCTCTTCCAGGCAGGCGTCGATATCTCGGCCGGTAGCATGGCCATACACCATCACCCGGTCACGACTCTTACCACCTAACAACTGGTACAGCGGCATCTCCGCCAGCTTCGCTTTAATATCCCAAAGCGCCATATCCACGGCGGCAATCGCGGTCATTGTGACGGGGCCACGCCGCCAGTATGCACCACGGTATAGGTAGTGCCAGATGTCTTCGATGCGCTGGGGGTCGCGCCCAATTAACGTCGGGATTACGTGCTCCTCCAGGTACGCCACAACCGCCATTTCGCGCCCATTGAGCGTCGCATCACCAATGCCGTACTCGCCCTGATCAGTCACAATCTTCAGCGTCACAAAGTTGCGCCCCGGCGAGGTTACAATGGTATAGGCCTGCTCAATCTTCATTGGATTGCCTCCTGCTTCAGCGCTGGGTTTTCTTGTTCATCGAACCGTTGATTTTCCTGTGCCTCGAAAAGATTGGGGAAACGACGCACCAGATCGGGCATGGACACCAATATCTCGCGCAAATGAAGAGACATCGCCTGCTCTGCTCGGGAGGCGTCTCGCTCCTCAATTGCCGCAACGATGCTGGAATGCTGATCCACAAGCCTTTCCAGCGGGGTGCTATGGGGCACACTGAGATAGCGCACCCGGTCAAGCTGAGCCCGGACTTCTTCAATGACTTTCCAGGCTGCCTGCTGCTTTACGCCCAGCGAAAGCGTTCGATGGAAGGTTTCATCAAGACGATAAAATCGCTCATTATCATTAGGCTCAATACAGCGACGCTGCCGTGCTAACAGATCATGCAGATCTGTTAACACGCCCGGATCAAGGCCTTTTTCAGCCGCCATTTTTACAATCGCCACTTCCACCGCTTCACGCACAAAGCGCGCCTCAAGCACCGCCCGCTGGGATATCTTCACCACATAAGTGCCACGCTGAGGCTTCACCTCTACTAATCCGGCCTCGGAGAGCCTTATGAAGGCTTCACGTACTGGCTGGCGGCTAACTGAAAAGGTGTCGGCAAGCTCCTTTTCCGATAGCGCCTGCCCTGGCGCCAGCACCATCTGGATAATCGACTGCCTCAGCACATGAAATAGCCGTTGGCGTACCGGGTCTCTTTCGTGGGTTTCCTGCCATAGCGTTTGTAAGGTCGCGTGCATAACAACTGATCCTGATAGGAAGGTTCGTGACAGGTAACGGCCACTACTGATATGACTAGTATGGTAGTGGATTGATGATATAGAAAGCCTGCGGCACTTATACTTTGGTCGCTGACTGATCGGCGTCCATAAGGTCCTAAGTGACGATGTATCACTGCACCCAGTATTTTTTCACCACCAGTAACGTCCGCCCCCAAAGCCGCATGACAAAAACCCATAAAATAGCGTCAAGACAGGCCAAGTAACGACAAAGCCTTGACGGAACTTTAGGGCTCATATAAACGTGTAGCATGGTGGCATGACAGCTATACCATCACACCAGGAGTCACCTTGGCCCGACGGTATGCGAACCGCCTGTCGCGATTTGGAGAAAACGATGGAACTTATCAATGATTACCCGATGGTGATCAGCCTGGACCCTGATGACAATGTGGGCGTTGCCACCCGGAATATCGCCGAAGGGCTTTCGCTCAGTCAGGCATTAGGGGCTGCACGAGAAAACATCATGGCCGGCCACAAGGTGGCGCTGGTCGATATCGAGGCGAACACCCCCGTCGTAAAATATGGGCAGACGATAGGCCTGGCCAGCCAGCCGATCCGTGCGGGTGACCATGTCCACACACATAATCTGGCCATGCTGGAGCGTGATACATCGCTTGAAAACTTCACTCCCGCCGCACCGACACCCATCGTGGAGAGTGACCTGACCTTCAATGGCTTTCACCGCAGTGATGGCCGCGTCGGTACCCGTAACTACATTGGCATCGTGGCTACGGTCAATTGCTCGGCGACCGTGGTCAAGGCCACCGCGGATCAACTTAACGCGTCGGCAGGGCTTGAAAAACTCGGCTTCGATGGTGTGGTTCCCGTCACGCATGGGTCAGGCTGCGCCATGAACACCGAGTCGGAGGGATTTGCCTTTCTGGAAAGAGTCGTCACCGGCTATGCGGTGAACCCGAATTTCGCGTTTGTGATCGTGATCGGCCTGGGCTGCGAGAGCAACCAGGTAAAGGCGCTGGTCGACAAGTACGGAATGACGGATAGCCAACGGCTCGACTACTTCAACATTCAGGGGGCGGGTGGAACACGTGCCAGCATTAAACTGGCCAGCGACAAGATACTCGCCATGGCCAATACCCATGCGCATACCCCGCGCCAGCCAGCGCCACTCAAACATCTTACCGTTGCCCTGCAGTGTGGCGGTTCCGATGGCTATTCGGGCATTACCGCCAACCCGGCGCTGGGTTATGCGGCCGACCTCATCGTACAGCATGGGGGCAGTGTCATTCTGGCCGAGACCCCAGAGATCTACGGCGCCGAACACCTGCTGCTCAACCGGGCCGTCAATGTCAGCGTTGCTCGCAAGCTACTGGAGCGTATCGCCTGGTGGAAGCACTACACCTGGATCAATGGCGCTGAGCTGAACAACAACCCCTCGCCAGGTAATAAAGCCGGTGGCCTGTCCACAATACTTGAGAAGTCACTTGGCGCCGTTTCCAAAAGTGGCTCCTCAAGTCTCAGTGATGTGCTCGAGTATGCCGAACCCATCAAAAAGCCCGGTTTCAACTTCATGGACAGCCCTGGCTACGACCCGGTCTCCGTGACGGGACAGATTGCCTCTGGGTCGACGATCGTGTGCTTTACCACCGGCCGTGGCTCCGTGTCGGGCTTCAAGCCTGCACCCTGTATCAAGCTTGCCACCAACACCGCCATGTTTGATGCCATGTCAGAGGATATGGATATCAATTGTGGCGGCATCATCGACGGGGATGACACCGTCAGGAGCTGTGGCGAAGCGATATTCCAGAAGATCATTGCCATCGCCTCCGGCGAAGAAACGGCCAGCGAATCGCTGGGCTATGGTAGTAACGAGTTTGTCCCCTGGATGGTGGGCGCCGTCACCTGATCAACAGACGTCATCAGTGATACCTATCAGCTGTCGGCGACCATTTGGCAAAGACAGTCGATTGGGCCATACTCAAACGCAGATATCGTACTGTCATCCTGTCATACAGCTTATTCATCACAAAACAACAACAGACCAATAGGTCTCAACAAACACGATCACGGAACCTGCCATGCGATTGAATAACAAGACGGCCCTGATCACCGCAGCAGGCCAGGGCATCGGCCGAGCCACTGCGCTGCGATTCGCTGCTGAAGGCGCGCGGGTCATCGCCACGGATATCAATGACGCTACCCTGGCCGAGTTGGCCGGTACGCCCGGCATCGAGACTCGTCAACTGGACGTGCTCGATGCTGATGCCATCAAGGCCTTGGCCGATGAAGTCGGCCCTGTCGACATTCTTTTCAATTGCGCAGGCTATGTGGCCAACGGCTCGTTGCTTGAAGGTACCGACGATGACTGGGAACTGTCGTTCTCGCTCAATGTCATGGCCATGATGCGCATTATCCGTGCCATGCTGCCCGCCATGATCGACAACGGCGGTGGCAGCATCATTAACATGGCCTCGGTAGCGTCGAGCCTCAAGGGCGTGCCCAACCGTTGCGCCTACGGTACCACCAAGGCCGCGGTTCTGGGGCTGACCAAGTCAGTCGCCGCCGACTACATCGGCCAGGGCATCCGCTGCAACGCCATCTGCCCAGGCACCGTGGACTCACCGTCGCTGCGCCAGCGCATTCGCGCCCAGGCCGAAAAGCAGGGCCGCGAAGAGGATGACGTCTATGCCGAATTCAACGCCCGACAGCCCTTGGGCCGCCTGGGCAGCGCCGACGAGATCGCGGCACTTGCCACCTACCTGGCTGCCGACGAATCCGCCTATACCACCGGCACCACTCAGATCATCGATGGCGGCTGGTTAAACTGATAATGCCGCGCCAGATGATGGTTAATGAACGATATCAATGCCCACATTTATAAGGAGCACACATGAAATTACTGCGCTTCGGCCCTCCGGGCCATGAAAAGCCCGGCCTGCTGGACACTCAAGGGGTCATTCGCGACCTGTCGGCCCACCTGCCCGATCTCGATGGCCCCCACCTCAGCCGTGACCACCTGTCCGTATTGGCTGAGCTGGATACCGACAAACTGCCGGAAGTGCCTAAAGACACACGCCTCGGCCCCTGCGTCAGCGGTGTCGGCAAGTTCCTGTGCATCGGCCTCAACTACTCCGACCATGCCGCCGAAACCGGTGCCCAGGTGCCCCCCGAGCCGGTGGTGTTCAACAAATGGACAAGCGCCATCTGCGGCCCCGATGACAATGTCATCATCCCGCGTGATTCGCAGAAAACCGATTGGGAAGTCGAACTGGGTGTAGTGATCGGTGAAGGCGGCAAGTACATCGCCGAAGCCGATGCCATGAAACACGTGGCGGGTTATTGCGTGATCAACGATGTTTCCGAGCGCGAGTTTCAGCTCGAGCGGAGCGGCACCTGGGACAAGGGCAAGGGGTGCGACACTTTCGGCCCGATGGGGCCCTGGCTGGTCACGCCCGACGAGGTAGCCGACCCGCACGAGCTAGACATGTGGCTCGAAGTGGATGGCAAGCGCTATCAGGACGGCAGCACGCGCACCATGGTGTACCAGATTCCTTTCCTGATCAGCTACCTGAGCCGCTTCATGAGCCTGCAGCCGGGTGATGTGATCTCGACCGGCACCCCCCCAGGCGTCGGAATGGGTCAGAAACCATCGGTCTACCTTCGCCCTGGCCAGCGCATGCGCTTGGGGATTGAGGGGCTGGGCGAACAGAACCAGCAAGTGGTTGCCGACGACTAGGCTGAAACTCAATCGTCAGAATCAACCCCGCCGTTGAGTTGAGATGAAGGAGGGCCAAGCCATGCGCAGCATCGTCTGTACGCGCCCCGGCTTGATGGAACACGATGACCGAGAAACACCGGTTTGCGGAGCGGGCGAGGCCCTGCTGCGCATCCGGCGAATCGGCATCTGTGGCACGGATATCCATGCTTTTGGTGGCAATCAGCCGTACTTTGCCTATCCGCGAGTGCTGGGGCACGAGCTGGCTGGAGAGGTTGTGCAAGTGGGTGATAGCCACAACCAGGCACTGGTGGGTCAGAACGCCTCCGTCATCCCCTATCTGCATTGCGGTGAATGCCGCGCCTGCCAAAGGGGGCTCACCAACTGCTGCCAGCGAATCAAGGTCATCGGCGTGCATCGCGACGGCGGCATGTGCGACATGCTGGTGGTGCCAGTCGACCACTTGATGCTTTCTCCCACCCTGTCGCTGGACCAGCTCGCGCTGATGGAATGCCTGGCCATCGGCGCCCACGCCGTGCGTCGCAGCGCGCTGGCTCAGGGTGAATGGGCAGTTGTCGTAGGTGCTGGTCCGATAGGCATTGGGGTAGCGCAATTCGCCCGGGAGTGCGGGGCCCGCGTGGTGGTCGTCGATACCAACGAACAGCGGCTAGCCTTCTGCCGCGAGACACTGCATGTCGACCACACCCTGAATCCCTCGCAACACGATACGCTAGCGCAACTGGAGACCCTCAGCGACGGTGCACTGGCAGACGCCGTCTTCGATGCTACCGGGAACCCCGAGGCCATGCAGCAGGGCTTCGACCTTGTCGGCCAGGCGGGACGCTACGTTCTGGTCAGTATCGTCAAAGCGGACATCACTTTTCACGACCCTGACTTTCACCGCAAGGAAATGACCCTGCTCAGTAGCCGCAATGCCACACGTGAGGATTTCACCTGGGTCTCGACACTGATGGAAGCCGGTAGACTGCAAGACACAGCGATGATCACACACCGTGAAGAACTCGATGCAGTCCCGGAGCGAATGTCGGCGTGGTGTGACCCTGCTACCGGCGTTATCAAGGCAATGATACACCTTGACCACTAGCCTCCCATGGAGAGGCAGCCGTTATCGGGAAGCGTCTTCTCAAGGCGACGCTGACAGGCGTTCCTTGAGCTGCATATAGGTACCATAGTGGCGGTCCAGGTGGCGGCGCATGGCTGCCTCGGCGGCATCGGGGTCGCGTGATTCGATGGCCTCGATGATTTCGGTATGCGCTGCTGTCGCGGCCTTATCCTCACCTTCTTGCTGCAGCACTTGTGCACGACGGTCATCAAGCCACTCGGAGAGTGCCACATGAATAGCGTCGAAAATAGGATTGCGCCCGATACTGGCCAGTACCCCATGAAATTCATTATCTGAACGCTTGAAACGCGCTTCGTCGCCTATGGCATCGCGATTGTCCTGCAGGGCATCGCGCAGGCGTTGGAGGTCTTCTTCACTGGCATTGACGGCGGCGTAACGCGCCAGCGATATCTCGAACATGGCGCGGGCCTCCTGGAAATACTGCTGCCCGTCAGGCTTGGAAAGCAACTGCCGGGTTACCCCTGAAAGGCGCGACATCACCGCTTCTGCCGTAGGGCGAATAACCCGCGCACGCGTTCCGCTATTGATGGCGATCAAGCCCAAACGCTGAAGGTAGAACAACGCTTCGCGCACCGCCGGACGCCCCACCCCAAACTGCTCCATCAGTTCTCGCTCTGAAGGCAATTGAGCGTTTTCACTCAAACGTCCCTCGAGGATTTCGGTTTCCAGCTGCTCGGCTACCTGCTCGGATAGTGTCTTGCGCTCTACCTGATATCGACTCATGCACGCCTTCTCCTGACTGTCTTCGGTAAAGAAAACAAACCTTTCTTTACCCCTTATGGCCATATTTTACCGCATTTCGCCGTCATTTCGGGGCAGGAAAGGCGTCTTTTTCAGCGCATAGGCGTCAGCGGTTCAACATCGAACTGCTCGGCCAGCGCGGCATAAGCGGCCTGGTTAGCCCTGTCCAGGGGGATGCCATTAGCATCCCGCATACCAAGGCATCGCCACTCCCGGTCCCCAGGTGCCAGTGTCTCAGTCCCCTCGTTGGCGGGCTGAGCACGCAGGTCCTCGAGGTATTCGCGTAGACAAGTCTCAAAGGATGCATTTTCATTAAAGGCATCAGGGTTCATCGCCAGAAAAAAGTGACCTACTCCCCGCGGTGTCGCCATATCGGGCCCGCCCATTGGCAAAAGACGGAAACCGTTAAGCATGCCCGAAAGCGTTGAACTCAATATCTCGACCATGCCACCGAGCCCTGCCCCCTTGAAGCCGAAATCACTTCCGCCCAGCGGTAACAGCGCTGACACGTCGGCTGGCGTGCGGGTCACGCGACCCGCGGCATCCGCCGCGACCTGGTCCGGAAGTTCACGACCGATGGCGCCGTACTGCTGAACGCGATTCCAGGGCACCGAACTGGTCGCCATATCCAGCAGGTAGGGAGCTTGGCCATTGACCGGTGCCGCAAAGGCAATCGGATTGGTGCCATGAAACGGCGACCGTCCCTCGTGCAGCAAGACGAAAGGGTCGGAGTTGCAGAAGGCCATACCGATCAACCCGCGTTCAGCGGCCGCCAGCGCGTAGCAACCTGCAGCGCCAAAGTGGGATGAATTACCCACCGCCACAGCGCCCAGCCCCACTTTTTCGGCCATGTCAGCGGCATGCCCCATGGCCGTGTAGCCCGCCAAATGCCCTAGGCCGTCATCGGCATCGAGATACCCAGTGGCTGGCAGAGGTTGGGTAAAATGCATCGCGGGGCGACCATTGATACGCCCACCTTGCAAGGCCTGGATATAGTGCGGCAGTAGCCGCAATCCGTGGCTGTCCGTCCCCATGCGCGAAGCCGTGACCAGCGCGCGAGTCACGGCCTGGGCGGAGGCCACATCGGCTCCCGCGCGATGCAGAATACGATCGATGAAACGTTCCAGATCAGTAACGGCAACGCGAAAATCAGGCGAATCGGATGTCATCGACACTCAGCTCCTTTCGTCAAACTCAACGGTAGACCAGGGTTGGCAGCCACAGCGAAATCGCTGGAATGAAGGTCACCAGCAGCAGCGAGATCACCAGCGGAATGAGAAACGGCAGCGTGCCGCGCATGCAACTCTCGAAGGAAATGTTCGAGACCCGCGATAAGACATAAAGCACCATACCCACCGGCGGCGTCAGCAGGCCGATCATCAGGTTGAGCACCATGATCACGCCAAAGTGCACCGGATCTACACCCGCGGATACGGCCACCGGCAACAGAACGGGCACCAGGATGGTGATAGCCGCAATGGTCTCCATGAAGCAGCCAACCAGGATCAGCACAAGGTTGATGATAATCAGCAGAGCGATGGGATTATCGGCAAAGGGGCCCAAAAGTCCCATGACATGCTGCGTTACCTGGTTGCTGCTCATGATCCAGGCAAAGATCGAAGCACCCGCGACAATCAGCAGAATGACGGCTGTCGTCTCGATGGTTTCCATGCTGACCTTCATCAGGCGACGCCAGGTGAGGATTCTATACACCACCCCGCCCAGGAAAAGCGCATAGACCACCGCCGCGATGGCGGCCTCGGTAGGGGTAAAGACACCAGAAATGATGCCACCGACGATGATCACCGGTGTCAAAAGGGACAGGAAAGCACGGCGGAACGTCGTCCATAGGTGCGAAATCGAGAATGCCGAATCGCGGGGATAACCGCGACGTTTGGCCATGATCGTGATCATCACCATCAGCGCCACGCCCATCAACAGACCTGGAATAAGCCCGGCAGCGAACAACTGACCGACGGAAACCGACGCCATGACACCGTAGATGACCATCGGCAAGCTGGGCGGAATAATCGGCCCGATCGTCGAGGAGGCGGCTGTGATGCCCACCGAGAACTCCTTATCGTAGCCTGCATCGCGCATGGCCTTGATCTCGATAGTCCCTAGGCCACCGGCATCAGCCACCGCCGCACCGGACATGCCGGAAAAGACGATGCTCGCGCCGACATTGACATGGCCCAAACCACCGCGCATCCAACCCATCAACGCTTTGGCAAAATCGAAAATGCGTTTGGTGATACCTCCATTGTTCATCAGGTTGCCGGCCAGGATGAAAAACGGGATCGCCAACAACGGAAAGCTGTCAACGCCGTTGACCATTCGATGCACGACCACCACATCGGGCACGCGCCCGGTGAGATAGACATACAGCAGGCAGGAACCCGCCAGGCTGATGGCAATCGGCACGCCCAGCAGCAACATGGTGAACAGCGCGGCAAACAGGAACAGCAAATACTCGCCGAAGAAAGCCAGGGTCAAGCAACCCGATACCGCAAGGGCGGCGATCAGGGGTGAAACCAACGCCCCTCGAGGGCGCATAGCCAGGAAATGGGACATGGGGAAAGCTCCGGCCAAAGTGGTCGTTATGGGGCGTCAGGGTGCGAGGAATTGCGGTCACGCCAGCGAATTACCGCCATCTGGATAGCCCGTCCCAACATCAAGATGAACCCCAACAACACCAGGTAGTAGAGAAAACTCTTGGGGATATCGACCGACGCCATCAACGCCGTGGTCCGGTCGGCGAGCTTCCAGGTGATCCAGGCGCCGGTGGCAAAGAAGGCAATACTGACAACATCCACCAAGGTCACAAGCAGCCGACTCATCCAGCCGGGCATATAGCGATAGAAGAATTCGACGGAAATATGCGTACCCGTGCGGACAGCCATGGAGCCTCCCATGAACCCCACGGTCACCAAAAGATAGCGAGCCATCTCTTCCGTCCAGGCGATCGAATTCCCCAATACGTAGCGGCTGAAGAACTGCATGAATACATCCAGCGCCAGCAGCCAGAACACCACCAGGGTGGCGTAATCCTCAATCCCATAGTCACGCCACTCAAAGGTATCGTCTTCCTCCATCTGAAAGTCGGATGTCTCGGCAGGCCATTTATCGATTGTCATTTGCAAGCTCCGCAGAAGACGCCACCCCCTTCAGGGGATGGCGTGTCGGCTATGAGAAGAGGCTTACTGACCGATCGCCTGAAGGCGGTCGTAGGTTTCCTGATCCCAGGTCGCATCTTCACCGGTATGGTACGGCACGGTGGCTTCGCGGAATGGCGTGATGTCGACCTCATTGACGGTCACCCCTTGATCCTCGAACCAGGCAACGAGATCTTCTTCGGACTGGAGGATGTCTTCAGTGATTTTCTCACCCGCTTCCATGTAGACCTCGCGGAAAATCTCGCGATCTTCTTCAGAGAGGCGGTTCCAAAGTGGCCCACCGGCAATGGTGATCAGCGAGTCGGTGATATGGCCGGTCAGGTTGATGTAGTCCTGCACCTCGTAGAAGGCTTTGGCGCGAATGGTCGGCAGAGGGTTCTCCTGGGCGTCCACGACGCCTTGTTGAAGCGCCAGATAGACCTCAGCGAAGGCGATAGGGGTCGGATTGGCACCCACGGCCTCAGGGAACATCATATACATCGGCGCATTAGGCGTGCGGATCTTGAGGCCTTCCATATCCGCCGGCTCGTTAATGGGTTCATTGGAGGTCACATGACGGCGACCATAGTAGTTCATCGCCAATGGCACGTTGCCGGTCTCATCCTGGTAGCCCTGGGCGATCTCGTCGAAAAGATCGCTGTCGGCATAGGCACGCCAGTGA
Organism: Vreelandella janggokensis; assembly: GCF_031451615.1. NCBI lineage: Bacteria > Pseudomonadati > Pseudomonadota > Gammaproteobacteria > Oceanospirillales > Halomonadaceae > Vreelandella > Vreelandella janggokensis. Next base: position 825,933 of record NZ_JARWAJ010000001.1, on the reverse strand, counting down.
TCGAAATCGCGGAACATGTAGGGCGCTCCCGCAATACCGATGGGGCCGTAAAAACGCCCGGCGAACTGGTTGCCGGTGTAGATCAGATCCACGGTACCCAGTTGGAGGCCCTCGTTGATATCGGCCTCTTTACCTAGCGACGAGGCGGGATGAACCTCGATCTCGTAGCGGCCGTCGGTGCGCTCCTCGATCTCATCAGCCGCCCACAGCGCCCACTCATGGTAGGGCTCGGATGTCTCGTAGACGTGGGCAAAATTGAGCGTTTCGGCGAAGGCATAGCCGCTTGCCGTCATGCCCGCCAGCAGGAGGGTGCCGGAGGCGAGACGATGGAAGGTTTTGAGTCGGAAGTTGGCGTTACCCATTTTATTTTGCTCCATAGCGTGATGATTGGGGAGTTGGGTTGTTGGGTGATTTGAAAGTGAAGGTGATGGACTTCTTGTATACGTGTCATACCATCATAATCCAATCTAGTCGCCAATTCTGAGCAATGCAACCTCTGGATTGACGTTCAATCCAGGGATCTTAACAAGCGCACCAGCAACGCCTCGTCGCCGAAGCCACCTGCCTTGGTCAGCAAGGGCCACTTCCGATTGCCCTGCGGATAGCCCAGTACCATTCCTGGTTCCCACTCGCCCGCTACGTCGATATAGCAAGCATCCAGCCTTTTCATCAGCGCACTGGCGCAATCACCACCGGTCACCAGGTAGAGGCGCTGCCTGGCCGCCAGCATGCCCAAGGCAAGTGCGTCGGCAAGCGCTGCCGCCACCTCGTTGGCACCACGCGGAGGTGCCTCTGTATCGGGCATCAACAACAGGCAAGGCGACTCAACCGTCGCTTCGTCAATGTCCGTCATGACAGGAAGCTCGGGCACGGCACGACGCAGCGCGGCCACCTGCTGCCTGGCTCGCTCGCTGCGCGACCCGACGGCCATCCAGAGGCCGACAAAAGGGGCATGGTCCAATGGCACCGCCGCACCGAACATGACCTGAGCCAGAGCGCGACTCAACCCCGCAGCACCTACCGCCAGCCACTTCCCCGGCTCGTCGCCGACCCCACCGGCCAAGTCATCAAGGTCGGCATCTGTTTCGGCATCGGCCACGCTGTCCGCCATCGGCAGTCGCTGACCTGGAACATGGCGCGCCAGGGGTAATCCGGCGGCAGCGAACAGAGCATCCAGGCCACCAGTGGGGGGCTGGGAACGTGCGTCGCGGGCAAAGTCGGTTGCTTCGAGGGGGTGGCCGTACACGAGGATTCGGGCATCGCAGGTCGTGCGGCCCTGAGAAGGAACGGCGGGAGCGAGCAACAGCCGTCGACAACAAGCCCGGTGCATCGCCAGGCTCTCAGCCACTGCCTGGCCGCGCAGTGTCGAGTCGATTTTTTTGAACCACACAGCAGGAGCCAGACGAGCGAGTATCCGGGTCGCCTGGGTCACGCGTTCGGCCGCCGCCGATGCCATCAGGTGGCGCGATTCGGTTGTCACCGCGATCACGTCAGGGAGCGCCCCTTGCCACGCGTCCAGGGAAGCCTCCAGGCTCTCCAATACCACGACCACGCGTGTCGTCGCGCCGCGCTGGGCGAAAGGTGCCGCGGCGTCCAGCGCACCGGTCAGGTCGTCGGCGACAATGGCGACGCGGCACTCATTCACGTCCATTTTGGTTAGCTCTCATTCCAGCCACCAACCGATGCGCGTACGCAATCGCCGCGCCCATGTTGGTCGCATCCGCCCTGCCCTGCCAGGCAATGTCGAAGGCGGTACCATGGTCCACAGACGTACGCCGGATCGGCAAACCAAGACTGACATTCACCGTGGTGTCGAAGGCAATCAGCTTGACCGGGATATGCCCCTGGTCGTGATATTGGGCAACCACCAGGTCGAACTCGCCCTGCGACGCGCGAAAGAAAACAGTATCGGCGGAGATCGGGCCACTTACTTCAAATCCACGCGCCTTGAGGGTCTCGACAGCCGGTGCAATACAGCGGGTGTCTTCGTCACCGAAAATACCGCCCTCACCGCAGTGCGGATTAAGTCCGGCCACCGCGATGCGCGGATTGGCCATTCCCAGCGACCTGAGATGCTCGTCACCGGCCTCGACGGTGGCAATGATCCGCTCGGGCGTTACCCGATCAATGGCCTCACGCAACGACACATGGGTCGACACATGCAGGGTCGACAAGTGCTCGGAGGCCAACAGCATGAACGATGAGGGCGCGCCGGTTAGCGCCGCCAGCATGCCGGTGTGGCCATCATAATAATGACCGGCCGCATGCAGTGCTGCCTTGTTCAACGGCGCCGTGACAATCACTCCGGCCTGACCGCTCTGCACCAGCTCCACGGCCCTGGCGATGCAGCGAAAGGCCATGTCACCGGCACCGGCACTGATCTCGCCGTCGGGAATGTCGGCATCGGCAGGTGTTTCCACCACCGCGACTGCCACACAATCTATATCGGCGTCGGCCATATCCAAAGGCGCGAAATCCAGGTCGCTGCCGATGGTTTGCGCGGCACGTCGAAAGATCGCCGGATCGCCGACCAACAAAGTGCCCGCCCGCGCCGATGGCGACATGTCAGCGACGGCCCGACAGATGATCTCGGGGCCGATACCCGCCGGGTCCCCCATGGTAATGGCGATGTCGTATTGCCTGTTGCGGCTCATGGCATCAACTGCCCGCCGTTGACTTCAATAATCTGCCCGGTGACATAGCCGCTGAGGGCATCGGTCGCCAGAAACAGGTAGGCACCAACGCAATCCTCAGCGCTGCCAAGACGCCCCTGAGGGATCGTGGCACGCGCGGCTTCCATCTGGGCATCGTTGGAGTGACGCGCGTGGAAATCCGTGGTAATCACGCCAGGCGCCACGGCATTGACACGAATATTGTCGCCGGCGAGCTCCTTGGCCATGTTGCGGGTCAAGGTAGTGACGAAGCCCTTGGCCGAAGCGTAGAGCCCCGCGCCAGTGCCACCGCCATTACGCGCTGCGATCGAGCCGGTATGAATGATATTGCCAGCCCCGGCCTGGCGCAGGTAAGGCAGCGCCGCCCGACTGGCCATGACAACCGAACGCGCGTTGAGGTCCATGACGCTGTCGTAATACTCATCATCCATCTCGTCCAGGCTGACGCGTCCCTGCATATCGCCGGCATTGTTGATCAACAGATCGAGCCCACCCAGCTGTTCCGCCGCCTGATCGACAATCACGGTGGCTTCTTTCGTGCGGCTGATATCACCTTGAATCAGAAAGGCCTCGCCGCCCGCCTGGCGGATATCGTCGCAGACCGCCTGGGCCGGTCCTTCACTGCGGTGGTAATGCACCGCCACGCGCGCCCCCAGTCCACCGAGCCGCCTGGCAACTGCCGCGCCGATCCCCCGACTCGAACCGGTCACCAGTATTCGTTTGCCTTTCATTTCATCGAACATGCTGCACTCCTGATTGGTTATCGTGTGGCAATCGCCATTAGGTTGCGTTAGGGTTTATGGCATACCTTTCATACATCATGACATTGCTTGCATGATAGGTGAAAGTTGGCCAGATGCCAGTTCACCTTCTTAGCCATTCGCATTACTCACCAATGCCAACGACCATGAGGACGCCATCATGACCACCATTTCTCGCGTTGAGGTCCAGGACATACGCTTTCCGACCTCCCGTTCGCTCGACGGCTCGGACGCCATGAACGCCGCGCCTGATTACTCAGCCACCTACGTAATTTTGCACACCGATGACGACAACGGCCCCCAGGGCCATGGCCTGACCTTTACCATTGGCCGCGGCAACGAGATCGTGGTCACCGCCGTTCGCTCACTCACTCCACTCCTTGAGGGCCGCTCGCTGGAGACGATCACCGCCAACATGGGTGCTTTCTGGCGTGAGATCACCGGCGATAGCCAACTGCGCTGGATCGGCCCCGACAAGGGTGCGATCCATCTGGCCACCGCCGCCATGGTCAACGCCGTCTGGGACCTGTGGGCCAAGCGCGAAGGCAAGCCGGTGTGGAAACTGCTCGCCGACATGAGTCCTGAAGAGCTCGTTCGCTGCCTCGACTTCCGCTTCGTCACCGATGCCTTGACGCCGGAAGAAGCCATTGCCCTGCTGCGCAAGCAGGCACCCGGCAAGGCCGAGCGGGAAGCCGAAATGCGTCGTGATGGTTTTCCCGGCTACACCACCTCGGCAGGCTGGCTCGGCTATACCGACGACAAGGTCCGCCAACTGGCTCGCGAGGCCCTGGCCGAGGGCTGGACGCACTTCAAGCAGAAGATCGGTGGCGATCTCGACGAAGATGCAAGGCGCGCCGCCTTGTTGCGCGAGGAGATCGGCTGGGACAACGTATTGATGATGGATGCCAACCAGGTATGGGAAGTCGATGAGACAGTGGCCAAGATGCGCCGCCTGGCGGAGTACGACCCGCTGTGGATCGAAGAACCCACCAGCCCGGATGACATCCTGGGCCATGCCGAGATACGTCACCGTGTCGCGCCGATTGGCGTGGCCACCGGCGAGCATTGTCATAACAAGGTGATGTTCAAGCAGTTCCTGCAAGCCGACGCCATCGACTATTGCCAGATCGATGCTGCGCGACTGGGCGGGCTGAACGAGGTCATCCTGGTGGTGCTGATGGCCGCCAAGTTCGGTGTGCCGATCTGCCCACACGCTGGTGGCGTTGGGCTGTGCGAATACGTCCAGCACATCTCGATGTTCGACTATATCGCCGTGTCGGGTAGCCTCGAGGGCCGGGTACTGGAGTACGTCGACCACCTGCACGAGCACTTCGTCGATCCGGTCGTCGTTCGCCAAGGCCGTTACCAGGTGCCGACTGCCGCCGGTTATAGCATCACCATGCATGACGACTCGCTTGCCAGACACCGTTTCCCTGATGGCGCTGCCTGGCAAGAAGAAAGCTGAAGGGTGCGGGGCGGTTTTTAGATCAGCCTGACGCCTGACCGCGCATTCAAGGCGGGCGACAAAACGCGCCAAGTATTTTAGGCAGATTATGTATAGTGAACGACGCTTCACGACAACTTTTTTTTATCCACCGCGACACACTAGTCAGCGAATAAACCGCTGATTAGAGAGCGCGCCATGAACCGCAATGTCATCCTCACCTGCGCCGTTACCGGCGCGGGTGATACCACGACTAAAAACCCCAATGTACCCATTACGCCCAAGGCCATCGCGGCGTCCTGCATCGAGGCTGCCCGCGCCGGGGCCAGCATCGCGCATATCCACGTGCGCGCCCCGGAAACCGGTGGCATCAGCCATTCCACCGAGCAATTCCGTGAGGTGATGGAGCGTGTGCGAGAGGCGGATGTCGATATCGTCATGAACATCACCGCCGGTGGCGGCGGCGACTGGATACCGGATGTAAGCGATCCCACCCGCGGCGGCCCAGGCACCGATATACAGACGCCCGCTGAACGTCACGCACCGGTGGGTGAGCTGCTCCCCGAGCTGTGCACCCTGGACTGCGGCAGCCTCAACTTTGCCGACATGGTCTACGTGAACCCCGCCGATTGGCTGCGCGAACATGCTCGTTTGGTGCAAGCCGCCGGCGTCAAACCAGAGCTTGAGTGCTTTGACCTGGGCCATGTCTGGTTTGCCCGTCAGCTTCAGCAAGAGGGGTTGATCGACGATGACCCTCTCTATCAACTCTGCCTGGGCATCCCCTGGGGCGCCGAAGCCGACACCGAAACCATGCTGGCCATGCGTAACAAGCTGCCGGATAACGCCAACTGGGCGGCCTTCGGTATTGGTCGCCATCAGATGCCCATGGTCGCTCAGGCGGTGCTGCTGGGTGGCCACGCCCGAGTTGGCCTGGAAGACAACCTGTTTCTGGAGAAAGGCGTACTGGCCAACAACGGCCAACTGGTGGAGAAAGCCTCAACCATTATCGAGAACCTCGGCGCCCGGGTCATGACGCCTGCGGAAACCCGCGCCCACCTAAGCTTACGCCATCCATCAGGAGGTGATGCATGAGCCGTTTAGCCGTGATTGGAACCGGCGTGATTGGCAACGGCTGGATTGCCCGCGCCCTCGCCCAGGGTTGGGAGGTCGTCGCTTTCGATCCAGACCCCAAAGCGCCGGAACGCACCCGTTCATTTATCGACAACGCCTGGCCGTCATTAACCCAGCTCGGCCTGGCACCTGATGCCAGCCCTGAGCGGCTAACGTTTGGAGCGACGATTGAAGAGGCCGTGAACGGTGCTGACCTGATTCAGGAAAACGTTCCCGAGCGTCTACCGCTTAAGCAAGAAATCCTCGCGGCCATTGACGCTGCTGCCGAACCGGACGTCATCATCGGCTCGTCAACCTCCGGCTTCAAGCCCACCGACCTGCAGCAAAAGTGCCAAAAAACACCCGGACGCGTGATCGTCGCCCACCCCTTCAACCCGGTATATTTACTGCCGCTGGTGGAACTTGTGGGGGGTGACGCCACCCAGCCCGAGCAGATTGCCGCCGCCCAGGAACGCTATCAGTCACTCGCCATGCGCCCGCTGGTGGTTCGCCGTGAAATTGAAGGCCATATCGCCGACCGCTTGATGGAAGCGCTGTGGCGGGAAGCATTGCACCTGGTCAACGATGGCGTGGCGACCACCGAAGAGATTGATGCGGCCGTGGTTTACGGCTGTGGACTACGCTGGCCGTTGATGGGTACATTTTTAACCTTCCACCTGGCGGGTGGTGAGCCAGGCATGCGGCATATGCTGGAACAGTTCGGCCCGGCGTTAAAACTGCCCTGGACCAAGCTTGAAGCCCCGGAACTTACCGACGAATTGATTGATAAAGTGGTAGAAGGCTGTGAACATCAAGCCGCGGGGCGCTCGGTGGCGACACTGGACAAGCGTCGTGACGACTTTCTGGTCGAGTTGCTTGAGGTCGTCCACAAGTACTGGCCGGAAGCCGAGGGCTTAAAAGGACGCATTTAATGATCATCCATGAAACCCAAGTCGCCCCTGAGTGGGTCGACTACAATGGGCATATGAACGACGCGGCATACGCCCGCGTCTTCTCCCAGGCCTGTGAAGCGCTGATCGACCAGATAGGACTCGACGAAGCAGGCCGGGAACACTACGGCTACACGATCTACACGCTGGAAACCCACCTCTGCTATCGCCGCGAGGCACATCAAGGCCAACCGTTAAGTGTCGACCTGACGCTACTGGATAGCGATGCCAAACGCCTGCATGTGTTTTTCGCCATGTTCGATGACGAAGACAACCTGCTCGCTTCCAGCGAACAGATGCTGATGGGCATGGAAAAAGCGACAGGACACCCCCTTGCATTTCCAAAGCCGGTCGAGAACTGCGTGGCAAAGCTTCCTCAGGCTAATAAAGACCTGTGGCCAGAGCTTGCAGGGCGCACTATCGGCATACGTCGCTAGGCGTTACAAGACAGGATAGGTCATGCGGGAAAGGCAAACGCTATGCATATAGATGCCTTTATTCAACGTTTTAGTGCACAACTGGAGGCGATGGAAGCGCTGCCATTCCCCCGGGCACGGCACGCCTATGACATTCTTTGCCGAACCTTCGCCCCTTCTGATCCGGCCGGTATGCGGATTAAAGACGGCACTGTTGATGGTATCGATGTTCGCCATTTTATCCCCAGGCATCGTCTACCGGGGTGTGTGCTGTTTATACACGGCGGTGGCTTTACCATCGGCTCGATCGAAAGCCACCATGGCCCCGCCGCCAGCCTGGCCCGTGCGCTGGGTCGAGAAGTGGTAAGCGTCAACTACCGGCTTGCGCCTGAAGTCGCTTACCCTGCCATGCTGGCAGACTGCCAAACGGTGCTCGAAGCGATACAGCCCATTGCGCTGGTAGGTGACAGCGCAGGCGGGCGTCTGGCTATCGATCTTGCCCACCCTTTGATCAAGGCCCCACCGCTTGGGTTGATCTATCCAACGGTTGGCGAGCTATCACCTGGGTGTCTCGGGAAGGATGCGCCGCTGCTCTTACGCGACGATATACTAGGCCTTCGCCAACGCTGCCCAGAGATCAGCGCCGCCAAGCGCGATCTCGCGCCACCCGCGACGGGCATCGAAGTACTGACAGTCGAACACGATCCGCTGACTCAGCCCATCGAAACCGCAGTCGCTAACTGGCAGGAAGCGGGTGCCTCAATCGGCTATCGCTGTGCGCCGCAGATGGTGCACGGCGCTCTGCACGCCCAATCACAGCTGCCCAATATGGGCAGCGCATGGCAGGCGTTTTGCCATGCGCTCAAGCATCGTCTTGTTGGTTAAGAGCCGAACTGGGCCCGCACCTCCTCAATAGCGGATTCACCCTCACGGGTTTCAACGCCCTCAAGCCACTCGGCAACGGTATCCAGGTTGTTGCCTATCCACTCGTTCGCGACTTCATCCGCCGGGCGCTCTTCGTAGCTGTACTCATGCACCCATTCGTTCTGGTCCTCGATATCGATCACGTACTGCGACAGGAAACGGTGGACCTCGGGCGCCTCGTCCGCCAGGCTGGCCGGCGTAATGGTCCATACGGTGCTTTCAATCGATGCCACACCCGCGTCGTCGCTATCGGCCAAGTAGGCCAGGTCGAAGCTCACGTTCATCCAGTGAGGCTCCCAGCCGACAAACGTCACCCACTCCTCATCGGCCATTTTTTGCTCAGCCTGGGCAAGCATCGCCGAGGTCGAGCTTTCGCGGAGCTGCCAATCGCCCAAGCCGGCAAGGTCGTTATCGATGGCGTTGAGGATCGCCTCGTTTATGCCAGTTCCCGCTTCAATACCCTGGATTTCACCGTCAAACCGGTCGTGATGCTCTGCCAGTTCAGCGACCGTCGTGACGCCAGCATCATAAACGTACTGGGGAACCACCAACCCGGAATTGGCACCGCTGATGTTTGAAACCACTTTCTCAACTTTGTCGTCAGCCACCAACGGCTCGACCATGTCGGTCTGTACGGGGTACCAGCCGCCTAAATAGACCTCAAGGTCATTATTCGACAAGCCTTCAAGAATGACACTCACGGCTAGATCCTGCTGCCGCGTCTGGTAACCCATGGTTTCGAGCAGTTGGGCCGCCACTTCGGATTTCACGGTGACACCTGGCCACGGCGGTACCCCAAAGCGCAGCTCGTCGAGTTCCGCCATAGCAGGTGTAGCGGTCAACGCAGTAAGTAAAAAACCCGCTTTTAACGACATTGATTTGATAGTGGTCGGCATCTGGCTAAACCCTCTTGTTGATTAGGTTCTGCCAGTATGCGCGGCTCCCACTCCACTACTAACCACAAGGCGACATTTATTAATCATTAAGCGACTTTCAGGCGTCTGGCGTCTTTATTCTGTGTCAGAATAACGTACCTGCCGTGGCGAAACACCGTAATAAGTGCGGAACGCACGCGCAAAGCTCGACGACGAACTAAACCCGCAGGCCACGGCCACCGCCAAGATCGCCAGATCGGTCTCGGCAAGCAGGCGCCTTGCGCGTTTAATGCGCAGCTGCAAGTACCATTGACGCGGGGTGGCATTCAATTCCTGTTCAAACAGTCGCTGTAGCTGACGCACCGACACCTCTACTCGGTTTGCCACCTCTTCAAGGGTGAGCGGCTCTTCAAGGTTCTGCTCCATCAGCGCCACCGCCTCGACCACGCGCCGGTTGTGGGTACCTAACCGCTTGACAAGTGCCATGCGCTGCTGGTCGCTGCGGGTACGAATCCGGTCATGAATAAGCTGCTCGGAAACATCGATGGCCAGCTTCGCGCCATGCCGTCGCGCGATTACCTCCAGCGCCATATCCATCGCCGCCGCCCCACCCGCACAGGAAAAACGCCGCTCGCCAAGCTCATAAAGTTCATCGGTGGTATCAATACCCGGAAAGCGTTCGCGAAAAGCCGGCAGACTCTCCCAGTGCAGCGCCACCCGTTCGCGTTTCAACAACCCGGTGGCAGCGAGCAGAAACGCGCCGGTATCAATGCCGCCCAAACAGCAGCCCGCCTGATCCAACTGGTGAAGCCACGCCATTAACGGCCGAGTGAGATGCGCCTCGGGCGTAAAACCACTGCATACTGCCAGGGATGGCAAGTGATGCACCTCTCGGGTCGCTTGATCTGCCATGAGCGTCATGCCGTTGGACGCCGTTACTGGCCCGCCATCCGCACTAATCAATGTCCAGTCGAACAGTGGGCGGCTGGCAATGCGATTAGCGATACGCAGTGGCTCGACTGCCGCAAAAAAAGCCATCATGGAAAACTGTGGCAACAATAAAAACCCTACCATTTCGGGTGTCGGGCCATGGTAACTAAGACGCATAACAATGCTCACGTTCAGTACATTTAAACACTGGAAAGAAAAGCGATTTATCGGCCATTTGACGTTTCTTCCGCAACGATTGGCAAACGATTAAATAGCCCCGGCATGCTGGCTTTCTCGCATATCAGATTATCGGCCCTTGACGTATACTTTATATATTAAAGACGATAGCTCTTTAAAATAATCACAGGAATCACAATTGACTCGACAGCGCCTTTACGCGCGCCTCTTGATGGCCGTAACCTTACCGTTGATGCTGGTCACCGCCACACTATGGCCGGTACTGCGTGTGCACCTGGAAACCCGCCAGGAAAGCATCCGTGCAGAAACTCGCGCCATTATGCAGGTGGGCAAAGATACCCTGTTACGCGATATTAACGAGACGCTCAGTTACGCGCTCGCGGTTGCCGAGATGCCGGTCATCAAGGCTCATATGACAGGCGAGAACGACGAAGACATCGACAATTCGACGTCGGCGCAGTTGACTGGATTTTTATCGACGCTGATCGAACACTACCCGCGCTACACCAAGCTTATACTGATCGATAATCAGGGCAACGAAGTCCTGCGTGCCCCGGTAGGGATTACCTCCGACCCTCGCTTTACTGACCATCATCATGCCAGTACCGATTATTTCAAAGCCGCCAGTAAGCTGTCTGCCCGAGATCTCTACATCTCTCCGCCCGGTCGCAATCTCCAATACGAGCTATTCAGTGGTGAAGTGGTCCCGGTCGTCAATGTCGCCACCCCTATTTTTGACGATCAAGGCGAACGCCAGGGGATGGTTCTGTTGAGCCTTAACTGGCAGCACCTCACCAAGGCCGTCCAACAGGCCATGCTCATTGATCCCGACGCGGGCGTTCTATTGGCGGATGCCCAGGGCGGTTGGCTTCTCACGGAAGGCAGCCAGCGCCTGCCGATGATCAGGTTTGGTGACAATTACGCCCGACTGGCCGCTGAACCATGGCAACCTGTAACCGAGCAAGATGAAGGGGCATTCACCCTTGGCGACCATTTATTACGTTTTCAGCGTTTGGATATACGTAGCGAAGCCTACGAGGGGCTAACAGGACGCATTTTCAGCCAGGACGACACCCTCCCCTGGGTATTGGGGGTTAGCCTACCCACCCCCACCTGGAAGTCGCTGCTGCAAGATGAAGCCATCGTTGTCTGGTTTTTATTGCTCACCTACTCCACGGCGGTGGCGCTGGGCATCTATTGGTCAATTAGCAGTCACCAACAGCGCAAGCTGCGCCGCCAGGCACAGCAGCAAGCCAACGAAGTCAGCAATCTGTACGAAAACGCCCCCTGTGGTTACCATTCACTGAACGCCGATGGCGTGATCCTTAAAATGAACCAGACCGAACTCGACTGGCTGAGCTTAACCCGCGATGTTATCGGCAAGCGTTGCTATCGCGACTTTATTTCGCCAGATTCACTGCCCGCTTTTGATGCCGCCTTTCAGGACGTAAAAGCAGGCCGCCAGGGCGAGGCAGAATGCACACTGATAGCCACCGATAGCCAGGAGCGCCAAGTGGTCATTCAAGCCGTCGGGTATCTGGAAAAAGATCGTTTCAAGTACTCAAACGCCACCGTCTTTGACATTACCGAGCGCAAGCAACTGGAAGAAAAGCTCCGCGCCCAGGCCATGACGGATCCGTTAACCGGCGTCTACAACCGGCGCTACTTACAAGCGCAGGCCAGCGTCGAGATATCACGTGCCTCAAGGCACCAGACGCCTATCTCTCTCATCGCCATTGATATTGATCATTTCAAGCGCATCAACGACGAATACGGTCACGACGCCGGCGATGAAGTGCTTAAACGCTTTACCGATGTCATTAAAGGATTGCTGCGCCATGAAGATCTTCTGTGCCGTGTAGGCGGCGAAGAATTCGCCATCTTGCTGCCTGACACTCCGTTGGAGAAAGCGTGGCAAGTGGCAGAGCGCATTCGAGTTGCCGTGGAGCAGACTCAAGTGCCCCTTGAGCAAGACGACGTACCGATTACCATTGCCATCACCGCTTCCTTCGGCGTGACGCACGTCGCCAGTGGCGAAATGAGCTTAAAGGCCGCTATCAAACGCGCCGACAACGGCCTCTACGAAGCTAAAGCTGCGGGCCGGAATCGTATTGTTCTTCAAGAGAGGTAATGACTGAATTTTGAATGATTCGCCCTCCCGTTCAGCCATCAATTCTTCCCGATGACGTTTTGCTAGCGACAGCTTAATTTGCTTTCTGACCAGATTATCTTGAGGGCCAGGGGAATTCTGCGATCAGTAAAGTGGTCCCAGCTTCTTATACACTTTTAGTCACCCGAAGCAGTGCGTCGGGCGCTTGACTTCTACATGGAATGGAAACCTTTGATGACCCAACCACTGCAAAGCCTTGAACAACTAATCGACCGGGTTAGTCAATCGACGCACGACAACGACCAGGTCTCAGTCGGGATGGTTGTCGAGTCGGTTGGCAGGCGTTCTTTTGGGCCGTTGCTGATGCTGATTGGTATTACGCTGTTTTCGCCGCTAAGCGGTTTACCCGGCATGTCCATCTTCATGGGGTCATTCGTGCTGCTAATCGCCGTACAGATGCTCATCGGCCGAAAACAGTTCTGGTTGCCACACTTTATCCTCAACCGTTCCATCGAGCGCCGCAAGCTTCAAAAAGCGCTCCATTGGCTCAACAAGCCTGCACGCAGCATCGACCGCGTTCTCAAACCGAGGTTAACATTTCTGGTTCGTAACGGCGGTAGCTATGGGATTGCCTCACTGTGCATCGTCGTCGGACTTTGCATGCCATTTATGGAGCTGGTGCCATTTTCATCTTCGGCCGCTGGTCTGGCGTTATTGGCGCTAGGACTGGCACTCGTCGTGCATGACGGCTTGTTGGTACTGCTGGCTCTTGGGGCATTCAGCGCAACTCTCATACTTATCGTTGCCAACATTCTGTGACGGCTCTTCGACATGAGCGGAGAGTCGTCGTATATTCAAAATCGCCATTGTAGGCTGGAATGATTCAGGTGTTATCAGCGAGGCGGCAGTTGATGCCCGCTGGGTATCTTCCATTGGGATTATCCAGGCGGAGACGAATACCAAAGGTTCTGCTGGAGGGGTCGATAACACTGTCAATACGTTCTATCTCGGCACTGACCGTTTTTTCGACGGGCGCCGTCAAGTAAATATCGAGGTTATCGCCGATCGTATATTGATTAAAGGCTTCGAGCGGCATGACCAAGTCGATACGTAGTGGATCGAGCTGAACAAGCTCGAGGATAGGCGTGTTATCGATGAATTCACCTTCTTCACTTTCCACACTGGCAATCACGCCATCGAAGGGCGCTTCTCCCACCATTTCATTGAGTCGTGCCTGGGCCTGATTGGCTTGCAGGCGAGCAAGAGAGAGTTCCGTGCTAATCTGATCCTGCTCGCTTTCACTGAGTATGCCTTGATCAATCAGCCGCTGGTTGCGTTGCAGCGTACGTAACGCATATTGCGCACGTGCGTTTTCGAGCTCAAGACTGGCTTCTTCCACATCGCGCTTTAGCGTGTAGAGTGTATCGCCTTCCTCAACCCTATCGCCGCTGTCAATCCGGATTTCATCAATCATGCCTGGGACTTCACTCGACATGGTGGAACTCCGTCCAGGATCGACCAGACAACTGGTCGCTTCAATCTGGCGGCTATCTTGCGCCAAACCAAGGCTTGGCAAGCCAACAAGAGTCAGAATAAGCAGATGGTTTGCACGATGAAACATGGCTAATGCCCTTTTGACGATGGTGAGTTGACCGCTGTCGTAAATTGATCCTGTCCGCCCCTATTCACTTCGCCCACTGAAACCGAGCTGATCCGCTTCACGCCAATCGGCTTCGAGCAGTCGCGCGCGTTCGCGAGCATGCCGTCTTTCGCGTTGGTTTTGGGCAAGTTTCAGTCGTTTGTGCAGAGGTCCTAAATGACGCTGCCAACCCTGAATCTCATTGAGTAATGTGCTCTGATCAAACAGAACCCATTCCACACTGCCTGGGTCACCCTGGCGGGCACAACGACCGGCTATCTGCCGGTCGATGCGCGAAGCGTCATGCAGTCCGGCAATGATGATGTGTAGACCACCTGCCTCGCGGGCGGCAGGTTCCAAGGCGATATCAGTGCCACGGCCAGCCATGCTGGTCGCAACGGTAATGGCCTCACATTGGCCAGCAGCAGCGATTACATCAGCTTCTTCCTCATCCTGCCTAGCATTGAGCACAGAGTGATCAAGTCCAAGCTGAGCAAGCACAGACGATAACACTTCAGAGTCTGCCAAGCTGACGGTAGCGATCAATACCGGGCGACCACTGGCTATCAACTCACGCGCCCGTCGAGCGACATAATGCCAGCGGTGACCATCGTCGGCTTTAAAGGTAGTCACACCCAGATCGACACGCTGCGAAGGCTTGTGAGGGGGAATACTCACCACACGCACCCGATAGGTCCGCCAGAGTTCACTTTTCACTTCCCGGGCAGTCCCGGTCATACCTGCTAGATGCTGATAACGACGAAAGAAACGCTGGTAAGTAAGGCGGGCTAAAGTGCGATTGGGATCGCTAGGCTCACAGCCTTCCAGCCGCTCGATCATCTGCTGTAGGCCTCGCTCCCATCGGCGGTCAGCCAAAACGCGGCCGCTATGCTCATCAATAATCTGCACCTGACCGTCGCGCACCAGGTAGTGACGGTCGCGCTGGAATTGGTGGCGCGCCACCAAGGCTTGGTGGAGCAACCATTCGCGTCGCGCCCGGCCCAGCCAACCATTCTTTTGCCCGTGTGCTTCCAGACGCTGTTCGGCCTGCTCGGCGAGGGCCTTTTTGCCTTTTTCGGTCAAATGGAGCTGGTTTTTCTCCCTAACGAAGTGTTCATCTTCCTGAAATTTTCCTGCCAGTTCCAGCACCTCGTCAATCAAAGCGATATCGACGGGATCCGTGGTGTCCTGGCCAGAAAGCACTAACGGGGTTCGAGCTTCGTCAAGCATGACACTGTCTGCCTCATCGACAATGGCAAAATGAAGTCCTTTCAGTAACAGCCGCTGGTCATCCAGTGCGCCCTTGAGTCTTGCTGCGTGAGCAAGTAGTGGGGTGCGATCCTGCTTAAGCTCTCGGCCATCGCGCAGGTAATCGAATACCAGTTCCTTGTTAGTGCAGTATGTAATATCAGCGCTATAGGCTGATCGCCGATGCATCGGCTCCATTTCGTGTACGATTGCCCCGACTCTCAGCCCCAGTCGGTCATAGACAGGTCCCATGCTCTCGGCATCACGGCTAGCCAGATAATCGTTGACGGTGATGATGTGAACCGGCACCCCTGCGAGTGCTGCAGTGGCAGCGGGTAACGTAGCGGTTAGCGTCTTGCCTTCACCGGTTGGCATTTCGGCGATGCATCCTTCCAACAGCGCCAGTCCGCCTATCAATTGTACATCGTGGTGCGCCATGCCCAACTCCCGCCAGGCAACTTCACGAACCGTGGCAAATGTCTCGCGGATAAGACGGGTGGTCAGCCCGTGGGCCAGCAGTCGTCGACGCAGCGAGAGGATATGGTCATTCAGGGACAGCTCATCGAGCGTTGCCAACCGTTCGCCATGGCGGTGTATCGTCGGCAGTGCGGCACGCAGCCTCCAGCGTTGACAGCGATCAGGCAGATGCAATGGGGCACGGACCCAGCGCCATAACCGCTCCAGTGGTGTCGGCGGTTCAACATGGCGTTCGGGGCGGTCGAGGACATCGACTGGCTTGCGAGGAAGCGAGGAAACAGCCATGACTATCTGTCGAACAACGAAAGGAAATTACGTCGGATAGCCCGCCACCAGCGATAGCCGATAGGCTCCGGCGGATGCTCGATACGCACATGCACACGACCATCCAGCAACAGTGGCAGGCTGCTCTCGATCAAACCTTTGGCATCGAAATCGGCCAGGTAATGTCGGCGAAAGGCGGTCAACGGCTCCTCGGCTTCCGGATCGAGCGCGATATCGCCTCCTCCCTGCTGAGTCAGGGTTGCACTGGGAATATCGTGAGTCGCTCGAGGTGAAATCCATTCCACAGATGAGTCGACACTGGTGTCGTGGCCCGGGAGGCGCAGACTGACGTCCCGTACCTTCCGGCTGACTTCGTCACGTCGATAAGCCGGTAGCATGGCGCGTATACGTAGATCGTCATTGCGTAAAACGACCGCAACGGGTTCCCCACGCTGCAAATGCTGCCCCAGTGGTGGCCGACCTTCCGGCATCATCAGCCACCCATCGCGGGGACTGGTCACCAAGGTCGCGGCAGCACGCAGACGCGCATCAGCCAGGCGCTGCTCCACCAGTTCGAGATTTTCGCGTTCCATGGCGATATCCTGCGCTTCGCGAACACTGGCTTGCAAGCGCAGTTCGGCTTCGCGGCGATGTGCTTCAAGACGGCTGACTTCAGCCAACAGTTCCGGGGCATTGAGTCGCATGAGCACTTCTCCCTGGGAGACCTTTTCGCCATCCTCGACGAGGATCTCACTGAGTTCTCCTGCTGCACCGAGACGCACGTGGGTCGGTTCACCGCTGTCGACGATGCCCTGCACCACAGTGGCATAGGGCACGGGTACCACGAACAGCAGCACACCGAGCGTGCCAAGCACACCCAGCAGCCAGGTCCAGGCACGATGGCGTGAGCCTTCCAGACGGGATTCGACGGTCATGGTCTTGAGCAGTTTCAGAGTGGGCATGATAAGTGTCATGAAGATGGACCAGCACGCCAGCAATACACCGACGAACAGATATTGGGTGGCAACGAAGGTCGCAATGGCCACCATCAGCACCAGCCGATATGCAAACGATACGACCGAGTAGCTCACCAGCCAGAGGGCTTCGCGCCGCGAACCAGCTTGGCCCGTGACGTCGCGACGCTTGAGTAGATATCGCTTGATTGCATAGCCAAGTTGCTGATTGGCGCGTGAGCCAAGGTTGGGAATCTCCAGCCAGTCAGCCAGCACGTAATAGGCATCAAAACGCAGCAATGGGTTGCCGTTGAACAGCAGCGTCGAGACCCCGGCCAGTAGCATTACATTGAACATCAGCGAACGTAGAACGCCCGGTTCGGCCATTGCCCATACCAGCATCGCCAGCGCCGCCAGGAAGAGTTCGATCAGGATACCGGCGGCACCGACCAACATCCGACGGCTCTTGTCCGGGCAGGCCGCAGCGGCACTGGCGTCGACATAGGGAACGGGAAAGAATACCAGCAGCATGATCCCGATTTCATGGACTTCGCCACCGGCGTCCTTGGTTGTCCAGGCGTGGCCGAGTTCGTGCAACGATTTGATCAATGGATAGACCAGCGCCATCAGCAACAGGTTGTCGATACCCAGCACCCTGTCTGCCAGATTGTGGGTCAATCCTTGCCAATGCATGCCTGCCACGACCAGCGCCAACCCCACCGTCGCCAACCAGATAGCCGCCCCCAGGGCACCGATGAACGGTCTGACCAGCGGATACGTCGCCGCCACGAAACGTTCGGGGTCAAACAGCGGAATGCGAATACCCAACGGCGAGCGGATCAATTGCTGCCATTTGCTGCGCTGGTGTTTCCGCTGGCGACGTGACAGTTCATCGATGTCGATATCGCCATGGCCGGCTAGCACATTGGCGTTGTGGAGTCGCCCGATCAGGCCGATCAGTTCCTGCTGGGTGGGCATGGCATCGCCCAAGGTGCGGCTGACCTGCTCCCATACCTCACCCAGCGTCCGTCGACCATCCAGTCGCCCGATGATCTGATAGGCCTCGGGGGTGAAGCGATGTACCTGACCGGTGAGCGTATCGTGCAACACGTACCAGGGCTCGCCACGATATTCATGGCGATGCAGGCTGGCATGGCGTCGCAGCCGCAACCGCAGGTCGGCCACCCGATGCCAGTGCTGGCTATAGAGAGCGCCAGCCATGGTTCAGCCCCACCATCGCCAGACATTGAGACGCAGCCAGTCGACGAGTTCGCGGGTCCAGATGCTGATCAATCGATCTTCCCCCAGTTCGATCTTGCCAACCCCTTCCATGCCGGGGCGTAGTCCGGTCGGCGCCTCCTTGAGTTCCGCTTCGACGATGAAACGGTTGCTACCTTCCTGACTGTGGGTTTCCGGCGTAAGACGAGTCACCTCGAAGTCGAGCGGCGTATCGGTCATGGCGGATAGTATCAGCTCGCCCTGCTGACCCGGAGAGACATCATTGATGCGCGCTTCATCCACCGCCAGTTCCAGGCGGTAGTCATCCTCCGGCGCCACCCGGAACAGCTCTTCGCCCCCTTCCACGGCACTGCCCAGGCGTTGGGTCAAATCACCGCTGACCACGACACCATCATAGGGAGCCCGTAGATTGGCACGATCCAGTCGTGACTGGACCAATTGCAACTCTGCCTCGGCCTGGTCACGCTGGGCATCGACGACATTGAGCGAGGCGCGCTCGCCTTCGGCACGCAGCTCCTGGGCCTCGCTGGACAGCTTGGCCAGCTCACTCTGCGATTGAAGTTGCTGGAGACGAAGGTCACGGGTATCCATGGTGGCGAGAACATCACCCTTTTCAACCCGATCACCGGCACGCACCCGAGCATCGTCGATATACCCCTGAAAGGGCGCAGCGATCACCCGCTGCAAATCGCTTCTGAGCGTCGCATCGGCGGACTGATGATCGGTACCGGTGGCGGAGTACGCAAATGCCGCCACCGCCACCAGCACGATCGCGGTCAATTTGTAACCGAGATGCCCCGCCCCCAGCAGTCGGGCGCTCTGCTCCCCCACCGCCGCTATCGCCTTGATAGGCAGCGGGCGGTCATTACGTCGCTTCTCTTCCAGGGCGCGGGTGCAGAGCGCCATGAGGCTCTGCAATGCCCCGATGTCCTCATCATCGAAGGGCTGCTCGCGCTCAATGGTCACCGCCCCCCGGGGCTTGCCATCATCCAGACACGGCACTGTCAGGGCACATGGCACGTCGGTCATTTCGCAGAGCACGCCGTGGCAGCGATTGACCGGCGCGCCCGCTTCCTGCTCGGCGCCTTCCTGGAGAGGCCAGACCACCGCCCGGCGCTGATCGAGCGCTTCATCCATGGCCGCTTCGGTCGCGCGGATGCGATTCATCTTGCGATTGAAGCGGGCACTGTGGGAGATCTGGCACATCCGGGTACGACTGCCCCGCCGCCATCCCAGACTGACACGCTCGGCATCCAGCGCCGCCGCCAGCCGGGTAGTGAGTTGCATCGCAGCGGCATCGAAACTGGACTGTTCGAGCACCGCTGCCAGCAAGGTGAGATGGTCACCGAGCTGCGACTGCCGACGCCGCGTGATGGCATGGTGGCGAGCCAGGATGTCGCGCTCGAGGCCGGCAACGGCGTCCTCGAGGCGCTGCATCAAGGGAACCAGATCGTCCTCTCGAGGCGACTCGGCGGGCGCACCTGAATGCGTGACACGCAGCGCCACGACCCCGATTAATGAGGCTCCTGCATTGTCTGAAAGGTCCCGCACAGGGTAGCCAATGGCCAGTCCGCCCTGGTCCAGAGCACTGACCAGACCGCGCTGCGCCTCACGCACCTGGTCGGCGAGGTCCAGCAGTGCCACGCCATCGGCATTGGCCGGCCATAGCGCGACCGGCAGCCAGCTCGGCGACTGGCGCCATAGCACGATACCCTCGGCGACCTCGACACCGGGATACGACGCGGCCAGACGCTCGCCGTGGCGCGTCAGCCACGCCTGGGTATCGACGATGTCCGCCGAGGTGGCAGCAGCCTGAGTCTCGACGTCACCGGTCGTTGGCGTCATTCATCCTCCTCATCACCTCCTTGACAGAGCCGTTGCCAATCGCGTGCGGCACATTCGCGGCGCAGCGCCTCCAGCCGGGTTTGAGACGCCCCCTGCGACTTGGCACCGGCCTTGGCGATCCCCCACCCTGTCGAGGCGGTAAGCGCCGTCAGGAATTCCTCGGGAATCGCCAGGCCACTCTGTTCGATCAGCGCCTGAGCGGCGTCATCGCTCTCTGGCTCTTGCTCTTGCGTTTGTGCCTCCGGATTATCGGCGGATGGCTGAGCGGCTTCCTGGCCGTCACCTTGCATCGCCGTATTGGCATCCCCCATGGCGGGAGGATTGTCTTGTATCTGACGTTCCGCCTCTGCGCCGCTGGAGACATTGGCAGCGACTTGCGAGGCAATGCTGCCACGCAGCGAACTGCCTTCGCGCTGTTGCCACTCGGAGATCAACCGCTCCATACGTTCGATGGCGCTGTTGGCGGTGGTCGTATTGCCGCCATCGCCGCTGAGGGCATTCACGCCAGCGGTATTTCCCCCTCCCAGCAGCAGCCAGGTGCCGCCGTCACTGTCGCTATCGCCATCTTCACCTTCACTCTCCCCGTCATTGCTGTAGAGGTCCTGTTGCGAGGAACGCAGCAGGTCCAGGCGGCCTTGTGCCAAGGTAACGAGCGAAATGACCTGTTCACTCTCGTCCGGCTCGGAAAGCGCGATACGGAAGCGGCCATAGTCACCAACCACCGAATCCTCTTCAAACGAAGCGGAGAAGCCGTCGCCACCGGCGCCACCAATGGCGATATCGCCGTCCGGGCCGGTGTAGATTTCATCATTACCTCCTTCAAAGAGGCTGATCGCTTCCACCGTGAGCAGCGCGGGATCACGGGTGACGCGGCCGAAGTCGCCGAACAGGATATCCTCGCCAGCGTTGCCTTCCAGTCGATCGCCGCCGGCACCGCCGAACAGGATGTCGCGATCGCTGCCACCGATCAGTCGGTCGGATTCGCCATAGGCCGGATTACCGGTTTCGGCCATGACGTAGCGGCCCTCGGCGTTGCTTTCGATGCGACCGTCATCGCCGATAGCGATGGACTCGCCCCCGGCGTTGCGGGTCTCGTCGCTGCCCATGCCGGCAATCACCTGGTCATCGCCTTGGCCGGTAACGATGACATCGCCGGCCCCGGTGGCGGCCGAGGTATCGAGACTCTTGACCTGGGAACGAATTCCGTAGAGCGCCTCGATACGACCGTTATCACCGAGCACGGTATTATCGCCACCGGCCAGGCTAATGGCATCGCTGCCGACACCGCCGATCACCCAGTCGTCGCCACAGCCTCCGTCGATGGCGTCATCGCCGCCGATTGCGAAGGTGTGCGATGCGAGACTGGCGATCCGGCCCTGCCCATCGAAGATCGCGTCGGCATGATCCCCGGCGATCAGGTCACGGCCATTGCCGGTGTCAATCCGATCGCTGCCATCGCTGGCGATGACCAGATTGTCACCATTTCCAAGACTGATGTGGTCATCACCGCCAAGCCCCGGATTCGTGGAAATGGCCTGATCAAGAACCCCGTTGTCATGCCAACTGATACGCCCAAGATCGGCCAGAACCAGGCTATTCTCATTACCGGTTCGAACTATATCGCCGCCGGTGCCAGCGACAACGGCTGCCTCACCCGTACTGACAGTTATCCTGTCGTCGCCGCCAACCGTCGGTGCAATACTTCGCATGGAAATCAAGACACCATGAGCATTCCAGCGCAGTTCGCCGTGATCGCCCAATACGATGCTATCAATAGCCCCGGGGCCGGACGTCATTTGATCAGCGCCTTCACCGCCCACGATCACGTTGGCACCATCACCACCATGCAGCTCATCATCCCCGCCAGCCGTGGTTGGCAGTGACTCAAGCGTGTGAAGGCCGCCAGCGGTATAGCGCAACTCGGCGTAGTCACCGACCAGCGTATCGTTGCCGCTCTGCGCGATGGCAATCTGTGTTCCGCCGCGCAGCAGATCACTGCCGCCACCGCCCAGCAGCACGTCGTCACCCTGACCGCCAGCCAGCGTGTCCTCGCCATCGTGGCCTTCGTCACGAACGATAATGCGATCCAGGACATCAAAGGCGTTGGGGCTGGCGAACTGAACACCGCCCTGATCGCCGATCAGCACATCATTACCCAGGCCACCTTCAAGTGCATCCGAAGCCGAGCCGCCGATCAGGATGTTGCGACCCGCCATCACCGACAGGTGGTTCTCGCCGAGCGATTCGGGATCGGTGGAGTGCACGGCGATGACCCGCTGGGAATTCATCAGGCGCTGACCGTCGACGCCGTCGCGCGAAGCCAGCTCGATCACGCCGTGATCGCCGAGCAGGATATCGTTGCCGCTGCCACCGATCAGCCGGTCGTCGCCGGTTTCCAGCCGATCGCCGGTGGATTCGTCGGCATCGCCGGTGGCACCATAGACGGTAAGCAGGCTGACTGTTTCGTCGATGCGGACATCCATGGCGAGATCGAGGCTGCCGTCACCGTAGAGATGGTTGTTGCCACCGGCACTGGCATCCAGCCGGTCATCGCCACTGCCGCCGAACAACTGATCGTCGCCTGTACCGCCGATGAGTTCGTCGTCACCCTGACCGCCAACCAGCACCACACCGCCGATGGCATCACTGGCGTCCAGCAGGTTATCACCATGCTCGGTGAAACGTTGGGCATCGTCGGTCACACTGCCGCCATCGGCGAGGTAGGGGCCACCATTGCGGGCCGTATCACCGAAGATGACCAATGGCATCTGAGCCTCATAGCCGCCTTCAACGGTGATCGTGTCGCCACCACGCTCACCATCCTCGATGCGATTGCCGCCACCATGAATGGCGGTCAACGGTATCTCGCGGATGATGCCGACCTCACCGTCACTCAGCGAAAGCTCACCCAGCGTCATCGCCAGCAGCAGTCCCGTGCCTTCCTGGGTAAAGTCCTGGATGACATGACGCTCACCGTCGATGCGGATCGTATCGCCACTTCGGAAGCCGTCTTCATACCAGGTGCCGCCATCCTGACGTTCGAGAATACTGCTTTCGCCGTCTTCACTGGCTTGCAGCACGATCTCGCCGTTAAAGTCGATCGGATCGGCGTCAACGCTCATCTCGTCGTTGCCGCTGCCTAGCCGCACTTCGACCGTTTCGACACTGTGATACTCGACGCCGCGCGGTGTCTCGACCGTACCGCCTTTGCCATCGTCCTGCTCAAGGATGCCTTCGCCCATGCCCAGGCCGGTGATTCTTTCAGCGCTCATTTCGCCTTGCAGGTCTGCAACACTGGCATCGGCAGCGAGGATGACGTCGTCGGTATCGGTCATCTCGACATCGCCGGAGACCACGCCGACCCGGTCCTCGTCCGGCTCACCCGGCTCTTCGTAGGGCAGCATGATGGCATCTTCAAGCGAACGATCGGTATCGCTGGTGCCGCCTTCCAACATCAGTGGCCCCTGAATGCGGTCCAGCACATGGGGCTGTGGCGAGAAGACCTTGTCATTCTCGCTGCCTTCGGCGGCGACATAATCCGGATCGAAAGCCACCTTGACGTTGACTTGGTCGGCCCAGTTCTCGGCCGTGAAGGTGACCGACGGCACAGCGACCTCAGTCAGGGTCAGCGACTCGCCATCAAGGTTATCGTGGTCGGCCGTCAGATGGAGTTCGCTGCCTTCATCCGAGAGATGATTGACCTTGACCCGGCCATCGATACCATCCAATGACAGCTGCATGCCAACTCTCACGCCCAGGTCATTCCAATTCTCATCACCATCAAGAATCAGACGGGCGCCCGCTTCCTCGGGATCAAGCACGCTGACACCCCAGTTGCCGTCGGCCACGTTGCGCAAATCGATGCGATCGGCCTCCAGGTCAAAGTCGCTGAAGCCGTCGCTGTTGAGATCAATGGTGACGTCATCCTCCGGCGCCTGGGTCAAGCGCAAGGTGTATTCGTCAAAGCCCCCGTCGGCGCCAACCTGGGTGCGATCGCCGGTTTCCTGGACGACCACATCGGCACTGTCGTTGTCATAAGCGCTGACACGTACATTGCCTGGTTCGCTGTCGGTATAGACCGAACCGTCACGGTCCGAACTGATATCGAAGCCGATGCGATCATCCAGGCGGTTTTCCGGGTCATCGTCATTGACGGCGCTGACCTCGATAGTCTGCAGCTCGTCCCAGTTATCGGCATCGAAGTTCAGCGTCTCCTGGCTGACCTCGAACTGCTCGTCGTCGTAGTCGAGCATCACCGTCACCGTTTCATCGTCTTCCGGCGGCGTGGTGAGCGAGAGCTCGAAGCTGTCGGTCTGTCCGGTTTCGCTGTCGCCTTCGATGACGGTGAGATTATCGCCCTCATGATTGATGAAGAGGTCGCCCTGATCGCTGTCATAGACGGTGATCATGGCATTGGCGATGGGTTGCTCCTCGAGTTCCGCCAGTGGCTCTGGGATATTCTCGCCATCAGGCATGGTGACGTTGGTCATATGACTGATAGTCACGTCTCGGGTGCCTTCGACCACACCGTCCTCCGGGGCCTGAACGAAGATCTCCTGCTCACTGGTCCAGCCATTGACCTCGTCAAAGGTAAAATCGATCGTCTGGGCGCGGCGGTAGTCACCGTTCTCGCTGGTGGCGATATTGACCGTCTCAGGCTCGTTGCCATTCTTGGCCCGAGATCGATCCTGGCTCGACGACAGCGCCGCCGAGACGGTCAGGCTCACCATGGCGCCATCGGCGATATTCATATCGTCAGATAGCGCCAGATCGATCAGGTAGCTTCCCGGCCCATCGCCTTCGAGCAAACGTGTGCCGCCTTTCTGGTCGATCGATACAGAACCGCTCGATCCGTCGGCCACCGTGACCGGCGTGCCATCCGCCAACAGGTCGTCGTAGTCCTCATCGTCACTGTCGACACCGTGGGTAATCAAGCTGCTGCGCCCTTCGGCGTCGGCAGCGACCACGCGGCCTGTGACATCGCCACCGAGGCGGAAGCTGTCACTGCCCAGACCACCGACCAGTTCCGTGGTCACGTCGAAGGCCGTGGAGAGCACATAGAAGGTGTCGTCGCCTTCCAGGGCATCGACTTTGACTTCCTGGATACTTTCATAGCCAATATTGAGACCAGCGCCGAAGACACCGTCCTCGGTCACGACAAAATTGTCGTCTGCCTCGGTGCCCAATACGGTCAGGGTGTTGTAGCCGCTGCCGCCATCGATATCCACCGGGGCGTTGATGTTGTATTCGATGTGGTCGTCATCACCACCGCCACGGACTTCGATATCGTCCTCGATAAGGAAGGCGCGTACCACGAAGTCGTCATTGCCGGCCTCGCCCTCCATGCGCAACAGGCCCTTGTTGCTGTAGACCGTGAACTCGTCCTGGCCGTCGCCGCCATAGATGACCATCGACTCGCGGTTCCCCGGGCTGAGGAAGCCCTGGGTGGTTTCGGTGGTCACGATTTCGTCGCCTTCGCGAACGCCGGAGTTCTCGTACACGCCGTCGACGAGTTCATCCGGGTCGCTGGGATCCTCGGCGAAGACCTGACCGATCTGGAAGCGATCGTTGCCGGCGCCGCCGTCAAGCGTCATCAGCGTCGAGGTGTCATCGACGATGAAGGCATCGTCCCCGGCGTAGCCGTTGATGCGCACCCGGCCGTTGAGGCTGTCGTCGTAGTCGATACGCTCGACATTCTCCCCTTCGACACCGGCTTCGGCATTGCCGCCCATGCGCGCGATGAAGTTCTGGCGGATAAGGAACAGATCGGCCAGATCGCCGCCGTTATCGCCCTCATGGCCACGGCCTTCGATGATCAGCTCGTCGACGCCGTCGTTGACGGCACCACTGTCACTGACGGTGATGCGATAATCGCCGTTGTCGCCCTTGCCGTCCTGATCACGGGTCACGATGCGCACCCGATCCGTGTCGCTCCCGCCGTCGAGCATGAGTCGCTCGTCGCGGTCGTTGAGTTCGGCGACACCCAGACGGTCCTCGCCAGCATTGCCGTCGACGGTCATTTCGCCGAGCAGTCGATCATCGCCGGTGGGTTTGAAGACCAGCGTGTCGTCACCCGCGTTACCCGCGACCGCGATCATGTCGGCATCAAGGGTACCTGTCGCCAGAAGGACGTCATCGCCAGTACCCAGGCCGATATCGATGGTCGCCTCGGCATCAAAGCCGCCACTGATATCCAGCTCATCGGCACCGCGGCCCATCTGCCACGTGATATCGTCAGCGTCGAGCGAGCCGGAAATATCAACGTCATCGTCGCCATCGCCCAGTTCGCCGGTGATCGAGCGATTGGCGGACAACGTGCTCTGGACGGCCAGCGTATCCTCGCCCTGACCGGTCACCAGCTCGATGTCTCCTTCCTCGGCAACGTAGCTGCCATCCAACGTCAACTGATTGTCGCCATCGCCGGCATCGAGGAGGATATCGTCAGCGGTGATTTGCGTGCCGTCGCGCACCTCGAACTCATGGCGCTTGTCGCTCATCGCGATCATGACATTGTTACCCGCCATCAGCGTACCGCGCAGCGTGCTCTCGGCAATGGCATCATCCAGGTTCGACTCGTCGTCAACCGAGGAGGCGAGCTCGATTTCCATGAGGATGTCATGGTCGGCCTCGAGAGAAACGCCGTGGTCATCGACGATCACTCCGTCGGCCGCTTCGATGATCAAATCATCGGCGGCTGAGACGCTGACACCATCGGTGAAGGTGACCGTATCGCCGTTGTCACTACTGTCATCAGGATTTTCCATGGCTGTCAGTACGACGGTACCGTCGGCATTGATATCGCTGTCGACGACCAGCGGGCTGTTGGTCGTGAGCTCGATCTCACCTCCGGCGGTAAGACCGCTTTCGCTGACGTGCATCTCGCCAGTGTTGTCGAGGAACACACTACCCTCGGTCGATGCTCCTTCCAACTGGCCGATCCGCGAGGTGATGACGTTACCCCGCTCACCAATATTGTGCTGGGCGATCAGGTGAACATTGGCCGAAAGCAGATTGAACTCTTCGTCGGCATCCAGGGCATTTCGCATGGCCCCCAATGCCGTGATGAAGGCCAGGTTGTTGCCACTTGCGGTTCCACCGCCGGCCGATACGATGCCAAGCCCCAAGGAATCACTCTTGTCGGTCAGATAGAGCGAGTCGAAGCTCTCGATATCCACCCGACCGAGAGTGTCAGTAATCAGGTCTTGGTCGACACTGCCTACCCCGCCAGCAACGGTCGCCAATGTCAGGTCGTGTGCAGTGACATTGGTGTCGAGTGACCCCGACTCGGCATTGGTGCTGAGTATCGACAGCAGCGCCGACAGATGGACATCGTCATCGGTCTCAATGTGTCCCACCCGTAGATCGGCATCGGGTGATGCCAGAGCGATGTCACCACCAGCTGCCGCGCTGACCTGCTCTCTGGCTTCGACCTCCAGCGAATCTCCCGCTGATAGATCACCAACCTGTCCCTCTGCCGTCAGCGTGATGTTATCGGCGAGCACCTTGAGCAGATCGTGGTTCAGACCGTCCAGGATATCGCCATCGGCGTCCAGTACGACATCGCCACGCTCGGAATAGAGTGACGCAATGTTGATGTCGCGGCCCTGCGTGGTTTCCAGGAAGATATCCTCTTGCGCACGCGCCGTGATCAGGCCATTGGCGTCCAGACGCAACTCGAGCGGCGTGTCGGCGGAGCCGATGCGCCCCGTCGCGGCCTCAAGGATGGCATCCGACGCCTCGATGACGGCACCATCATTGATGAGACTGCCGCCGACCTTGATGCGCAGATCGTCCGCC
The DNA here is from genome assembly GCF_031451615.1 of Vreelandella janggokensis. NCBI lineage: Bacteria > Pseudomonadati > Pseudomonadota > Gammaproteobacteria > Oceanospirillales > Halomonadaceae > Vreelandella > Vreelandella janggokensis. The sequence continues at coordinate 798,081 of NZ_JARWAJ010000001.1, read as the reverse complement.
GCCGAGATATGGCTCAGCGCCAGGTCATTTTCCGATCCCAGATAAAGCGCGCCGGCGCTATCGACGCTGATTCCGGCATTGATATCGCGCTGTTCGACGTTCACGTCCTCCCGCTGATCGATGACGATATGGCTGAGATTGACATCGTCACCGGCGGACAGCGGATCCAGCAGCACCTGACCAAGTTCGATGGTCTGCCCCGTCTCGGACTGGACATCAGCACGTGTGGACATGACCAGCTCTCCAGAGGAGAGGCTCTCGACGGTGAGGTATTGGCCGTTTTCAGTGTAGTTGACCGTTTCCTCGCCATTCAGATACAGCTCGTCGCCCACCGACAGATCATAATTCGTCCAGTTGCCGCCGTCGGTGAAGGTGGCTGTCAATTGATTTCGCTCGCCCGAGGTATCGACCGCGAAGTCGACTTCCAGCCCCGAAATGAGACCATCGCGAATGTAGGTGATGTCATTGCGTTCGGCGGCGGACAGCAGTACGCGTTCGTCATCGGTGAGCGAACTGAACGCATCGCCCTCCTCGCCGACCAGCGAGATCGTTTCGTAGTCATCCACGGAGCCGACACTGCCGGCGTTCGTGACGATAGAGATCGAGCCACCGGCATTGATATTCGGTTCCTCGATATCCACCTGGGTATCGGTGGTTTCCTTGAGCAGCCCTTCACTGACAAGGCTGAGGAGTTGCGTTTCGGTCCAGACCTTGATGTTGGAGCGCAGCTCTTCTTTCTCGGCTTCACTGACGTCAACGGTGTGGTCCAGACGGTAAACGTCGGTTTCCCCACTATAATTCTCATGGAGATCATGGAACCGTTCGGTACGCGTCGTCTCGATCGTTTCGATCTCTTCCTCGCTGGCGCCTTGATCGAGCATGCCTTGGCGCTTGTCCTCACTGAAGCGGATGTCGGCATCGGGATCGTAGGCAACCCAGCGACGGTAGGTGACATCGGTCGCTCCGGCCATTGCCAGTGCAGAGCCCTTGATGACATAACCTCCGTCCTCAGAGAGGCTGGACAGCACCTTGGCAAGTGTTTCATCGACGCCTTCGAGATCCAGCGAATCGACATTTTCGAGATCGTCGCGTGTGAGCGTCTCGTAATCAGTCTCGCTGGTATAGAGGCGATGTTCGGAGCCCTCGTCTCCCTCTGGCGTCAGATCGACGGCGCGAACCGGATCGTCGTCCTCATCCACCACGACGAGTACGGAATAGTCACCGACATTACGCAGTCGATAACTCTCACCATGGTCGAGCTCGCCCAACTGGTCGTCGGAGAGACCAAGCCGCTCCTGCCAGTAGTTCTGGTATTCCCCAGTGCGACGATTTTCCAGATTCTCAATGGCGTCGTCCTGACGGCTGTCGTCGGTCAGTGAAAGTGCCGCCCAGACACCGTTCTTGAGCTCTTCGTAAGTACGTTCATCGCGCTCGGCCTCGGCATTGACGTCCAGCAGATCGCCCTGGTTGACATGAACCGTGACATCGCCGGCGGTCTGGATCGAATCGACACGCAGGTCGCCGGATGTCTCTTCGATAAAGACATTGCCGCCGCCATCGCCGTTGTCGATGATCAGCACGTCATTGGCACGCTGGAGAGCCGTGGCGCTGTCGCTGCGGAAGCTGGTGTCGATGCGAACCTGGTTATCGCTACTGCCGATGTCGCCGCCAGCTTCCAGCGTAATCATCTGGCCCGCAATCAGAGACGCGTCGCCCGCGGCAATGAGTGACGTTCGGGTGGAGAGTTCCACATCACCGGACTCGGCAGTGATACGATCCATCCGCAGTGACTCATTGCTGTGCAACAGGATATCGCCATGGGCACTGGACGCATTCAGTGCGCCTGACGGTTGGCCGTCACCCCCGACGAGTTCGACCACAACGGGAGAAGCTTCGTCGGTCGGCACTTCGCCGATGCCTTCCGCCGCGTCGAGGTCGATATCGCCGCCGCTGACCGACGGTGTCTCGTCACTGCCATTGACGATGCGGCCCTCGCTGCTCTCCAGCGATACGCTGCCGTTCTCGCCGGCGGCAACATCACCGTCGAGCACGATATCGCCGACCGAGTCGACATTGATGCTGCCCTGCTCACGGCCGAAGAAATCGATCGCGACCTCCTTGTCGGCCGCGATGTCGTGCGTATGGCGGGTCGACTCGATGGTGCGATTGGTCAGTTCGAGCTCATACGTCTTCTTGCCGTACCAGGTCGAGTCGACCTCCTCCAGTCCGGCGGTGGAGTAGTAGCCCTCATCCACGTAAGTGTCGTCACTGAGCCTGATGGCATCGTCGCTGTCTTCGTCACCGACGTAGCGCACACCATCGCCCCCGGAACTGGGATAGTTGTCCTCGTTCGTGGTCTCGTTGCTGTATTGATAGTCGTTCTGGTCGCCATCGCCCTGATAGATGTAGCCCTTGTCGCCCTCGCCCTCGGGCAGCAACTGCTTGGACAGGGTCTCCACGCTCGAGTCGTAGTCGTCGGGTGGATCGGACGCCAGCGCATCGAGACCCGCCCACTCCGACGTGGTCAGGGTATAAGTCTTCTCGGTTTCTTCGGTCTGCAGCACCTCGAAGGCGTAACGGGTGTTGTCCTTGGGCGTGAAGGTCAGATCCTCTTCAGCGAGCAGTTCCTGCCGTGTGAGGGTCCGGTCATCCTCGCCGGTCTCCGTCACCAGGAAACGACCGTCGTCCTGCTGGGCAACGGTCAACTCGCTGATCACCTCCTCGGTTTCCCGGTTGCGGTCGATCATGGTCAGACTGCCGTCACCGGGATTCTCGACATTCAGGTCGGCCAGAGAAATCGCATAGCCGGTCTGGTTATCGACGTTGATGTCGCCATAGCCCGCCATGACGTCGATCTCACCGGTGCCGGTATTGATCAGACGGCCGTCGATCGTGACGTTGCCACCGCCGACCATGGCATCGGTCAATTCGATCTGCATGGTTTCGGGGTTGAAGCCGATGTCGATCGATTGCCCGCTGCGGCTGGAGGCCTCCGTCAGGCGGAAGGCACTGGTTTCTCCACGCGCCAGCTTGCGGCGAATGATATCGGCGTCCGATTCGTCGATCGTCACGTCGATCTCGTCGACACCACTCTCGATGCGGCCATTGAGATTGATCAGATCGGCTTCGATATTGACCGTACGCGCAATGGTCGGATCGCCGCGCGACATGTCGTTCAACGCCTCGATCATGTCATCGGTACGATCCTCGTCCTCACGCTGCTCGTTGAGATCCTCGAAGAAGTCGGCGAGCCAGTCCGGCATGCCGGAGGTATCGATCTGGCCCGGCGCGGCGCTAGCGGTCCAGCCTTCGGTGAAGGCCTTCATGGTCTTGTAGGGCAGCTCGCCCAGTGAGTACCGGCTGACCCCACCGATGTTGATGGTCTCCTCGGCCGTCAACGTCAAGCTGCCGACAACCAGCGAGGCACCGTCACCGTTGATCAAGTCCTCGGCATCGCTGCTGAGGTCGAAATCCTTCCCGGCCAGTATCGTGGCGTCGGCCAGCGGTGCATAGATATCGCCGCGCACCTTCACGCTGGGCATGACGGCATCGCGGTCGAACTCATCGATGACCAGCGAGAAGTCCTCGTCGACGTCCAGCGCCTCTCGGATCGACGCCATTTCATCGCCGGAGGGCACATTGGCATAAGTGTTGACGATCATCACCGTCGGTGTCGGATTGGCATCCGGATCGGCGGAATAGCCGAAATCAGCGGACTGCCCCGCCGGAGCATTCAGGTTGGTATCGGCGATATCGGCGTCATCCGCCATCTCCACGCCGTTGAAGTAGAGCCCCCCCAGGGTTTCGGGGATGGTGATGTCATTGGCCACGATCCAGGCCGGCGTCTTGTTGACCACGGTGACATTGGAGCCCTTGGGTGACACGAAATCACCGTCACCGACCAGATGATCGGCGCGCACGTCGATACGTCCCGCGGTGGCGTCGATATCGTCGAGCACGATTTCGACGATGTCCGGGTTGAGCAGTACGGTTTCCCCGTCGACCTCTTCGGCGAGCCCCTGATCGATCAGTTTCTGCTCCAGCCGTTCGACCTCGGCGCGGAACTCATCGATCACACGATCGGAGCCGACCGACCGGTAGTCATCGAGTCGTTGGCGCGCCTTCTGAAGTGATTCGAACAGCTCCGTTTCGACGCCCCCGATGCGCAGGCTATAACCGATGTCAGAAAAGCCGTCCAGGCTGGTGAACAACTCGTCGAGCGCCATCTCGCCCTCGTCGATGTCGCCGAGCGAAACACCCTCGGCCAGGTCGATCACCAGCCGCTGATTGCGGTCGATCCCGGTTTCCAGGCGGCCGTCGATCGTGACGCTACCGGTGGATTCGGCAATCGCGGTCCCGCCGGTGTTTTCGGTGCCGCCACCGCCCAGCGCCGCATCCAGTGCCCCGGCGGCGGCATTGATCCAGTTGACGGCCTTGGCACGCGCCAGCATCGCGGCGCCGTCGTAGTCCTCGGCCAGCAGGTTGATATCCCCACGGGTCAGGACTTGCGAATCGGCATCGACCGTCAGTTGGTTGTCACGCTGCAGTGTCGCGGTCGCTTCCACCACATCGATCGGCAAGGCACTCGCCGAGAAAGTATCCACCGACGACACGACACGGTATTCGTCGCTGACATACTCACTGTTACGCCCCGCCATCAGCCAGGCCGCGCCGAGTGCCGTGACATCGGCGCCATTCAGTGACACCTCGTTGACCGGCGTGAGCGTCACGTCGGCGATGCCGACGCTCACCGACACCCCGGCATAAGAATCGATGTAGATGACCGCGGCCAGATTGGCCTGCGTATTGGCAGCCAGGTATAGATCGTGCTGCGCCGTCACCTGACTGCCGTCTCCCAGCAGCACGCCGGTGGCGACATGATCGGCATCGATTTCGGTATTCATGCCGCCGCCACTGAGCAAACCGCCCGCAATCAGGCTGCCCTGGTCACGTACATCGATGTCGTTGAACGCGCGCAGGTTGATATCGCCGCTACCGGCTATGTCGTCACCGTTGCCGCGCGCTATCAAGCTGGCGTTGTCATCGACCTCGACGAAGGTGTCTATCTCCAGTGTCATGAGGACACCGGCACCGCCGCCTGCGGCCAGCCCGTACACTTCACCGTCGCTGTTGTAGTCACCGGCATCGGCCACGGCACGCTTGTAGACTTCGGAAGTGGCCTTGGCGCTGATGGCGCCGGCGTCCAATGAGGCCCCCTGACCGATCGTCACTCGTGTATCGGGTGACATCAGGTAATCGCCGTTGGCACCGGCACCCGAAATCACGCCGCCGGCGACCGCCCGCATGGTGCCGTCCACATCGAGCGTCTGCGTCGCGCTCAGGGTCAGGGTGGCGTCGCTATCGAACACCCCGATGTCGGCGTCGTCCCCCACCGCCGTGAGTACCGTGGAATCGGCCGTGAGGTCCACTTCGACCCCGGCACCGGCCCCGAGTCCGCCGGCGATGGCCTGGGTATCCAGGCGTGTGACCTGTTCGGTCAACGAGACGATGGCAACCGGGTTGGTATCATCGTCGGGGGCGGCGGCGCCGAAGATTTCCAGGTCGGCCTGTTGATCGAGCCGAGCTTCGGTGGTCGTCCGCTGGTCGAGGCTGGCCAGCGACATGCCGACCGCAACGCCGCCACCGGCATAACTTTCCATATTGCCGATCAGACGGCTTTCCTGGCGTGCCTCGACATCCAGGTGGATGCTTTGTGGTGGCAGGTCATCGAGCGTGAGTGAATCGGCCGGATCGTCGGGGACGTCCCAGCCATCCCACAGGTCGCCGTCGAAGGTGTCGTCGCTCGCCTGCTCGCGCATCGTCTGCAGGCGCTGCTGCTGATAGGCGGGAAGCGCCATCAGGGTGACCGACGCCGATCCGCCGATGCCCGCAATGGCCTCGGTCGTATCCGAGAATTCGAGTACCGAGGCATCCACGCCGACCGCCGCACCACTGACCCCCGTCGCCGTGGCGTTGACGGTATCCCCGTCACCATCGTCCGGGGTCTCTGGGCGCAACAAAGCCGCCTGAACATCCAGCGATTCAGCAGTCAGATCAAGACCATTGGCATTCTCTTTGTAGGTACCCAGCCACGCCTGAATATTGCCGCCGAGCGTGACATAGGAGGTGGAGGCACCGACTGCGGCTCCTCCGGCGCTGACGCCGAGGACGTCGGACGTGATTGCCGGTGTCTGCTCCGCGGTGATACTGACCGAGCCGGCCAGCACATCGGAGCCGGCTCCCAGATACGCGATGACATCGTTGGTCAACGAGACCTCCATATCGACGCCGGCACCAGCGGCCACGCCGGCACCCACGGCAACCGCATTGACATCAATCGTGTCATTGGACGTCGACGAGACGGTCACCTCCTCTATGATGGAGGTAAGCTCACCAGGCGTACCGATCTCTCCCTCATCCTCAATATCGCCGATGGTCGCGCCTTCGCCAATATAGGCCTCGGTGCCACCCGTTACCTCGGCGATGGCGACCGACACCCCGGCGGCGATGGAGCCGATGGCCCCGCCAGCCACCTCGAGGTTGTAATGGCGGCCGGCATGGGCTTCGACAGACAGACTGTCCGCTTCGGAGACGATAACACCGCTCTCCAGATAGGCGAGCTGGCGGGTATCGTCGAATAGCGTCGCGTTCTGTCCGGCGGCACTGATGCCGGCACTGGCAGTACCGCCGTAGGCGCCCTGGTCGACACTACCAGTGAAGTCACTGGCGACCGAAACGGCATCACCGTCAAGATCGGAACCACTACCCACCGTTGCAGAGACGGCCGTGGTATTGTCGAGCACGGAAACCGACAGCCCCACGGCTGCCACGCCATATCCGCCTGCACCGGCACCGGTGATAATGCCGGTCTCGAGAGTATCGTCGGCATCAATGTCGATATCACCCTCAGCCTCAAGCGTGACATCGCGTCCGACGGTCGCGGCGACATCACCGATCGCCTGGCCGTCCTCGCCATCACCGGCACCCGGTACGGAGGGTGCCACTTCCATGTCACTCAAGGCAGCATTGGAACCGTCACGGGATTCCTGAGTGCCGGCATTCGGATGGTCGATCTCTTCCTCACCTTCTTCCGCCTGGTCGGGGTCTACGTCGTTGGACGACTCATAATCACTGGCATTACCAAAGGTGCCGCCCATAAGCTCACCGACGTCCTGGAACTCTTCCTTGCTGCTGTCCCTGAGCCCCTGACCAAGACTGACCACTGAGACCGAACCACTGAAAGCCATTCCCGCCGCAAGCGCAAAAGTCATGACATGGGACGTGATATCGCGCTCGAGATCCGCTTCCACGGTGATATCGTCGTCTGCCTCCACCGTGGTGTTGTCGCCGACGGTGGCGTGAGACGTTTCACGCAGCACCATGACATCCACCGACGCCCCGGCACCGGCCACTCCAACCGCCACGGAGCCGATGAAGTTCTCGGCTGGATTATCCCAGGGATTCATCTCGGTCCGCGTAATAGCCGTCACACTGACATCGCCCCCCGCATCGAGGTGGCTATTCCCGAGTACATTCTCGTTGTCATCCACCAGATCGCCCACATAGGTGGTTGCCTCGGCACTGGAGGTCATGACGGACACGGTACCGGCCAGCGCACTTCCCCCCACAGATCCGGTCGCCGCCGTGATTCGGGTGATCGTATGCTGATCGGCATCGATGGCGATGTCACCGGCGGCCACCAGGTCGCTGCCCAGCACATCCGTGGTTGTTACCGGATTGAGCAACCCGACCGCCAAGGACGCCCCGGCGGCAATGCCACCGGCGGTACCCGTGCCGATGATGAAGCGCAGATCCGTCGTATTGGCTGCTTGAATATCAATATCATTCGCTTCGATATACGCCGATTCGATAAGGGTCTGTGTCGTCAGGCCCACATCGACAGCACTGGCCGAGCCCGCCAGAGCGGCCTGACCGACACTGACACCGACGACGGTCGTCTGCATGGTCACATGGCTTTCGGCCTCGACATGCAGATCTCTCTCGGCATCGATATCCGGGTCGTCCTCATCACCACTACCCAGCACAGTTGCCGCCGTGGTATGAGACAAGAGCGACGTATCGACCGATGCAACAGCCGCCAGTGCACCGACTGCAGCCGATCCGCCACCGCTGTTCCCCTCGCCCACGTGCAATGCCCGCAGGATGACATCTTGATCGCTACTGATACGGGCATCCCCGATGGTCGCACGGGTGCTGCCACTGACCCCGTCCGTTGTGAGGTTGGCAGCCAGGCCGACACCGCCACCGCCGACGGCCGCGGTGTAACTGGTGAAACGTGCCCGACTGGTAGCCAGCACAGCAACACCGGCGCCAGCTGTCGTCGTGAACTCGTCACCATCCCAACCCTCGATGATGTCACGGGAACCATTGCCGACGGCATGGATGCGGATATCGCCACCTCTGCCATCACCATCGTGATCGCCGACCCAGGCGCTGGTTTCGGTTGCCATCAGGTCAACCCCGACGGCAGCACCGGCAGACACAAGCCCGGCCGACACCGTGCCGGTCACGACGATATTGCGGTCACTGCTGTCGGCATGAATGATGACATGGCCATCAGCCTGAATATCTCCGGCATTTTCTTCCTGGGACGCTGCCGCACTTGAGCCGTCGGCGAAGTCGTGTCGTCCCTCGGCGAACGCCTTGACGTCATTCTTGATCAGTGCCGTACCGGAATTGCCAGCGCCACTGAAGAAGGTGCCATAGCTGGCACCGGCGACAACGTTCAGGTTGATCGACGATGAGTCGGCATCAATGATGACACTGCCGTTTTCCGCGATCAGTTGGGAGCCGGTCGAGCTTGCCTCGATGGAATTGGCAATATCGTTCAGCGCCACCGTCACACCCACGCTGCCGCCCTTGACGGCAATCGACAGTTGCGCGGAGGCGGAAATGATCGAACTGGTATCCTCGGCATGAATGTCGATATCGCCGTTGGTGGCCTTGAGGAAGGAATCGCTGACCTTCGCATCCACATCCTTGCGGGTGAAGTTGAGCGATGTCGAACCGACGACGCTAGCAAAGGTGGACACTGACGCCCCGACCGTATAGGCACTGATCGCCGAATCGGAATCGGCATTCACGCCGATGGTCTCGGCAATGATGCTGGCGTTGTCCTCGACACGGGCACTGACCCGGTTGGAGGCATCCGGGCCACTGCTGCCGGGGTTGCCGCCAATGTAGTTGTAGGACATGTAACCGGCGGCCGACACTGCACCCGAGGCACCGGCCGCCACGGTGAAGGCATTCATGCCCAGATTGTCCTCGGCGCCTATCTGCACATCGCCCTTCCTGGCTTCGAGTTCGGCCCCCTTGACCACGGCTTCGGCCGTGCTGCGCATCCAGTTCAATGACAGGGCACCAGCCACCGAGACAGTGCCCGAGCCGGCACCGCTGATAGCCGCCGTGAAGATCTGGTCACCCGCCTCGGTGGGTGAGGGCAAGTCCGGTGCATCGCTTGTATCGATATCGTCGTTGTCGAGCGCATCCCCCGGCGTCTTGTCGGCGCCCTCATCGTCCTCGGGGACGTCCGCGTCTTCGTCGGTTTCGTCGACATCGGCTTGAGATGTATTGTCCGGGTCGAGCCCTTCATACGTGCCCTCGGTCACGCGTCGCAGCAGGGCATCAACGATAATGTCGCCATCCAGAGCGGTCAGCGTGGTGTCACCGCCCAGAATCTGCGCTTGGACCGTCGAATTGTAATCCGTGGTCGCCGACGCACCAGCCAGACCGACGGTACCGGCCCCACTGGCCGCACCGGCCACATTGACGGAGATGGGCGCCAGGCCGGCTGTCACGATAATGCTGTCACCTTCGACATCGGCGCCGTTGCTGAGCTCGGCATTGACCTGATGCTTGATGAAATTGATCCCGATCGAGCCGGACATCGCCACGGTGCCGGCACCGGCACCGCCGGCCGTGAAATTCATCAGCATGCTCTCGGCCTGGGCATCGACGTATACGTCATTACCGGCATCAAGCGTTGATCCATCGACCACCGCGGCGACTTCCCCGATGGTGAAATCGACCTGGTCCTCCTCCTCGGTGTCGACCATGAACAGGTCTTGAGAGGAGTCTGCCCCCTCCTCCTCGGACTGCAGGCTGCGTGAAGGATTACTGGGATCGCCGCCGATGTAGTTGAAGGAGATAGCGGCACCACCGGCGACCGTGCCCGCTCCGGCGATGCCAAATGCAAAGTTGAGCAGTGTCGACTTGTCGTTGGCCACCACGCCGATATCATTTCCGGCGTCGAGCAGGCTGCCCCCGGAGACCTCGGCACGGACCGAGTTGCGCAACCAGTTGAGCCCCACGGCTCCCGCACCGGCCGCGGTGCCACCACCGGCACCGGCGAAACTGATGTTGATGACGCCCGCCGACATGTCGATATCATCGGTATCCCGCTTGGCCAGTCCTGCCTCGCCCTCATCAGGATCTTCGTCATCGCTACCGTCACTGGTGCCGTATGTGCCCAGATCAACATCGATACCCACGCTGGCCAAGTCGAACTCACCACGTTCATCCTCATCGGCCAGGCCGGCCAGGACGCTGATGTCGTTGTCGGCATTCAGCTCGGCGTCGTTGACGTGTGACAGAATGGCATTGTCCAGTTGGGTGGTACTGGCCGAGACACCACCGGCGACGGTGCCACCACCGGCAGCGCCCAGTGCCACCACGACCACCCGGTTGTTGTCCATGGCCTGGACGGTAATATCGTCGCCATAAATGTCGGCACCACCTTTGACGTCCGCCAGGGTCTGGCCGGCGATGGTGTTGACCGTGATCGCCCCGGCAAAACCGGCCGTCCCGGCGCCGGCACCACCGAAGGCGACGGAGACCAGCAGGGTATCGGCGGCGGCGTCGACCAGGACATCGCCCTCGGCATCAATGGTGCCTCCATCGATACGCGCCACCTGATTGTTGGTGACAAAATTGACGCCCACACTACCGGCGACAGCCACCTTGCCCGAGCCGGACACTGCACCGGCGATAGAAATCAGTTGGGTATTGTCATTGGCAATGACGCCGACGTTTCCGGAAATAGCCTCCAGGTCAGTGTCAATGCTATGGGCTTTCAGTTCCTTGTCGATCATGTTCGCCGCTACACTGCCCGCACCGGCGACTTTCTGACTGGCGCCAATGCCAATGGCCAGCGTCCGGATCAGGCCGGTACTGGTCGCGGACACCGTGACATCACTAGCCTCAGCCAGGCGACTGTCCTGCAGCAAGGCTTCCGTGCGATGATCCCTGTCCGAGACACCGGGCAGGCCGATGGCGTTGACCGCAATACCGGCACCAAAACCCGCCGTACCGCCGACACCGACGGCACCGGACAGTGCCCAGATGCTGGCCCGATCGTTTGCCGCCACCGAGACATCCCCGTCGTTCAATGCCAGATAGGTATCTTCGACCCGCGCTTCGGTCACGTTGGCGACGATATTGACGCCAATGGTGCCGGCCAGCCCGGCTCCCTTGCCGCCATAGGCCACACCAACGGAACCCGCCAGCGAGACCACCAGCGAATCACTGTCGGCAACAACCTGCAGTGAATCGGCGGTCAGGTCGGCACTGGCGTTATCATCCCAATCGCTACCGAGCGACTCGGCACTGGCTTTAACATCATGGGCGATGTAGGAAACCGTCGCCGAGCCGCCGACACCTCCTTGACCGGCGACGGAAACCGCGCCGGCCACCAGAATGCTATTGGCGGCATCGCGCGCATTGATACTGACATCGCCCAGGTCGCCTTCATCGATGGTCAGCAGGCGCGCATTGACACTGCGCATCGACACCAGCGCGCTGGCCGAGCCGGAAACACCGAAACCCTTCTGGCTGGTGGAGACCGCCACGGCCGCGGCTGAGACCACGCTCCAGCCGGCCCGCTCGGCATCAATGGCAAGAGCGTGGCTGTCCAGAGTCGCTACATTATCGACGATGGCCTCGGTACTGCCCTGCTGCACAGCAATGGTGGCTGCCCCGGCTACGGCGACACTTGAACTGCCGCTTCCCATCGAGAGCGCACCACCTCCCGCGAGCAGGCCGAGGTGGGTATCGTCGTTGGCCGCGACCGACACATCGCCGTCAACATCGAGTGTTTCGAGGCTGCGTATGGTGGCCGACGTATTGTCGTCACCAACGTGAACTATGGCCGAGCCGGCCAGGCCGACACCGCTGTTGCTCTGACCGCCCGAGCCGCCGCCACTGCTCTGACCCAGCTTGCCCTGGAGCTCGGCGATGACATTATCGTAATTGGCCTGGTTGTTGGGCCATTTGCCGGGGTTGTCCCCGCTACCGCCACCGGAGCCACCGGAAGACGATTGGGTCGACTTGCCACCGGCACCTGCCCCGGCGATAGCCAGATCGATGACCACGCCACTGTTGTCGGCACCGACCTCGACATCACCACCGACCAGAATGGAACCCAGTGGGAAATCACTATCTTCGGGATCGCCAATTAATGCATGCGTGTCACGCTCCAGGACCGTCACCCCCACCGAGGCACCGATGCCGACCGAATCGCCCTTGGCGATCCCACCGACCAGGTTGATCAGATAACTGTCGTCATTGGCGCTGACGCGCAAGGCAGGATTGTCACCGTCATCGCCGACGCTGCCATCGCCGATGTTCATGGAGACATTGTCACCAATAGTGGCCTGCGTCTCGTTCTGGACGACGTTGGCCACCGCCGAGGCATTGAAGCCGACTTTCCCGGCTTGACCACCGGACGCCCCGACACCGAGCAACAAGCTGGCGTTATCGGCAGTGACATCGAGACTATCGGCGACCAGTTCGACCCCTGATTCGATTGCCGCCGTCGCCTCACTGCCCAGGACATTGGCGGTCAGAGCGGCGCCGATGGCGCTGCCCGCAGACTCGCTTCCCAGCCCCGGTTCCTGAGCGATCGCGTCCAGCCACTTGGCGCTGAACTCGCCGGCACCGCCGAGTCCCGGCACCTGCAGATTACCGACGAGCGTAAAGATGTCGTTGGCGTTATTCGCCGTCACGGAGACATCCTGGCCATCCTGTGGTGTGACATCATCCACCGAGCTCTGCCCATCGAGATTGAGGGTGGCGCCCTCGTGAATGCGGGCATCGCTGTCCTGATTGAGTACGAAGACGTTGGCCGCACCGGCGATCGCCAGTTTCTCACCCGAGGCCGTGGCCTGCGTCCAGCTATCGAAGCTCCCGGTCAGCCCCAGATTGGCGCTGAAATAGCCTGAGATGGTCGAGATCAGATCGGGAATCCTCTGTTCCAGCGGGGTGCCCAGCTTGCTCCAGTCGCCGGAACTGTAGTCCACCTCACTCAGGGCGATTTCGGTCGCCTCATCACCGGTATATTCGTAGACATTGCCAGCTTCGCCACCGGCGGCATGATCCTTGTCGACCAGAACGGTGTCACCGTTTTCGAGCATGGTGAAACCATCATCGCCACCATCGGTGCTGACGTGATCGACGTTGTCTTCGGGGTCGTCGAAGAAACCCCGAATCTCGTTATAGAGGTTGGCACCGAAGACACTGTCGAGGTCGACTTCGTTGAGACTCTGGGCATCCACCGCAATGGCGCCATCGGCATCGAGGTCGACATTGCCCATGACATCGGCATTGGCGCTGTTATCGAGATAGCCGACGCTGACCGCCCCGGATACCGCCACCTTCGCCTGCTCGTCACCCTCGCTCTGGCTGTCGTTCGCCGACTGCTGATTGGAACGCGTATCTCCGCTGGCCGATGCCTTGGAGTTCTTGCCCTCGAGCAACTCGGATTTGAGCTTGTTCTTAAGCGGATTACCTTCGGTACGTTTACCGGCAGACGAGTCCTCGGCGGCCGACCCCGAGGCGCTGACACTGGGGCGGTGATGACTCAACGCATTGACGGTAACATCGCCACCCACCGACATATCGTGGCGAACGCTATCGTCGAGCGTATTACCGTCACGGTCCACGGTCGCACCCAAGCGTGCGTCGGCGTCGTTGATATCGACTGATACGGCCACCGCAGCAGCGATATCGAATGCCTCCCCATCGCCGCTGGAAAACTTCTCCTTGAGTTGATCGACCTTTAGCTTGTCGCCAAGGCTACTGGCCCAGGTACTGAGCTTATCCTTGAGCGGGTCCATTACCAGCACCATGGGCGATTTAGCCAGGTCTTTACTGCTCTTGGACAGCCCGCCGACCACGCTGGTGGGATTGCTTGGGGCCGTGCCAGCCACTGCCGAAACGCCATTGGATGAGGAGGGGATATAGGAGAAATACGCCCCGGAAATCGCCTGCTTTTTCGTCTCGGCTTCGACGGTGATATCGCCCCCTGCGTCGACCTGACCGGCCAGTTGCGCTTCCGTAGTGCCGGTTTCGACATTGAGGGCAACGGCAATGCCGACTTTACCCTTGCTGGCACCGGACGTAGCCGAGGTGCTGTTGCGATCGACCGTCGTGGCATCGACAACGACATCGCCCGCCGCCTCAATGACTGCATCATCCCAGACCATGGCCCGCGATTCGGTCACCAGCACACTGACCGCGGCTGAGCCGGCAAAACCTTTCACACCCTCAGGTACCGCCGTCACGGATTGAGTCGTATCGACACGGGAGTGAATGGTGACATTGCCGCCGTCAGGGTCGTCGCCTTGTGCCTCGCCATCGGCAATCAACTCACCGCTGACATCGATATTGGAGCGAGCGACAAGGGTACTGACCGAGACACCGACACCCCATGCCTGGGTCGGGCGTACACTCGACGCCAGTTCGATTTCCCCATCGATATCGATGTTGTGCTGGGCATGCAGGCTCGCGTCACTACCGATATCGATGGTGGTATCGGCAATCAATGTGGAGATACTGCCGAACAGGGAGAGTCCCTCGACAAAGGCGAGTGATTTGTTAGCGGCTCCATCGATGATGGCATTACCGGTATCGACGTTGTAGAGCGAGCGATCCGGGTCGACGACCCGTGCATCGATGGTGATGTCGTAGCCCGAAAGTTCGGCATCGCCGATAGTGACCGACAGGTCGAATACACCGACATCGACGAAGCCGTTCGACGGCGTACCATTGAGGAAGCCCGTCGGTTGGGCGTGAATGGCGAGATCGCCGTCACCGGCATCGATAACGGCCCCTTCATCGATGTTGATCCAGCTTGCCTTGGCGACGAAATCGCCACCGCCGGTATCGATCACGGTATCCATCACATCGATGCGATAGGCATCAAGCGTGATGGCGATCTCACTGCCATCACCTCTCAGCTCGGCACCTTCCAGAGTCAGCGTCCCGGCGGCCTGTAACGTGACGTCTTCATCAAGATCGGTATCCGTGATTTCCAGTGTCACATCGTCCGACCAGGCATAGATGAGTTCGGCATCCTGGCCGGATAGCGAGACGGCATCGAACGCCGAGAGGTCCGTGACCGCTGTATTACCACTTGCCGGCGTCGTCATCGCCGTCACCCGGCTCTGGTCATTGTTGACCGTGACGTCGATAGCGTTAGCAGACAGACCCTGGACGTCGATATCAAAATCCGTCACGGCCACACTGGAACCAATCAACTCGCCTTGTGACGACGTTGTCAGGCGCAACGAGTCGCCATCGAAATCGCCGGCGTCCAATGTGGCCTCACCGGCACCGTCACTGACCGTCAATTCCGCGATCTCGATACCGCTATAGCTGGCGATCTGATTGCCGCCATCAGGATCGAATGCCAGCTCGCCATTGCCCAGCGTCATATCACCGGCGTGGGTCACGACCAGAGTGTCGTTGCCGTCTCCTGCGCTGATATCGTGCTCGGCGGCTGTACCAAGCTCGAAGCGGTCGTGGCCATCGCTGCCGGTCAGGGTGTAAGTACCACTGCCCAGCATCTGCATATCGACGCCGCCGGCCTGAAAGGTCTCGCTCTGCCATGTCGAGCCACTCAGCGACATGCCAAGCGCCTCGGTGAGTGTCTCCATTGCCGAGCCAGAGGGGACATGGACACTCAGGGCACCAGCACCGCCGGACATATCCTCGACGACCCAGCGGCCGTCGGCGCGATCGACGCGTGATTCGATGTCCTCGATGGCATCGAAGATGTCGACCAGGCCACCCAATGTCCTTGCGCTGTCCAATGCGACCGTCTTGGTGTCTCCAGTGGCGAGGGTGATATCCAGTGACAGCGCCCCCTGAATCTCACCGCTATCCTCGTCGATCGTCTGGCCATCGTCTTCGGCCGAGAACACCGTCTCGAAGTCTTCCGTCGACATCAGGTCAGCCAGCGCCGTGGTGGCATCCACACCGTTATAGCCGCCTGCATCGACCTCGACATCTCCACCATGGCTCTCATCCACCATGACGGCAAGGCTATCGATGGCTTTGTAGGTCGAATCGGTATCGCCATCCGCATCGGTCAGCGTGAACGACTCGCCATCCAGAGTGACGCCGGTGATCTCATCCGCCAGGTCAAGGCGCAGATGGTCTTCCCCGGCGCCGCCTGTGATCGTATTCTCGCCAGCGCCGGCGATCAGGGTATTGTCTCCGGCTACGGCATTGAATTCGGTCTCGCCCTGGCCGCCGATCAGAGTATCATTGCCGCTGCTGCCTTCGAGATAAACACTGCCCTGGTAATCGCTGGCATCGAGCGTGGTGTCGCCGCCATCGGCCTGCAGAACGGCATCGCTGAAGGTGTCGTTGAGAGTATCCGTACCGATGCGACGCTTCTGGTCCCGGTTCGCTTTCACGACCGAGTCGCTTCCGACTGACGTGCCGGCGGCCGCGACGCCCAACAAGGCGATATCCGGAACGGTGTCCGCGTCTTCTTCAGCGAACTTGCCGACGAACCGTACCGTCCAACTCACTTCCTCGACATCACCGCTGTCGTCTTTCGCAAACTCACGGGCGACCTGGACGTTACCGCCACCGATGCCGTCGATGCTTTCGATGGCACGTTGGATCTCCAATGCCTCAGCATTGGCCACCAGGGTGATCTCACTGACACCGCCATCGAAATGGAACGCGACGGTCTCGCCACTCTCACCATCCCAGCTCAGGGTCTGCTCTTCGAGCTGATCGGTGTGGATGAGTGCGCCGTCGTTGAGGTCCATCCAGCCATCGGTGATGCCCATAACGGTATCATCACCGCCGCCACCGGTGAGTGTATTATCGCCACCATTGCCGAACAGCACGTCATCACCGCCATTGCTTTCCAGCGTGTCGTTGCCAGCACCGCCATCAAGCAGGTCGTTGCCACTGCCGCCGAACAACGTATCGTCACCGCCACGGCCTTCAAGACGCACGTCGCCGGAGAAACCGCTGGCATCAAGGGTGTTGGCGCTATCGCCGCCGTTCAGGGCGGCCATTTCGATGTCATCACTGAACGTATAGGCAGACGTTCCCGCCGCTCCGAAGGTCAGTCCATCATCGTCAAGAGTCATATCGACATCGGCTTGAACCTCGAGCTTGTCGCCTTCATCGCTATTGCCATTGCCCTGAATATCCCCACTTCCACCGGATGACAGGACGAAAAGATCATCCTGGTCCGAACCGATCGCAGTGACATCGTCACCGCGTAGCTGGAAGGTGACCCCGCCCAGCCCATAGCCGGACGCATCGAGCGTCTGCCCCGACCCCGAAGCTCCCAGGATAATTTCGGTCGGATGACCGCTGAACGACATGCTGTCGTTGTTACCGATATCAAGCGTGGCGTCGTCGCCACTACTGCTCAGGATGAGATCGCTATTCGATCGATCAATCAGGTAAGTATCGTCGGCATCTTCCCGGGTTTCGAAGGTATCCTCGCCGCCAACGGAAATCAGCAGATTGTAACCCTGGCCACCGTCTATTGAGTTATCAAGATCATTGCCTGCCAGAATATCGTCACCGTCGGAACCGATAAGATCGCGAAATCCAGTGATTTCCTCGAATCCGCTCGCTTCGTTTTTACCGAGATCAACCGTTACGCCTTCGTTGTACTCTTCATAACTCAGGGTTGCTGTATCTGAACCATAGAGCTTATCGATGCCTTCTAGCGTTACATTTTTGATGGTGACGTTGCGCTCATCGTTGGCCTGCCAAGTCGTCTCCAAGCTGCTGTGCAGTTCCTGCGCCTCGCCGGCCGACGCATTGATGTAAGAGATCCCCGAGAACGTGATATCACCGTCTTGGCTTTCTCCTTCACCGTCACCATCGATCGTCCACGACATGCCCGTGGCATCGTCGCCGACAACACGGTCGCTTCCTTCACCACCCTCGAAATCAACGAGCAGCCCCTCACTGTTCGCCGTATTCAGGGTGTCGTTGCCGTCACCGGCATCAAAAGTAATTAGCAGATCGTTCGCTTCCTCCAATACCGATTCGTCGAATGACAGACTGTCATCGTCATCACTCCCGGTGATCTGGATATCACCCTCGTCGTCACTAGCGCGACTTTTCAGGTCATCGAGCTTTGCTTCGCCCATGACCTGATCGCCACCCTCTTCGTCCTCGCCATTGCGATCAACGACCTGCACCATTTTCTCGTTGTCTTCCTCGACGACCCGGACCTCCATATCGGCACTGGCATCCGCTGTCACTGAGATAGGATCGGCGGAAAGCAGCATGCGCGGTTCCAGACCTTCGAAGCGGAAAGCTGAACGCTCCGCCATGGCGCGTTCGGATCGTTTATTACGCCGAGACACTTGAGCGATGAGTCTCGAGAGCTGCTTCCGTAGGGGGCGGAATGGGCGACTCATGGTGAACTCCAGATCAATAAAACAATGTCGAGGGTGGTCGTTGACGGCGTCAGTGCAGCAAGGAATTGTTATCCTTATCGGATGAAGAGGCGTTGTTCGCCGGCGCCACCTCGCCAGAGGCAGTGTCTTCATCGGTGGCCGGGTCCGGCTTTGCCTGGGTATCCTGCGCCGCGCCGCCTTTTGCCAGCCGGGTCAGGCGATTAAAATTGCGCATTGATTGCAGATGGATATGTATCAATTCCAGCTCGTCGTTATTCATCAACGTCTGCAATTGTTCGGCAGACAGTTCTTTGAGCTTGTTACGGTTAATCGCTTTGAAGCCGGTCAACGTTCGGCGACCGCCTTCGGGCAGGCGAACCTGTGCTTCCACTGATTCGAGCAGGTCTAGCTCGACCAGACGACGACAGAAAGTACGGGTACGCTGGAAATGCGCCTGATAGTCCTGCAAGAATGACAGTACCCGGGAAAGGTATTGTGTTTGCTCGCCATCGGCGTCGAACAATCGCTCCCCCCGACCGTCGCTATTGATCCCCTCATAGTCTTCATCAATGCACAAGGTGAAGGTCTGGCCTTCGGCAGAGGACGCGAACACAAACGGATAGCGACGGAAAAATGCCGGCACATACTCACCCTGCCAACGGTTGTCTTCGTCGACCATCAGGTTGGAATCTCGCTCAATGCCTAAAACGGCAACAGGCAAGACGCCATTATCCTCGGCATTGGTAAACACAATCGGCAGGTCGCTGGCAGCCGCCGGAAACTCCGCCGCCATCAGCGGCACCGAATTCACGTCCTTGGCAAAAACAAAATCCTTGCCAGCTTTAAGATAAAGCTCGCCGTGCTTGTCACGGGTGATGGGTTGAACGTTGCGATAAATCAGTAATTGCGTCGCCATGGTAATCTCCATTGATTAGATGTCAGGCGGTAGGGGTTGGTCTTTTCCGAGTGCGTTGGAGGCTTCCCGGGATGCGGTCGCTATGGCTTACCGTGTCTTTTTTATTGGGGCTATGTCGTGTCGTGCCGTAGTAGCAGGTGGCAAAAGGATGGCCGGATTCATTTCGACCAAACGAAAAATTGCTTAGCAATTGGTTACCATGTCCCGCTACCCAGGCAATCAGGGTGTCACGCGAGGTCGATTGCCAATCGCGAGCAAGTGTAAACATCGTACCCGCAACAGTGCCGAGCGGCAGCGCTGCTCTATGCAGGTGCAGGTTCAACGAGTCACGACCAGTCGGGTGACCATCTTGTACTTCTTCGATACGCACCGTCAGCGGTGGCCATGGCTCCTGCTGAAGAGCAAAGCTGACTTGTAATTGCTCTATCAGATCATGCATCGCGCACGGCGGGTCTTTGGACAGTTCGAGGTCTATCGCACGACGCGCAGCACGTGCGGTTGTCAGTAGCACATAATCTGAACGCGTAACTGGTTCGTTAGCCCGCCACTTCCAGGCCCGATAAAGCACGAATCGTGCTTCTTTGGGGATCGAGGTCGGGCGCTTGGTCTCCCAGTAGATTTTGCAGCGGTCGCCTTCAACCCCCAGATGCAAATAATGCGGGCGAGATAACTGTGGGCCCGACCTGTCTTTCCGGTTGAGCGGCGCCAGGCACTCCTCTACCTGCTGGCCGGGCATGCCGAGATCAGCGAGCAGTTGCTCAAGTGCCGGGGACAACACGTCAATTGACACAGCATCGATGGGAACACTGAATAGACGCCGTTGACTCGACCAGCGTCCTGGGAGACATTTCACAGAACGCTCACTCAGGTAGGGAACTGCAAGGGTCTTCAGCATTCCCTGGATCTCATCGGAAGCGTGATTACCGGCCTCATATTTACCGGAATTAGCGTTGACCAACCGCGAGGACATCAACTTCCTCTCCCATCATTGCATCGATCTGCGATAGGTCATCAACGTTAATGACTCCAGCGGCATGTTTGAGACTGAGAATGCTCATCAGATAATCGTAACGGGCACTGGCCAATTCGCTGCGGGCATAAAAGAGATCCCGTTCGGCATCAAGCAGATCAATAACCGGCGTCGTCCCAGCTTCAACACCGACTTCCCGCGACTCGACCACTCGCTCACTGGCTTGCAGCGATTTTTCTAACGCCCGCTCACGGGACATTGCCGTCAGAATCCCCTGGTATCCACTTCGTATTTCACGACTCAGCTTACGACTGACACGCTCCAGCCGCGACTCACTTGCATTGATCAAGCTTTCACTCTCACGCACCTGCGAAGAGGTACGTCCGCCGCTATACACCGGGACGTTCAGGGTTAAAGCGATATCCTGTGACTCAACTTCGCTGCCGCCACCGAATAGCGAGCCTTCAGTCTCGTCACTTTCGTAATTGACACTGAGGTCGAGCGTAGGGAAATGACCGCCACGGCTTTCGTTTAGCTCCTCGGATGCTACATCTGTAGCTAATAAAGCCGCTCTCAAACGCGGACTCCGTTCTCGAGCCAACTCCTCCCAGGCTTCCACCGAGTCTGGGTCTGGTCGTTCCAGTTGCAGCTCATTTGTCAGAGGTTGCAAAGTACGGGGATGATTTCCAGAAATTTCAGCAAGGCCTTCCAGCGCATCACGCAACTGATTGGTAACCTCTATCTCTCGCGCATCAACTTGCTGGAATCGAGCCTCCGCGTCGAGTAGCTCAACTTCCCGAACCAGGCCATCGTTATAACGTGCCCTGATGTCTTCAAGGTTGGTCTGGACCGCTGTCTTCTCTGATTTCAGATAGGTAAGCGTTTCGTAAAGAGAAAGCGCATTAAAGTAGCGTTCTGCCACCCGTAAAAACAGGTCCTGCCTAGCCACCTCTAGCTCCGAGGCTGCCTGCTTGATTTCAGCCTTGGCTTTGTCGAATGCTGCCCAGCGGGAATAATCATAGATCGATTGCTCAATAGAAGCGCCGTAACGGGTACTTGGGTATGACGTGCTGCCGCTCGCGTACTCTTCATTATCCGAACTGACAATATCCTGGCTGGTTTCTGTTTGGGTTGCCGATAGGCTGATTTGCGGCAAGAGCGCGGCTCGCGCCTGATAATAACGTTCATCGGTGGCATTCTTGCCGTAGAACTCTTCCTGATAGCGAGGATCGTTATCCTTAGCCATCTTATAGACATCCAGCAATCCAGCACTCAAGACCGGCGTGCTAGTCAACGCAAAAAAAGCGCCGGTGCAAGCTGGAAGCACTCTATGAAGCTGCCGGTGGAAGATTCTATCGAGCATTGGTTTTAATCCCGGTTTTATCGATTCGCCGAATGGCACGAGAAGTAGACTTTTGGCTGATGACGCATTTCCAGTGCTGCTAGTCATGAGAACACCGTGGTTGGAGGTATTAATAAACCCAACCTACCCTTACGGAAGCCTGTAATTGAAACGCTAGCAAAAGATACATTCAGAAACAAATACAAACCATCAGATATCATTAACGCCCAATTAATACGTACCTGCTACATAATGCTGTCAACCCTCAGGCATATCTTCATACCTTAGGGTGACATGATGTAACAAGTTATTGTTTTAGCAGCTGGTATCGCATACTCCAACCCACCAGCTGCAATTTGAGACGCATAGGCAACTCAGAAGGGAAAAAAGAGACGTGGGGTCAAATATTCTGCAGGAGAGGAGCCGTTTTTAACGTCCGAGCTGACGCAACCAACGGCTCAAATAGGGCGACTCATCATCTTGTTGCATGGACAAACGCTGTGCTGCATGGCGCACCTCACCAGGGAGCACATGAAAGATTTTCTTGAATCGTCTGGAAAAATGCGCCTGGCTAGTAAACCCATAATGCTCGGCCAGCTCACCGATTGTACGATGCTCCTTGTTGTCTTCCAGACATCGGCGGATACGCGCCATTCGGCGATACTGAATGTAGCGCACTACACCGCCCTCAATGCTGAATAAACGATATAGGTTGGCACGCGACAAACCCGCCTTGAGGCACAACCAATCCGGTGTTAATTGTGGTGACGTCAATGAGTTCTCGATAAGTCGCTTGACCCTCTCTCGGGCCAAGACGTCTAGCTCAGAGCCAACAGCCTGCTGAGCCTCAGCGTCATGAAAAGCACATGCCAGAATCATATTACTGGTGATATCAGCTAGATCGGGCGACTCACGGCATTCAACCTCTGGTAGGCGCTGAATCAACGCTTCCAAATAGTCCGCAAGAAACTTCCCTCTGCTTGGCGAGAGAACCATGCCATGGGCCGCATTAAGGAACGCAGGATAGCTGTCAAAATGACTCCGCGGCACCATTACATTAATAACATTGATAATGTCAGTATTATTAGAGCGTGTTTCTAGCGGTCTCGCGAGGTCGACAATGGAAACGCAACCAGGGGATACGCGGACCTCTTCACCATCAAGTTTGCCTGTATAGCCTCCGAAACGATGAACCTGCACAAGGATATGATCGACCCGCTCAGAAGGATGCGCCTGTTGGAAGCGCTGAGGACGGGTAAAAACATTACCTACCATAATGTCGCGTAGCTGATACGCATCAACACGTGAACGAAAGGACCGGGCATCATTTAGTGGCTCAACATCATATACGGGCGCAATATTCGCCCGCCACGCATCGAAACGATCTTGTGATTCGAAATGATCGCTATCAAAGCATATCGAAGGTATTTTGTTTCCCGCGCTCATGGGAAAGACCACCTATATACTAATTGCAATATCACACATTATGTCCACTGGGACCGAAGTCAAAAAGTACTATTTGGGCAATCAATAGAGCAACTTTCTTATTAAACGGTTATGACAATTACAGGCCGTTCATAAGCCCCTCCATTGTCAATTAAAGGATTGAGCAGGTAGAGACGGTAATGGTGAATGCAGACACAATGGCAAAAAGAAGGCGTATTGACAGATAATAAAAATTCAAAGGCTCTAAAACGGCGGGGGCAGGCAATAACCGCTTATTATGGCGTCCCAGGCAGGATTCGAACCTGCGACCTGCCGCTTAGGAGGCGGCTGCTCTATCCTGCTGAGCTACAGGGACTTATAGGCAGGCGGATTATAACGTCTCGGCCAACCCAGGCCAAGGCATGGGCTATATCCAGCCGAGCAATCGCAACGCAAAAATCCCAACGGTTACCGTCACGCTGGCCATCAGTGTGGTGATGGCAATGATATTGGCTGCCAAGGCGACATTACCACCAATCGCTTTGACCATGACAAAGCTGGCTGCCGCAGTAGGACTGGCAAAGAAGAGAAAAAGCAGGCCCAGCGATTGCCCGGAAAACCCCATCAGCCAGGCAGCTCCGGTCGACAAGACGGGAAGAATGACCATTTTCATCACGCTGGCGCTTAGTGCAACCTCCTGATTATCTCTCAGACTGCTAACCGACAGAGTGGCCCCGATACAAATCAGTGCCAGCGGCAAGGTAAGAGAGGCAAAATAATCGCCCGATGTCATCAACCAACGGGGCAACTCAACTGACCAGGCAGTGAATGGCAGCGCGGCTATTACGGCGATAATCAGCGGGTTGGTAACGATCTTCCAGAGCAGACTTCGCCAGTCGGTGGCCTGGCCAGGCTGGTACATCGCCAGCACAACGACCGAAAGAACGTTATATGTAACGATGACAATACCCAGCAACAAACTACCTGCCGAAAGACCATAGTTGCCGTACATGCCCGCCGCCAGGGCCAGCCCCACCACGCCACAATTACCGCGAAATGCGCCTTGCACATAGACACCACGCTCCCGACGCGGGATCCGAAAGCGCGCCCACCCCCAACTGAGCGCGCATTGGCAAAGCGTCGCCAAGGCGAAAAACACCAACAGCGGTATATCCAGCGCCACGGCCAGATCAGCTTTAATCAAGCTCAGGAAGATCAGCGTCGGCAAGGTCGCCCTGAAGACCAGTGCAGAGGCGGTGGATACGAATGCCCGATCAATCCAGCCCAGTCGCTTTAAGCCCAAACCAATGAATACCATGGCAAAGACAGGCAACGTAACATCAAGGGTCCGGGCAAAAAGTTCAAATAGGCTCACAGGCGGCAATCTCTTTTCCTGAATATCAATATCAAGAACAGCACCTGCTTATATTCTACGCTTGGCGAGATTTTGTCGACCAAAGTGGAAGTAATGAAAGGCTGGGCTAGACACTACTCAAAAAGATTAACAATGTCAGCTTCTTTTTCGTCATGCAAATTGACTACCACCCCATTGCGGCCTTTGTCTTTCGCCGCGTAGCTTCCGGCGTCGGCACGAGCCACTGCGTCCTCAGTACTGCCATCATCCTCATGGAAGGTCGTGACCCCAATGCTTAGCGTTACGCTATATTCTTTGCCTTCATGAACAACCGAAATTTCCCCCACTGAATGACAAAGGGATTCAGCTATTTTTTGTGCCTGATTCAAGGTACAGCTGGGCAGAAGAACGCCGAACTCATCACCGCCCTGACGGGCAACATGATCGCTGCGACGCACCTCCCAGGCCACCACTTGGGCAATGCGCCTAAGCATTTCATCACCCAGCGCATGACCGCCTTCATCATTAATCGGCTTGAAATGGTCAAGGTCAAACAACAATAGCGCCGAAGGCGTGCTGGTCTTTTGAAACTCAGCAAAAGCATCATCAAGGCGCCGCTCGAAACCGCGCCGATTAAGCAAGCCGGTTAGCGGATCATGTTCGGCTTCCCAGCGCTGAATGGCCTCCTGCTCGCGACGCTCGGTAATATCCTTGACCACTCCCACCAATCCCAGCGAATGTCCGCCCTGGGAGAGCATGACCACTCGCGCATGAATATCCAGCCATAGCGTTTCTTTCTCATTGCGCATAAAGCGCAACTGTCGGACGAAATCGCTTCCGGACTTCAAGCTGTGTTGCCACATATCCTTGGCGCCCCCCCGATCATCCGAATGAATTTTATGTAGCCAGGTCTCCATCGGGGTATTCGGCTGGATATCGAGCATATCGAGCAATGCAGGGTTCATATAGGTAATGTCGCCATCAAAATTGGCGACGAACATGCCTTGGGGAGTGGCATTCAGCACAGAGTCAAGAAAGGCTTCACGCTCTTGAAGGTTGGCCATTAATACCTGGCGCTCGTCCTCAACGCGATTGAAGGTGCCCGCCACGTGCTGCAACTCTTGCATCCGGGTGCCAAGCTCCACTCGCGCGCGCTCACCACGCCCCACTTGACCGATCTGTTTGGCTAAATGCTTTAATGGCGACAGCATGCGGCGCAGGATCAACCAGAGTACCGGCAGCATCAGCAGTGTCAGCGCAACCCCGAGCCACCACAGTC
Organism: Vreelandella janggokensis; assembly: GCF_031451615.1. Taxonomy (NCBI): domain Bacteria; kingdom Pseudomonadati; phylum Pseudomonadota; class Gammaproteobacteria; order Oceanospirillales; family Halomonadaceae; genus Vreelandella; species Vreelandella janggokensis. The sequence continues at coordinate 772,109 of NZ_JARWAJ010000001.1, read as the reverse complement.
GCTGCAGAAAATCATTCAGCGGCGCCAGGGCTTGATCACTGGGCAAGTACAGGCCGACGACCCAGTTTGCCGGCCAAACCTGACCGTAGGACTGAAAACCCTCCTGGCCGTTAAGCAGCGAGCCGATGGACTCACCTTCCCAGCCATCCAATGCCAGATTGAGCCAGGGATTGAAATCCCTATCCGGCACATCGGTCATGATCAGGTCTCGGTTAGGGTGATAAAGAATCTTCCCCGACGCCGTCGCCACACCGACGTAGCCTTCTCCGCCTAATCTTACACGCGATAGGCGATCAAACAGGCCACCGGAATCAAGACTGACAATCCCGCCTAAAAAGCCTTTAAACTCACCGCGTTCATCACTGCGCGGCACGCTGATCAGGACCATGGGCATACCGCTGGCACGGCCCACAAAGGGCTCACTTACATAAGGCCTTTGTGCGCCACGCAGCATTTTAAAGTATTCCAACTGAGAGGTGTCCAATCCTTCACGCCCGGCAACATTCGGCCAGTCGGCAATCACTTGCCCTTCTTTATTGGCGACGACGACACCTTCGAACCACGCCATCAGGGCTTCATTGCGTTTCAGGGTGGCGCGTATGGCGTCACGATTCTCATCGTCCTCGACCTGGCTGTCGAGACGACTTAACGCATCAATACGGGCTTCTATCTGCTCGGTAACCTCGTCAGCCACCAACGTCGATTCATAGCGCAAGTGCGCCATATTGGTGGCCTTTACCATGGAATTGCCTAACTGCCAGGCCATCCCCAGTACCAGCATCACAACCAGTAGCCAGGTAATAGCCAGTCCCATCAGCATTCGGTTCTGAAGCGAGCTGATGCAAGTTTTGCGTGTTAACCAGCGAACCAAACCCTCGCACCTCGCTTACTTTGCCGAATATTCAAGGTTGTACATTAATGTCTCATTTTGTGTATCGGCTTATAGTACCGTTGTATGAGCGTTTACCACAAAATAATTATGTCAGCAGAATCGGCAGCATCCCCACAAGATGCTTTAAACAGGAAGGGGAAGAGAACAGATAGCCATATTGGGTAAGCTGGCTTCGATAACCGATAAGCAGCAAATACGCTTCGCCGCTCAAGCCCCAGCATGACTGGGGCCTCACATGTACCATCAAACCAAAAAACAATCACAATGCGGGGTTATTGCATTACCTCAACACGCAGTTGATAAGTGGAATCACGACCTTGAATAGAGCCGATACGACGCCCTTCGACCCATACCCGATACTCACCTGGTGCCAAGCGCTCGCTGATGGAAAAGTCTCCAGCGACAGCCGATCCTCGATCTTGTGCAACCACATCACCTTGAGCATCCAATAAGCGGGCCTCTAGACGGTAACTGCCCTCGTTGCCTGGAAAGGTAGAGCTGTCAATCTGGACATCGCTTGGCTCATCCAGCGTAAAGGTCACCACCTCACCCTCGTAAGCAATCCGCACGTCCGCCAGAATGGTATCCGGCGTGCTTGCTCCGGCGCGCTCGGCATCGTCCGCTTCTTCGGTTGAGCTAGTGGTAGACGCATTTTCAGGCGTGGCCTGCGGCTCATCGGGCTGGTGTTCACTATCAAGCGCAATCGATGCGGCACCCGGCCTTACAAACACTGACCCCGAGTCACCTGACTGGCCAAAAATGGCATCATCTCCGTCATCAATGCTACTTTCACCTAGCGCAAGGCGGTCGCCAGAAGCATCAAGTCCCGCCACCTGTATGAAATAGCCACTCGCGCCGGCATTGGCAGGCCCCATCTTTCGAGCTTCGGTGGAAAGCGTATACTCACCTGGCTCAAGCTCGACAGTCATTTCCAGCCCACCACTACGCCCCAAGGCGTTTTCTTCTTCAATCACATTACCCTGGCTATCGGTTAATGATGCTGAAATTCGATAATCACTATCCTCTCCCACGGGGTTACTGACTAACTGATACTGCCCGGAATCAGTAACAGTAAAGGTATGAGTCTGCTCGCCATGAAAGGGGAAGGTACGGCTCCGCGCATCGGTTTGTGAAGAAAAAAACTTGGAAATATCTACCTTACCGGCGGCCTCAAGACTGCGCTGCTCAGCAGGGCTTTGCGCCCATAGCGGAAAACTGGCGGTTACCAGCACTAAGCCGACCCCGATCACATACCGATTGACCATGAAAAATCTCCTTTAACACCCAATATGTTCCGCATACAAGAAAGCCGACCCTGAGGGTCGGCTTTGATAATTACAGCTTTGTTCGTAAGGAACAAGGATTAGAAGCTGTAGACAATACCTGTGGCGACGAAGTCATCTGCGTCTTCTTCGCGGTCATATACGCCGGTTTCCGCCCAAACGTACATGTTGTCGCTGATGCCGTAGTTAGCGCCGATCGTGAACTCGTTGTAAGACTCATCACCGGTTGTGCCAGCATATCCATCATCAACGATTAAAGCGGCATTTTGCGCATCTACATACTGGTAGCCAGCGTAAACGTCACCGAAGTTGAAACCGTGACGGGCGCTTAGACCATAACGATCCACTTCACCGTCATCACTGCCGACTTCGAGGTTAGTACGCTCGTATTTGGCGCCCAATGTAGTTGCACCAAAGCCATAAACAGCACTCAGAGCGTAGGCTTCAGCAGAGATGTCGTCGTTACCGTCAAGGTCGTTGAATGAGTAAACATCCAATGAATCGTAGATAGCAGCTAACTGGAGGCTATCCAGTGTGTAGCGAACGCCGCCAAAGAAAGCTGCTTCTTCGTCTTGCTCATAAGATGCATCTTCAGCTGGGAGAACAGCTGCGGTCTCTGGATCAATACGACCGGGGAGACTGTTGTCCGTGCGATCACCGTCGCCTTTGAATTGGAAGCCGAGGGCAAAATCAAAGCCGTTAAAGCTGGGTGAAGAGTACTGAACTTTGTCGCCTTCACGATCGCCAACTGCGTCGCCTTCGTCATCAACAAACGCAGTTACGTCACTGGTGGAATCAGAAACGTCCGCGAATTCGTTGTTGGTGATCTTGTCTTGTGCCCAATCGTCGATAATGGGATCCCAAGAACCAATACGCAGGTCACCAAAGTTACCTTTTACACCAACATAGGCTTGGTCACCGTCGTTTAGACCACGGCCAGAACCCTTGATTTCGTCAGCGGCATCAACTTCAAACTCAAGCTTCAGGTAACCGGTAAGGTCACGGGTAACCATGTGAGAAGCATTGATACCAACAGTGGTACCGTTGTCGTTCAGACCATCTACTGAAGTACCGTCACCTTGCTCAACGTCTGAGTAGGCAAACTGGATGTTGCCGTAGAGGTCAACCTTGGTGCCATCTTCGTTGTAGATGGTAGCTGCTTGGGCGCCAGAGGCGAATGCAGCACCAGCGATAGCAGTCGCTAAAAGTGTCTTTTTCATGGTGTAGGTTCCTTAACAAGCTTACTGTTTTGATCGTTTCTGTCCGACCTAAGGTCGACAGCCGGGATGCTGGGTGTGCTCTTGTGTCACTGACGGGAGCATTCCCAATTCAATGCGGCACTTCCTCAACAACACCTTGTTATATTCCAATGCTCGCAGGGCAAACTCTATACCGGGATTCAGAGGAACGCAATAGAAAAAAACACTGTTTTTTTATTATTTGTGATTTTTTTTGGAACCAAGCCCACTTAAGCGGGGTCCTACCGCCCCTGAAATTTCTGCTGCAAGCCCAAGAGCTTATCTTCCAGGCTAAGTTGCTTTTGCGGTTTGTTAGCGTCCGCCGGTGTATTTTTTGCGCTGCCACCCGCTTTTTCAGATGTTTGTTTCTTGGGTTTCTTGGGCTTTGCCGTCTTGGCGCGAGAGGGGGCTTCCTGGGTTGCTTGGACAGGCTCACTTGGCGGAGAAGACACCTGCTGGGCACGCTTTTGGGCCGCATGGCGCGCGGCTTCCGCGTCTACCACTCCCGCTTCATTGCCTTCCAGATCAATCCGAGTGACCCCTTCCCGCACCGACTTTACATAGCGCGGCAGATTGACGTAGTTTGCCAGCGCGCGGCGAATGAGCTTACCCGACCATGGCTCACGCTCTGCCAAATCGTGGTGTATACCCACCTTCAGCGGCTGGGTATGCCCCTTGAAAAACGCTTTAGGGTAGCGTTTGTACCATTGTGCCAGCAGTGCATGCGGCGATGGAGGCTCAGACCCGGGCGCCCCTTGCGCGGGAACATCAACCGCTGACGAGGCCGTCGCTTCGAGCTCAGACTCGTCTGTTTCATTTGAGCCTACGAGCTCAAAAGCCGACTGTTGAGCATCAGATGCCTCTGCTTCCGATGGCGTCGACCCGGGGGCCTGCGCCAGTTGCTGCTTTAGCTTGGCGTTTTCCGCACGCAACTGGGCCAGCTCTGCCTGCGTGAGCATCAAGCGCCGTTCCAGATCGTCCAATAACGCCATAGGGCTTGATTCAGCGCTTACCGATTTAGTGCTAACCGACATTCTGGGCTCTCCTTCGCGGTGCTTTTAGACACAGCTTGAACACAGCTAGGCCTCTGCCACGATGCGCTCGTAAGTAACAAACGCATAATCAGGCTGCTGTTCGTTAGGCTGCCCGGCTACGCGTTGCGTTTCACGCCACTCGCTGGGGTCTAACAAGGGAAAGTACGCATCACCTTCCACTTCAATGTCAACTTCTGTGACATAGAGTCGGGTCGCATACGGCATGGCTTGACGATATATTTCTCCCCCGCCCATCACCATTATTTCTTCGGCCGCTTCAATGGTTGCCTGCTGATCCGCCAGCGCAAGTGCTGCCGGCAGGTCGTGACAGACTCGAACACCGTCGTGAGCGAACGCTTCCTGTCGGGTCACCACGATGTTTAACCGATTCGGCAACGGCTTGCCAATCGAGGCAAAGGTCTTACGCCCCATCACCAGCGGTTTGGCCTGGGTCATGCGCTTAAAGAATTTCAGATCTTCGGGTAAGTACCAGGGCAACTGCCCTTCCACCCCGATAACGCGATTTTTCGCCATGGCCACAATCATGGCCACCGGCACCAACGACTCGAACTCGCTCATACCGCCACCGCTGCTTTAATGTGGGGGTGTGGCTGATAGTCGACTATCTCGATATCGTCGAATTGGAAATCAAAGAGATCGTTGACCTCGGGGTTCAGGTTCAACCGCGGCGGTGCATTGGGCGTGCGCCCAAGCTGCTGCTCCGCCTGGGCCAAGTGATTACTGTAAAGGTGGGCATCGCCCAAGGTATGCACAAACTCACCAGGCTCTAACCCGGTCACCTGAGCCACCATGCTCAGCAGCAAGGCATAGCTTGCGATATTGAACGGCACGCCCAGAAAAATATCAGCACTGCGCTGATAAAGCTGACAGGAAAGTCGCCCGTTCGCCACGTAAAACTGGAACAGGCAGTGGCATGGCGGCAGTTGCATATCGTCCACCTGAGCCGGGTTCCAGGCTGACACTATCAGCCGACGAGACTGGGGCGACGTGCGAATCTGCTCCAGCACATTGGCAATTTGATCAACGCTGCCGCCTTTGGGGTCGGGCCAGCTACGCCACTGATAACCATAAACCGGCCCCAGGTCGCCGTTTTCATCCGCCCAGTCATCCCAGATACGCACGCCATGATCTTTCAGGTAGGCGATGTTGGTATCGCCTTTTAAAAACCACAGCAGCTCATGAATAATCGAGCGCAAATGCAGCTTTTTAGTGGTCAACAGCGGAAAACCACGCGACAAGTCGAAGCGCATTTGGTGGCCAAACACCGAGCGGGTGCCCACCCCGGTGCGGTCATGGCGATCGGTTCCCTGATTCAATACCAGTTGCATTAAATCCAAATAGGGCTGTTCGAGAGCCTCTTTCATCGGCGTCGTTGCAGTCACGGCAATCCCAGATCAAGTCATCAATTAACGTCTATTCTATACATGTGAGTCGCCTGCGAACAGTGAACCACTGACGACTCACTATCCAAAATTCACCGAACTGCATCCACCGGCTGTTGGCGCGACCAGGCAATCAACACGGTGCCCAGTGCGATCATGGGCAGCGTCAGCAACATGCCCATGGTCACCCAGCCAAAGGCGATAAAGCCGATATGGGCGTCGGGCATACGGAAAAACTCGACCAGGAAGCGGAATATGCCGTAACCAAGCAAGAACAGGCCTGAGATAAAGCCGCGCGCTTTCGGTTTGGCCGATGCCCACCATATGATACAGAACAGCACGAGGCCTTCTAACAACGCTTCGTAAAGGGCCGATGGATGACGCGGTTCCGGCCCCATACCGGGGAATGGCATCCCCCAGGGCAGCGAGGTGATACGTCCGGGCAGCTCATGGTTTATGAAATTACCGATGCGGCCAGCGCCTAGCCCAATGGGCACCAGGGGGGCAATAAAGTCGGTTAACGTCAATATGGCCAATTGCTTACGCCGCGCAAAGAGCCAGGCCGCCAGCAGCACCCCTATCAGGCCGCCATGGAAACTCATGCCGCCATCCCAGACCTTAAACACCCATAGCGGGTCGGCCGTCCACTGGCCCAGGCCATAGAACAGCGCGTAGCCTAAGCGCCCTCCGGCGACCACCCCGATGGCACAGTAAAACAGCAAGTCGCCGATATCGTCCCGGTTCAACCCAATTCGCGCCGCTCGCCGACAACCCAACCACCAGGCGGCCACAAACCCCACGACGTACATCAGCCCATACCAATGAACTTGCAGCGGCCCAATGGCGATGGCAACCGGGTCGATTGTTGGATAATTAATCATCTAGGCTCTCTACTTAGTGGGTCTATTAATATGTCTGAATAGGATTAACGCGATAAGCTCAACGACCATGTCTTGCTGAGCGATGTCTAGCTCAATAAAAACTTAAGCCCCACAACAGTGAGCAGGGCCGCAAATGCCCAGCGCAAGACATGGCTGGGCAGTCGGTGTGCCAATCGAACGCCCAGGCGGGCGAAGGGAATACTTGTCATGACAATGATGATAAAGGCTGGCCACATCACATAACCCGTGGCCCAGGGAGGCAACAGGGAATTGTTCCAGCCCATCCATACAAAAGTGGCGGTGCCGAATAACGCGATAGGCACACCACAAGCGGCTGATGTCGCCACCGCCTGGGTCACACTCGCCCCGCAGCGTGACAGCCATGGAACCGCCAAGGTGCCACCGCCGATGCCAAACAACGCCGACACGCCCCCAATGACACTCCCTGCCAGAACCATCGCATAACGAGGTGTCTGGGCACCCCGGCGTGGCGAAGGCCTGAACCCCAGCGCCATTTTAACAGCCACCGACAGGACAAACAGACCAAACAACGTACCCAGCAGCGGCCCTTCCAACTGCCCGGCAACCAGCACCCCCAGGATGGCACCGGCCATCAACCCGGGTAGCAAGGCGAGAAACCAGGCAAGATGGATACTTCCCCGTCGCCAGTGGCCCAATGTGGATGACGTTCCCGTTACCACGATGGTAGCCAGCGAGGTACCGATGGCAAGGTGCATCACAACATCTGGCGATAGCCCTTGCAGGGTAAAGGCCGCGGCTAAAGCGGGCACAATAATCAACCCGCCCCCGACGCCAAAAAGACCCGCCATCGTGCCGGCGACAGCGCCAAGCAGCCAATAACCTAACGTTATCGTCAAGGTACTCATGCGCCAGACGGTGCTCGTTGATTATCGGGAAACCACTTGGCAATGATGCCCAGCAGGGTGTCCGGCTGATAGGGTTTGGTCAGCAGATCATCGAGCCCTGCAGACAAGCATTCGTCCTGCCCCATATTGTCAGCGTTCGCCGTAAGCGCAACGAGAACACTTTTGCGACTCCCCTGGGTTGCCTCAACCTCCCGCCAGCGACGGGTCGTTTCCAACCCGCTGAGCGTGGGCATGAAAATATCCATGAAAACAAGGTCAAAATCGCTTTGCTGTTGACGCTCCAGCGCCTGTTCTCCACTACTCACGCCCTCGACATGCAGGCCGTGATTTTCGAGCATCTGACGCGCTAACATGAGATTAACAGGGCCGTCATCGACAACCAGCACGCGCAGCGACATTGCCACCGGTGCTGGATCGGAAGCCTCAGTCTGGACGTCACGGTCTTGCACCAGGTTCATTAGCAAGGCCCGAATATCGGCGATTCGCTCGCGCACCTCGAGCATGTTGGCTCGACAATCTTCGCTGACTTCACTATTCAACTGCTCACTCAAACGTGCAAACAGCGCATCGGTCTCGCGCTGTAACAAGCCCAGGTACTCGGATTTGAGCCGCGACTCTTCTCGCGCTCGGTCGCGCCCGGCGAGCAAACGTTTTACCTGCTGCTGCTGGTCATGCAGGTCATCGAGTAGCACCTTGGCATCTTCGTCAGCGCTGGCCGGTTTCTCCGGTGTTGATAAAGAGCCGTCAGCCATCGACGTCGACAGGCCTGCCAACACGCGATTAACGTTAGCAATGCGTGCGAAAGGCGGTGTTTTAGGGAGTTCGTCAAGCGTTGACGCTTGTTGAGAATACGCTGTCGACATTTGCTGGCTGATGGCTTGAGTATGCCTCTCGAGCTCAACCAACTGCTGCATCAGGCGCGCTTCTTTGTGCTTGGCACGTGATTTCACAAGCATCAAAAACGCCGCCACATTCAAACAACTGCCAACCAGTAGTGCTAGCATCAACCATAGCGAAATGCTCCATGAGGCGTAGCCAGGCGAAACCCAGCCAATCAGCCAAACCAACAGCACGCAAAGCACCACCAGCGTGGCCTGCAGAAGTAGTAATGGCCAAAGCACTGGCCATATCAACGTGTTCCAGAAATGTTCCCGCTGACTAGGTTGCATAAAAGAAGCGCCTTCCTCTCTGGCAAATTGACTCGAACGAATGCGTAAACCTGATAATCCACGAATTTTTGCGGTAATTTGCGTTAGTGTAGGAAATGACAGGCAGCAAGTGTACGTCGAGACGCGTGGAGTGTCATGTACGCACTGTCTGAAACACTAACCTGACATTGAGCCCTCCATGTGTTTAATCGCTTTCCGCTGGCATCCCGAATCTGCAACCCCTTTGCAACTGATCGGCAACCGCGATGAGTTCCACGCGCGACCAACAGCCCCCCTCGCAACCTGGCAGGACGCTCCCTGCCTGGTAGGTGGACGCGATCTGGAGGCAGGAGGAAGCTGGCTTGCCGCCAGTCATCAGGGCAGGGTCGCGGCGATTACCAATGTTCGTGATCCTGCCCTGGCCTCAGCGCCTGGCGCGCCAAGCCGCGGGCATCTGGTGAAACAAGCATTGGAGTGCGACAACATCATGGTCTGGTTAGACAACCTCGCTGACGGCGGGGCAACTGAGTACGCGGGGTTCAACTTGCTGGTTGCCACCCCGACTCAGCTTTGGTGCTTGCATCGCGGCCGCGAGCAGGTGTCACTCCATGAAGTGTCGGCGGGCATTCACGGCCTGTCTAATGCGACACTCAACAGCCCATGGCCGAAACTGCTAACGGCCAGAGCTGCGCTTGAAGAGGTTGACCCCATGCACTTCCCGGGGAAGGCGCTGGACGCCTTCCAGAATTCTCGGCAAGCCCCCCTATCCGCACTACCGGATACCGGCGTGGGAACCGAACTTGAAAAACAGCTATCAGCAGCGTTTATCGTCGGCGAACGCTACGGTACACGTGCCACCAGTTGGTTAACGCTAGCTGACAATGGCGACATCTCTCTCACCGAGCAACGTTTTGGGCCGTGTGGGACATTTGAAGGAGAAACGACGCTCAGCGTCCCTTGCGAGCGCTGAGCAACGCATCTAGTCACGCGGGGGGAGCAAATGCGAGAGCTGCCAGTCATCCATCCGTTTATCCAGGTGCATATGCACCTGAGCAGGCGTATCCAGCAGCATGACTTCCGACAGCAACTGCTGGGCATCCCTGATAGGAACACGGCGAATCGCCGCGCGCACTTTGGGCAGACTGGGGGCATTCATGGACAGGCTGGTGAAGCCCATCGCCATTAGCAGTAATGCCCCCGACGGGTCACCGGCCAGCTCACCGCACAACGAAATAGGCTTTTTGAGTCGTTGTGCATCCTGGGACAGCTCCTGCAGCGCACCAAGCAGCGCTGGATGCAGTGCATCATAGAGGCTAGAAACGCGCGGGTTGTTACGGTCTACCGCAAGAAGGTATTGAGTCAGGTCGTTACTGCCCACCGAGAAGAAATCCACCCGTTTGGCCAAGGCATCCATTTGATAGATAGTGGCCGGCACCTCGATCATTACCCCTACCTTGGGACGCTCTACGTCGATACCCTCCTCGCCTAGCTCCAGGATCGCACGGTCCAGCAATCGCAGTGCTTCGTCCACTTCTTCGACGTTGGTAATCATCGGGAAAAGTACGTAGAGGTTATCGAGTTCCTTGGACGCTTTCAGCATCGCCCGCAGCTGAACCATCAAGACTTCAGGGTGGTCCAGGGTCACTCGCATGCCGCGCCAGCCCAGGAAGGGGTTGGCTTCTTCGATCGGGAAATACGGCAGATCTTTGTCGCCGCCGATATCCAGCGTACGCATGACCACCGGTAGCGGCGAAAAGCTTTCCAACTGATCGCGGTAGAGTCGTGTCTGTTCTTTCTCGCCTGGGAAACGCTCAGTAATCATGAACGGCACTTCGGTACGATAAAGCCCCACGCCACTAATACGGCTTTTGAGCAAGGCAGCGGCATCGACAGCAAGCCCTGTATTCACCATCAGCGGCATATCATGACCATCCGGCGTCTCGCTGGGCAGATCCTGTTCGTGCGACAACAGTTCACTGAGGGCTTCTTCTTCGGCAATCAGGCTTTCATAGCGGGCTTTCAACTCAGGGGCAGGCCTGACGAATAACCGCCCCCGGTGGCCGTCGAGCACGACTGGCGCTCCCGACAGGCGCGGAAGCGGCAGATCCACCATGCCAAGCACCGTGGGTATGCCCATTGCGCGGGCAACAATCGCCACGTGAGACGTACTCGAACCGCGCACCGACACCAGCCCTTTCAACTTGTCGCGGGGCACCTCACCGAGCATCGCAACACTGATTTCATCGCCGACCAGTATGGCGTTATCGGGATAGGTCTCCGGCGTTGAGGGGGAATCCTCCTGCAAGTGGGCCAGCACGCGGCGCCCCAGGTCGCGAATATCCGCCGCCCGCTCGCGCAGATAATTATCATCCACGCGCTCAAGGTATTGCACATGACGTCGAACCACGTCGGCCAGGGCACCAGGTGCCCACTGCCCTTCACGAATACGTTTTTCAACTTCCTCTGAAAGCGCTGCTTCACCCAGCATTTGTTGATAAACGTCGAACAGCGCCAACTCCTGGGTCGAAATACGATTGACCAATCGTTCAGCCGCCGCACGGATTTCAGCGCGCGTTTTGCCAATGGCCTCCTTGAGCCGCGCGACTTCGAAGTCCTCATCACTGGGGACCAGATCAGGCACGCTGTTGAGATCCGATGGCGGAGTGATCACCACGGCCTCACCCATCGCCATACCCGGCGACGCAGCCACGCCCTTGAACATGGTCTGCCCACTGGGCAGCGCACGGCGGTTTAAATTGCCTGTCGCCAACGCGTGCGCCAACACACCCGCGAGCTGAGCCGCCATGGTCACCAGGAAGGCTTCGTCTTCGTCGTCGTACTGGCGCTGCTCGGCTTGCTGCACGACCAGCACACCCAGCATGAGACGTTGATGGATGATGGGAACACCCAGAAAGCTCGAATAACGCTCCTCGCCGGTCGCCTCAAAATAGCGAAAGTGGGGATGAGATTGAGCATCTTCGAGGTTAAGCGGCTCGCTGCGTTTGGCGACGAGCCCCACCAGACCCTCGCCTAATGGAAGCACCACCTGCCCGACGGCCTGAGTGCGCAGACCGATAGTTTCCATGAGCACAAGGGATTCAAGCTCTTTATCGTAAAGGTAAAAAGAGCACACATCGGTTTGCATCGCTTTGCGAATGCGCCGCACCATGGTGGCCAATGCAGCATCCAGGTTGCGCGCGCCATTCACTTCCTGAATAACGCGGCGCAGAACCTCAAGCATGGACGTTTTACTTTTCACTGTTATTTGCCTCGCTGAGGAATTTCTTGGCCGTCAACCTCCACCCTATCGCAGGGCGGCAGTTTACTCATCAATTAATGCCAATCGTTGAACGCGGGGCGACAGCTCGCGGAGCGCACGGCGATACACTTCACGCTTGAACGGCACAACCTGACCAAGAGGGTACCAGTAGCTAACCCATCGCCACCCATCAAATTCGGGCTTGGGTGTCGCCGTCATGCAGATACGACTGTCCTCGCAGCGGATCTGGAGTAAAAACCACTTCTGCTTCTGGCCAATACAAACTGGCCGCGAATGTGTGCGAATCATGCGTCGTGGCAGACGGTAGCGCAGCCAGCCCCGGGTGCAGGCGACAATATCAACGTCATTGGCCGTCAGGCCAATTTCTTCGTGAAGCTCACGGAAAAGAGCTTCTTGCGGCGTCTCGCTTGATTTGATGCCTCCCTGGGGGAACTGCCACGCATTCTGTCCTACACGACGCGCCCATAGCAGCTGCCCCTGGCGGTTGGCGATAATAATGCCAACATTGGGGCGAAAGCCGTCAGCGTCGATCACGGACATCACCTTATAAATTTTCAGTTGTGACCATTTTTCCACAAGGACAACAAGCGTATCAATACAATATAGCGCCAAGTTACCAACGCAGCGCGGCGCGTCGGTGTCAAAGCATCGGCGACTCTGCGATAATCCGGCGCTTCACGTCTGGCTGCAAACGACCATCATCAAGCATAAGGGGAGCGCCGTGAGTCTGGCCATTTTCGACTTGGATAATACCTTGCTATCAATCGATAGCGATCATGCCTGGGGGGAGTTCCTGCTTGAGCAGGGGGCGGTAGATCCCGTTGCCTACCGGGAAGCCAATGACCGGTTTATGGCCGATTACCAAGCGGGCACGCTCGACATGGCCGACTTTCTGGCTGTCGCGCTAAAGCCGCTTGCCGACAACACGCCAGAGCAGCTTGCCGCTTGGCATCAGCAGTTCATGGCCAGCAAGGTCGAGCCACATATCCTGCCGAAAGCTGAGGAATTGCTGGCCCGCCATCGCACCATGGGCGATACGCTACTGATTATTACCGCTACCAATCGCTTCATTACCGGGCCGATTGCCGAGCGCCTGGGCATTGAGCACCTGATTGCTGTTGAACCCGAATGCATCGATGGCCACTACACCGGCCGTGTTCAGGGTGTACCCAGCTACCGTGAAGGCAAGGTCATCCGCCTGGAACAATGGCTGGAAGAACAGCAAATGACCATGGACGACGCATGGTTCTATAGCGATTCCCACAATGACCTGCCGCTACTGGAGAAAGTCGAAAACCCGGTGGCCGTCGACCCTGACGATACCCTGCGCCAGATCGCCGAAGAGCGCCAATGGCGGATCATGAGTTTACGGGACTGATAACCAGCTGGAAGCTTGAAAAGCGCCGCTTTGTGCCTGAAAGAGAGCCAGGATAGCTCAAGATATCAACCAAAAAAGCCCCACAGGTCACAGCCTGCGGGGCTCTCTTACATCTTATTGCTTACTTCTAATTTCTTGCTTTTCTCCGCTCAGCCGAGCAGGTGCTCGACGGCCGCACGTTCTTCGCGCAGTTCTGTCTCGGTAGCTTTCATCTTCTCTTGGCTGAACTCGTCAATCTCGAAGCCTTGAACGATTTCATACTTGCCACCCTGGCAACGTACCGGGTAGGAGTAGATGATGCCTTCGTCGATGCCGTAGCTGCCGTCAGACGGAATCGCCATGCTGACGATGCCCTTGGAACCCAGCGCCCAATCGTGCATATGGTCGATGGCAGAAGAAGCAGCAGAGGCAGCAGAAGAGGCGCCACGTGCTTTGATGATCGCCGCACCGCGTTGCTGCACGGTGGGGATAAAGTCGTTTTCGTACCAGTCGCGCTCAACCAGATCGAACGCTGCCTTGCCGTCGACTTTGCACTGAGCCAGATCCGGGTACTGAGTCGCGCTGTGGTTGCCCCAGATGATCAAGTCTTCAACGTCAGTGACGTGCTTGCCGGTTTTCTGTGCCAGTTGCGTCAGGGCGCGGTTATGATCCAGACGCGTCATGGCCGTAAACTGACCCGCATCCAGGTCCGGCGCGTTGCAGGAAGCAATCAGCGCGTTGGTGTTGGCCGGATTACCGACAACCAGTACTTTCACGTCACGGCTGGCGTGGTCGTTAAGCGCCTTGCCTTGAACAGAGAAGATCGCTGCGTTGGCTTCCAGCAGGTCCTTACGTTCCATGCCAGGGCCACGCGGACGTGCACCCACCAACAGGGCGAAGTCAGCGTCTTTGAACGCGACATTCGGGTCGTCGGTGGCGACGACATCCTGAACGAGCGGGAAGGCGCAGTCGTTGACTTCCATCACCACGCCCGTCAGTGCATCCATTGCCGGGGGAATTTCCAGCAGCTGGAGAATGACAGGCTGATCCGGCCCCAGCATGTCGCCGGCGGCGATGCGGAAAATAAGAGAGTAGCTAATCTGACCGGCACCGCCGGTAATCGCAATACGTACTGGATCTTTCATCATTGCTCCTTGATGGGTTCGCCTAGGGATGGTTCTCGCCTGAGGGTGGGTCGACAGAACTCAAGACGCAAAGATGGTATGCCCAGTTAGGCAAAAACTCAATCAGACATGCGACTAGTACCCATTTGGCATGCTTGCTATCGACACAGCCGTTTGCGACTCGCCGAACAGGTTCAGTTGCGCTATGGTGTCAACGTTCAACAGTTGCTTTTCTCGTGTTGCCAAGGACATGGACGCCCCATGCGAAGAATCCCGTTCTCCTACGCACTCGCCAGCCTGCTCGTGCTGGCGCTGGTGATATGGCTCGCCTTGGGTAACTTCCAGGGCTTTCAAAGCACCCCCCCGGATGCCCCTGATCGCCAGACTGAAGGCCCGAGGGTCGAGGTAGTTGAGCAACAAAGCATCGTCTTTATCCCGCAGCAGGTTACCCAAGGCCAATTGACAGCTGAGCGCGAAACCACACTACGTGCCAATATAGCGGGCTTTGTGGCCGAGAAGCCGGTGACCCAGGGTAGCCGCGTTGAGTCGGGCGATACACTGTTAGTACTGGATAACGACGCATTGCCCGAGCAACTGCAACAGGCCCGGGACGAGCTGGCCGTCGCCGAGGCGGAATATGCTGGTGCCCGTAACCTGCGTGAGCGGGAACTGATCTCCCAGCCCGAACTATTACGCCTTGAGAGCGCGCTTAGCGCCAGCGCCGCCTCGGTGGCCCAGTTGCAGAAGCAGTTGGATGACAGCCGTCCCACCGCGCCTTTTGACGGCGTGCTTAACCGTGTACAGGTAGAGCTAGGTGATTTACTCCAGCCCGGCGAAGAGTGGGGCCAACTGGTTGATGATCGCCGCTTGAAAGGCGTTGCCTGGGTGTCACAGCAACAGGTGGGCGATTTGAGCGTGGGCCTGCCGGTCACCGCTCGACTGCTGAACGGCGACCACCTGGAGGGCGAGCTGACCTTTATCAGCCACCGTGCAGAAGAAGCCACACGCACTTTCTATGTCGAAGCCACGCTTGATAACCCAGCCGGTAAACGCCTTGCAGGCGGCAGCGCCGAGCTGACTATCACCCTGCCGCCTCGCCAGGTGCATACCCTATCCCCTGCGCTGCTCAGCCTGAATAGCGAAGGGCAACTGGCGGTCAAGCACCTGGATGACAACAACCAGGTGCAGCAGACCGCCGTGGAACTGGTCAGTGCCGATACCCAGCGCGCCTACGTGACCGGCCTGCCCGACCCGCTACGCTTGGTGACATTGGGCGCAGGTATGGCGGACGTTGGCGAAACGGTCACCCCGGTAATAATGGAAGAAGCCACGATTTCACAACCGTTAACTGGCCAGGATAGCGTTCATGCGCCAGTTGATTGATGCCGCGCTAGCCCACAGCCGTACAACACTACTGCTGTTAGTCAGTTTGCTACTGGCAGGTATGACGGCCTGGCAGGTGATCCCCAAGGAAGCCAACCCCGACGTCACCATTCCGATGATCTACGTCTCGCTGTCGCTGGAGGGCGTTAGCCCCGAGGACGGCGAGCGGCTGCTGATTCGCCCCATGGAGCAGGAACTGCGCGGTATTGAGGGGCTGCGTAAATTTACAGCCCAATCCAGCGAGGGGCATGGCTCGATCACGCTGGAATTCGACCCTGGCTTTGACCCTGACACTGCGCTGACAGATGTCCGCGACCGAGTGGATATTGCCCGTAGCGAACTACCTGACGAGGCCGATGAGCCTCGGGTCATGGAGGTCAATGTATCGGAGTTCCCGGTATTGACCATTGGTCTTTCTGGGCAGCTGGACACCCGCGAACGCATGACCGTAGCCCGGCGCCTACAGGAAGAGATCGAAGGCATTGCCGATGTGCTGGAAGTCGATATTGCCGGTGAGCGGGAAGACCTGCTGGAAATCGTCGTCGATCCACTGGTGCTGGAGAGCTACGGGGTTGATTTTGATACGCTGTTCAATCAGGTATCGCGCAATAATCGCCTGGTGGCAGCGGGCAGCCTGGATACCGGCGCGGGGCGCCTGGCGTTAAAAGTCCCCGGTATCATCGAGTCCCTTGACGATGTCATGAATATGCCGGTCAAGGTCGATGAGGACCGAGTGGTCACCTTTGGCGATGTGGCCTGGATCAACCCGACCTACAAAGACCCCGAAGGCTTTGCCCGAATTGACGGCCAACCGGCGGTCGTACTGGAAATTTCCAAACGTGCCGGGGCCAATATTATCGCTACCATTGACGCTGTGCGTGAAAGGTTAGCCCAAGCCGATGACCTGCTCCCCGACCAGTTGCGCTTCACCACCATTCTGGATGAGTCGACCACCGTTGAGAATATGCTCTCAGAGCTCTTGAACAACGTGCTCACCGCCGTGGTGCTGGTACTGATTGTGGTGGTAGCAGCAATGGGGTGGCGTATGGCCTTGCTGGTCGGGCTTACCATACCCGGCGCTTTTTTGACCGGCATCCTGCTGGTTTGGGCATGCGGCTTTACGCTCAATATCGTGGTGCTGTTCGCGCTGATTCTGGTAGCCGGCATGCTGGTGGATGGGGCGATCGTTGTCAGCGAGCTTGCCGACCGCCACCTGCGCGATGGCCAAGCCCCTCACCAGGCATGGCTTAACGCCGCTTCGCGGATGAGCTGGCCGGTCATTGCCTCCACAGCCACCACGCTCGCGGTGTTTATTCCCCTGCTGTTCTGGCCCGGCGTGGTCGGCCAGTTCATGAAGTACCTGCCCGCCACGGTGATCTTGTGCCTTTTAGCGTCGCTGGCCATGGCGCTGGTATTCTTGCCGGCGCTAGGCCGTTTGTTTACACGTACCGCGGCAGCGTCGAATAGTGCGCCCCCTGAAGAGGCGACGACGTCCTTTGGTCGCGGCTATCGTCACCTGCTGGCCAGGCTGCTCAAGCATCCTGCTTGGGTGCTGTTGATCGCCCTGTTGTTAATGGCGCTGCTGTATACCGGCTATGCGCGCTTCAACCACGGCGTCGACTTCTTTCCCAATGTGGAGCCGGACAGCGCCCAGGTGCTGGTGCGTGCCCGGGGGGATTTCTCTGCGCAGGAGACCGACGCCATCGTGCAGCGGGTAGAAGCCAAGCTATCCGGCATGAGCGAAGTACGTGCGCTTTATGCGCGCTCCTTCGCAGTGCCCAACGAGCAGATGGGCAATGACGTCATCGGCATGCTGCAGTTCCAGTTTATCGACTGGCATGAGCGCCGCCCTGCCCAGGCCATTCTGGACGATATGGCCAAGCGCGCCGGGGATATCCCCGGCATTACGCTGGAGTTTCAGGAACAGGAAATGGGCCCAGGCGGCGGCAAACCCATTGTGCTCGAAGTGAGCGCCACGAATCCTGATGTTGCCGATGCCGGCGTTGACCAACTGACCCAGTTAATGCGCGAGCTGGGCGGCTTTACCGATATTCAGGATAACCGCAGCCTGCCCGGTGTGGAGTGGCGGGTGAACGTGGATCGGGAAGCTGCGGCGCGTATGGGCACCGACGTGACAACCATTGGGAGCGCGGTGCAGTTGCTCACCACCGGCCTTCAGGTAGCAAGCTATCGTCCGCCCGAGGTGAACGATGAAGTGGATATCCGCGTACGGCTACCGCAAAACTGGCGCTCGCTGAATCAGCTTGAGCGCTTGACCATCAATACTCAGCGGGGGCAGGTACCCATCTCGCATTTCGTGACCCTGGAACCGGCCCCTAAAGTCGGCACACTGAACCGCATTGATGGCCGCCGGGCAATCACCATCGATGCCGACCTTGCCCCTGGCTATCTGGCTGACGAGCGTCTGAACGCCCTGTTAGAAGCCGGCAACGATAGTCTACCCGACGGTTTGATGGTGAATGTGGCCGGTGAGCAGGAGGATCAGCAGGAATCAATGCAGTTCCTGGCCAGCGCTTTCCTGATTGCTATCGGTTTGATGGCGCTGATTCTGGTGACCCAGTTCAATAGCTTTTATCAGGCGGGCCTGGTGCTTTCGGCCATTATGTTCTCCACCGCGGGTGTGTTGATGGGCTTGCTGATTACCGGCCAGGCTTTCGGCATTGTCATGGTGGGAATGGGGGTGATTGCCCTGGCGGGCATCGTGGTCAATAACAATATCGTTTTGATCGACACCTACAACGAACTGCGCGACCAAGACATGACGCCCGTCGAAGCTGCCCTGGAAGCAGGCTGCTTGCGCCTTCGCCCGGTGCTGTTAACGGCGATCACCACAGTACTCGGACTCATGCCGATGGTCCTCGGGATCAATGTGGACTTATTCACACCGGCGCTCGGCTTTAACGCCCCTTCCGCCCAATGGTGGACGCAGATGTCCAGCGCCATAGCCGGTGGGCTCACCTTTGCCACCGCTCTCACCTTGCTGCTGACGCCCTGCATGTTAGTGATTGGGGGGAGATGGCGCTGACACCCAGCAATCAAGCTCGGCGCCTTGATGGTTCCTGATCGCGCAATGAATTGCACTCCTACAAACCCAATACGGGCACATAGCCCCGTAGGAGCCCGACTTGTCGGGCGATCAGGCTCTAAAAGCGTTAAACGACGGCGGCACGATCAATGATCATCAGGCGGGGGCATTGGAGGTTTCAGGGCTGTGGGCGGCGTGCAGACGGGCAATCAGCTGGTCTTCCAGGGCAAAGCGTTCGGTCAACCCGCGCGCCAGGCGGTCAATCCATGCTGGCAGACGGGCGATGTTCTGCTCGCAACTGGAGGTGCAAGAAAAGTCGGTGTCAAACGACAACACCATTTCCGTCGACATATCCAACCGCTCAAGCAGCTTGTCTGCGATATCAAGCGCACTCTCATCGTTGAAAGCGCGCGCTTCTTCAGCCAACTGCGGGTAAATCTCGAAATGCCCCGCGCTGATGTAATCCATCAGCAATTCACTGAAATGATCAATGCGTGCCTTGCTGACACTTTCGAGTTCTGTGTCACAGGCCTCTTTCAGCTCGATAAAGCTGATCAGTAAATCGCGGCGCTGCTGCAGCCATCGATCAATCAGACTGTGCACGCCACCCCAGCGCTCCTGGGCATTTTTACAATCTTCGAGCATGGGGCTCTCCTTGCTTGTCGCCGCCGTTAACAAGGCTAGACTCGCTTTTCCACTCTGCGCTGTCAATCCTCATCAGGATGGTTTCCCTCATACCATGATTAAGCCTACTGACTGAAGAGCATGGCACGCTGGCGTGCCAGTACAATCATACGCAACGGTATGAGCAACAGCACCGCAAAACCGATCAGTGTCCACGCCGGCAGCGATAGCCCCAATAAGCTAAAGTCGATATCGGCGCACTCGCCAGAGCCTGTCAGGACCATGGCGACCACCTCCTGCATAGGCAGAACATCGATCATGTAATCCAGGCCTGGACCGCAGGTAGGCACTTCATCAGCGGGCAGCGACTGAAGCCAGACATGGCGACCGGCAATGAAAGCCCCTGTCCCAGCGGTCAGCAAGCCGAAAACGCCGTAGACCACCTTGCCACCACGGCTCGCCGGATTGTGTATCGCGGCTATCAGCAACACCAAACCGGTTGCGATCACCGCAACGCGCTGAAAAACGCATAGCGGGCAGGGCTCAAAGCCACCGATATGCTCAAGCCCCAACGCCACCGCCATCATGACAATACAAAAAACGACGCCCAACAGCGCCGCTGAACGTATGGACGGCGTCTTCATCATTTCTTCTCCGCTGTCAGTGAAGATAGCGCGCGAGATTCCCGTGCATGGGCAAAATAGTCACGTAAAAAGTCATCGAAGCTCACTTTGTCATCGACTTCAATATCGTGCTGTTGCTGATGGGAGGTATCAATCAGCTGGGCCAAGAGCGCCTCGCGTGAGCGCAGCATGGGCTTGGCTTTTAACTCAGCAGCCTGGGCTTGGGCAAGACTTAATAAGGTATCACTGAGTGACCCATTACCGGCTTGCAATTGCGCAAGCAACTGCGCCGACGGCGTCAACGAAGGATCCTTGAGGCGCGGCGCCAACGCCTCTAATGACTTCGCATGCGGTGTGCCCTCCTCAACCGCATCCAGCAGTCGTGCCACCTCTGCCATCTCGGCGAATATCTGCTCACCCCATGCGGCCACTGTGGTCGATTCACCATCACGCACCAGCGTCAATGCCGGGTCGCGCCCTCTTTCCACCACAAAACGGCGATTGTCATCGAGCCTGTCGCACTCTTCGTCCGAAATCCATGGGCTCTCGCTCAGCAGACACCAGATCAAGAAGGTATCGACAAAGCGCATTTGTGTTTCGTCAATGCCCAGTGGATCAAAGGGATTTAGATCCAGACAGCGTACTTCGATGTACTCGACACCACGGGCTTCAAGCGCCTGGCTGGGCGTTTCATTATGCTTGGCGACCCGCTTGGGGCGAATATCGCTGTAGTACTCGTTTTCGATCTGCAGAATATTGGCATTGAGCTGTTGCCACTCGTCGCCCACCTTTACCCCCATTTCTTGATAGTCCGGCCAGGGCGAGGAAATCGCGTGCCGCAGGGTATTGACGTAATTGGAAAGCGAGTTGAAGCAGATTTTCAACTGCGACTGCACCTTGTTCTGGTAACCCAGGTCCGACATGCGCAGCGTGGTCGCGTAAGGGGCATAGTAGGTATCGTCGCTCAGTGGTTTAAGCTTGTCTGGCACCTTGCCGTCGGGCAGGAAGCTCTTGTCCACGGCAGGCGAAGCGCCGAATAGATACAACAGCAGCCAGCTATGGCGTCGAAAATGCCGGATCATGCTGAAATAGCGGGTTGAGCGATAATCGTTGAAGGGCACATTGGTCGCCTGTTCCTGCTCACGCAGCGCCTGCCACATATCGTCGGGCAGCGACATGTTGTAATGCACCCCGGCGATAGCCTGCATGATCCGCCCATAGCGAACGTCAAGACCTTTGCGATATACGTGTTTCATGGTACCGACATTTGAGTGGCCGTAATCGGCGATCGGTACACTGTCATTACCCGACAGACGCGATGGCATACTGCCGGGCCATATCCACTCATCCGACAGATGCTGATAGGTGAAGGTATGCAGGTCAGAAAGGAACGCCAATGCTTCGCCTGGCTCTGAATACACCGGCGTGATGTACTCGATCAACGACTCCGAATAGTCGGTGGTGATATGCGGATGGGTCAGTTTCGAGCCCAATGCATAAGGGTGCGACGTTTGCGCAATATGCCCCTGCGCATCGACCCGCAGCCCTTCTTTTTCGAGTCCGCGGCGAAGACGACCGAGGCGACCCAACCGGGCGCTGGGTAGCAAGCGGTCAATCGTGGCCGTTAGTGAAGATGGCACAGTGAGTGGTTCAGGCAAGGTGAACACTCCTTGTCAGTAAGCCCGCGCACGCGCGGGCCTTGGTGGAATCAGGTGGCATTGCCAGCGTCTACCCATCGAGAATAAACAGCAGGATATGGCGGCAGCCGTTCAACTTTCAAGACGCGCGACTATTTGTCCTGTTTGGCTTTAAGCAATGCAGCGCCCAACGCGCCCACCGCTGCGGGCGTTTCGTTAGCCTTTTTTGCCTGCCGCTGGCTGCGCGATGGCTTGCGCGGCTCACTGTCCGCGGAGGGGCGAGCCCCACTTGGTTCGCGTTCCGGCTCATCTTCCAAACGCATGGAAAGGCCTACCCGCTTGCGCGGAATATCCACGCTCATGACCTTGACCGTGACAATATCGCCCGCCTTGACCACGCTGCGGGGATCGTCGATAAAGCGGTGAGAGAGCGCCGAGATATGGACCAGGCCGTCCTGATGAACGCCGATATCCACAAAGGCACCGAAATGGGTCACATTAGTGACCGTGCCTTCCAGCACCATTCCCTGCGTCAGGTCATTGAGGGTTTCGACGCCTTCACGGAACTCGGCAGCCTTGAATTCAGGCCTTGGGTCGCGGCCAGGTTTATCCAGCTCAGCCAGGATGTCGCTTACCGTGGGCACGCCAAAGCGTTCGTCGGCAAAATCGGCAGGGTTTAATGATTTGAGCGTGGCGCTATCGCCAATCAAACCTCTGACCTCCCGGCCGCTTTGCTTCGCCATGCGTTCCACCACGGGATAGGCTTCTGGGTGAACCGCACTGGCATCCAGCGGGTTGTCGGCGTTACTGATGCGCAAGAAGCCAGCGCATTGCTCAAACGTCTTGGGGCCAAGACGGCTGACCTCGAGAAGCGACTGGCGGCTTTTGAAGGCCCCCTGAGCATTGCGCTGGGCAACCACATTCTCGGCGATGGCGGCGCTCAACCCAGCCACCCGGGACAGCAGCGCACTCGATGCGGTATTCAAATCCACGCCCACCGCGTTGACACAGTCTTCAATGACCGCTTCAAGGCTACGGGACAACTGAATTTGCGAGACATCGTGCTGGTACTGCCCAACCCCAATCGACTTGGGCTCGATCTTGACCAGCTCGGCCAGCGGGTCCTGCAAACGGCGGGCGATCGACACCGCGCCGCGCACTGTCACGTCCAGGTCCGGGAGCTCTCTGGAAGCGTATTCCGACGCGGAGTAAACCGAGGCCCCAGCCTCGCTGACCATGACCTTGCTGAGCCGATGGTCAGGCGCAAGCGCCTTGAGCAACTCCCCTGCCAGCTTGTCGGTTTCACGGCTGGCGGTGCCGTTACCCACGGCAATCAATTGAACGCCGTGCTGCTTGACCAGCTTCGCGAGCACGCCAAGCGCATCATCCCAGCGTTTCTGCGGTGCATGGGGGTAAATCGTTGCCTGATCGACAAACTGACCGGTGGCATCGACGACAGCCACTTTGCAGCCGGTTCTCAGGCCCGGGTCAATCGCCAGGGTGACTTTCGGCCCCGCCGGTGCGGCCAACAACAGGTCCTTGAGGTTGGCCGCAAAGACGTCAATCGCGGTTTGTTCCGCCGTCTCGCGCAGGCGACCCAACAGTTCGGTTTCCAGCGCCGTGTAGAGTTTGACGCGCCACGTCCAGCGCACAACTTCCACCAGCCATTTATCGGCGGCACGGCCCTGGTCGGTGATGCCCACGTGTTTGGCAATCGCCACCTGGGCAGGGTGAATAGGCGCTTCGTCTTCGCCCGGCAGACGAATGGCAAGGCTCAACACGCCCTCGTTACGACCACGGAACATGGCAAGCGCACGGTGCGATGGCACCTTGGCAAGTTTTTCGTCATGCTCGAAATAATCGGCGAACTTGGCACCCTCCTGCTGCTTACCGTCCAGCACGCGGGCGCTTAATTCTCCTTCCTGCCAGAGCCGCTCGCGAAGCTGGCCGATCAGATCGGGGTCTTCGGCAAAGCGCTCCATCAGAATCTGCTTGGCCCCATCGAGTGCTGCCTTGGCGTCTTCAATTGCCGGAATATCGCCCTCTGCAGGCCGCAGATAGCGGTCCACCTCGCTTTCAGGATCAAGCGATGGATCGCCAAGCAACGCATCCGCCAGCGGCTCCAAGCCTGCCTCACGGGCGATTTGCGCCTTGGTGCGGCGCTTTTTCTTGAAGGGCAGGTATAAATCTTCCAGACGCTGCTTGGTCTGCGCAGTATCAATCGCTGCTTTTAACGTCGCGTCCAGCTTACCTTGTTCCTCAATGGCGGTCAGAATCGCAGTGCGACGTTCTTCCAGTTCCCGCAGATAG
The DNA here is from genome assembly GCF_031451615.1 of Vreelandella janggokensis. Taxonomy (NCBI): domain Bacteria; kingdom Pseudomonadati; phylum Pseudomonadota; class Gammaproteobacteria; order Oceanospirillales; family Halomonadaceae; genus Vreelandella; species Vreelandella janggokensis. The sequence goes on along the minus strand of NZ_JARWAJ010000001.1, from coordinate 747,959 downwards.
CGTAAGCGTTCATCCAACTGGCGTAATTGACTGTCGTCCAGCGCGCCGGTGACTTCCTTGCGATAGCGGGCGATAAACGGCACGGTAGCGCCACCATCAATAAGCTCTACCGTGGCCGTCACTTGTTCGGGGCGAACGCTCAGCTCGTCAGCCAAGCGGGCAATAATTCGCTGATTAACATCCATAAATGGCAACTAACTCATGCAGCACTTTTTAGTGCCCACAAGGTATCACAATCCCGCTCTGACTGGCATGAATTGAGACATCAGCGACGCCATCCCCGATCATCCCAGAACGGGCGACGGGATTCGCGCAGAACAGCCTCACGACTCATACCGATATCTTTCAACATGTCGTCACTTAAGTAACGCAATGTATTGCGCTCGTGACGTAGCTGTCGCCAGCGATATAGCCTTTCCCGCCAGGTTACCCTGCAAGGCTTGCCTTCGATCTGCTGGTGCTGTTCGATCTGCTGAGATTCGTCGTTCTGATGGCGCTGTCCGGCTTGGTGGCATGATAGCGAGCATTCCATTTCAATCTCTCCTCTCTGGTTAGATCACCCATACGCTCAGCAGGGCGATTTAAGTGTTGAAAGAAGTATTGAACGGTGCCTAAAATCAATCCAACGAATAGTGCTTATAAACAACATCAAGAAGATTGATGCCAATGGCTACACTACCCACCATCGACCACGAGCTGCTGCGCACCTTTGTTGCCATTGTGGATCAAGGCGGCTTTACCCGCGCCGCAGCGGCCGTCAACCGCACGCAATCGGCCGTGAGCATGCAAATTAAACGGCTGGAGGAAGACGTGATTCAGCGCCCGCTGTTTGTGCGCCAGAACCGCCAGCTAGTGCTGACCAGCGAGGGCAACACCCTGCTCGGCTATGCGCGGAAAATTTTATCGCTGCAGGGCGAGGCGCTGACGCTGCTCCGCCAGCCCGATATGGTAGGCCGCGTCAGGCTGGGCGTGCCCGATGACTATGTGATGCGCTTTCTGCCCGGCATTCTCAGGACGTTCTCCCAGGCATGGCCGTTAGTGGATGTGGATGTGCACTGCGCGCCATCTTCAGTCCTTTCCCAGCAGCCGCAAGGGAGCCTGGACCTGATCATCATGACCCGGGAAATAGGCGACGAGATTGGCACAATACTCAGACGAGAGCCTACCGTATGGGTCGCCGCCGAAAGTCATAGCACCCATTTACAGACACCGGTACCGCTTGCCCTGTTTGAGGCGCCCTGCTTTTGTCGTCGCCATGCCTGCAATGCACTCGACCGTTCAGGCCGGGCTTATCGCGTGGCTTATAGCAGCCCAAGCTTGGCGACGCTGCAGGCGGTTGTGGGGGCAGGGTTGGCGGTCTCTGCCTGGATGCGCAGCCTGGTGACCGCCGAGATGCAGATATTGGGTAAAGAGGAAGGCTTTCCCGAATTGCCGGAAGCCTCCATCGTGTTGCTGCACACCTCATCCACCCAATCACCGATTATCGATAGCTTGGCCGAGCATATTGGGGAAGGCTTCAGGCTATAGCAGCCTGTCGGGCTTGGCCGATCGTCGCGAGAAACACGGATTTTGAGCCAAATTTATCGATCGATTGAGGCGAATAGCGCGCTATTTAACGAAATCGATCGAATAAAGTTGACCAAAATACCGGGATTCGCAGTAGATCAGTGTTAAGTCCGACAGGCTGCTAGGGCCTACCGTCGTCATGCGGCCACAAACCGTAACGCTACGCCGTTATTGCACCAGCGTAGTCCAGTAGGGTCGGGGCCATCTTCAAACACGTGACCTTGGTGACCACCACAGCGGGCGCAGTGGTATTCAGTGCGCGGCCATACCATTTTGAAATCGAGTTCCGAAAGCAAATGGCCTTCAACATGCTCGAAGAAGCTCGGCCAGCCGGTACCGGAGTCGAATTTCATGGCGCTGGTAAAAAGCAATAGATCACAGCCCGCACAGCGGTACTCACCCTCGCGCCATTCATCGTCCAGCGGGCTTGAAAAGGCGGGTTCAGTGCCATGATCACGCAGTACGTCAAAAGCTTTGTCGGAAAGCCGTTCACGCCACTCCGCTTCGCTGAGTTCAAGTGGTTCGATATCCGGCGCCGCTTCCAGATCGAGCCTTGGAAAACCAAACGATACACCGGGAAGTGCCCCGGCCAGTCCCGTGAAACCGGCAAGGCCTAAAAAGTGACGACGTTTCATGAGTCTGCTCCTGTAGCGATCAAAGACCGGCGAACCCAAAAGGGGTAACGCCGTGGCGCTACCCCTTCAGACACTTTAGTGGTGCTTGCGTTCTAAACCTTACAGGCTGGGCCTCAAGATCAAGTCAACTGCGGACCTGCATTCACAATCGCTTGGTTAACGCCTTCAAATTTCTTGAAGTTATCGACAAACTTGGTGACCAACTCTTGCAGGTGACGGTTATAAGCCGTGCCATCTTCCCAGGTATCGCGTGGATCAAGCAGACTTGAGTCCACGCCGGGTACCGCCACGGGCACATCCAAATTCAGTCCATCAATATGCTTGGTTTGCACATCGCGCAGCACACCGGATTGAATAGCGCTGATAATGGCGCGAGTGGTTGGAATGGAAAAGCGTGCACCGCCCTCACCAAAGGCACCGCCCGTCCAGCCTGTGTTCACCAGGTAAACCTGGGCATCCTGCTTGTCGACACGTTTGATCAGCAAGTCGGCGTATTCGCGCGCCGGGCGCGGGAAAAACGGGGCGCCGAAACAAGTAGAGAACGTCGCCGCCAGTCCTTCAGAAGAGCCCATTTCCGTCGACCCCACCTTGGCGGTATAACCGGACAGAAAGTGATACGCTGCCGCTTCCTTGGAAAGTACCGACACCGGCGGCAGCACGCCGGACATGTCACAGGTCAAGAACACAATGGCGTTGGGTTCCCCTGCGAGGTTTTCCGACACGCGCTTTTCAATGTGTTCCAGCGGGTAAGCGGCACGCGAATTCTGGGTCAGGCTATCGTCGACGTAATCCGGCTCACGACGGTCATCCAGCACAACGTTTTCCAACACGGTGCCAAACTTGATGGCGTTCCAGATCACCGGCTCGTTCTTTTCTGACAGGTCGATACACTTGGCGTAGCAGCCACCTTCCATGTTGAACACGACACCGTCGCCCCAGGCGTGCTCGTCGTCACCGATCAGGTAACGGGCCGGATCAGCTGAAAGCGTGGTTTTGCCGGTACCGGAAAGGCCGAAGAACAGGCAGGTTTCGCCATCTTCTCCCACATTGGCGGAACAATGCATGGGCAGTACATCGGCGTCCGGCAGCAGGAAGTTTTGCACCGAGAACATGGCCTTCTTCATTTCACCGGCGTAGCGCATACCGGCAATAAGCACCTTTTTCTCGGCGAAGTTAATGATCACACACCCTTCAGAGGAAGTGCCGTCGCGGCTGGGGTCACAGGCAAAATCCGCGGCGTTGAGAATCGTCCACTCATCTTTGACGGCAGGATTAAACACCTGAGGCCGCACAAACATGGTACGTCCGAACAGGTTTTGCCAGGCGGTTTCCGTTTGGACCCGCACCGGCAGGTAGTGAACGTCGTCGCTGCCTACGTGCAACTCGGAAACGAAATGCTCGCGCGTGCCCAGATAATCTTCAACCCGCGACCAAAGCGCCGAGAACTTGTCCGCATCAAAAGGCCGATTGACGCTGCCCCAGTCAATGCTGTCACGAGTAGAGGGTTCATCAACAATAAAGCGGTCTTTCGGCGAACGGCCGGTACGAATACCCGTGTTCACTACCAGAGCACCGTTTGCCGACAGGCGGCCTTCGCCACGCGCCACGGCGCGCTCGATCAATTCGGCACTACAGAGGTTAACGTGGGCTTGATGAGCGGCTTGAGTCGTGGTCATGTCGATTCCTGGATTTTCTCGATTACCGGGCGCCACCGACGCCTTAAAGTTCATCCCGGCACGTGGCTGGGCGCTTAAGTCCGGCGCATTATGGCAAAAAGAAAGCCCCCGGAAAACGGGGGCTTGAACCAAATATATTGTAGTTAAACTACAACATTGCCACCATATTTTGTGTTGCGGCGCAGTATTTTTTCAAACACTCGTTTGCCCGATTCGCCCAAGTGACTGGTATGACTAGCGCCCATCAATAGCGTTTTAAACATGGCCATTGACCGGCATGACTACAAAATCAATGGATAGTGGGTGACGGCGCACCAGGGTTATCCAATAAACTTTCAATATCCGCTGCCGTGTAGTGATATTTCGTGTGGCAAAAGTGGCACTGGGTATTGATTTCACCCTGTTCGCGCAAGATATCCCGCAGCTCGACACCGCCCAGCGTCAGCAATCCGCTACTCATACGCTCGCGAGAGCAGGTACAGCCAAAGCGCAGCGCTTTCGGCTCAAAGACGCGCACGGTCTCCTCATGATAGAGCCGATACAGCACTTCACGCTGCTCAAGACCCAGCAGCTCTTCGGATTTGATGGTATCGGCCAGATGAACGCTGCGTTCCCAGGCGTCCACGTCCTGATTCTGCGAAGCGTCCGGCAGGCGCTGCAGCAGCAAGCCCCCTGCCCGCTCACCGTCTGCGGCCAACAATAGCCGTGTGGGCAACTGCTCCGACTGGCTGAAATAGGCCTCCAGACAGCCACTCAGGGTATCGTGGTCAAGCGCAACTACCCCCTGATAGCGATTGCCCCCACGGGGGTCGAGGGTAATCACGATCTGCCCGTCACCGACCAGATCACGGAAGCTGGCGTGTTCACTGGGCAAAGCGCCACCGTCGGCAATACGGGCAATGGCCCGCAACTCTCCACCCGGGTTGGATTCCGCCATTAACAACGACAGCTCCCCCTGACCACGAACCTCTATGCTAAGAGTGCCGTCCAGCTTAACGGTATCAGTCAGCAGCGCAACGGCGGCCAATAATTCGCCCAGCAACTGGTTGACCGCAGGTGGGTAGGCATGACGGTCAAGCACTTCATGGTAGGCGTTGGATAGCGTCACGATCTCGCCGCGCACATTGGTTTGGTCAAACAGGAAACGTTGGATTTGATCAGACATAAGGAAACCGTTGGGGAAAATAAAAAGGAACCAGCGAGCGGGGAGCTCACCCCCCTTGCTCGCGTTGAAAACGCTGGATATCGCGACGCTGTTTTTTGTCAGGACGCTTGATCGGATGCTGCATGACTTCGTTGTTTAATCGCCGTGCCTCGGCCTCACGGGTACGGTGCTCAACGCTTTCCTGGGTTTCGGCGTACAGTTTGCGGGCTTCGGGAGCGCCCTTCCGCTGATCTGACAGCGCGGTCACTTCCACCTCGTACACGTCCCAGCCCTGGGGCACCTTGATCAGTGCACCCAACTCGACGTTTTTGCTGGTTTTGGCGCGGGTGCCGTCGTATTGCACCTTGCCACCTTCGATGGCCTTCTTGGCCAGCGCGCGGGTTTTAAAGAACCGCGCGGCCCACAGCCATTTATCCAAGCGAACGCTATCGCTCATTAACGCTCTCCTCGCTGCTCAAGCACGCGGCAGCAGTTGGGCAAATCGGTCCAGTGCGACAAATTCCTCAAGCGCCTTTTCAGGCCGCTGGCTATCGGGCTGCTTGATGCCCATCAGATAGCGGATACCAAAGGTCCGGGCGCTGGCAAGCACGTGAGGGTTGTCGTCGATAAATAATGTTCGCGCGGGATCGAACGGTTCGAGCGCCTGCAGCGCTGACCAGAAGGCCTGCTCTTCTTTTGCCGCACCGACGTCTTCTGATGAGATGATGGCGTCCAGGTAGTTTTCCAACCCCGTGAGCGGCAGCTTGAGAGCCAGGCTGGCCCGATCGGCGTTGGTTGCCAGTATGACGCGGGGATGGGCTTGCTTCAGCCAGGTCAGAAAATCCAGGGCGTCGCCGCGCAGACCGATCAAGTGCTGCACTTCTCGCTTGAGGGCGACGATATCGACGCCAAGTTCGCGGCTCCAATAGGCCAGGCTGTACCAGTTGAGCGTGCCCTGCTCGCCGATGATACGGGCGCGCAGAGTGTCTTGGGTTGCCTCGTCCAACTGGTGAAGTTCAACGTAGCGGCGTGGCAGATGTTCCAGCCAGAAATGGCTGTCGAAGTGCAAATCCAGCAGCGTGCCGTCCATGTCCAACAGCACGGTATCAATTTCACTCCACTCGATCATTGCCACTCCCATCGTGAAAGTTATAAGCGTGCTATTGTAGCCTAACTACCGTTTACCAGCCATGGAGGCCCGATGTCCCAATACGACTCAACCGCCGATCATACCTCGCCCGGCTACCTGAAAAGACCGCAAATCATGGCGCGCAATACCGTCGCACAAAGTCGCTTGTTTCAGGTTGAAGCGCTTGACTTGCGCTTCTCAAACGGTGAGGAGCGTCAGTTTGAGCGCTTGACCGGCGCCGACAGAGGCGCGGTGATGATCGTCGCCATGCCCGACCCGGAACACGTATTGTTGATCCGTGAATACGCGGCGGGCTTCGAGGATTACGTACTGACGCTGCCCAAAGGCCTGGTTGACCCCGGTGAAGATATCGTCACCGCGGCCAACCGGGAGTTAATGGAGGAATGCGGTTTCGGTGCGAATCACCTTGAGCCACTCGCCGAGCTTTCCCTGGCACCCAACTATATGCGCCACCGGATGCAGGTACTGCTGGCGACTGACCTTTATCCCAAGCGCCTGCCCGGCGACGAGCCCGAGCCATTAATCGTTGAGACCCACGCCCTGGAGGAGCTTCCCGCCTTGTTAATGCGTGAGGATTTTCATGAAGCACGGGCAATCGCTGCGCTGTACATTGCCCGCGATAAACTGCGTGAAGATAAACGCAATAGCACGACGAATCTGCTTTAACACAGGACGACCCGCCGGCCGTCCCAGTCTTGCTCCGTGCTTAGAGATGATTTTTCAACGAAATCCAGCGCCGTTGGCGATGGCTATCAAGACCGGCTTCAAGAAGTGACATGCTGCGCAGCGCATCTTCAATACTCACCGGCAATGGCGCTTCATCGAGAAGCGCACTGGCAATGCCCTGGTAATACGCCAGGTAATCGCCATGCTGGGTGGGGTATTCCTGGCGTACCAGTGGGGCACTTTCTCCCTCGCCTTCCCGCAGCGTCAGGGTGCCGTGCTGGGTATCTTCGCCCCACTGGGAGGCAGGCAATTCACCGGCTTTCAAGCGATCTTCCTGAGGGTCCAGGCCGTACTTGACGAAACTTCCCTGGGTACCGTGAATCCGAAAGCGTGGCGTGGGTTCAGCCACCAGAGTGCCCGCCGCAAGGGTGACGCGAACTCCCTCATAATCAAGCAGGGCAAGAAAGTCGTCATCGGCCTTGGCCCCCTCGCGCAACGCGTCCAGCTCCAGCAAAATGGCGTTGGGCATGCCAAACAGTTCACAGGCTTGATCCAGAAGGTGAGGCCCCAGGTCATACCAGATACCGCCGCCTGGCGTCGCCTTTTCCCGCCAGCGATCACGCACTTCAGGCCGGAAACGGTCAAAGTGCGACTCAAACCCGGTCACACGCCCCAATGTCCCCGCCTGGAGCAGCCCCTTGACGGTCAAGAAGTCACTATCCCAGCGACGGTTATGAAATACCGACACCATCCGCTCCTTGTCGGTCGCTAATGCTTTTAGCTGCTTGGCTTCAGAGAGCGTAACGGTAAAGGGTTTATCGACCACGACATGCTTGCCCGCCGTCAGGGCCGCCTTGGCAAGCGGAAAGTGGGTGTCATTGGGCGTGGGAATCACGATCAGGTCGATATCCTTGCGCTCGCATAACGCCACCGTTTTGCTTTCGACCTCGACATCGGGCAAGTCGGCACGCACTTTTGCCGCATCGCTCGAGGAGACAGCGACCAGATCCAGACCTTCGGTCGCCTGAATCAGTGGAGCATGAAACGTTTTGCTGGCAAAACCGTAGCCCACAAGGCCCACATTAATACTCGACTTCATTGCATTCCTTACTGGTCAATACAGGCGTTTATTGATTGTGGCATGAGCACCCCGAGCAAACCAGATGCCAACGCGATATCATGAGGCTACGAGTTCTATTGACCCACCTGAGCGAGCCATGCCTTGAGTATCAGTGCGCGGGAATTTTATCGCAACGGACCACGCCACCGCCAAGCGCACGCGAGTAGCTTTGCGCTAATTCGTCGCCAGTTCGATTTTCGCTCCATCGAAATTGGCCGCTGGGTGACAAACTCCGAGCGTGACCGCGCAGCGGAGCTGTTCCATGATGCGCTATGCGATTTAATGTTGATCTTGCAGGGACCTGAAGCATTGATTTCGCTACGCGGCTCGCTCGCCTTGCAGTACGGTAGCGGCGGAAGGCCGGGCGTCTCCGCCCACTACGACCCCAGCCAGCGCAGCTTTGCACTGGCCAAAAATGCGGGCCCCGGGAGCATCGCTCATGAGTGGTTTCATGCATTCGATCATTACATTGTCACCAAGTGCTTTCGCGGCACGCCCAGCGGCCAATTTGCCTCGACGGCCTGGCTTTCGGATGCCAAGCCTGTTCCCCACCCACTTAATGATCGGTTAATGCACTGCTTTCATGCCATTTTACTGCAGCCGGAAGGCGACCAGCCAAGCGAACTATTCAGGCACTCGGCCCGAATGGATAAACAACTTGGCCAGCTGTACTACAGCCGCCCCGAAGAACTCTGCGCCCGCGCCTTTGAAGCCTTTGTACAGGACGCCGCGATCACCAACCATTTCTTGGTCAAGGGCAGCAAGGCTTCGCCGGAAGCCGAAAAGGGGCTTTACCCTGAAGGCGAGCAGCGCGAACGAATCAATCGGCTATTTGGCGACTATTTCTCGACATTAGGCAAAGCGCTGCAACGAGAGCTCTAAACCTCTTCTCCACTCAGGCGTTTAAAGCCCCTGAGCGCCGCGCCGTAACCAGTTATGTACAAAGGCCAGCTTATGGCGCGCGTGCTCCGAGAGTACAAACGGATAAAGGTCCGATAACCCCATAGAGCGATTGATGTGGTTGACACCCACGGTCACGGAGGCGGCAATGTGGATCAACTGACCGGCGTCAGGCTCCGAATACGGATCCCAACCAGCGCTGGGTATTTGCGGCGACGACAGGCCTGTGGCAACAAAACTGTCGGCAATATCGGTGAGATGAAGCAAATGTGCCGCCGTTTCGGCCCAGTCCTCGTGGGGGTGCGCAGAAGCGTAACTTGTCAGGTAATGCTGTTTCCACTCCGATGGCGGGCCATTTTCGTAGTGGTAACGCAACGCGGCTGGATAATCGATCCGCTCGTCGCCGAACATGGCGCGGAAGGCATCCAGAAAATCCTCACGCAGGCTCAACCGCCACCACAGCATGTGGGCAATTTCATGGCGCATATGGCCAATCATGGTCCGGTAAGGCTCTTCCAACGCTTCTCTACGCGTGGTGAGCAACACAGGGTCCATCTCCGCAACGCTGATGGTCACCACACCCTGCGCATGCCCCATGGGAACAGGGGTAGGGCCTTCAGCAAGCAGATGAAACACAGGCCGTGCCCCTGGATCTTCCGGCCGGAACCAGTGCCAGCGCCCCAGATTATCCAATACCCAGCGCTTGGCTGCTTCAGTCTGCGCCCAGTTGGGGATGGCATCGGGGATGGAAGGGTCAGGTGCCAGCGCCGTCATGGCGCAGGACCGGCAAAACGCCCCCTCCTCTGGCGCAATCCAGTTGCAACCGATTCTTTCCCGGTTGGCACAAAAGGGAGGCATCGGTACAAACGCCCGTGCCTGGGGATCATAACCGACAGGGGTGCCGTCTGCGGTGCTGAGATTGTCGAACCAGAGATTCCCCGTTCCGACGGGATTGGCGAAAACACGCATAAGATGACGACTCCGAAATGAACATTACGACCATCTTGCGCGCCCAGGCGGCTCCCCCACAAGTGGCTGGACATAAATAGCGGTTGATCCGCCTCTGTATCACCAAGTTATCCCCTGCCAAGGGGTCATGAGAGAGGGTGTCAGATCATTCCAGCCGGGTGACGGGCTGGTGGTCAGGGTCGATATACCATGGCAGGCTTAGGCGAGTATTACGTTCCAGCTCAGCAATCACCTGGGCACCCAGCAATAAAATGATCGCGCCAATTTCAAGGCTGAGCAGCACAATAACCAGTGTCGCCAGAGAGCCGTAAACGGCGTTGACCAAAGAAAGGTGCGTGAAATAGTAGACCAGCAACAGCCGTACGCCTTCCCATAAAAGCGCTGCAACAAAACCGCCAACCACCGCGCGCCTCAAGGCGATGCGCACAACCGGAAGTATCTTGTAGATGGCACTGAATAACAGGAAAACACCGACAAAGCTGATCAGGTTAAGCACCGGCTCTGAAAATTGAGCCAGCGGCAGCTCCCGCTCGAAGATTGCCAGCACCATCGTATTGAGCGAACTCGCCAGGGTCACGACCAGCGTTAACGCCATCAATCCTGCCCCGAGCACCAGCATGAAGGCATATGGCAGCATCACGGACACCCAGGCACTGCGTTTGATATGTGGCGTCTCTGGCGCATGGAAAATAATCGCCAGCGCATCCTCGAGCATTCGAAAAGCAAACGAGCTGAAGAGCAGCATGATCGGAAAACCGAAAATGCCGATCACATCGCGAGAATCCAGTATCCCTCTTACAGCTTCCAGCAAAACCTCAGCATTGGCAGGCGTTAAATGGCGTGCCTGTAAGGCCAGCACATTGAGAAGATGCTGCTCGTCCACGACTTGCGCTAGCAACACAACCAGCAAAGCAAACAGCGGCACGATGGACAGCAGGACGTTGTACCCCACCCCTCCCGCCAACAGGATGCCGCGGTTCTTCAGAAAATTGCACAATACTCGCCAAGCAAAGTGCAACAACCTGGGTAGCAGAAGAACGACAGCACTGAGTAATGTGCGATTTCGAGCCATTGGTTGCCATTCTCCTTGTACGCTAAGGCCATGATACGCCTATGGCGCTACCTGCGTGCAAGGATGGCAGAAAACAGGGGTAGCGTATTTAACGAAGACAGCTTGAAGAGGCCGGGAATGCTAACGGAAGCTCCGGTGCGGCAAGTTCTTTAACAATGGGCGGCATGCCTCCATTGAATATATGGGGGCGCTACCGGTTGGCATAGCCCATTTGATAGTCGCCAATATCTTTCCTTGCATCAGGAATCGAGCGGTATCCAAGCGAAGGTATCCATTCGCTCTTCAAGCTTCGCAAGACTTGTTCCATCGGGGCGCTATGCCAGCAATGTCCCCCCGCGACTCATGCTTTGCTCCATGCGGTAACGCCAGAGCCTTTGACGGAATAATCGACTGGCATACTAACTGCTCTTGTCAAAACTCCAGACGGCTTACTTCGTTGCTCACACGCATGATCCAGTGCCTTTACGACAAGCTCCGCATCGGGCCGATCTGGTAGTGACCAGCCAACTACCCGGCGGGCATAGAGATCTGGAACAACCGCCGGACAGCTCCATCGATGCCCAGCCCACACGTAGGTGATATCACCGCACAACGCTTGGCCTGGATGGCTGGCACTGAACTCACGATTCAACCGATTGGGCTTGGAGCTTGAGACCACCGATTCAGATAAATTTTCTGTTGGGTGCTATAACGAACAGACCTTCCGTGATGCTATCCATGAATATAATAAAAGTGGGAATGCCCAGCATTATTTTAAAAAAACTCCTCTCTCGGAGCTGTTTCTAAGTGGAATTCAAGGATTACTATCAAGCGCTCGGGGTGCCAAAAACCGCGACGGCTGAGGAGATCAAGAAGGCTTACCGCAAGCTAGCGCGTAAGTATCACCCCGATGTTAGCAAGGAACCTGAAGCCGAACAGCGCATGCAAGAAATAAATGAGGCCAAGACAGTGCTGTACGACTCGGAGAAGCGTCTCGCTTATGACCAGTTGTCACAGCAGTATCAGGCGGGGCAGGATTTTAAGCCACCGCCTGACTGGGATGCCGGTTTCGAGTTCAATGGTCGTGGTTTTGAGAAGGCCGACCTTGGCGAGTTCAGTGATTTCTTTGCTAATCTTTTCGGTCAAGATGGTCGAGCACGGCAATCGGAGCGCGGCTATCAAATGCGCGGTGAGGATCGTCATGCCAAAGTTATCATTGATCTGGCGGACGCCTTCCTAGGTGCGACGCGTAAAATCACCCTACAAGTGCCGCATGTTGACGCGCATGGCCGTGTGGCCTCCCAGGACCAAATCCTCAACGTACGAATACCTAAAGGCACCAGGGCGGGTCAGCATATCCGTCTGACAGGGCAAGGTAGCCCTGGTATTGGAGGAAGTCCTGCAGGTGATCTTTACTTAGAGATCCACTTCACGCCGGATTCGCGCTATCGGGTTGAGGGTCGGGATGTATATCAAACAGTAAAGGTCACCCCATGGGAGGCCGCTCTGGGAGCGAGCATCGAAATCCCGATCCCGTCCGGGACAGTGAAACTTAAGGTGCCTGCTGATTCACAGACGGGTCGTCGATTGCGCCTAAAAGGGCGCGGTATACCTGGAACTGAGTCTGGCGATCTTTATATAGAACTTGAAGTGGTGCTACCGTCGGCCAATACCGACAAAGCTCGGGGACTGTATGAGACGATGGCGCAAGAACTCGCTTTTGATCCGCGTCAACGGAAGGGAGGTTAGTCATGGCGCAGCAGCATATTGTTAACGGAGAACTGATCGACGAGGCGACCTTGACGCTCGAAGAGTTAGCTCGCGCTTGCTCGGTGGAAACCGGATGGGTAGTAGAGCATATTGAGAGCGGCCTCTTGGCTGATGGTTCACCTTATGTGGCGAGCTGGCGTTTTACCAGCCATGACCTGACCCGTGCTAGAAGGATGTGTCAGTTGGAGCGGGACTTTGAGGCAGCGCCCGAACTTGCCGCCCTAGCCGCTGACCTGATCGAGGAGAACCATTGTCTCAGAGCTCGGTTGCGAGCAGCAGGATTAGAGGATTGGTAGCAACGTATTTTTGTAGAGTCGTAAGTAGCTACTGCTTGGACTCTAGCTGCAGTATGCAATGACGTCGTTCAAAACAAGCATGAAACATTAGCGTAGCCTTTTCGAGTACGTTATTTCTCGTGCAGGAGGCGACTCCCGTCACCCTTGAATCTCGGCGATAGCCTCACCAGTTACCTTGCTCAGCCCGGTCTCTTGGAAGCCTAGACTGGCGTAGAATTCACGAGCGACCTGGTTGGTGGATACGTAGCAGATCAAGATTCTCTCGAAAGGGCCATGTGCCCTGATCTCTTCCAGCACACACTGCATGGCCCTATGCCCGATGCCTCTTCCCTGATGACGTCGGTCTACCATGAGACGGAAGATGTTATAGGCAGGAGGTTGATGATCATGATGAAATGACTCGTACATTAGGAAACCAACCACTTCTTCTCCGCAATAGATAACGCGTGGCTGATAGGTCGGATGGATGCTCGATTCGGCAATGGAGTATAAGTTGCAAGCGACGTAGCCCTTTTGTGATGCAGCTAACTCCAGCGAAATCACGGTCTCGAAATTCTCGCGGGTGACATTCTTCAGTCTTACGCCCATCGCATGCTTCTCCATTAGGGTATTTCAGCCAGCCGAGGGCCTCCGACCCCTACTGTTGCACCGCCCAAAACAGGGTTACCTTGCATAAAAATGCAGTGTGACTGAGTTTTATGCTGAACCGAAAGAAGCGGTCGCTATGCAACCGAGCAAGCCACTTGCCTGACTGGTTAGTAGTTCAGTGGTAAAACCAACGGTGGAGCCATCTAGCGTATGTCGTTTTATGATCGTTCTTACTGACGCCGAGGAAAGCATCGCAAGCTTATGATTGAGGTACAAAGGCGCCGCGGTGGAAGGCCCGCGCCTCTTCTACCTCTGCAAGGCCGCATAGGCCGGGTTCGATGGGCGTGTCTCCGGCCAGCACCTGGAGCACCGACCTTACGCCGTGCGACAGCGAGATAAGGTTATAGCCCCCTTCCAGAACGAAGACCAACCTTCCCTCGCACTGCTGGCGTGCCAGGTTTTTTAGGATGCCGGTCATAGCGGCAAAGCCATCATAGGAGACATTCAACGCGAGGTCATGGGTGTGGGGGTCGAATCCAGCCGAGACCAGAATCAGGTCGGGGCGGAACCACTGGGCGGCTGGTACCAATATCTCACGGAAAGCTTTGAGATAAGCGGCGTCGTCAGCATCGGCAGGCAGGGGAACATTGACAATAGTACCATTCCCGAGGCCTACACCGACCTCTTCGAGGCTCCCTGTGCCGGGGTAGAAGGGAGCGGCGCGATGGATGTCGAATAACAGCACATTCGGGTCGGCCAAAAAGATGTCCTGGGTACCGTTTCCGTGATGAGCATCCCAGTCGACGATCATGACCCGCTCGCAGCCTAGCTCCGCTTGGGCATGAGCTGCAGCAACCGCAACGTTGTTGAACAGGCAAAAGCCTCGGGCGCGAACCGGTTCAGCATGGTGGCCGGGGGGCCTTACCAGTGCGAAGCTACTCTCGGCTCTACCTTCCACCACCGCCTGGACAGCGGCGATCGCCGTCCCAGCGGCCACCTCTGCTGCATCGACACTACCAGGTGATACGGCCGTGGTATCTTCGTCCAGCCAAGCATTCTCTCCGCGCAGCTGGTAGATGCTGTCTAGATATGAGTTGGTGTGGACGCGCCCTAGCTGCTCGCGAGTTGCCTGCATGCCGGTCTCGAAGGTCACTCCGGGAACCGGTTCGAGTTCCAGCAAGTGCTTTATGGCGGTGAGTCGGGCAGGATGTTCAGGATACGTCCAAGGCACCCCTATCCCAGACAGAAGTAAGCGGATTCGCTTGTCCATTCGCCCCGGGAGGAAGGGCACCTCAATATCCGGTTCATGAGCCAGCATCCTTTCATCATAGAAGACGATCACGCTGTTCTGCTCGGTCATTGCGAAGGCTCCAAGAAGGTTAAAAATTATAACCAAGACCTACTGTATAAGCCCAAGAACCATCATCTTGAAATGCATCTGAGGCATCGCTCGTACTATTGAATAGGAACTGGTATTCGGCACGTGCAAGGAAATAGGTTTTAGCCAACACGTAGTACTTTATGCCAGTTTCAAGTCCCGCGAAGGCGCTGTCTTTGACGCCATCTCCGTAAAGAGCTCCAAGGCTAGCACCTACGAACGGTCGTGCACGATCATCTAGAAATTGGTGGTTGACGTAGCCCCGAGTAGACCCGTTCCAAAAGTCATCGGTGATGTTTTCGCCTTCAATATCAGTATAGTTGACACTTTGCCTAACCCCTGCTACTAAGTGATCTTGAAAATACCAGCCCATGTCACCCGTAACGCCGAATGTCCCACTATTAAAATCTCGGTCGGTGCTACCTGTGCCTGAAAGGGAGAGTTCGCGATCGCCCTGCACTGGGCCATAATTTGTGGATTGTGCAGTTGCTGTCATTGACAACGCACTTAGAATGCCCAGAGTGAGTGCTATAGCTGTGATTTTAATCATGAATATCTCCTAGGTTCGCGTTCGTATTGAATATCTTGCTATCGCGTTATGCTACTTTTACAGGATCATAATCGTTGACTGGCGGGCAAGTGTCTGTGCGCTTGCACACTTAACGAGTGGTTTCTTTACTGATAAAGGACAGCGTCATATACCACAGGCAGAAATCTTTCTTTAAAAAACTTTATTAATTAGGTGAACCGCATTTTCACTCGAATTCGGACCATCAAGCTTGATTATGGGCCATAAGAGGAATCGGTGTTCTCAAGTTACAAGCGCAACATTATTGTAAAACCTGAGTGCCAGATACTGCTTTCCTCAACACGTCAACGTAAATCTCTAAAGGTGTGTAAGAGCATTCAACGCCTCTCTTGGCCGGGTATTCAATGAGTCAGCAGTGGCGTCGGGCTCCTCTTCTCTTGGCTGTAAACCGATAAATAGGTGCCTTCCGGCAAGTACTGCCGAAGAAGGCCGTTGGTATTCTCATATTAGAGCCAGGCTGCCAAGGGCTGTGCGGATCAGCAAAGTAAATGGTGGTCCCCGTGCGCTGCGTAATCTCCGCATGCTTTACCATCTCACGCGATACGGTGCTCACAGAACGACCAAGTGGCGAGCGATGTCGCGCAACGAGTGCTTCGCGTGCATCAACATGATGGCAGCGCGTTCTTCGGCGGCAAGATGATGATAGTGAGTAGCAATAGCTTACCAAGTGCATCAGGTGTTGCACTTGCTCATTGAGACCACCGATGTAAAGTTAAAAGCACTGAATCTGCCACATTTTGATGGATACGCCAGAGAACTATCAGTCCCTTAGCTGATAGACCTATTCATGGCACTTCTGAACCGCAAATCTGCTTATCCCAGGCCATACTGATTAATGAATATAAGGTATTAACATATTAATGAGAGGTTGGAACATGGTACAAAATGTTAAAAAAATGAGCCGAAGAGAATTTATAGTCAGCGCGAGTGCAGGTGGTGGGGCGCTTATTTATTATCCTTTAAGTGCGCTGGGTCAAGAAGGAGGAGTTTACCTCGACCAAGAAGCTTACGATCGAATTAATGCTATCAAGGCTTCAGCAAATCAAGAATTTACATTACTGTTCCTTAAACCAGATTTAATTAATCAAAGTGCGGCCAAACTTCAGAACTTACAATCCCTAATTGAAGATTACCTTCCCCTAGACCTTCTTTTTGAGGAGAGCTTACAAAATAGCTGGACTCTAACAAACTACTCACCAATTAGGTAAAAGAACTTGCACCGATTCGCAGCCCCCAAGAGGTTGAATCTATTCTTGAGCCCCAGGCTATTCATCCTTGCTTTAAAGCTGTAATTCGCGTGCTGGCTGATATATTTAATATAGATGAAGAACATATTGAGCAGTTCGAAGAGTTCATTCAAGAGCAAAGCCTGAATATTCTTATAGAAGGTATAGCCGAATCACTCGAAGAAGATAACGATAACAGGCTAAAAAGCTATATCGAACTACTCATCAACGAATTCAGCATCAGCGATGCTATCAAGCAAGCAGTACAAGCTTATAACTCTCCCGTCACACGAGCTCTGCGCGTATGGATCAAGAACAGGGCCATGCCTTTTGTTGGATTATATTTAGCTCTCTTGGATGTAGGAGTGAGTATTATTCAACAGCGTAAACACATCTTAGCGTGCGTTAATGAGTTTTGAGCTAGTTACCCCCAACCATTCCGGTGGCTATTTAGGGCGCGACGCCCCCCCCTGATCCAGGGCAAATGGATTCGTGGCGACGCCCCGGACATCCCTGCCCTAATTGAGAAGCAGCTAGGCCTCTAGCATTCCCAGGATTGTTCCCAAAACCGCTCCCAGAGCCTATAAACGAAGAAGGGGAACCAACATAAGATGTTGATTCCCCTTCTAAAATTCTTGGCGGAGGAGGAGTCCGCATACACCCTTTCCAGGCAAGTCCATGGTCGTATATTAATTATCTGTTTTTATTGATAAATACATTATTAAGCGCCCAATCCTTTCCAATCAAATCCAGCTTATCCCAGAGCAAAGATGTGGGTCAAAGTGTGGGTTATATTGTGGTAGGCTCATAAGCAATCAGTCGGCTGTACCACAGAGAGGCATTGCCATGGGTAAGCTCACTAGCAAAACAGTTCAGAAGCTTGCGAAAGAAGGTAAAAAGGGATCGACGGGTGACGGCCAAGGCCTATACCTGCAAATTACCGCTGGCGGGTCGGTTAGCTGGATTTACCGTTTTAAGCTTCAAGGCAAGCAGCGCTATATGGGCCTAGGGTCGCATCCTGGCGTAAGCCTATCCGAAGCCCGCGAGCTCGCAGCGGATAACCGCAAAATGGTCAAGCAAGGGATTGACCCACTGGAAGCGCGCTTAAAAGAAGAGAAAGAAGCTCAGAAAGAAGCTGTCACATTCACAAGCTGCGCCGCTCGCTTTATCAAGGCACACCGCCGCAGTTGGCGAAATGCCAAGCATGCCCGTCAGTGGGTCAGCACTCTCAAAACCTATGTGCGTCCAAAAATCGGTGGAAAGCCCATAGAAGATATTTCGACCCAGGACGTGCTTGAAGTCCTAAAACCTATCTGGGCAAATAAAAACGAAACGGCCAAACGCGTGCAGGGACGGGTTGAGAATATCTTGGATTATGCAGCTGCACACGGCTATCGCGATCCGGTCAATCCCGCCCGTTGGCGCGGGCACTTGGATAAACTACTAGCCAAACCGTCACGTATCCAGAAGGTTAATCACCATCCTGCCATGCCCTATGATGACGTTGCTGATTTCATGGCGTCGGTTCAACAGTACAGCAGCATGTCTTCTAAAGCGCTACTGTTTTTGATTTTGACCGCAACGCGCACCTCCGAGGTGCTGAATGCCGAATGGAACGAGATTGACCTCGCTAATGCCACATGGGCGATCCCTGCTGATCGGATGAAAACCAACCGCGAACATCGAGTACCGCTTTCAGAGCAAGCTTTAGCTCTTCTCTCTAATCTTCCCCGAGCAAAAGGCAGCTCGTATGTATTTCCTGGCATGAAGCTCGCCCGCCCACTTTCTAATATGGCGCTACTGCAATTCATGCGCGGAATGGGGTACGGACCAAGTGGCGAAAAAGGTAATTATGTACCCCACGGGTTTCGCTCTAGCTTCCGCGACTGGACTGGAGAGGTTACAAGCTACCCACGCGATGTTGCTGAGATGGCTTTAGCCCATACCATCGAAAATAAGGTGGAAGCAGCCTACCGTCGGGGCGACCTTTTCGAGAAACGACGTGCAATGATGCAGGACTGGGCTGACTATCTTGGCTGATTTTAAGATTCGATTTTTTATCTGTAGAGAATAAGTTAAGCAAAGCAGAAATGATCGCGAGTTCAGATTAACCTTTATCTAGCAGCTCCTCTCGCTGAATACCGTGCATAGACTCTACAATTGGACACCAGTGCTACCAGCTGTAAAAGGGACGAATGAGAAACCTGTCCCTTTTGCCAAAGGTTTCATACCAGCCCACCTCGATGGGATAACTTCCATGCTTATCAAGCACAGACGCTTCAATATCTAAAACGTGACCAATAAAGTACTATTAGCACCCTGAACATCCACCATCATTGCTGTGCTCCATACTGCTTCAGAGCTGTATCAATAACTCCAGGAGCAGTCAATCACAAGCATAAACCTGATATTTATGGACGCTCTTCTACAATCCAACTAACCACCTCGTCATTACCAAACTTAGTTTTCCACTCTTGGATAACCTTGTGATTTCCACCTCGTGTTTCTACAACTTTCCCTGTATGGGGATTTTTGTAGACTTTTAAGGGACGCTTTTTTCGGGTACCGGGACGGGCTTTCTTTGTTGTTGCTTCTCGATACGAAGGGTCTAAAATCTCACATACATCGCGTGCAAATTTACCATGCTCATTCATCAATGCATGGAGCCTATCTTTGAATTCAAGTTCTTTCTTAAGCTCGCTATTGCTTTCCAGCTCTTGAAGTTCATCTTGTAGCTGCTTTAGAAGCTGCTCTTTCTTGATGTAATCATTTAATACTGACGCCATCACATTAACTCCTGATTTTAGACTCACCATGATTATCAGCATATAAGCATGGCATATCAACCCTTTCAGCCACAATACAAGTAAAATTACAAAAGTGGCAGGCGCTTCGAAGCTAGCTATTACATTGGCTCTCTGGAGCTTTCAAAGTTGATGGCAAGCCTGAAAATAGCAACAAAGCACGAAAATCCTTGAGTAGAATGGCTTTGATCAACACCGTGCCTTCTATCAAAGCTATCGTTCGAAAACTAAATTTAAGTGCTTATAGGGACAAAAGATTCAACACAGCTACACGCTCTGCAACAAAACGCTGGTCGCAACCACTCAAAAATTGCTGTGATAACGCCCCTGATGTAAAAGGCCTTATGAAGCTTGAGGAGAAAATGGATATCCTCGCTCGGATATCGCTCGACGTCTGACGCAAGGAAAGATATTGGCGGCTACCTTATGAACTACTATAACCGTCAGCTTCCCCATACATTCAATCATGGGCGGCATGCCGCCCATGGTTGAAGAAGAAAAAACTTAAAATACGGTCCGGAAATAGTTGACCACTACAATATTTTATTACAAATAAGGCGGTGCATCTTCTTAATTTCTGTCCAAGCAAGTCTATTTACGTATAAATTACAAATGGCTGTTGACGTGAGGTAGGGTTTCAAAAATATACTGATTGCGAGCTGGTGCAAACGCACCAGCATAGCCAGGAGAATCTCTCATGTATGACGCCATTACTATCCCGTGCAACGACCAGTGTGACTCTCAATGTGAGCTCGAAAATACGTTCTATCTTGATGTTGTCGGTCTCACACAAGATCAGTTCGAGTTGATTGAGTCCACTGAAGGGTGTACAACATTGTATTTGTCACACGAGCAAATGAAATTAAACCATATAAGCGCAAATGACCCTTCATACTGTCCCATAGAAAAGGGTGCAAGGATTGACATATCCCTCAACACTGTTTGCCTTTTCTGCGCACAATAACCAAACTGAATTGTGTTACTTCTGCGCTAAATTAATCTTTACATTAATTTTAAAACCCTGCCAACTAACTGTAAGTTAGTTGTTGGCAGGGTAAGTATTATGCTGATAAAAAGCGCAGTGTGCACCGTCCTGGTTAAAGATTTGCCAGGAACTATCCCAACCATAAAGTAGTAAAAGTCATGGTTGAATGAATACTTCTGCTTTCGGCTCTCCAACCACCACCTTCATAAGGCTATCCAAGTAGTCCGAGTCCGACATGAACAACACATGCTTGTTGCGCAACTCCTCAGTGGTCATGTCCCAATGGCTGATGATCCACTCCCGCGTCGTACTGGATGGGGCAAGAATGACACTTTCCAGTTCGACCTGATTATTTTTCAACCGACGCTCAACATCCTTAATACGCTCCCCGAACTCGATCTTCTCGTCCTTGGGGCCGGTATGACGCAGCCCATGGGGATCAACGAAGACGATACGCTGACGGTCCTCTTGTACATGCCAGAGGATAAAGTCGGGGTAGAAACCACCTGCTTCGAAGAAGCCGACTCCCTGCTTGACCAGATTACGCAGAAGATAAAGTTGCTCACCACGCTCTGCTATCGCCTGCTGATTACGCTCAAGCCATACTTTCAGATCCTCAACAAAGCGAAATTCGCTATCGTTAAGGGCGACAGGCTCGACTCGGATACGGCTGTCCTTGCCCAGGTGCAGAAGCGGGTTATAAAGGTGTGCTCCAATTTGCACAGCGCTAACGCCATTGGACTTGGATGAGCGATAAGCGGCATGGCGATTATCCTCGATAGCCTCTTTCATCTGTTTGATGTCATCAATCAGCGCCGATTCGCTACCATCAATGACCAACTGATACTCGTTTGTGTCTGGTAGATTACCTCGAGCATCCTCAAGAGCCACCAGCTCCATGCGCGGCTCCAGATAGGCCCGGCGGTGATAGTTGAATACACGGTCCATCAGCAGGGACAAGAGCTCCAGTGCCATGCTCTGGTAGCGCTTAAAGTTGTCGGCATGCAGCTTCCACTGGTCATCAGGTACCAACAACGTGTACCACACCTGGCTTTTCAGCAACGCCGGGAATCGGCTAGCATCAATCAACAAGTTCGCGTAGCCACGGGTTCGACGATATCGCTCTAAGTCGCGCTCCAGCGCGGCCATATCAACGAAAAGCAAGTGGTCGTCGTCAAAGTAGCGCTCATGTTGCTTGGCCTGGCCAGGCTTGGCCATTACGTCCTTCACTCCCGAAGCTTGGAGGCTTTCGACCCGCGGATAGCGATCAAGCTCGACCTTGCGCTCTTTGAGGACAATGTCTGGCGTCAGTCCCAGCTCGCTATAGAACTCATTGCTTGAAACGGTTACTGGCTGGCCGAAACACACCAGAGGGCCATTACGATGAAAGCTGTAGGCCTGCTTCGTGTCCTGGCGAACCTTGGGGCGAAGCATCTTCAGTGACTTGCCCACGTCTTCCATTACGTTCAGCTTGAGCGTATAGATTTCTGGCTTATCGTTGCCCGGAAGCTCCTCGTCTTTTAGGAAGTCCCTGAAAGTCGCCATGAAGTCAGCACCGACGCCGAACACATTGAGAGTTTCCAGTAAGTAAAGGTGCTTAGGGGCCAGCACCGGATCGAGTCTGCTGGAGCGCATAAGGCTCATATCACGGCCTTTCAAACGCACGCCGCGGCCGAATAACTGGATGATTTGAGAGCCCTCCTTCTTGCCGGTGTTCATCAGCCCCATGCTAGAGACCCGCCAGCAGTTCCAGCCTTCGATAAATTTTTTTGACCCAATAAGTAGGTTGACCGGTGAGCTCTCTCGGGTGACCTCGGAGAAGATGGGGTTGGCCAACTCCGATTTACGCACCTGCAGGTGGTCAATCTCACTGCCTTCAATATGCTCGGCCAGACCCAGCGCATCACCCACATTGATCAGACCGAAGGGTTTTTCCGCTTCCCCGACTTTCAGCAGCAGCTCACCGGAGTCGCCGGTGATACGGTCGACGTTCAGCGTTCCGCCCCCCAGGGCGTGGAAAGTATGGGTCAGGATGTCACGATAGAGCTCCTCGACGGACGGCCCCTGCTCTTTGAGCCACAGGAAGCTGCCCGAAAAGATCTCGTTACCTTTCTCATCGATCAGTCCGGCGCTGGCCGCATCGCCTTCATAGACGGCGCTGATCGCCCGACGCGCCTCTTCCTTTTCGCCCAGGAACCAAGCCAGGAAGCCCAGCACCTGGACGATATCCGAAGCGCGTTCCTTGTAATTCTTGGCGGTTTCCTTGCTGCCATCGTCCTTGACCACACTGGCCCCGACGAATACCCACAGCGGAGCGGCCAGATTCCATTGTGTCAGTTGGCCTTGCTCCTCCTGGTAATAGCGCTGCTGCTGGTAGAAGGCCAAGAGCGCCGCCGTGAGGTAGGTATAGCGCTGCTGGGTCGTCTCCTTAGCCGGCAGGTTGAAGATGCGATAGTCCTTGCCGAAGCCATCTTCGTAGAAGTAGCGGTAGCCGTAGTCGAAGAGGATGCTCTTGGCATAGGTCTCCTCCACCCCAGCATCCTTGGCGGCTACCACGGCTTCCTTGAAGGTGGCCGAATACTCGAAGGTGAAACCACTCCCGGCCAGCTTGTTACGATGCGACAGCCAGCCCTTCTCCTCGCTGGCCGAACCCAGCCCACGGTGCCCTTCATCGACCAGCAGCAGGTTGCCATCGCCGAAGCTGTCAACCGCCATGGTCTTCTTGCCCTGCTCGATACCGAGCTTGGTGATTTCGGTCACGGCAACACGGCTGAGGGATTTACGCTCACCGCTGAAGAGGTCACCTCCGTCCTGGCTCAGCCGCTCCGCTTCAAGGCTGGAATCACGACACTCCAACAGGTGTTGCTCGCTTAGCCGCTCGTTGGGCGTGATCAGAATAATTTGCCCATAGTCGGCGATGCGATGGTGCTTGCGAGCGTAATGCCGGAACTGACGTACATTGGTGTGCATCAGCAGCGTCTTGCCGGAGCCCGTAGCATTCTGCAGACACAGCTTGTTGAGATCACCATCATCGTAGTGGCCGATGCCGGTCTGGTAGCCCTGCCCCTGCCAGAAGGCGTTGAACTGATCGACCTGGTCATTGAGGCTGGCCTTGAGTGCCTCGCGATCACGGAAGTACTCATTTAGATAGATCTCCACGAACAGCAGGGTCAGCCACTGAAAGTACTTCCACTCGACCTCGGTCTCGCGCTGCTGGTTGAGCGCGTCGGTATGCTCGACGATATTGGCGTCGAAGCGCTTCAGATCTTCTTCACCATACTTCCAGCCCGGCTGGTAGCTGCCCAACAAGGCGTGAAGGTAATAATGGTGGCGATCGCCGGTCAGCCCCGTCTCACTCTCCTTGAGCGTCTTGGTCAGTAGCGTGATAGGGCGTACCTGGCTACTGCCGTCGCGGTAATATTCCAGCGGATTGATGCCGAAGCGGGTCAGCACCCATTGGTTGAGAACCAGTTTCTTGAGGAAATGAGTCTTGGCATCTAGCTGCTTGATTTTGGCTTGACGTGGCCTGCTTGCCATCAGTGCGACTCCCGGCCCTGATAATCCATCTCATCCACCTGCGGTTTCGGTGCATCATCGCCCACCAGCACGGGCTTGCCGTCCTGCCAGATCACGGCGTACTGGCCTAGACGCCTCTTGCGCTCCAGGGTCTCGGCGACTGCATCACGAAGGCTATCAAGCATGGTTTGGGTATCCGGTGTCGGCTGAGTCATGGCCGTGTCTCCTGAACGAGTAAATTATATTGACGGGCAAACGTCATCTTGCTGACCCCAACAGGGGCCAGCAACGATCCAACAGATAGGAGCGCTGGTATCAGAACTCATCGTCACACCCCTCCCACATGCGGGCATGAAATGTCTCTTCCAGGCTGTGCACACGGCTGCGCGCTCTGCCGGTCAGGTTCAAGCCATGCGGGCCGTTGATGTAGATGGCATCGAACTCACTGTCGGTGGTATCGATTTTGTACTTTTCCAGCAACGCTTCCAGCACCGCGGCATCCTTCTCGGGGTCGTCGGTCAGTTTGCGCCACACCACCAACACCTTGGCCAGGTCCTCGTCGCTGCCTGGTATACGACGCACGCGCCCCTCAACCTGGCGTATCCAGTAGGCGCCGTCTTCATTCTCACGCAGACTAACCGCTTTGAGCCGGGTGTTATGGTCTTCCGGTAACTCGGGATCTGCTTCACGCTCGAAGCGAGCGACGTATGTGCGGGGCTTATCCAGATGGGTGACATGCAAGCCGATCAACCAGTTGAAAGTCTCGACAAGATCTACAGCTGTTTCGCGAGTTTCATCTCTACCGGGGTGCTTGACCTTCAGAACGTAACCTTCCGGGTCGCGGAACCAATCGGTATTTAGCAAGCTAGCCGAGCCACGGGTCTCCACATCGAGTAGATACTTAAGCGTGTAATCGTGGCGCAGTTCCGAGTTCTGCTCCACCAGCGCATCACGCTGGGGCTTGTCGTCCAGGTCAAGATTGTTGAGTGTATCGTCGTAGCTCTCGAGGCGGAGGTATTTAAAGCAGTGAGAAATACCATGCAGCTTAATTTCTTCGTCAAGCCTTGGCACTCCCGCCTCCCAAAACTTAGAATAGACTGTCTTCTTTACTCTAGGAATGAGAACATCGTCGATATACTCACCCATCTCAACAGCGCAATATCTTATCCCTTTACGAACCTCTCTGGACTTATTAATCAGTCCAACTATAGACGAGCCCGTTCCAGCAAAGAAATCAAGATAGACACCTTCTCCCCCAACGACGTCAGTCAAGTACCCGGCTAATCGAGACGGTTTAGGTGTAGCCTTTATACCAGGCACTACATTTCTTAGCTCTTTTGCGGCTTCGTCAGTATGCCCCACTTCCTCATAGTGAAGTAGAGTGCTAGGCACCCTACCTTGATTAATTTCAGAAACATAATTCTTTAAAGCTGGAGTGCTATTTAGCCCCTTTTTTCCCCACCATATCCGGTTTTCCCTTTCATTCTTTTTATGCATCTCCTCGGAAAAAGCCCATACACGGGTTTTCTTTGGCCAAATCTCCTCGCCAGTATTTGGGTTCACTATTTTATAATAAAGCGTTGGCCTTTCCTGAGCGGTATATCGGCACGTATAATCCGCAGCCTTCCAAGCCCCTCTAGAATCGTTATCTGGATTTTTATATCTAGCCTTTTGTTCATCAGTAAAAGGCAGCAGCCCTCTTTCAAAATCAGGAGATTTCCTAAAGACCAATAGCGCCTCAGTCACATACCCAAAATCTTTTGTGTCAGGTGCCGGAGCATATCTCTTTAGCCATACGTGTGAACCAAGAAAGTTATCCCCTCCAAAAATCGTCTCGCAAAGCTTTTGATAATGAAACAACTCATTATCATCGATATGAGAAAAAAACACTCCGTCTTCACGCAAAAGAGGTCTGCAGGCAGCAATACGGTCATATGCCATTGACAGCCAGCTAGAGTGCGGGTAGTGGTCTTTAAAAGGGAATCCATCGTCGCCGGTATTATAAGGTGGATCGATATAGACACACTTAACCTTATTTTCCAGACTTCCTCTCATGAGCCTGAGCGCTTGAAAATTGTCAGAGTTAAAAATTACGCCTTCACACTTTGAGCTCAGATCATCAACGAGAGAAACCACCAGATCACCAAGCTCAACACTCAAAACCCCAGTATCAACCATTAAATAACGGTATTCGCTTCTTCTTAATACTTCCTGCAAACCTAAAGAATCAATTTTTTTATCTAATTGACCGATGTCTAAGGAGTAAATTTCTTTCCACTGCAACCGCTGCGCCTCAGAGTTAAGAATCTGTTTCACAACGTCAACATGGTCCTCCAGAAAATCTAACGTTAAACAATAGTTCACACCTGTGACAAATTTTTTCTTGAGCCAAAGCCTCTTCTGAAAATTCTCTAATTGCGCCAGGAAAGCGATGATCTGCTTGGCAATTTTACGCAACACTTGAATTTTCTTCAGCTGCTGCTCAACGATCAAAACATCAGCATTGTCGATATCATCGAGACGCAGGATCTCGTTCTTTATGTAGAAATCAAGCTCGCGTGAGAGGAATCCGCCCAAGTCCTTGTGGATAAAATAGTCCATAGTATTGCGGGCAGTGTACTGCTGCAGGTACTTGCCCAGTAGTGTCCGGCTTTTCTGCTTTTCGGTCGGTGCTGGGGTAGCAAGCCCATCCCGATAGGCGGCGACGCCGTCGGTAGCGCGAAGCGCCGCCATGATGATGTCTTCTGCTTCCTCGAGCCGCTTCTTCTGCCAAGTGCCACTCTGCCCTGTCTTTTCCGGATCGGGCCGATACTCGAACTGCAGCACCAGGTCAGCACCTAGCAGTCGCATCGGCTCGTCGTAATGGATGATGAAGAAGCGCTCGGTGCTCTCTTTCACATCGTTATGCTCGCCTTCGGTAGCTTCCACCACGCGACAGTGCACCTTGAGCGCAGAGTCCACCGAATCGAAGCTCAGGCCACCCTGTGCGGCAGCCCCCTGCAGCTTCTTCAGAGCTTCGTTGAGGTTGAACGTGAAGTTGGCCAGCGTCTCGGAGGATTTTACGTAGTACTGGTCTTTGTTGGCCCAATGGAGATAGACCTCACGCCCGTCGTAGGGCACCGCATAAGGAGCGGCACGGCTGTCATTCTCAGCAACGTGATGGCGGCGGCTCATGAAGTCGCCTTTGTCGTAGTAGCGCGAGAAGAAGCGGTAAAGATGGTCGTAAATGTCCGCTGAAGCGTTCTGCTCCCGCTTGGCGACATCATAGGCCGCCCGCGCCTGCTTCACTGCAGATGTACCATCTGGGTCAGGAGCGCCAAATTCTTCGGCCTGTCGGCGCTTCTCTTCGATATCATGGCGTAACGTCGCGAGCTGCTGTTCCTCTTGTTCGGCAAATGCGGCTTCAATGGCTTCAGAAAGGTCCTCACGGATAAAGCGAGAGAGCTGATCACTCTTAGCATGCATGATGCGGTATAACCCAAAATCGAGCTCCGGCTTGTCGAGCTGGAAAAGCTCGTGAAGAAGCTTGATGAAGCGTCCCTTTCGATCTTCTGCGATGTTAGCAGCCATTAACCCGTTCCCGTTGCTTCTCTCGATATGACGATAAATTAATGAAATATCGGATTTTTACAATAAAACCGGGCTGAACAATGTGTTCAGCCCAGTGTGATTCAATTATCAGAGATGATACCGCTCAATGCGGCAGCCGTCATGGGAAGTCGGCCAGTGAAGCTCAGACTTATACAAGTTCCCAGCGTACACGGAACAAACGGTGCGTCTGGCTCTTACGATGCATCTGGTGTTCCAGGGCATCAATGAGCGCGTCACGCTTATCCTCGATCTCGTCCTGCACATCGAATATTGCTTGACGGTCTCGACGCTGCTGACGCTCAAGGAACTTGAGTGCTTCCTGAGCAGTCTTCTGCTCTTCCAGGCTTTCAGCGGTACGTGAACGACGCTTAGCATCCTTGATCTTGGCACGAGTGTCCTCCAGCTGCGCCTCGCTGGAGGATATCTGGTCATCAGCCCAGGCCTCTAGTTTTTCTCGCTCGCGCTGGAAGTAACTGTGGTTCTCTTCCAACACGCGGCTGAGTTTTGCATCCAACTGACGTTTGGCGAGCGTATAGAGCTCCTGTGAGGGCTCATCGGCAATGGCCGGCGCTACCTCTGCCGCCACATTGAATAACCTCTCACAGCCTTCCTGATCGAGACGTGCACCATCGTCAGCCAGTCCGGTGAAGACCAAATGCTCCTCATGCTGGAAGCTATCTAGTTCAAGTAGATTCAACTCCAGCCACCCGCTGCGAGCATTGAGCTGATCAAGTACTGAGATCCTCAGCGGATGATCCGATAGCTGGAAACGCAGAATCACAGTTGGCGTCTCACGGCGACGGCCGCTATCGAGCACATGCTCACCAAGAGGGTGTGTTAGACGATAGACATGGGCATGCTCGGGCGGTTTAATGCCCTTCCTTTTACGAATCAGCCAATAGTCACCTGCGTGAACGTTCGTGACAGGTGATGTTTCCAGGTGAAAAGTAAGTCTGTTGTCATTGAAATCAGCCTGCTCTGCCAAGCAGTGGCGGGTCAATTGCCAAAATAGCTTACCGGTGCGATCAAGCTGTGCCTCGGCCTTGTCACGCTGAATGCGTAGCAGATCGTGAATCTGTTCGTCGAAGTGCTCCAGCAATTTATTCTCTGTATCTCGCATGCGGGCATCGATATCGACTTCCAACTGTTCGCGGAGCTCTATGAAGGCCGTCTCGATGGCGTAGGGCGTGCGGCTGGTAGCATAAATATCGGCGATGCGCTTCTCGACATCCACGCCCGACTCCAGACGTCCCAGAATTTCGTCAGAAGCACCGAACAGACCATCGAAGAGCTGGAACTTCTCACTCAGTAGCTCGAGCACACGTTTGTCGGCCTCGTTGCGCTGATTGAGGAAGTTTACCACTACCACGTCAAACTTCTGGCCGTAACGGTGACAGCGACCAATGCGCTGCTCCACACGCTGGGGGTTCCAGGGTAGATCGTAATTCACCACCAGATTGCAGAACTGCAGATTAACGCCTTCAGCGGCCGCTTCGGTGGCCACCAAGATCTGTGCTTTGTCCCGGAAATGATCGATGATGGCAGTTCGCCGATCGATGGCAGGGCTGCCTGTTACTCGGTCGCCGCCAGCATGCTCTACCAGCCAACGCTGATATATTCCAGTCACCCCTGGGCTGTTGTTGGTACCGCTAAAGGTCACGACTTGGTCAGCAAAGCCATGGCGTTCCAGAAAGCGGCTGAGATACTCCAAGGTGCGTCGCGACTCAGTGAAAACCACAGCCTTGCGAGGGGCCCCCATCTCATCCATGCGAGCGAAGCCCGTTTCCAGAGCGGTAACCAGCGCATGGGACTTGGCATCCTCGTGAATACCCCGAGCTAGGTTTAGATACTGCTCAATTTCAGTGATCTCACCTTGCAAGCGAGTGGGATTGACCTCCTGTTCTATATATTTGGCATCCGCCTCTTCCACTTCATCAACTTCCGTGGCTTCCAGCAGCTCTTCATCAAGTGACTCATCGGCCATCAGCCGTTCCAGCCAATCCTGCTCGACTTTGTGCCGGTCATGCAGAGACTCAAGCCGCTCCTTGAGGGTCTCCAGCGTCTGTATGATGGCTGTCGTAGAGGAGGCCAACAGCTTGCGTATGACCAATGATACTAAATGGCGTTGGCGAGACGGTACGCCATAGCTGTCATCGCGTTCCAGGTAGCCTGAGACAAGCTGATAAAGCCGCTGCTCATCCTGTGATGGAGTGAAAGGTATCGTCAGCGCCTTACGCTCAGTGTACTGCACGTACTCCAGTACCTGACGACGGAGGGTGCGTTTGGCGAACTCCTCTAGTCTGCGTCGCAACCCCTCAATGTCGTTACCACCGCGCATGAACTGGCGACGGAAGCTCACGGCGTCTCCAAACAGCTGGTCATCGATGACCGTGGAGAGACCGTAGAGCTCGAGCAGCGAATTTTGTAAAGGCGTCGCTGTTAGAAGCAGCTTCCGACTACCAGCGAAAGCGCGCTTTATTGCCTGCCCCGTCCTGTGGCTCTCGCGGTGGGCATTGCGTAGTTTGTGGGCTTCGTCGATCACCACTAGGTCCCAGGGAATAGTACGTAGCTGAGGCTCGAGCTTGGCCGCAAAGTGATAAGACATCACACTGATGACATCTTGATCCAATGGATCGTACACCCCCTGGTCTCGCTGCTGCTTGTAGGTCCGGGCATCCAGCACCTGAGTAGGTAGATGGAATTTCTCAGACAGCTCGGTCGCCCACTGCTTGCGAAGAGCGGCTGGGGCAATCACCAGCAGGCGCCGCCGGCGCTCAGCCCAATACTGGCAGACGACCAGTGCCGCTTCGATAGTTTTGCCAAGTCCTACTTCGTCAGCTAACAGGACCCCTTTGGTCAGTGGGTTTTGCAGAGCGAACAACGCTGCATCGATCTGATGAGGGTTGAGATCCACCGAAGCATCAAACAGGGATGCCGCCAAGCGATCAACATCGCCACCCCGCCGTTGCCGAGTTAATTCGTAGGCATAGTACTTGGCGTGGTAGTCCGTGATGCGCTCTGTGGTCATGCCTGCAACCTGCTCTGTTTATTTGTTTAAAGCTATACTCTGTGACTTCCAAGCGCTGAGATCAAGACGCCTTTGGGCATGGGTTCAACACGTTTGAATAGCTGGGTGTAGCGGAATATGTCGTTTTCGACCCTTTAAACCATGAGGGTTCTATGATATCCGGGCGACTCAATCTCGTTTATTATTTAGAACTCTACCATTTTCCACGGCAGCCCTTTTACCGCAACTGTATATTTAATACTACTCAGTAGTACTGCATCTAGGAAATCAGAAGGCCAAGTTTTAAAAGGGGTGCCGAAATTCCGGCTATGGGTTACGATTCCCTGTAGCTAATGCGCACAGGAGGCAACGATGCTATTGAAGGATATGCTTGAATCGGACACGAGGGTTCTGTTCAAGGTTCAGGAGGCTATTGAGTTGACAGGCAAGTCGCAAAACTGGCTTCTAGATAAAGCCGAAAAAAAAGTAATTGAATTTCTTTACAGAATACCTAGTGACGAGGTCGTTTACTGCTTAATACCTGGCAGAGAGAATCAACGAGTTAACAACCAATTTAAAAAAATTGATCTCTCTCAAAACCCAAAAACCTCTTATTTAGAATCAAATGATTATGATTATGCAGTATTAACTTACCTGCATTATGAATCAGTTATACTAGAAGGGGAAGCAGTACTAAGATCTTTCACTACAGCTGCTGTATTGGACAAAAGAAAAAAAACATTAAAATATACTCATGCATCAAGTATAAAAGACATATATAAAGATAAACCTAGACAACTTGAAAGCTCTTCGTCAATGATGCAAAGATATTTTCGCAACGAATTCCGCATATTTAAAAACCGCACACCCAACAATCCTCAAAAAATGTTTGGGCATATATTTTTCGCCAACCGCCCTGGTGGAATAATCGATACCACTATAACGATCGATGATTTATGGATTACTAGGGAATCACTCCTTTCCTCTGTTGGCGAAACACCCCTAGATGAATATATAACAGACTACACTTGGCCGAATGAAAGGCTGAAAGCACTAAACCTGGCTTGCATTAACTACTACAATAATGTGTTTGACGCCTCCAACAAAAATGAGCATTTAAAGAAATTTCTTAAAGAGAAGATTGACGGAATAACAAATAAAGCTTTGGATCTTTGCATAGAGGTCGTGACTGAAAGCAACTCAGTAAAAAATATAACGATACCTTCAAAAGAAGCCCGAAAAAGGTACCCACGCTATTTTCCATATTGTCTTGTCAACATGAACGAGGTGTCGAGAAATTTATACGAAGAGTATAGTAGAATTATTGATAACGGAGTTAGAGCAAGACAAATAACTATTGGAGTAGCGGGAGATAAAGCAAGAAGCTTGGGTGCCTTACCAGAGCGTAGGATTGCCACGCTAGCTAATTTCATGACACCCAACCTTTGAGGGCTTCATATTTAATACACAAGTATCATAATTCGCAATGATGCTGTATCCCTTTATACAATAAATCATTCTCCCTGGGTCTTCCGCGCTTGATAGCATCCTGAACAGGGTGCTTCCCTCTGGAATAAGTTCTTTCTTTTGGTGCTACATGCTCTAATACAAAGTCAGTTTTAACCATGTAATCGATAACTTTGTACTTTAGCGCTCTGTACTTATCTTCCTCGTAATGATTAATCACTCCTATTCCAACGTGCCGATAGTTTTCTTTATACCTGTTACAGTTGTAGTACCTACCTTCTCCATCGGGCACAACATAGTTTTTCCAATGCTCTCCTGCTAACATAGCCAAAGTGATATC
Organism: Vreelandella janggokensis; assembly: GCF_031451615.1. Lineage (NCBI taxonomy): Bacteria > Pseudomonadati > Pseudomonadota > Gammaproteobacteria > Oceanospirillales > Halomonadaceae > Vreelandella > Vreelandella janggokensis. Next base: position 715,525 of record NZ_JARWAJ010000001.1, on the reverse strand, counting down.
TTGTTGATGCTGGGAACCATCGACTATTAATAAGATATGATAGTGATAACCTGCTAGCAACCCATATTCCAATGTTATAATGAAGCCTATCAACCCCTCAATAGGCACTCCCCTCCTTAAATCAGATCGCATCGTATCCCAATGCGATTTCACTAATTCTATATCTTCTGAGTAATAATCACTATCTACGAACTTTCCCTCTCTATACCCTAAGTCAAATCTAATATAATTTACCCTTGCGTATTTTTTCCTAATCCCTTCAATATAGTCGAAAGAGCCTTTCAGCCTTTTCTTTCTTGCTAATTCCTGACGCTTTCTGGCTAATATAAATTCCTCGCTTTTAAATGAATCCCTTATAACCTGCACCGATCGGTTTAGGCACTCTACCTCATTGCTCACTGTATTTTTCGTACAGATATGTAGACCGTAAATTGATGCTGCCTCATGGTATATTTTGACATAAGGATTCATGTTCACAACCGTTTTATTCCAACATTCATCCGGACATCCCGCTTCCAGCATTTTCTTTAAATGCTTCGCTGTGATGCTTTCATAGCCAACTACGCTTTTTCCATGACGATCTTTTTTTACTGAATATAAAGACCCATTTATTTCTGCAACACGCCTAATCAGGGCCTCTGCCTGTACGCAATGGTTTATCAACAACCTTTCTTCAACTCCATATCTATCATTCATGGATATATCACAGGTAGCTTTTTCAGCTACCTTATTACCTTCATTTAGATTCACCATACAGCACACTCCATAAGTATTTCCTACTATCTCAGCCAAACCCAATAACATATAAAGCATAATTCAAAAGCGTAGCCACATCGTAAAAAAGGCAGCCACAATGCGAAATAAGATTAACAATTAGCCACTTATATGCTTAAAAGTTAGTATATTTTGATTTACTGTTTTTTATAATAGAAAAATTAAAAGAAGTAGGGTCAAAAGGATAACCAGGTGCCAAATCTATGCAATTCACTCCATTTTCTACAAAGCATCCAACCACCCCCAACTGCTGCAGCCGGATTAAACATGGGTCTAGCCTTTTTATTTTTCTCAACCTTGATGGACAATATCTTTGCAATTCCGCTTTTCGGTAATAACGCTGACCGTTGGCTCTTCTAATTTCAATCCAATCCATCATCTCCTGGTCGTCTATATCACTTTCACTTGGACTGTAGAACTTATTTCTGAATTGATACGAGTAATACATTACAATATCGATTGATTTTTCAAGCACCTCTTCGGATATCTCAGATTCTGGGTCATTTATAAAAACACTCATTAAGCAAGCCACTCTTAATATGTTATCAGGAAGCTTTGCAGCATGGTCTTCAAAGCCATGAAACAGACAACCAGGAGCAGTATCCGACTCGATGCCATTGCAAACTTGCATGAATCGCACTTGTGCGCCATGGGATAAGCTTACTGAAAATTCTCCCTCTTCATTCTCAAGTCTTTTTTTGGTTAACTCAAGAAGCTCAACTATTCTATTAGTAAAATTTACACTATACGTTATGCTTTTCTTTCTAGCACTAAAACTCCTTTTACCTACCATTCTTTCTGGCTCTGTGATTAGAAATCTAGCCCACATCCCAGAGCCCTTGGCAGCTCTACCAGCGTTCTTTAAATAACTACCAAACACATCGGGCTGTACCATAATGCATGTTGTAAGCCTCCCTCCCGAAAGATATCCTGACCCTGCCGTCTTTCGATGAATGCTGACGGTCTCATTACTCCATAACCCGTTCATTAGTGAATCGTTTTTAAATGCACTGCTTTTAAGTATGCTTCCTCCTTCGCTTGATACCAATGTGGCGAACTTTGCACTCTTCAGCATGCCATCAATCAATGCTTCCGCTGTCGAATTTTCATAAAGCACGATAGGCTCTTTTTTTACTACAGGCTCGTCTGCCAAGTGTTTTTTAAATTGCTCTTCAAGTTCAACAGTCCCCTCCCCTTTAGACGTCATCCGAGCTATCTTTTTAAGAATAACCTCCTTTTTCTTTACCCATACCTCATGCTCTGCCAAGTAATTTTTATTCGCATTTTCATATACAGTCCTCTCGCGCTTCTGGAAATCAAGCACGCCTTTGAAAACCTCTGAATAGGTGGGGGTTTTACCTTCCCCCGAGCCGGCTATTATCAACGTGTAAAGACTTGCTGAACTACTTCTTCCGTCGGGCCACTTTGCAACCACAAGCCCTTGTACTGCCGTTGATATAGCCGCCAAGGCTGTTAATTGAACCATATCCCTGTGAACCTGCTGATTCTGGGATACCTCCTCCACGAACCTATCCAACAAGTATTTTCTTACTACGGGGTAAGCTCGTGGCATGGGGGAAGTGTCCGTGATCGCCATACACCATTCCTTGCATCAATTTTAGTCCCGTAGATTCATGCGTTTATGCAGCCATTCGTCAATCTCGTTCTCTTCCCAGGCAACGCTCGCTCTACCAAGATGAACCCGGCGAGGGAAGTCTGGGTCGTGGAAAGGGGACGATGGATCCATCTTGTTGTAAATCGTTGATCGAGATAGCCCTGTTCGTTCTTTGACCTGCTTTATACGTAGCATCACTGGAGCTTTTTTCTTACTTGCCGTCATCGTTCTTACCTCTTGTATCGCGGTTGACACAGGTATGTTGGTTCATAAGACGGCGCATGGCTTGTGACGAATGCTGACGTTTTCTAACGCATTGATAAAAAATGGAAAATTGAATGGGATATTGGCCGTGTTAGCCTTGTTGGGTGGGTATTCAGAGAGGCAAAACACCTCAAAAAAGCTGCTATTTTTGCTACTCGATAGCAAAAATAGCAGCAATAGCACGTCGGGTTGCCGATGGTGATATGGATGTTGGCCAAAGTTACTCGCAAGCATCCAAGTAAAATGGGCCAAAAAAAATCGTCAAAACTCGCCCTGATTCCCCCCGGCTCGGAAAAGTACTCCGACTAGTAGCCCTCTTACTTAACAGCCAGCAATTCATTCCATTGAGTCGTGTAGCGCGGCGTGCGCCGTTCGCTTCGCAGCGCCCAGGCATTACCTTTACGGGGCAGGCCCATCTGTATGGTGCCCCGACCAAACTCCCGATTGAGCTTATCAACCGTGGTCATCAGGCGTTCGCTGCGCTGTGCATCCGCTTCTGTTTGTGGGGTCTCGGCAAGGGTGAGCTGGCGGTTGGCCTTGGGGGAAAGGTCGAGCAACATCAGGCCGGCTTTTTGGTAGGCGTAGCCCTTACGCCATAGCCCACGCAAGCCCTGTACTGCGGCGGCCGTGATTTCTCGGTTGTCGTCGGTGGGTCGTTCCAGGGAGATGACGACGCGGTTGGTATATTGCGGTAAGTCGTTGCGGAAGGGATTGGTACGGATGAAGACCATGACGGCACTGGTCACGCTGCCTTGCTTGCGAAGCTTCTCACCGGCCCTGGCAGCATGCTGTCTAAGCGCTTCGCGTAGATCATGCGGGTTATTGGTCAGTCGTCCGAACGAACGCGATACCATGATCTGTTGTTTGGGTTCGCTCATGTCGTCCAGCTGTATCACCGGTTGCCCCCTCAGCTCCCACACGATGCGTTCCTGTACGACGCTGAAATGCCGCCGTATGTGCTTGGGATCGGCTTCGCGTAGATCCCACGCTGTTTCAATCCCCATGACCCGCAGGCGCTCGCCGGTGCGGCGAGCCACGCCCCATAGCTCCATGACTGGCAACTGCTTCAACAGCGCCTGGGTGTCGATACTGTCAGCCATGAGCTTGCACACGCCCTGCTCCCGGTAGGCGGGATGTTTCTTGGCGGCATGGTTGGCGACCTTGGCCAGGACGCGCGATGGTGCAAAACCCACCGAGACCGGAATGCCGGTCCATTGTTTAACGGTCTCTCGCAACGTTTGCCCGTACTGCTCCAGCGCGTCGGGATCAAAACCCTGAAAGCCCACGAAGCTCTCATCAATCGAGTACACCTCGACATGGGGAGAAAACTCGCCAAGCACTTCCGTGACGCGCCGGGACATGTCGCCGTACAAGGCGTAATTACTCGATAGCAACACAGCTTGTCGACGGATCTGGGGCGACAGCAGGTGCATCGCTGCGCCCATCTCGACACCAAGGGCTTTCAGTTCGTTGGAGCGGGCCACCACGCACCCGTCGTTATTGGAGAGCACGCCCACCGGACGACCTTCCAGTGTCGGATTAAAGACCCGCTCGCAGGACACATAGAAATTGTTGCAGTCGATCAGGGCCATCATTGCAGCGGTGCCCCTGGCAGGCTATGTAGAACATGGGTCACGACGCCCCAGACATGGGACTCTCGACCATCAATCGGAATCGGAGGGTAAGCGGGATTGCTTGCCTTGAGGTAGGTGCGCTGGCCAACCCGTTCCAGTCGTTTCACGGTCAGTTCGCCGTCCACGCAGATCACCACAATCCGGCCTGGCACCGCATCAAGGCTTCGGTCCACTACCAGCAAGTCACCGTGATGAATGCCGTCACCCGTCATGGAATCCCCTTCGGAACGCACAAAGTAGGTCGCGGCCGGACGTTTCACCACATACTGGTGAAGGTCCAGGTCGGTATCCAGGTGATCATCGGCGGGAGACGGAAAGCCGGCACGCACCGCACTCGAATAGAGCGGTAACGGGCATGGCGGGGCCGCAGCGTCTGCTCGGCCCAGCAGGGAAACGGGCAATGACATGGTAAGGCGCCTCTCGATTACTGTATATATAGCCAGTATCAAGAAAGACGCCGGTTGACGCAACACCAACACGGTCAACGCCACTTATTTTGAAATCTATATCACTCCTATGAACCCACCACAGGGATCGCTTCCCTGACCATAGGAGTGCCGCTTATGCCACCACCCTGCTTTAACTGTGCTGAAACGCACATGCTCAATCTTGATACCGCTCAACGTATCGGCACCACGGGGAGTTGCCTGATTGGCGGGGCGATCGGTGCCTGGCGATCAGCCGCCGTCACGAGGCCTTTGTCGATAGCCAGCTCGCGCTTTCCGCTCGCCAAACTGCCCGTCGCGATGATGGGCGCCATTGCCGGAGGCCAGTCGGGGGCGAGGGTAGCCGCCCTGTTCTTCTCGCAATGGCTGCCGCCCAGTGAAGGGACCCCGTGGCTCTGCCTGTCGTGCGGGCATATCTTTCGTCACCCCTTTCCGCCCCTGGCATCTGCACGCTGATACATCGCTTTTCGGCGATACATCTTATTCACCACCCACCCATGCGCTGGCAGCTGTGTCAGCGCTTTTTTTATGTCTGGAGAATGACTCATGGCACATCTCGTTGAACAAATGGCTTACGTAGGCGCTACCCCCTGGCATGGCCTGGGACAGCAACTGACCCGTCATCAACCGCTGGAGGTCTGGCAACAACAGGCCGGTATGAACTGGCACATTGAAGAGGCCCCGGTGCGCTTTATTGCCGAAGGTGCAAGTCACCTGGGCAGCATTCATTCCTTCCCCGAGCAGAAGGTGCTTTACCGTTCGGACAACAAGGCACCGCTCTCCGTGGTATCGCAGCGCTACAAGGTGGTGCAGCCGGAAGAGATCCTGGAGTTTTACCGTGACCTGACCGAGTACGCGGGGTATGAGCTGGAAACTGCGGGGGTGCTCAAGGGTGGTCGCAAGTTCTGGGCCCTGGCGCGCAGTGGCTTGAGCACATCGCTGCAAGGCCAGGATGAAGTGAACGACTATCTGCTGCTGGCCACCTCGTGTGATGGCACCCTGGCGACCATGGCCACGCCCACCACGGTACGGGTGGTGTGCAACAACACATTGCAGATCGCCGTTGATGGTACATCGCAGGCGGTGAAGGTTCCCCACCGGTCCGAGTTCGACCCGCGGGCCGTCAAGCGACAGCTGGGGATTTCCGTGTCCCAGTGGAATGACTTCATGTACCGCATGAAGGCCCTGTCGGAACGCAAGATCAACCGCCGTGAAGCCCAGCAGTACCTGCAGTCGGTGATTTGCGGGGCCGAAACGCCCATGGACGATCCTTCCAAGCTGCCGAACTACCGGGCGCTTAATAAAGTGCAGAAGCTTTACAGCGGCGAAGGACGGGGCTCGCAACTGGTCACGGCCAAGGACACGGCCTGGGGCCTGCTCAATGCGGTCACCGAGTATGTCGACCATGAGAAACGGGCGCGTAGCAACGATACCCGCATGGACTCGGCGTGGTTCGGCCAAGGCGCACAGCTAAAGCAGGAAGCGCTCGATGCCGCACTTGCGCTGGTGGCGTAATCAGCACCGCAACGTCGCTTCATCGATTGCCCACATCACCCGACCTCCGCACTTCCCTATCCAATGACATTTACCACCTCCACGGCATAAACGCCCGGCCCCATCAAGGCTGGGCGTTTTTCTGTGGGGCTTACCTTACGAGGAACTGCCATGACATTTGTTTCCCACACCGTCGAAACCGGGCTGACCCAGCTGACCGAAGCCCTCCTGGCCAATCAAAAACATCACGCCGAGACCGTCGTCTGCGCCCAGGGGAAGTTTTACCGGGCGGAAGTCCGCCTGGAGCCATTGGACGCCGAGACATTGGCCGATCACCTGGACGACTAGCCTTACCCGCTTCACTTCATCCAACCACAACGCCGTCAATGCTCGGGCGTTGGTTTGTCCCTGTATCGATTTGAGAAAACCGGAGGTGCCCCATGGCACAACGCACCCATGTCATCAATTCCAATCACCCCGAAGCATCGTCATCAGCTATTCAGCCAGACGCTGCCTCGACCAACACACCGGCCGCATTGGAGGCCCACCCCACCGCCGACAGCACTGCGATTATTCAGGTGATCGAGCGGGCTGCTCTCAACCCTGACGTGGATATCGACAAGATGGAGCGTTTACTGCAGATGCAGGAGCGGGTGATGGATCGCCAGGCCATGATGGCCTATAGCGCGGCCATGGCAGCGATGCAGACCGAGCTTCCCAGCATCGAGGAGCGAGGGCAAACCAACAACGGCTTCTACGCCACCCTGGAGGATATCGTCGATACCGTACGCCCGATCATGCAGAAGCATGGCTTTGCGGTGAGCTTTCGTATTCAGACGCAGGAACGTGGCATTCAGATCACCGGCGTCCTGATGCACAAGGATGGTCACCGTGAAGAAACCAGCATGCTGCTACCTGCCGATATCAGCGGTAACAAGAATGCGGTACAGGCATTTGGCTCCTCCACCAGCTATGGCAAGCGTTACGTGCTGTGCGCGCTGCTCAATATCACCACCCGCGGCCAAGACGATAACGGCAATGCCAGTACCAAAACGGGCATCAAGACCGTCACCGCTTTCCAGGCGGGCCAGATCCAGAGGCTGATCAGCCAGTGCCCGGCGACGACCCAAGAGTGGTTCAGTGGCAAGTACGGGTCTGCCGTGCAGGTCCCCTATAGCGACTTTGACAAGCTACGGGCGTCCCTTTCCAAGCGGGCCATCAAGTAACCGGCCTTCTGGTCCTATCTATCCAATTAAAGGAGATGGCCATGCAGATTCTCAACATGGCGCAAGGCTCCCCTGAGTGGCTGGCGGCGCGCTTGGGGCGCGTCACCATGTCGGAGCTCAAGACCTTGCTGGTCAACGGCAAGGGCCCTGGTGGATTCGGTGCCGGGGCACTCACCTACATGCACCAGCTGATGGGCGAAAGGATCACCGGTGAATTGGCCGAGCCGTTTCAGGGCAATGCCCACACCCGGCGTGGTCATGAAATGGAAGGTGTGGCCCGTTCCCTCTACCTCAATGCATCCGGCGAGCCGAGCCCGCAGGAAGTGGGCATCATCCTCAACCATGACGTGGGCTATTCGCCCGACAGCCTGGTCGGTGCTAACGGGCTGCTGGAAATCAAAACCAAACTGCCCAAGTTCCAGATCGAGGTGCTATTAAGCGGGGAGATTCCGGCAGAACACGTTGCGCAGTGCCAGGGCGGCTTATGGGTCAGCGAGCGGGAATGGATCGACTTCGTAAGCTACTGGCCGGGCATGCCGCTGTTTATCAAGCGTGCCTACCGCGACGACATCATGATTCGCACCATCGCTGAGCGGGTTGAGGCGTTCCACGAAGAAATGGAGCGACGCATCAGCCAAGTGATGGTGGCGTGAGCCCATCTTATTACCAACGCACCACAGACCAAGTAACGACATAGACGCCGGGGCCACCACCCCGGCGTTTTCTTTTTTGGAGACAACCATGTCGAACAGCAAACTCAAGGCTGGTGAAGTGGCAGGCACATACCATGTTGTAGAACCGTTGACCGAAGCCGATATCATCAACCTCGCCAAAGGCTTTGCACGACGAAAGCTTGCCAGAGGCTGCAAGATAACCCAGCCGTCACAAGCGTTCGAGCACTTGCGGCTACTACTCCAGGACTACGAGCACGAGGTGTTTAGCGTGCTGTTTCTCGACACACAGCACCGCGTCATACGCTTCGAGGAGATGTTCCGAGGAACCATCGATACATCCAGCGTCTACCCCCGCGAAGTGCTCAAAGCCGCCCTCACCTACAATGCCGCGGCGGTCATTCTCGTTCATAACCATCCAAGCGGTGATCCCGAACCCAGCGATTCGGACAAACGTATCACTCAGCGTCTCAAGGAAGCCCTGGGGATGATGGACATTCGGGTAATTGATCATGTGGTAGTGGGCAGTGAGGGATACACGTCGTTTGCAGAGACGGGGTATTTGTAGCGGAAATGGAGAGCAACTTGGATCCGCCCGCCTGGGCGGGTCCAAGTTGGGATGTTTTCTTTCTTTTTTATGTCAGCTATCGGGCGAGGCTGTGTGAAAACAAAAAAATCAGTTGAGGATTACAGTATACAACCGCAATTGCGCCATTAACGGTCAGCGAGATAGGTTCACAACGTCCTCAATAATTAAACCAACATCTACGTTGATCGATATAAAAGTCTAAGAAGCATCTACTAAAGAGCCTTACCAGATTCTACAAGCGCAGTAGCGCCAAGGTCAGCAACTCTATGATTGCATTGCTTGGATCACCCCCCAGTAACGAGAATATTCATGAGGCGTTTCATGTTGTAAGCAAGCACCTGAAGGCTCATTTCCGTGCTGACGTTCTTAAGGCTCTTGGACATGAAGTGCGTTATTCCCATGCCCGCTTTCAACTTGCCAAAGGGGTGCTCGACATTCTGACGAGGGAGGCGCATCATGTTTGGCGTCCGGTCCAGTAGAGATTTTACCACCTCCAGTTTATCCTCGTGTTCCCAGCTTTTGATACGCCTATAGGTGCCCGTGGTGCATTGCGTCTTCATTGAGCAACACTGATAGGCCGAGCACCAATAGCAATGTAGCTTGGTTAGGCGAGGTTCTGGGCTTGGGGAAATAAGACGTTATACCGGCATCGTGGCAAGCAAGAATTTTCCGTCTCTTAAAGTAACCGCGATCAGCTACGCCATGGAGGTCGCTAAAGCAACTAGCATCACGTGACTACTTGGACACCCGGTAAAGTTCCCCCGATCACTGCCTACATTAGTTACTTATGTGATACCCGTTTGTGACATAGCATATGACATATCCACAGAGCTCATGGAATCTAGATTTATTGTCAACGTGTTTTGTCACATCAAACCTCTACATTTTGTAGGTATTCCCGCCCTTTAAAATGTCAAAGGGGACTAAATAACATCCGAGACGGCTGCCCGTTTCCAGCCTCATCCAGCCATGGTCAGTACCTGGAGCGTGAAGTACTGGAGAACGCTCCTGACCTCTTCGAAGCCAAACAGAAGTCCACCAAACAGTCCGACGAGCCTAATACCGATGAGCTCTATCACGGATTGGTCAACTGATGGAGAAGCGTATTTTTATGTCGCGCAAACTTGTTCAGTAAACCGTTAGAGTAAGTTTTTAACCGATACTTTCGCCACTTTAACCAGAGATGGAAAAAACAACCGCATCAGAACTTGGCAACAATAATCAAGCCATAAAAATGACCGGACCCACCTAAAACACCAATGGTCTATTCCGCTAATACTTACCGAAGAGCACTGATTTTTCGGTGTACAACCCATAAAAGCTTGATGCCATTGCTAATTCATTTTGAATATCCAGTCGAGAGACACTGAGCGCACGAACTGCTTTAGATAACATTCTTGAGGAAGCGATTCCTGGCAATAAAATCTTATACGTGGTGAATTTGCCTTTTTATATTGACGACCAATATTACGCGCTGAGGATCGCATCAATTGCTGAAAATTATCGGCAAGGCACCGGGGAGACTGGGATAAAAAATTAACCTCATTTGATAGTTCTTTTAAGGTTCTGTTCAGGTTTATGACATATGGTTTCCTGCATCTTCAGATTAGGAAATTGTATGAAATACAAAATGTATGTTGTTAACAGCTTGCGGTATCGTCTTTCCATCGCCCAATCCCTTACCTACCACCGTCCCTTGGGTGTTGTCATCTCCAACGCAAGTATCAGCGGGGTTAATTTGGATGGCTATTAACGACTCACAGAAATATTACGGCTCGGTTAGCCGCCTGCTACATTGGATAACCGCGCTGCTGGTGACATTACAGCTCGCTAGTGCTTATATGAACAACTGGCAGCCGGGTAATGCATTCAGCCAATTATTTCAGCCTTGGCATGCCACTGTGGGCTTTATGATTTTAGCGCTTGTTGGGCTGCGAATTGTTTGGCTGCTTTTTCAAATACGCAATCGCCCTCCGCATCAAGGTAAGGCGGTGCTGATAGGCCATCTATCTATTTATGCCTTATTGGTTGCGGCCCCAGTGAGTGGTTTACTACAAGGTTTTGGAATTCGGTTATTTGATCATTTGGTTTCCAAGGGAATTGGCACACCCTTTGCAGAAACCTCGCAAGCAATACATGGCCCCATTGCTTATTTGCTGACCGTACTCATTGCAGGACATGTGTTCATGGCTTTATTCCACCACTGGGTTCATCGCGATGGCACGTTGTACCGCATGGTAGGGCAGGCAAAGAGTTAATCCATGATGTTGTGCTATTAGGCCGCGAGCAGGTACCGCCTGCTCGCGTCATTAAGACTCAAGTGTCATGAATGGCTCATCTTCCTGATCGGTAAAGCTATAAACCTCGTAGGGCTCCTGCTGTGGCCCAGGCATGCCCGGCGTACCAATCGGCATACCGGCCAAGCCAATGCCTGTCAGGCTGGTCTTCAAATAGCTTGGTGATGGCTTCCATCGGTACGTGGCCCTCAATCCAGTACTCGCCAATACCAATGGTATGACATGAACCCAGTCCGTGTGGTACCCCGGCCCGCTGCTTGATCTCGCCAAGCTCAGCATCGTCCACATTGGTGACATCTACGCCCTGCTCTTCCAGGTGGCGAGCGTATTCATTGCAGCAGCCGCATTGAGGGTTTTTGTACATCGTTGCTTCATCAGGCAGTCCTGCCTGGGCGGCTGTTGCTCCCAGCAATAGCGAGCCTGACACCAATAGTGAAGTGGTTTTTAGGTTCATAAGCGTATCCTCTATTAATGAAAGAACTAATTGGCGCGGCTGAACAGGTATTTGATGAGTGAGACAATGCTCAATCCTACGAGTAACAGAAGCATGAAGGGCATTAACCAGGCTAACCAGCCCATTGAGGCCATTACTGCAAAACAGTCTGCGTTCATCATGGTGGCCTCCTGACAATAGCGTGATGTTTAAAACCACTGAAAGCTTACGACCTATGGGGTTACCCCTGGGTCAAGCCATGCCACCCTGCGGAAAAAGAAAGTTTGCTACAGATCATTTTTTTCTGGGCGAGTTCAGGCTCGTTTAAGGTTGGCGACGTATAAAGAACGAGTCACACTCACCTTGGAGGCAAATGACTATGCGCATGACCCATCTTACATCCAGCTTATTAGCTCTTTCACTGAGTATACTTGCCGGCGCTGCCTGGGCGGGACCTGGACACGGCGGCGGCGAAAGCGACCTTAGCGATGCTGATGCTGAGCGCACGATTAGCATCGACGCAGGCGATATGTGGTTCGACCCTGATGAGCTGGAAATGGCCGCCGGAGAGATCGTGAAATTTGAAATTACCAACACTGGCAGTATTGAGCATGAGTTCGTGATCGGCAGCAAGGAAGCCCAAGAAGCACATCGTAAAATGATGCAAGAAATGGCAGGTGGCGAAGGCCATGATATGTCCAACATGTCAGAAGGCGAAGGTCACGATATGTCTGATGGTAGTAGCATGGCAGCCGTTACTATTGCCGCCGGTGAAACCGAATCTCTACTATGGCGAGTTCCCGATAATGCTGACGAGTTAGAGTACGCCTGCAACATCCCCGGCCACTATGAATCCGGCATGTACGGTAATTTTTCTTTCTAAGCAGACCTTTTACCAATGAAACTGTTGCTATTAGAAGACGATGACTTGCTGGCCGAAAGCTTGGCAGAGAGTCTAAAAGACAACGGTTACCTGGTCGACGTGGCCCCCACTGTTAAGGCGGCCACGTCGTTCATGGCCACCGAAGAATACGCGCTTGCCATTCTCGATATTGGGCTGCCCGATGGCTCGGGGCTTGAGCTGCTCGCCCATTGGCGTAAGCAGAAACGTGCCACTCCTATTTTGATACTCACCGCGCGCGACACCTGGGAAGACAAGGTGGTTGGCTTGGAAACTGGCGCCGATGATTACCTGACCAAACCCTTCCACGAAGCCGAGCTGATGGCTCGCCTAAAGGCACTGCTGCGTAGGCAGTCTGGCCAGTTATCCCAAGTCATCACACTGAACGGGGTGTCTCTGGACGAAGCCGGTCAGCGCGTTTGCCGTGAAGACACCCCATGGCGTTCGCTGACTGCCACCGAGTTTCGGCTGCTGCGCTACCTGATGCACCACCCGGACCGCATTCACTCCAAGGAGCGCTTGCTGGAACAGCTTTACGCGTTGGAGCAAGACGCCCCCGCACCCAATCTGGTTGAGGTATACGTGGCTCGCCTGCGCCGGTATCTTGGCAAGCCAATCATCCAGACGCGCCGCGGCCAGGGATACGTTTTTGTTTCACGTTAATAAACGCAGCTTACAGTTTCGCCTGCTCGCCTGGCTGGGCGGTGTCGCGCTGCTGGTAGTCGGCCTGACCTGGCTACTGCACGGCGTATTCCTGCAAAATCTTGCCAAGGACTTTCTGGGCGAGCGCCTCAAGCGTGAAGCCGACCACGCGGTCGCACAGCTCGAACAAGACCGCCTGGCGGTTCCCACATCGCTAGCCTCGACAAGCGAAGCCTACCAGGTCTTTCATCACCTTTACGTGCTGCGCCTCAACGGAGAGATCAGCGCCTCAGACCCAGTCTGGCAACGACAACTTGCCCCACTACTTAACGGAAAAGGGGATGCACTGATCGAGGTAACGCGCGGCGAGCGACACTTATTGGTGTATCGCCAGCATTTCGAATGGCAAGGCGCCAACGGCGTGTTGCTGATTGGTGAGGATTTTTCCCAAGTCGAAGCAGGCCTAGCTACTTTGCACTGGTGGGTGGGCGGCATCGCTGCGGGCATGCTCGCGGTGCTGGTCACGCTCAATATGCTGGCCGTCAATCGCGGATTAAGGCCGCTTTGGCAACTGCGTTATCAATTGGAAGCATTGCAAGCGGGCGACCGCCAGCGCCTCTCGCTAAAAGCGCCCGACGAACTCGACGCGCTTGTTGCCCAGCTTAACCGCTTTATGGACGACATTGACCTGCGCCTTAAACGCTCACGTGAGTCGGTCGCTAACCTTTCCCACGCGCTGAAAACCCCGTTGGCCGCCGTTACCCAAGTACTAAGCGGCAACCGACCGATTGATGAAAACCGCCGCCGGAAATTGCTGATGCGCATCGAGGACATCAACGCCCAGCTGGATGCTGAGCTGCGCCGTGCACGCATCGCAGGTCCTCATGCGGGTCGCATGACCCACCTGACCCGTGACAGTCAACGTCTGATGGAGATGTTTCGTAGCCTCTACTCTGAACAGTTGTTCGAGCTGACGCAGGCGATTGACGCGCGCGACCAAGTGCCGATCGATGCCCACGATTACGCCGAAATACTGGGCATCGTGCTGGATAACGCTGGCAAATGGGCCACCAGCGAGATTCGCTGCCACATTAGCACCTCATCAGACGCACTGACTTTAACGATTGACGATGACGGCCCCGGCGTTGCCGAAAGCGATATGGTGCGCCTCGGCGAGCGTGGCACCCGACTGGATGAGCACCACCCTGGCTATGGCCTGGGACTAGCTATTCTCTCACAGCTGGTGGCGCGTTATCACGGTCGCTGCCAGTTTGAGCACAGCCCGTTGGGTGGCCTTCGGGTCATCACCACATTGCCAATGACAGGCGTCACCTCCGCTTAACTGCTTTTTCAGCGTTGATTCAGCTTTCTCCCCCAATATGATGTCATTCATCAGCGATGGGAGTTTTACATGACGTGTTCGGACATCATCACCCACCCACTTTCACGCCGCCAGGTGTTGAAAGGCAGCGCGGCACTTGGATTGGGTTCCGCCGCAGCGATGGGCTTAAGCCCCGCCTGGGCTAACCCTTGGGGACGCACAAATGTCTATTCAAAGGGCGTGGAAGAGGGGCCTAATGTGTCGCTGGCTATCCGCCGCGAATCCATCCCGATTAATGGAAAAGAGGCTCGCCCGATTAGCCTCAACGGTACCAGTCCCGGCCCGCTGATCCGCCTTAAGGAAGGTCAGGACGCTGTATTACGAGTCACCAACCTGCTCGACGAACCCACCTCAATCCACTGGCATGGCTTGATTCTACCGCCGGGCATGGACGGTGTACCGGGCATCAGTTTTGCCGGTATTGAGCCAGGCGAAACCTTTACTTATCGTTTTCCTGTCCGTCAGAACGGCACTTATTGGTACCACAGCCATTCCGGCCTTCAGGAACAGCTTGGTCATGCCGGGCCGTTAATTATCGACGCCGCCGAGCGTGAACCCTTTCGCTACGACCGCGAGCACGTGCTGTTGCTGACCGACTGGACCTTTGAAGAGCCCATGTCGGTGTTTCGCAATCTCAAAACCATGGAAGGTTATTACAACTTTCAGGAACGCACGATTGCCGACTTCTTCGCCGACGTACGCCAAAATGGCTTCGCCCAAACGGCCGAAATGCGCAGCATGTGGGCCAAGATGCGCATGAGCTCGCGGGATATCGCCGACGTAACCGGCAGCACCTACACCTACCTGCTCAACGGCCATTCTCCCGAGGAAAACTGGAACGCGCTGTTCAAGCCAGGCGAGCGTGTGCGCTTACGGGTGATTAACGGCTCGGCAATGTCCTACTTCGATGTGCGCATCCCTGGCCTCAAGATGACCGTGGTGGCCGCCGACGGCCAGCCGGTGCAGCCCGTTCCCGTCGATGAGTTCCGCATCGGCGTTGCCGAAACCTACGATGTGGTGGTCGCACCCGAAGATGATCAGGCCTACACCATCTTCGCTGAGTCGATGGACCGCAGCGGCTACGCCCGCGCCACGCTGGCGCCGCGCGAAGGCATGCAGGCGGAGATCCCCACGCGCCGTCAGATTGCCGACCGCGGCATGGAAGCCATGGGCGCTCACGGCATGGGGGGGATGGGCGGCATGGATCATTCCGGCATGTCGAATATGCAGGGGATGGATAACGCTAATATGGAGGAAATGGATCACTCGAGCATGTCAAACATGGGTGGGATGGATCATTCCAGCATGGAAGGCATGGACCATTCGGGCATGGGAGGTATGGCCAGCGAGCAGCGCAAAACACGCGAAAACGGCATGCTGGCGGCTGGTGAAGTACAGCCAGGCTCCCGCTACGGCCAAGCGGGTATTGGTATTGATCCCAACGAGCGCCGTGTGCTGGTTTATCGCGATCTGAAATCTTTCACTCCCTGGCCCGACCGTCGCGAACCCGGCCGTGAGCTTGAATTGCACCTTACCGGCAACATGGAGCGCTACATGTGGTCGTTCGACGGCCAGAAGTTCAGCGAGGTCTCCGGCCCCATTCACTTCGAAAAAGACGAACGCCTGCGCCTGATCCTGATCAACGACACCATGATGGAACATCCTATCCACCTCCACGGCATGTGGATGGAGCTGGAAAACGGCCAGGGTGAATTGATACCGCGCAAACACACCCTAAATGTGAAGCCCGGCGAGCGCGTGTCTGCGCTGATCACTGCGGACGCCGAGGGCAGTTGGGCGTTCCACTGCCACCTCCTCTACCACATGGATGCTGGCATGTTCCGCGTTGTTCAGGTTTCTTAAGGAGACAGTATGAAAATTAAGCGCTACGTAACCCTCGCCAGTGCCGCCCTTGGCATGACCGTCGCAACGAGCTCCCAAGCCGAAGACGGCTATGCGGCACCAGACAGTTGGCCCGCGCCCACTAAGGAACATAATATGGGCATGGCACTGTTTGACCGGCTTGAATACACCGTTCCCGACAAAGGTCAAGACGCCGTGGTATGGGACTTTCAAGGCTGGTATGGCGGTGACATTAACCGCGTTTACCTTAAATCGGAAGGCGAAAACGTTCAGGGTGACGGCGAAGATGCTGAGTTTGAGTCCCTAGAACTCCTCTATAGTCGCTTAGTGGCTGATTTTTGGGAGTTACAGGGGGGGATTGGTTACCAAGGCGGTGTCTTCTCCGATGATCACGCCGAACGTACTTATGGGGTGTTGGGCCTACAGGGAGTGATACCTTATGGCATCGAAACCGATGTTGCCATGCAAGTGAGTGAAGATGGTGATGTCGCCGCCAGTTTTGAAGGCGAATACGATCTGCGCTTAACACAGCGACTCTACCTACAGCCGCGCACCGAAATTGCCGTAGCCGCCAGCGAAGTTGAAGAATTTGGCGTGGGTGAAGGGCTTAACTCGGTGCGCGCTGGCCTGCGACTAGGCTATGAAGTGACTCGTCGTTTCGCCCCCTACATTGGTGCTTATTGGGAGAAAGAGTATGGCGATACAGCCGACCTTTCACGGGCCAGTGGCGACAATACGGAAGATACTGGGGTGGTTGCCGGTGTTAAACTGATGTTTTAGCGAACTCTGAACATAGATATTTTTTAACGTCACCCAGTGGTGGCGTTTTTTTATTTTTTATTTTTAAATTCAGCTTCATTTCAAAAAAGCCATCTAATATAACCATGTCATCAACCAGAGGAGTAATCACCATGAAAGTTAAATCAATTATCTTTGGGTCGCTTGTAGCCAGCATCCTTTCAACACCTGCATTGGCTAACTATGGGACAAACAACCAGGATCTACCTCTACTTGAAAGAGGCGTCTCTTCTACACAATTGCTTGCCCAAGGCCAATCAAAACGTTTCAGTATTAACATTCAAGAAGCGACTACGCTGAAGGTAGCAAGCGAGCACTTCCCAGGCACAACCAGCGCTGGCAACCGTATCTCTGCTGTGCTTTATAATGCAGCAGGACAGCAGGTAGCAGAAGCATCCAGCCCACGTGGTCATTTTGAACTGGTCCGCCAACTGCAGCCAGGCAATTATCAACTTGAAGTGACAGGCAATGCACAAGGAGGCACTAAAGAAAGTGACAATAATCGCTATGAATTACATGTTGACTATTAATATGTAGTCACTAACTTAAGATATGGGCCATTCTTTATGATGGCCCTTTTTATTTAACATATATTTCTCTCGCTGAAAAAAAATTTTAACCATAGCTAGAATTATCAAAATAAAGGAGTAGCTATACTTGCCTGAGTGCTGCACAAAGGTTCTATGATTTTTTTAAATACCATGTTCTTAGCGAAGGAAAATCAATGCCAATATCAACACCCACTGCCTCTGCACGGGTTTACCGGATGAAAACCGCCGAGCATATGTGCCCGTTCGGTTTGAAGACAGTTGATCTTCTCAAGCGCAAGGGCTTTAAGGTTGACGACCATACCTTAACGTCTCGTGATGAAATCGATGCTTTCAAAGAACAGGAAAACGTCGATACGACGCCCCAAGTGTATATCGGTGATCAACGCATAGGTGGGTACGAAGAGCTACGCAAACATCTGGGAATGAGCGTTCCTAATGCAAAAAAAACCACTTATAGGCCAGTAATTGCTATTTTTGCTACTGCGCTGCTGATTGGCTTGGCGATTAGCTGGGCTACTCAGGGCACGCTGTTTACTGCGCGCATGCCGGAGTATGCCGTGGCCACGGCGATGGTGCTGCTCGGCCTGCAGAAGCTACAGGATGTCGAAAGTTTCAGTAGTATGTTTTTGAATTACGACCTATTGGCCCAGCGCTATGTCCCCTATAGCTATCTTTACCCCTATGCCGAGACAGTTGCAGGCATTTTAATGCTGGCCGGAACATTGGTGTGGCTGGCAGCGCCACTGGCGCTATTTGTTGGCACGGTGGGGGCAATCTCCGTCTTTAAAGCCGCCTATATCGACAAGCGTGAGCTTAAGTGTGCTTGCGTCGGCGGTAACAGCAATGTGCCGCTGGGCTTTGTATCGTTAACCGAGAATCTGGTAATGATCGCCATGGGGCTGTGGATGCCATTACGTATGCTGGTAGGTTAAGCCCGCCTCTTTATTACGCCAAAGCATGCTCTGGGTCAGATAATTGACTGGCTTATATTCAGGTTGTGTTCAGCTAATTCAACCAGACTTGCTTAGCACTTATCCGACGCTTGCTTAAGGCGAAGAACCTGAACGCTTTGGGCTTCATTCTTAGGAGTGTTTGTATGGCTGACCAGGATAGAACGCCAAAGTACGAAGAAGGAAGTCTCTCTTTCATCGGTGCCGTAGCGCTAGGCACAGGGGTCATGATCGGGGCGGGTATTTTTGCCTTAACTGGACAGATGGCAGAAATGACCGGCCCTCTATTTCCTCTAGCTTTTTTAGCCGCCGCAATAATTGTTTCTTTTAGCGCTTACTCTTACGTCAAAATGTCCAATACCTACCCATCCGCCGGGGGTATTGGCATGTATCTGCAAAAAGCGTATGGCTCAACGCTCCCTACCGCTTTCCATGCGCTATTGATGTATTTTTCCATGGTCATTGCGCAGAGCTTTTTGGCGAGAACGTTCGGTTCTTACACTCTGGAGCTATTTGACCTAGGCGACCGCACTCTGTTTGTCCCACTACTCGGTGTGGGCTTATTGCTAGCGGCTTTTTTGATCAATTTATCTGCCAATAAGTTGATCGAGACAGTCGCCTCAGTGCTGGGTTTCATAAAAATTGGTGGCATCATCGTGTTTGGTGTTGTCGGTGTTTTTATTGCCGATTCTATCGACATGGGGACTGGTGGGGATGCGCCCCCCCCCACTCTCTCAGGTTTCTTGGGCGCGACGGCGTTGGGTATTTTGGCTTTCAAAGGTTTCACGACCATTACCAATAGCGGTTCGGAGCTGAAAAATCCAAAGCGCAACCTGGGCAAGGCCATCATGATCTCCATCGCGCTGTGCGTGGTGATATATGCGCTTGTAGGCTTTGCCGTTGCCAGTAACCTATCGCTATCCGAGATTATCGAAACTCAAGATTACTCCCTGGCGGCTGCCGCCCGACCCGCGCTGGGTGAAGCCGCGGTTGGCTTTACCGTCATCCTCGCCATGCTGGCCACTGCGGGTGGGATTATTGCCAGCGTCTTTGCCGTTTCTCGTATGCTCGCCATGCTCACAGAAATGAAACTGGTACCGCATCGCCATTTCCACATGCCCGGTAGCCTGCAAAAACATACGCTGGTCTACACGATCGTGCTCGGCTTGGTGCTGACCGCCTTCTTTGACCTTAGCCGAATCGCGGCGCTCGGCATTATTTTTTACCTGATCATGGATATCGCCATCCATTGGGGAGTTTTGCGCCATCTCAGGAAAAGCGTGGGCGCTAACGCGATTATTCCGACCATTGCCATCCTGTTAGATGTCCTTGTACTGGGTGGTTTTGTTTGGGTAAAAGCTATTGCCGACCCACTGGTACTTATCGTTGCCGTTACAGTGATGGCCGCGCTGCTAATCGGCGAGTGGCTATTTCTTGCTAACAGCAACAGCTCAACCGATAGCCACCACACGCACATTCACTAATCACAACGGCACAAGGAGCAAATGAATGGAGATTAAAACGTTTGGTGATCTAATCGATTGGACACATCAATTACATGCCCATCTTGCCGAGTGTTTGGCCCACTGCGCGAATCAGCACGAAGAAGAACGCGCGCAGATGCTGCTTAACTATCTGTCTCTTCATGAGGCAGAAATGCAGCGAGTAATTGCTGGCTTTGAAGGTACCGCAAGCGTTAACGTGCTTAATACCTATGTCTACGATTACCTCTCTCATCAGCCTATTCGCAGCCACCGAACCTGCGATGCGCCCTACTCCACGCTAGGAGCTGATGCTATCTGCAAAGAAGTACTGGATTTCCATGATCAAGCCATCAGTTTATATCGCAGCCTGATCGGCAGAGCCGAAATCCGAGAAGCCAAGGAACTGCTGGAAACACTTCTCGATTTAGAGGAGCACGAGGCTATGCGTCTATCTCGGCAAACTGAAAGAATGCACGATATCTAATAGAATGGTACATCTAAAAAAATGCCCCACTGCCTAGCTGCACAGTGGGGCATTGGTTATTAACGGCTTACATCATACGTTTAAGCTCGCCGTAATCACCTTTAATACGCAGCTTAACGGTTACCTCCTGTTCATTTCGGTTACGGAAGAACCAGCCATGGTTCCCCGTAAAGGCAGCTTCCAATTCCCCCTCATCCTCAGGAACGCCACGTCCTTTTTCGTAGCTGATGGAATTACCACCGCCATCACCGTGGGTGTCAAAATTGACTGGCCCGCCTTCAGATGACCAAGCAAAGGTCGCAATAGATCCTTCATCCATCGTCAACTTGTACTCGGTGCCCTCTCCGGGAGCAAGCGAGAAGCTTACTTCTTCACGCCACGCTGGCTCAGACGATATCTCGCCTTCGGTGAGTGTCGTATCAGATGTGACATTGGCCACATCATCACTCGCTTCGAGCTGAGCCTCGTGCGACGTCTCATCAGCGGAAGGTGCCGATGCCACCTGTTCCTCAGCCGGTTCAGGGCTTTCATTTACCTCTTCGACAATGCGTATTTCAGCGGACTGGTTGGTTTGCTCGGGGTCTTGCGCCGAGTTGGCGTTGGCTTGGTCCTGAATTCAAGCAATAAGAGCAGCACCTGCGGTATCCAAGGCTCCTGAGTACTCCCCAGGAACACCTGTGCCGGTGTCCGATATCCTAGTCGTTTTCGGGGGCGATCATTCAGGTTCTTGACCACCCTGCGTAACTCGACATCGGTGACCTGTTGAAAGTCCGTTCCCTTGGGGAAGTACTGCCGTATCAGGCCATTGGTGTTTTCATTGGTCCCACGCTGACCGGAACAGTGGGGGGCGCAGAAGTAAATCGCTGCCGTTACCGCCTGGGCTACGGTATCGTGATCAGCGAACTCCGAGCCGTTGTCCATGGTGATGGTGCTGGACAGCACCCCGGCGAGGCTTAAGCAGCCGGATCATGGCTTTTTGCGTCAGCTCCGCTGAGAGCTTGGGCAATCGTGCTGCCAGCAGATAGCCGCTACGTCGATCGACCAGCGTCACCAGGCCAGATTGTTTGTGCCCCTGGACCACGGTGTCCCCCTCCCAGTGCCCAATAAAGCGCCTGTCATCGACCTCAGCGGGACGATGCTCGATACCCATACGGTTGGGAATCTTGCCGAGCCCTGCGCTCTTTGCCTGGGCACGGTGCTTGCTGCGTCGCTTGAGCTGGCGGAGATGCTGCCAGAGATCGCCACCACGAGCCTTATCATCCCAGATCAAGGCGTAGATCCACTGGTGACTGACGCCTACGCCATACAAGGGCACCATGAAACCGCTGATCTGCTCCGGGCTCCATTCCTCCCGCAGCCGGTCGGCGACGGCGGCGATCATGCTGGGTAAGCGCTTCGTCCACTTCCAGGCGGTGCGTCGCCGATGATCACTGCGGACTCGCCTGCTCTGGATCGTAGCCGCTGGTGGTAGCGTTGCGGCGCAGTTCACGGCTGATCGTACTGTTGTGGATACCAAGCTCTCTGGCGATCTGACGTCGGCTCATGCCCAGGTCATGACGGGCATATATTTGGTATCGTTGGGTCTGGGTTATATCCCATGCTCTGCTTCACTTTGGTCGGTGAGCCGAGAAGGGTACCGGCGCTGACCCTCCCGCCTCTACCTCGTGGTCCAAAGTGCTGCAGTTATTCTATGAATCCAGGCTGAAGGCTTTCATCAAAGAAGCTTCGCAAGGGAGGTTTTCCTTATTAGGGTTATGGCGCTTGAACGTATGGGTCTCCCTGGATAGTGGCCAGCAGATTTTTGGATGAGACATGCCCAATCATCATGCCAATTTAAGGTTTAGAAGGACGGCATCATAGCTGAGTGAAACGGAACGCCTAATCTAAAAAATGCACCTTATGAAAAGCACAAGTTGAAATGAGTCTCCCCATCTCATTGACAGGGGACTGCTTTTCTCAACCTACATATCAGCGCTCAATGGACCTCTTGTGTGAATGTCACGACCGCTGAGATAAGGGCAAAACCAACTCTTTATAAATGTCTTCGATACTCCCCTCTTCTATGCCGCTACTTTGTGGTTCCTGCTCTTGCTTCGGATTGAGAGGTGTTATAAGCCCGCTGGACGATGCCAGTACGGTGCTGAGCTGCTCATAATCGATGGTTATATTATCGACATTGTATTGGTTGAGACGTGTCATGGTGTCTGACAGTGCGGCCATGCTGTGCTCTTCTTCTCCAAGCGGCGGAAATGCTTGAATCAGCGTCTGTCCGTCTTCCCAACCGATTTTAATAGGCTGATTGATGATGTTGACTTGGGTGCCGGGAGGAATGCGGTCAAATATAGATTCGATGTCTTTGGGTAACATGCGAATACAGCCTCGGCTTGCGCGCATGCCAATCCCGTCTGGCTGATTGGTACCATGAATCAAATAGCCATCGAAGCCTAGGATGATGGCATGGTCTCCTAACGGATTATCGGGGCCGGGCGGCACAACGCTTGGCGCGGTTTCGCCGCGTGCTTCCGCTTCGCGTTTTACCGACTCAGGCGGGTACCAGGCAGGATTTTTAATATTCATTGTGGTCTCGGTCACACCGAGAGGAGTATCAAAGCCTTCGCGACCAATGCCAATAGGATAGGTCTCAACGCGCGGTGTCTCACCGTTTTTGACATCTGGGTAGTAGTAAAGCCGCAGCTCGGCGATATTGATGACGATCCCAGTACGCTCGACATTCGGCAGAATGAAACGTCCTGGAATAGTTACTTCCGTGCCCACCCCTGGTACCCAGATGCTGACCTCTGGATTTGCCCGGGTCATCTCCAAATAGCCAAGGTTGTGACGCCTGGCAATATCTATCAAGGTATCGTCGTAATCCTTCACGACGAAGGTGTCAGCCTCGCCGATAATATTGCCTTCCTCAGGTAGCGGGTAGTGCCCATTGGGCCATTCCGTCTCCTGGGTAGTGGCGGGTTGTGCCGCGATGGCGACAGGGAGCCATGCCAAAGATGAAACCATCACACTCATGATGAAGCCCATCTGCATTGGCGATCGGAGGAGTCTCTTAAGTATTGCTGCGTTATTTACCGAGAGCATCGCTAGGTTCCTTTTTCATCTAATGCGTCGTTTTTTGATCGAGATAAGTTAAGTGGTAATCCGAGCAGCGTCAGCAAGGCAGCGAGTATCCAAGCGGGCCCGCTACCGGTGCGTGCGAAAGGAGTTAGGCCCTGCATCGGGGTCACCTCGCCAGTTAAACTGGCCTGTTCAAACTGTGGGGCACGGGCTGTGACGTGACCTTGTGAATCGATGATGGCCGTCACGCCATTACTGGTAGCTCGAAGTAGGTGACGACCATTTTCAAGGGCACGTAGACGCGCCATTTGAAGATGTTGGTGTGGGCCAATGGAGCGCCCAAACCACGTATCGTTGGAAACCGTTAATAGCAGCTCGGCATTACGCGCCTGTTGGGCGACATGGTCGGCAAAAATGATCTCGTAACAGATGGCAGTGCCAATGGTAGTTCCAGCCACGTGTAACGGAGCCTGTACGTCTGACCCAGGGGTCAGGCGGGGTGCTGGCAAGTCGAAAAAAGCAAGGGTGTCAGCGAGGAGGCTTTGGAATGGCAAATACTCGCCAAAGGGTACTAAGTGCGCTTTCTGGTATTCGCCTTGCACATCATTTAGCCCTATGACGCTGTTATAAGAGCGCCCTTCACCATCGCGTTGCAAAATGCCAGTTAACAAGGCGGTGTCAGGCCCCAGGTCTGACGCTACTTGCTCAAGTATTCGCTGTGCTTCCTGCTCAAGCATGGGAAGGGCTGCCTCGGGCCAAACGATGAGATCGATATCCTTTGCTTGCTCCCGTGTCATCGCCGTGTAGATACTGATCGCCTCGCGCTGCCCTTGTGCAGTCCACTTAATGCGCTGATCAAGATTCCCTTGCAGCAATGCCACCTGGATGGGCTTGCCAGCCGGGGTTGTCCATTGGGCGGGCAATAGGAATGGAACAATCCACAGGCCAGCCATTGGGACGAGAAAAACCCAGCGGCGACGCAGTACCTCTACCCCTAACGTGCCTGTCAGCGCGGTAATGAGTGACAGCAAGTACACACCACCAACGGGCGCCCATGGGGCTAATGGAGAATCTATCTGAGAGGTGCCTAACAATAACCAGGGGAAGCCGGTGAACAACCAGGTGCGTAGCCATTCGCTCATCACCCACATACCGGCAAAGCTAAGAAAGGCTAACCGTGGCCCCGCGATGCGTCGATAGAGCCCAAAGGGGATTGCAAAGAAGAGCGCCAGAGCGCTGACAAAAAGAGTGGTGAGGAGCATCGCCACCAAGGCCCCGGTGCCACCGAAATCGTGAATAGCAACGAAGACCCACGACGTACCAGAACCGAACAGGCCTACCCCATAGCACCACCCACGCAGGGTGGCTATGGCGGGCGTTAGCGACGCTATCTTCCAATAGACCAGTGCCACGGCCACTGGGCCAAGCCACCATAGGGAAAAGGGAGCGGCACTCAAGGTGGTCAGTACCCCAGCGGCTAGCGCTACAACGCAATCGACTATTGGTGAGAGTCGCCCAGCAAAAAGCGTATATTTTTTTTCTTGATCGACCGAATCCATACCGTTATTCAGCGCGCTTAAAAGCAGGACTTTCACGCCATAACGCCACTGCGAACATCAATACACCTGCAAACAGCGCGATATCGGCCATGTTAAAGGCGGGCCAATGCCATTCGCCCCAGTAAACGTCCAGGTAGTCGACGACGTACCCACGCGCTAAGCGATCAACGGTATTACCGAGTGCGCCGCCAAGAATCAGACTGTACGCACAGGCTTCCAAGCGCGGCTTGGGTTTGCATAGCTGCACGAGCAATACGACGACCACCACCAACGCTAAACCAAGAAAGAGGTAGCGCTGCCAACCACCTGCCTCCGCGAGAAAGCTGAAAGCGGCCCCTGTATTACCGGTGTAAACCCAGTTAAAAAACGGTGTTAGCGGAATGACTTGGCCAAACGACATCTGGGCATGCACGATTTCTTTGACCAGTTGATCGGATAGAGCCAACACGCAAGCAAATGTGAACCATGGCCAACGTCGTGAAGGGCTGTCGTGTTGCGCTGTACTCATGACGTTGTTTGTCCTTGTGACAGGCCTGTCAATGCGGTACTGGGCGAAAAGCGATAACCCAGCAGTCGCATGGCGTTCAACGTCACCAGGACGGTAGCACCGGTATCGGCCATCACCGCAATCCACATACCGGTAATACCCAGAGCTGTGGTGACCAGGAAAATGGCTTTTAAGCCAAGGGCGAGAACAACGTTGGTTTTCACATTGCGTAGCGTGGCACGAGATAGGTCTATCAGCTCAGCGATGCCGGTAACGCGGTTCTTGAGCAAGGCTGCATCGGCGGTTTCCAACGCCACATCCGTGCCGCCACCCATCGCGATACCCACATCGGCTGCCGCGAGTGCCGGTGCATCGTTGATGCCATCGCCTACTTTACCGATGGGGCCACAACCTGTCGCTTGCCAGTCTCGAACATACGCTGCCTTGTCTTCAGGCATTAGTTCGCCGTACGCTTCAATGCCTAAGCGCCCCCCAGTGGCAGCGACGGTGCGGGCATTATCACCGCTGAGCATGACCGCCTGTACGCCTAAACGGGATAGCGCCGCTAGGCCTTCAAGGGCATCTTCGCGTGGCTCATCGCGAACAGCGATCAAGCCCAACAAACGCTCGCCTTCGACGAGGAGAGCGAGGCTCTTACCGGCTTCTTCTAACGCGATAATCCGAGCACTGAGACTTTCCTCCAGGATGACTTTCTCGTGAAGGTGACGAGGCGTCATTAAGCTCAGCTCGCGACCCTCCACCTGGCCTGAGACACCGCGCCCCGCCAGAGCGCGGCTGCCGATGGCGGTGGGGAGGTTTAGGCCCGATTGTCGAGCATGCTCAACGATAGCCGTGGCGATAGGGTGACTGGAATCTCGCTCTATCGCGGCGGCGAGCCGCAATACGCTGTTATCGTCTTCCTCAGCGATCCAAGACTCCACATCTGTGACTCTTGGAGTACCCGCAGTGAGGGTGCCCGTTTTATCTAATGCCACCAAGCGAAGCCTACCTAACTGTTCAAGAACGGCTCCCCCTTTGATCAATAGGCCGCGCCGAGCGCCCGCCGAGAGGCCTGCGGCGATGGCGGCTGGGGTGGAAATGACTAACGCGCAGGGGCATGCGATTAACAGCAATGCTAACGCACGATAAATCGACTCCGACCATGCCATGGTCGATACCAGCGGTGGCACTATCGCCATCAGGAGGGCGAGTAAGACGACGGCGGGCATATAGTAATACGCAAAACGATCAATAAAGCGTGCTATCGGTGCCTTGGCGGCCTGTGCTTCTTCAACCAGGCGAATAACGCGTGCGATCGTATTGTCATCAGCGCCTCGTGTTACCTCCACCTCCAGGGCGGCATCAAGATTCACTGTGCCAGCAAAAATGTCATCACCAGGCGCTCGCGAACGGGGTATGGACTCGCCGTTTACTGGCGACTCGTCAATGTCGGAGGTGCCCACCAGGATGCGTCCATCGCAGGGAACGCGATCACCGGGCCGCACCAGCACACGCTGACCGGGTTTAAGTGACTCCGCCGAGACGTCACGCAGATGGCCATTGTCCATCAGCCTCGCCGTTGAGGGTGTTAAATTTGCCAAGGCTGAGATACTGCGGCGCGCCCGTGACGCAGCTACCCCTTCGAGTAGCTCACCTACGGCGAACAAGAACACGACCATCGCAGCTTCAGCAGCAGCATCGATAGCCAATGCACCAAGCGCAGCGATGCACATCAGCATTTCGATGGTAAAGGGATTGCGCATCTTGAGGGCGCCCCAGGCACTCTGCGCAATGGGTATTAAGCCGACCAGCGTGGCCAAAATGAAAGGCATATTACCCAGCGCAGGCCATGCTAAACGAAGCGCGAAGGCTACGATCAGCAGATTGCCTGTGATAATGACCAAGCGCCCTTTAGCGGTTTGCCACCAAGAGGATGAAGCACCAGATGCGCGTGTTTGGCCATCAGGGGAAGTCACTTGATAGCCTAGTTCGTTCAGGATGCCCTCAATGGTCTGTTGCGAGGGGCCTCCATGATCGCGCTGGTGAATCTTCACCGATCCCGTGACGGAGCTTGCCGTGACTTCCTCAATGCCGTCCAGCCGCTCTAGCGCCGACACAACCTTGCGCTCACAACCGCCGCAGTCCATGCCTTCAACACGCAGCGTCAAGACGGTAGGCGCTGTTGTCGGCGTTGATGTTTTCATGGTGCCTCTCCTCCCAATGGGCTATGGTTTTGAAGTGTAAACCTTGTAGCAACTACAGCTTCAAGCCCTGCGTAAGGAGTTTTACCATGTCGATGATGGGGCAAAGTATCAGCATTGGTGAGTTAGCACGACGAGCCGATTGCAAACCTGAAACGGTTCGCTATTACGAGCGTATTGGGCTGTTGCGCGATGCGACACGAACCGGCGGAGGACAGCGCCGCTATGGAGACGACGCTGTGCGGCGCTTGACCTTTATTCGTCATGCCCGAGACTTTGGCTTTTCGGTAGAGTCAGTGCGAGAGCTTTTGGCCATGTCAGATCAACCTGATATGCCTTGCCAAGAAGTCGATGCCATCGCCACGCATCACCTAAAGAAAGTGGAGTCCCGCCTTCAACGACTGTCCGCACTGCGTGAGGAGCTTCAACGGATGGTCACGCAGTGTGCCGGTGGCAAAGTGGAAAGCTGTCGAATCATCGAGGTCATCAGTGATCATCAGCTCTGTATCACTGAAAACTCACATGGAGGGGCTCACGACTTGAGTTAGAACTAACGCTACGCCCCACGCCCAATGCTTAGCCCAGCGAGACATCCAAAAACAGCATGAGTACCAATCCGATGGAGAGGCCCAGCGTGGCCTTTTTTTGGTGCCCGCTCCGATGAGTTTCGGGAATAATTTCATGACTGATCACATACAACATCGCCCCCGCCGCAAAGGCCAACCCCCAGGGCAGTAGCGCTTGTGACATGCTGACGACCCCAGCGCCTAATAAGCCACCCAACGGCTCAACAAGCCCCGTAAGGGCAGCAATCGTCCATGACCGCCAACGTGAATAGCCCACGCTTAGCAGTGATACTGCTACGGCCAGTCCTTCTGGGGCATTCTGTAGTCCAATGCCAATCGCTAGCGGCATGCCTCCTTCGCTTCCCCCTGCGCCGAAGGCCACGCCAACGGCCAGCCCTTCTGGCAGGTTGTGTATCGTAATGGCAATAATAAACAACCAGATACGACGTAGTGAGGCGGCCTCCGGCCCTTCTCGACCCTGTTCGAAGTGTTCATGAGGTAAGAGCTCGTTCAGTAGTGCGACCGTTCCAATCCCTAGCAAAATGGCCGCACAGGCAATGGCAGCAGGCACAACGCTACCTCCATAACGCAGTTCCGAGGCTTCTAAGGAGGGTATGATCAGTGAGAAGAAAGAGGCCGCTAGCATGACGCCAGCGGCGAATCCCAACGCTAAATCGCGAACACCACGATCCGGTGTTTTGGTAAACAAGACGGGAAGCGCACCGACAGCCGTCATCAAGCCCGCCGTAAGGCTTGCCAATACCCCCATGGTGAGTAACCGTCCGGTAAACCCACCTTGCGCCATGCGCTGCCAACGTCAGGATAGTGTCCACTTATTTTCTAGTGGACACTTAACATGAACGAATTAAGCGCAACCAAACCCTATCAGCGCCGTCGCCGGTTTTCTCGGGAGTTCAAAGCCCAGATCGTAGCCCAATGCCTGGAGCCCGGCGCATCTGTCTCCCGGATTTTCTTGGATAACGGCCTTAACGCCAATATGGCCCGGCGCTGGATCCAAGAGGCGCAGCAGGCGAATAAAGCACCTTCAAAAAGGACAGAGTTCGTGCCGGTCAACTTGCCGACAGTACCTCCGGCGCTTGACAATGAATCAGTCCCTGATAAGCGTAGCACCATCCGCATCGAGGTTCCCCGCGCCGGTGGCGCGGTTGTGGTGGAATGGCCTGCGGAGCAAGCTCATCAGTGTGCTGCTCTGTTGCGGGACCTGCTGGGATGATCCGCATTGAGGAGATCTGGCTGGCCACCGAACCGCTGGATATGCGAGCCGGGCCAGACAAAGCTCTGGCTCGGGTGATTCAAGTGTTTGGTTCGGCCAGGCCCCATTGTGCCTATCTGTTCGCCAACAAACGGGGCAACCGGATGAAGGTGCTTATCCACGATGGCCTCGGCATCTGGCTGTGTGCCCGTAGGCTGAACCGGGGCAAGTTCCACTGGGGCGAATCTTGGCGCGGTGACCAACTGCGCCTGACAGAGGAACAGTTATCCGCCCCGGTTCAGGGCCTGCCCTGGCAGCGCCTTGGTGCGGAAGGCATCATCTCCATCCTGTAACCACAAGTGCCGTGATGCCGCTATAGCCAGAACCGCGAATCGCTTGCGGCTCATGGGCTTGGCATACTAAGCGGCATGACTCTGCGCCCCGATATCAACCAACTCTCTGCCGATCAGCTCCGTGCCCTGGCGACGGAACTGATGGACTCATTGGACGCCAAAGATCAAGTCTTGGACCGGAAGGACCGGGCGTTGGTGCGCAGCAATGCCATCATTGAGAAGCTGACCCAAGAAGTCGCCATCCTCAAGCGTCACAAGTACGCCCGTCGCAGTGAACAACTCGATGCGGTTCAGGGGAAACTGTTGGACGAACTGATCGACAGCGACCTGGCCGCCATCGAAGCCGAGCTGGACCAGGCGGTGACCGAGGAAGAGAAGGCCTCTCGGCGCAAGCAGCAACCCAAGCGCACCCCACTACCGCCAGAACTCCCCCGCACCCTGATCCACCACGAACCGGACGATTTCCAGTGCCAGTGCGGCTGCCAGCTCAAGCGCATCGGTGAGGATGTCAGCGAGAAGCTGGATTACGTGCCGGGCGAATTCACCGTCGAGCGCCACATCCGCGGTAAATGGGCCTGCGACCAATGCGAAACCCTGATCCAGGCACCGGTACCACCGCAGGTGATCGACAAGGGTATCCCCACCGCCGGTCTGTTGGCTCAGGTGCTGGTGGCCAAGTACGCCGACCATCTGCCGCTGTACCGCCAGGAACGCATCTTCGGTCGAGCCGGTCTGGAAATCCCACGCTCTACTCTGGCCGAATGGATCGGTGCCTGCGGTGTGCAGTTGCAGCCCCTGGTGGATGCGCTGAGAAACACCTTGCTGGAACACAACGTTCTGCATGCCGATGAAACCCCGGTCAGCATGCTGGCTCCGGGCAAGAAGAAAACCCACAAGGCCTACGTCTGGGCTTACTGCACCACGCCGTTCTCGGACCTGAAAGCCACCGTTTACGACTTCGCTCCCAGCCGGGCGGGCGAACACTCCCGCACCTTCCTGGGTGACTGGCAGGGGAAGCTGGTGTGTGATGATTATGCTGGTTACAAGGCCGGGTTCGGCAACGGCATCACCGAGATCGGCTGTATGGCCCATGCCCGGCGCAAGTTCTACGACCTGCACGAAGCTAACAAGAGCGAACTGGCAGCCAAGGCGCTGGAATACATCGGCGGACTTTACGAAATCGAACGGGAAACCAAGGACCTGCCGCCGGATAAGCGCCGGGAAATCCGACAAACCAGAGCCAAACCACTTGCTGACGCACTGCATCAGTGGATGCTGGCGCATCGACAGAAGGTGCCGGATGGTTCCGGCACGGCCAAAGCCCTGGATTACAGCCTCAAACGCTGGGAAGCACTGACGCGCTACCTGGACGATGGCGCTGTGCCCATCGACAACAACTGGGTGGAAAACCAGATCCGACCCTGGGCGCTGGGACGCAGCAACTGGCTGTTCGCCGGATCACTGCGCAGTGGCCAGCGTGCTGCCGCTGTGATGACATTGATCCAGTCAGCCAAGCTGAACGGACATGATCCCTATGCTTACCTGAAGGATGTGCTGACCCGCCTGCCGACGCAGAAAAACAACGCTATCGCCGAGCTGTTGCCCCACAACTGGAGGCTGGGCGAATCTAACAAGAATCAGGATTACGTGGCAGACGGTATCTCCCTGGAATCGGAAGCCTGCGGTGAATTGCTTTGCTACTAAATTCGGTGACCACCTTAACGGTCACCTGCAACGGAATGAGCTGTTACACAGAACTATTTGAAGGCTTCCCGATTACTGTACGTTTAAATTTTTCTGGTATTGCAGCATTTGCTCCATCATCAGCTGCATTTGATCCATGCGCTCTTGCATCATCTGAATCTGTTTTTCGGTAGTCAAACCATCGCCATTTTTTGGTTGACCGCCATTCATCATGTGCTGACCGCCCATCATGCCGCTTTGTCCCTGCATCATGCCGGGTCCCATCATGCCGCGATGCATAAAATTCATTTGCTCTTGCATCGCCTCCCTGTGTTCTCGCATCAATCGTTGCCGCTCCTGCGGTGAAGCTTCATCAGGTATGCGTTGCATGAGCTGGTTCATATGGGACCAGTTCTGGTGCATCTGCTGCATTTGCTCCTGATCCATCATCATGCCAGGACCATGCCCTTGCCAGGGGCCTTGGTCACCATGCGCCAGTACCAAGGCTGGAAAAACCAATAGCGCAGCGGTTGCTGCGAGCCCTTTAAATGAAATCATATAGTTATCCCCCGAAAATGAAATGCCCACTCCATTGCACTTATCATTGTAGATCTTTATTCAGATAAACGCCGATCTTTACGACTAGAGTAAACTAGCCATTGACCCTGTAGTAACTACAGGGTTTTAAATTGCACCATTTGTACAAGACCCGGAGCCGAGAAAATGCGCAACGCCTGTGACGGACAGTGTGGCAGTGAGGAAACTGGCACAGATAATTACACTCAGAACCCCATCGTCACCACGCCGGGAGCCCAGATCAGCACCTACAAAGTGCCAAAAATGGATTGCCCCTCAGAAGAGCGAATGATTCGAATGGCGCTCACGGGCTTTGACAACATTCAGTCACTCTCATTCGACCTATCGAATCGAAAGCTGGAAATTATTCATCAGGGCGAAACCGGACCCATTACCAGCAAGTTGGAAGCCCTGGGGCTGGGCGCTTCCTTGCAGAAGTCAGAAGAGGCCAGCGCTGAATCCGTTAGAGCGGCTGAGTCGTCTAATGCCAACGAAACCGAGGAATCCGGCACTTTATGGATACTGCTGGCAATCAACGGCCTGATGTTTCTGGTCGAGATGACGATGGGCCTGATCGCCCAGTCCGCTGGCCTGATTGCAGACTCGCTAGACATGCTTGCCGATGCCGCCGTCTACGGTCTCGCACTTTACGCCGTTGGGCACGGCATCAAAATGCAGGTCAGAGCGGCCCATGTGGCAGGCATCCTCCAGCTTATCCTTGCCGCTGGGGTATTGGTTGAAGTTAGCAGACGTTTTCTGTTCGGCAGTGATCCTCAGTCGTTAATGATGATGGCCGTCGCCTCTGTTGCTCTCATTGCGAATATCAGTTGCCTGCTCCTGATCGCAAAACACCGTGAAGGCGGTGCTCACATGAAAGCCAGCTGGATATTTTCAGCTAACGATGTGGTCATCAATCTGGGGGTTATCCTCGCAGGGCTTCTTGTCGCCTGGACCGGCTCCAACTACCCGGATCTGGTTATTGGCGGCATTGTTGGTGGCATCGTCTTGATGGGTGCCAAACGCATACTCGCACTGAAAGGCTGAACCTTTCGGGGGCAGGCGGTCGATTATCGGCTTGCCGTTGCCAATCTACGGGGAGTAAACATCAATGCACAGTGAACTGAAGCCATCCTATCTTGCGGAGCTTGAGGCGGCACGCAGGGCGGAAGGCGCGGGCGATTTCCAGACAGCCTTCACCCATCTGGAACGTGCCCATATCCTCAGCCAGAAATATGCTCTGGCGCACGCTGCAACCCACTTACGGATGCTCAGACTGGGTTGGCGAACAAGAGACGTCCGTGAAGTGCTGGGGCAGTTGACCCGAACCATTGCCGCCCTGATCTTTTCCCGAATTTGGGTTCCGGTCGGAAATACCGGTCGCGCAAACGTCAGCGCGTTTGCACCCATGCCGGTGCCCGAAGACTTGGCAGAGATACTGGGAAAAACGCGCGGTCAGTAGGGTTGCTCACACCGTACCGAAGAATCAGCGGCTCCCTTGACCCTATAGTTGCTACAGGGTTCATAACTAGACCAACATCGTTGTTGATCATTGATAGAGGAAAAAATGCACGATCACAGTCACGGTCACGACCACAGTCATCATTTCGACACCCATAACCGCTCCTTTGCGATTGCTGTGTTCCTCAACATCCTGTTCGTCGTCATCGAAGCGGTGTACGGGGTCATATCCGGCTCTCTCGCCCTGCTTGCTGATGCCGGCCACAACCTAAGCGATGTCATGGGGTTGATCATGGCCTGGGCAGCGAGTTGGCTGGCCAGCAAAGCGGCAACCAACGCCAAGACCTATGGCCTGAAGAAAACCACTATTCTAGCGGCCCTGTTTAACGCTCTGATTCTGATCGCCGCTGTCGGTGGTATTACCTGGGAAGCCATTCAGCGCCTGACAGATCCTGCCGACGTCGCCGGGCTGACCGTCGTGATCGTGGCTGGCATTGGCGTATTGATCAACGGCGCAACCATGATGCTCTTTCTCAACGGGCAAAAAGGTGACATCAATATCCGTGGCGCTTTCTTGCATATGGCCGCAGATACCGCAGTGTCGGTAGGCGTCGTGATCTCCGGCACGATACTGATGTTCACCAACCTGACCTGGATTGATCCGATTGTGAGCCTGGTTATTGCCGTTGTGATCTTTGTGGGCACCTGGCAGTTGCTGAAGGACTCCGTAAACCTGGCAGTGGATGCTGTCCCAAAGGGAATTGATCCTTCGGCTGTTCATGAGCGTCTTGAAAGTTTGCCCGGCGTACAATCGGCCCATCATCTTCACATCTGGGCACTGAGTACTACTGAAAATGCGCTGACCGTTCATCTGGTGAAACCGGACCCTGGGAGTGACGATCAGGTGATCAGTGAGGCTACGGAGATGCTGAACAAGCATTTTGGCATTCAGCATACGACCATCCAGTGGGAGCGTGGTGATGAACAATGCCCTAACACTGGCCACTGCGGGACGCAGGCTCACTAAAAAGGCATGAGAGCGTGAAACTGACACTGGCAACTACCTTTCCAGCGCCCGCTGATCACGTCTGGGCGCTGGTCAAACAAAGCAGTACGCTGCTGTTTGTTTGCAAGGGTCTTCTGGGTTTCGAGCGCTCAGAGCATTTTCCTCAAGAATGGCGAGAGGGAAACAGAGAAGTCACACGCTTAATGTTTTTTGGCTACATCCCGGCGTGGAAGCACACACTGACGTTTACAAGGATTGACGACGAACAGCGAATTCTTGCGACTGAGGAAGGCGGGGGGCTGGTTCCGGTCTGGAACCACGTCATTCAGGTTGCCCCGGATGGAAGCAAGGCCTGCACCTACAGTGATGAGGTGAACATAAAGGCAGGAATATTCACGATAGTGGTGTGGCTCTACGCTCACATTTTCTACCGGTATCGCCAGCATCGCTGGCGCACCTTACTGCGAGAGATCGCACATCATCCATCTGATTCTTGAATCAACAAGGCCACAAACTCCATGCGGGAAATGATCGAACGCCACCAGGTCTGGGCCTACCTCATCGCTGTTGTTCTCGGCCTGGTTGTGGGCTGGACTTCTTCCCTCGGCGACAGAGTGCCGGATGGCGTGATCTGGGCCTTACTCGGGGTTCTGCTCTACGCCACGTTTACTCAAACACCGTTGACTCACCTGTCTGATGTGTTCCGGGATCGTCGGTTCATGGGGGCCCTGCTGACCGGCAATTTTCTGATTATGCCGGCGATTACCGCTTTGCTGGTATTGGCACTGCCAGACAATGACGCGCTGAAGCTGGGGGTGCTTCTGGTATTGCTGATGCCCTGTACCGACTGGTTTGTCACCTTCACCCATCTTGGCAAGGGGGACAGCACCCGAGCCATTGCGGCAACGCCGGTTCTGTTAATTGCTCAGTTGGCGCTTCTGCCACTTTACCTCTGGTTTTTCCTGGGCAATCAGTTCGATGTAAATCTGGAGATTGGGCGACACCTTCTGCCAGCTTTTGCCGGGCTGATTATTGTCCCGCTTATCCTGGCATTTCGGACTGAAAAATGGGCCGAAAAGTCCGAAAAAGCGACCGGATTGATTCGCTCGATGGGTCTGATGCCGGCCCCCCTGCTGACTGTCGTGCTGTTCATCATCTCAATGACACAGGTCAGTCAGATCGACAGTACCGGCGCTCTCATCTGGCCCTTGATGATAGTGTTCCCGGCTTATCTGCTTGCGGCGGCCCTGGTCGGAAAAGTTCTACGGCGGGTCTATCGATTACCGGTAGCAACCGGACGCACCGTCATCTTCAGCCTTGGAACGCGTAACTCCTTCGTCGTGTTACCTTTGGCACTGTCACTGCCAGAGGCTTGGGCTGCGGCCGTCGTGGTGATTGTCGTGCAGTCTTTGGTGGAACTGTTTGGAATGATGTTTTATCTGAGGTGGGTGCCCGACCGGCTGCTACCAAATATCTGAAAATCTGCCACTCGTTAAATTCATCTAAAATAGGAAGATCCTGCGTGCTTACCCGAAACCTGGTCATAACTCTCGTTCTTTTTTGTCTGGTTGCCTTTGCTGCCGCTTTTGTATTTTACGACCGCTCTCAGGGCACTGATCAACCGCCGTTGTTGAAAAAACGCCCCTTGTAAGAGATTACTCTCCCGTTATCGGCCCTGAGGATGCGCCGGTGACCATTGTCGAGTTCTTCGACCCATCCTGCGAAGGCTGTCGCGCCATGTACCCCTATGTAAAACAGATTATGGCGGCTTACCCGGACAAAGTGCGCCTCGTATTACGCTACGTGCTGTTTCATAAAGGCTCGGAAGAGGCCGTCAGAATCCTGGAAACCGCCCGTGAACAGGGGGTCTATGAGCCGGTACTGGACGCTGTTATGGAAGCACAACCGAAATGGCACGATGATCCAAAGGTCGCCGCAGCATGGGATGCGGCGGAGTCAGCCGGACTTGATGTCGAAGCCGCTCGGGCCGGTATGAACTCACCCGAGATTGACGGCATTATTCAACAGGATGCTGCGGACGTTAAGGCGGTTGGAATTTCCGGAACCCCAACATTCTACGTTAACGGAGACACCTTGAGCCGCCTGGGGCCTCAGGAACTGTACGACCTGGTGACATCCAAGGTAGA
Source organism: Vreelandella janggokensis (assembly GCF_031451615.1). Classification (NCBI taxonomy): domain Bacteria; kingdom Pseudomonadati; phylum Pseudomonadota; class Gammaproteobacteria; order Oceanospirillales; family Halomonadaceae; genus Vreelandella; species Vreelandella janggokensis. The sequence goes on along the minus strand of NZ_JARWAJ010000001.1, from coordinate 678,710 downwards.
GTCACTGAAATAACAACAAAACAACCGGCAACGCTATGTCACTGCTTGACTACCTTTTACCCTACGATTTCTCGCCGCTGACCATACTCAGCTACATGCTCGTGATGGGATTCTATGGCGTCGGGCTAATTCGGATGCCGAAACAGGACCGGCCAGGCTCACTGCGGATCTTTGCGTTCACCCTGGGGGTACTGATCTGTTATGCGGTGATGCAGACCCGCTTCGATTACTACGCACAATACATGTTCTTCGTCCATCGGGGTCAGCACCTGATTCTTCATCATATCGGTCCGATCCTGATCGCCCTGTCCAACCCTTTACCGGTGATGCGGTTCTGGTTCGCAAAAATCAGCCCGGGCTGGAGGCATACATTGAGTCCTCTGGGCTGGGTCTATAACGTTCTGCAACAGCCTTTTATCGCCCTTTTCCTGTTTGTCGGGCTTATCTATTTCTGGCTGTGGCCATCAATCCATTTTGACGCCATGCTCAGCCGGGATCTGTATTGGGTCATGAACTGGAGCATGTTGCTGGATGGCCTGCTGTTCTGGTGGTTGATCTTTGATCCAAGACCGCCGGCGATCACCTCATCGCTGGGATATGGCAAACGCATGTTGATCCTGGCTGTGGCCGGTGTACTTCAGATGATACTGGGAGCGTGGATCGTGTTCTCGCGAGACATGGTCTACGACGTTTACGAGGTGTGTGGCCGCGCCTGGCCTCTGGACCCCGAGGTTGACCAATTCCTCGGCGGCCTTTTGACCTACATTCCCCCGGCTATGATGAGCATTATCGGGATTCTGCTTATCCTCCGTCGTGCCATGCACCAGGACGGGAAATACACGAATCATTCCAGAAATCTTGAGGGAAAGGCATCATGAGCGCTCGTTTCTGGCGGCAACGCACCAAGGCCTTACCGTCCATTTCAGTGTTGGTCATGTCGATGCTTCTTACTGGTTGCTTTGGTAACGATGAGGACTGGCATGGGAAAAACATCAGCGGCCTGATGCCCGAGCTGGAATTCGATTTGATGAACAGTCAGGGCGAGCCGGTGTCTGGCAGTGATTACGACGGCCGCGTGCGCATGCTGTTTTTTGGGTTCACCTCGTGCCCCGATGTTTGCCCGACCGCCCTGCAAAAACTCAATCAGGTAACCAGCAGCCTGGCCCCTGAACTTCAAGATGAGGTGCTAACTCTGTTCGTGAGTGTCGATCCGCAACGTGACACACCTGAGCGCCTGGCAAACTACGTAGATTTTTTCGGCGACAACATTGTGGGGCTCACCGGAACCGAACCTCAGCTTCGCGAGCTGGCCAAACGCTATCGGACAACCTTTGGTTATGACGAACCTGGCCCCGACGGAAATTATGCGGTGTCACACAGCAGCGCGATCTATGTGTTTGATCGTGACGGCAGCGCCCGCTTATTAATTCGACCTGGTCTTAAGGCTGAAGAGATCAGACATGATCTCGTTGCTCTTATTCAGGAGGATTCCTGAGTTAATGACGTTCGCTATCGGAAGGTAATCCCCAGTTGCTGGGCCATTACGGCAGTAGCGCTTGGATCAAGATGGGATTGCCGTACGCTTACCATGGTGACGAGAGAAACCTCTTCCATACCGATTACCTGTGTTGTGATAGATGAGTGATTACACGACCCGGGTTCCATAACGAGGCAAACACAAGTTCACGATGCTAATGATCCATGCAAAGCTGTTAAGCACGGGTCGATATGGCTCGTTATGGGTCTTTAAACGAGATCAAGTCATAAATGGACGCCGTGCCGATAGCATGTTCCAAGCGATCTCTTGCCTCGTAAAGTGATGCTTGATATTCACTCTGAGTCGGCTGTTCACCCAGCATGATGCGTTCACCTTGACCAAGGGGATCAACAGGCTGGTTATTAATCCTCACTTCGTAATGCAGGTTGGGGCCCGTGGCGACACCAGAGGCACCTACCTCTCCGAGCGACTCTCCCGCGTTGACTAAATCCCCAACCATTAGCTGCGGGGAGAATCGGCTAAGGTGTGTGTAGCGACTCATTGCCCCTGTTTCGTGTTCCACCTCGATCACCTGCCCGTATCCCCCTTGGCGCCCTATAAAGGATACCCGCCCAGGTGCGGTGGCAATGACTGGTGTTCCCGTTGGTGCAGCCAAGTCAATTCCATTATGAGGGCGCATCCCTCCATACACAGGATGTCGCCGATTCCCAAAGCGAGACGTTAAGCGGGCACTAAGCACGGGCAACCGCAACGTGCCTAGTAGGCTGTCGTTTTTGAAAAGAGCTACGTCCCCCTTTTGGGCGACCGGCCATATGACCTCCAAGGGCTCTGCCTGATCAGTGCGTATTCCGGCGAACGTGACCGGTCATTCCGGTGATCGTGACCGATTTGCACACGGCCTTCACGCTGGAGAGAGTTTTGTACGCTGAGCGGTCACGATGGGTCAACCGATTCCGTTTTTTGTGCGTTGGTTTTTCTCAGTGATTCCCCTTTCAGATTGAGTCGGTGAGCGCCGTGCAGGAGCCGATCCATGATGGCGTCTGCCAGCGTGGCGGAGCCGATGTAGTCATGCCAGTGCTCCGTGGGTAACTGGCTGGCGATGAGGGTGGAGCCCCGCCCGTGTCGGTCTTCGATTACTTCCATCAGGTCCTGCCGCTGCTGCGCCGTGATCTTCTGCATGCCCCAGTCATCCAGGATCAGCAGGTTGGTCTTCAGCAACTGGTTCATCAGCCGACCGTAGCTACCATCACCGTGCGCGATGCGCACCTGCTCGAACAGGCGCGGCACTCGCAGGTAGCGCACCGAGAGGCCTTGCCGGCAGGCCTGATTGCCCAGGGCACAGGCCAGCCAGGTCTTGCCGCAACCGGTAGGCCCGGTGATGCACAGGTTCAGGGACTGGCGGATCCAATCGCTGCTCGCCAGGGCCGCCATACGCGAGCGTTCCAGTCCCCGGGGATGGCGGTAATCGATGTCTTCGATGCACGCCGGCACGCGCAGGCGGGCGGCCTTGAGCAGCCGGTCCAGCCGCCGGTTTTCCCGGTGCAGCACCTCCCGATCCACTAACAGGGCCAGGCGTTCCTCGAACGCCAGGTCATGCGTTTCCGGTTGAGCGCGTTGTTGTTCCAGGGCATCGCCCATGCCCGTCAGCTTGAGGTGGCGTAAGGTATCGAGGGTGTTGTGCGTTAGCATACGTTTCTCCGGGATCAGTGGTAGTAGTGGGGGCCGCGAACGTTGGTGTGAACCGGCAGCTCGGTCAGTTCCGGTGGCTCCTCGGCCACCGGCAGCGGTAACTGATCCAGCCCCTGCTTCAGAATCGAGGTGATGCTCTGGTAACTGGCGGAGTGGATGGCCAGCGCTCGGGCACAGGCCTGCTCAAGGCGATCACGACTGTAGCGCCGACTAAGGTTCAGAAGGCCCAGGCAGGCGCGGTAACCATGTTCCGGATGAGGCCGATCCTTGAGCTGCTTCTGCACCACGCCCAGCGTGCCGGGGCCGATGTCATTGGCCCAGTTCAGGAACCGTCCCGGTGACCAGTTCTGATGGGCCTGGTGCGATTTGGGCATGTGTTCAGTCAGGGTGACGAAGCGGCCCTTACCATGACGAGGGTGTAGCGCCACTCGCTGCCCTTTGTGCATGACCTCCACGGAGGTGTCGGTCACCCGAACGTCCAGCTTCACCCCCACCAGGGCGTGGGGCACGCTGTATAGCCGCTTCTCGATCTCGATGTGATAGTCGATACCCGGCCGTGCCTTACGCCACTCGGCGTAGGTGTAGGGCGTGGCGGGGAGTGGTCGTAGTGCCGGTCGGTCGAGGGCATCGAACAGGCTTTGACGACTCTCTGTCCGTCCTTGGAACGGGCGCTGGTTCAGCGCTGGTAACAACGCGGCGATGGCGGCGTTCAACTCGGCCAGAGAGAAGAACGTCTGGTGCCGTAACCGGGCCAGGATCCAGCGCTCGACCAACAGCACGGCGGCTTCAGCCTTTGCCTTGTCCTTGGGCTTGTAGGGACGCGCGGGCAGCACCGCCGTCTGATAGTGAGCAGCCAGTTCAGCGTAGGTCTCGTTGATCTTCGGGGTGTAACGGTCCGCCTTGGTGACCGCTGCCTTGAGGTTGTCCGGAACCAGCAGTGCCGGCACCCCGCCGAAGAACGTCAGCATCCGTTGGTGGGAGGCGATCCAGTCCGGCAGGCTCTGGCTCCTGGTGGCCTCGGCGAAGGTGTAGCTGGAGGCGCCAAGCACGGCGACAAAGACCTGGGCCTGACGCATCTCTCCGGTGCTCCGGTCCACCACCGGCACGGTCGGTCCGCAGTAATCGATAAAGACCTTCTCGCCGGCCCGGTGAACCTGGCGCATGCTGCGCCGTTGCCGCCCCCGCCAGAGCCGGTAGTGGTGGCAGAATTGGCTGTAGCGGTAGGCCTTGTCGCCGTGGCGTTCCGTGTACTCGGCCCAGAGCAGTTGCAAGGTAACGCCCTTGGTCTTGAGTTCCTGGTGGACCTGGAAGTAATCCGGCTCGGCAAAGCGTGAGGGCGGTGCCTTGACGGGGAACAGCCGTACTTCCAGCCAGGCCTCATCAGCATCCTCGGGCAACGGCCAAGTGATGCCCTTCGCCTGGGCCTGGCTGACGTACTTGCCGACCACGCCTTTGGAGAGACCACAGGCGCGGGCAATGCGGTCGTGGCTCAGGCCTACTTCGTGCTTGAGGCGCAAGACCTCGATGATCTGTTGCATGGAAATCCTCGCAGCCGGCATCCGCACTTCCTCGTGATGAAAAAGAAGGGTATGCCGAATAAAGTTGAAGAATTCCAGCGTGTTGGATGTGATTCCGGGGGAACGTGACCGATGATTCCGGCAACGTGACCGGCGATTCCGGAAAACTGCCCAAAATCGGTCACGATAAAACGGAATGCGCGGTCACCATCATCCAGAACAGACGGTCACGTTCAAACGGAATGGGCGGTCACGATAGGGGGGAATACGCACATCGCCAGTCGATCAGCCGATTCGTGAAAGTGACTGCCGCCATCTACATGCAGCGGGCTGTATTCTGCTGCCTGCTCGCGCCCCTCTGCATGGTGGCTGCTGGGTTGGTGACTAACAGCACCATGCGAATGGCCTGTGTCAGCAGCGGTTTCCGGCCCGTGGACCAGGGCTTCTCCCACGCCAGACACAACCAGCCCCTGCATGACCAACAGCAGTAATATTAGGCAACCAAGGCGGTGTTGTACGTAAAGGAGCATAAAAACTACCCACATTTAATCGGTAACCGGCGTGCATTCTCAGCCATTGAACCGCTACTGCTGGCAATCACACGGCGAATAGCCTAACATCCCCTCCAGGGGGATGGGAACAAATAAGAGGAAAATATGACAACGTCTAACCACCAAACGACGCACCAGACGCACCAGACGCACCCAGATATCATCAAGCGCCTGAACCGCGCACGCGGACATCTGCAAAGCGTGACTCAGATGATAGAGGACAGCCGCGCCTGCCTGGACATTGCTCAGCAGCTGCACGCCGTCGAAAAGGCCATTCAACAGGCCAAAAAAACCTTGGTGCAAGACCATATCGACCACTGCATGGAGGAGGCGATAGGTCCCTTAACGGCGACTCAGCGTGAGCACGTCAGGGATTTTAAGGCCATCGCCCGCTACCTGTGAATGCATCTAAGCCCTCTCATTGAGGAGCGATCTATGATCGGTGTACTCGCCCATCGCGTCTATCGCCATCTCTTTTTCGCTCAGGTCATTGCACTGATTGGCACCGGTCTGAGCACCGTTGCCCTAGCGTTACTGGCTCATGATCTTGCTGGAGGGCAGGCGGGTGTCGTATTAGGCACAGCGCTGGCAATTAAGATGGTCGCCTACGTGGGCATTGCGCCACTGGTGGGTGCTTACGCCTCACGCCTGCCACGACGCATGTTGTTGGTTAGCCTCGACTTGCTGCGTGCAGCCGTGGTTTGCGCACTGCCTTTAGTTACAGAAGTATGGCAAATCTATTTGCTAATCTTTCTACTCAATGCTTGCTCTGCAACCTTCACGCCCGTTTTCCAGGCGACAATACCGGACATCCTAGAAGACGAAGATCAGTACACGCGAGCATCATCCCTGTCACGTCTTGCCTACGATTTAGAGAATCTGCTTAGCCCGATGGTGGCAGCCGCATTGCTGATGGTGATGAGTTTTGATGTCCTGTTTGTACTCAACGCCCTGGCGTTCGTGATCTCAGCTTCCTTGGCTATATCTGTGATGTTGCCTGAGTCACAACCACTAGAAGAAATTCCCGGCGTTTGGCGTCGCGTTTCTCACGGCTTACGGATTTATCTAAAAACACCTCGTCTGAGGGGGCTGTTGGCATTGAACTTGGCGGTCTCAGCCGCCGGAGCGATGCAGATCGTCAATACGGTCGTGCTTGTGCGCTCTATGTTGGGACTTGGCGAGAAAGAAGTAGCTTTGGCCTTTTCTGCCGCAGGCGGGGGCTCCATGCTGGTGGCCTTACTGCTACCCAAGATACTGGACCGAGTGACAGAAAGACCAGTCATGCTGCTAGGTGGCGTTATGATGGCACTCAGTCTCTACCTGGGCTGGCTGGGACCATCGTTTGCGGGGCTTGTCGGGCTATGGTTACTGCTGGGCGCAGGGGCCTCATTGGTCATGACGCCCACCGGTCGCTTGCTTAAGCGCTCATGCCAGCCGGAGGATCGTCCTGCGCTGTTTGCTGCCCAGTTTTCGTTGTCACACAGCTGTTGGCTGCTCACTTATCCGTTGGCTGGCTGGCTGGGGGTGAACCTGGGACTGACGGAAACGTTCGTTTTGCTCGGGACATTGGCTTTAACCGCGACAGGGCTTGCGATGCTTGCTTGGCCTCGTCGTGACCCAAGAGAGATTGCGCATGAGCACTCGCCTATAGGTCATAGCCATCTTCACTATCACGATGAACACCATAAACACGATCATGAAGGGTGGGAGGGGCCGGAACCTCATCGCCATTCCCACCATCATTCTCGAGGCTCGCATAGACACGTTTTTGTTATTGATGACCACCATGCACACTGGCCATCACAGCACAAGCTTAGGTGAAATGTTCCATTCTTCGATCTCCACCCGATGGAGGACCTTGCCATGAACGTTTCGACTCAACCCCCCTTTACTCCTGGGAATAAAGGCAAGTTGGTTGGGCAGAAGACACCTCTACGCCTCAGAGATATCTGGGCCATCCGTGTTCGGCTACAACTTGCGAAAAAGACGAGAGACCTTGCCCTCTTCAATTTAGCCATCGATAGCAAATTAAGGGGCTGCGACCTCGTCAATTTATGAGTACGCGATATAGCCCATGGTGCACGCATATCCCCACGAGCCATCGTGATGCAGCAAAAAACGCATCGACCTGTCCAGTTCGAAATAACCGAGCAAACCCGTATCGCTATTATGGACTGGATACAGCTTGCTCAACTCAGAAACGAAGACTTCTTGCTCCCTAGCCGAATCAATAGCGCAAAGCATCTCTCCACGCGCTAATATGCCCGTATCGTGAAAGTCTGGGTCACCGAAATAGGTTTAGATGCGTCAATCTATGGCACGCACACGATGCGCCGCACCAAAGCGTCGCTGATATACCGTCGCACGAAAAACTTAAGGGCAGTGCAGCTGCTCCTGGGTCACACGAAGCTGGAAAGCACTGTCAGGTATCTAGGGATAGAGGTAAATGACGCGTTGGAAATGGCTGAACAGACAGAAGTTTGATGAGGATCAACGACGGCCTATTTCGGGCCGTCGTTGTCCGGCCAAAAGCGGTCTTTTAGCGAAGGCTGGTATAATTTCAGAAGCAAATTCCATATAGAGCAACGAAGAATGCGACCACTTGCTCCAATTGGCTTCAGTCATCCATTTATTCCTAGGCCACATACAGGAAAGCTCACCAATCAAAAAATCCATCGGCTGCAATGACATATTGGCATGCTATATCGGTAATCCAGATGGACAAATGTGATCAAAAGCACGCGTTTACTGTTTTCTTATCCAGCTTTTTCTGCATGGTGACCTAGATGTCAATTTCCGTCAGCATCCCGAACCGTGATCGGTTAGCGCCTGACGCTGTCTTTTGTCCACGGCCTCAAGATCGGTATTTGCGATAGCGCGATTGATCCTACACGACGCTGTTATCTCCCGATATTCATAGTTTATTGGAAAGATAAGATACGTCCGCACGTAGCCCTGCGCCACTAAGCAAATGCCCTGACCAGGAAAAACTGAGCAGCGAAGCCGATGATAAGCGTAGCCGCAAGCGCCGTTATCACTGCGATTCCGTGCCATGGGTCCGTTGCCGCGGACGTCGACTCCCCAGCCCGGTACATCGGCACGATGACGCGGAGATATACCGCGAGAGACAGCACGCTGTTAATGATTGCCACCACAGCCAGCCAGGTAAACTGGACATCGATGGCTGCAGCAAAAAGCATAAACTTACCGACGAAGCCGGCCAGTGGCGGAATGCCGACCAGCGACAACAGGAAAATCACCATTGCGATTCCCATCAGCGGTCGCGTGCGCCCCAACCCGTCAAAATCACTCAGAGTGCGCCCGGTGGTGGCAGTAACTGAGAATGCGCCCAGGTTCATGGCCACATACGCGGCAGCGAACAGTATGATTGATGGTAAGGCAAGCTCACTGGAGCCCACCGCCAGGATGCCCAGAAGGAAATAGCCGGACTGGGCAATCGATGAATAGGCCAGCAGCCGGATAACGTTGTCCTGCACCAGCGCCGCAAGATAGCCATAGGTCATGCTCAGCACGGCCAGGCCCGCCATGACTACCGTCCAGCCAGTTTCCAGGGGCAGCTCACGAACCACCTGCGCCAGCGCAAACAGGGCACCAATTTTGGGCACTACCGACAGATAGGCGGCAATTGACAGGGGTGCACCTTCATAGGCGTCGGGTGCCCAGAAGTGGAACGGAACCAGTGATGCCTTATAGCCCAGACCCACAACCACAGCCACGAACCCAAGAATCACAGCCAGCGGCATCGTATCCATGCCCGGCAGATCGACGAGTAGCGTAGAGCCAGAGGCACCGAACCAGTAGCTCAGGCCGAAAATCATGATCGATGTGGTGACCGAAGCGAACACGAAGAATTTCATGGCGGCTTCGGTCGCCGGGTCGGTGTCCGGGTAGGCAACCAGGGCAAAAGTCGCCAGGCCGGTCAGCAGTGTGCCCAGCACCAGGAACATGGTGTCCCCTGCTCCCGCCAGCACCAGGGCACCCAGGGTGGAAAAAATCAGCAGGCTGTAGACCGTACCCTCGCGGGCGCTACCCCGGACATCAACTCTCGCCAGCAGCATCGAAAGCACTGTAGTTGGCAGCAGAATGAGCTTGGCCCAGATACTTAATGTATCGATACGGAAGCTGCCGCCAAATATCGTGGTGTCTGTGCCGAGTAGTCGCAGGGTCAGCCCCGTGGCGACGACCAGTCCAATGACGGCAACGACCAGTGAAATTCGTGGCCGGCGCAGCATCTCCGCGATCAGCGCACCGACAGCCGTCAACAGAACGGCAATTTCCGGAATTAATAGTGCGAGATCATGACCCATTACAGCACCAGTGCTGATGTGGTGCGGTGAATGACGTCCAGCACCCAGGATGGCGCCACGCCAGTGGCAACGGTGAGCACCAGCAAGGGCGCCACCGCGAGAATTTCGCGTGGGCTCAGGTCCGGCATTCTATTCCAGCGATCCCGGGGCTCACCCAGAAATATTTCACGCAGAGCCTTGAGAAAGGTTCCGGCGATAATGGCAATGCCCAAAATCACGATAACCGCAATGGGAGCAGTGCCGAGAGTCGCGAGGAATATCTGGAACTCGGCCGGGAAGTGCGCCAAGCCCGGAAGACCCAGCGACGCGAAGGCCGCCAGCACAAAGAACCAGCCAAGTAACGGTACCGTTTTGAGCAGGCCGCCAAACTCCCCCATTTCGCGGGTATGGGTGCGCTCCTGAATAATGCCCACCAGCAGGAACAAGGCACCGGTGACCAGGCCGTGACTGAACATCTGCAGCACGGCGCCATCCAGAGCGGTGGCGCGGATCGCTGGATCCAGCGTCAACGCGGCCGCAGCGACGCCGACAATGACGTAGCCCATGTGGTTGACTGAGGTATAGGCCACCAGGCGCTTGAGATCGGTCTGTGCCAGGGCGGCAAAGGCACCGTAAATCGCGCTAACTACGCCGAAGAATAGAACAACGATTCCGGCCTCGCGGAAAGCATCAGGGGTCATTTGCAGGGCGAAGCGCACCAGCCCGTAAGTACCGAACTTCAGCATGATGCCCGCCAGGATGACACTGCCGACTGTCGGTGCCTGAACGTGGGCCGCAGGTAACCAGGTATGCAAAGGTATCGCAGGAATCTTGACCGCAAAGGTAATCAGCATGGCAATCAGTGCCCACATGGCCACCGCTCCCTCCAGGGGAGGATTGGCAATCCAGGCCCGCATATCGAAGGTAGGATCAGGGCTGCCGAGGTAAAGCCCCAGAATCGCGAGCAATAATGGCAAGCTGCCCAGCAGGGTGTAGATAAAGAACATCAGCGCGGCACGCTGCCTGTCCTCGTGCCCCCAGCCGGCAATCATGAAGTACATCGACACCAGGGAAACTTCGAAGAAGACATAGAAAAGAATGCCGTCCAGGGCGGTAAAGGTGCCGATTGCCGTGGTCTCAAGAAGCAGGATCAGAGCCACATAGGCACGCGGGCGATCGCGAAGCGACGACGCATAGATGAGAGAAACCAGGAAAAGCACGGCACTCAGCAGCACCAGCGGCAGGCTGATGCCATCCACCCCGACCCGGTAGGCGGCGCCGATGACCGGCATCCACTCCAGCTCTTCGACCTGGGAAAAGCCGTCACCACTTACCCCCTGCAGCCACATGGCCAGAGCGCCAACCAGTGTCAGGGCGGCACTGACGATCGCGATGCCATGCACCGTGCGCGCCGTCGGTTTCGGCAGACACAGAATCAGCACGGCGCCGACGAGAGGCAGAAAGAGGGTCAGGGATACGAGTGGTAACATGAGTACAGGGTTCCTTTAGAAACTCAGTGAAGCTGAAAACAGGATGACAACAAAAAGCACAGCGGTGGCTACCGCGCTGATCGCCAGACTGTGGTGGATCATGCCGCTTTGCAGGGATCTTGCCCGGGCGCCCAGGGCCTGCACAGCGGCCACCAGCGCGAAGATCAGACCGTCGATTCCGCGCTCATCACCGCCCCGAACCCAGCGACCCACCGCCAGATTTGCTCGGCCGACGCCAAGTACGTCCTGATACAGGCGCTTTTCCAGGCGCTCGCCCCCACGGGCGATGCTGAGAGCAGCATCGCCAATGCCAAGTGCGGCCGCGTACAGATGGTTTTCCAGACGGTTACATCCCCCGGCAACCGCCATCGCGGGCCGACCTACCCAGGCAGTAAGCCCGCCTGCCACCACCAGCCCCGACTCTGCCCATTGATGGGCAGGGCCAAGCAGGCGTTGGGCCGGCACCAACCAACCCAAGGCCAGCCCACCCAACGCGGCGACCAGCCCAAGCACTATGACGACGATGCCCGCAGTTTCCGGAGCCGCCAGATCAAGCATTTTTTCGAGGGGACCAAAGGCCAGACCCAGGACAGCGGCAGGGATCGCCAGGCCCCAGATGCCAGCGCGCATCCAGCCAGTACCTTCGACCGGCCGGGTATCGCCCGAGCCCTGCCATAGCACCCGTAGAGCCCGGGCCATGTAGGCGCCGGTCAGCAGAGTGCCGACCAGGGCCAGAGCGCCGAGCAAGACGGCGCCCGGCGCAGACAGAGCGGCGGCGATCACCGCATCCTTGGAGAAGAACCCACTCAGTGGTGGGATGCCCGCCAGTGCCATCGCTGCCAGTGCAAAGCCGCCAAAGGACCAGGGCCTAGCGCGGCCAACGCCCTTCAACTGATCGAAACCGGTACCCTCGCGAGCATGTTGAAAGTCACCGGCGGCAAGAAACAGGGTGCTTTTAATAGCGGCATGGGCGAGCAGATGCAACAGCGCGGCCAGTGGAACCCCCGCGCCCACTGCGATGAGCATCAGGCCGTATTGGCTGGCCGTCGAAGCCGCCAGCACACGTTTGAGATCACGTTCAGCCAGCGCAATCACCCCGGCAGCCACCGTGGTGATACCACCGACAAGACCGACAGCGAACAGTGCCTCAGGCGTCAGCAGTGGCGCCGAGCGGATCAGCAGAATGGCGCCCGCCGCCACCAGTGTGGCCGAGTGCAGCAACGCCGAGACCGGTGTCGGGCCCGCCATGGCGCGCATAAGCCAGTCCTGCAGGGGAACCTGGGCCGACTTGCCCATGGCGGCCAGCAGCAACAGAAGCCCGGCAATGGTGGGCGCTCCAGCGTCAGCTTCCAGGGAAGCGGCAATCTCACTGGTACCTGCTGACCCTATGAGTATGAATATCGCAACGTAAAGCCCGAGATCCGCGCTGCGGGTATATAGGAAAGCGCGTGTGGCTGCGTTCGCGGCTTCGGGGCGTTGGAACCAGAAGCCGATCAGCAGGTAGCTGCACAGACCGATCAGTTCCCAGCTCGCCAGCAGCAGAATCCAGTCGCCCGCCAGCACCAGTGCCTGCATGGCCGCCAGGAACAGCGACATCACGGCATAGAAGCGCGCTTGGCCGGACTCCCGCTTCATATAACCGACGGCATAAATCAGAACGAATGTAGCCACCGTGGCCACTGCCATGGTCAATAGCGAGGTCATCGGCCCGGCGACCAGGCGCAGTGGCATGTCCGGCAGCCCAGGCAGAAGTAGGGTTTCGGTCTGAACGTCAACCACCCGGGCTATCAGCCAGAGACTGCCTGCCAGGTTGAGCGTCGCACCAGCCAGGGCCAACACAGCGCTCCCACGGCGCAGTAACAACACAGCCAGGGCGGCGATCAGCGGCGGTAGTATTGGCAGGAGCACTGCATTCATCCTTTCAGGTCCTCCGCTTCTTCCATCTCAACCGAGCCCTTAACCCGGAAGCGCGCAATGGCGACGCCAAATCCGACCGCCATCTCCAGTGCCATAACCGTCATCACCACCAGCACGAACATCTGGCCGGAATAGGCTTCGGGATGTAAAAAGCGCCAGAAAGCCACCAGATTCACCATGGCCCCCGCCAGCATCAGCTCCACGCCCATCATGATCATCACCAGATTGGTCTGGGACAGTGCGCCATAGACGCCGATACCGAACAGGATGGCGCCGGTCACAAGCGCTACTATCAGAACTGCGGTCATTCCGATGCCTCCTTGGCTCTTTTACTCGCCAGGTTCTGCACCGGAATCGCCACCGCGGTGGCCGCAATCATTGCGGTCAGGATGGTGATACCAGCGGTTTCAAAGATCATCATCGAGCGCCCGAGCAGCTCCATGCCCAACGCCCGTGTCTGCGCTTCCGCATCCACCACCTGCTTTGCTGCGGGGCCCCAGTCGGACAGCAGCGCAACGGCGATAGCAACAACGGCCGCACTCACCCCAGCAACGATAGAGAAACGCTTCTGGTGACTCATGTCCATACCGCCAAGCCCACCTGGATCCATCATGAACATCACCATGAAGATGGCCATGATACTCATCTCCGTGGCCATCATCATGATTTGCAGTACGCCCAGAAATTCGGTCTGCATCGCCAGAAACATGCAGCCGACGGCGGTCTGCGAAAACAACAGAGCCAGCGCAGAACGGACCATGGACGATGTGCGAAACACCACCACGCCAAAGCCGATGGCAGCCAACCCGAAAACGGCAACGAAAAAAGCCTGTGCGTACATTAGAGAACCACCAGAATCAGTAAGCCGACGACAATGATATTCACCAGTGCAAGGGGGATGCCTAGAATCCAGCACCACCGCATCAGATCCGCCTCGCGAATGCGTGGCAGATAGTGACCGACCAGCAACATCGACACGGCCACGGCCAGGGTCTTCACCAGACTCCAGGCCCAAGGTGGCAGTAGCGGCCCCTGCCAGCCGCCGAGGTAGAAGACCGTGGTTGCGGAAGCCAGGGTAACCACCAGGGTCAGTCGAGCCAGGCGAAGCACTGCCAGGCGCACCCCGGTGTATTCGGCGTCCACGCCCCCGCCAAGCTCTCCCTCTGCGGTTGGCAGATCAAACGGGGCCCGGAACGCCAGTGCCATGGCCGCAATGAAAAACAGCACGAAGCCCAGGGGCTGGTAGACGATGTTCCACAGCCCCGCCTGGGAGCCAACGATCGCGGTATTCAACATGGATTCGGCGCGCATGGCCACGGCCGTGATCGGCATGACAATAAGCATGGAATAGGCAATAAGCTGGCCCAGAAAGCGCCAGCCACCGATCATCGCGTAGGCGCCGTCCGGTCCCCAGCCCGCCATGATCACCGCAACCAGCACATAGGCCAGGGCCGCGTTGATGAACAGCGCACCAGTGCCAAGGTCCGCAATGATCAGGTCCGGTGCCAGCGGCAGGACCGCCATACCAAGTACCCCCACAACCAGGAGAAGCACCGGCGCTGCCTCGAAAAACACCCGGTCTGGCGAGCGCGGGAGAATGGATTCACGACCGAGGTGCGCCAGCCCGCTAAAAAGTGGCGCCGCCGGACTCAGGCGGCCAGTGGTCATCCAGCCCTCGATCACGGACAGCAGCCAAGCGCTGCCAAGCAATGCGAGAAGAACGCTAGCGACGGTCACGAGATCACCTCCCAGGGCGAAAGATCCAGTGAGCCGACTGCCAGCAGCGCATCGCCCAACTCCTGGCCCTCAACAAGCTTCGGGACCAGGTCGATATGGTGACTGCAGGGGGTGTCCAGCTTGTAGGATTTCACCTTTCCATGCTCCAGTTTCAGACTTAACCGGGCTTCGCCGCGGGGCGTATCAACGGTTACCTCACCGGTTCCTGATAAATCGCCAATGTCGCGCAGGGATGGCAGCGCCGGTTCGCTGCTCGCCTTTATAAGGTCGAGACTGGCGGTTATTTCGGCCAGACGTTGCCACAGGCGAGCCCAGGCGTCTCCGCCTTCGCTGGCAGCACGTGCTACGGGGCCGCGCAGATCAGAAAATTCTGAAGAGAGTTCGCCGATATCCTTCAGCCGCGATTTGAGCAAAGGCGTCCGTCCAAGACGGGTTCCTAATGTACGCAACGCTGGTTCCAGCTCAGCAAGCCTGTACCGGTTAGCCTCTCTGACTTGCAGTTGCAGAGTCGAAGCCCGCTGCGTCAGCCAAGCGAATCCGAGCTGGCGCCCCAGTTGCGCCAGCCAACCAAGATGACTGGCGATGCGCTCACGCTCAAGTCCGCCGTTCCGGGCCTGAGTGGTCGCCTGATCGTCATTCAGTCCAGCCGCTTGCTCGATCGCAAGACAGGCCAGCAGACGATAGCTCACCGGCGCCAGCGGCATTGCCGTGGCCAGATGGTCGATGAAGGTCTCGACATCTATCTCTTCGCTTTCTTCACCCTCTTCAACTTCGATGGTCATACCCGCCAGGGAGGTCGCCTGCCCTTCGGTCACCCCGTCACCATCAAGGGTCAACGTCAATTTCAGTCCGCCTGGTAAGCCCGGAAAGACTGGGCCGAACGGCACCTCAAGCCAATCCATCTGCAGGCCATCGGCGCTGCGTGGCAGATCTTTGGTGACTTCAATCATGGACATGAATCCCGAGGCGCCGTGATCGTGCCCTCCATGCTTATGCCCACCATGATCGTGTTCTCCATGATCATGGCCTGAATGTTCATGTTCTGAGTGGTGGCCAGATTCGCTATGTTGATGATTGTGGCTGTGCCCGGAGCCCTCTTCTGAGGCGCCCTCATCTTCCGCGTCCTCACGGGCTACCAGATCCATACCGCACTTGGGGCAGCTTCCAGGCTCGTCCCGAACGATTTCCAGGTGCATTGGGCAGGTATATTCGGCCGCTGCATTTTCGTGCGCGTGTTCCTGTTGGTGCTCGTTACTGTGCTCGTGATCATGGCCATGATGATGTTCATGGTGGCCCTTATGATCTTGATCATGGCAATGCTCGTGCTCGTGCTCATGGTCATGCTTGTGGCCATGGTGCTGGTGTTCGTGATCATGCTGGTGTTCATGATCGTGGTCGGGCGTGGACTCCCCTGCCTCTCGGGCTACCAGGTCCATGCCGCATTTGGGGCAGCTACCCGGCTCATCCTCGACAATTTCTGGATGCATGGGGCAGACATACTCAATCTTGGCGTGCAGGACATCGGCGTCGAACGCCTCCGGCGAGGCTACAAAGGCACCGTCAGCGAATGCACGTTGTAGTCGAACTACGGCTTCGGTCAGTCCCTTTTGCGAGAGACCTGCAGAAATATCGGCACCAGGTAAAGTTGACGGTGTCTGCCCGCCTACGATGAGAATGGCACGCGGCCGGGGCATCTGCGCGTAGAGCACGGCCACGGCGTCGCCCATTTTCTCCGACAGCTCTCCAACAATCATGAGCACGCTTGCATCGCGAGGCGTAGTACTGGTTCGCATGCCTGCCGCGGTCACGTCCAGACCATGCGCCAGGGCAATCTCAGGCCCGGGAACGATCAGACAGCCCAGATTACGCGCCAGGGCCCGAGAAACCAGCTTCTGCAGCACTGAGGGCCGTTTCTGTCGTGCGCCCGTTATGTTTATTGCTGAATCAAAACTCATTGCCGCCTGAAAGCCCCCTGGCTCCATCCGTAAAGCAGGCCAAGAAAGAGAATCGCCAGAAACACGCCCATATCAAGCAAGGCAACCAGCCCTACTTCCTTGTAAACCACTGCCCACGGGTACATGAACGCCATCTCCATATCAAAGGCTAGAAACAGCAACCCATATCCGTAGTAGCGGGCGTGATAGCGCCCCCATACCGGATCCCGCGACAGAGCTCCGGAACTCGCCGGCACATCCTTGCCCGGCTCCTGACGTGTCAGGCCTATCGCGCGGGCAAGCGAATACAGACAGAAAACGCTGCCTACGACGCCAATCGCCAGTGCCAGCAGTAAGCTGTATTGCTCCAAAAGAGTCATCATCTGACCTCCTGATTAATCAACCAAGCATGTCCCGCACCTAAGTCGATGACCACCGAGAGTCGAAAAATAGTAGAGCACCCGCAAGCTATGCGCCGTGCCTGGGAGAATAGCCCGACCCACTGATAGCATTATAGAGGGTTTATGTCCCTGATCCGTAAACGCGAATACCTAGTAAGGCTCGTCTTGCGGCCTTGGTGTACACGGTGTATCAATCGCAATACCGGCTAAACCAGTACCGTCGATATCCGGTTTTTGGTCAAACAGTGCCATCACAGCTTCCATCGGCACATGGCATCACTCCTAATTCACAAAGTGGTACTCACCAAGGCTTATTGCTGGCCATGGTGGCTTGGCATGTTTCCCTTCATCTGTTGTCGCTGCTCGTCGGTCAACAGGTCCTGCATCTGATTATGCATGCTCACTTTATCGGCCATCATGTCGCCATGTAGGTTAGCCATTTGACCGTGCAGCGCTTTTACTTCCTCCGGATCAGGCCGCTCGGCCTGCATGATTATCATCATGTCATCACTCAGGTTCATCATTTCGCCCATCCGCTCCAATTGAGTAGAGCGATGTTCCTGGCGCATCTCGCGCATCGAGCTCATTTGTTCGTCGTCGAGTATGCCGGACATCGGACCCATACCACCCATCATGGGGCAAGGCATCATGCCACCTTGGCCTCCCATCATCATGCCAGGACCCATGCCGCTTTGGCCGCCCATCATACCGCCCTGACCTTGGGCGCCTTGGTTCATGCCTTGAGCGAAGGTGGCGCTGCTTGTGGCACCAAGGCTTGCAGCCAACGCAATGGCAACGATCTTCTTATACTTAGCCATATCAATTTCCTCTCATCGTGTTGCGGGTCGAGAAGTCGCCTTACTCCAATAAAAATGGAAGAAGACAGAGTTAACTTCCGTTATAAGCCTACAACCTATAGGTAGCCCGCAGGTCAAAGAGAAACCAAACCCGATACCTCAATATTGTCACAAGTCAATTTTTGTCGACCGTTTTGAAATCTGTTTCAGGTTGATATGTTATAAAAAACTAGGCGACTTCAGATAACTACGGCGTGTAATTTCAGTTTAAATTCAGATTAACGGGCTATTTTTGGGGTAACGAGGGCATATAACCATCGACAAACAACCGTTACCTCTTTACCCCCTGAAGTGCTATAGGAGTGCCTATGAGTCAAAAAACTAGCCGTCTGCTGATGATGTGGATACCGCTTGCCGGGTTTGTCATTTTGGTGGGTTACTTGATGGGAACAGATCACCGCTTTCACCTCTTTCAGGCCTTACCTTTACTTTTTTTGGCAGCCTGTCCATTGATGCATTTTTTTATGCATCGACATCACGGTGGGCACGGCGATAAAGCAAATAAGGAGTGAAACACCCTTTAAATCATGCGGGGGATCATTATGAAACCGAAACATCAAGAGCATCGCTTAGGCGTTTCCGAAAACACATTAGTGACTCGGAATTTAAAAATCCAACGCCATGAGCGTGAGCGCATCGACGACGCAATAGCGGATATCGATCAGCTTTACGGGATGGATAAGGTAGTCTACGACGAAAAACACAGGCATATCTGTCTCGCTTACGATGCGCTGCGGCTATGCATTGATGATGTCGAAAAGATCCTTATACGCCATGGGATCGAGGTCAGCGCTGACCGATGGAACTGCTTCAAGGAAGAGTATTACCGCTTCGTCGACCAGAACGTTAAAGACAACGCCAAGAAAGAGCCTTGGAGTTGTCATTAAAACGCAGTCTTTCGTTAATCGGTACTGTAGTAGGGACTAGAAAAAAGGGGCAACGTGGTAACCATCGCCGTCGGTGGTAAGGCTCTGTGTCAGGTGGCCGTGGCTGATACCATCAAGCAGGAGTTGGTAGCAGCCATTCGCGTCATGCATGACCTCGGGCCTCCACGTCGTGATGATGATCGCCGGCACCAACGAACGCGCCGCCATCAGCCTGTTGCACCCGATAATTGGTGTTATCGACATGACCACCAGCTCGCTGTCGGTGATCAGCAACTCTTTGCTGTTGAAGCGACGCAATGCACGCGAGCAACCCGAACGACCCAGCTACAAACTCAATGTCATATCTCATGGCATGATGCTCGTCGCGTGAAAGAGGCATTCGGCCAGAGCAAGCAGCTCAATGGGGCTCGACGCATTCAGGCTACACTGGTGACCGATGGTCACCCATATGATGTCAAAACGATAGGTGCCAGTATGCGGCGCCAGTCGTAGGTGCCAAAGGCTGCCCGCAAGTTCGTCGTCACCACAGACAGCGACCATAGCTTGCCTGTGTCGCCCAACTTATTGGAGCAGAACTTTGTGGCAACCGCCCCGAACCAGAAGTGGGCCGGTGACATCACGTACCTGATGAGCTCTGAAGGTTGGCTGTATCTAGCCGTCATCATTGACCTGTATTCGCGCTCTGTCGTCGGCTGGTCCATGAATAACAGGATGACGGCAGACCTACCTGGTCTGCTATGCGCTGGAAATGGCGCTGTGGCGACGCAATTTCCGCATCGGGGTGATCTGTCACAGTGACCATGGAAGCCAGTACTGTTCACGCGCCTACCTGGATCGGCTGCGAACGCAGCAGTTGCGTCAAAGTATGAG
The DNA here is from genome assembly GCF_031451615.1 of Vreelandella janggokensis. Classification (NCBI taxonomy): domain Bacteria; kingdom Pseudomonadati; phylum Pseudomonadota; class Gammaproteobacteria; order Oceanospirillales; family Halomonadaceae; genus Vreelandella; species Vreelandella janggokensis. The sequence continues at coordinate 659,055 of NZ_JARWAJ010000001.1, read as the reverse complement.
CCTTAAAGGCAACTGCTGGGAAAACGCCTGCGTGGAAAGCTTCATCCATTCAATGAAAGTGGAAGCAATCCACTACGAGCCGATAAATTTGCGATGTCTAAAAAGGAGAATCGTCCAAAGGCGTTCACTGTGATTCTGTAGAAGCCAATACGAAAGTGTGGGCCAAGGTGTGGGTCAGTTATAAGCAGGGAACAAAAAAGCCGCTGAAATCAGCGGCTTAATCTATGTTTTTGGCGGAGGAGGAGGGATTCGAACCCTCGAAGCCTTTCGACTTACACACTTTCCAGGCGTGCTCCTTCGACCACTCGGACACTCCTCCGCATTGTTTGCTCTTTTGAGACCAGCGATGCTTTTCCCAACAGAACGGCGCGTATTTTATGGCCTAAGCTGCGAAATAGCAAGCCATTTTCAGATCAGGCCTCGGGAAGAACCACGTAGCTGCCGGTCGCCTCCAGGCACAGCGTGTTACCGCAATAGAGCTTTTGATCCAGCGTAATGCGCCCTCTACCGCGTTGCTGAAGCTTGTCGGCAAGCATTACAGGGCCTTGGGAATCATGCGGACTACATACCATGCGGTAATCTGCGGCCACCGGCGCATGGAAGCGCTGGCTCGATTCGGCGACGACCACGTCTTGCGCTCTGCCCTGCGCGCGCAGCCATAACGTTACCCAGCACCAACCCAGTAGTGTCGCTTGCGCTGTCAGCGCTCCGCCAAAACCGGTGCCTTTATCATTCAGGCTGGGCTTTAACGACAGTTGCCAGGTAAGCGTGTCACCCTGGCGATCCATCTGCATGATGCCCAGCGCGCCAACCATGGGAATTGCCTCGCCGAGCCACTGCTGAAAGGCAACAAGATCATCCGACCCTTCGGTTAACGGTAGCCGTGGGTAAGCGACACCGGCTTCTCGGCTGCTTGCCATGGCTAACTCCAGCGTTCGACAAAGTCATCAGTTTGATGTTCAGGAAGCGGCTTGTGGCGACCAGCGGGGGTTCCCAGATAAATAAACGCAACGACCTCGTCGTCGTCTTCCAGGCTCAATCCCTTGTGCACCACGGGGTCAAAGGCATACTTGCCGCTACGCCACATGGCCCCCAAACCAAGCGCATGAGCCGCCAGCAGAATACCGTGGGCCGCGCAGCCGGCGGAGATCACCTGCTCCATCTTGGGCACCTTGGCAATATCCGGCGTCACCTTGGCGATCACGGCAATGATCATCGGCGCCCGCAGTGGTTTTTTGCGCGCCGAGTCAAGCACGGAATCCTTGGCATGCGGGTCTTCCTGGAACTCGGCCTCGGCAAACAGCTCACCCAGGCGTTCACGCCCTTCCCCGCTGAATTCGATAAACCGCCAGGGGCGCAGCTCTTTATGGTCAGGGGCACGCAGCGCAGCCCGGTAGATTGCGCCAAGCTGCTCGGCATTGGGCGCGGGCTCGTTCAGCTTGCCCATGGAGCTACGTTCGTGCAGCAGCGTAAGTGCGTCCATGATGACTCCGTCGGTTCAATGAGATGAGCGCTACTTTAGCGCAATCATTTATTGTCTTGCCAGACGCAGCGGGCTGGGCGGAGCAAGCCCAGGCGTGGCACGCCAGGGGCTGATGTCCACCCCTCCGCGCCGCACATAGCGCGCCAGGACCAATAGTTCAGTGGGCTTGGTGCGCTGCATCAGGTCGGTAAAAATATGCTCAACGCAATGTTCGTGAAAATCCTGATGCTGACGATAGCCGATCAAATAGCGCAATAGCCCCTCTCGCTCGATCTGCGGACCTTTATAGCGAATCATGACGCTGCCCCAATCCGGCTGACCGGTCACCGGGCAGTTGGATTTTAAAAGGTGCGAGTACAGTGTTTCTTCCACCACCTGATCACCTGCCTTCAAATGGTCAGCACTCGGGGTGTAATCGCTTACCTCGATATCCAACGCATCCAGGCACTCCCCCGGAAGCTGCCGAGGCGCCAAGGTGTCGGCGTCAACATCAAAAAGCTCGACGCCAACCGGCGCATTCGCTGCGTCTGCTAAATCCCGGGTTAATGTCGCAATGACGTCGTCTCGATGGGCAAAGCGAGTCTGATTAAAGCTGTTGAGGTATAGCTTCCAGGATTTTGACTCAATCAGATTGGGTGAGTCAGCGGGCAAACGAAAGCGTGCAACAGCCACCACCGGCTTGCCGCGCCCGTTCAGCCAGGACACCTCAAACGCATGCCACTCGTCCTCACCGACAAACGGCAGCCTGTCCTCGACAATGCCCAACGGGGCTCGATTGGCCGCACGGGGAATCGGATACAAAAGGTCAGGATCATAGGCGTCTGGATAAACAGATTCGCGCCCCAACGGTGCCTCTATCAGTGTTTCGGGTCGATGCGACATGACTTAACTCCGGATTCCTTTACCACGTTCCAACATGCGAAGCGCTACGACAAACAGCACGACAATGAAGCCCAGCACGGCAGCCAAGGCCCAGCCAACCGGGATATCCGACACACCCAGGAAGCCATAGCGGAAGACATTCACCATGTACAGAATCGGGTTGAGCATCGACACGCCCTGCCAGAAATCGGGCAGCATGGAAATCGAGTAAAACACTCCCCCCAGGTAGGTCAGCGGCGTGAGGATAAAGGTCGGCACGATGGAAATATCGTCAAATTTATTGGCCAGCAGCGCGTTGATAAAACCACCGATGGAAAACAGCGCCGACGTCAGCACCACCACCAGCACGGTCAGAAAAGGATGCTCGACGGTCAGGCGAGTAAAAAACAGCGAAACAATGGTCACAATCAGCCCGACGCCAAGACCACGGGCCATACCGCCAAAAATGAAACCGGATAAGATGACCCAGTTAGGCATCGGCGAGACCATCATCTCTTCAATCGAACGCTGGAACTTGTTCGAGAAGAAGCTGGAGGCGACGTTGGAATAGCTGTTGGTGATCACCGACATCATGATCAGCCCGGGAACAATAAAGTCCATGTACGTGAAGCCGTCCATCGCCCCAATGCGCGAGCCGATCAGATTGCCAAAGATAATGAAGTACATGGCCATAGTAATAGAGGGTGGCAACAAGGTTTGCGGCCATATCCGCGTAAAGCGCTTGATCTCCTTGAGTACCAGCGTCCACAGGGCGATGAGCGTTTGACTGGCGTTCATACCCGCGCCTCCTGTGCTTGAGGCTGCTCTGCCCGTTGATCGATTGAGCTCTGACCGCCTTCCACCATCGACACAAACATTTCCTCCAGGCGGTTGGCGCGGTTGCGCATGGAGACAACCTGCAAGCCCTGCTCGGTTAATGCACCAAACACATCGTTGAGTCGCTGGCCACGATGGATCACCAATGATAGCTGCGAGGCTTCCACTCGCTGGATATCAAATCCCTCCACCACGGGGGTATCACTGACAGGGACAGCAAGGTCCAACAGAAAGGTCTCCCGACTCAGTTCGGTGAGCAACTCCCGCACACTGGTGTTACGGACGATTTCGCCGTGATTAATGATCGCGATATTGCGGCAAAGGCTCTCGGCCTCCTCCAGGTAATGCGTCGTCAGAATGATCGTAGTGCCTTCGTCACGATTAATGCGGCGCATGTACTCCCACATGCTACGGCGTAGCTCGATATCCACGCCCGCGGTCGGCTCGTCAAGGATCAGCAATTTAGGTCGGTGCATCAAGGCACGCGCAATCATCAAGCGGCGTTTCATGCCGCCGGACAGCATGCGTGCGCTACCATTGCGCTTGTCCCACAGCCCCAGATCGGTCAACAGCTGCTCGGCGCGAGGCAGCGCCTCACGACGCGTCATGCCGTAGTAGCCCGCTTGCGCCAGCACGATATCGAGCACTTTTTCGAACTGGTTAAAATTAAACTCTTGCGGTACCACGCCGATCTGGTATTTCGCTTTAGAGAAGTCTTTATCGATATCGATACCAAAGACCGATACCTTTCCCTGGGTCTTCTGCACCAACGAACAAACCACGCCCAAGGTAGTAGACTTGCCTGCGCCATTGGGGCCCAGGAGCGCAAAAAAATCGCCCTGCTGGACGTCGAGATCAATACCTTTTAGCGCTTGAAAGCCGTTACCGTACTCTTTGGTAAGGCCACGTATCGACAATGCCGGTTCGGCCATAAACATGTCCTGTCAGCAAAAATAAGGAAGTCATCACATGCGTAAACATTAGATATTAGGGCGCAAACTATTTTTTCAAACAGTTCTGTCCCGGAAGGCTATGAATAACTGAAGAGAAGGAAAGTAGAGATGGGTGCGCTTGGAGCGGGAAAGGAGATCGATCGGACTGGCGCTCCAGCTCACGACCCTAGGCAGTATGCCCTATCTAAGTATGCGCTTGGAGCGGGAAAGGAGATTCGAACTCCCGACCCTCGCCTTGGCAAGGCGATGCTCTACCACTGAGCTATTCCCGCAACGCAAAAGACAAGTACGAGATGGCGTCCCATAGGGGGTTCGAACCCCTGTTACCGCCGTGAAAGGGCGGTGTCCTGGACCACTAGACGAATGGGACACTGTGCAAGCATAAAATTAATTGGAGCGGGAAAGGAGATTCGAACTCCCGACCCTCGCCTTGGCAAGGCGATGCTCTACCACTGAGCTATTCCCGCACTCCGATACCTTAACGATTTAGTTGGCGTCCCATAGGGGGTTCGAACCCCTGTTACCGCCGTGAAAGGGCGGTGTCCTGGACCACTAGACGAATGGGACGTCGCAATGCCTCGTCGAGGTGGCGCGTATGTTACTCACCCCTTATTGAACTGTCAAGCATTCCCGGCCCAATCGCCCTTCCCGACTCGGCAGCGTCACTTCCATCAACGCAGGCACATAGCCGCCTCAAGGTGGTGCACAAAGCATGACGCGGCGCGCCAGCTGAGTGCAACGGCTACCACGGTAGCGGTAAGCGTCAGCCGATAAACACTGTAAAAATCTTTTATTTAAAATAAAATCGATTTTATGGCATGGCGTTTGCTAACACCTTGGTGGGACAAATTTGATTTCTCCACCGCCAAGAGGTGACTCATGACCTTTACACGCCGCAAGTTTCTTACGACCGCCGCTGTCTCTTCCACTGCAGGATTGGTATTGGGAGCTCCCAACATTGCGCGAGCACAATCGTCCGAAACCTTTAACTGGCGCATGACCAATGCCTACGGGCCAGGCTCTCCGTTTTATGTCGAGGGACCCGGCAGCCCCACCGATGTCATCGAAAAAATCAACACCATGTCGGGTGGTCGCCTCAATATTCAACACTTTGCCGCGGGTGAACTGATCCCGGCGCTCGAGGGGTTTGAAGCGGTACAGAGCGGCACTATCCAAATGAATGCGGCCAACAGCTATTTCTGGTCAGGCACGACCTTTGCCGCTCAGTATTTCACCACCGTGCCATTCGGCATGAGCTTTATGGGCCATATGGCCTGGCTTTATCACGGCGGCGGCCTCGAGCTTTGGCACGAGCTTTACGAGCCGTATGGCATGGTCGCCTTCCCGCTGAATAACACTGGCGTACAAATGACCGGCTGGTTCCGTGAACCAATTGAAGACATCAGCCAGCTTGATGGCCTGCGCATGCGCGTTCCCGGCCTGGCCGGCAAGGTCTACTCTTCCCTCGGTGTCGATGCCCGCGTATTACCCGGTGGTGAGATTTTCCCGGCGCTGGAACGCGGCGTGATTGACGCCGCCGAATTCGTCGGCCCTTTCCAGGACCGCCGTATGGGACTTCAAGACGCTGCGAAATACTATTACACCACCGGCTGGCACGAACCCTCCACCACCGGTGAGCTACTGATTTCCAAATCCCACTGGGACAGTCTGCCAGCAGATCTGCAGATGATTGTTCGCTCGGCGTGCATGGCCGCCTGCCTGGAAAGCCTGACTTGGTCGGAGGCCGTGAACGGTGAAGCCATGACCGACCTGGTCGATAATCACGGGGTCATCGCCAATCAACTGCCAGAATCAATCGTCAATGCACTGCGCGAAGCCACGCTGGATACGCTGCAAACCGAAGCCAACGCCGATCCGGCGGTACGCAAAATCCACGACAGCTACATGGCCTTCAAGGCTCAACATGACCGCTGGGCAGGTGCCAGTGAACGCGCTTGGCTAAGCGATATCATCGGAGTGTGATATGCGAGCGGTAGAAAAGGTAGTTAATAGCATAGAGGTGCTGGTCCGGCTATTTGGCCGGATCGCCGCCTGGACCTGTGTGTTGCTGGTAGCACTGGTCTCCGGTGATGTAATACTGCGTTACCTGTTCGACTTCGGAGCCCTATGGCTGCAAGAACTGCAGTGGCACTTGATATCGCCCATTGCCCTGTTCGGCATGGCGTATTTGCTACTTAACGACGAACAGGTTCGGGTAGACGTTTTTTACGAGCACTTCCCGGTGCTCGTAAAACGTACTATCGAGGTATTCGGCGGACTCACGCTGCTGGTTATGGGCTTGTATATCGCCTGGCTGACGCTTCCCTGGGTCGCGCAATCGTTTGGCCGCGGCGAGGGATCACCCAATCCTGGTGGCCTGCCCTACCGCTGGGTTTTAAAGGCCTTTCTTCCCTTTGGCTTCACCCTGCTTGCGCTGCAGGGACTGGCCCATGCACTGCGCAATGCGTTCGCACTCCCCGCACAAGGTGACTAACCGATGTCTTTAAATGAATGGCTGGCGATCGGCATGATCGGGGCTTTTTTCGTCATGCTACTGATCGGCATTCCGGTGGCGATCAGCATTGCAACGACCGCCTTTGTCTTTGGTTTTATCGGCTTTGGTCCGATGCTTTTCAACCTGCTTCCGTCGCGTATCTACGGCGTGGTAACCAACTACACCTTCATGGCTATCCCGCTGTTCGTTTTCATGGGTGTGATGCTCGAAAAGTCGAAACTTGCCGCCGAACTGATCGATGTAGTCGGTCACTTGTTCGGTAATGTATCGGGCGGAATGGGTGTGGCGATTATTTTTGTCGGTGTCCTGCTTGGTGCGGCCACGGGCATCGTCGGCGCCACCATCGTGACGCTCGGCCTGCTCACCTTGCCGACACTGCTGCGTCGCGGCTACCCCAAGGCACTTGCCAGCGGGATGATATGCGCCTCTGGCACGCTGGGGCAGATTATTCCTCCAAGCCTTGTGCTCATTCTACTGGCAGAGATCCTGGGTGAGTCGGTGGGCACTATGTTCGCTGCCGCCATGATGCCTGGATTGACCCTGGCAGCGGTGTACATTATTGCCATTCTTGCGCTCGCCGCCTGGAAACCCCATCTAATGCCACCGATCCCTGCCGAAGAGCGTGCCCAAATGGGCAAGGCGCAATTGTTACGCAAGGTCATACTGGTGGTAGGCCCGCCGGTAGGCTTGGTCGTTGCCGTGCTTGGCTCGATCATCGGCGGCATTGCCGCGCCCACTGAAGCCGCCGCCATGGGCGCCCTGGGCGCCCTGGTATTTGTTGCCAGCTCCGGGCGGCTTAGCCTTGACCTACTGACAGAGGTCGCGAAGGCAACGCTGATCATCTCATCCATGGTGTTCTTTATCCTGATCAGCGCGCAGGTATTCGGCCTGGCGTTTCGTGGTCTTGGCGGCGAGCACCTGGTAGCGCGTATGTTCGAGTGGGTACCCGGCGGTGAGATAGGTGCACTGCTCTTCATGCTACTGCTGATGTTTGTGCTCGGTTTCTTTCTCGAGTGGATCGAAATCAGCTATATCGCCCTGCCGTTGTTCTTGCCCTTTTTTATCCAGATGGGCGTTGACATGGTGTGGCTGGGCATTCTGGTGGGGCTGGTGCTGCAAACCTCGTTTTTAACGCCGCCCTTCGGCTGGTCACTGTTTTTCCTCAAAGGCGTCGCCCCCAAAGGCGTCACCACGCTGGATATCTATCTCGGCGTGCTACCGTTTATCGCTTTACAGTTTCTCGCCATTGCCATGGTGATACTATTTCCGGGTATTGCCACGTGGCTGCCTGCCGCCATTGGCTGGTAAACCTCAGGCTCAATAATAAAAGGACAGCTTATGCTCCATACGCAACGTAGCTTCAGCGGCAGCTGTGTCGCTCCGCACCACCTCGCCGCCAGTGCCGGTCGAGACGTACTCAAGCAGGGGGGCAACGCCGTGGAAGCCATGGTCGCGGCCGCGGCCACCATCGCCGTGGTCTATCCGCACATGAATGCTCTTGGCGGTGATGGCTTCTGGTTAATCCATGAGCCTGGCAAGGCACCGGTGGCCATTGATGCCTGCGGCCCAGCTGCGGGGTTGGCCAATGCGGATTTCTATGCCGGTGACACGCAGATTCCCGAGCGCGGTCCTAAAGCAGCCCTCACCATGGGAGGCACGGTAAGCGGCTGGCAGGAGGCGCTAGCGGTTGCCGCCGACTGGGGAAAACCTCTACCGCTGACAACGCTGCTGGCCGATGCCATTGGTCATGCACAAAAAGGCGTCGCGGTTTCCAAGAGCCAGGAAACGCTGACTGCCAAGCACCTGGAGCGCTTATCACAAAGCCCTGGGTTCAGCGAGGCACTTCTGGTCGATGGTCAAGCGCCCAGAGAAGGCGACCGGATTCGCCAGCCGCGTTTGGCCGCGACGCTGGAACGACTGGCCACGGCCGGTCTGGATGATTTTTATCGCGGTAAGTTGGCCGAAAGCATGGCCCGGGATTTGGAGATGCTGGGTAGCCCGCTGCGTTTGCAGGACTTCCACGAGTATCGCGCCCAGCGCGTGACACCCCTGGAAGTAGGCCTCACCGACGCCACCTTGTATAACCTCCCTGCCCCTACCCAGGGGGTGGCGTCGCTGATGATCCTCGCCATTTACGAGCGCATCAAAGCCACCGAACCCAATGGCTTTGGTCACTTGCACGGCCTCATTGAAGCCACCAAGCGCGCCTTCATGCTGCGTGACCAATACGTCACGGACCCGGCGCGGGTCCCCACCTCGCTTCAAGGGTTACTCAGCGACGAACGCATTGCCGCTGAGGCTGCCCAGATCGACTCATCCAAAGCACTGCCCTGGCCCCACGATCCAGCGCCAGGCGATACCGTCTGGATGGGCGCGGTAGATAGCGAGGGTCGAGCAGTCAGCTTCATACAAAGCATCTACTGGGAGTTTGGCAGCGGCGTTGTCCTGCCGGAAAGCGGCGTGCTATGGCAGAACCGCGGTATCAGCTTCTCGCTTGACCCGGAATCGCTTCGTGGACTGGCCCCTGGGCGCAAGCCTTTCCATACGCTTAACCCAGCGATGGCCCGGTTTAACGATGGCCGTACCATGGTCTACGGCACCATGGGCGGTGAGGGTCAGCCGCAATCGCAAGCCGCGGTCTTCTCGCGCTACGCGTTTCACCACATACCGTTGCAGCAGGCGGTTACCGCACCACGTTGGCTCCTGGGCCGTACTTGGGGCGAATCGAGCATGAACTTAAAACTCGAGGATCGCTTTGACGCCAAACTGGTGGCAGCGCTCAAGGCGGCTGGGCATGATGTCGAAGTGCTCGATGAGCCGTTCAGCGACACCATGGGACATGCGGGAGGTATCGTTCATCACCCTGACGGGCTGATTGAAAGCGCTCACGACCCGCGTAGTAACGGTGGCGCGGCCAGCGTTTGATGGCTTGGCTGGCGATTTTTGCCGATATTGCGCATCCTGAACTCAAGCAGGCCAGGCACTGTCATTGACGGTAGTGCCCTTGGCGATAAAGTCCTTTACGATAGTGATACGCTATCCTGAGTCAGGAAGCGGGAGAGGAGACCCCCATGGCAAAAATCGAAAAATCCCCGGATCAATGGCAAGAAAAACTCACGCCGGAGCAGTATCGCGTCACTCGTGAAAAAGGCACTGAGCGGCCGTTTACCGGGGACTACCAGGTCAGAGAGGTGCAAGGTATCTACCATTGCGTTTGCTGCCATGCCCCTCTATTCGAGAACGAACACAAGTTTGATGCAGGCTGCGGCTGGCCAAGCTTTGACCGTCCGCTTGGCACCCGCTGCGTCGAAGAGCATCAGGACACTACACATGGCATGGTGCGCACCGAAGTAGTGTGTTCCCACTGCGATGCGCATCTTGGCCACGTATTCCCCGATGGCCCCCCCGAGAGTACCGGCTTGCGCTACTGTATCAACTCGGTAGCCCTTGAGTTTCATCCCGACGAATAGATGTTACCCATTGCGCCCACCAAGTGGCGGGCGCAATGATCTGCGCGCACCCTAGCGTTAGAACTCATCCCATTGATCAGCAGTTTCAGTCGCCACCTCGCGCGCTTTCGTCGATGAAGAATGGCTGGGTAATGCCTTGGCGGTTTTCTGAGTGGCTTGATTCATTCTTTCCAGATGTGCGCGAGCTATTTTGATGCTCTCCTCCTGAGCCCCTTCCAGACGGAATGCATCCACCACGTTAGCCAACTCGAAAGCTTCCAGGGACAGGTTATCCGCCGACGCGGCAATCGACTGCACCTTGGTGGCGTTTTGCTGGGTGACGTTATCCATTTCAGCAATCGCCGAATTGATTTCCCCAATTCCGCTACTCTGCTCACTGGATGCCGTGCTGATCGACTCCATCAGTTCGCTTACCTGATTGACCTGGCGCATAACGGCGTCGATCGCTTTCTCGGCCTCCTCCACGGCGCTTCGCCCGCCGGTGACTTCCTGAGTGGTGCTGTCGATCATGCGACGAATTTCCTGGGCCGCTTCGGCGCTTCGCCCGGCAAGGTTACGTACCTCACTGGCCACCACCGCAAACCCTCGACCATGCTCGCCAGCCCTGGCGGCTTCCACAGAGGCATTCAAGGCAAGAATATTGGTCTGGAAGGCGATGCCGTCAATCACGCTGATCATTTCGGTCATTTTTTCAGCACTTTGAGCAATCCGCTGCATACGCTCAACCAGCTGCTGCATCTGCTCGCTGGTTTGCTGAGTGCTGTGCGAGTTCTGTACGGCCAATTCGCTCGCCTTGCGGGCATTGTCGGTATTCTGCTGCACGGTCGAGGTCATTTCTTCCATGCTCGAGGCCGTTTCCTGCAGCGACGATGCCTGCTGCTCAGTACGTGACGCCAACTCCTCATTTTCGGCGGCAATCTGCTGAATGGCCGGGGTAACCACCGAGACACGGTTTTCAACGTCACCCACAATACCTGACAGGCTAAAACGCATCGTGTCGAGCGAGTACAGAAGCTCACCTAGCTCATCACCGGTTTGGCGACGCTCCCGGGCCGCCAGGTTGCCCGCGGCAATCTGGAAGGTCACGTAGCGCGCGCCGGCCAGGCTACGCAGCACCGATTTCAGAATCAGCACGCTCAAGCCGATCATGACCGCCGCGCCCAGCCCCATCAGCACCAACTGGGCAATCATCATCTGCTGGCGGCCCTGGTCGGCCTCCGCCAGCATCTCGGCAGCAAAGGTTCGTTCGCTTTCAACCAGTTGGCTGACCTCGGCTTGCAACGTTTGCGTGCCGGGCTTGACGATATCGTTGAAGGCGACAAAGGCGTCGTAGCTCTCCTTCTCGACCAGGGCGGTCACCGCCTGATCGACCCCGTCGCTCCAGTTGCCGAGCGCTGAGCCAAAGGACTGCAGTGACTGGCTGTCGGGATCTTCATCGGCGCGGTATTCGTCCCAGCGCGCCTCGATCCTTTCCCGTTTTGTGCCGACCGACGCGGCCAGTTCATCGGCGTCCACGGCGCGCGGATTGAGCACGGCGGGATCCAGCTCATCCACTACCTGCCCGGCGGCCTGTTCGATTCCCTGCAGGCTCGCGACGTCATCCAGTCCCGAGCGGCTCAGGGTATCCAGGCGATCTCCGGAGACCATCAATCCGTAAATACCCAGTCCACCAGCAATCCCTATCAGCGCCACGGACGCCAGCACCATGCCGATCAGCTTTGCGCGCAGGCTGGTGAGCTTGAAGCGCGAGACGATGCCGATAACCCCCTTGCGTCGAAGCTCACCGCGTACCAGGGTGTAGTGCCTGGATTTGCCTTTCTCACGCATCTCGGCGTAGACCTTTTCCGCCTTGGCAACGGCCTTGGGACTCGCCTTTCGGCGTACCGATGTATATCCCACGATACGGTCACCGTCACGCAGTGGAGCAAGCGTGGCATGCACCCAGTAATGATCACCGTTTTTACGGCGGTTCTTGACCAGGCCCTGCCAGGTAGTGCCTGCCTGCAGGGTTTTCCATAAATTCGCAAAGGCCGCTTCGGGCATATCCGGGTGTCGAATTAAATTATGCGGCGCGCCAATCAACTCATCGCGAGAGTAACCACTTACTTCAACAAACGTCGGGTTCGCATAGGTCACGTTGCCTTTCAAGTCCGAGCGCGATATCAGCACGGTCTCTTCAGTTAATGGGTATTCTTGCTGCGTGACGGGTTGGTTGTTGCGCATAGTGATCCCTGTGAAGAATGTATTTTTTCTAAGAAGCTTTTATGCATATCGACCTTGAGCGTAAAAACTAAATAGTGATCTACAAAGAAAAAACGCTATCCGAGAGGATAGCGTTTAAAGGTTATACAGGACTAAACGTTAATGGCCAGAAAGCCTGATTTAACGATGATAATCGTTAGCAGTGTCATCAATTAAGCAAGTCAATGACTAATTCGCTTAATGAGCTATTTGAATACAACCTTGGCCACATCACGATAGCGATTGGCAAAGTGCACTGTCATGCCTTCTCTGAGGTAATCAGGCAGCTCTTCATAATCACGCCGATTTGCCTCCGGCAGGATGACTTCAAAGATGTCACTGCGGCGCGCCGCAATCACTTTTTCGCGAATCCCGCCCACAGGCAGTACCTGGCCGGTGAGCGTCAGCTCACCCGTCATGGCCAGAGGACGGTCAATAGCCTGATGCCTGGCCAGTGATAGCAGCGCCGTGGTCATGCTGACCCCTGCCGAGGGACCATCTTTGGGCGTGGCACCTTCCGGCACGTGCAAGTGTACAAAGGCAGAGTCGAAAAAGTCGCTATCGGCGCCGTATTCCTGCAGATGGCCAAGCGTATAGCTGTAGGCAATATTGGCAGACTCCTGCATCACATCGCCAAGTTTGCCGGTAAGCTTGAAGCCACGATCCAGAGAATGAACCTTGCCCGCTTCGATGGGCAAAGTGGCACCGCCCATTGCCGTCCAGGCAAGACCGGTAACCACGCCCTCACCTTTGAGGACTTTTTCCTTGCGGAAGATGGGCGCGCCCAGGAATTCCTCGAGGTTCTTCACCGACACCTTGACGGTCTCAACGTCGTCTTCCAGCAGCTTGACGGCTGCCTTGCGCACGATGCGGTGCAGCTGTTTCTCCAGCTGACGCACCCCCGCTTCCCGGGCGTAGCCCTCAATCACCTGCTTTAGAGCGGCGTCACTGAGCTGAATACGCTTTTTGGGCAGGTTGTCGCGCTTGAGCAGCTTGGGCCAAAGGTGATGCTTGGCTATCGCCAGCTTTTCCTCGGCAATGTAGCCCGACAGACGAATTTGCTCCATGCGATCCAGCAGCGCACTCGGTATGGAATCCAGGGTATTGGCCGTACACACGAACAGCACCTTGGAGAGATCCATACGGACATCCAGATAGTGGTCGAGGAAATCGACGTTCTGCTCCGGGTCGAGTACCTCGAGCAACGCAGATGCCGGATCCCCTTGGAAAGACTGGCCCAGCTTGTCGATTTCATCCAGCATGATCACCGGATTCTCGACTTCGACTTCCTTGAACGACTGAACCAGCTTGCCGGGCATCGCGCCCACGTAGGTACGGCGGTGTCCCTTGATCTCGGCCTCATCGCGCATGCCGCCGACGGAAAAGCGATAGAACTGACGACCCAGCGCTTCGGCAATCGAACGCCCAACAGAGGTTTTACCCACGCCAGGCGGGCCTACCAGCAGCAGAATCGAGCCGCCAACATCGCCCTTGAAGGACCCTTCGGCGAGGAATTCGACAATCCGTTCCTTGACGTCTTTCAAGCCGTCGTGATCACGGTCCAGGACTTGTCTGGCATGATTCAGATCCAACTGGTCAGGACTGGTCACGCCCCATGGCAGCGACGTCAGCCAGTCAAGATAATTGCGTGTCGTGCCGTACTCAGGCGAACCGGTTTCCAGTACGCTGAGCTTGTCCAGTTCATCGTCGATCCGCGACTGGACCCGCTCGGGCACCACCAGCGATTCCAGGCGGGCGCGGAAGGTATCGACATCGTTTTCACGGTCGTCCTTGGAAATACCCAATTCGCGCTGGATCACCTTGAGCTGCTCGCGGAGGAAAAACTCACGCTGACGCTCCTGCATCTGCGCGTTGACCTGCTCGCTGATTTCGCTTTGCAGCTGTGCAACGTCAATCTCCTTGCGCAGCAGTGGCAGTACCTTCTGCATGCGCTCAGCAACATCCAGCGTCGACAGCACATCCTGAAGCTCCGGACCCTTGGCAGAGGTAATCGCCGCGGCAAAGTCGGTCAGCGGACCGGGTTCGTGCGGGCTGAAACGGTTCAGGTAGTGCTTGAGCTCTTCGCCGTACAGCGGATTAATGGGCAGCAATTCCTTGATCCCATTAATAATCGCCATCGCATAAGCGCGGGTTTCTTCGTTTTCTGCATCCACCGGCTCTTTGGGGTAACTCACTTCAACCAGGTAAGGCGGCGTGCTGGATAGCCAACGCTGAATCTTGAAGCGCTGCACACCCCGGGCGATAAACTGGATCTGCTGATCCTCACCCTTCATCTTGTGAACTTTGACCGCCGTGCCAATGGTCGGAAAGCCTTCACTATCCAGGGAGTCGATACCCTGCTCACCCACATAAGCAACCCCTACAGTCTGGTGCGGGGTATTACCCACCCGGCGCATGGTCTCTTCCCAGCGTTCACGATTGATGACCAGCGGTTGCACCTGGGCGGGAAAGAAGGGCCGATTATGGATCGGTAGCAGATAGATACGTTCGGGAAGCATGTCACTGGCGGGCACCATTGAGTTGACACGCTCACCGTCTGATCGGAATTGGTCGTCCTCACCCTGCGAGGTCGGATCGTTGTCGTCCTGCACGTTAAAGTGGTCGTCTCGGTCAAATTCCTGGTCGCTCATGAACCCTCCAATCAACACCTGCCGGTGGCGATTGCCGCTCGGCTTTGTGATGGAAATGCGGGCACATCAGACAAACTTCAACCGTTGACGCTCAGGGCCATAGATTGGGCATTGGACGACCATTGACGCGCCACTGGCCACGCACCACGTCGAACGCCAGTTCCTGAGTACCCAACGGCAGCCCCAACCAGAGGGCCGCGACGGTCGGGGCATCGTGCCAGGTAAAGTCCCCGTCGATACGCTCACGCCAACGCGCCTGCTCTTCAGGCTCATCCAGCTTGGTGATGTCCAACTTGTCCAGCTGGCGGTTGTCAAAGAACAGCGCGCCATCGGCATCCAATCGAATCCCAAGCAGCGGACTGTCGACAGCGATGGTCGAGACATCCAACCGCGGTGAATCGCTTAACAGCTGACGCAAGTCGGGCTGGAGGCGAGTCAGGGTTCCCTCCGCCAAGGGTAAGCGAGCATCGCCCCATGCGGCTTCCTGGCGCAGTTGACGTATGGTATCGCGCACCGCATCGGCATTGATCCGGGAAAGCTCCATTTCCATATGGCCGTTTTGCAGTAACGGCGTGTCCGGCGCTTCGGAAGGCACCCTGACCTCGCCAATATGCAGCTCTCCTTTCACGCGCAACTCCTGCTCGTCGAGCATCATCCGGCTACTGACATCAAGCGGGGCTATTTGCACATCAAAAGCAGGGTAGGACAGCGCCACATTCTCGATATGTAGAGAATCGTACTGGGTAAAGTGGTAGGCGTCTTCGGTGTAGGTGTAGCGGCTCTCCAACGTCGAGGGCCCGACACGCAGCTCGGCCGGCCCATCGGTAATGGTCAGTTGATCCATCAGCGCCCGTAGCCGCCAATCGCCGTAAACGCCCTCTAGGCGCAGCCGACCACCGCGCACGGCTAATTCCCTGCCGTTTTGCTGAATAACGAAGGGAGCAAGCGCCAGACGCAGTTCGCTGTGACCGCTCAATGTGTGGTAAGTGCCTTGCCAACGCGGTACGGAAGGCGCAGATACCTCCCCCAACGCTTGCTGAAGGACGGTATCGAGGCGAGGCAAAAGCGTGCCTTCCACGTCGGTGCTTAAAAGACCGTGACGGGCCGTGTAGCTAAGCTCCAGTCGCCAGGGCCGCCCGAGCAAAGGCGAAAGAACCAATCGGCCTTGTGAGGTTAACCATCCCTGATCGCTTTCAGTACGCGTCACCCGCCACTCACCGCGGGCGGCCAGGTCATCCAGCGCCTGACGCAGGCTGCGCTCGAACAATACGCTTGAAAGCAGCTGTGCCGCTACCCATAGCACGGCTATTACCGCCAGAACGGGGACAATCAAACGTTCCTTGCGCATGGCATCTCCCTTGAGCCAAACGCGCCAACGGGCAGCGTTATTAAACGGTCAATGCAGCCAAAACCACAGATGCATTATGCTCCAGGCGTAGATCCCTGCCATCACATCATCGATCATGATGCCAAACCCGCCGGCCACCCTCCGGTCCGCCCAGCGGATAGGCCAGGGTTTGAATACATCGAAAATGCGGAACACCAAAAAGCCCCACAGTGCAGATTCCCATGAAAACGGCACCGCCGCCATGGTAATCCAGTAGCCGACAAATTCATCCCAAACGATCCCGGAATGATCATGCACCCCTAAATCGTGGGACGTTCTATCGCACAGCCATACGCCGATCACAAAGGCGACAAAAACAATACTTAAGTACCAGCCTAGCGACAGATCGGCCATTAACCAATAAAAAGGAATCGCCGCCAGCGTGCCAAACGTACCCGGCGCAAAAGGCACGGCACCACTGCCAAGCCCAAAGGCAAAAAAATGCGTGGGCCGACGCCAAACGCTTGCAGGGGCATGATTCATGGCGTCTCTCCCTTGAAATGCTGCCAGCCGTGATAGCGCTGAACGGGAAGTCCATGCACGCCCAAGATGTCGCTGCACTCACCAATCACGTGGAGTGGAACGCCTGACGCAGCAAGCTGCTGGCGCGCTTGTTCGACGTGAGTCGAGGGCAACGTCACCAGTAGTTCATAGTCGTCGCCGCCGGTCAATGCGGCCTGTCGAGCCGCTTCTGGCCCCAAGGCATGTTCCAGGCCTTCAGCCAGCGGCAATGCGTCCAGCGATAACGTTGCCCCTACGCCAGATGCCTCACGCAGATGGCCCAGATCAGCTAACAGTCCGTCTGAAATATCAATCGCCGCGGTCGCCCACTCGCGCAACGCTTCGCCTGCCGCCAAGCGCGGCGTCGGCCATAAATAGCGCTCAAGCAGCGGGTGAGCCTTATCGCGTTCACCCTCTCGC
Organism: Vreelandella janggokensis; assembly: GCF_031451615.1. Classification (NCBI taxonomy): domain Bacteria; kingdom Pseudomonadati; phylum Pseudomonadota; class Gammaproteobacteria; order Oceanospirillales; family Halomonadaceae; genus Vreelandella; species Vreelandella janggokensis. The sequence continues at coordinate 641,736 of NZ_JARWAJ010000001.1, read as the reverse complement.
CACAGCGCCAAACCGCCGGCTCCCCCGCCCAGCGCGCCGGTAACGGCAATCACGTCGCCAGGCCGGGCGCCGCTTCGTGTCAGCGCTGTGGCATTGGGCACGTCACCCATGACAGTCACGGCGATGGAAAGCAGGCCGGACGTGATGTCGCCACCCACCAGCGTTGTTGCGTGCCGGTCAGCCAGTGCGGCAAACCCCCGCGCATAGCCCGAGAGCCAGGCATCAGCAGCGTTATCATCGGCAAATTGCGCCTGATCAATGGTCAGCGCCATCACGCACCAACGTGACGTCGCCCCCATGGCGGCCAGGTCACTCAGCGCCACAGCCAGCGCACGGTGTCCAATGGCTTCAGCGGGTGCTTCGCCGGGGAAGTGAACATCTACCACCGAGGTATCCACACTCACCACTAGCTGGCGGCCCGGCTGTGGCGTCAGTACGGCAGCATCATCACCGACCCCCAGCGCCACGCTCCGAGAGCTCGCATCGCGACACGGCGACGTAAAATAACGTCGAATCAGATCAAATTCGGCAAGCACAAAGGCCCCTTGAACGCAACGTCAGCAAGAACGCGCAGTCACCCGGTCCATGGGGCCGGTTAGCGGCGACGCGCACTGACTTCGGCACTCCGCAAGCGAATGGCTAACTTGTCGAGAATGCCGTTCACGTATTTATGGCCGTCAGTGGCACCAAACGACTTGGCCAGCTCAACGCCTTCGTTAATGACCACACGATAAGGCACTTCCATACGCCGCGACAGCTCGTAGGCTCCAAGGCGAAGAATGGCCAGCTCGACGGCATCCAGGTCTTCCAGACGACGGTCAAGCAACGGTGCTATCTCCCGGTCCAGCTCCGCACTGAAACGCGACGTATTGATCAGCAGCTCATGAAACAGCGCCTTGTCAGCAATCTCCATCACCTTGGCCCAATTCTCATGATCTTCCATGTCGGCATCAGGTAGATGGCTGCGGAATTCGGCCTCAATGGTGTTGATCGGCTTACCCGTCATGTGCCACTGATAGAGCCCTTGCACCGCCAGCTCACGCGCCGCTTGTCGGCCCTGCTGGGCAGCCGAAGGCTTGCGCTCACGACGTTCACTCATGAGTATCACCCGGCGCAATAGCGCGCAGCAACGAAACCATTTCCATGGCCGCCATGGCCGCTTCAGTACCCTTGTTACCCGCTTTGGTACCGGCACGTTCAATGGCCTGCTCGATCGACTCGACGGTCAGCACGCCGTTGGCGATGGGCGTATCGAACTCGATCTGTAGTTGGTTGAGGGCGGTATTGCAGCCACCCGCCACATATTCAAAATGCGGGGTTCCACCCCGGATCACCGCCCCCAGGGCGATGACCGCGTCAGGCTTCACCACCTTGAGGACACGCTTGACGGCCAGCGGCAGCTCCCAGGCACCGGGGACGTGCACAATGTCGATGTGCTCCATATCAACGCCATGACGAACCAGGCTATCGACGGCGCCCTCCACCAGACTGTCTACGACATGGTGATTGAACCGGCCAACCACGATGACGTAACGGCCATCGACGTCGACAAAGGTACCTTCAACTTGAGAAAGGGATTGCATCAATTTATTCCTGCTAAAGTGTATAACGGCTAAGCGGTGGACTCATCGGACGTATCGTTCGGCCCCAGCCGCTCGACGACTTCCAGGTCAAAGCCGGAAAGTGCCGAGAATTTCCAGGGCGAACTGAGCAAACGCATTTTACCCACGCCAAGATGGCGAAGTATTTGCGAGCCGGTACCGATAGTTAAGTAATTTCCCGCGCCGTCAGAATCGCTGGTGCGCGGTTGGCGCACGCGCTCTAAAAAGACATCCAACTGGTCTTTGAGGTCTTGATGCGGGCGCCCGTCATCGATCAGCACCAACACGCCCGCAGGAGCCTCGGATATTTCGACAAGCGCTCGTTGGGCATCCCATCGACATTGCTCGTCTTTGGTCAACCCCAGCACATCACGCAAGGTGTCGGCCAGATGGACGCGCACCGTCGTAGGCTGCTCAGGCGCTAGCTGGCCCTTGACCAGGGCTAAGTGATGCGCGCCCTGAATGCGGTCGCGAAACACATGCAGCGTCATCTCGCCCTGGGTGGTAGTAATCGGCGAGGCTTCGAGATGATCCACCGTCTGCTCATTGACGATGCGGTAGTGAATCAAATCGGCAATGGTGCCCATCTTGATGCCGTGCTCTTCAGCGAAAGCTTCAAGCTCAGGACGGCGCGCCATGCTGCCGTCATCGTTCATGACCTCACAAATCACGCCGCTCGGGTCACAACCTGCCAGGGCTGCCAGGTCACAGGCGGCCTCGGTATGACCGGCACGACGCAGAACGCCACCGGGCTCGGCCATCAGCGGGAAGATGTGTCCCGGCTGGACGATATCGGTGGGTTTGGCATGCGGGGCAACGGCGGCCTGGACGGTCCGCGCCCGGTCGGCGGCGGAGATCCCCGTGGTCACGCCTTCGGTCGCTTCGATCGACAGGGTGAACTTGGTGCCAAACCCGGAGCCGTTGTCGCGCACCATCAGCGGCAGATTCAGCTGTTCGCAGCGCGCCCGTGTCATCGGCAAACAGATCAGGCCGCGGGCAAAGCGTGCCATGAAGTTGATATGCTCCGCCTGGACTTTTTCAGCGGCCATGATGATATCGCCTTCATTTTCGCGATCCTCGTCGTCCATGAGAATCACCATTTTGCCCTGGCGAATATCATCGACCAGTTCAGCAATGGGGGCTAGTGTCCCAGAGGAAGCGTGCGCCATGGAATCTCCAGTAAAGTTGTCGCAAGGGTGCGATTTCGCGCGTCAGGGTACCTTGGTATCGTCGCTCGTGCCAGTCACCACTGGCGAGGCGATAATTCGCCAATCCTGTCCAACGGCCCGCATATCGTGAATAGTGAGGCGCTGCTGGTCGGCCATCTGGACAAGCCCCGGGAGTGCAAACAGCGGCCTGGCGTCTCCGCCCAACAGCGTCGGCGCGACAAATAGCTGCATTTCATCGATCAATCCCGCGTTTAGCATGGCGCCGGCGAGCGTGGCGCCAGTTTCAACCAGCAGCTCATTAACCTCTTCGTTTGCCGCCAGCCACTCAAGCAGAGCCGACAGATCAACACGACCCTGGGCATCGGCGGCTAACACCTGCACCTCAGCCCCAGCGTCTATCAGTCGCCCGCGCTTCTCAGTATCCCTGGACGTGGTAACAATCAGCGTACGCCCGGGCGCTCGCAAACAGGCGGCTGCCAACGGCAATCGCAGTTGGCTATCGACAATTACCCTCAGCGGCTGGCGCCTGGCGATGTCAGCGGCATCATCCAAGCCGAGTTGCTCGGCACGAACCGTCAGGCGTGAATCATCCATGATGACGGTCTCCACACCACTCAATATCGCACTTGAACGGGCACGTAATCGTTGAACCTGCGCGCGCGCCTCAGGGCCAGTAATCCACTGGGATTCACCCGACCCCATGGCGGTGCGACCATCGAGGCTCATCGCCATCTTCATGCGCACAAAGGGACGTTTGCTCGCCATACGGGCGATAAAGCCAGGATTGAGCGCGCGGGCGTCTGCCTCCAGCAACCCGACTGACACCTCGATCCCCGCATCTTCCAAAAGGCGAATGCCCCGGCCACTGACCTGAGGATTGGGGTCTACCATGGCCACCACTACGCGCGCCACCCGAGCGTCTTGCAACGCCACGGCGCAGGGGCCAGTGCGGCCAATATGTGAACACGGCTCTAACGTGACATAGGCGGTCGCGCCACGAGCGTTCTCGCCCGCCGCAACCAATGCATTGACCTCCGCATGCGGCTCACCCGCGTAGCGGTGATAGCCCTCGCCCACAACCTCACCATCGCGGACAAGTAAGCAGCCCACACGAGGGTTGGGGTCGGTGGTGTACAGACCGTATGCCGCTAACGCCAGCGCGCGGGCCATGTAACGATGGTCATCGGTACTGAACAAGGCCACGCTCACGTTGAGGGCCTGCCGTCAGCAGGTTCCTGGGACAAGCGATCAATTTCAGCCCGGAATTCGTCCAGATCCTGAAACTTGCGATACACGGATGCAAAGCGAATGTAGGCCACCTGATCGAGGGTGTTCAAGGCCTGCATGACCGACTCACCAATATCGCGGGCGTCAATTTCCCGGTCTCCCCGCGCGCGAAGCGTCTGGCGTATCCGCTCGACGGACGCCTCAATAGCTTCTGCGCTGACCGGCCGCTTTTCGAGCGCCCTCAGCATACCGGCACGCAGCTTGGTTTCGTTGAAGCTTTCGCGCGAACCGTCAGACTTGACCACACGGGGCATGACCAGCTCGGCGGTTTCATAAGTGGTAAAACGCTCCTGGCAACTTGCACATTGGCGACGGCGACGCACCTGGTCACCGTCGGCTACCAGCCGCGAATCGGTCACGCGAGTATCGTTAGCACCACAAAAAGGGCAATGCATGGCGTTCAACCTGTTGTCGGCCCGTGCGAAAGCGCTGCACGAGAAAGCAAAATACGACCTGTTAATGCGCTATTAACCGCCTATTGTAACGTTTTGGCACACAAGCTGCACCGTTTGTGGAAGCCTGTTTACTGGGACACCCTTATGACCGCCTTCGACGACACTGTGCACGTTTATCTGGATCACCTTTACGGGCCCCGCGCCACGGAGGTTCAGCGCCGCCTGAATCAACGCCTGGCGCATTTTTGCCCAGCGTCGGAGCCGCAACTTTCCATCGAGCAGCAGGGTCAGCGTGCACCATCGTGGAGCGAGAAAGACCAGTGGCTGATCACCTATGGTGACTCTATCGTTGATGACCCAGCGCCCCCGCTGGCAGTGCTCGACGACTTTTTGCAAGCGCGTCTCGGTGAACGTATCAGCGGCGTCCACGTACTGCCGTTTTTCCCGTGGAGCAGCGACGACGGCTTTTCAGTAATCCACTACCGGGAAGTAAACCCCGACCTGGGCGACTGGCAGCATATTCAGACCCTTGCCCGCCACTACGACCTGATGGCGGACCTGGTGCTCAACCATGTGTCCCGGGAGTCGTTATGGTTTGTCGACTATCTTAGCGGTAGCCTACCGGGGCGCGATTATTTTATCGAAGTCGACCCCGACACCGATGTGTCGGCAGTGGTTCGGCCACGTAGCAGCCCGCTGTTGGTGCCGATATCCACCCGCCGGGGAACAAGTTACCTATGGGCGACGTTTTCCGAAGACCAGCTCGACCTGAACTTCGAAAACCCCGATGTGCTGCTGGAATTTGTCGGCATCCTGCTGTTTTACCTCGAGCAGGGCACCCGTATCGTGCGCCTGGACGCCGTCGCCTTTCTATGGAAGCGGCTGGGAACCAACTGCATTCACTTGCCGGAAACCCACACCGTCGTGCGATTGCTACGCGCCATTGTGGACCACGTTGCCCCCGGCACGCTGCTGATCACCGAAACCAACGTGCCGCATCACGAAAACATCAGTTACTTCGGTCTTGACCGCCTCGCCGACGGCCCGCCCGACGAAGCCCACATGATCTACCAATTCACCTTGCCGCCGCTGCTGTTGCACACCCTGACACGGGGCGAAACGCATACCCTGCAAGGCTGGCTGGCCAGCCTGCCGCCGCTACCCGACCACTGCACCTATCTCAATTTTACCGCCAGCCACGATGGCATTGGCGTACGCCCACTGGAAGGCCTGTTACCCGATCACGAACGCGATGCGCTGCTCGAACTGATGCACCGATTTGGCGGCTTTGTCAGCATGCGCAGCAACCCCGACGGCAGCGACACCCCCTATGAAATCAACATCACCTGGTTTGAAGCCATGCAAGGCACGCGCAAAGGCCCCGATCCGTGGCAAATTGCACGTTTCTTGTGCAGCCAGGCGATCATGCTCAGCCTTCAAGGCATTCCGGCCCTGTATATCCATACCCTGACCGGCACGCTCAACGACGTGGAAGGCGTTGAGCGCAGCGGTCGCTTACGCTCTATCAATCGCCGCCGCTGGCAGCGCCGCGAACTCGATTTACTCCTCGACAGCACCGCCACACCCACCCATGACGTTTTCAATGCGCTGAGTCGATTGCTGGACTGCCGACGCCGAGAGCCCTGTTTCCACCCCAATGCCGCACAGCGCGTACTGACTTCGGATCCATCGTTGCTGGCCATCGAACGTGGTCCGCTGGCCAACGGTCGCCGCCTGTTGGCGCTATACAATGTCACCGAGGTGCCCCTATCATTTGATCAGCTCGGTGATGACGTCCAGCACGCCTTATCGTCAGTCCCATGGCAAGACCTCAACGCCCGATCCTCTGGTCAAGCCACCGACCCTTTGCCTCCCTATGCCGTGCGCTGGCTGGTTCATGGCCCTTGATATTCCTGGCATCGATTTATTAGCGGAAAAAGATGCCGATTCAGGCCCTGCGCGTTAGGCTATCTCCTCGATTCTGCAACGATTGAGGAACGCTATGCGCGATGGGTTCACCCTGCACCGCTTATTCCAACCCCGGCCAGCATCACGCCGTTCGCCCCTATTCGGCAGCGCGATGCTCGGCATGCTCATGATGCCGACAGCCCAAGCGGACTCTCTCCCCGCCCCTGTACAGGCACTGGCGGATCAAGGACTGGAGATTCACGGCGAATTTGACGCCCCTGGCGGCATGCGTGGCTTTGGCGCCAGCCGTCAGGGCCAGGAAGTGGCCATCTACCTCACCCCCGACGGCGAGCACGCCATTACCGGCTCGCTGACCGACCAGGAGGGCGACAACCAGCTCGAGGAAGCAGCGCTGGACAAGCACGTACGGGCACCACTTGAAGCACAAACCTGGCAACTCCTCGAAGACAGCTACTGGATTCAGGATGGCCAGCGTGACGCGCCACGGGTGGTTTACACCTTTACCGACCCCAACTGCCCCTACTGCCAGGCTTTCTGGGAAGCCGCACGGCCCTGGGTTGAAGCAGGCGAGGTGCAACTACGCCATATCGTGGTGGGCATTCTTGACGCCGACAGCCCCGCCAAGGCCGCATCGCTACTCGCTGCCGACGATCCCGCCGACGCCCTTGCCCGCCATAAGCAAGGCGACCACATCCGCGCCAGCGCCCAACCTCGTGAAATTGAAGAGCAGGTATACAGCAACAACCAGCTGTTTGACGGTCTGGGCCTCTACGCCACCCCGACCAGCGCTTTCAAGCGCCAGACCGATGACGGCGTCACCCGTCTGGACCGCGTCGAAGGCATGCCGGATGAAGAGCGCCTGGAAGAAATGATGGGCGGTCCGGCACCTGAGCAATAGCGTCGTCAACGCCTGGCGATCACCCAGCCCAGCACCATGGTCGCCAGCATTGCCACCAGCGGTAGCGTGGCACCGCCCAGCGACGCGATGGCGGGCCCCGGACAGTAACCTGAAAGCCCCCACCCCACGCCGAACAACGCCGCCCCGATCAACAGTCTGGCATCCAGCCCCTGCTTATCGGGCAGTTGAAAACGCTTTGCCAGCAGAGGTACCGGCTGCTTCAGCACGAAACGGTAGCCGATAAAGGTGGTAATGACCGCCCCGCCGAGTACAAACATGAGCGTCGGATCCCAGTTGCCGGCGACATCCAGGAAGCCGACCACCCTGGCCGGATCAGTCATGCCCGATACCGCCAGTCCCAGACTGAACAGCAGGCCGGCTACATAGCTCGCCACCAGGGTCAGAGCCTGTCTGCTCATGCTCCACCTCCCAGGACGTGACGCACGACATAGACGGTCACCAGGGCAGCACCCAAAAACGTGACCGTCGCCGCCAACGACCGCGGTGAGAGTCGTGCCAGACCGCACACCCCATGACCACTGGTACAGCCACTGCCGAGCCCGGTGCCCAGCCCCACCAGCAGGCCGGCCACCAGCATCAGCGGCACGCCGCCCAGCGGCTGGCCGATAACCGCGCCGGGGTGATTGACGACATTGCCCCATCCAGCACCTAGCCCCATTAATAGTAATGGCCCGCTGACCAGGCCGACGAGAAACGCCGCCCGCCAAGCGCTATCGCCCTTAGGCCGCTGGGCGATCAAGTTACCGACAATACCGCTGATACCGGCGATTCGTCCCAGGCTTGCCATCAGCCAGACCGCCGAGATACCGATCAATATGCCACCTGCAAGCCCCTGCAGGCTCGATGACAGTTCCATGTATTGCTCCTCTTCAGCGATTATTTAGCGGCATCATACCGCTCCATTAACTATATACTTATATCACAAGCGAATATATGACCGGCATCACGCGTTAACAACCGTTTAGCCACCTCCTTCTGTTAAGATGCACCGCATTAGCAATTTGCAGGAGAGACCCATGCTCGGCTGGTTCCCCGGACATATGAACAAGGCCCGCCGCCAGATCCAGGAGGCGCTGCCGGAAATCGACGTGGTCATCGAAGTGCTCGATGCGCGGCTACCCTACTCCAGCGCCAACCCCATGCTGGCCGAGTTGACCCGCCACAAGCCGGTGCTCAAGATTCTCTCCCGCGCGGACCTGGCCGACCCGGAGCGTACCGCCGAATGGGTCGCATTTTTCGACGCCCAGGACGACACGCGCGCGCTGGCAGTCACCACCACCAATACCCGAGAACTGAAAAAAATTCCCCAGCTCTGCCACGAGCTGGCGGGGGCCGTTCGTGTCGACCGCGATGTACGTGTCATGGTGATGGGCATTCCCAACGTGGGTAAGTCGACACTGATCAATGGCATGGCAAGGCGTAAGATCGCCAAAACCGGTAACGAGCCAGCGGTGACCAAGCGCCAGCAGAAGGTACGCATCGACGGTCGGGTCGCGCTCATCGACACCCCCGGCGTGCTATGGCCCAAGATTGAAGACCAGGCCAGCGCCTACCGTCTCGCCGCCAGTGGCGCGATTCGTGATACCGCGATTGAATACACCGACGTGGCGATCATCACCAGCGCGGAACTGGCGAGACGTTACCCGGATGCACTGACCGCCCGCTACAAGCTCAAGACGTTGCCCCGCTACGCGCCATCCAGCACCGATGAGGTCGATGCTGACGGCCCGCAAAAGCCTGATTTTCTGGCGATCGCAGGCTTTGACGGCCAGGCCATTCTCAAGGAAATAGCAGGCAAGCGTGGCGGACTGCGCCCCGGCGGCACGGTTGACCTGCACCGGGGCGCTGAAGTCTTGCTGCACGAACTGCGTGACGGCAAGCTGGGAAGGCTGACACTGGAAACCCCCGACGATATTCCACCGCCGCCGGTGCACAGCGACGAAGACAGCACCTCCCATTCCGACGCATAATGAGGCATCGACCGGCAATGCCGCGCGGCCACTGGACACTTTTTGGAAATCAAGGCTCATGGACACCCCCCAACCTCAAGAATCCCCCACGCTTAAAAAATCCCACAAGCTGAGTAACGTCTGCTACGACATTCGCGGCCCGGTGCTCGACCATGCCAAGCGGCTGGAAGAAGAAGGCCAGCGAATTCTCAAGCTCAATATCGGCAATCCTGCGCCGTTTGGCTTTGAGGCACCCGAAGAAATTCTTCAGGACGTCATGCGCAACCTGCCCACCGCTCAGGGTTACTGCGACTCCAAGGGGCTCTACTCGGCACGCAAGGCAATCATGCAGGAATGCCAGCGCAAGCAGATTCCCGGCGTCGGCATTGAGGACATTTACATTGGTAATGGCGTTTCCGAGCTGATCGTCATGGCCATGCAAGCACTCCTCAACGACGGCGACGAACTGCTGATCCCCGCCCCGGATTACCCGCTGTGGACCGCCGCGGCGCACCTTTCCGGGGGTCATGGGGTGCATTACATGTGCGACGAGCAGGCGGACTGGGCGCCGGACATGGCCGATATTCGCGCCAAGATCACCAGTCGCACCCGCGCGATTGTGCTGATCAACCCCAACAACCCTACCGGCGCGGTCTATCCGCCCGCCGTGGTGCGTGAAGTGCTGGATATCGCCAAGCAGCACAATCTGGTGGTGTTCTCCGATGAGATCTACGACAAGATTCTCTACGACGGTGTCGAACACACCGCCACCGGTGCGTTGGCAGATGACGATCAACTGGTCATCACCATGAACGGACTGTCGAAAAGCTACCGCTGCGCCGGGTTTCGCTCGGGCTGGATGACCATTTCAGGCACACTGGCCAAGCTCCACGCCCAGGATTTCATTCAGGGGCTGACCATGTTGGCCTCGATGCGTCTGTGCGCCAACGTGCCTGCCCAGCACGCCATTCAAACGGCCTTGGGCGGCTACCAGTCGATCAATGATCTCATCCTGCCTGGCGGACGTTTGTTGGCCCAGCGCGATATCACCGTGGAAAAACTCAATGCCATCCCTGGGGTATCGTGCGTAACACCCAAAGGGGCGCTGTATGCGTTTCCACGCCTAGATCCCAAGGTGTTCAACATCAAGGACGACCAGCAGATGGTGCTTGATCTGCTGCTGCAAGAGAAGATCCTGCTGGTACAGGGCACAGCGTTCAACTGGCCAGAGCCTGACCATGTTCGCATTGTCACGCTGCCATGGGCTGATCAGCTGGGCGATGCCCTGGACCGCTTTGCAAACTTCCTCGCCCGCTATCGGCAGTAAAAGATACGATATTTGGCGTGAGTACTTGAAACCCGGGCACACTGCACGTATCTAATCAAACCAGTACGGCTCGACAGCAATCGTTCTGCTCAACGCCGCCAAACTCAAGACGGTTATATCCTAGGGAGAATCCGCCACATGATGCGCATTTTGCTGTTTTTAGGTACCAACATAGCGGTGTTGTTGGTCGCCAGCCTGACATTACGACTGCTTGGGGTGGAAAGCTACCTCAACGCCCAGGGCATCAACTTCACCGGCTTGCTGATTTTCTGCTTTATCTTCGGCATGGCGGGGTCAATGATCTCGCTGTTCATCTCAAAGTGGATGGCCAAGCGCAGTACCGGTACGGTGATTATTGAAAACCCGTCGAACGACACTGAAAGGTGGCTGGTCGACACCGTCGCCGAACTGGCCCGCGAGGCTGGCATCAAGACGCCCGAAGTGGGTATCTTCCCGGCACAACAGTCCAATGCCTTCGCGACGGGCTGGAAAAAAGACGACGCCCTGGTAGCGGTTTCCGCCGGGCTTTTAAATCGCATGCGCCCGGATGAAGTCCGCGCTGTGCTGGCCCATGAGATCGGTCACGTTGCCAACGGCGACATGGTCACTCTGGCCCTGATTCAGGGGGTCGTGAATACCTTTGTAATGTTCTTTGCCCGCGTCGTGGCCCATCTCATCGACGGCTTCCTGAAAAGTCGCAGCGATGGTGAGGGCGGCCTGGGCTTTATGGGCTATTTCGCTGTCGTGATGGTCGCTGAAATCATCTTCGGTATCGCGGCCTCGGCCATCGTGGCGTGGTTCTCGCGCTTTCGCGAATACCGTGCCGACGAAGCAGGCGCACGCCTCGCAGGAACCAGCGCCATGGTCAATGCCTTGGCCCGCCTGAAAGGCGAAACCGAAATGCCCGACCAGATGCCCGATACCCTGCGTGCCATGGCCATCACTAAAGGCCAGACACGTTCGCTGGTCGAGAAACTGTTTGCCAGCCACCCGCCGCTGGATGATCGTATTCGCGCGCTTAAAGAAGCCGCTTATCGTCAGTAAACAGTCAAGGTAGGACACCTGAGAGGCCCGCTTTGAGCGGGCCTCTTTGCGTTGACAGACAGCATCTATGGTGATGTTTTTTATGCCAAGCTTACCCGGAACCCCGCAGCGCCGAGTGACTCAAACAACTCGTGGGCAGCGCCTTTCAACCGCACTTCGAGCGTGGCAAGCTCGCGGCGCAGCGGGTAGTGGGTGCGGCAATGGTCAAAGCCTTTTACCACCCCCAACTGGCGCACTTGGCGCTGAAGGGTGTCGTGATCGCGGCGCGTATCATATACCGCCCGAACGCACAGCCTGAGCGCATCCTCCACCGGCAGCGCCTGCTCGAGCGTCAGACTCTCAAGCGCTGGCGGCGGGCAGAGTTCGTCAACCCCCAACGAGCTCGACTGACCCAGATGGGCCGCCAACGCCTGGTGGATCATCCAACTACCGCGCAGCTTGCCGTCCAGGCTGTGGCCCGCAACATGGGGCGTCGCCAGGGTCGCTAGATCGTGCAGATTCGCGTCGATGGCCGGCTCCTGCTCCCATACATCGAGCACGGCGATGATATCGCCCTGGCCCGCCAGCCGGCTGCGTAACGCCAGACCATCCACACAATCGCCCCGCCCGGCGTTCAACAGCACGCTGCCCGGTGCCAGCTCATTGATTCGCTGTGCGTTGAGCAGATGATGGGTGGAATGAGGGCCGGACGTCACCAGCGGCGTATGCAGACAGAGCACATCACAGCGGGCGATGAGTTCGTCGATATCAGAAAAGCCATGGGCACCTTCCACCTCGGCCCTGGGTGGATCGCAGGCCAGCACCGATATTCCCAATGCTTTCAACCGTGCGAGCAGTCGGCTGCCCACATTACCCACGCCCACTACACCAACGCTGCGCTCACTTAGTGCCCAGCCCTCACGCTCGGCAATCGTCAGCAAGCTGCTGAGGACATAATCGACAACCGCCTCGGCGTTGCAGCCAGGCGCGCTGGCAAAGCCGATACCCTGCTCGTTCAGAAATGCCTGATCGATGTGGTCGGTGCCGATGGTACAAGTGCCGACAAACCCGACGCGGCTATTGGCAAGTAGTGCCTGATTCACCTGAGTCACCGAGCGGACAATCAACGCATCGGCATCAGCCACGTCGGCAGCGCTGATCTCGCGACCGGGCACGCGCGCAAGCGTGCCGAAGGCCCCAAAGCAAGCGTCGGCGGCTGGGATATTGGCGTCGATAACAACTTTCATAGGCGTTTGCTTATCCGGGCTTTACAATACGCCCGCAACGACGTTTGCTGCAGGCAGGTTTAAGGAGGCGTTACAGAGAATGCCAAGGAGAATGTTTTGATCGTACGCTGGGAAACCGACCATGACTACGTGCTGGTGCATATTCATCAGGACATGCTGGGTGACTGGATATTCAGCCGCGCCTGGGGACAGATCGGCACTCAGTTTGGTGGCCTGAAGCATCAGTTGGCCGATACCCTGGCCCAGGCCCATATGTGGCTGGAAGATGAAACCACCATCCAGGCCTCACGCGGGTTTCGCAAGGTACTCGAAGTGGCTGACAACTCTCCCGAAGGCCAGGAAGCCATGCGCCAGCTTTCACTGCTGGACACGATCTAACACCCCGATATGCTTAACGCCTCACCCCAGATAACGCCGCCCGTCGCGCTGGTGCCTGCCTTTCGGCGCTGGGACCTCGGGCTTCGTCCCATCGCTGAGGGCTGATTCATCAAGCCAGCCACGCGCCCGCAGCCAGTCGCATAGTCGCTCAAGCACATACCCAGCTTCCAGCTCGTTTCCCGCGTCGTCCGCCAACACGGGAATTCGCTCGCCGTAATATGCCAGCAGTGTTTCATCATCAGCCACCTCTATCCGCTGCCACGCAATGGGCTGCCGGGTTAGCGCTGCCACCTGCGCCTCCAGTTCAGCGCAAAGGTGGCAGCCCTGTGTGGTATATAGCGTTAGCCGAATCATGTTGCAGACCTGAATGACGTTACTCGCGGTGGCGTAATAGAAACACCTGATGTGCATTGCTGCGCCGCTGAAAATCCGGGTCAAAACTGCGCGCGGTCATATCCTCGACCACGTAGCGCTCGCCAAGCGACTCATCCAGCTTGAAACGCCGCTGGTTATTGGAGAACACCAGCACTCCGCCCGGCGCCAGTCGCGCCATGGCCAATTCTACCAAGCGCGGATGATCACGCTGAACGTCCAGCGTATCGCGCATCTTCTTCGAGTTGGAGAACGTCGGCGGGTCCATGAAAATCAGATCGAACTCGGCGTTGGCGGTTTCCAGCCAGCGGAAGCAGTCATCGCGCACCACTCGGTGCAGTCTGGGGTCGAGCTTGTTGAGCGTGAAGTTGTCCCGCGCCCACTCAAGATAGGTATTGGACATATCCACGCTGACGCTGTCGCTCGCGCCGCCAAGTGCCGCCTGCACAGTGGCGCTCGCGGTATAGCAGAACAGATTCAGAAAACGCTTGCCGCTGGCCATCTCGCCCAGCATGCGCCTTACGGGCCGGTGGTCAAGAAACAGCCCGGTATCCAGGTAATCGCGCAGATTGACCCATATCCGTGCATTGCCTTCGCGCACCTCGAAACGCTCGCCGCTAGCATCACGTTTTTGATACTGGGCATTGCCGGTTTGCCGCTCACGGCGTTTAACATGGATCTTGCTGGGGTCGACACCCAGTGCGTCGGGCATGACCTCCAGCGCATCGAACAGGCGCTTTTGTGCCTGGGCAGGATCCACCGAACGCGGCGCAGCGTACTCCTGGACGTGCACATGGTCACCATAGCGATCGACCGCCAGGGCGTACTCGGGCATATCCGCATCGTAAAGCCGGTAGCAGGTCTCACCGCTTTGCTTGAGCCACTTTTTCAGGCGCTTCTGGTTTTTGACCAGCCGGTTGGCAAACATCTGGGCGTTCTCGGACCCTTTGGGTGCGGCCTGCGCAACTGTCGATGGTGCACTGTCGCCCTCTTCTACCCGGCTGGTCTTGGGGTCAATGGTCATCAACAACAGCTTGGCATCCAGGGCGCCGTTTTTCAGCGCGTACTGTTTGTGTGCCCGCAGGCCAAGCCGATGCCCCAAATCCGGATTACCGGTAAACACGGCAAGGGTCCAGCCAGGAAACAACGCCTTGGCCTTTTCACCCAGTTGAGCATACAGCTGAACCAGTTCGGGCAGCTCGCCCAGACGCTCGCCGTAGGGCGGGTTGGTAATCATTAACCCCTGTTCGGCAGTCAACTCGGCAGGCCGCGTCAGCTGACCGAGGCGTTGGCCGTGCAGGTGGATCAGAGCGGGAATACCCGCGCGCATGGCGTTGGCCTTGGCAGCCGACAGTGCCGCCGGGCTTTCATCAAAGCCGGTCAATGACGTTTTACAACGTTTGCGACCAATCGACGCCCGAGCGTCAGCTTCTCGCTTAAGCTCTCGCCACTCGGTTTCATCGTGACCAGACCAGCCGTGAAATCCGAAACGTTCGCGGTGCAGGTTGGGTGCCTGGTCGGCCGCCATCAGGCCGGCCTCAATCAACAGCGTGCCCGCGCCGCACAGGGGATCCATCAACGGTTCACCCGCTTTGGCGCGTTCGGGCCAACCGGCACGCACCAGCAATGCCGCTGCAAGATTCTCTTTCAACGGTGCGTGCCCCACATCGCGCCGGTAGCCACGACGATGCAGGCTTTCTCCGGATAAATCGATTCCCAGCGTCGCATTGGCCCGGTGCAGATGGGCATAAAGGCGCAGATGCGGGGCCTTGGTATCCACCGTGGGGCGCTCCTGGCCGGCCAGCTGCAGTGCGTCCACCACGCCGTCCTTGACGGTCTGGGCGCCAAAGCGGGTGTGGCGAATGTGGTCGCTGCGGCCGTGGAAATCCACCGCCATCGTCCGCCCCGGGGCCAGGTGCCGCGTCCAGTCGATACCCGCCACCACAGTGCGTAACTGGTCGGCGGTTTCGATCATCGGCTCGCGAGCCAGGATCAGGATGATGCGATTTGCCAGCCGCGACCACAGGCAAACACGGTAGGCCGTGGACTGATCGGCAGCAAAGTACACGCCTGCCACGGTGGTTTTACCTGGGGTGGCGCCTAACGCAGTCAGTTCGTCGGCAAGCAGGCTTTCGATACCCTTGGGGCACGTTGCCAGCAGCTCTAGGGGGGCAATTTGGCTCGACTCGGTCATGGTAATGGCTGCGCGTAACCGCGCGATATTCCTATATATTGCAAATGAGTTTACGTCTTATGACAATTTGATGGTCGACAAGTGACCCCATCATGGTCTAACAATAAGAGAGTAGCTACTGAAAACGCATGCGTTGCCTGCCAGGGTCTTGAAGATTGTCTCAAGGAGTCGTCTCAAGGACCTATGGCGTTGACGAGCGAGCCGCCCGGTGGGTTCAGCACGTGAGTGCTAGACCACTTCGCCCAAACGGCAGTTCACTCTTGAAGTTAGCTCTCGAAATGATGGGGCGCGACATAGAGTTGGGTTTTCTATCTCGTCATTCCCCGTTATTTCATCTCAAAGGCTTTCATACAAAGAGGTTAGCCAATGAAACGACAAAAACGTGATCGCTTCCAGCGGGCTTATGTACACGGCTACAAAGCGGGCGTTACGGGTCGCTCCCGTGATGATTGCCCCAGTCAAGAGGTAAATTTACGCGAATACTGGATGAGCGGTTGGCGTGAAGGTCGCGGCGACCAGTGGGATGGCATGACCGGCGTTTCCGGTATCCATAAAAACCCCACTGTTATGACCTAACCCTTAACAACCCTAATCTCTATACATCGTTTTACTGAATACCCCTCAAGCCCGCTCCATCAAGCGGGCTTTTTATCGTTTTGTAGTGCTTCGGCACACTCGCTGACAAGCCTGGGGCCACGATAAATCAGTCCGGAATACAGCTGCACCAAGTCCGCGCCGGCGTCACGCTTGGTTCTGGCGGCCTCGCCGCTGTCGATACCGCCGACGCCGATAATCGGCATATCCGGCAAGTGGGCGCGCAGCAAACGGATGATACGGTTCGAGGCTTCAAACACCGGCTTGCCCGAAAGTCCACCTGCTTCGTCAGCCTGGGGGTCACCCGCCACCATTTCCCGCGAGATGGTGGTATTGGTGGCAATCACCCCGTCAAAGGCGTTGCGCTCGATACTAGCCGCCACCAATGCCACTTCTTCGTCAGTCATGTCCGGGGCAATTTTTACCAGCAATGGCACCTGTCGACCTTCCTGCTCGTCCAGAGCCTGACTGCGCGCCCGGATGGGGCCCAAAAGCGCATCCAACTGAGCGCCAAACTGCAGCGTACGCAGTCCTGGTGTGTTGGGTGAAGAAATATTCACGGTCACATAATCCGCCACCCCATGAACCGCTTCCAGGCAGGTCAGGTAGTCACCCAACGCATCGTCAACCGACGTGGTCAGGTTTTTGCCGATATTAATGCCCACGATACCGCCATAGTGACGCTGCTTTACTTGCGCGACCAGATGCGCAACGCCCCGGTTGTTAAACCCGAATCGGTTGATGATGGCTTCGTGCCCGGCAAGACGAAACAGGCGGGGCTTAGGGTTACCCGGCTGGGCCTGCGGGGTGACGGTGCCGACTTCTATAAACCCGAAGCCAATCTCTCCCAGGGCATCGAGGTGATCGGCGTTCTTGTCCAACCCCGCTGCCAGTCCCACCCGGTTGGCAAAACGCAGCCCCATCAACTCGACAGGGTCATCAACGGGCGGGCCCATCAACCGTTTAACGCCGCCTACGCGGTGCAGGGCATCCAGAGCGCCCAGCGCCATACCGTGGGAGGTCTCGGGGTCGATGCGGAAGAACAGCGAACGGGCAAGGGCGTACATGGAAAGTCTCTTGAAACGAGGAAGGCTTTAAAACGGGCGTCATTATAACCTAAAAAAGCGCGCCCGAGTGGGCGCGCTTGATACATCGGTGAAAGCGTCGAACTAGCTTTCGCTATCGCTTTCAGCGAGATCGACCAGTTCACGAATAGCCACCGCGAACAGCGCAAAACCGCCTTCGCTACCGCTACGCACCTCGTCGATCAAGCGACACCAGCGGTTGTGCAGACCCGCGTGCTGTTCCAGCCACTGGGCAACTCGCTCCTGGGTCTCGCGACTGCCCGCTTCCAGCTTGAGCACACTGGTGGTCAGCGCCAACTGCTGGCGGTCAATATCATCACGGAAGGTTTCCCGCGCCTGGGCCTGCCAGGCATCACGCACATCAAGCTGGGTAACCTGCTGAATCATCCAGGGAAGCTCCAGACGGCTACCAATCTCGTAGTACACCTCGGCGACCCGTTGAGGTTTCTCATTAGTGGCCCGGGCCGCCTGGATAATACCCAGCCCCGCATACAGGCTGGGGGCCGCTGCTACGGTTGAGGCTAACGCATCCGGCACGCCCGCTGACTGCAACTCTGCATAGCGTTGCTGCCATGCCGCCTGCTCTTCACCGCTTAACAGCTCACCAATCCCTTCCTGGAGTTGCGTCAGCCGCGGCCGGAAGTACTCGATGGTGTCCTGGGTCGAGAGCCCCATATGCTGGCGCAGGAACCAGCGCGTAGCGCGGCGGATCATGCGCATCACATCCAGCATCATCGCGTACTGAACGCGATTGGGTACCTGATTATCCAGCGCTTCCAACTGGGCCCACAGGGAAGGCAGATTAAAGCTGTCCCGGGCAACCACATAAGCCCGCGCGATGTCCGCTCGGCCAGCGCCCGTTGAATCCATCAGCCGGCGTACGAACACAACCCCCATGTGATCGACAAGATCGTTGGCCACCTGGGTGGCGACGATTTCACGCTTCAGACGGTGGTCATACATTTCCGACCGATAGCGTTCGGTCAGCACCGCCGGGAACAGGCGCTCGAGGTGATGGTGAATATACGGGTCATCGGGCACCTCTGAGGCGATCAGGTCGCCTTTCAGCGTGCTCTTGGCGTAAGAGATCAACACCGAGAGTTCCGGCAGGCGCATCCCCTGCTGCTGGCTTGAACGTTCTTTCAAGACGTCGTCGGTGGGCAGGAATTCAAGTTCCCGATCAATCTGCCCCGCCGACTCAAGTTCGCTGATAAAGCGCCGGTAAGGACCCATGCCCTGTTGGGAAAGAATCGCCGAAAGATCCAGCGCCTGGGTCTGACGGTAGTTATCCAGAATGACCAGATCGGACACCTCATCGGTCATCTCGGCCAGCAACTGATTGCGCTGCTTGTCGGTCATGTCACCGCGTTTGACCACTTCATCAATCAGTATCTTGATATTCACTTCGTGGTCGGAGCAGTTAACGCCCCCGGCGTTATCGATAAAGTCGGTATAAACCCGCACCCCTTTGGCAGCCGCTTCCATGCGGCCCAGTTGCGTCAGGCCAAGGTTACCGCCTTCGCCGACCACACGACAGTTAAGGTCGTTGCCGTTGATGCGCAGCGAATCGTTGGCTTTATCACCCACCTCTGCGTCGGTTTCTTCGGAGCCTTTCACGTAGGTACCGATGCCGCCGTTCCAGATCAAGTCGACCTTGGCGACCAGCATGACGCGGATCAACTCGTTGGGTGACAGCCGCGTCTCTTCAATGCCAAACACCGCCTGCATTTCAGGGGTAATGACGATCGATTTCGCGCTACGGCTGAAAATGCCGCCACCCTGGGAGATCAACGTCTGATCGTAATCTTCCCAACTGGAACGTGGCAGTTTGAACAAGCGCTGGCGTTCGGCAAAGGTAGCGGCCGGGTCCGGTGTGGGATCGACAAAAATGTGCAGATGGTTGAAAGCCCCCACCAGCTGGATCGTCTCGGACAACAGCATACCGTTGCCAAACACATCGCCTGCCATGTCACCGATGCCGATCACACTGAACTCATCACGCTGGGTGTCGATATCCAGGTTCTTAAAGTGACGCTTGACCGATTCCCAGGCCCCGCGTGCAGTGATCCCCATTTTCTTGTGATCATAGCCGTTGGCACCGCCAGACGCGAAGGCATCTCCCAGCCAGTGGCCGTATTCAAGCGAGATTTCGTTGGCAATATCCGAAAAGGTTGCCGTGCCCTTATCCGCGGCAACCACCAGGTAAGCGTCATCTTCATCGTGGCGAACCACGTGTTGTGGCGGCACGACATCGCCCATCACAAGATTATCGGTGACATCCAGCAACGCACGGATAAACAGCTGATAGCAGGCAATGCCTTCTTTTTGCTGGGTCTCGCGGTCGGCATTCTCCGGCATCCGCTTGCAGACGAAGCCGCCTTTCGCGCCGACAGGCACGATCACGGCGTTTTTGACCTGCTGTGCTTTCACAAGCCCGAGCACTTCAGTGCGGAAATCTTCGTGACGGTCGGACCAACGCAGCCCGCCCCGGGCTACCTTGCCGCCGCGCAGGTGCACCCCCTCGACCCGTGGCGAGCAAACAAAGATCTCAAACATCGGGCGCGGCTTGGGCATCCCGGTGACCTTGGAAGGCTCAAGCTTGTAGGCAATGTAGTCCTTGGCTCGGCCATTCTCGGTTTGCTGGTAGTAGTTGGTGCGCAACGTCGCCTGGATAAGCTCCATGAAGCGGCGCAGCAGTTGATCGTCATTAAGACTGGCAACCGCCTCAAGGTGCTCATTGATACGCGCTATGCAGTCGCTGGTGTCGTGCTCATCCAGACCTGGGTCGAAGCGCTGCTGGAAAAGCTCGACCAGCGTCTGGGTAATCACGGGATAGTTTGCCAGCGTGGTGGCGATATAATCCTGGGACATGCCAAAGCGAATCTGCTTCAGATAACGGGCATAGCCCCGGAGCATGGCCACTTCCCGCCAGTCCAGGCCTGCACCGATGATCAAGCGGTTGAATGCGTCGTTATCGGCTTCGCCCACCCAAATGCGCTTGAACGCTTCGCTGAACGTTTCGCGCATTTCCGACAGGCTCATTTCGGCGCCGCTGTGCTCCAGCTCAAAATCGTGGATCCAGTAGCGCTGCTGAGGGCTGTTGATATCATAGGGACGTTCACCAATGACCCGCAGGCCAAGGTTTTCCATCATCGGCAGCACATCCGACAGCGGAATCTGCGACGCCCGATGGAACAGCTTCAAATTCACGCCACCGCTCTGCTCTTCCAACGGCCGGTAGAGAGAAAGCGCCAGGTCGTTTTCGCTATCCAGCGTCAGCAGATGCTGGACGTCGAAGACCGCCGTACGCGCGGTAAAGTCTTCGCGATAGCTGGCAGAAAACGCCTCTTGGAATTGTTCCATGAGGTTATTGGCTTGCTCTTCGCCGAACCCCTCGATCATCGCCGCCTGCAAATCATCGCGCCAGCTGCGTGCCAGGCGCGCAACTTTATTTTCCAGGCGTTTCAGGTCGTATTGGCTGGGTGCATCACCATTGAAGCGCAAAATCAGTTGGATACGCGCGAGTACCGACTCCGACAGGTACGTGTTGAAGTCGCCGAAGCGGGCGTCCAACTCGTCGCAGAGCAGGTGTTGAATGCGTTGACGCAAATCAGTGGAAAACACGTCCCGCGGCACGAAGACCAGGCACGAATAGAACTTGCCGCTGACATCGGCGCGTATGAACAGCCGCACCTGACGGCGTTCGCGAATATCCAGAATGCCCAACGCCGTACTGGCCAGCGCCTCGGTGCTCATCTGGAACAGGTCATCGCGGGGATAAACTTCCAGCACCTGAAGCAACTGCTTGCCGTTATGCCCCTGCGGGTTGAACCCGGCGATATCCATGACGGCCTTGAGCTTGCGGCGCAGCAAGGGAATATTGCGCGGCGACTCGTTATACACCGTGGCAGTGAACAGGCCGAAGAAACGCCGCTCGCCAATGACATTGCCGTCGTCGTCGTAACGGTCGACAGTGATGTAATCGGGATAGGTGGGGCGATGAACCCGCGAGTGATGAGCGCTCTTGGCAAACGACAGCAACTGCGGCACCAACACGTAGTTATCGTCGTCGCCGATACCTTCTTCGGTACGGATCCGCTCGCAATAGCGGGGTTGATCCAGACGGAAAACCCCCAGCACGCTGTCAGGATCCCGGGTCAGCTCACCATCTTCGAGCAGGTACTCATCGTAGCCGAGAAAGGTAAAGTTATCCTTGAGCAGCCATTCCAGAAAGGCAATCGCCTCTTCATGGTCGTCAGGGTCGATTTGCGGCGGGCAGTTTTTCTCGATCTCCTGAATCGAACTGCGAATTTGCTCGCACATGGCATCAAAATCACCCACGGCGGTACGCACATCGCGCAGCACCTCGTGAAGATTGTGCTCGATTGTGCCCAACAGTTCCGGGTCGGTGTGGCGATCAACTTCGATCACCACCAGCGATTCGCGCGCCTCGGGTGCCTGGGCATCGCGGGGTGAACCAAGCGCTTGCAACTGATGCTGGGCATCACGGCTCACCGCTAACACCGCATTTTGAATGGCATGCACCGTTAAACCGCGACGATTGAGCTCGATCCGCACCGAGTCGACCAGGAACGGCATATCCTCGTGAAGCACCGCCACAAAGGTATGGGTCGACTGCCAGCCGTGCTCTTCGAAATCGGGGTTGAACACACGCACTTTGGGGCTTTGAGGATCGTGGTGCTGAAGGAATTGCCAAATCGACAGTGTCGCCCCGTAAAGGTCATCCAGGCGACGGTCAATCAGGTCTTCAACGGGCACCGTCGCGTAGAAGTGACGCGCGAAGGCATCAATGGCCTCGGCGCGGGTCGGCTCCAAGCGATCGTGCAGACGTTCCTGTAGCTGCTTCAACAAATCTTGCCGACTTTCTTCAATCGCAACGTAATGCATCCATCACCTCTACTGCCGGGGCCATCACCTGGCCAAAAAAACGAAGGACAATAGGCCTTTAGGCCATCATTCCAGTTAGCTTACGCTACCCGCAGGCATCGCCCTAGTCACCTACACGGTTGCTCATAGCGCATACCACTTACGCATCACCAGCATGGGTATCATCATGGTGATGAGCGCCGCGTAAGCCATACCCCACATTCACAATGGTCGGTAAACGGAAACTGGTCAAACAACGCAAAGCGTTCAATCTTGTGGGTTTGCATAAGCTGAGCCAGGTTGTCAGCAAGTGTTACCGGGTTGCATGAAATATAGACGATTTGGGCGTATTCGCTGATCTGCTGGCAACTTTGCTCATCAAGCCCGGCCCGTGGCGGGTCCACCAACACCGTCGAGAAGTCATATGTGTCTAGCGCCATTTCCGCTACACGTCGGCCGCTTTTGTCACCTTTCAGTGCCAGGGCGAAATCTTCAGCCGACATCCGCGTCACCTGAGCATTGGTCACGCCATTGGCAGCCAGATTGACGTTGGCACTGGCCACCGAGGTGCGCGAGATTTCGGTGGCCAGCACGCGGCGGAAGTTCTTTGCCAGGGCAATGGTAAAGTTACCGTTACCGCAGTATAGCTCGACTAAATCCTCTTGCTCGCGCCCCGCTGTCACGTCGCAGGCCCATCCCAGCATCGCCTGGCAGATATGCGCATTGGGTTGGGTAAAGCTGTTCTCGACCTGCTGGTAATGCAGCGTGCGGCCCTTCACTTCCAGGCGCTCCCAGACGTGATCCTGGGTAAGCACAAGGCGTTGCTTGCGCGAACGACCAATGATCATGATGCCCAGTTCTGCCTCTAACGCGCGTGCCTCGGCTTCCCAGTCATCGCCCAGCGGACGGTGATAGATCAGCGTCACCAGCGCCTCGCCGGAGAGTGTGGTTAAAAACTCGACCTGGAACAGTCGACGGCGCAGCTCATCGCTTGCCAGAAAGGCGTCGCGTAACCGCGGCATCAACCGGTTGATCGCCTCGCTGGCCACCGGGAACTGATCGAGCCGGATAACGCGCTTGCTCTTGGGATTCCCCGGGGTGACTTCGAACATGGCGTAGAAAAGATCATCGCCCTCATGCCAGATACGAAACTCACAGCGCTGGCGATAGTGGCTGGGCGGCGAGGCAAACACCTCCAGGGTCGGCGGCTCGAAGGACGCAAAAAGGCGTTCGACATAGGCCTGCTTGTCGGCGAGTTGCTCGGCATAGCGTTCGGGGTCAACGTCGGGAATAGCCAAAGCGGCTCCTTTTTATATTCGTAAACAATATTTGTGAACATCAAGGCGCAAGGGTTAAGGGCTGCGCGGGGTGAAAACCATAGCGTGACAGACCATCCGTTAAATGCGGGGCCGGAGCCGTGGTAAAGCAACGTCCGTCCGCCGCACTCGTTAACAGCGTCCCCGCCACCTGGCCGACGCGCCGGGCGATGGCATCGCCGGAATCGACCCAGTTGAGCGGCACAGGGGCAAGCTCGACCAACCAGGGTTTCAAGAGAGGGAAATGCGTGCAGCCCAGCACAATCGTATCCAACGCGGGGGCATGCGGCCCAGACGTAGGCGGGACGGGCGCGGTGAAATCTGGCTGAGCGGCCTGCCAGAGCGGCGCCATCGCTGCTTGGAGGCGCGCTTCATCGGGGGGATGACCTGCCAGCCAAGCTTCGGCTTCGCTCACCAGAGCATCTGCTGCGACCCTGGTCACCACGCAGTCGCTGGCAAAGCGGTCGATCAATGCCTGGGTGTAGGGACGACCGACGGTGGCCCTGGTGGCCAGCAGCGCGATATGGCGGGTCTGGCTGAGCGCCGCCGCCGGCTTGATCGCCGGTACCGTACCCACTACGGGAATCGTCAAATGCCAGCGCAGCCTTTCAAGGGCCAGGGTGCTGGCGGTATTGCAGGCGACGACCAGTACGCTGGGCTGGCAGGCCGCCACGGCCGCCAGGCAAACGGCCACAATGCGGTCGGCAAGCGTGGCGTCGTCACGCAGGCCATAAGGCAGCCATGCGTTGTCGCAGGCATAACAAAAACCGGCGTGGGGGTAGTGCTGTCGTAGCGCTGCCGCTACCGAAAGCCCGCCCACGCCGGAATCAAATATAAGAACAGGCCCCTGGCTCATCCTTTCACGCTACAGCCGATGCTTATGCCCACTATCGCCCCTGCCTATTGACCCAGTCTGCGTTTCATCAAGGCGCCTAGTTTAACACGCACGCGGTAGCTGATAAGCCATCGTCAGCCCGGTCAATAGACAAACTTACACGTTGGGCACATCGGCGCCGCGCAGCTCGGCATAAAGTTCCGGGTACGCCAGCTGCAGACGCTCAAGCGATTGTTGAGCCTCAGCCGGCAACGACTGGCGCAACGCTTCCATGTCATCTTCGCTGAAGTGCTTGTCGATTAACGGAAACAGCTCCTCACGCTCGTGACGCAAGTAGGCCCGATGGGCGTCCAGGTAGGCTTTCAAATCGTCGGCAAACCTATCCATCGGCAGCACGTTATCCATCAGAATCATATCGATATCATTGGATAGCTGCTGCAGACGAGGCGTCAGTTGCCGATAATCCTCGGCCATTTTCTCGGTGAGGGACGAGTATTCGGGCGCCACCTTACCCAGGCGTTCGACGCAGATCCGCTCCAACGGCACGGCAAAGCCGTCCATATAGGACAAGATGTAATCCACCACCTCGCGCATGAGTTGAAAGTTGGGACGTTCGCCCTGAGCCAGCGTCTTTTGCTTGAGCTGCAGGACGTGCAGCATCCTTGCCATGTTGGCATGATCCGAACGCAGTTGGTTTAACATTGGGCCGTCTCCTTTATCGTCTTACGCCAAAGGTAGTCTGAGCAGACATGCTTTACCATACACCTTAAGATAACAAACCCAACAGATGGGTCAGCGATAAACGGAGCTTCCATGGATCTTTTCAGCCGCGAAACCCCAGCCGACGATGCCCCATTAGCCTACCGGATGCGGCCGCGCCTGCTTAAAGACTTTATCGGCCAGCAAGCCCTCGTCGGCCCGGATAAACCGCTTCGACGCATGGCAGAGTCGGGGGTTGTCCGCTCGATGATTCTTTGGGGACCGCCGGGGGTCGGAAAAACCACGCTGGCGGAACTGCTCGCGCATGCGTCAAATGCCCATCTTGAGCAGCTCAGCGCTGTCATGGCAGGTGTGAAGGATATTCGTCTGGTTGTCGATCGCGCCCAACAGATCAACTCACCGACGATTTTATTTTTAGATGAAATTCACCGATTGAACAAGAGTCAGCAGGATGCCCTGCTTCCCCACGTGGAGTCCGGGCTTTTGACCCTGATTGGTGCAACGACCGAAAACCCGTCCTTTGAAGTCAACTCGGCACTGCTCTCCCGGGCACGGGTTTACGTCTTGAAATCGCTTACCCAAGACGAGTTGATCAGCGTGATGCGCCAGGCGCTGGAGGACCCCGAGCGCGGGTTGGGTAAGCGCGCCATCGAGGTGGAACCTTCAGTCTTGACCGCCCTGGCCCACGCCAGCGCCGGGGATGCCCGCCGCGCATTAGGCCTACTGGAAACCGCCTGCGACTTCACCCTGCACGAGGCAGGCCGCGAAAGGCTTCCCGAGAGTGTACTCAATGATGTGATTGGCCATCAGGCCAGCGCCTTCGACAAGCAGGGCGACGCCTATTATGACCTGCTCTCGGCGATCCACAAATCGGTGCGCTCATCGCGGCCCGATGCTGCTCTGCTGTATATGGCGCGCTTCATTCAGGGCGGCGGCGATCCACTTGATGTGGTGAGAAGGCTCAGCGCCATTGCCTCTGAGGACGTGGGCAACGCCGACCCTCGCGCGCTGCCACTGGTTATCGCCGCCTGGGATGCTTATCTACGCCTGGGCGACTACGAAGGCCAGCGGGCGATCGCCCACGCGGCCATACACCTCGCGGTGGCACCCAAAAGCAATCGCATTGACCAGGCCTGGAACAAAGCCCAGCAGTTCGTCCGCCAACAGCCCCAAGTTGAGGTGCCGACCTACCTGCGAAACGCGCCCACCAAGCTGATGGAGCAGCTCGGCCATGGCAAAGGCTACCGTTACGCTCACAATGAAAAAGACGGCTACCCGGCCGGCAGTGCTCACGACTGCTGGCCGGACGAGCTACCCAGACAGACGTTTTACCAACCCAGCGGATTCGGCCAGGAAAAGCGCTTTGCCGAGATCATGGCCTGGCGCGACGCACAAGACAAAGAGGCCGATCAGGCACCGGATGCCTGATCGGCCTCTATTCAGAAGTCAATGGAGGCTAGCGCTGGTCTTCGCGGATCACATCAATGCCGTCAGGGATGTCGAATTCGAAACGCTCGTCATCGATATAGCCATTGCGCTCGGCGTTGCTGAAGGTAATCGACGTGCGCTGGCCGGTGCTGTCGGTCATCCACAGCTCGGTGAGCATATCACCGTCAAAGACCATCTGTAGCTGCTCGAACAAGGTGTCTACCGAGGTAGGCACCAGGGTAAAGACGTCATCGCCGCTGTCTTGTTCATATTCGACATCGTAGCTTTCCGTCAGCTCACTGACCTGGCCTGAAAGCAACAGCGCGGGTGTGTGGGTAACGCGCTCATCCAGTGCCTGAACGGTCACTTGTTCAAGGTCAGGGTCGTAGAGATAGACATCGTCACCGTCGGATACCACGGTTTGCGTATAAGGGGCTTCGACTTCCCAGCGCAACAGGCCGGGGCGGGACAACCACATTTCGCCCCGCGCGTCCTGTAACCGCTCGCCGCTGCCATCAAGAATCCGTTGCTCGAACGAAGCCTGATAGCTTTGCAGCGGGTCGAGGCGTTCAGTCAATCGCTCTGCCGCCTCATTGGCCAAGGCCAACGGCGCTGTAAGTGTTAACCCCAGCGCGCTGGCAGCCAGTGCTAACGATGAAGGACGTCGAGTTTGCGTATCGCGCATGCGATCTCCCTAGGCAACCTTGCCAGATAAACATAACAGTGGATCAGCCGAACCACTCGATTAGCCATTAAGACGCTCGTCCGGCGCCCAAGTTTCACCGCTCGCCGGACTTTCACGCTTATTGCACGTTTGACGTGCGGGCTACTGGCCCACCGGTGGCGGCGCCAGGACTTCGCGGGCACCGTTGGTACCCATCGACGACACCACGCCCGCGCCCTCCATGGCTTCCACCAGGCGGGCCGCACGGTTATAGCCAATTTTAAAGCGCCGCTGCACGGCAGAAATCGACGCTTTGCGCGTTTGCGTCACGAACTGCACGGCTTCATCGTACAGCGCATCCTGCTCGGCATCGTCGCTGTCGCCACCCTCGGCTTCCAGGCCGGTCAATGCATCCGCTGATACGCCGCCCGACAGGATCTCCTCGATATACTCAGGCTCACCGCGGCGTTTCAAATCCTCGACGACGCGATGAACTTCATCGTCGTCGACAAAGGCCCCGTGGATGCGATTGGGCGGGCCTGACCCGGCAGGCAGGTAGAGCATGTCGCCATGCCCCAGCAGGCTCTCCGCGCCGCCCTGGTCCAGGATGGTGCGTGAATCGATCCGCGACGAGACCTGGAAGGCCATCCGCGAGGGGATATTGGCCTTGATCAGACCTGTGACCACGTCCACTGACGGGCGCTGGGTGGCGAGTATCAGATGGATGCCCGCCGCGCGGGCTTTCTGCGCCAGACGGGCGATGAGCTCTTCGACTTTTTTGCCCACAATCATGAACATGTCAGCAAATTCGTCGATCACCACCACGATGTAGGGCAGCTTCTCAAGTATCGGCGGCGTCTGGTGCATTTCCCAGGGTTGCGGCTCCCAAAGCGGATCCGCCACCTGGGCACCAGCGCGCTCGGCTTCGTCCAGACGGGCGTTGAAGCCCGCGATATTACGCACCCCCATGGCCGCCATCAGCTTATAGCGGCGCTCCATTTCGGCTACGCACCAGCGCAGGCTATTGGCCGCTTCTTTCATGTCGGTGACCACCGGCGCCAGCAAGTGAGGAATACCATCGTAGACCGATAGCTCCAGCATCTTGGGGTCGACCATGATCAGTTTCAGCTCATCCGGCGTGGCCTTGAGCAGCATCGAAATCAGCATCGCGTTGACGCCCACCGATTTGCCCGACCCGGTCGTACCGGCCACCAGCAAATGTGGCATTTTGCCAAGGTTGGCCACGACAGGGCCACCGCCGATATCCTGCCCCAAGGCCATGGTCAGCGGTGATTTTTCCTGTTGATAACGGTCGGAATCGATCACCTCGCGGAGCCGGATCATTGCCCGGTGAGGGTTGGGAATCTCGATACCCACCGTCGGGCGCCCGGGAATCACCTCGACCACGCGAACGCTCTTGACCATCAACGAACGCGCCAAATCCTTGGCCAGATTGCTGATCTTGGAAACTTTCACACCGGCAGCCGGCTTGATTTCAAAGCGCGTAATCACCGGCCCCGGCCAAGTATCGACCACCTCGGCCTTCACACCATACTCGCGCAGCCGCACTTCCAGAAGCTCGGCCATATCGGCGAGCTGCTGGTCGGTGTAGTTGGGCTGGTGAGGCTCCGCCGGCGTCAGCAGGCGCAAGCTCGGCACATCACCTTCAGGGTCAGGGATATGATCGAAGCTGGGACGCTGGTTCTGCAGATGCTCAACGGTCCACAGCGTCGGCCCATTATCGGATTCCTCTGCCTCGGCGGCGTCGTCCGGGCTGAAGGTCGGCTCACTACGCGCAGGGGCTGGTGTCGATACCGTTGGTTGTGACGCGAGCTCTTCATCATCATCGTCCCAAACCGGCTCGGGCACGACTTCAGGCACGCGCTCTTTGGTCCGTTCGGCTGTCAGCGGCCGAGGCTGTTCGGATGCCGGGGCGCCCGCCAATGGTGGCGACGCGGGTTCGTCATCGGCGGCTGACAGCGGCGAGTTAGATGACGGTTCAGCCTCAGCATCGCGGCGCGAGGCGTGCAACGGAAACGACTCGCTGGCCTCGTCCTCACTGGAGGACGGCGTCAATGGTTCGTCCAGGTGGCTCCCCTGGCGATCAGCCGAAGACTCAACGGTCGGCGTCTCACTCAGCGAGGGTGCCGTCGCAGCGGTTTCAGGCTTCATGGGCGTCTGTGTAGCGCTATCAGTTGAGCTCTCTTCAGTCGCTGACCGTGGTTGGGGTTCCGCCTTGAAAGCCGTGGCAGACGGCGTTCGCGCAGCGGCGGTCCAGGGAATCGACGTATCCGTCACGTTATCACGTTCCGTTGAGTCGTCTTCCGCCGAAGGCGCGGATACGGCGGGCTCACGGCGTTTCTTACCGACGCTGCTCTCAGTATCCTGCTCTGCCAATGGCGAGCGCTGCGCGGGCTCCGCCGCGGGCCGCGCTGCTGCGCGCTGCTTGGCGCGGGCACGCCGGGCCTCTCGACGCGCCTGACGGCGTGCTGACCACCAGCCCCCCAGGCGGCAGAGACGCCGGCCCACTTCGTCGGCAACCTGTAGCCACGACATCCCACTGAAGAGCGGAAAACCACTCAAGATAAGCGCGGCGGCAATCAGCCCCACGCCGCCACTGCTAACCAGCGGGCGTAATGCGCCGACCAGGCCTTCACCAAGAATTCCCCCCGAGGCATAAGGCAGCGGGCTTTCAGGGTTATAAAAATGCAGAGCACCAAGCATGGTGGTGCCGAACATCAACAGCATCAGGCCACCGGCGCGCACCGCCACGGCAACCGGGTCCAGCTCGAAGCGCACCTGTCGGGAACGCACCAGCCACCAGGCCAGATAGCCCACCATGCCAGGCCACCAAAGGGCGCTGGCACCCAGCAGCGAATAGAGCACATCGGCAAGCCATGCGCCTACCGGGCCCATCCAGTTGCTGACGGCGGTTTCCGGACCCTCGGACAACCAGCCAGGATCCGATGACGAATAGCTAAACAGTGCCAGTAATAAAAACGTACATACCGCCAACAACGCCACGACCACGCCATCCCGCGCAGCCCCTTGCAGGCGTAACCCAAACCGACGCGCTTTGTCCTTGGCGGCATTAACCCGCGCAGAAGACCCACTTTGGCGCGTGTTACGCTGTGTTCGCTTGTCGACCGCTTTATTCACTTTCAAGCGACTCTCCCTTTTGCACCCATTGGCGCCGTTAATCCACTTGCGAGTTTGTATCATACCGAGCATCCTGCTGCCGTCACAGGGCCTCTCGATGCGGACTTGTTACTGTCGTTACCGACCGGAGCACTCAATGTTACCTTGGCTATCTTCGCCAATGCCTCACTTCCCTGCCGTCACCTCGGCGTTGGACTCGCCTAACGGCCTGCTCGCGGCAGGCGGCGAATTAACCCCCGGCTGGCTGGTGGAGGCCTATCGGCGCGGCATCTTCCCCTGGTTCAGCGACAACGACCCCATCCTGTGGTGGAGCCCCGATCCCCGCATGATACTCCTACCGGAACACTTTAAGCAGCGCCGCAGCTTAACAAAAAAGCTGCGTAATGCGGGCTTTGAGATTACCGTCGATCAACATTTCGAGCAGGTGATCGACGCCTGTGCCGCCCCCAGGGGCGACGAACCGGGCACCTGGATCACCGATGACATGGTTCATGCCTACTGTCAGCTTCAGGCCAATGGCATCGCCCACAGCATTGAAGTGCACCAGCATCAACGCCTGGTAGGTGGTCTTTACGGTATTGCCATGGGCCCGATGTTTTTCGGCGAGTCCATGTTTTCCCAGGTTCCGGATGCCTCCAAGGTGGCCCTGGCTCATCTCGCCAGTGCCATGCGCGAACGCGGCGGCAAGCTCATCGACTGTCAGATGCATACGCCCCACCTGGCAAGCCTGGGCGCAACAACAGTCGCCCGGGCGACATTCATCAGCTATCTTGAGAAGTGGTTGCCAGAGACTGATTTTAGTTTCTCAGCCTCACCGGAGAGTGTGCCCGTCGTACCGCCCTCTCCGTGGTTGGCCGCCATTGGACGCTAGTTTTCCAGCCATGTTGACAGGCTAGCGGCGACAACGTTAACCCCATCAGGAGGCAAATTGTGAGCAGCAACGCTCCCCGTCGGCTCGTTCGCGACCTGCGCTTCTTTTTGACAGTGCCGCATGCCTGTAGCTACCTGCCCGACCAGGAAGCCACCACGCTGTTTCTGGACCCTCAGGAATCGCCCATGCCTGGCGTTTACGACTCGCTTTCATTGCTCGGGTTTCGGCGCAGCGGTCGCCATTTATACCGTCCGCACTGCGAAGGCTGTAACGCCTGCCGCTCCGTGCGCGTGCCTGTGGCGCATTTTGCACCGAATCGTACCCAGCGGCGAATCAGCCGGCGCAATGAGGACATCACCACGCACATTACCCCGGCGTACTTTGATACACGCCACTACGCGCTCTACGCCGACTATATCAATCATCGCCACGCCGATGGCGATATGTACCCTCCCAGCCGCGAACAGTACCGGACGTTTTTGACCCTGGACGAGCCCTATGCGCAATTGATGGAGCTTTACCTGGGGGACAGGCTGATTGGCGTGGCCGCCTTCGATGAGCTTGAACACGGCCTCTCGGCCATCTATACCTTCTTTAGCGTCGATGAAAGCCTCGACAAGCGCTCGCTGGGCACCCTGGCCATTTTACGGCTTATCGAATTGACCCATGACAAGGGGCTACCCCACCTGTACCTCGGTTACTGGATAGAAGCGTGCCGAAAAATGCGTTACAAGCAGAATTTTACGCCGCTTGAGGTACTTGATGGTCGCCAATGGCGAGAATTAATTCGGTAATTAGCCACGCTTTTTTGCCTTGACGGCAGCCTTGCGGCACAATATAGCGCTATCCGAGGTGGTGGCTAAAAACACTGCCCAATGCCCAGTCGTTTTGAGCATACCCATTACGTTAAATTAAGTGAGGAATTGCCTATATGGCACGCGAAGATCATATTGAAATGGATGGCGTTATTGTCGATACCCTACCCAACACCATGTTCCGTGTTGAGCTGGAAAACGGTCACGTCGTCACAGCGCATATCTCCGGAAAAATGCGTAAAAACTACATCCGCATCCTGACCGGCGATAAAGTCAAGGTTGAGCTGACGCCTTACGATCTGTCCAAAGGCCGTATCGTCTACCGTTCGCGCTAAGGCGCCCAGCAGGTGTCACAGCACCCTGCCCGTCACCCAGCTTTGATGCCCGCTCGACCCAAACAACAACGCCCCGTCAATGACAGGGCGCTGCGTTGTTTGTCTCAACCTGCGCGCCCGCTAGGGCGCATCGGCCATTTCCGACTCGGTGGATAAGCGCAGCTCGCCTTCTTCCAGGCTGACGTGCACGATACCCCCCTGATCGGCAAGCTCGCCAAACAGGATCATCTCTGCCAGCGGCTTTTTGAGTTTCTCCTGAATCAGCCGTGCCATCGGGCGCGCGCCCATGTCCGGGTCGTACCCCAGTTCCGCCAGCCAATCGCGGGCCATATCGTCGACTTCCAGTTGAACACGCTTCTCATCCAGCTGCGCTTGCAGCTCGATCAGGAACTTGTCGACCACGTTGCGCACAACTGACGTTGGCAGCGAATGGAACTGAATGATGCCGTCCAGACGGTTGCGGAACTCTGGCGAGAAGGTGCGACGAATGACTTCCATTGCATCGGTCGAGTGATCCTGGCTTTGGAACCCGATCGAGCGCCGTGCCGCCTGCTCTGCCCCGGCGTTGGAGGTCATGATCAGGATGACGTGGCGGAAGTCGGCTTCGCGGCCGTTGTTATCGGTCAGGCGACCGTGGTCCATCACCTGCAGCAGCAGGTTGAAGACTTCCGGGTGCGCTTTCTCGATTTCATCCAGCAGCAGTACGCAGTGGGGCTGTTTAGTCACCGCCTCGGTCAACAGGCCACCCTGGTCGTAGCCCACATACCCCGGGGGTGCCCCGATCAGCCGGGACACGGTGTGCCGTTCCATGTACTCCGACATATCAAAGCGCACAAGCTCGATCCCCATGATATGCGAGAGCTGCTTGGCCACCTCGGTTTTACCCACCCCGGTCGGACCGGCGAACAGGAAGCTGCCTACCGGCTTGTCAGGCGACTTCAGTCCGGCGCGAGACAGCTTGATGGCGGCGGACAGGGTATCGATGGCCTCATCCTGTCCAAACACCAGCATTTTCAGGTCGCGGTCAAGCTTTTCAAGCAGCTTGCGATCCGAACTGGACACGCTCTTCGGCGGAATCCGGGCAATCGACGCAACCACTGCCTCAACCTGTTCCACATCAATGGTATCGACACGCACCTCTTCCGGCAGTAGGCGCTGGTGCGCCCCGGCTTCATCAATCACGTCGATGGCCTTGTCCGGAAGGTAGCGATCATTGATGTAACGGTCTGCCAGGCGGGCCGCGCTTTCAAGCGCCCCATCGGTGTACTTGAGAGCATGGTGCTCCTCGAACCGTGACCGCAGCCCCTGCAGAATCTTGATGGTGTCTTCCACCGACGGTGCCATGACGTCGACTTTCTGGAAGCGGCGCGCCAAGGCACGATCTTTCTCGAAGATACCGCGGTATTCCTGGAAAGTGGTCGAACCAATGCAGCGCAACTCGCCCGAGGAAAGCAACGGCTTGAGCAGATTGGATGCATCCATCACACCGCCCGACGCAGCCCCTGCGCCGATCACGGTGTGGATCTCGTCGATGAACAGAACGGCATTGGGCTGTTTGCGTAACTCAGCCAGCAGGCTCTTCAGCCGCTTCTCGAAGTCGCCGCGGTATTTGGTACCTGCCAGCAACGCGCCCATATCCAGCGAGTACACCACGGCATCAGCAATCACTTCCGGGACATCTTCTTCGACGATACGCTTGGCCAGGCCTTCGGCAACCGCCGTTTTACCCACGCCGGCTTCGCCTACCAGTAGCGGGTTATTCTTACGGCGCCGTGCCAGAATCTGCACCACGCGTTCGAGTTCGTGGTCGCGGCCGATCAGGGGATCGATCTTGCCCAGACGCGCTTGCTCGTTGAGGTTGGTGGCGTAGCCAGTAAGCGGATGAGCAGCCCCTTCGGTGCTGCCTTCCTCGGCCTCTTCACCTTCCTGCTGGGAAGGCGATGGCGAGGGGCCGTGACCCGACACTTTCGAAATGCCATGCGCGATGTAATTGACTGCATCCACCCGAGCCACATTCTGCTGCTTGAGGAAGTAGACGGCCTGACTTTCCTGCTCGGAAAAGATTGCCACCAGCACATTGGCACCGGTCACTTCACTTTTCCCGGAGGACTGCACGTGGAACACGGCCCGCTGCAGTACTCGCTGAAAGCCTAAGGTGGGCTGGGTTTCGCGGTCGCCCTGGCCTTCAGGAATCAGCGGCGTGGTCGAATTGATGAAGTCCTGCAAATCGGACCGCAGCTTGTCGAGGTTTGCCCCACAGGCCTTCAACACATCCATCGCCGAGGCGTTGTCCAACAGCGCCAGCAGTAGATGCTCGACGGTCATGAACTCGTGGCGCTTGGAGCGTGCCACGGTAAAGGCCGTGTTCAGGGTCAGTTCAAGTTCTTTGCTCAGCATGGCAGTCCCCTTTTCGCTACATCCTAGGGCATAGTGCCAACTAGGCTTGCGTCGGATCAGTTTAATCGACCGGCACCTTCAACATCGGGTACAAATCGTACAGTTGCAAGCCCACCTACCGATTTTTTTCAACGTTCTCAATCGGCGGCTTCAATATCGCTCATTAAAGGATGCTCGCACTCCTGGGCGTATTCGTTCACTTGGTAACTTTTGGTTTCAGCAATGTCTCGGGTGAACACCCCGCAGGTCGCCTTGCCCTGGGTGTGCACCGCCAACATCACCTGAACGGCTTTTTCACTATCCATGTTAAAGAAGCCTTGCAGCACTTCGATAACAAACTCCATCGGCGTGAAGTCGTCGTTATGTAGCACCACCTTGAAAAGTGGCGGCTGAGCCAACTCAGGCTCGGCAGACTGCACCGTCAGGTCGTCGTCATAATCAGGCATATCGGGGCGTGTCATGCCCGCTTCAAGCGAAGTCGCGCCCGGGTATGAACTGTTAGTGTGGGACATAAGCAGCAAGGTTTTTCATCTCTCGGCTGACGGGCAACATCGTAAATACATGGTGTGCTATGTATAAGACGTGCGCAATCAGCAAGGGTTCATGGAAATATCAAAATTATCACACTAGGCCGGACAAAAAACCCCCGCCCGACGAGCGGGCGAGGGCTTTACGCAACGGCGGCCTGATGCGTCAGTCGGCTGCGACCATCGACAGGGCGTTGTTCAGCGTCTCGCTGGGACGCATGGCCTGACTTGCCAGCTCACCGCTGGGGCGGAAGTAGCCGTCAATATCCACTGGCTGGCCCTGAACGCTATTGAGCTCGTCGACGATAGTCGCCTCATTGGCTTTCAGCGTTTCCGCCAGACGCGCAAACAGCGTTTTCATCTCGGCATCATCATCCTGAGCGGCCAGTGCCTCTGCCCAGTATAGCGCCAGGTAGAAGTGGCTGCCGCGGTTATCCAGCTCGCCCACCTTACGCGACGGTGACTTGTTGCTGTCCAGGAACTTGCCATTGGCCTCGTCCAGGGCATTGGCCAGCAGCGTGGCACGGGCATTGCTGAAGGTGCTGCCCAGGTGCTCAAGCGACGCCGCCAGGGCCAGGAACTCGCCCAGCGAATCCCAGCGCAAGTGGTTCTCTTCAAGGAACTGCTGAACGTGCTTGGGTGCCGAGCCGCCCGCACCGGTTTCGAACAGTCCACCACCATTCATCAGCGGTACGATGGACAGCATCTTGGCGCTGGTACCCAGCTCCATGATCGGGAACAGGTCGGTCAGATAGTCACGCAGCACGTTACCAGTGACCGAGATCGTGTCCTCGCCTTTACGGATACGCTCAAGGGATACTTTCATCGCCTCGACCGGTGGCAGAATGCGAATATCCAGGCCACTGGTGTCATGGTCCTTGAGGTAGGTTTCGACTTTCTCGATCAGTTGAGCATCGTGGGCACGGTTGCCGTCGAGCCAGAAAATCGCCGGCGCACCGCTCTCCCGGGCACGGGTGACCGCCAGCTTGACCCAATCCTGGATCGGCGCGTCCTTGGTCTGACACATACGCCAGATATCACCCGCCTCGACCTCGTGGCGGAACAGCGTGTGACCGTTTTCGTCAGCGACCACCACGGTGCCATCAGCAGGGATCTGGAAGGTCTTGTCGTGAGAGCCGTACTCTTCAGCTTTCTGGGCCATCAGGCCAACATTAGGCACGCTGCCCATGGTAGTCGGATCGAAAGCGCCATTTTTCTTGCAATCCTCGATGACTGCCTGATAGATGGTCGCGTAGCAACGGTCCGGGATCACTGCCTTGGCATCCTGAAGCTCGTCATTGGCGTTCCACATCTTGCCCGAATCACGGATCATGGCAGGCATCGAAGCATCGATGATCACGTCGCTGGGCACGTGAAGGTTCGTAATGCCCTTGTGCGAGTTGACCATCGCCATGGGCGGACGCTCTTTATAAAGCGCCTCGATATCGGCCTTGATGGCCTCCTGCTGTTCGCCGGGCAGCTTTTCGATTGAACTATAAAGATCACCAATACCGCTGTTGGGGTTGAAGCCCGCAAGCGTCAGGCCCTCGGCGTGCTTTTCAAGGACATCTTTATAGAACTCTTCTACCACCATACCGAACATGATCGGGTCAGAGACCTTCATCATGGTCGCTTTTAAATGCAGCGAGAACAGCACGTCGTTTTTCTTGGCGTCCTTGATCTGGCTGTCGATAAAGTTGCGCAGACGGCGGCTGCTCATGCAGGCCGCGTCGATGACCTCGCCTTCCTGCACGGCCAGGCCTTCTTTCAATACGGTGTGGGTGCCGTCTTTCTGAGCCAGGTCAATCTTGAGCTTGGTGGCGTGCTTGATCACCGTGGACTGCTCGCTTTCGTAGAAGTCGCCCTCGCTCATATGGGCCACATGGGATTTGGAGTCGGCGCTCCACTCCCCCATGCGATGCGGATACTTGCGTGCATAGCTCTTGACCGACTTGGGCGCGCGGCGGTCAGAGTTACCCTCACGCAGAACCGGGTTGACCGCACTGCCCTTGGCCTTGTCGTAACGCGCCTTGATGGAAGCTTCCTCATCGCTTTTCGGCTCGTCGGGATAATTCGGTAGCGGATACCCCTGGCCTTGAAGCTCTTTGATGGTGGCTTTCAACTGCGGGCCTGAGGCGCTGATATTGGGCAGCTTGATGATATTGGCTTCAGGTGTGGTCGCCAGCTGTCCAAGCTCGGCCAGGTCGTCGCTGACGCGTTGCTCTTCGCTCAACAGGTCAGGAAACTGGGACAGTATGCGCGCGGCAAGCGAGATATCGCGCGTCTCAACGATAATGCCCGCCGAGTCGGTAAAGGCATCAATAATCGGTAACAACGAATAGGTCGCGAGCGCAGGCGCCTCGTCGGTGAGCGTATAAATGATCTTCGGCGTATCGGACATTTTTGCGTTAACCTCTTTTTTCTGTCGCTGTGATTATTAATTCGTAAGCTAAGCGGTTCATTAAGCAAGCAACCCTACCGCGAAGCGTGCGGAGCCTTTTAGGTGGCTCCTTTTTTTCACAAGGTGATTGATCGGTGGTGGTGACGACCCCAGCGGCCACGCAGGAGTATACCAGCGCTGAACGTTAACCGCATGAGCGATTGTCGACAAATCAAGGCCGGGCCCAAACCACGATGAGCAACCTCTACCTATTGCATAAACCTTACCGCATGCTCTCCCAGTTCACCGACCCTCAGGGCCGTGCCACTCTTGCGGATATCATCGAAGTCCCCGGCGTTTACGCGGCCGGGCGGCTCGACTACGACTCCGAGGGCCTGCTGCTGCTCAGCGATGACGGCAACCTTATCCATCGCATTGCCCACCCGCGTCACAAACAACCCAAAACCTATTGGGTCCAGGTCGAAGGTCGCATGGACGATGCCGCGCTAGCGGCCCTGAAAAACGGCGTGACATTAAAAGATGGACCCACGCTGCCCGCCAAGGTTCGTCGCATGGAAACGCCCAACATCGCGCCGCGCGAGCCAGCCATAGATCCCAAACGTCACCCATCCACCAGCTGGCTGGAGCTGACCATCAGCGAAGGCCGCAATCGTCAGGTAAGACGCATGACCGCCCATGTCGGCTTCCCCACGCTGCGCCTCATTCGCGCCGCTATTGGCGCCTGGCAGCTTGGCGAACTGGCGCCCGGCGAGTGGCGCCGGGAAACCCTTCATGCGCCTCGAAGCACATCCCGGCCCAAGCCGTCCAGCCAGCGCAAACGGCCCACTTCAGGACGCAGGCGGTCATGACGAACACACTTCACAGTACCTGCGCCTGCGTCATCCAGCGGGGCGCACGTTTCCTGATGGTCGAGGAAGCCCGCGGCGGCACGGCCACGGTATTCAACCAACCAGCCGGACACATTGAGCCGGGCGAAGGCCCCATGGCCGCTATTTTACGCGAGGTCGCCGAAGAAACCGCCTGGCAGGTCACGCTGACCGGCTATCTGGGGCTCTATATTTTCCATACCCCCCAGGGGAAAACCTTTCACAGTCATGGGTTCATCGCCACGCCCACGACGTTCCTCGCCACACCGCTGGACATCGATATCACCGCGACCCACTGGCTGACGCTTGCCGAAATTCAGGCGCTCAATAGCGCGGGTCGACTGCGTAGCCCGCTGGTGATCACCCGCATCGAAGACGCCATGCAAGGTAACGGCTACCCCTTGAACGTTATCCGCGAGTGAACCACTCGAAGCGCCATGGCTCCATCGTGTATAATCACCGCCTGATTGCACACTCAACCGAGGATGGCGATGACATCCATCACTGGCACCACGATGCCTAAAAGCACGCCCGATACACCTCCCACCGGCAAGGTGATTGTCGGCATGTCCGGCGGCGTTGACTCCTCCGTCTCAGCCTTGCTGCTGTTGCAACAAGGCTACGAGGTCGAAGGCCTGTTCATGAAGAATTGGGACGAAGACGACGGCACGGAGTACTGCACGGCGAAGGAAGACCTCGCTGACGCCGAGGCGGTGTGCGAGAAGCTGGGCATCAAGCTGCACACGGCCAACTTTGCCGCCGAATACTGGGATAACGTTTTCGAGCACTTTCTGGCCGAGTACAAAGCGGGCCGCACGCCCAATCCGGACATCCTTTGCAACCGGGAAATCAAGTTCAAGGTCTTTCTCGAATACGCAGAGATGCTTGGCGCGGACAAAATCGCCACCGGTCATTACGTTCGTCAAGGGGTACGAGAAGGTCGCCCGCGCCTGCTGAAAGGCCTGGACGCCAACAAGGACCAGAGCTACTTCCTGCACGCCGTGCCTGAAGCCGCCATCGCCCGCACGCTGTTTCCGGTAGGTGAGCTCGAGAAGCCCGCCGTTCGCGCGCTGGCCGAGCAGCACGACCTGGTGACTGCCAAGAAGAAAGACTCCACAGGCATCTGCTTTATCGGCGAACGGCGCTTCAGTGATTTCCTGAAGCAGTACCTGCCTGCCCAGCCCGGCACCATCGAAACCCCCGACGGCGACGTGATTGGCGAGCACATGGGGTTGATGTACTACACCCTGGGCCAACGTCAGGGGCTGGGTATCGGCGGCCTGGCCAACTACTCTGAAGACCCGTGGTATGTCGCTGAAAAAGACCTGGATCGCAACGTGCTGGTGGCCGTGCAAGGCAAGCACCACTCGCTGCTCTACAGCGATGCCCTGGTCACCGAGGCGATGGACTGGGTCGCCGGTGAGCCACCGGTGACCCAGGGACGTTTCAAGGCCAAAACCCGCTACCGCCAGAGCGACCGCGGCTGCGATATCATCACCAGGCCCGATGGCAGTGTCGAGGTGCATTTCGATGAGCCTCAACGCGCCGTTACCCCAGGCCAGTCGCTGGTTCTTTACGACGGCGATATCTGCCTGGGCGGCGGCGTGATTCACTCCACATGGAAGGCAACCGAGGCAGCCGCATGAACCCAACGCCGATACACCGCGCGCCGGAAAACCCGACCGCGCGCCAAGCCCTTGCGCTAGCGGGGGTCTTTCAGGCCGCCAGTCTGGTGGACGAACTGGCCCGCACCGGCCAGGTTGAAACGCGCGCCTGGGAAACGCTGATCGAAGCCACCAGCAACCCCAACCCGGAAAGCTTTGAGGCGATCTACGGCGGCCACCCCAACAACCTGCGCCAGGGGCTCGACACCCTCGAGATGCTGGTCGGCCGGGAACAGGCCAACCCGGTGGTACTGCGCTATGGCTTCTCACTGCTATTGCTCATGAACAAGCTGCGCACCAACCGCAAGATGATGGATACCCTGGGGCAAAAAATGAACCATATTCAGGACCAGGCGGAACACTTCGGCGCCACCCATGAAAACGTGGTCGCCAGCCTGGGCGAAGCCTATCAGGAAACCATCTCGACATTTAAAACCCGCATTGTCGTTCAGGGCGACCCGTCGCTGCTGCAGACCCGTATGATGCCCGAGCGCGTACGTGCCTGCTTGATGGCCGGTATTCGCTTCGCGCTGCTGTGGCACCAGCAAGGCGGTCGCCGCTGGAAACTGATGTTCCAGCGCAAGGCCCTGCGTCGCGCGCTGGATGACTTGAAATAACGCCTTTTACGCTTAACTGCTTTCACCTCTGGAAACCAAGCCATGCAACTTTCTGCCTTGACTGCACTCTCCCCCGTTGACGGCCGCTACGCCAGTAAAGCCGCCGCCCTGCGCGAACATTTCAGCGAATTCGGCCTGATTCGCGCCCGTGTCATTGTGGAAGTTCGCTGGCTGCAGCGGCTCGCCGAGCATAACCAGATCGTCGAGGTGCCGCCGCTTTCCGCCCAGGCAACGGCGTTTCTTGAAGCCTTGATCCGTGATTTTTCCGTGGCCGACGCCGAGCGCATCAAGGATATCGAGCGTACGACCAACCACGACGTCAAGGCGGTGGAATATTTTCTCAAGGAGAAGATTACCGGCAACAGCGAGCTGCATGCGGTCACCGAGTTCATTCACTTTGCCTGCACCTCCGAAGATATCAACAACCTTTCCTACGGCGTGATGCTGGCCGATGGCCTCCAGGCACTGCTGCCGGTCATGCATAACGTGGCCGACGACATCGCCGCACTGGCCATTGCCCATGCCGGGCAGCCGATGCTGTCGCGCACCCACGGGCAAACGGCCAGCCCCACAACGCTTGGCAAGGAAATGGCCAACGTGGCCTACCGCCTCAAGCGCCAGCTCAAGCAGGTAGAAGGCGTCGAGATCCTGGGTAAAATCAATGGCGCGGTAGGCAACTACAACGCCCATCTGGCGACCTACCCCGAGATCGACTGGGAAGCCAACGCGCGTACCTTCGTGGAAGGCCTGGGGCTGAGCTTCAACCCCTACACCACCCAGATCGAACCCCACGACTACATCGCCGAGCTGTTCGATGCCATATGCCGCTTCAATACCATCCTGATCGACTTCGACCGCGACGTCTGGGGCTATATCTCGCTGGGCTACTTCAAACAGCGCACCGTGGAAGGCGAAATTGG
This sequence comes from Vreelandella janggokensis, assembly GCF_031451615.1. Lineage (NCBI taxonomy): Bacteria > Pseudomonadati > Pseudomonadota > Gammaproteobacteria > Oceanospirillales > Halomonadaceae > Vreelandella > Vreelandella janggokensis. The sequence goes on along the minus strand of NZ_JARWAJ010000001.1, from coordinate 599,845 downwards.
CTCGTCGACCATGCCCCACAAGGTCAACCCCATCGACTTTGAGAACTCTGAAGGCAACCTTGGCCTGGCCAATGCCGTGCTCGGCCACCTGGCGCAAAAGCTGCCGATCTCGCGCTGGCAGCGCGATTTGACCGACTCCACCGTATTGCGCAACCTGGGTGTTGGCCTGGCTTATGGCTTGATTGGCTACCACGCCAGCCTCAAGGGCATCAGCAAGCTGGAAGCCAACCCGGAGCGTTTGACTCAGGATCTGGACAACAGCTGGGAAGTGCTCGCCGAGCCGATTCAAACCGTCATGCGTCGCTTCGGGATTGAAAAGCCCTACGAGAAACTCAAGGAACTGACCCGAGGCAAACGCATCGATCAGGCAGGCTTTGCCGCCTTCATTGACACGCTTGCGCTACCCGACGACGCCAAAGCCGAACTGAAGGCGATGTCACCCGCCACCTACATCGGCGATGCAAAAGCCCAGGCCGAAGCAATTCGCCAACGGCTTGATGCACTATAATTAAGTTTTACTCTAGTTAAGGTCTACCCTGATTAGGTTGGAACCACGGCTCTACTGCCACGTTCGTTTAGGATACCACCATGCAACCTTCTGATAAGCCACTGACCCTGCTCGGCGATTTGACCCCGGCGGAATTTCTGGCGAGCTACTGGCAACAAAAGCCGCTATTGATTCGCGGGGCGATACCCGACTACATCAGCCCCATCGAACCCGATGAGCTGGCAGGGCTTGCCTGCGAGCCGGGCATCGAAGCCCGTCTGGTAGAAGAAAAAGGCCCGGACGGCGCATGGCAGGTGTCCCACGGGCCTTTCGACGAAGCCACCTTCGAGCGGCTGCCGGAGCGCAACTGGAGCCTGCTGGTACAGGCCGTGGATCACTACCTGCCCTCGGTGGCTGCCCTGCTGGATGAGTTCGACTTTCTGCCCCGCTGGCGTTTGGACGACATCATGGTCAGCTACGCGCCGCCCGGCGGCAGCGTCGGTCCCCACGTCGACCAGTACGACGTTTTCCTGTTTCAAGCCAGTGGCCAGCGCCGTTGGCAACTGGGCGGCCCGACCAGTGATGACGCGCCGATTGTGCAGGGCATTGACCTACGCATTCTGGAAACCTTCGAGATTGAAGAAGACTCCGACTGGGTACTGGAGCCCGGCGACATGCTTTACTTGCCGCCGGGCTGGGCTCACCACGGGGTTAGCCAGACCGACGACTGCATCACCATGTCGGTGGGTTTCAGGGCGCCATCGGCGGATGAAGCGGTCACCTCCTACGCCGATTACCGGGGCGAACAGCTACCCGCCTCGCTGCGCTACAGCGACGCCGGTCGGGCCCCTGCGACCCACAGTGGCGAGCTGGACGATGTCTCGGTGGAGCGCATGCGCCAACTGATCCTGTCGACACTGGATAATCCCCAGCAAATCGCTCAGTGGTTCGGCCGTGCAATGACCCAGCCCAAGTACGTCGACCAAGTGGTCCCGTTGGATACGCCGATGGACGAATCAAGTCTTGTCGCTCAGCTACAGGAAGATGGTCCACTCTATCATATGCCTGGCTCGCGCTTTGCCTGGCGCACCGAGAATGGCACCACCACGCTGTTCGTCGACGGTGAAGGCTACACCTGCACAGAAGCGCTTGCTCAGCGGCTGGCGTCAACGGCACCGCTGCATGAAGACGTGCTGGAACTACCAGGTGCCAAAGCGCTCATCACCCAGCTTGTCAAAGCGGGCAGCCTGAGCTGGCTGCAGGACGACGATGACGACGAGGAATAGCATGCCCCGCGACAGCCTACCGGTCACCGTTCAGGAAGGCGACTGGCAAGCCTTGGGCGACATCGCAAGCCTCATTCGACGCGTGGTGTTCATTGACGAGCAACAGGTGCCCCAGGACGAGGAATGGGACGGCCAGGACCCCGCCTGCCATCATTTCCTGGCCTATCTGGACGGCAACCCGGTGGGCACTGCACGACTCCTGCCTGATGGCCATATTGGCCGCGTGGCGGTGCTTGCCGAAGCACGCGGAACCGGCATCGGTGGCCAGTTGATGGCCGCCGCTATCGCCACCGCCCAGCGTGTCGGCCACCCTCAAGTCGCACTGAGCTCACAGCTCCATGCGCTGGCCTTTTACGAACGGCTCGGCTTCGTCGCCCATGGCGAGACCTTCATGGATGCCGGTATCCCTCACCGCGAGATGACGCTGACCTTCGACGACAATTAATGACTGATTGCCGTTTACCGCGTGATTGATTACTGACTCCCCCCTTTGCGGCCCCAAGCGCGGGCCGCTGCAAAGTCAGCTAAGTTGAGCCGCTCACAGCAAGTTTTCTATTCGGTGCTCTGAGAGAAAGAGCAAGGCGTTGAAGAAATGACTGTTGTCAGTAGGCTGATCATATGACGCGATGGTCACCATTTTTCTATTTTCCTAAACAAACTTGCCAAATGGTCGATAGAGATCATGATTCAAATTTGTTCGTCGACGACTTCGGACTTAGATAAACTAAAACATTGAAATAAATGTAAATTTTACGTGCATTGAGCTCCTTGTCAGCCAAGCGGAATACACGCTTGAAGAAACGATGCCGCAAAACGCAAAACTGCCGGCACCGTCTAAACGCAAAGCATCAGAATGGAAACGCCAAGAAATAATCAATGAAGATACCCAACCAAGCAGAGAGCTACTCGACATCATCGATCATCCTGGAAGATACATTTCAAGGCATCCGTCAACTAGCCAAAAACGAACAGCTTGCCGAATTAATTTTTTCTGAAAGCCAAAATGCCATCATGATCACCGATCGATGTAACCGGATCATCGATGTTAATGCCGCCTTCGAAAGAATAACAGGTTATACGCGACGTGAAGTTCTACACCATAACCCGAATTTTCTTTCTTCTGGGCGGCACACGCGCGCATTCTATCGTGATATGTGGCAATCGCTGGTTGAGCAGGGAAAATGGCGGGGGGAGTTGGTCAACCGACGCAAGGATGGCGAATTACTCCCCGAGCTTTTATCACTATTCTTGCTACGCGATGGCAAGGGCGATATCACCCATCACGTTGCCATTTTTTCTGACCTTACCCGGCTTAAAAAACATGCAGAGGAACTTCACCTTGCAAGCCATTTTGATGCACTGACGCTGTTACCTAACCGGCATCAGATGCTCCGCCGAATTCGCGAAGCCATATCAGAGGCCAGCCCCCAGACCACATTTGCTGTTTGCGTACTAGACCTTGATAACTTCCAACAACTGAACAGGCAGCTAGGCCACCGGGCAGCTGATAACGTGCTAATAGCCATCGCAGAAAAACTACGCGAAAGGGTCGGTACACAAGGCGATGTAGCCCGCATAGGTGGCGATGAATTTGCACTACTGCTCCATGATGTTGATAGCGGCGACGACCAATTGCAGCAAATGACGGAAAGCTTTTTGCTGGAAGGCTTCACTGCCACCCCGCTGGTGATAAAAGCAAGCATGGGGGTTACATTGTTTCCGCTCGATAATGCCGACCCAGACACCTTGTTACGCCATGCTGATCAGGCCATGTATCAAGCAAAACTGCAGGGTGGTAATACTTTCGCTTTTTTTGATCCTGACCATGAGCAAAAGCTGAAAGATCAGCAGGCCGTGCGAGAAGATATTACGCATGCCATCAAAGCGGGGGAATTCGAGTTGCATTTCCAGCCGCAAGTCGACACGCAATCGCAACGGCTTCTTGGTGCTGAAGCGTTGATTCGGTGGCACCATCCCAAACGCGGTCTTGTAATGCCCGACCAGTTTTTGCCTCAGATTAGCGGTACCGAGATTGAGCTCGCACTTGATACCTGGGTACTCAATGCCGCGCTTGACCAGCTCTCGAAATGGCACGCAGACGGACTGATGATCAGCGTCAGTATCAACGCCACTCCACAGTCGATAGTCCGTGAAAGTTTCTATAAAACTCTCTTACAAGCATTGACAGCACACCCCAGCCTGGCACCTCAGTTTATCTGTATTGAAGTACTGGAGTCGGTAGCACTGGACGATTTATCGGCTGCGACAAGTATGCTCAATCGCTTGCGTGAAATCGGTTTGCAAGTGGCGTTAGACGACTTCGGTACCGGGTACTCGTCACTATCCTATCTTCGCAACCTGCCCGTTGATCTGGTGAAGATCGATAGGTCATTCGTAATGACAATGCTCGAAAGCGCCCAGGATCTTGCCATTGTTGAAAGCGTCACCTATCTGGCAAAACGTTTCGGCAAAGGCGTGGTGGCCGAAGGCGTTGAAAGCTGCGCCCATATCGACAAGCTGAAGCTTATAGGCTGCGACGTTGTGCAGGGTTATGGCGTAGCAAAGCCCATGCCTGCAGAGGAGTTGTTCGCCTGGTCGCAAACAGCGGGCCTTCCTTCGGGCTTAATGAAAAATCTTCCATTAACATAATCTTTTGATATTCATAATGGATGAGCAATGCTTTTGCCTTAAAAGCTTACCGGTGACGACCCCGCTTTCCCGCTAATCACGAAATTCCACTACACAGACCCCAGCGTTGTCGCCAGGCTGTAGTCAAGCTACAACGCTGCCTGCCCCCAAGTGTCAATTGTTGCCCTCCGCCCCTTCAGGGATAGTGTCTTTACTGCAGTGCCGCAAGGACTGCCCGGAAAACCCGCTTACGACGTTCTATTAAGAGACTTATTTCTTAAAGACACGCCAAGCGAATTGAACGATGCTGAAAGCGACTTCGCAGGTGCAGCATAAGACACTGCTTACATGCGCATCGCCATCATAACCCCGGAGGGATTAGCTCATGACTGGACTTCTCGAAGAGATCAAGGCACTGGCCCAACTACGCGAAGCACAAGGCGGCAAGTGGGATAACATCAAACCCGAATACGCCGCGCGTATGCGTGCCCAGAACCGCTTCCACACCGGTCTGGATATCGCCCGGTATACCGCCAAGATCATGCGCGACGACATGGCCGCCTACGATGCCGACACCAGCAAGTACACTCAGTCACTGGGTTGCTGGCACGGCTTTATCGGCCAGCAGAAAATGCTGTCCATCAAAAAGCATTTCGGCACCACCAAGCGCAGCTACCTCTACCTGTCAGGCTGGATGGTCGCCGCGCTGCGTTCAGAGTTTGGCCCGCTGCCTGACCAGTCCATGCATGAAAAGACCTCGGTCGCCAACCTGATCGAAGAGCTCTACACTTTTCTCAAGCAGGCCGATGCGTGGGAGCTTAACCACCTGTTCCGCGCCCTGGACGACGCCAAAGAGGCTGGCGACAAGTCCAAGGAGCAGGAACTGATCAGCCAGATCGACAACCACGAAACCCACGTGGTGCCGATCATCGCTGACATCGACGCCGGTTTTGGTAACGCGGAAGCCACTTACCTGCTGGCCAAGAAATTCATCGAAGCGGGTGCCTGCTGTATCCAGTTGGAAAACCAGGTATCCGACGAGAAGCAGTGCGGCCACCAGGACGGCAAGGTCACCGTACCCCATGAAGACTTTATCGCCAAAATCAACGCCGTACGCTACGCCTTCCTGGAACTGGGGGTTGATGATGGCGTGATCGTGGCACGTACCGACTCGCTGGGGGCGGGGCTAACCCAGAAGATCGCCGTGACCACCGAGCCGGGCGATCTGGGCGACCAGTACAACAGTTTCCTCGACGGCGACGTGATCGAAAACGCCAGCGACATCAACAATGGCGACGTGGTCATCAAGCAGAACGGCAAGTTGGTCAAGCCCAAGCGGCTCGCCTCCGGCCTCTACCAGTTCAAACCGGGTACCGGTGAAGACCGCGTGGTGCTCGACTGCATCACCAGCCTGCAAAACGGCGCTGACCTGCTGTGGATCGAGACCGAAAAACCCCACGTCGGCCAGATCGCCGCCATGGTCAATCGTATCCGCGAAGTCTGCCCGGATGCCAAGCTGGTCTACAACAACTCACCGTCGTTCAACTGGACACTCAACTTCCGTCAGCAAGTATTCGATGCCTGGGAAAAAGAAGGCAAGGACGTCTCGGCCTACGAGCGCGATAAGCTGATGGGTATCGAGTACGACAACACCGAACTTGGCCAACTGGCCGACGAGTGGACACGTAACTTCCAGCGCGACAGCGCACGCGAGGCGGGTATCTTCCATCACCTGATCACCCTGCCCACCTACCATACGGCGGCGCTGTCCACCGACAACCTGGCCAAGGGCTACTTTGGCGACGACGGCATGCTGGCCTACGTCAAGAAAGTCCAGCGCGAAGAAATCCGCCAGGGCATTGCCACCGTCAAGCACCAGGACATGGCAGGCTCCAACATCGGCGATGACCACAAGGAGTTCTTCCAGGGTGAAGCCGCGCTGAAAGCAGGCGGCAAAGACAACACCATGAACCAGTTCGGCTGACACCGGCCGCCAGGCGCTAATCTAGTGACCCAAAGCCTGGAAAGATTTCCACTTTCCGGGCTTTTTTATACCCACCTGCATGCTTTGCACACTCTTTTCTTAATCAACCACTACACTGTTTTTCATAATCATTTTGCACTATTAGCTTGCATCATTGTCTTATATTACTACTTTACATAGTCAGCATTTCAAACGACCGCTTATCAACATCAGCATTTTTAGGTATGTTGTTAACGAACGCTGTTCTATAATATGGTCGAAAGTTCTCGTTGCAGACGGGATCACTAAGACAACCACCCGGAGGTGTCCATGAAACGTTTACTCCCTATCGCCGCTCTCAGCGTTCTCACGCTTGCTGGCTGCGCCAACACAGCGGGCTACTCGGGCGATGTATATAGCGGTAACCAGGCCAAGACCACGCAAAATGTAAGGATTGGCACCATTGCCGCGGTGCGCCCGGTACAAATTCAGGCGGATAGCCGCACCGGCGGCCTGCTCGGCGGTGGTGGCGGTGCCATTATCGGCGGTCTGCTGGGTAACCAGATCGGTGGCGGTTCCGGGCGTCAACTGGCCACCGTTGCCGGCGCGCTGGGTGGTTCTATTGCCGGTACCGCTGCTGAAGACCGCGCCAATCGCATTGACGCCCTGGAAATGGAAATCCGCCTGGAAGACGGTACCGACGTAGTGGTCGTACAGCGCGCCGACCGCCAGTTCCAGCCGGGCCAGAAAGTTCGCCTGATTGGCAACGGGGCCAATGCAAGCGTCGCCCCTTACTGATGGTTAGTTGATATAAATAGCTAATCGCTGCACAAAAAAGCCCCGCCAGCGCTGACGGGGCTTTTTTTCGTTGTGTTGATGCTTGGGGTGTTTAGTGAGGCGCTTTGCTCGATGCCCAACCGATCAATTTGTACACCACTGCGGCGATGATGCCCAACAGAATAGCTACCAGCAGGATCTCCACCGGACGCACCAATGTGGTCGCCCCCAGTACGGCAAGGGCACCCACCCAAAGCCAGCGGTTATCGCCATGAGTCTTCAATGGCCGGGGCAACATTTTATCCAACCCGGCACTCACGGTTTGCCAGCGCTGATTGACAAAATAGCCAATCAGCACAAGGGCGATTAACCAGATGATAAATATGGTCATGTCATGCTCCGTAGAAGGTGCGGCGAAAAAAGTGTCCGGCTAGGGTAGCCCTGCTAAATCCTGGGCGCAATACTGCATAAAGGCAAGACGGCAGAAAATCCCCTCTACCCCCTGACAATCCTGTGTTCACGCGTTACCATGTTAGGGACATGCACTCACCGAAAGGTTATTTAATGCAAATTGCGCAAAACTCGGTTGTCGCGTTCCACTACACCCTGACCAACGATTCAGGTGAAGTGCTAGACAGTTCCGAAGGCCGCGAGCCCCTCACCTACCTCCATGGTTCAGGCAACATCATTCCTGGCCTGGAAAAAGAGCTGGAAGGACACGCGGCTGGCGAAAAGCTGAACGTCCAGGTTGCCCCGGAAGAGGGTTACGGCGAGATTCAGGAACAACTGATGCAGGAAGTTCCGCGCGATGCGTTCCAGGGCGTTGAAAGCGTCGAGCCGGGCATGCAGTTCCAGGCGCAGACCCAAGGCGGCCCACTGATGGTCACCGTGAAGAAAGTCGAAGGCGACACTGTCGTTGTCGACGGCAACCATCCGCTAGCCGGTCAGCACCTCAACTTTGACGTTGAAATCGCCGAAGTACGCGAAGCCAGCGAAGAAGAAGTTGAGCACGGCCATGTACACGGCGAAGGTGGCGAAGAGCAGCACTAAGCTCTTCCCCCTGGCTGTTTCCCAGCCGACGCGTGACATGCGAAAAGGCGACCCAAGCGGTCGCCTTTTTTATGCTCATTCTTCAGGAATCAGCACCAGGCGCCCGTGGCGGACGCTGCGTGACGAGGTGACTTCAGCGGCGAACTGTTTCAACTGGTCGCTTTGACCCTTGAGCAACGCGACTTCCATGCAGCTTTGCTCATTCAGGTGGACGTGCAGCGTCGAAAGGGTGAGTTCATGATGGGCGTGGGAATGGCGCGTCAGCCGTTTGGACAACTCCCTGGCGGCATGGTCATAGACATACACCAGTGCGCCCATGCACGGCGCCTGTGGCGCGGCTTCCTCGCGTACCTGCTGAAGCCCGCTACGGGTTAAATCGCGAATCGCCTCGGAACGGTTCTGGTAACCGCGTTCCTGGATCAGCGCATCCACATCTGCCAACAACTCTTCATCAAGCGTGACCGTTACGCGTTGCATCGGTTTCCCCCTCCAAAAAATTGACCCCCGGCTGCCAGTATGATGATATTAAAAAAACATCATACCCGTCCCCCTCAGGAAACGGCCATGGCGCTCGACTCAAGAACGATTCTACTCGGCTTGGCGCTAAGTTGCGTCACGCTGGCGAATGCCGCCGAACCCAAAGACCAACTTGTGATGGCCATCGGCGGTGAGCCCGAACAGGGGTTCGACCCGTTACTTGGCTGGGGGCAGTATGGCAACCCGCTATTTCAGTCGACGCTGCTCGCTCGAGGCATCGACCTTGCCCCTCAGCCGCAGGTCGCCACCCACTGGTCGCTCTCTGACGATCGCCTCACCTGGACGCTGACGCTACGCGACGACGTACGTTTTGCCGATGGCACCCGGCTGACCGCTGACGATGTCGCCTTTACCTTCAATGCCGCTGCCAAGGCCGGCGGGAGAGCCGACCTGAGCGTGCTGCAAAACGCCGAGGCCGTCGATTCTCAAACCGTCACTCTCACCCTGCGCGAGCCGCGCATCACCTTTATCGACCAGTTGATGACCTTAGGGATTGTCCCCAGTGCCGCGCGCGAAAACGGTTACGACGATGACTACGGCCGTGCCCCGCTGGGTTCCGGCCCCTATCAGCTGGTGGAATGGCAGGAAGGCGAGCAGTTGATCGTCGAACGTAACCCATACTTTTATGGCCCCACCCCGCCGTTTGAGCGGCTAGTGTTATTGTTCACCGGTGAGGATACCACCCTTAACGCCTTACGCGCAGGCGACGTCGACCTGGCTACCCTGCCCCCGGCGCTTGCCGGCGAGATCCCACCAGACATGCAGCGCGTGGTGATGGAAAGCGTCGACAACCGCGGCATTCTGTTTCCCATGCAGCATGATGAAGGCAAAACCGCCGACAATGGCGCACCGATTGGCAACGATGTCACCGCCGATATTGCCATCCGCCAGGCAATCAACCTGGCGCTGGACCGCGACACCCTGGTGGACATAGCGCTTGAAGGCTTCGGCCGCCCGGCGTTCGGCCCTGCCGACGGGATGCCATGGAGCGACCCCGACGAAACCCTGGCGGCCCCTGACCTTGAGCAGGCCATTCAGCGCCTGGAAGACGCTGGTTGGCAGCAGCGCGACGGCGGCCTGCGCAAAAAAGACGGTCAAACCGCCCGTTTCCGGCTGACTTATCCCGCAGGCGACACCACCCGGCAACGGCTGGCCGAAATAAGCGCGCAAATGGTCCGCCCCCTGGGCATCGAGATGCAACCCACTGCCCGCCACTGGGATGAGATACAGCGCAAAGCGATCCATCAGGACGCCGTTGTAATGGGCTTTGGCAGCCACAGTCCCCAAGAGATCTATTACCTGTTCCATAGCGCGCATAGCGGCAACGGCTTTTACAACAGCGGCGTTTACACCAACCCCAGCGTGGACGATCACCTCGACAACGCCCAGCGAGCCGCCAGCGCCGAACAGGCCAATCGCCACTGGCGCAATGCCCAATGGGACGGCGAAACCGGCTATGGCGTGCGCGGCGACGCAACCTGGGCATGGATGGTCAACCTGGAACACATCTACGCCGCCGACAGCTGCCTTGATCTCGGCACGCTGGGGATTGCCCCTCACGGCCACGGTTGGCCGATTACCGCCAACCTGCTCGACTGGCGCTGGACGTGCAACTGATCGCGATCACCGCCGCTCGTCTGCTGCGCCTTGCGCTGGTACTGGTGTGCGTCGCGGTCGTGTCGTTTAGCTTGATAATGCTGTCACCCATTGACCCGATTGACGCCTACCTGGGACCTCAAATGGCCCAGGTAAGCCCGGAACAGCGCCACCTGATCGCCGAGCGCTGGGGGTTCGACGAGCCGCCGGTGGTTCAGTTTGGCCACTGGCTGGGCCAGCTACTTCAGGGCGACCTGGGCGTTAGCCATGTGTATAACCAGCCGGTAAGCGAGGTCATCGGCCAGCGCTTTCAACGCTCCATCATGTTGCTGGGCAGCGCCTGGTTGCTCACCACACTGATTGGCTTTGCCCTCGGGGTGATCGCCGGGGCAAAAGAAGGCAGCTTGCTGGATAGAATCATTAGCACCTACGCCTACTTGACGGCCTCGACGCCCGCTTTCTGGCTGGCCATGTTACTGCTGCTGTTATTTTCGGTTTACCTTGGCTGGACGCCGGTATGTTGCGCAGGCCCCACCGGCACTCTAAGCCAGGACGTCAGCCTGGCCACCCGGCTCCACCATCTGGTCCTGCCCGTAGCGACACTCGCGCTGATCGGCATCGCCAATATTACCCTGCACAGCCGCGCGCGTATGCTCGCGCTGATGAACTCCAACATCGCCACCCACGCTTTTGCACAAGGCGCCAGCCGCTGGGATATCGCCTGGCGGCACGGTATCCGCCATGCCAGCCTCCCCGCGCTGACGCTTTCACTGGCCTCGCTGGGGGAGCTGTTTGGTGGCTCAATACTCATCGAACAGGTGTTTGCCTACCCCGGCCTGGGCCAGGCAACGGTCGCCGCCGGGCTGCGCAGCGATGTGCCGCTGCTGCTGGGCATTGCGCTGTTTACCGCGCTGTTCGTCAGCGTGGGCAACTTGCTTGCCGATACTCTCCACGCGATGATTGACCCGCGCTTGCAGAAGGTGACGCCATGAGCAGAGCGCAACCCAGGCGCGATGCGTTCTGGATCGGTACCGCCATCGCCATACTGCTCGTCGCGCTACTCAGCAGTCGCTGGCTGCTCGGCGACACGCCAGGCCAGATGCACTTTGACGCCCGCCTCGCCCCTCCCAGCCTGGACCACTGGCTCGGCACCGATGCGCTGGGCCGCGACCTATGGGCGCGCACCCTGGCAGGCCTTAGCCTCAGCATCGGGGTCGGCAGCCTGGCAGCGCTGTTCGGCACGCTCATCGCGCTGGGCATGGCCATGCTGGCCATGCTGGGGCCACGCTGGGACGCGCTAGTCGCCCTGGTGATCGATACGTTGCTCAGTGTGCCACACCTGATTCTGTTACTGCTGATTGCCTTTGCGCTCGGCGGCGGGACCCAGGCGGTGATTATTGCCGTGGCGGTGACCCATTGGCCTCGCTTGGCGAGATTACTGCGCGCCGAGCTACTTCAGCTTCGCCATGCCCCGTATATCGTCATGTCCAGGGCGCTCGGCAAGTCACGACGCTTTGTGATGGCCTACCACTATCTGCCCCATGCGCTACCCCAATGTGTGGTCGGCGCCTTGCTACTGTTTCCCCACGCCATTTTGCACGAAGCCGCGCTGACCTTTTTAGGCGTCGGGCTGGACCCCAGCCAACCCGCCATTGGGCTTCTGCTCGCTGATGCCATGCGCTACTTGAGCAGCGGCGCCTGGTGGCTCGGGGTATTTCCCGGGCTTGGGCTGTTGCTGGTGGTACTCAGTCTTGAGCGCCTTTCCAGCCACTGGCGTCATGCGCTTTAGGCACTGTAAGGAGAGTTGACATGCTGTCCATTGAACACCTGACCCTACAATTGCCGTATTACACCAGCTGGTGGCGACGCCGCTGGGCCGAGGTATTGAGCGACGTTTCACTCGAGCTTCACCCCGGCGAGGTGCATGCCGTGGTGGGCGCTTCGGGAGCGGGCAAGAGCCTGCTCGCCCATGCACTGCTGGGTCTGCTGCCCGAGCCCAAACACCAAACCGGCCGCCTGACCTTCCAGAACCGGGCGCTTACCGCTGCGCGTCAGCGCCAGCTAAGAGGTCGTGAACTGGCCTTGATCCCCCAGTCGCTCGATGCACTCGACCCTCTGGTCCGCAGTCAGCGTCAGGTCAGTTGGGCGGCAAGCCGCGCAGGGCACGCCAGGTCTGATGCATGGCAGGCAGCCGGGCAAGCGCTCACTCACTACCAGTTGGATGAACGTGGCAGGCAGGCCTTTCCCCATGAACTGTCCGGCGGCATGGCACGGCGGGTACTCACCGCCATGGCCCATGTGAGCCACGCGCAGTTGATCATCGCCGACGAACCCAGCGTCGGCCTCGACCCGCAGCAGCGCAACCGGGTGCTTGACGCTTTGGCGGCACTAGCCCTCGAAGGCAAGTCAGTGTTGCTGATTACCCACGATCTGCGCCACGCCCTGCCCATTGCCCAGCAAGTCACCCTCATGAACCAAGGGCGATGTATCGAAACCGCATGCGCCAGCGCCTTCCGGGGCGACGGTGACACCTTGGCCACCGGCTACGCCAGGGCGCTGTGGCAGGCGCTGCCGGACAACCATTTTGGCGTGCTCACAACCACACAGGCCCAGAACGTTGCTTAGCGCCTATCGCTTACTTCATGCGTTTGCCGACCAGACGGCCGTGCTGGATAACGTGTCCCTATCACTTGAGGCGGGCGAGTGGGTAGGGCTTAACGGCCTTTCCGGGGCGGGCAAGTCTACCCTTGGCCAACTGCTGGCGGGGCATCTCACACCCCAGGCGGGAGTGATAAAGGTGGACGGCGCAGCGCCGCCACGAAGCGGCTTGCAACCCGTGCAATGGCTGCCCCAGTCGCCGGAGCTTTCGGTCAATCCACGCTGGCGGGTCAAGCGCATTCTGGAAGAAGCCTGGACACCCTCGACAGCGTTGCGTGAAGCCTTCGGGATCGAACCCGGCTGGTTGAACCGCTACCCCAGCGCGCTATCCGGCGGCGAACTGCAGCGCGTCTGCGTACTGCGCGCCCTGGCCCCCGGGGTGCGCTATCTGATAGCGGATGAAATATCCAGCATGCTCGATCCCCTCACCCAGCTTGCCCTTTGGCAAGCACTGCGCCAGGTGGCCGATGAGCGTCGGCTTGGCGTGCTGGTCATCAGCCACGACGCGGCCCTGCTTGAACGCCTCTGCCCAAGACGATTGACGCTCAGCGAGGGGCGGCTGAGCCCGCCTGCGCGGCACGGCGCTCAAAGCGCCTGAGCCCCAGCGCCACAACCAGCGTCACGCCAAGCAGCAGCCACGATCCCAGCGCCACGCCCTGCCAGCCCGCCCACTGCCAGAACGGCTCCAGCCAGAAACCGCCCAGGCTGGCCCCCACGTAGTAGAACACCAGATACAACGCCGAAGCGCTGCCCCGAGCGCCCTGGGCATGGCGACCCACCCAGCTTGAGGCCAGCGAATGGGCCAGGAAAAACCCAAAGGCGTTGATGGTCAGCCCAAGGATAATCAGCAAAAGGGAATTCGCCAGCGTGATCGCCGTGCCCAGCATCAGGATCGCCACGCCCATGCTCATGCAGGTCGCCGGTGAGAAGCGCTGGGCCAGCCGCCCTGAAAGCGTCGACCCGACGGTACCGCCCAGGTAGGTCAGAAACACCAGCCCCAGGCTGCTCGCCGCCAATTGATAAGGCGACTCCGCCAGGCGGAACGTAATATAACTGTACTGGTTGATGAAGATCAGGAAGTTGATGCCGCCCAGCGCATAGGCGGCGAGCAGGACCGGATTGCGCAAGTGCCCGGCCAGATCACCCAGTGCGACGCGCAACTGAAAGCGCTGCGGACGAAACGCCTGACTGTTGGGCAACAGCCGCCAGAATACCGCACAGCCCACCAGCGTCAGCACACCCACAGTTAAAAACGCCGCCGAGGGCCCGCCGATATCCGCCGCCACGCCACCGACCACACGCCCGCTGATGCCGCCCAGCGAATTGGCGCCGATGTACAGCCCCACCGCGCTGAGTAGCGCGGGTTTATCGAACTCGTCACCCATCCAGGCGATCGCCACCGCGGGCAGGCCACCCAATACAAAGCCCTGCACCAACCGCAGCGCCAACAGGGTTTCAAAAGTGGGCGCAAAGGCCAGCGCCAGCGAACAACCACCGGCCAGCAAGAGCGTAATGCGCATAATACTTTCGCGGCCGATCGCGTCGGAAAGTGGCCCGAATACCAGCAGTGCCAGAGCCAGCGACAACGTCGATACCGACATCAGCAGACTAACCACCAGGGTAGACACGCCGTAGGTCTCTTTTAGCCCCGGCAGCAACGGCTGCGGGGCATAAAGATTGATGAACACCAGAAAGGAGCCCAGGCAGAGGGCAAAGGTCGCGCGCCACCAGGCACGGGTGTTGGCTTCGATCATGTGATGCTCAACGGTGAGAAAGGTCCGCTACATCGACCGAGAGGCGTTGAGCGGCAACGCGTCCTTGAGCTTGGCCAGGTGTGACGGCGCCAGCGGCCGCCGCGATTGCCAGTAGTAGCGTTTCCAGTAGACATTATCCAGGCTGGAGATAATTACCCCCTGCGAGGTAGAGGCGTGCAGGAAATGCCCGTCGCCAACGTAAATGCCTACATGGTTATACGCTCCCGGCGGGCGGAAGAACACCAGATCGCCCGCCTGTAATTCCTGGCGGTCGATCGGGCGTCCCTCATGGACTTGCCCACGGGTGGAGCGTGGCAGCTCCAGCTCAAAGGTATCGCGGAAGATGTTGCGTACCAGCGCCGAGCAGTCGATGCCACGCTGGTTGGTGCCACCAAGTCGATATGGCGTGCCTACCCACTGCTCATGCTGGGCCAGCAGTGCCTCGCGCACCTGCTCGGTTGGCGAGGCCTGCCAATTCCCGAAGGCATCGTATTGCCCATCGAAGGGCGACATCTGCGTCTTCCAATCGTCAGGCAGGCCCGGCATCGAGCGGGCAAAATAATCATCGGGCGTATCGTCACGCGGCACGCTGGTCGCACAGCCACTCAGCACAACGACCATACAGCCAGCCATCGCAAGAGGCGCATGGCGTTCACGTAATCGACCAGAATAAAGATTGATAAAACGAGCAGCGGTAACAGCAATAGTTGGCAACGCAACCATGCGCGATCCCTCGTCAATAATTGAATAAAAACACCAGTGGCCAGACCTATTCTTGGCTGAGCTAATACTGGTTAACCATGACTATAAGCCAAAATACCTACGTTAAGCGAGTCTCAATGCAAGGTACGTTGATCGCCGGGCAACGTATCGATGTGCAGCGGCGCAAAATGACGCGGCTTGTTGCCGGGAAAATCCAGGCTCGCCCAAGGCCCCGCCAGTATCGGTGCCGCGCACAGCCAGGCGACCAACGCCTGCCGAAAACTGGCCAGAAAGCTCTCCCGCTCGGGGGTTTCCCCCATGAAGAACGAGAAACCAGCGTACATGCCAGCCGCGTAATCCTGCCAGCCCGAGTAGTGATCCGCCGCCAGCTGATAGGCGCGCCCCAGCACATCGGCAAAGGACGTGGATGATAACCAGCCCAATTGGCGACCGGCAATGGCCAGGTCGACTATCTGGGCAATGTCCCAGGCCGCCATGTCGATCTCGTTGCACCCATCCTCGTTATCGCGCACGCGGCGCAGCCTAAGCAGGTGATGGCGATCCTCCTCCGCACAATCACCGGACTCCAGAATGGCAATCTCGGCTTCCAGGCGCTGAGTATTGAGTGTGTAAGGCTCGTAATTGATTTGGTATTCCTGGCGGTCACCCGCCTCCAGCATGGACGCCAGAAAGGTCTGCATATCGTCGGCGCTGGCCAGGTGATAATGGCTTTCCACCCACTCACGAATCTCCGCGCACTCGCGGGGACTTTCCTGCTGGGGCTCACTCCATACCGCACTGTTCAGCGGTCCAACCAGGGACATCGCGGTAAACTGGCTGAGCGTCGGTCGCTCGCTGGGCTCGCGCCAGGCATCGGCGCGCCAGTCCAGCCAGTGGAACAGACTGCCCGGATCTTCCAGATGCCAGGCAATTTCATTGCACAGCGAGGCGTGCTCGCTCTCCGGCAGGCAGTGCTCCCAGGCCAGCCACGCCTCCAGCATGCGCTTAGCATTGGGATAAAAGCGGCACAAACAGCTGCGCAGCGAGCGCGCGTAATCCAACAGCGCTTCCGTCTCGAGCAGTTCGCTATTGAGGGCCATATGCAGGTAGAAGGCAAACTTCTCGGCCATGTGGATTGTGGCGGCATGACGACTGACGCCTTTCAGCGCCTGGCGCTGGGCGTTAACCGGGAAGTCCGGCTGACCAAACAGCGTCGCGGAAGGCGGCATGACACCGTGGGCCGCATCGGCAGCGAGCTGATTCAGATGATGCGCCTGAGCGGGCAGCCAGTAGCGCGCCATGGCCGCCGCACCCTCATCGGCATGCAACCCTAAGGACCCATCCAGGTACTCTCCTGCCTCGACGCGCTGCGCTTCGCTCAGCGGGGCGCCGGGATTGGCCAGCCGCAGCATGGCATCCGGCTCGCGCACGCCCGCCATGGCCAGCAACCAGCGGTGTGGCGTATTGCGCCATTGGCCAAGCATTTCGCGCGAGGCAGCCTGGGTCTCGGCGTCCAGCAGGTCGTCAACGGCGACCTGCCAAGGGCTGAACGAGCCGCTCAGCAACAGCGTCTCGCGTTCAGACGGCGTCATGTCGCGCCGGTCAATGCCATCAAACAAGCTCTGGCCTCGTCGGTAGGCAACAATCACCGCCCGCCAGTCGTGGTAGCGGCGCTGCATCAGTTCGGCGGCGTGCGCCGCAAAGGCATCAGCCTCGGCCTGACTCAACCAGCCGCTACAGGCGCCCGCCCAGGCCAGCTCGACCAGCCGCAACCAATCCCAGGCGGCCCACTCCAGGGGCTCGCCCTGGTTGACAAAGCGGCACAGCACGCTGGCGTGGTGCGAATCGGGCTGGGCATTGCGTTGCCACTCCTGGCGCTGGGCCGCGTCCATGGCAAGCAGGTCGCGCGCTTCAACATCCCAGCGCTGGCGTTCACCCTGGGCACCCAGCCATAACAGCCCGGTCAGCAGCTCGTCGCGGCTGTCGATGTCCCAAGCGGTACCTAACCAGTTGACCGCATCAGGCCAATCCGCCTTGCTTGCCGGGTAATTCAGCAGCGGGCGAAACAGCGCACACAGCCGCCAGGGCTGAGCGCCAGGCGACGTAGGCCACAGGGCGACTTCACCGTGCTCGCGCAACGCCGTCTCAAACATTTCCCAGGTGATCCCCGCGCCCTCGGCTTCCGAATCCGCCAGCACCTGACAGGCATCAATAAAACGGTCATCGGCCCCGGAGGCCCAGCCACGCACGCCCAGGGAGCGGCGCACATCGCCCAGCCAACTGCGCAGGTCGCGGTACTCACGATGAATACGCTGCATCACGCAGCAGGCCCAGTCGCTGGCCTGCTCGGGGCTTATCCACCCCGCTGCACCGGCCAACGCCGCCCATTCAAGCGCTGCCAGCAGTTGATCCGCCTCGCCTGCCGGCGCATGCAGCGCAACCCACCATTGCTCGGCCAGTTCACCCCGATGGGCAATCCCCTGGCCCAGCAAACGCTGCTCTGCCGCCCCCGCATCCACCGATAAGGGATGCGGCGTAAAATGCCAATCGCACAGCACCAACTGCTGCGCCCACCAAGCATGTAACGCGTCACCCAAGAGACACCTCGACAAAAAACACCCACTGCCCGCAGGCAAGCTTAAAGCCGCTTAGTGTAACGGAAACAGCTCCAAAGGCCGATAGATGTTGAAGGCGGGTTTTCAAAGCCAAGTGCAGGCGGGGTTTGTAGGAGCACAACTTGTTGCGCGATCAGCAAGCATCCCGGCACCGAAGGTTATCGCCCGACGAAGTCGGGCGCTGGCCTACAAGGGCTTTACGAGCGAAGGTTAAGGACTGGGTATAACACCTCCTACGGCGCTGGACGCATACCGCTAGCCGATAGCGACCTGATAGGCATGGGCGACCTTCAGCACGGTTGCCTCATCCCAGCGTCTCCCCACCAGTTGCATACCGACAGGGAGGCCTTCTGAAAAGCCGACCGGCACGCTCATTGCCGGGTGCCCGCTCACATCAAACGGGGCGGTGTTGTGCAGATTGCCAAGCGCACCGGCGAGTGTGCTGGTGAGGTGTTTATCTGCCGGCCTGCTGACCGCTTTCATGGCGGTGGTGGGCATGATCAGCAGGTCATATTCCTGCAGGGCCTTGTCATAATCGCGAGCTAGCCGCCGACCGATATTCTGGGCCTTACCGTAGTAGTGGCGATTATACTGCTCGGACATGTAATGCCCGGCAAGCACCGTCATCTTCACAGTGTCGCTGAAGTCATGGCCACGGGCGCGGCGAGCCCGTCCGTAAAAGTCCATCAGTTGCGTACTGTAATGGCCGCGCCAGTTGGTGCCGTAACCATCGCCCCTGACCATCAGCTCGGTCGCACCCTCAAAGGCGATCGCACTCCACAACGCCAGCCCGTCGCTGTGCATGGGGACTGAGACCTCCGAGGCACGCGCCCCGGCTTTTTCCAGTATGCTGACGGCCTCTCTCACAGCGGCGTCCACGTCCGGTTCACTGACACCGGCAATGCCAAACCCTTCACGCAGGATGCCAATACGCAAACCTGCAAGGTCTTCGCTAAGCGATTCGGTATATTTCGCCGTGCGTACATCGTACTGGCGCGGATCCAACCCATCCGAGCCAGCCAGCACTTCCAGCATGCGCGCGCAATCTTCCGCAGTGCGCGCCATGGGGCCCACATGATCGATTGTCAGCTCAATCGGAAAGATCCCCGTGTAAGGCACCAGGCCATGGGTGCCTTTGATGCCGTAACAGCCACTCCACGAGGCGGGCAGCCGAATGGAACCGCCCTGGTCGCCCCCAAGCGCCATATCCACTTCACCATTAGTCACCACCACGGCGCTGCCGTTGGAGGAGGCCCCGGCCAGCCGGTCATGATCGTGCGGATTTACCGGCTGAGGCTCGGGATAGCCGGTACAGCCGCCACCGTCAAAACAGAACGCAGGTACGGCCGTCTTGCCGATGATATGCGCGCCAGCGTCGAGCAGCCGTGTGACCACGGTGGCGTCTTCCCGGGGCACAAAACCTTCCATGATCGGCGAACCATTCATCATGGGAATGCCTGCCAGCGCGATATTGTCCTTTAACGCCACTGTTCGACCGGCTAACGGTCCTTCCTTGGCCCCAGGCACCGAACACTTCCACGCCCAGCCATTGAGCGGGTTGTCGTCACCTACCGGGCGATAACCCAATTCTGACCGAGGGTAGTTGACCGGCAGTGATTCATCCGCCAGTTCATCCAGGCGATCATAAATGGCCATTGAGCCCACAACGGCGGACTGGAACTCGCTCAGTTCATCAAAGGAAAGGTCAAAACCGTAATAATCGGAAATGGCCGCCAAGGTATCAATGCCGGGTCGCTTCACGCTCATGGTCAACTCTCCTATAAACAGACGGTTGCCTGAAAAGGCATCTAGTAAGGGAGGAACAAACTACCTCTCCAACAAGCTGTGGTAATGGTGTGGCAGGCGCATCGCCACCAGGTCCTTGCGGCGCACAGCGCTGTTCGGGTAAGCCGACTCCAGGTTGCTCGTGTCGATGGCAAGCTGAATGCAGCCCCTGGCGCTGGTCATCAGCGCCTCCTGGCGAGGGAAATGGAACGTATCCGGTCCGAATATACCGCTTAATCCGGGTAAACCCGACTCGGGCATATGCACATTGGCGAAGGCGAAATAGCAGTTGTTCTCGCCACCACGCACCCGGTAATGGTGCCAATGGTGTTCGTCCGGGCCGGTAGAAATAGGGGCTGGCTGACGAATGCCTGTACCGGGATGCGCACTATGAAAAGGCCCGGGTAAGGCGGCAGGGCAAGCGATCACATCACACCCTCGCAGCGCCAGAATACGCCCCGCCTCGGGAAAATCGGCATCATGGCCGATCAGCATTCCCACGCGACCTAAGGGTAAATCGCCGCTAACCCAACGTTCGCCTGGTGTTGCCCATTCTCGATCAACCTCGGTTAAATGAATCTTGCGATACACCTCCATAACGCCCTGCGCCCCCACAAGAGCGGCCGCATTATAGAGATGCCCATCCTCCTGCTCCGCGAAACCCACCACGTAGTACTGTTGACGATCCTCGGCGAGTCGACAGAGTGCGCTGAAAGCAGGGTGCTCCGATGAAATAGGATTGATCGCGCCAGCGTTCAGTCCCGTCAGGGCTAACTCGGGCAGAACCACCAGCTCGGCATGCTCTGCTTCGGCGATCAGCGCCATACATTGGGAAAGATTATCGTCGAGATTGTTCGAAGGGGAGAATTGAGCAACCGCAATGGTACTTGCCTTGCCCTTGGGCAGTGGCTGATGACCATAAAGCCTGAAAAAGTCCAACGGGTTCCAGGCGTAAGTTTGATGAAGTAACTCATGATAGAGATCTGGCCGACGCTCATTGGCTAACGGCCCTGTTACTCGGTCGGTATCAATCTCGCCCAGCACGACTCCATCGCCGTCATCCCTGCTCGCCTGGACATGTCCATCCGGGTCAATCACGCAGCTGCCGCCACTGAATTGAACACCCCGTTCAAGCCCCCAGCGGTTACTCTCGATAAGGTAGCAGCCATTTTCCCTGGCACGACTAATCCAATATGGGGCAGGCGCGCGCTCGGCAAGCCAATTACTCAGATGACAGATGACATCGGCGCCCTGCAACGCCACCAGACGTGAGGTTTCAAGAAAATGAATATCCATGCAGATGAGCAGCGCAATCCGCCCAAGCGACGTCTCAAACACCTGATGGCCCGTATCCCCAGAGGCCGCCCACTTTGGCTCGGCAATGTAAGGGTGGCTTTTACGATGCTTACCCAGATACCCCTCTGGGCCCACTAGAACCGCGGTGTTGTAGTAAAGGCCGTTGGCAGGCTCCACTTCCGGCAGCCCGATAACGATATAGCAGTCAAGCTTCGCCGCCAAAGCGGCGAAGCATTCGGTTGAAGGCCCAGGTACCGGTTCTACATAGGGCGTCACTTCCTCCCTGTCATACCAGCAGTAACCGGTAAGGCCCATTTCCGGCGTGATGATCAGCCGCGCCCCCGACGCAGCCGCCTCTTCCACCAACCGTTTCAGCGCATCGATATTGCGCTCTTTGGCTAACATTTCAGGCTCAAACTGCACCGTGGCGGCAAGGTATTTCATTGTTACCTCCCCGCTCGCTAGCGTGCTTGTCCAACGATGGACTTAAGGATGGAAGCACCTAACGTATACTTTGGATCCACCATATTGCCCAACCGCACACGCCCTGCCTGGGTGAGCAGCATGTAAGCCTCGATCTCATCGAAATCGAACTCTGCCGCCAGCCAGCGAACCAGCTCTCGGTAGGCAATGCGCGAGGCATCTTCCATCGGCCGTGCGGAACCAATGGTCATATAGAACTGCTCGTTTTCCAGGCGCGGCCACTTGAACGTCCAATCCTTAATCAAGTCGACCTGTACGGTTGTCACGGTAGGGTGCTCAATCGCCACGCCGCACAATTCACCATCGCCCTGGGCTGCATGACAGTCCCCCAGATAAAGGTAGGCACCTTTGGTATGCACCGGCAGATAGATGACTGCTCCAGGCGCCACATCGGGTAAGTCCATATTGCCGCCGTAATAATCGGGAACCAGCGAGCTAATCGACTCTATCTCTGGCGAGACCCCAATGGTGCCAATAAATGGCTGATACGGCAGGGTTATTTTATCGGTCCACTTCACGCCGGTTTCCGCGTCAACGTCTACCTTCTTAACCCGCTCCGGCAGTGGTTCATTGAGTAGCGCGGTGTCACCGGTCGCCACCAAACCACCAAATTCGGTAATCAGCGCCGTCGTACCGCAAGGCTGCGGGCCACGGGGTTTCATGTCGCGGATATACACCGCCAGGCAGTCACCCTTCTCGGCCCCTTCTACGTAGATCGGCCCGTTTTGCGGATTAAGGTAAGGCAGATTAAGCAATTCGCTTGGCTTGTCGCTTTCCGAGCGCAGTTTGCCTTCGAAAGCATCATGGGTTTCCGCACTGACGATATCCCCCGGCTGAATATGCAGCACGGGCTTGGGGTTGGGCCCAAGCGTATAGTGATACTGACCTTGAACCGCCTCTGTCAGTTGGTGGGTAGTACCCGGCTTACCGCTGGCGACGGCGCGACGCGCCATGATGGAATGATCAAACCAATTCATTGTTCTACTCCTTTTTATGTACTGTTTAGGTACTTTTAGCTGCTTTCAGTCATCGCTCCAGGAACTGCAGACCGGAGCTTGCGTCATGGTGAAATGAACCTACGCTTCGCATGCCCACCTTGGGGTCACGCCCTACCCTCAAACCGCCAGAATGCGACGCATCGCGTCACGGTCACGGAGTTGTTCCCTAGCCAGCTCGTGGGTGATTTGCCCCTTGTCCATGACGTAGCAGCGCTGCGCCATGGTCATGATCATGTCCAGATTCTGCTCGACGAGCAGAATCGTGACGCCCAGCTCACGGTTGAGCTTGAGAATGTTGCGCGAAATGTCCTTGACGATATTCGGCTGGATACCTTCCGAGGGTTCATCGAGCAGCATCAGCTTCGGCTTGCCCACCATGGCCCGGCCGATCGCCAGCTGTTGCTGCTGTCCACCACTGAAGGTGCCCGCCCGCTGATTGGCCCGCTCGCGCAGGATAGGAAAGAACTCGTAGACCCGCTCATAGTCGACGCCCTCTCCTGGCTGCTGGAGCATCTCGCCAACCTTAAGGTTTTCCCAGACGGTCATGCGCGAGAAGACCTCGCGCCCCTGCGGGATATAGCCAATACCCAAGCGCGCACGCTGGTTGGATTCGAGCGTACTGATATCCTCACCATCGAAGCGGATAATGCCCTGTCGATGCCTGAGAAGACCGATCAGCGTCTTCATCAAGGTCGTCTTGCCGACGCCATTCCGGCCGATGACGGCCACCACCTCTCCCCGGCCAACACTCAAGCTGACCTCTTGCAGAACAGAGGTTGTCCCATAGCCAGACGTGACGCCCTCCACGCTCAGCAGATCTGTATTATTCGTCGTCATCGGCTGTCCCCAGGTAAATACGTGCGACCTCTTCGTTAGCCTCGATATCGTTGATCGTGCCTTCCGCGAAGATCTCACCGAAGTTCAGTACGCTGACCTTATGGGCAATCTGGCGTACGAATTCCATATCGTGCTCGACCGCCAGAATGGACATCCCCTGGCGATTGAGGGCTTGGATCATCTCGCCCGTGCGCGCCGTTTCTTCCGGCGTCATACCCGCCGTCGGCTCGTCGAGCAGCAGCAAACGTGGTCCAGTACTCACCGCCATGCCGATCTCAAGCCACTGCTGCTCGCCGTGGGAGAGCTCACCCGCAAGCTCGCCTGCCTTGTCGGTGAGCCTTACAAAGGCAAGGGCTTTGTCGATCGCCGCTGTCATTGAATCGCCATGCAGATGGTTCTGAACCGCGATCTGCATGTTTTGCCAAACGGACAGCTCAGCGAAGATACCCGGCACCTGAAACTTGACGGCGATGCCCTGTTTCACGCGTTCAAAGGAACGAAACTTGGTGATGTCCTTCTCCGAGAAGAATATCTTTCCGGCGCTGGGTCGATGCTCACCAAGCACAAGCTTGAAAAACGTGCTCTTCCCCGCACCATTGGGGCCAATCAAACAGCGGATTTCACCGATCTCCATCGAAAAGTTCACATCCTGGGCAACTTTCACGCCGTCGAAATGTTTATATAAATGTTCGGTTCGCAGTAGGGTCACGACATACCCTCCTTACGCTTACGCAGGCGGACAAAGAGCCTGGCCAACCCCGGGATTAAGCCTTCCGGCAAATAGACCACGATGACGACCAATAGCAGTCCCATGATGACGAAGGCGTAGTAGCTGCCGTAGATCGTCAGATTCTGGAATATGCCCAGCACCACCAAGGTGCCTACCAGCGTCGCGGTAAGATCTTTGCGTCCACCCACTGCCACCCAGATAATGGGCAAGGCAGCAGCCGCCAAATCCATGTTGGAGGGGCTGATGTACTGCCCCCAGGCGGTATAGAGCACGCCGGACAGCCCCGCCAGCCCGCTGCCAATCACAAAGGCAATCAATTGATAGCGGCGCGTGTCATAACCAAGCATTTCAGCGCGATGCGGATTCTCACGAATCGCCACCAGCACATTGCCGAATCGCGAATTGACCAGCACCCGCAACCCCAGGTAGCAAAGCACCAGCAGGGCCAGAAGCAGGTAATAAAGCGGCACGCCCGAATACAGCGCGATATCGCCCCCCGGCCAAGGAATGGTCAACGGCGGCATACCGGTCATGCCATTGTCGCCACCCAGCCGTGCATCGCCGATCGCCCATTGCGAGCCAGCGGTCTGTGCCATAAAGGTGGCAAATACCAGCGTGGTCGACAGCGTAACGATACCCAGGAAGACACCGCTGATTCGCCCGTAGAAAAGAATGTAACCAAGTAGCGCCGCCCCCAGGCACGACACCCCAACCCCAATCAACACGCCGACGAGGGTCATACCGTAAGCCGCGCCAAAGTTGATCGTGACGACACCGTACGTGTATCCGGCAAGCCCGAAGAAAGCCGTCTGGCCAAAGCTGAGCGACCCCGTGTAGCCCCAGATCAACGACAGCCCAAGCGCCATGAACACCCAGCAAAAGAAGTAGGCCGTATTACCGACGCTCCAGGCATCCGCAAAGGCGGGGTAAACGATGGCGGCCCCAATGGCCAAGGCAAAGCCAACCCAAAACAACGGGCCGCGACCCAGTGTTTGCGGACCGTTAACGAGCCGCATCCAGTTGGGAACTCGAGACGACGAAGGTGTCGTCACCGATCCTTCTCGCTGCAACATACCCATTTATGTACGCCCCTTGAGTAACCAGCCAGACAGGCCTTGTGGGAGAATGCGGATAACCACCATGACGGTTATTAATAGCCCCACCTGGCCTATTAGCTGCCCTTGCCAACCGGTCAGAAAGGCCTTGATGACCGCGAGTGTGGCCGCCGCCGGTGCGGTACCCAGGAACACATCCGCGCCACCGACAACCACCGTCACGAAGCTCTCGACCAGGAAATTGGCACCCAGCGTCGGCACGATGGAAATCGTCGGTGCATAAAGCGCACCGGCCAACCCGGCCAGGGCCGCCCCGAGGCCAAAGGTGAGTGAGTACATACGTCCGGTGTCGATACCCGCCGCTTTCGCCATGTGCGGTGCTTGAATGGTGGCGCGCGAGTGGATGCCGAACGTCGTATGGTGAAACAGCACATACAGGCCAACGAGAAGAAGCACGGCGACCCCAAGCAGCACCATCCGATAGGTAGAGTATGTGTAGTCGCCCACCGAAAAGCTGCCAAGCGGCGTACTGATGCCCGACATGCTTGAGCCAAGCAGGATCAGCGTGCCCTGGGTAAGAATCAGGCTGATCCCCCAGGTGGCCACAATAGAGTCCAGCGGCCGGTGATAGAGGCGGTGGATGATCGTGCGCTCTAGCACAATGCCAAGTATCCCGGCGGCCAGACTGCCACACAGCATCGCGATGGGCAGTGGCACCCCCAGGCGTGCCGTTACGACCGTGACGTAGGCGCCGCACATGATGAATTCACCATGAGCCAGGTTGATGATGCCCATCATCCCGAAGATCACCGCAAGCCCCATGGCAGATAGCACCAGAAAAGCAAACGCATCCCCAAACTGATAGAAAGCTGTGAACGCTAAATGTAGGTATTCCATATCCAGCTCCTGGGCAGGAAACGCCCGCGAGGTTTCCCGCTTAATGCAAACTCACAGGTCAGGCAGGGTGACGTTCACCACCCTGCCGGGACGATGCGTGATATTTACTCGTTGGGAGGGCTAGAGGGGGTGTACTGGGCACTTGGGTCGTTCTGGGTCAGGTCGCAACCATTGTCACCCAGCCAGTACGGCTCGATATTTTCCCAGGTTTCAGGGAAGGAGATCTCGTGGTTCTCATCCACTTTTGCCAGGAAGATATTGTGAGACATATGCTGGCTTTGCGGATCGAGACACACCGTGCCAGAAGGGCCATCAAAGCAGACATCTCCCTCGGCGATGACGGCGCGAAGGTCTTCCTTGTCGGTCGAGCCATCGGCACGCTCAACCATCTGCTTGTAAAGGTACATGGCGATATAAGAGTTGGCGGCTTCCTGATTCACATAGGGCGTATCAGGGAAGCGCTCATAGAATTTCTCAACGAACGCATTCGCCTCAGGGGTATCCACTTCTTCGATGAAGTTCGTTGTCACGAACATGTTTGCAAGGCTTGGTGGCGCAAACCGCTTATGTTCGTAGCCCTGCCCAACGTTCACCGATGAAGCCATGGGGATCCCAAGGTCTGCAGACCCCGCTTGCTCGTAGTAGGACGCCTGATTGGAACCGACCAGCAGGGTGACGACGAAGTCCGGGGCTTCCCCCTGAATGTTTTGGATGGTTTGCGAGAACTGGGAAACATCCAGAGGGATGAACTCCTCGCCCACGATTTCGCCGCCTTCCTCTTCAACAATCTGACGCACCCACTCTGCCGAAATCTGGCCAAAGTTATAGTCCGCGGCAATCGTATAGACGTTCGGGCCATACTCTTCCATCATCCAGGGAATCAGCGTCGAGAACTGCTGCTCTGGGACCGCGCCGGTCACGATCATGTTGGCGTCGCACACACCGCCTTCATACTGGTTATTATAGAACGCCAAGCCGTCGAACTGGTTGACTATCGGGCGATACGCTTCACGCGATGACGACGCAAAACCCGCAAAGACGGTATCCACCTGATCACGCTGCAGGACCCGCCGCATCAACTCCTGGTAACGACGATCATCCGATTGCGTATCGTAAACGACCAGCTCGACCTCACGACCCGCAATACCGCCCGCATCGTTGATTTCCTCAGCTGCCAACTCAATGGCACTCACCTTGGCCTGCGTCACCGCGGCAAAGTTGCCCGACTGGTCCTCAAGCACACCTATCTGGATGGGATCATCCGCTGACGCCTGGGTCACGAAAGTGCCCGCCAACAACGTCGTCAAGGTGGCCGTTTTCTGGATTGTTGAGTATTTCATTTGTATACCCCTGATGTAGTTTTACTTTTTCCTTCCTCGCCGTCCTGCAGCAAAACAGCTCCCTAATCGCCTCTGCCTAAAATGAGAAGCGACCTTTTGCTCTTGAAGCCTGACCGATATATTCCGCTTCGACCGATCTCAATCAGTCCGCTATAAATAACCGTTCAATCGGGTCTCCCGAAGACGATGGACCGAGTCGATCTCCTCTTTGAGTGCCGCCACCGCGATCTCACCCGAGACGATCATTGCCGCCAAATCCTCAAGGGATAGCCGGCGGTTCATGCTCGCCGACCGCAATAGGGCAAAGGCGTCATTGACCGAAATTCCGATATCCTCGATGAGCTTGATCGCCGCCGTGCAGACGACCTGGCGGGCACGAACCTGCTGCTCCAGACGATGAAGTTGTTGCTCCGTCTGGCAGGACTCGTTATAGGTTTGGTAAGCGATGATGAGACTGGCCAGAATACCGGCCTTGCGTAACGGCTTGGTCAGATAGCCGCACACACGGCGCTCGATGAACCAATTGACTGAACTCGGCGCATCCGAACCGATCAATGCAATCGCCGGCCCCTGGACGCTGTCGATCATCTGCGTGATGCTGCCAAATTGGCGTCCCAGTTCATCGTCGAAGAACACCAGGTCAAACGGCTTGCCAGTCTCCGCCTCATCGTGACTTTCATGAACGACCGGGGTTACGCCCAGTTCCACAAGGAACTGAGTCAGCACCGCTCGATCCTTTTCAGCGGCACACACAATCAATGCCCGGTGCCCCCTGAAGTTGCGTCGCGTGGTAACCGTCATCGCACGATCCTCAAGCCAATGTTGTTCTGAGCAATGGGCGTTTCCGACTGCGCTGGCCCTGATCCACATGCTTCCGCCCATACGAGATAAGGATCCGGGCGAACGGGTGCCGTGGCTTCTGAAATCACCTCGAACGTCGCGTCTTCGCTGGATATCCCCAGCCGAACAGTCAAGTAACTGTGGTTACTCTCGGGATCGACATGCACCCTTCCCTGGGGCGCCTGGAACGACGCTCCATGCAAGGCTTTTTTCACCCGGTCGATATCAACGGAATCAGCACCAGCCAAAGCAAGGGCGAGTAGATGCACAGTATTGTAGGAAGCCTCTGCGTCGGCACTCGGCAGGGCATCATGGCCGTAACGTTGGCGATAACTGGCAACGAACTGCTTGTTAACCGGCGTGTCGATCGTCGAGAAGTAAACGCTGGATGCGAGATGCCCAGCACACGCCTGAGGACCAATCTGGGCAAGTTCCGGCTCGCAGAGCGTACAGCTGCCAACCACAGTCTTTTGTAGCGCTGCATTTTCACCCCGCGCCTTGGCAAACGCTCGGTAGAACGCATAGCTGGACTCACCGATCAGCATGTTCATGATGAACGCGGGCTGCTTTTCGTGGATCTCTTCAATGATACGGGCCACATCCAGATCACCGACCTGCAGGTAGCGCTCGGCGATCATTTTTCCGCCATGCGCCTTGGTCAGCTCTCTGATGATGCGGCCGTTTTCCCAGGCCCACACGTAGTTGGAGCCCACGAAGTAGACATCTCGGGTGATATGGGCGAGCACATGGTCCATCAGCGGGAGGACATGCTGGTTCTGAACGGCGCCGGTGTAGATGACGTTATTATTGGTCTCAAACCCTTCGTAGTGAGACGGATACCACAGCAAGCCATCGTATTTTTCGAAAATCGGGATTACTTCTTTGCGACTGGAAGACGTATAGCAACCAATCACATGCTTCACGCCCTCATGGCGCAGCAAACGCCGCACGTGGGTGCTGTAAGCAGCGTTGTCACCGGCTGGCTCGCATTCGATAGGTACAAGTTCAAAGGGGAAGCGTTTGCCCTGGTTGACCTCTTCCAGCGCCAGCATCGCCCCATCTCGCATTGAGCGGCCAACGGTGGCGTAAGGGCCCTGGGTGGAAAAGAGTATGCCAACCGGAATACGACTGTTCATTGAACGACCTTCCTGTTTGCGGACATAAAAAAAGGGCTCACAACGCTACCTGACGGTAACGATGGGAGCCCTATTGCTCTGTGCTCTTTCGGCATATGCCGACGCACAATATGTCTATTACAGAATTTAGATTGTGACCCTTTATCGACTTTGTCAACCCACTGACGATATTTTTAAAGTCGAAGATCACACCCTAAAATTCTTAATATTGAGTTAAAGCAACAAGCGTGCCAACTGACCAACGCCTGCCATAACGGCTTTTTCACACGCCTCACCAACCATCGATGCGCGCTTTTGACTCAAAAGTAAGCTGCGACGCCCCGAACAGGTGCAACTGGTCCTCTAAGCCTTCAATTCGTTGGGCAATCATCAAGTATCCCGCTACCAAGCGTTATTCATACGCCGACAGTAAAATAACATTGATCGTCCGCCCGGCTTTTTGGGTCATGGCCTCGATGTAGCGACGTCACGCCCCGATTGAGTAGCACTACCGATTAGAATCCGATCCTATACGTTGGTGGGCGATATCTAAGTGGCGTTGCTTTGTTTTTGATCAAGCCTGAAAAACCAGACCAAAACAACCACATCGAATCGTTCAATGCGCGCTTTGGGGATAAATGGCTGATTGAGCATCGATTCACCAACCTTCATCCCTAACCCATAGCCCGACCTAACCGCATTCGAAGTCGATTTATCCCCACGCCTGATAAACGCTCTTCAGGGTTCAACGGCAACAACAGAGACGATTTCACCCTCTTTGGGTGGCGATTTAGGCTCTGGGCCGGGTGTTTTTTTTTGCGTACAATCGCACACCAACCATCCCCGATTCTATGCGTCCGCTACGGTGTATCATTTCCACTTGTTTCAGGACGTTATTTATACCGCATACCGAGTATGCAAGTGATTGATATGACGAACATTAACCCAGCAGACGCCGCGCGTCGGTTCTCCGTCGCGCCTATGATGGACTGGACAACCCGGGACTACAGAGCCTTTGCGCGCACCTTGACCAGGCGTGCGTTGCTGTATACCGAGATGGTGACCACCGGGGCTATCCTGCAAGGTTCGCCGCGTGCGCGTTTTTTGGGCTTTGACGACGTTGAGCACCCGATTGCCTTGCAGCTTGGCGGCAGCGATGCCGCTGAGCTTGCTGAGTGCGCAGCGATTGCCGAAGCGTGGGGGTACGACGAGGTCAATCTGAACGTCGGCTGCCCGAGCGACCGGGTGCAGAACAATATGATTGGCGCCTGCCTGATGGGTTTCCCTGAAAAAGTCGCTGCCGCTGTGCGTGCCATGCAGGCGTCGGTGTCGATTCCCGTGACGGTAAAATGTCGTATCGGTGTTGATGATCAGGACGAAGATGCTGACCTGACACGCTTTATTGACACCGTGGCGGATGCGGGCTGCCAGACGTTTACCGTTCATGCCCGTAAAGCCTGGCTGCAAGGTTTATCGCCCAAGGAAAACCGCGATGTGCCCCCGTTGAATTACCCGCGTGTGCATCGCTTGAAGCAGCAGCATCCCACGCTGCACATCGGGATCAACGGCGGCATTAAAACGCTTGAGGAATGCCAGGTACAGCTCGAACACGTAGATAGCGTGATGGTAGGCCGTGAGGCCTATCAAAACCCGTGGCTGCTGGCGGGCGTGGATGAGCAACTGTTTGGCACACCAGGACCCGCCGCTAGCCGCCTGGATGCTGCACGGGCATTTCGCCCCTACATACAGTCGCGGTTGGACGAAGGTGCCAAGCTCAACCACATCACGCGTCATTTGCTGGGTCTGTTTCAGGGCTGCCCGGGTGGGCGTCGTTTTCGCCGCCACCTGTCGGAAAACGCGCATAAAGAAGGCGCCGGGCTACGCCTGTTTGACGAAGCCCTGAGTCTGGTCCGCGAGCCCTCACCCCAGCCTGCCGACGCCAAACAGCCCGCCACCGCTTAGCAGTGACGGGCTGCGATTAGGCGATTGCCGGAGCTGTTACTGGCCGCGCACGCCTTGTTCGATGCGCTTGCCAATATCCGGGTCAACGTTGCGCCAATACTCGAACGCGCGCTCCAGCACCGGTTCCGTCACGCCGCCAGAGAGGTGGCCCACCACATTGTTGACCAGCCGTTCACGTTCGGCGTCGTCCATCACGTCACGTACCAACGCGCCAGCCTGGCTCCAGTCATCATCGTCTGGGCGAAGCGTGTACGCCTCACGCACAAACTGACCGTCGGTCGACCAAACGGCATCTTCCGGGTAGCGCTGCGGATCGGCTTTGGGGCCGCCTTTGCTGTTCGGCGCATATACCGGGTCGGTGGCATGCTTGATGCGCATCGCCCCACCCTGGCCGTAGCTGTGCACGGGGCTCTTGGGCGTGTTCACCGGAATATGCTTGTAGTTGACCCCCAAGCGAGCGCGGTGGGCGTCGGCATAGGAGATCGAACGTGCCAGCAGCATTTTGTCCGGTGACAGCCCCGTTCCCGGCACCATGTTGTTAGGCTCGAACGCGGCCTGCTCGATCTGGCTGTGGAAATCCGTCGGGTTGCGGTCCAGGGTGAGCTTGCCGACGTCGATCAGCGGATAGTCGTCGTGGGGCCACACCTTGGTCAGGTCGAACGGGTTGATGCGATAGGTCTTGGCATCGTCGAAGGGCATGATCTGCATCTTGAGCGTCCAGGTCGGGTAATTCCCCCGCTCGATCGCCTCAAACAGGTCACGACGGTGATAGTCGGCATCGCTACCGGCCATCTCATCGGCCTGCTGCTGGGTCATGCATTTGATGCCCTGGTCGGTCTTGAAGTGATACTTCACCCAGAAGCGCTCGCCATCTTCATTGACCCACATATAGGTATGGCTCGAGTACCCGTTCATGTGCCGCCAGGTGGCCGGAATGCCCCGGTCACCCATCAACCAGGTCACCTGGTGGGCGGATTCGGGCGAAAGCGTCCAGAAATCCCACTGCATGTCGTGGTCGCGCAGGCCATTGTCGGCACGACGTTTTTGCGAATGGATGAAGTGCTGAAACTTCATCGGGTCGCGCACAAAGAACACGGGGGTGTTGTTACCCACCATGTCGAAATTGCCGTCGTCGGTATAGAACTTCACGGTGAAACCGCGTGGGTCGCGCCAGGTATCCGGGCTGCCGCTTTCCCCGGCCACGGTTGAAAAGCGAATCACCACATCGGTTTTGGCGCCTTTCTGTAGAAACTTGGCCTTGGTGTATTGGCTGACATCGTGGGTCACCTCGAAATGGCCGAACGCCCCGCTGCCCTTGGCGTGAGGTTGTCTGTCGGGAATCATTTCGCGGTTGAACGCCGCCATCTGTTCCATGAGATAATGGTCGTGCATGACGATCGGACCATCTTGGCCTACCGAAAGCGCATGCTCGTCGCTGGCAACCGGATTGCCTGCTTCAGTTGTCGTGTAGTTGGGGTTGTCGCCTGCCATCGTTAGTTCTCCCTTCATTCGAGGTGGCGCGGTCACTGTCCAGTCACCGTCTCTGCCGCTAAAGCTTGGCCACTGGCCAGTTGGCTGCGTTGGTCACGTCATCAGTTATAGTTAAATACAGCACTTCCCGCCATCCATGGCGGTGGGGCTCCAACTATCAAATCGATAGTTTTCTATTATCAATTTTATTCAGTAAATCGCGTCAGGGGGTGGTGTAAGGCTCGACTGGAAGCTTTCGATCGCTGTCTCGGCCTCCTCGATGGCATCAAAGCGCGCGATATGAAACAGCGCTTCGCCTTCATTGGCCAGCGGCAAGCGGCTCATACCAATCACGATGCCGTCGGCCATTGCGCGCACGTCGCCCTCATCATTGCCGAATGGGTCCGCCACCTTACCCAATACTTCACCTTTGGCAACGCGTGCCCCCAGGCGCACCTTGGGTCGCAGGATGCCGTCGATGGGTGCCCGCGCCCAGCTCGAACCATTGGCGACTTCCGCAGGCGCCGGCGAGCGGCGGCGCTGCTCGCCACTGAGCATGCCGAGGCGGCGCATTACTCGCAGTACGCCGCGTACCCCCGGAGCGATCGCCCATTCATCAAAGCGCAGCGCCTCACCGGCTTCGTAGGTGAGCACCGGAATACCGCGACTTTGCGCATAGTGGCGCAGGCTGCCCTCGCGCAGCTCAGCATTGAGGACCACCGGTGCACCAAAGGCATCGGCCATACGTTCGGTTTCGCTCTCCGGGCTCAGTTGAGCGCGGATTTGTGGCAGGTTCGTGCGGTGGATCGCCCCGGTATGCAGGTCAATGATATGCGTGGCGTGATCGACGATTTCTTCACGGAACAACGCCGCCACACGCCCACCCAGGGAACCGGATTCGCTACCCGGAAAGCAGCGGTTGAGATCTCGCCGGTCGGGCAGGTAACGCGTTTGTTGCAGAAAGGCGAACACATTGACGACCGGCACAGCAATCAAGGTGCCCTTCAGGCTATTGATGGTTTTTGCGCGTAATACGCGGCGAACGATTTCCACACCGTTGATTTCATCGCCGTGAATGCCACCACATACCAGCATGACCGGACCGCTGCGCCGTCCGTGCACCACCTCGACGGGAATGTGCAAAGGCGTATGGGTATACAGCCGGGCGACCGGTACATCGATCTGTAAGCGCTTGCCGGGCGCAATACTGTGTCCGGCAAGTTGAAAAGAGGCTCGTGCCATTATGGATTGTCTCGCTTTGCGGGTTGTATAGCGTGCACTGCCACGACATTTAAAAACAGCGTTTCCAATTATTCTTTATACCCGCCTCGCTCTGAAATATCAGCCCCCTGAATATGTGAGTGCTTACCCATACGTTTCCGCACACCGTTTCCATACACAATTGAATGTAAAATAATTGCAGAATCAGATAAGATATATGCATAAATAACGTCGACGAGGTTGGGTTTCCATGGCAAGAAAAACAAAGGCTGAAGCAGCGGCCACGCGCGAGGCGCTACTCGATGCTGCGGAAGAGATGTTCATGGAACACGGTGTCGCCCGCACCTCGCTGGAGCAAATCGCCCGTCAAGCCGGGATGACGCGGGGCGCGGTTTACTGGCACTTTAAAAACAAGGGCGACATGTTTCGTGCCATGCTCGAGCGCGTTCATATGCCGTTCCAGGACCTGGTGGATGAAATCGAGGCGCTGGAGCACGATGTTTCCTCGCTGGAAGCCATTCGACTGGCCTGCCTAAAGGGGCTGGAGCGCTTTGAACAGAACCCTCGCGCGCGCCGGGTTCACGCCATCCTGATTCATCGCTGTGAATTTTTTAGCGACATCGATCCTATCGCCATGCAGCAGGAAATCGCCGACGAATGCCGCGACTCGCTTTACCAGCACCTGCTGATCTCCGAAGAGCAACAGATGCTCGTTCAGGGCCTATCACCCGACGTTGCCACTGACCTGCTCCAGGCAACCCTCGCCGGGCTGTTCCATGAATGGATCAGAGACCCTTCGCGATTTTCAATCTATGAACGGGGTGTCCCGCTAGTGAACCAGTTGACCAGCATGATGCGCCGTTCAACTGACACCAGCGGGGCAAACTGACCGCTAATGATGCGCTAAAGGCCCAGCCGACCCGGACTTGCCTTTAAGCAGACGCAACCGTGTGCGGGTTTCGAGAAATGCATCCTGCGCAACGCTGCGGAACGCATCCTCTCTAGGCAGGTATTTGACCAGAACGCGGTATTCACCCACGTTTTCTGCCGCGTCATGCTTACCAAGTAACTGCACCTCGCATGAAGGGTCGTCGGTGAGAACCGCAAGCCCAGGATGCCCTTCACTGCTCGCCTGCACCACTTGCACACACTTGCCCAGTAAGCTGCGACGAGCGTGATGGCGATGAAACCATGGCCCTACCTGCCGACACAGGATTTCTGCGATTGGCGACGCCAGGGCAAAGCTTGCCCAAAGCAGCACCACACCAATCGGCACGATAAACAGCCCAACCGACAGCCAGCGCAGCACCAGCAGTTCTACCGCTAGTGTCATCCCAGCCGCTAAAACGATCAGCCAACTCAAGGCAACCGTCGTCGGCACCCCGGCGAACCCAAGGGCGACCAGTGCACTTGCCAGGTGGTCATCGCGTAGGCTGTCTCGCTCGAACAGCTCCACAGGGGCTAACCGTAGTAGCACCAATAGCCAATAAAGCCCGACTAACGGCAGTAATATGCTGAACAGGATAAACGGAAAACTCATCACCAGCTGGCGTACGGTATCCATATTATGCCTCCTACGCTTGCGCTCATGTTATTGAGCTTTGCCCTATCAGCGTAGCGGCCTGCCCTGGCAATAACATGTAGCAGCGCAGCATAAAAAACGGGCATCATCGCTCGCGATGATGCCCGTCAATTTTTGCTGGATCAGCGGGGTGGCTTAACGGCCTTGTTCCATCGCCGACTGATCGCCTTGCTTGGATTTACCGCGGAATATGCGGCCTAACCAGTCAGAGAGCTGAGCGATCATGACGTAGTAGCTTGGCACGAACAGGCTGCCCAGAATGGCCACCGTGGCCATACCCACCGCCACCGTGGTGCCGATGTGGTGGCTGCTGACGTCACTCGCCCCCGTGGCCAAGGCCAACGGCAGGGTACCGAAGATAAACGCCAGCGACGTCATGATGATCGGCCGGAAACGCAGCTCGGCAGCGGTAATGGCTGCCTCTTTTATCGTCTTGCCTTGCTCCTTGCGCTGTAGCTCGGCGAACTCAACGATCAGGATAGCGTTTTTGGCGGCCAGGCCGACCACCACCAGCAGGCCGATTTCCACGTAGATACTGGTATCCAGCCCGCGCAGCACGATGCCGCCGACGCCCCCCAAAAACGCAAAGGGCGTAGAGGTCAGCACCGCCAGCGGCAGCGACCAGCTTTCATACTGGGCCGCAAGGATCAGGAACACCATCAGGATGCCGAAGACAATCGCAAGCGCCGCTGTATTGCCCATTTCGGCTTCCTGGTAAGCGGTACCGGTCCAGCCCATGCCCCAGTTTCTACCCAAATTGTCGGCAACGATTTGATCCATCGCCTCGATCGCCTCTGCCGAGCTGTAGCCTTCCGCCGGGCCGCCCTGGAACTGCGCCCCCAGATAGACGCCAAAGCGCGATACCACGGCAGGCTTGGCTTCCCGCTCGAGGCTGACAAACTCGGACAGCGGAATACGCTCGCCGTCGCCGCCGCGCACGTATACATGATTCACGTCATCCGGCGTTCGGCGGAACTCGTCTTCGTTTTGCAGATATACCTGGAAGTTACGGTTCTGGTAGCTGAAGTAGTTAACAAAGCCGGTGCCGAACGTATTGGACAGCGTCGAATGCAGATCTTCCAGCGACACGCCGTAACTCAGCGCTTTCTGCTGGTCGATATCAGCGCGGTAGCCGGGCACGTTGACGCTGAAGGTCGTGAACACCTGCTCGAGCGCCGGGTGCGCGTTGGCCTTTTGCATGACCTGCATCGAGGCTTCGAACAGCTCCTGGGAGGAGGCCCCGCCGAAAGACTGCAGGTAGCCGGTAAAGCCGCCGGTGGTCGACAACCCCTGGATCGGCGGCGCATTGAACGCCCTGGCCGAGCCGCCGGGTATTTCAGCACCGATCTGCATAATCCGCCCGACAAGCTCAGTAGCGGTAATATCGCGCTCGGGCCAGGGCGCCAGGTTGATGAACATGACCCCGCGGGCGGTATTCACCGAACCCGTCAGGATGTCGTAACCCGCCACTGCTGATGAATAGCTTACCCCCGGAATGGCTTCGACCCGCTCGCTTAGCGCGGCCATGTAATCCTGGGTGCGGTCCAGAGACGCCGCATTGGGCAATTGGATACTCGCCAACACCACGCCCTGGTCGGTTTCCGGCACCAGACTCGAGGGAGTGGTTTGATACAGCCACCATGAACCGCCGATGACCAAGCCAGTCAGTACCAGCGCCAGTCCCCAAAAGCGTACCAGGAACTTCACCGCCACCATGAACACTGCGGTAATGGCGGCAAAAAAGCGGTCAAACAGGCGCAGTGGCGTGTTCACCGCACGCATGAATTTGGACTGACCGTGTTGGGCCTTGTGCTTGATGAAGATCGCTGACAGCGCAGGCGTGAAGGTCAGCGCCATCAGCGCCGAGAACGCCACCGATATCGCCACGGTCAAGGCAAACTGCTGATAGATCTGCCCGGTGAAACCGCCGAGGAACGCCACGGGAATGAAGACCGCCGCCATGATCAGCGAGGTTGCGATAACCGGCCCGCCGACTTCCTTCATGGCGCGAATAGTGGCGTCCCTCACGCTGATGTCATCGTCCTCGCTGAGCACCCGCTCAACGTTTTCGACCACCAGTATCGCATCGTCCACCACGATCCCGATCGACAACACCAGCGCGAACAGCGTCAGCAAGTTGATCGAGAAGCCGAACATGTAAAAGCCCGCGAACGTTGCCAGTACGGACACTGGCACCACCGACATGGCGATCACCGTGAATCGCCAGTTCTGCAGGAAGATGAACAGAATAACGCCAACGATCAGGAAGGCTTCAATAAAGACTTTCACCACGGTCTTGACCGAGGCGTCGATGAACAGCGTGGTGTCGTAGGGCACCGCGTACTCGAGCCCCGGCGGAAAACGCTCGCTCAGCTCTTCCATTGTGGCTTTCACCGCGCGCGCGGTTTCCAGCGCGTTGGCACCCGGCTGCTGATTGATGATGATGGGCGCCATGGCCTCGCCGTTCAGGCGCGCATCCACCCCGTACGACGAGGCGCCGAGCTCGATCCGTGCGACGTCATCCAGGCGCAACGTCGAACCGTCCGGATTGGTGCGCAGCGCAATATTGCGGAAATCGTCGACGTTGTTGAGCCGACCACCCGCCGTGATGGTATAGGTATAGGCACGCGGATCGCTTTGCGGCGTGGCCGCCAGGCTGCCCGCCGGCACTTCAGTATTCTGGGCGCGAATGGCCGAGGCCAGCTCGGTGGGCGTCAGGTCGTACTGAGAGAGTTTTTCCGGGTCCATCCAGATGCGCATGGCGAACTCGCCGCCGCCCAACACCTCGGCTTCGCCCACCCCGGGGACCTGACGTAACTCGTCGATGACGTTGAGGGTGGCGTAATTCTGCATGAAGATGTTGTTGTAGTCGCCCTCCGGCGAGGTCAGCGCCACAAACATCAAGATCGAGCTTGATCGCAGCTCGACGGTCACGCCCTGATCCTGCACGGCTTCAGGGAGCTGCGAGAGCGCCCCCTGTACCCGGTTGTTGACGTTGATGGTGTTAATGTCGCCTTCGGTGCCGATATCGAACGACACGTTGAGCGACATGCTGCCGTTATCGCTGCTGTTCGAGGTCATGTAGATCATGCCCTCGACCCCGTTGATCGCTTCTGCGATCGGCGCTGCGACGGTCTGGGCGACGGTTTCGGCGTCGGCCCCCGGGAACTGCGCCTGCACCGAAACGGTCGGCGGCACGACGTTTGGGTACTGCTCGATGGGCAGCACCCGCATGCTGACGACCCCGATGATGGTCAGGATAATCGCCAGAACCGTCGCGAAGATGGGGCGGCTGATGAAGAAATTAGAGAAATTCATTGCGAGGCGTCCCCTTCCTCACCGCCTTCCTGTTCACCGCCAGCATGGTTTCCCTGGCCTTGCCGTGCCGGCTCGGCAGCTTCCGCCTGCGCTTCATCCAGGTTTTCAATCACTTCCTCGGCGCTGCCGCTAAACGGCTGAGGGTCGATCGCCGTCCCGGGTTCGATACCGGTAGGATCGCCGACCACCACGCGATCGCCTTCTTCCAGACCGTCGCGCAGAATCTGCCAAGGGCCGGCCATCTCGCCAAGGGTGACCGTGCGTGAGCGGGCGCGATTCTCATCGTCAAGTACGAAGACCTGGGGCCCCATCAGGCCTTGGGTAACGGCAATTTCGGGCACCGCATAAACGCCGTAGCGCTTCAGCCCCTCAAGGCTGACGCGGACGAATTGACCCGGCAGAATGTCCCCGTCGGGATTATCAAAGGTGGCGCTGGCCTGCACGGTGCTGGTGCGGTCGCTGACCCGCGACCCCAGATAATCAAGGCGACCTTCAAGGGACTGATCGTCTCCGCCATCACGTCCGGGCAGCGCCAGGGTGGCACGAATGTCTTCAACCGATTCCTCTTCATGCAGCTGTCGACGCAGTGCAAACGCATCGTCTTGCGGCATCTGGAAGCGAACTTCCAAAGGATCCAGCGGCGTGACGGTGGCAAGCTCGGTGCCGGACTGCACCAGATTGCCCACATTAATCTCGCTCAAGCTGATCATACCAGCGACGGGCGCCGTCACTTCGGCATAGTTCAGGTCGATCTGGGCGCTTTCCAGTGCCGCCTGAGCCTGGGCCACATTGGCCTGGGCAACGCCTAGGTCCGCACGCGCCTGGTCGTAGTCCTGACGACTCACCGAATTCTGGTTCAGCAACCGCTCAAAGCGCTCTGCATCACGCTGAGCGCGGGAAAACTCCGCACGGGCGCTTTGCAAATCGGCTTCTCGCTGGTTCACCGTGGCGCGGTAGACATCAGGCTCGATGGAGTAGAGAAGTTGGTCTTCCTCGACAAACTCACCGGGCTCGAAATGACGCTCCTGTAAATAGCCGGTGACGCGGGCAACCAGAGTAACTTCATCGTCGCTGCGGAGCAGCGATGAGTATGATTTTTCCAGCGGCAGATCTTGTCGGGCCGCCTCGGTCACTTCAACAGGATGCGGAGGCGGTTCTTGTTGCTGTCCCTCTGCTTGGCCGGCTTGCTCTTCCTGGCCACAGGCAACAAGCAGCGCGCTAGCGCCAATCACCATCAGCGCGCTACGTACGCCGTAAAACATGTTCTTCATTACTTTTTCCCTTGAGGCGCCTATAAAACCGACACAGACTACAACCATACACGTATGAATGTAAATGTTTGGCGGCTTTCAGTGCCGCCAAAGAGGTAGTTACTGCTCAAGTACCGGTCGCTCACCGATGTTGGTTACGCTGCTGGAGCCAGCGTCTTCAGGCAATGTAAAGGTAACTTCTTCGCCCTGAAGCCAGGCATTGATCTCTTCGACGGCCTCAACGTCCAAACTCCCCGACTGTTGGCGCAGGGACAGCAGATTGACTACGTAGTCGTAACGCGCCTGGGCATAGTCGGAAATGGCGTTATAAAGATTTTGCTCGGCATTCAAGACGTCGACAATGTTGCGGGTACCGACTTCATAGCCTGCGCGTGTGGCATCCAGTGCGCTCTGGTTGGAAACGATGGCTTGCTCGCGGGCATCCACGGTGGAGACATCATTGCTGACCTGGGTATATAGCGAGCGCACCTGCTGAACGGTGTCGCGGCGCTGGGCCTCAAAGTCGAACTGGCTGGCTTCCAACTGGTAAGTGCTTTGACGGATGCTGGCCTGGGTGCTGCCGCCCGTGTATAGCGGCCAGTTGGCGCTCAACCCTATCTGGCTGGATTCGTCGTGACCTTGAATGCCATCGATATCGTTATCGGCATACTGATAACTCGCGAACGCCTCCAGGGTGGGCAAGCGCTGCGCCTGGGCCACGCCCACAGCACTGCGGGACACTTCGACACCCGCCTGTTCGGCGAGCACCAGAGGATTGTTCTCAACGGCGAGATCAACCCAGTAATCCCGATCGCTAGGCGACGGTTGCTGGATGGGATAGTCGTCGCTCAGCGCTTCAATGCTGGCATAGCGCTGGCCGGTCAAGCGCTCAAGGGCCTCAAAACTCACCTGCAGATCGCTCTGTGCGGCAATACGTTCGGCGCGCGACTGATCGAAACTCGCCTGCGCCTCTTCTACCTCGGTAATCGCGATCAGTCCGACCTCGAACTGCTCTTCAGCCTGTTCCAACTGACGACCAATGGCACGTTCCTGAGCCAGGCGGGCATCGAGAATGTCGTTGGCGCGAAGAATGTCAAAGTAAGCCGTCGCCACATCGATCAGCACTTGCTGCTCGGTCGAAGCCAGTGCGTAAATTTGCTGATCGATTTCCCGCTCGGCTTGTTCAACCTCGCGGCTGTTGCGCGCATCATAAAGTGCTTGCGAGGCTTCAAGTGTCAGGCTGACGCTATTGAAGGGATCGTCATTGCCGCTGGTGTTGCCCGTCCCGTTAGCCACCTGACCTGCCTGAGTGCCCGCTGCACTGCTTTGGCTTTCGTAGGTGCGGTTATGCGCCACATTCCCTGACGCGTTCAACTGAGGCAGCAAGTCGCCACGGGCAACGTCACGCCCAGCCTCGACACTCTGGGTTTGAGAGCGCGCTGAACTCAACTCGGCGTTATTTTCCAGCGCATCCCGGGTAATGGTGAGTAGATCAGCTGACCAAGCGGGAACCGCCCATACTGAAAGCAATAGCGCAGGAAGCAACGTGCGCTTTGCCACAAAAGGGCGTGGAGTTTTGAAAGCCAACGTGGAAGGGAGTCGCAGCATAGCGTTTTCCTCATTAATATTAGTCTGAATGCTTACATACATTGTCGCATGTTTTTTTGGCGATACCAGACCTTGGTCAAATATTCGGCTTATATTTCATTTTTCTTTAACGATTGCCTTGGCATTGTTGGCTTTGCACTTTTGCTTTTGGGCCTTTTTCCTTAGGGCCATTGCCTTTCTCCATGGCAACCACATCGCCAGGCCGTACAAGCTGGCTTTATTTGGCTATCCTGTACGTCATCATGCTGCAAAGCAACAAACAGCTTACTGAGGCATATCATGGACCGCATTGAATATATTAGCGTACGGCAGCTCGAAATCGCCGTTCGTATCTGGCATCCCGATGCCTCCAATACCGTGATCGCCTGGCACGGACTGGCCCGTCACGGTGGCGACTTTGAATCCCTGGCCCGAAAGCTCGGCCCCCAATGGCGAGTCATTGCGCCCGATACGCCGGGACGCGGACTTTCCAGCTGGTCGCTTTACCCTGCCAATGATTACTTATACAGCCACTATGTGACGATCGCGTTGGCGGTACTCGACCATTTCCACATTGAGAGCGCTAACTGGGTCGGCACGTCGATGGGCGGTTTGCTCGGCATGCTGCTGGCCGCTGATGAAAACACCGCGCAGCGAATTCGCTGCCTGGTTCTCAATGACGTAGGCCCCGAGCTGGACAGCCAGACGCTGGCCGAAATGGCAAGCTACTTTAGCGTGCTCAAACGTTTTTTGACGCTCAGTGAGCTACAACAGGCACTTGAGCAACATTACCAGGGGTTTGGTGACCTCAGCCGCTTTGAGTGGCAGCAGATGGCACTAAGCAGTGCCCGCCGGCTGCCTGATGGCAGTTGGAGCTTTCATTACGATCCCCGCATAAGCGAGCAGTTTGTTCACGATACGCCCCGCGACACATGGCGCGACTGGCAGCAAATCCGCTGCCCGCTAATGGTTATTCGGGGTGAACATTCCACGCTACTTCGTGCCGGGAGTGTAGAACGCATGCAGGTCGACCAGCCGCATATGGAAACGCTTGAGGCGCCGGGATGTGGCCATGCCCCTATGCTCAACAATGATCAGCAGGTGGCTCCCCTCAAGCGCTTTCTGAGCCGCTATGGCGACATTGCCTCTCCCCAGACAGCTACCCCGGGGCAGCGGATCAGTCGTTGGTGGCAACGTCTGATCCACCCTCGCGGCTAAAAATGATAGTTGATCAGCGCACCACCCATCACTTGGGTCTTGTCACCCACGTCATCCACGATCGGGCTGTCCGCGGCATCGCCTGTTAACCGCGTCACGCCGAGTAACCCCGTTACCGACCAATCGCGGGTCAGGTAATAGCTCAGGCGGCTGTTCAGCCCGTAACGGACATAGCCATCGTTCGGGCGGTAGATGGCTAGCCCTGAGCGCGCACTTTCTGCTGGCGAAATGCCGAACATGTCGCGAGTCCAGTCATCGCTTGAGTAGGTCAACTCAGGACCAATCGAAAACGCCATTTGCTGAGACAGCATGGTGCGCCAGTTGGCTTTAAGGTCAGCTTCATAGCCGTCTACATCGCCGCCTAGAGGAGCTTTCGTCGCGGCTTCCAGCCCCCACGGGCCGTTTGAATAGCGGACACGTACGCCCGCCGCTGCACCATCGTCTACCTCGTCAAGGCCGCTTAGCTCGCCATCGTTATCACGCCCCGGCAGGTAGGTGATGAACGGTGAAACCTTCCAGTTTCCCTGGCGAAGTAAATTCCAGCCAATACCATCACGGACACTGGCATAAAAGGTATCACCATAGGTAACGCTGGCACTTGGCCAGCCACGCGTTTCATTTTTGTCGCTACCCAGATAGTCGGGAACGCTAAATACACCGGCGCCAACGCTGCCTTCCCACTGGGCCAAAGCGCTACTTGATGCAACCATCAGCAACGTGGATAGCGTAAAATATGATAGGGCAGATAGTCTCGATCTCATGGTTAAAACCCACTGTTATCATTTAGGTTTGGAAGCAATGCCTTAACCAACCAAAGGCCGTCTTCCTTGACGTAAGCAATCAGCGACAAATCCTGACCAGGAATGGCCAGCTGCAAATGAATTGACGATCAGCGTGGCGCAGGAGCCACGCCTAACATACATTTATGTATGTAAGCTAGCATTCGCCTTCATTTCCGTCAATTTAACTTCTCCCACCGAATCAACGCTACCACCGAGACAATCAACGACAGAACGGCCTTCTTGCAACAAGATCGTGCACAGCCCACGAGTGTGCCCCTCAGTGGTGCAGCCCTCACCGAGCAAGCCTTGCGATGGCTGATTCTCACCACACCACTGGAAAATATAAATTCGACCTTAAAAAAAATAAATCAATGAAATAAATCGATTTTACGATTTTCTCAGCCCTCCAGTTAATAAATTGGCAT
Source organism: Vreelandella janggokensis (assembly GCF_031451615.1). Classification (NCBI taxonomy): domain Bacteria; kingdom Pseudomonadati; phylum Pseudomonadota; class Gammaproteobacteria; order Oceanospirillales; family Halomonadaceae; genus Vreelandella; species Vreelandella janggokensis. The sequence continues at coordinate 555,601 of NZ_JARWAJ010000001.1, read as the reverse complement.
GCCAAATGCAGCACCCTGACAACGAGCTCAGCGCCTGCAATACCCAGATCCAATCGAAGAGCTAACTCAAAAAGCTAACGCAAAGGGCTAAAGACTAAAGGACTAACACTGGACATTCAGGCGCGGCGTTAATCAACCGAAAATGACACAGGAAAACCTATTCATGTCATATCTAATGCCCAGTGAGTTTGTTACCAAGCTGGTAGACCAGGGTGAAGCGAAAGTCTATATGGGCACCCGGGATACGCTTATTCGCGCCTTCATGGCGGGGGCCACCCTGGCGTTGGCGGTTATTTTCGCCATTACTATCGCCACCCAAACAGGTAATTTCCTGATTGGAGCGCTGCTCTTTCCCGTGGGCTTTGTCATGCTCTACTTGATGGGTTATGACCTGCTCACCGGGGTTTTCACGCTGGTTCCAATCGCCTGGCTCGATAAACGACCCGGGGTCACCCTGCCACGGATGCTCAGGTGCTGGGGGCTGGTAGGACTTGGTAACCTGGGGGGCGCCTTGTTCATTGCCACGTTTGGCTATATGAACTTCACCATGGGCGGCACTGAGGAAATCAACGCCGTCGGCCAGACCATGATGTCTGTCGGTGAAAGCCGTACTGTGGGTTACCAGGATGCTGGCCTAGCCGGTTGGATTGTGCTTTTCCTGAGGGGCATGTTCTGCAACTGGATGGTTTCCATGGGGGTTGTGGGTGCCGCCATCTCGACAACGGTATCCGGCAAGATCATGGCCATGTGGATGCCGATCATTGTGTTCTTCTATCTTGGCTTCGAGCATTCCGTGGTCAACATGTTCCTCTTCCCGATCGGCCTGATGATGGGCGCTGAATTTACGCTGTATCAATACATCATGTGGAATGAAATCCCCACGGTTCTGGGTAACTTGGTCGGTGGTCTGACATTGGTCGGTCTGGTTCTTTACACCACCCACGTGCGTACCCAGCCCAAGAAAAATTTATCTTGATCGAGATCCATTGATTTAAAACAGCTAACAAAACAGGGCGCCATGCGCCCTTTACCACACGGGAGAACTCTCATGGATAAACTTGAAATGCGCCACACCCTGCTTGCCGCCAAAGCGCGCAAGAAAATGAGCTGGGATGATATCGCCACCGCTGTCGGGATGTCGCCTGTGTGGGTAGCGTCAGCTTGCTATGGCATGAACAGCGCCAGCCCCGATATCGCCCAAAAGATCTGCAACACGCTGGATGTCGAGAGCGACGTTGCCGATGCCCTGGTGACATTCCCGACCAAGGTGTGGGATGAAGCCATCCCACAGGACCCCTTCATTTATCGGCTCTATGAAGTTGTCGGCGTATATGGCGAGACACTCAAGGATGTGGTGCAGGAGCAGTTTGGCGACGGCATCATGAGTGCTATCGATTTCACCATGGACGTCGATAAGGTGGAAGATCCCAAAGGCGACCGTGTTCTGCTTACCCTGAATGGCAAGTTTTTACCTTATAAGTCCTGGTAACGCCTACTTCTGGTACGCCTCGAGCGCGGTAATGCTGCGTTCAACGCCGCTGCGATAGCTCGCCCCAAAGAGCAGCAAATGATTAAGCAGCGGGTAGAGTTGAAATAACGCTTCACGCCTCGGCCAATCGGCCGGGGCGTCGCCGTTCCAGTAGGCCTCGAAAAAGCGTTCATCCAGGGAGCCAAATAGGGTCAACATGGCAATATCGACTTCCGGGTAGTGACGATATATCGCCGGGTCGATAATGGCGGGGCCACGCGGCGTGAACATCACATTGCCCGACCACAGATCGCCGTGCACCAGGCTCGCGGGCCTGTCGGGCAGCCAATCTTCCAACTCATGTGCCTGACGGGCGATGCGCTCATAAAGCTTTTTATCGAGCAAACCGCGCTGATAGCAGGCGTCGCCGAGAGGCAACAGCCGCCGCTCGCGCTGAAAAACACGTCCATCGTCCAACGGTGCATTGGGCTGAGGGGTGCTGCCACAGGCGTTATCCCAGTGCCAGCCATGTTGCTCACCGACGCTTGCGTGAAGCTCTTTGAGGCCTTCACCCAGCGCTGAACTATCGCGTCGGCCGGATGCTTCAAGCGTTTCCATTACCAGCCAGCTTTCGGAAAGGCCCAGCACCTGAGGGACAATCAAGATGGAACACGCTCCCTTTAACGCCCGCAGTGCCTCGGCTTCACCGCGCAGCCGCTGCGCGTCGTCATGTTTGACGACGACGCTGCCCTGTTCGGTATCAAGCTGATAGACGGCCGCAATATCGCCACCGCCAAGCGGCGTTAATGCGCCCTTGGGGGTAAGGTCGAGTGTTTCCAGTAACGCGTCTAGGGCCGAGTCCATTGCATGCTCCTGTGCGCTGAATGTCTGTCTATTATGACTGCCGACTGTCGGCGACGTCGACTCACCCGAGCCGCTGATGAATGAGCTTTTCCAGTTCAAGCTGGTCATCGTGGAAACGACGGATACCTTCCGCCAACTTGTCGTTGGCCATCGCATCCTGATTGTGACCCCAGCGGAAATCAGCTTCACTCAAAGCCGGTAACGGCTGACCGTTGCCGGTATGTGCCGCAATCCGGGGCGTCACTTCACCTTCTGCCGAGGCCAGCTCTTCAAGCAATGCCGGGGAGATGGTCAACCGTGGGCAGCCCGCCAACGCCAGCACCTGGCCGGTGGTGCGGAAGCTGGCACCCATCACGACGGTATCGTAGCCGCCCTGATTAGCGCGTTCACAAACACCACGCACGAACAGAACACCCGGGTCGTTTTCTGGTGTGTAGTCATTGCCGGTGGCGTTCTTGTACCAGTCGGTCACGCGCCCCACGAAGGGCGAGATAAGAAACACGCCCGCATCAAAGCAGGCCTGGGCCTGGGCATCGCTGAACAGCAGCGTCAGGTTGCACTGAATGCCTTCGCGCTCGAGCACCTCGGCGGCGCGAATGCCCTCCCAGGTGGACGCCAGCTTGATCAGCACGCGGTCGCGGCCAACGCCTCGGGCTTCATAAAGCTCGATCAACTCGTGGGCCTTGGCGATGCTCGCCTGGGTGTCAAACGACAGTCGGGCCGCCACTTCGGTGGAAACACGCCCCGGTACCACCGCGGCGACTTCACTACCCACGGCAACCGCCAAACGGTCTACCGCGTGGGTGACCTGCTGCTCGCGAGCACCACCGGACGCCTTAACCTGGCTCAGCTCCTCATCGATCATCGCCTGGTAGCCCGGCAAACTAAACGCTTTGAGCAACAGCGACGGATTGGTGGTGGCGTCTTGCGGCTGGTAACGACGAATCGCCTCCAGATCACCGGTATCGGCCACCACCAGTGAGTGTTGTTTTAATTGCTGTAGTTGATCCAACATAAATGCTCCTTATTAACCGGGTGCCTTCAATGAATGAGTGCTGCCGTGGCGTTGCTCGAGCGCACGACAATAACGCGCATAGGCTGTTTGGTAAGCCGCCACTTGTATGGGGTCAGGATCTGCCTGCGATTCAGCATCCAGCGTTACCAGCCGTTCACACAACGCTTCCAGGGTAACCCCATCTTCCCGCTGGTCACACCAAGCGGCCTGCAGGGCGGCACCCAGCGCCGCGGCATCGGTGATTTCCGGGCAGATCACCTGCGTATTGGTGATATCCGCCACCATCTGCCGCCATACCGGGCTCTTGGCGCCGCCGCCAATCAGGCGAATCTGGCTGGCCCCCGCGGTTAAGTCTCCGAGCAGTTCCAACCCATACCGCAGTCCAAAGGTTGCCCCTTCCATCACCGCACGGCACAGGTTGGCCTGGGTGGTATTCAGACTGGTCAAGCCCAGGAAGTCCGCGGACGCCTCCGGCAACATGGGAACCCGTTCACCGTTGAAAAACGGCAGCACCGTCACCCCTTCGGCGCCAACCGGGGCACTGGCCACCCGCTCGCCAAACGCAGCCAGGTCCAAACCGAACAGCTCGCGCACACGGGTAGTGGCAGAGGTCACGTTCATGGTGCAGATCAGCGGCAACCACCCGCCGGTGCTCGAACAGAAATTGGCGACCATGGCATTATCGCAAACCACAGGGGCCGGTGAGTATGCACACACCGTGCCTGATGTTCCCAAGCTTAACGTAATCAGCCCCGGGGTTATATTGCCGGTACCAATCGCGCCAAGCATGTTATCCCCGCCGCCTGAAGACACCACGACATCATCCGCCAAGCCCAATTCGGCGGCTACGGCACTTTGCACAACACCAGCGGGTTCATGCGCCTCAATCAACCGGGGAAGCACGCGCTTGGCATCCAGCTCAGGGGCTATCTCGGCAAACACATCCAGCCGCCAGCGGCGCCTTAGCGTGTCGAAGTAGCCAGTCCCGGAGGCATCGCCTGCCTCGGTCACGCGGTTGCCGGTGAGCCAGAAATTCAGGTAATCGTGAGGCAACAACAGACTATCGATACGCTGATAAGCGGCAGGATGATGGTCGCGCAACCACGCCACCTTGGAGGCGGTATAGCCGGTTTGCAGCACCAGGCCAAGCTTTTCCAGGCAGCCCGTTTCTCCGCCAAGGCGCACCATCAGGTCGCTGTTATGGGTACTGGTTTCGGTATCGCACCACAATTTGGCGGGATATACCGGCTCGCCCTCGGCGTCCAGTGCCACCATGCCATGCTGCTGGCCGGAGACACCGATACCGCGCACCTGGCTGGCATCGACTTCAGCACGCTCAAGCGCCTCGAAGAAAGCGCCTTTCAGCGCTGTCAGCCACTCGCTTGGGGCCTGCTCACGGCGGCCATTTTCACCTTCATCCAGATGGTGGGGGCGGCTCGCCTCCCCGCGGATAAGGCCTTGCTCAACATCCACGACCACCACTTTGGTACTTTGCGTTCCGCAATCGACTCCGATATACATTACTGAATTCCTATGGAAGAGACCAGATCCTCAAGCGTAGCGCGTGCGCCGCGTTCGTGCAGCGATGTCAGCGCCTCAAGGTAGGCCGCCAGAAAACGGGGTTGGTCTGCCAGGTCACCAAACACCTCACGGTTTTCAACAAACGCCGTTGGCTGGGTGCGATTATTGGCGGCAATCTGCATGAGTGACGCTTTCAGACGATCGACGATCTCGATCGGTTCGCCCTGTTCGTCGACCCCTTCAGCATAGCGCGCCCAACTGGCTACAACCGCCGCGCTGCGTTTGATCTCACCGCCATCGGCCAACTGCTGACGAATCACCGGTACCAGCCACTTGGGTATACGGTCAGAGCTTTCTGCGCACAGGCGCGCCAGTGTGTCCTTGATTTGGGGGTTGGCAAAGCGCTCGATGAGCGTCAGCCGATAGGCTTCCAGGTCAACGCCAGGCACCGGCGCCAGCGTGGGTGAGCCCTCTTCACGCATGTAGCCTAGCAAAAAGTCGACAAATAGCGGGTCCTGGCAGACTTCGTGGGCGTAGCGATAACCGGCCAGATAGCCAAAGTAGGTCAGCGCCTGATGGCTCGCGTTAAGCAGCCGCAGTTTCATCAGCTCGTAAGGCTCAACATCATCAACCAACTGTACGCCCACCTTGTCCAGCGCCGGACACCCCAGCGGAAAATGGTCTTCCAGCACCCACTGCGTGAAAGGCTCACAGACTACGGGCCAGGCATCGTCAATCTCAAAATGCTGCGAAAGCTCGCTGATATCCGCCTCTGAGGTCACCGGGGTAATACGGTCCACCATGGCGTTGGGAAACGCCACTTGGTCGGCTACCCACTCCCCCAGCGCGTTATCCCGGGCACGGGCGTAAGCGCTGAACATGCGCTTCGCCACATCGCCGTTGCCCTGAATGTTATCGCAGGACATGACCGTAAAGGGTGCGATCCCCCGCTCGCGGCGGCGTACCAGCGCTTCTACCACCAGACCAAAGCTGGACGAGGGTTGGGTAGGATTCATCAGATCATCGCGTATCTGGGGGTTGTCCAGATCGAACTCGCCGGTCACCGGGTGAAAATTGTAGCCGCCTTCGGTGACTGTCAACGACACGATGCGAATCTGTGGATCGGCCATCTGTTCGATCACCGCCTCGGCGGCCTCAGGCGCGAATAGGTAGTTAACCATGCTGCCGATTATCCGCGGCTCATAGCGGCCATCCGGGTGTTTGACGACCAGCGTATAAAGGTGGTCCTGCGCTGCCAGCGCCTGTTGCATGCGTTTATCACCCGGCATTACGCCCACACCGACAATCCCCCAGTCCAGCGCTTCGCCCCTGTTCATCAGGGCATCCAGATACATCGCCTGGTGGGCGCGATGAAAGCCGCCCACACCAATGTGAACAATACCCGGGGTAATCCTGCTGCGATCATAGTCAGGCGTGGCAATGGGGGAGCCTAGTTTGCCCACATTGTGATTATTGAGTTGGGTCATCGTCGCTCTCCAGGTTATTCGTTGGACATGACGTGCTAACGCCAGTACTGATCGGGCGAAAAACTGCCTGTTTTCACCAGTTGAGCATTGAGCATGTCTTTTTGGTGCGTGCGCTCAATGGCGCCTGCGTGGTCCTGGCCCATGGCTAACCAGCGGGCCACCAGGCGCTGCGCCAAGATGTCATCGTCGACATCAAGCATCAGCGTCCAGTCAAACAAAGGTTGCAGGTCGCGCCATATCGGGCGGTCGAGCAATAAATAGTTGCCCTCGACAATCACGATGCGCTGTTCAAGGCGGATGAGCCGCCCACCGGCGCGAGCCAGATCCAGCGGGCGGTCGAACACGGGGACAGCGACCGCCTGGTCAGCGCGGCGAAGTCGCTCCAGATCAACACGCAGTCCGTCCACGTCGAAGGTGTGCGGCGCGCCCTTGAGTGGCAGCTGCGCCTCACCGAGCACGGCATTGTCGAAGTGATAGCCATCCATCGGCACCACCCCAGCCTGCCCTGGCAACTGTTGGTTAATCGCTGCACACAGTTGCTCGCTGCGGTAAGACTTCCCGGCACCGGGCGGACCCGCCAGGGCGACGATATAACGAGGAATGCCGGCTGCCGCATCGATAATCTGGCGGCTGATATGGTCAATATCCGGGGTCATGGCAAGTCAGCTCATCCAATTGCCGCCATCGACGTTGAGCGTCTGGGCGACGATATAGTCACTGTCCTGGCTGGCCAGGAAGACCGCTGCACCAGTATGGTCTTCCGGCAGCCCCATACGGCCAAACGGTACGGCCTCGCCGACCAGGCGCTTTTTCTCGCCCAATGGACGGTTTTCATAGCGGGCGAACAGCGCATCCACGGTTTCCCACATCGGCGTATCCACCACGCCGGGGGCAATGCCATTGACGTTGATGCTGTGCTTGATCAAGTCCAGCCCACAGGACTGGGTAAGGCTGATCACGGCCGCCTTACTGGCGCAGTAAACGCTCACCAGTGCTTCACCACGGCGCCCCGCCTGGGACGCCATATTGATGATCTTGCCACCCTGCCCCTGGTCCACCATCGCTTTGGCCACCGCCTGAAGGGTGAAAAACATGCCTTTGGTATTAACGGCGAATTGCTTATCAAAACTCGCCTCCGTGACCTCAAGCACAGGCGCCATATCAAATACCGCCGCGTTATTGACCAGAATATCGATGCGCCCCATGCGCTCGCGAACCTCTGCCACCATGGCGTCGATGGACGCTGTATCGCAGACATCCAGCTCAATTCCCAGCACCCGTTCCTCACCCGCTTCCTGGCGTAGCAGATTAACAGCGTCATTGACGGCCGCTGTATCAATATCGGCGACCACCACGCTGGCCCCTTCGCTGAGGTAGCGCGCGGCGATCGCCAGTCCGATACCTTTCGCCCCACCAGTCACGATGGCTACCTTACTGGTTAGCTTCATGCCGACCTCCATTGCGGGCAAGATCTTGCCACTCGCTAACCAGGTCATTTAGCCCCTTCATGTGCGGCAAGATGCGCCAGGCGCCCGCCTTACGAAGCCGCTCCGATTGGCCATCATCGACATGGCTGGCCCCCACAAAGCCAATCACCCACATACCTGCCGCGGTGGCCGCCGTCACGCCGGCCACACTATCCTCCACTACCAGACAGTCATGGGGCGCCTCTCCCAGGATCTCGGCCGCCAGTTGATAGAGCGCGGGGTCTGGCTTCGGTTGGTCGACCTGTTCTGCGGTAAAAATCGGTACATCGCCAAGAGCGGCATCCAGCCCGGTACCCGCAAGCGATGCCAGCACTCGACAGCGACGGCTGTTGGAAACCACCGCCTTGGGTAGCGTCACCGCCCGCACAGCAGCTTCAGCACCGTCGATCGCGATGAGTTCACGTGCCAACCTCGCCTCAATGGCGGTATCGACCCGCTCCGCCGCATTCGCGGGTAACGGATAGACGCTTAACTGCTCGGCATGACGCAAAATGTTAGCAGTGGTCATGCCTAACGCCTGTCCAAGCGATTGCTCAACATCAATATCCGGCAGCCAGCGGCCAAGGTGTTCCGCCAGGGTGCCTTCGGCCAAGGCTTCGCTATCGACAAGAACACCGTCACAGTCGAAAATAAGCGCCGTCATACCGACGCCTCGGAAGACGTATTGTCCCCGTTGGCGCGATTGTCCTCGCGTGTGAGGCCCGCCAGAGGGTGCTGCTGCAAACTCGGCAGGGCCTGGCCGTCAGCCTCGAACAGGTGAGCCCGCTCCGGGGCAAAACCAAAGTGCACCGTATCGTTAACCCGGTAGGCCACATCGCCGTCGGCCATGATGGTGACGAGCTGGTCGGCCATCTGCACATAGAGCGAGGTTTGGCCGCCAAGACGTTCCAGCACCTGTATTTGCCCGACCAAGGGTCCCTGCTCTTCAAGCACCAGATGCTCGGGCCGAATACCCAGCTCCAGCGCCGCGTCGTCACCCAGATGCTGACCGTCCACCGGCACATGGCGCTCGCCGCCGCCAGGCATTCGAATACCTACCCCGTCGGGCTTGACGCCAAGCAGCGTCACGTCGAAAAAATTCATCTTCGGCGAGCCAATGAATCCGGCGACAAAACGGTTTTGGGGATGGTGATACAGCGCCATCGGCGAGCCGACCTGCTCGACGACCCCATCGCGCAGCACAACGATCTTGTCCGCCATGGTCATGGCTTCGATCTGGTCGTGGGTGACATAGATCATGGTAGCGTCGAGCTCGTCGTGCAGACGCGCCAGCTCGATACGCATCTGCACACGCAACGCCGCATCCAGGTTGGAGAGGGGTTCATCGAACAGAAAAATGCTCGGGTTACGTACGATGGCGCGGCCAATGGCCACGCGCTGACGCTGGCCGCCGGACAGTGCCTTGGGTTTGCGGTCCAGCAGCGGTTCCAGCTGCAGAATCTTGGCCGCTTCCAGGACCTTGGCCCGGCGTTCCTCCTTGGAAACACCGGCCAGCCGCATGCTGAAGCCCATGTTGCCTTCCACCGTCATATGGGGATAAAGCGCGTAGCTCTGGAAGACCATGGCAAGCCCGCGATCGGCGGGCCCCACATCGTTCATCCGTTGGCCGTCAATCAGGATATCGCCGCCTGTGGCACTTTCCAGCCCGGCAATCATGCGCATCAGAGTGGATTTGCCGCAGCCTGAAGGACCCACAAAGACCACAAATTCACGATCTTCAACGTCAAGATCAATCCCTTTGATGACCTCGGTGTCGCCAAACTGCTTGGTAATATTGTTGAGTTGTAGGGTTGCCATAGGAAAACTCCTTTACTTGACGGCACCAAAGGTCAGGCCGCGCACCATTTGCTTCTGGGTCATCCAGCCGAGGATTAGAATGGGCGCAATCGCCATCGTGGAGGCCGCTGATAACTTGGCCCAGAACAGCCCCTCGGGGCTTGAAAACGAGGCGATATAGGCGGTCAGCGGCGCCGCTTTGGACGACGTGAGATTGAGGCTCCAGAACGCTTCATTCCAGCTCAGGATGACCGACAGCAAGCCTGTCGACGCGATGCCCGGCAGGGTCAGCGGCAAAAGCAGAAAGAACACCTCCTGGAACGTCGTGGCGCCGTCCATGCGGCCAGCTTCGAGGATGTCCTTGGGCATGTCCTTGAAGAAGGTGTAAAGCATCCACACCACAATCGGCAGGTTCATCAGCGTATAGATGATGATCAGTCCGGTGCGGGTATCCAGCAGCCCAACATCGCGGAAGATCAGATAAATCGGCACCAGTACACCAACAGGTGGCAGCATCTTGGTGGATAGCATCCACAGCAAGGTGCCTTTGGTACGCTTGGTCGGCAAAAACGCCATCGAATATGCCGAAGGAATCGCGATCAACAAGGCCAGTAGCGTCGAGCCAAAGGCCACCACGACGCTGTTAAGCGCGAAGCGTGCATAGCCCGACCGCTCCTGAACCGCTTGATAGCTCTCGAGGGTAGGCGAAAAAATAAACGACGGGTCGGCAATCGCCGCTGTCTCGGTTTTAAAGCCTGTCAGAACCATCCACAGGATGGGGAAGAAAATCACCAAGGCCACCGACCAGCCAAAGACCGTCAGCAGCAGTTTTTTGCTGTTAATGGAACGTAAGCTTGTCATCACAACACTCCCAGGACACTTACGTGCCGGTTACTCTTCCAGGTTTTTGGCGACCATGCGGACCAGGAAGATAGCGACGATATTGGCGAGAATGATCGCGATCACCCCACCGGCGGAGGCAGTGCCGACATCGAAATCCAATAGCGCACGGATATAAATCAGATAGGCCAGGTTGGTCGTGGCAAGCCCAGGCCCGCCGGAGGTGGTGACAAAAATTTCCGCGAAGATGGTCAGCAGAAAAATCATCTCGATCATGACCACCACGCTGATGGCGCGCTTGAGGTGCGGCAGCGTGATAAAGAAGAAAATGGCGACCGGCCCCGCGCCATCCATGCGGGCGGCTTCGACCTGATCTTCGTCCAGCGACTGCATCGCCGTCAGCAGGATCAGTAGCGCGAACGGTGTCCACTGCCAGGCCACAATAATCACGATTGAGGTCAGCGGTAGCGATGAAAACCAATCCAATGCGGGCAAGCCAAACGACTCAGCCAGCCAGGCCAGCACCCCATTGGATGGGTGCATCATCATGTTTTTCCACACCAAAGCACTGACGGTGGGCATGACAAAAAACGGTGAAATCGCCAGCACGCGGGCAATGCCCCGCCCGGCAAACTCCTGCTGAAACAGCACGGCCAGCAGCGTACCGCCGACCACGGTAATCACCAGTACCCACCCCACCAACAGCAGGGTATTGCCCATCGCCGCCCAGAGCGACGGATCGGTCAGTAGATACTGATAGTTCTCGAATCCGGCAAAGCCGGTCATCTCCGGCATCAACAGGTTATAGCGCTGCAGCGAAAACCAGATCGTCATGCCCAACGGCACAACCATCCAAAGCAGCAGTAGCGTGACAGCGGGTGCTTGAAGCGACAGCGTTCTCAGCCCGCCGACGGTGCGGCCGGAAGTACGTTTCGTATTCATGGAAGTACCTGCCAGAAGGCGCAAGGAAAAACGCCTGGGCTCGAAGGCCCAGGCGTTAACCGCGTTAGTCTAAGTAACCTGCTCGCTGCATGGTGCGCTCGGTGGCGCGCTGGGCAGTATCGAGCGCCTCTTCCACCGTGCTATCACCGGTTAGCGCCGCCGCGATGCTTTGGCCGACTCGGGTACCAATCGACTGGAACTCCGGAATGCCGACGAACTGCACGCCAATGTAGGGATTGGGTTCGAGCGTCGAGTCGGTGGGATCAGCATCCTGAATCGCCTGGAGCACGAAGTCGGCAAACGGGGCCGCGTCGGTATAACGCTCGTCTTCGTAGGTGGATTCACGCGTGCCGGGAGGTACGCTCGTCCAGCCTTCGGTTTCACCGACCAGCTCAACGTATTCTTGCGAGGTCGCCCAGGTAATAAACTCACGAGCGGCATCCTGGTTTTCGGACGAGGCTGGGATGGCTAGCGCCCAGGACCACAACCAGTGCGAGCCTTTCGGCGTTTCGGCAACCGGGGCAGGTGCGAAGCCTAAGCTATCAGCGACGTCAGACTCGTCTTCATCGTACAGCTTACCCGCCGCTGAAGTGGCATCCACCCACATGCCGCAGTTGCCACGTGAGAACAGCGCCAGGTTTTCGTTAAAGCCGTTGGAACTTGCCCCGGGTGGGCCGTAATCGTTAAGCAGGTCAACGTAGAACTGGACGGCGGTCGTCCATTCCTCGGAATTCAGCTCAGGGTTCCAGTCTTCATCAAACCAGCGCCCGCCAAAGGTGTTCACCAGGGTGGAGACAAACGCCATGTTCTCACCCCAACCGGGCTTACCACGCAGGCAAATACCCGCCAGGTCTTCTTCCATGCCGTGCAGTTCACCAGCCCATTCGCGCACCTCTTCCCAGGTGGGCTGCTCGGTCATCTCGATGCCCGCTTCCTCGAACAGGTCCTTGCGGTAGTACATCATCGAGCTTTCGGCGTAAAACGGCAGCGCATGGAGCGTGTCGTCATGACTCAGACCATCGCGGACAGAGGTCAACAGGTCGTCTTCATTGTAGTCGTCGGCCAGGTTGTCAAGCGGTGACAGCCAGCCGCGTTCAGCCCAGATCGGCACTTCATAGGTGCCAATGGTCATCACATCGAACTGCCCACCACCGGTGGCGATATCCGTCGTCATGCGCTGACGCAGCACGTTTTCCTCCAACACCACCCAATCCAGGGTGATGTCAGGATGCGCCTTCTCGAATGCATCGGTGAGGCTTTGCATGATGACCATGTCGTTGTTGTTCACCGTTGCAACGGTCAGCTCGGTTTCGGCCTGGGCCTGACCAGCGAAGGCAATGGCCGCCGCCAGACTGGTAAGGGGTAAGTAACGTGCAAGTTGCATAAGGCACTCCTGTTGGCTTTGTATTGGCATTGTTTTCGCCAGATGTTTTCTCTCAAACTGATCTCATTGATCAACTATCGATCAAATGATCGTACGAAAGCCAAAAAAAAGCAAAGCCCCGGCACTTAGACTTTACGCTAATGAATCAGCAAAAAAGCATGTTGCGCCGCCACATACCTATCTCAAAGGGCTCCCAGTTCTTCCGTATTGACAATGTGCCGGGCCGCTATCTCATCGGTAATCAAGCCTTTCAACCAGCCCCCCTTCAGAGCCGCATGAATGGCAGGGGCTTTGTCACGCCCGCCCGCCATGGCCACCATCATGTGTTTGCCAAAGCGTTCAAGGGGCAGGCTTGTGACCCGGCGGGTAATCGAGCAGTCGATCACCTCCCCCTGACGATTGAGCGGCCAGCCCAGCAATTCGCCGACGGCCTCCAGGCCAAGCAGCTCATCGAGCTCATCTTCACTGATGAAATGATCCTGAAACAATGTCGCCTGCCGATCGATACGGCCCACACCAATAAAGGCCGCCTCGGACTCTCTAGCCACATCGGCAATCGCCTTGAACAGGCGCTGCGACAGCATGGCCTGTTTTTCATCAAGTGACTCGGCTACTACCGGGGCGGGCAACAAGAAGCGTTCGCCACCGGTTTTATCGGCCAGCACCATCACCGCGTCGTAGCGGTTCGCCGAGCCATCCCGAGCGACATTGCCCACCAGCGAGACGAAACGGTGCTGAGGACGCTCAACGCGGCTCAGCGCCTCCACCGTCGCGCGCACCGAGCGGCCGGTGCCCAAGGACAACGTCAGCGGTTCGCTACGCTCAACGAGCCGGGAAATCCGTTCCGCCCCGGCCACTGCCAGGTAGTAAGCAGCGCTTTCAGGGGCATGGCTGTCAGCGGGCACCACATCACAGTAAGCCAATCCAAAGCGCTCGCGCAGTGCACTGCCCAATGCCATGCAGGTGGAAATCGGGTGATCGATATGCACCTTTACCAGGCCTTCCTGCCGGGCGAGAGCCAACAGTCGCTGCACTCCCGGCCTTGAGACGCCCAATTGAGTGGCAATGTCATCCTGCGTCATGCCGCCGACGTAGGACATCCAGGCGGCTCTGGCCGCCTGATCTATTTTTACCTCAAATTTATCCATTCGCTGGCTCGCTACCCAGGTGGTTAAATTGCATCATACAAAGTCAACGGGAAGACCAGAAGTCGCCTGTTCGCTAATATGACGATAGCGCAACCCTACATCATGGTGGAATCAGGAGGCGTTAACCCATGTATAAGCTGGCATTTTTTGTCCCCGTTGAGGAAGCAGAAAGCGTCAAGGAAGCCGTGTTTGAAACCGGCGCGGGGCGCATCGGCGATTACGAGGCCTGCTGTTTCCAGACCCGGGGTACGGGTCAGTTCCGCCCGCTTAACGGAGCAGACCCGCATATTGGCAAGGTCGGCGAGCTTGAGTTCGTGGACGAGCTGAAGGTTGAACTGGTTTGCGACGACGACCATATTCAAGCCGCTATCGCTGCGTTAAAACTGGCGCATCCCTATGAAGAAGTTGCCTATGATGTTTGGGCACTGGCCGATCTCTAGGGCCTCTCAGGCACTACCGGCGTAGCGCTCACGATCCTCAGGATTGATGGCGCTGATATGCAGCGGATATTCGTGACGCACGCGATCGGCATAGAAGTGTCGGAGCGTTTGCTCAATGGTGGGAAACGCCAGCTCATCCCAGGGGATTTCGTGTTCCTCGAATAGCGCCACCTCAAGGCTTTCCGGTCCGGCGTTGAAGCCACCGGTAAGTTCCGCCCGAAAAATCATATAAACTTGGTTGATATGCGGTAAATCGATCAGCGTGTAGAGATTGGCCAGCGCCACCTCAGCGCAGGCTTCTTCACGGGTTTCGCGAGTGGCGGCCTGTTCGGTGGTTTCGGCGTTTTCCATATAGCCGGCCGGCAGGGTCCAGTACCCTCTACGCGGGGAAATGGCGCGTTTGCATAGCAATACCTTGGTACCGCTCACGGGTAGCGTCCCTGCCACAATGCGAGGGTTCTGGTAATGGATGGTGCCGCAAGTATCGCAAAGATAGCGCGGGCGATCATCGCCTTCAGGAACGGCAAAACGGACGGTATTGCCACACTGGCTGCAAAAGTTCATTGCGATTTCTCTACGGCTGCTGGGAAAAGATAACAACGCTTATGGATGCTACATGTTAGAGACACTTCGCAATCGGCTGCAACAACTCTCCCCTCAACGGCTAGACCACGCTGGCTTGCCCGAGGCGGCTGTTTTGCTGCCTATTGTCGAGCGCCCGGCCCCGACCCTGCTGTTTACCCGGCGCGCCCGCCACCTCAGTACCCACAGTGGCCAGGTGGCTTTCCCCGGCGGTATGCGCGAGCCGTACGACCACGACCTTTACGCCACGGCGCTGCGCGAGGCCCAGGAAGAGGTTGCCCTCGACCCAGGGCACGTCACGGCACTGGGCCGATTATCCGATGTCATCTCGCTGCACGGTATCCGGGTAACGCCCTGGGTGGGGATTATTCCGCCCGACCTGCCGCTGGTGGCCGATCCCGGTGAGCTGGACGCTATTTTTGAAGTGCCGTTAAGCCATTTCCTGGACGATCGGCGAACGCATACCGATGTGATTACCGTCGATGGCGTCGCCCACTACGTGCCCAGTTACCAGGTTGACGGCCATATCATTTGGGGCCTGTCTGCCATGATGCTGGTGGAACTGCTGGCCGAGGGTTTTGACATGCCGATCGACCTTTACCAGCGTCCTGACGGTGCATTGCGTCATTACCCAGAACGCAACTCGCCGACCTTGCATTCAAAACCTTTGAGAACCAACGAATGACCCCAAGCATGCATTTATCGCCTTCCGTTCTGTCATCAGCTGCCCAGGCAGAGCTGGTGGATGCGCTGGTTGAACAAGGCTGGTATGTCGGCCGGGGTGTTATTGACCTTGATCTGTGCCATGCCCTTCATCAAGAGCTGCATCATATGGCCGCGCATAACGCCTTGGATGAAGCGGGTATCGGCCGAGGAAAACAGCATCACCTGCGCAAAGACGTTCGTGGCGACGCGATCCACTGGCTCGACCGTGAAAGCGACGCTCAGCGGCGCTACTTAATGGCAATGGAAAATTTACAGCAGGTGCTCAACCAGACACTGTTCCTGGGATTGTTCGAGTACGAAGCCCATTTTGCCCACTACCCGCCCGGGGCATTTTACCAGCGCCACCTGGACAGCTTCCGCGGGCGAGCCAATCGCGTGATCTCCACGGTAGGCTACCTGAACCCTGCCTGGCCTGCCGATGGCGGCGGTGAAATGGTTCTGTACCATCCCGACGCACCCGACCAGGCAGTAGCCCGAGTGGTACCGGAAGCGGGTACCTTTGCCTGTTTCATGTCGGACACCATTCCCCACGAAGTGCTCCCCACCCAACAACCACGGGCCAGCATCGCCGGCTGGTTCCGGCGCAATGCGTCGATGGGGGGCGTGCTCGACCCGGCGCGCTAAGCCATAAACCCAACATAAAATAAAAAACGCCCTGGCCATTGCCAGGGCGTCAGTATCTGAAACAGTCAACATTGGTCAAGCAATCAGCTTGACCCGTTCGTTGTCAGCGGAGACTCAGTGTTTGAGCTTTGCCGTCATGCTGATCTCGGCGTTGAGCACCTTGGAGACCGGGCAATTGGCCTTGGCCGTTTCTGCCGCTTCTTTAAAGGTCGCCTCATCGGCACCGTCCACCTGAGCTTCAACGTCCAGATGAATTTTCGAGATATCGAACCCGGCGTCGCTCTGAGAGAGCGTCACATTGGCGCTGGTCTCGATAGAGGTGGCGGTTAGGTCTTTTTCACCCAACACCATCGACAAGGCCATGGAAAAACAGCTGGCGTGGGCGGCGCCGATCAGTTCTTCAGGGTTGGTGCCTTTTTCGTCTTCAAAGCGCTTCTTGAATGAATAGCTGGCGTCGAGTACGCCGCTTTCCGTGGCAACATGGCCACGACCATCTTTCAGTCCACCTTCCCAACGTGCGCTTGCTTTACGATCCATGGATAGCTCCTTTCGCGTCAAATGTCAGGTTATTGATGGAGCCGCAAGTAACGGCAGCCACTTCACCAGCGTAGCTGATTTTTGCCGCCCTGCCGACAGCCCAGGTTCCATTGACGCCAGGACGGTCGTAAGCTGTCGGCTCAATGCCAACCCTTTTGTGCAAGGACTCGCCATGTCGTCGGCAGATGCGCTGAAATTAGTGCTGCTTTCCTCTCTCTGGGGATTATCGTTTATTTTTATGCGCGTCGCCGTACCCGAGTTTGGTCCGATTCCGCTGATATTGGTACGTATGGGGATAGGTGCATTGCTGTTACTGCCGTTTCTTCTCAGCGCCCGCTATTTGCATCTGATATGGCAGCACAAGGGACCGCTACTGTTACTTGGCATTATCAACCACGTGCTGCCTTTCTCACTGCTGGCCCTGGCGACGACGCGCCTGGAAGCAGGGTTCACGTCGCTGATCAACGCCACCACGCCAATTTTTACAGCGCTTATCGGGGCATTCTTCTTTGCCACGCCGATCATCCGCCAGCAATACCTCGGGTTGGCACTCGCCCTGGCAGGTGTTTATGTGCTGTCGGCCAATCGGCTCGACTTCGCGGTAGGCGGCGACGGCTGGTTTATCCTGGCGGTGTTGGGGGCGACATTCTGCTACGGCATTGCCGGTAACTATTCGAAAACCCGCTTGAGCCATCTACCCAGCCGTGTGCTGGCGGCCGGTAGCTGTGCGATGTCGGCCACCGTGCTGTTGATACCGGGCATTCTACTGTGGCCAGACGAGTCTATATCTCCACTGGCGTGGGGTAACGCCTTGGCACTGGCGATCCTAAGCACCACGCTGGCTTTTTTGCTTTACTTCGGCTTGCTCGCCAGCGCCGGAGCCACCGCAACATCCACCGTCACGTTTCTGGTGCCGGTCAGCGCGTTACTTTGGGGCTACCTGCTGCTGGGCGAGACGCTCAGCCTGCAAATTATCGCAGGGATGTTGATCACGCTACTGGGCACCGCGATTGCCACACGCCTATTACGTTTCAGGCGTCGCGCTCGCTTGCCTCAAGCGCCGCCCCCACCCGGATAATCGCACCGTCTCCGCCGGTCAAGGTGGCATTCTGACCAAAATGGGCGCCTTTCAAGTCAGGCTGGGTATTCAGCGACAGCAGCGTTTTCAGCGGTTCACCCGGCTCGGGAACCGCAGCTGTCTGCTGGTCGATGGTGGTGATCTTGCAGCGCTGGCAGGGTTTACGCAGCGTAAACTGAAATGTCCCCGTGGACTCACTTAACGTGGCCCAGCGGTCTTCCGCCCAGGGTAGGTCGCACTCGATCACCACATTGGGGCGAAAGCGACTCATCGGCACCGGCGCTTGACCACCTGCGGTCAAGGCATTGTTCAAGGCGTCGAGCGAGCCGGTGGTGGTCAATAAAAAGGGGTAACCGTCGGAAAAATAGGTATGCGCCGCCCCGCCATCCAGAAAATCCTCTTCGACGGCACGGGTAAATTCGGTGGCAAAACGCACCAGACTCATCCCCTGGGCTTGCTCGCCGAGCGCAGCCTCAAGCCAATGTGTCACCTCTGGGCCTTCCGGAAGCGCTTTGCAGTGGTCATTCCAGACGCTAACCAGGCGTAACTTACCTTCAGGCTCTGCCAAGGGTACGCTCAGCGGCTCGACGTCAGGATGCGAGAGCACCAAGTGTTCGTCGGTCAGCGCAACGCCAATCGTCGCCAGAGCGGGTAGCTGACGCTGGGTGACAAAGCGTTGCCGGGGGTCGACCAGCATCCAGCGGCGGTCCCAGGCCAGCCCATGCGCATGTAGCCGGGTTTGCTCCAGGGTGATTCCCTGCAATGATTTAACCGGGTAAACGTTCAGTTGGACAATCTTCATGGCGGCCCCCTTAAAGAAAACGCTTACTCTAGCCAGTTGTCTGCTGCTTCGCCAGACGTGAAAGACCTACAGGGTGCTACCGGCTTCAATGGCATAGCCCAAATCGACCACTTCTTGTTTTACAGGCGCGCCTTCGATACGGGCTAGTAGCGCCTCGGCTGCCGCTTTACCGATAGCTTGGCGAGGGGTAATCACGCTAGCGAGCCTCGGGGTCATCGCCTGGCCAACATCGTGGCCGTGAAAACCGGCAATTGCCATTTTTTCGGGTACCCTGATGCCACGCCGCTGGCATTCAAAAAAGGCCCCCACCGCAACGTCGTCATTGGTACAAAAGATCCCGTCAGCGGTCGGGTAATCGGCCATGATCCGCTCCATCAGCGCCGCCCCCACGGTATAGGACGAGCGTTGAGTACTGTACAGCGTGACCGGCGCCAGGCCATTGGCCTGCATGGCATCGCGATAGCCCTGCTCGCGTTGCCGGGTACGTTCGTCAAGACGCACTGCCAGGTAAATAATCTGTCGCCGACCGCGCCGTATCATCTCGCTGACCATATCGAAAGCCGCATTGACGTTGTCGTAGCCCACTGCCTGCTGAAGTGGCGCACGATGGGTGTCCATGATTTCAACAATCGGAATACCTGCGGTTTCCAGCATCCTCAGGCTCCGGTCAGTGTGTTCATGGTCGGAAAGAATGACACCGTCGACATTGTAGGAAAGTAACGATGCCAGACTGCGCTCTTCCAGCTCGGGGCTATAGCCGTAGTGAGACAGCATCAGATGGTAGCCAGCGGGCTCCGTCAGGGTTTCAATGCCGACGATAACGTCGGCAAACACCTGGTTGGTGAGCGACGGTACCAGCACGCCTATCGAATGACTGGTCGCCCGGGACAGCAGGTCTGGCGCACGATTGGGGATATAGCCGATCTCTTCAGCCGCCGAAAAAATGCGCTCACGCAAGCCTTCCGACACCGTTTCGGGGTCGCGCAGGCAGCGGCTCACCGTCATTTTGGTGGCACCAACGCGATCCGCTATATCTTGCAAGGTGGGGCGTTTTTTCTTCAAACGAGGTGCCTTCTTCAACCTGAGTCCGGGGCCTTAGCCTAACGAAACCTTGGCCCCAGAGCGATACCCGCTTAGTAGGGGGGCTCGGTTGAGGCAGGCAGTGTGGCCAGGAAGTCGCGTACAATCTGACTGGGTGTTAATGCTATCGACAAGCTGACCGCTTCTGCTGGCCCTGGTGGCTCCAGATCAGCCAATTGGCTTGCCAGCATGCCGTCGCCCTTGAAGAAATGATCCGCCCGCTCGCTCAACCGCTCGCGTAGCAGCTCTCGACTTCCTTCCAGATACAGAATGCGTAGCTCCGAGTCCCCAGCGCGCAGCCGATCACGGTAGCGTTTTTTCAGCCCCGAACAGGCAATCACCACCGAGCAGTCCTGGCGGTAATACTCGGCAAACAGATCGGCAAGCGTATCCAGCCATTCACGCCTGTCATCATCATTGAGCGGTGTCCCGCTGGCCATTTTCGCTACATTAGCCGGTGAATGGTGATCATCACCGTCAATAAATGTCGCCCCCAAAGAGGCCGCCAGCGCTTGTCCAACATGAGACTTACCCGAACCGGACACTCCCATCACTAGAATGCGCTGAGAAGCACTTTCCATACAGACGCTCCCTTAGTTACCGCGCACAGCGGTGAGATCAGGTAGCCAGGTCACAATGCCAGGGAAAGCGATCAATATCACCAGCACCACCAGTAGCGCAGCATAATACGGCAGCATCGCACGCACTAATGACTCCATGGATACCTTACCAACCCCGCACCCTACATATAGACAGGTGCCAACCGGCGGCGTCAGCAGGCCAACCCCGAGAATAAAGGCCATCAGCACGCCGAAGTAGACATCATCTACGCCTACGGAAGTGACGATCGGGGCCAGCATCGGTGCCATGATCACCATGGCAGGCGTCAGATCCATCACAAAGCCCACCACCAACAGCAAAGCAGCCACGATCAACAATAGCAAGAAAGGATCCTGGGTGATCGACTGCACTTGAGACACCAGGGTTTGTGGAACCATGTTGATAGTCAGGAACCAGGCAATCACGGTGGCAAACGCCAGCAGCATCATCACCATGCCGGTGAGGCGAGCCGTGCGAATTAACATGCCGCCCAGCGCCTTGATGCTGAACTCACGATACACCAGCAGGGAAATCGCCAGCGCATAGAGTAATGCGGCTACGGCTGCTTCAGTGGCCGTAAAGATACCGCCAATGATACCGCCAATCACAATGACCGGAAGTACCAGCGCCAGCCAGGCGTCTTTAAAGGCTTTCCAGAGTGCATCCCAGCGGAACTTTCGCACCCCGCCGCCCTGCTTGCTCGCCAGAATAAAAGTAGTCACCATCAAGGCAAAGCCAATCATCATCCCCGGGACAATACCGGCAATGAAAAGACGACTGATCGAAGTTTCGGTCACAATGCCGTAGAGAATCAGCGGAATTGACGGTGGAATGATAATCCCGATGACCGATGACACGGTATTGATTGCCGTGGCATTAGCCGCACTGTAGCCCTGCTGCTTCATCGACGGGATCATCATGGCCCCGGTAGCCGCCGTATCGGCCACGGCGGAACCGCTGATACCGCCAAAGAACATCGAGCCGGTGATTGCGACCTGGCCCAGGCCGCCGCGCATAAAGCCGACCAGCGCCCCAGCCAGTTCCATCAGGCGACGCGCAATGCCGCCCTGGCTCATCACTTCCCCCACCAGAATAAAGAAAGGAATGGCCAGCAGCGGAAAACTGTTCACCCCTCGAATCGATTGCTCGATCATGATCGACAGCGGAATATCCGAGAGCACCGCCATTACCACCGCGGCAACGCCTAAGCCAAAGGCAATCGGCAACCCCAGCACAATAGAAATCAATAAGATACCAAGAAAAATCCACAACATGGCTCAGACCCCCTTTTCTGGCTGGCGAATGATGCAAAGACTCACCCACATCCGCCATAGCGACACCACGGCGATAAATAAAACGCACAGCACCAGTGACAAACTCAACAAACTCAATGGCACATTCAAAATCGCCGAGCGGCCGCTGGAGTTCGCGATGACTTGGTACCCGCCAACTAACATCACGCCCATCAAGGCGGTAATGATCAAATGCTGAATACAATAAAGCGCATGGGCAAATCGTATGGGTAGACGACGTACCAGGGCGTCTACCGCAATATGTTCATAGCGCGCAAACGCTGCCGCGGCCCCGACAAACACCAACCAGATAAACAACATGCGTGCCAACTCATCTGCCCAGGGCAGAGAATGATTGAACAGCGCGCGCCCCACCACATTGCAGGAAACAGAAGCAATCAACGCCACTAGAATAGCGCCAATCAGATACTCCATGCCGAGCGTTAGCCAGCGAAACACCGCGGGACCCTGACGGGTGTCAGTATCGAGTTCTAACTGTTTGCGATTGGGATCATCCAGATATACCGAAGGATCTTCCATCACGGGATCGTTAAGCTTGGTCGTCTGGGAAGTGGTCATGATAACTCCAGAGATACTGACAACTCGGGCAGGCCAATGGGCCTGCCCGATCACCTGCAAAGAAAGGCGAGGGTTATTCGGTGCTGTCGTCGACAATCGCTTGGATGTCTTGAATCAGCTCTTCGCCAATGCGCGGCGCCCACTCTTCGTATACCGGCTGCACCGCTTCCTGGAAGGCAGCCAATTGCTCGTCATTGAGGCGAGTGATTTGCATGCCACGCTCTTCAAGCTGCTCACGCGACCACGTATCGTACTCCGCCGACAGCTGAATTTCGTATTCGGCCGACTGGCGCGCCGCTTCCATTACCAGTTCCTGATACTCAGGTGCCATGCTGTCCCAGGTGCGCTCCGAAAGCATCATGATGAATGGTGTGTACACGTGGCGCGTTTCGGTGCCGTAATCCTGCACTTCATGGAAGTTAGACGTCAGGATGGTGCTCCAGGGGTTCTCCTGGCCATCAACCACGCCTTGCTCCATCGCCGAGAAAAGCTCGCCAAACGCCATGGGCGTCGGGTTGGCCCCCAGCGTTTCCCAGATATCCAGGTGCACCGGGTTTTCCATGGTGCGGACACTCAAGCCACGGACATCAAGGCCCGCAACATCTTCCGGCGTTTCAACCGGGCGAGCGCTGTTGGAAAGCTGGCGATAGCCATTTTCAGAAAATGCCAGCGGCTTCAGGCCGGAACCTTCAAAGCCTTCCAGCAGTTCCAACGCCACATCGCTTTGCAGGACCTCGATGGCGGCTTCACGGCTTGGCAGCAAAAACGGCAGGTCAAAAACGGCGAGTTCTTCAACATAGCCCGTGGCTGCCGAGCTGGACGGATAGGTCATGTCCAGCGTGCCGGTTTGCAGCATTTCGAGCATCTGGACATCGTCACCCAACTGGCTGTTGGGGAAGACATTGACGGTGATACGCCCATCTGTGCGCTTTTCGAGGATCTCACCAAAATACTGGCTGGAAATGTACTGCGGTGAGTTTTCAGATAGGCCGATACCCATACGCAGCGTATGAGTACCGTGGTCGCCGACCTTATCGCCATCGATTTCAGGCGGGTCGGAAAGCTCGGGACTTTGGGCATGGGCCATGCCCAGCGTCAGGGTGGTCGCGCCAACCAGGGTAAGCGTGTTGCGCCAAATTGCAGTCATGACGTATCTCCATACAAATCATTGTTGTTGATGATGGTGATTGATAGCGGATGAATGGCATCGCCACCGAGAGAACGTTGCCGGTCACGACGATTATCGACGCTTTGTTACCGGTAACATTTGTTAAGCGAAGGCTAGCCATCTACCATCACGGTGTCAAAGCGAAACAGACAAATTGCGACCAAGGTATAGGCCGCTAGCCACCTAGCGGCCTATCACGCTACATTAGGGACAAGTATTTCTTGAGGGAGCCATCATGGCCGACACCCCGACCTGCAGTGAACTGGAGCTTGATAACCAGCTTTGCTTCGCGCTCTATTCCACGTCCTTGATGATGACCAAGGTCTACAAACCACTACTCAAAGAGCTAGGCCTTACCTACCCTCAATACCTTGCAATGCTGGTGCTGTGGCAGGAAGACGGCATTACGGTCAGCACGTTGAGCAAGCGCTTACTCACTGACCCCGGCTCGGTCACCCCCCTGCTTAAGCGGCTAGAAGCCGATCACCTGTTGATCAGACAGCGTAGCCGCCAGGATGAGCGGGTAGTAGAGCTGTTTCTGACCCAACATGGCCGGTCGATGCGCGAACGGGCGCGTCATATCCCTAGCTGCGTCGTCAATGCAAGCGACCAGTCCATCGAGGCACTTACCCAACTCAAAGACGACCTGGTTAAACTCCGCGATAAATTACAAACCTTCCAGTAGTCCCCCTTGCCAGCAAGGATCAAAAACGCTCGGCCATTTAGCTTGCGCACAAACTAAAGCTGCACTAAATTATTGCCACGCCCACGTTATGTACAGCTTGGGTGAAGCTTACTTATCGAGTCATGCAAGGAGTATTGACGATGTCGATTGAAACGATTGCCTACCGTGCCCATGCCACCGCTACCGGCGGCCGCGAGGGTCATGCCAAATCGTCCGACGGCGCGTTGAGTGTCAAGCTCAGCACGCCCAAAGAACTGGGCGGCCCCGGCGGCGACGGTACCAATCCCGAACAGCTTTTTGCAGCAGGTTACTCAGCCTGTTTTTTAGGCGCCCTTAAACACGTTGCCAGCCAAGAAAACGTTAAGCTGCCAGACGATACCCAAATTAACGGCCACGTTGGCATTGGGGCTATTCCGACCGGTTTTGGCATTGAAGTGGAACTCGAAATCAGCCTGCCCGGCCTTGAAAAAGACGTTGCGCAAATGCTGGTCGATAAGGCCCACGTTGTCTGTCCCTACTCCAATGCAACGCGCGGTAATATCGACGTCACACTGACAGTGGTATAAGGTCGATAGTCAGCGAACCATCAGCCACTGCATCATTTGGTGCGGTGGCTTCCTTTAACAGGAGGGAACGATGAGCGAAGACACCTACACCCCGCCGCGCGTATGGCAATGGGAACCCGGCAACGGCGGCAAATTTGCCAACATTAACCGCCCTGTCGCGGGCGCAACGCATGACAAACCGCTGCCGGTTGGTAAACATTCCCTACAGCTTTATTCACTGGCCACCCCCAACGGGGTGAAAGTCACCGTGATGCTCGAAGAACTGCTGGAGAAAGGCATTGCGGGTGCTGAGTACGATGCGCACCTTATCCAGATTGGTGAAGGCGACCAGTTTGGCAGCGGTTTTGTTGAGGTGAACCCCAACTCGAAAATCCCCGCGCTGATGGATCACAGCACACAGCCGCCTCAGCGGGTGTTTGAGTCCGGCGCCATCCTGCTTTATCTGGCCGAGAAATTTAACGCCTTCTTGCCCACTAACCCGGCAAAACGCACCGAGTGCTTGTCCTGGTTATTCTGGCAAATGGGCAGCGCGCCGCTACTCGGTGGCGGCTTCGGCCACTTTTACGCGTACGCGCCGGAGAGCTACCAGTATCCGATCGATCGCTACACCATGGAAGTCAAGCGCCAGCTTGATGTACTCGACCGCCACCTGGCCGAAAACCGCTTCATGGCAGGCGATGAATACACCATTGCCGACATGGCGATCCATCCCTGGTACGGCGCACTGGTCAAGAATCGGGTCTATGAAGCGGCCGAGTTCCTTGAAGCCCATACCTACCAGAATGTCATTCGCTGGACCGAAGAGATCGACGAGCGCCCGGCCGTCAAGCGTGGCCGCATGGTCAACCGCACCTGGGGCGAGCCCCATGAGCAGTTGCATGAGCGCCATGATGCCAGCGATTTTGAACGTCGCACCCAAGACAAGCAATAATGACGCCTTCGCATTCGCTTGAGCATTACCCCAAGCGGCCCATCACGGGCCGTTTTGCGTCATGCCGTGTATAAGCTTAGCCATATGAAGAGAGACGTCATGATTGACCCTAAATATAGTCAGTTGCTGTTTACCTTCTTGATGGCGTTGTTCATGTCAGGCGTTATGTCGCTGGTGATTACGCTTTACAATATCGGCCTTGTTGACGGCATTGTGATGATTTGGCTGGAAGCCTGGCTGTTTGCTTTCGTCGTGGCCTTTCCGGTCATCAATCTGGTGTTGCCCATTGTGCGCCGACTCGTCACCCTGCTGGTGAAGCGGCCGCCCGAGCGGGACAAAGCCTGAATCACACCAAGCCAAAAGGGGCGTCATTCGACGCCCCTTTTTAGCTTTTCAGCCTCGTTCAAATCCTTAGAATTGGTAGCGGACGTTGGCTGTCACATTACGCCGTTCGCCGTAGCCACAGTCCCCGCCTTCGTAACGGCACCAGGAAATGAATTCCTCGTCGGTGAGGTTCTTGGCATCCAGACTAATGTCCCACTGCCCGACAGTGTAGCCGATCATGGCGTCATACAGCGTCTCGGATGGCACCACCGGCGAGCCACCAAAGCCCACATTGTCACCGATGTAGCGCACCCCCGCACCCAACCGCCAGTGGTTGCCTACGTACAGCTTGTTCCACCACGAGGCTTGTTTTTCGGCCACGGCGGAAAGCCGCTCACCGCTGCTATCGTCGTTGGCGTTCATGTGGGTATAGCCCAGTTGGGTTTCAAAGTCCTGCCAGCGTTTGTTGATCTGCAGTTCCCAGCCGTCGATCACAGCGCCGGTCTGTTCAACGCCACCGGGAGTTACCCCGTCGCTGACCCGGTTTTCCTGGGTGATATCGAAATACGCGGCGTTGATGGCCAGCGACTTGTCCGGTGACAGGTACTTGATCCCCGCTTCTTCCTGCTCGCCCCGTGTGGGCTCGAGCGCACTGGGGTTTGCCGTGCCGTCGGTGCCCAGGTTCATGGTGAAGGCTTCGGAATAACTGACGTAGGGAGATACCCCATTAGCAAACCGATACATCAGCCCCAGGCGTCCCGTCGTCGCTTCCTGATCGCTGACCGAATCAGACCCGGACACCGCCAGCTCGCGGTTTTCCGCCCAATCATGGCGTAGCCCCGCCGACACCACCACCGGGCCGACTTCAATGTGATCAGCCAGGTAAATCCCTACCTGCTCGATTTCATTATCGGGACGATCTGAAGGGTTCAGCGAGTCCAGCTGTAAATCACCGTACTGAGGGTTATAAATATCGATGTTGCCGCCGCCGCCAGGGACCGAGTCATAGTTATCCTGCTCCCAGCGGGCGTCCTGACGGTCGATACCGGCGATCAGGTTATGCTGGGTATTTCCAAGCTCAAAATTGCCTTGCAGACGCGCGTCCACATTGAATATTTGCGTGGCGGCATCGGCAGTAAAGATCGTCCGCGAGACCTCGCCATTGGCGTCGGGCACGCTTGGGATATCAACCCAGTGCTCGCGAGTTTCAGTGCTGGAGTCGGTATAACGCGCCGTGGCGGAAAATGCCCAGTCGCGATTCAGTTGATGGTCGAAAAACAACGTGGTTTCGGTTTTCTCGCGGTCGTAGCGGTCCCAGCCCGGCTCACCGACAAACCGCTCCGAGCCGATAAAGCCCTGGGAACCCGGCTCCAGCGTACCCGCCTGGGGCAGGAACTGCGCCGACACCTGGCCTTTATTCTCCTGGCGATTGACCAGCAGGGTAACTTCCGTGTCGTCGCTGGGCCGCCAGGTCAGCGAGGGCGCCACCACATAACCGTCATCCTCGACGTGATCCACCTGGGTATCGCTATCACGCTTCAAGGCCACCAGGCGATAGAGCAGCGTGCCATCCTCGTCGGCGGCACCCGTAACATCCACGGCCAGTTGCTTACGGTTATGCGAACCGTACTGCGCCCAAACTTCGCCGCTGCGCTCTTCCTCGGGCAGCTTGGACACCCCGTTGATAATGCCGCCCAGATCCGCCTGCCCGTAGAGCATCGACGACGGCCCTTTCAGCACTTCCAGGCTCTCCAATGCATAGGGATTGGTGCGCACTGAATTGTAGGAGCCGTAAAGCTGGCGCAGGCCATCCAGATAGCGACCGGCTTCGATACCGCGTACAGAGGCCCCGTCGATGCGCGTGTCAAAGCCATAGTTACCGGCGTAGACGCCGGGCGTATAGAGCAGCGCATCCTGAATGGTTTTGCTGCCGGTATCCTGCATGAATTGCTCGTCCACCACCGACATGGAGAACGGCTGCTCGTTTAACGGTACGTTCAGCTTGCCCACACTGGGCTGTTTTTCCGCTTCGATATAGCCCATTGCATCCACGGCAGTACCCACGACCTGAATGGCGTCCAGCTCGACGTCACTGTCGGATTCGGCTTGCTGGGCCGCGGCAAACGTGGGTGCGATAAGCGACGCAAGCGCCACCGCACTGGAGAGCTTGCGCACATGAAAGGCTGAATTTTGCATGATAGGTTGATCCCGGAGCTAATATTAATAACAATGATAGTGATTTTTATTTGCGCATTAATATAAAGACTTGGGGGGCGCCTGTAAAGCACCTGGCTGGAACGCGAGAGGAATAAACGGATAGCGCCGACAAAGGCGTACGCCCTGCCGGCCATAATGGATTAACGAGGTAAGGTGGTGCCGTGAGGGTTATACGACGCGGGCATTGTTCAGTGCATAATTCCACACGCGATAAAAGTAGAACAGATACCCCAACCCAAAGGTGAGCAGCGAGATCAGCATCCACAGGATAATATGCCCAACATTGCTGAACAGGTTGATATCGCACACCATTTTCCGCTCCACGCCGCTACTGGGGTCGATCACCGAGGTCCGGTTGATCACGAAGCGGGCAAACGAATAGGGAAAGAAGAAAAGCGCGATACCGAAGGTAATCACGCTCAGCACCACCCAGATAAGCAGGTGGCCCACAATGTCGAGAATCGATAGATCTGCCTTGATATTCACCGCAAGTCCTTCATCAGCATGGAAAGCGGCGCAGCGTACCAGCAGCAGGCCCTGGCGTGAATCGCTGCAGGACGAAATGGGGGCCGAGCAGGCTTACTGACGACTCGCCCACCACTGCGCATACGTGCTGTTATCGGGCGCCAGTCCCCCTTCGTCGGGCGCATCATCGTCCCACCATACCGGCCCGCGCTCGCCCAATGCTTCCTTGGCAACCTGCACCGCGTCACGCGCCTGGCGCAGCGCGTCGGGGTCGTCTTGCTGTTGCGCCGTTCGCACCGCCCGGCGCGCTTTCATCAGCGCCTTGATATGGGTGCGTTTTTCATCCTCGCTCAAGCGTGGATCGGTACACCGCCACAGGCGATTTTTGGCCACAAAATAGCGGCCATCGGGCGTGCGGGGGTATGCTTTCCTGGCCATCTGACACCCTCTCCAACGGTCAGTCGGGTGGAATCGATAACAGCCTAGCGCGTTTTGCCATCAAAAACGTTTCGACAGCGTCAACGCACCGAACTTATCCTGCTCTTCCTGGCCGTCGAATTCCCGCGATCGCACCACGGCGGCATAGGTCACCTGCCAATCTTCCCAGGCCAGCGCCAATCCACCTGACACGTCCCCGACCCACTCCTTGCGATCCACCGAGTGGCTATTTCTGAAGGAATTGCCATCCAAAGTCAGGTTTTGCGCCATGTAATAGCCGTCTACGCTGGCAAACAGGTACCACTGCCAACCATCGTTACCGGTTATATGATGACGGCTGCCGGGAATAGGGGTCAGCGTGGGAATGCCTGAGGCTTCATCGCCCCAGCGCACGCTGTAACCGGCGCTGGCGTAAGTGTATAGATTACCCAGAGCACCGCTGACGCTGGGCCCATGGGCAAACTGCTTGCCACCCAACGGCGTGCTGTGCCACCACTGGCGGCGCATTGCCGCATTCAGTATCGCTTCATCCCCCAACTGATTTTTCCAGCCGCTAGGACGTTCGCTATCGGTAACACGGTGCACTTCGCGCTGAATGCTATCGGCAAGCGACGACGGCCCGACCAGACCGACATCCAGGTGCAGGTCCGTCGTCTGCAGCCAGTTGCCCATCGGCAGATCTTCGTAAAGCGAAATACCGCCGTAGACAAGCCCCGCATAGGGCCGATCATCCTCGATCAGCTCACTTTGCCTAATATTGTTCGGCGTGTAGATCTGATGCACCAGCCGGTAGGCGGCTCTATCGGCACTACCGATCAGACTATCGGGTAATGCGGTAGCCAGGTGCTGGGTCCAGCTATCCGCGTCAGGTTCATATGCATAGTTAAGCTCAAAGCCGCTGGTGAAGTGACCATCGTCACTGCTGGCCAGACTGTCGTTTTCAAACTTGACTGATAACGCATCATCCGCTGCATTGGCCAACCCGGGCAGCAGGCAAACGCAGGCAAAAAAGCTGGCAAGTGACCAGCGCAAAGAGAAATATCCATTCATCGCTCATTCCTTGAGTTGAGGAGGGGAGAAGAAGCTCGTCGGGCATCAATCGTCAACAAACATTGTTGATTGTATGTAATTGTGCAGAATGATAGCAAGCATACGTGTTGGCCGACGGCAGAAAAAGGTTACCGGTCGCGTAACAGCCATTGCGGCGTGATCTCGTGCTGGCCGTTTTCATCGGTAATGAACAGCGATCCTTCGCTGATCATCACGGCCCAGTTAATCGCCCTTGGCAGATCGTTGGCAATGGTCGCAAGCGCTTCCTGGGGCAGCCCTGCCACATGCACATTTCTCAGCGATGCTACATTCGGTAGTACTTTGCTCTCCCACTGATCCACCCGCCCGTAGGCAAGCAGCGATACGCGTTCGGCCCGGCGTGAGCACCAGGTAAGACGATCAACATCCGGCAGGCCGACTTCGATCCAGTGCAAGACACGGCCATCCAGGCTCTTTTCCCATAAAGCAGGTTCATCGACATCAGAAAGGCCACGCCCAAAGGCCAGGGCTTCGCTGTACCACAGCACATAAGCAAGCAAGCGTGCGGTCATGCGCTCTTCTGTCTCTGACGGATGGCGTGCCACGGTAAAGCGCAGCGACTCATACACCCCGCTATCCAGATCGGTCAGATTAATATCCACTTTGTAGGGTGTTGCGCTAAGTGCCATTGCAGTTTCCAAACGAAAATTTTCGTCAGTGTACCTGATACATGGGTATGACAGGTTATGACTGGCGGTAATCCGCCTTGAGAGTGCCATTTTTCAGCGTTTCGGCTTCGTGCATGGGCTCACGCCATGATTCTTCTAACGCCGCTTGATACCAGGCTTGCATGGCAGGCAGCGCGAGCAAACGTTCCACATACGCCTGGGAAGCTCCACTGATCGGTAACTTGAACGTCTGCGCGCGAAACGCCACGGGGGCATAAAACGCATCAACCGCAGTGAAATGCTTACCCGCCAAGAACGGCCCGCCAAAGCGTTCAAGCCCTTGCTGCCACAGCGCATCCAGGCGAGCCACGTCGGCGCTGAGCTTGGCCGATAAGCGATTCAACGCCACCCGCATACCGCAATTCATCGAGCACTCATCGCGGAGCGCACCAAAGCCGCTGTGCATCTCGGCGCTGGCCGAGCGCGCCCAGGCACGGGCCGCTCTGTCAGCAGGCCAAACCTCATCGTGTTGCTCGGCAAGGTACTCGACAATCGCCAGAGAGTCCCATATGGCCGTTTCCCCGTCGACTAAACATGGCACCAGCCCCGAAGGCGAAAAACGTTTAAACGCCTCATGACTAGCACCAAAACCACCCTCAAACGGCATGAGATGTTCGTTAAACGGAATCTCCAGCGCTTTCATCAACACCCAAGGGCGCAGCGACCAGGAAGAGTAATTCTTGTTGGCAATATATAAATCAAACATGCTGCGCACCTTGCAGTGTCGATAACGGCGACGTTAATCAAATGACGTGTTTCATCGAGCATAAAACGGGGGTGACGCAAGCGCCACCCCCTAAATCAGCAAATCTTGAATGAGCGAAGGCTTAAAAGCTCGGCTTGCGCTTCTCGACAAACGCGGACATACCCTCTTTCTGTTCGTCGCCGGCAAAGCAGAAGGCGAACAGGCTGGTTTCCAGCGCCAGGGCGCTGTCCAGGTCTTGATCCAAGCCGTCGTGGACCGCCTGCTTGGCACCGCGCACCGCCTGTGGGCCGTTACCCGTAAGCTGTTTGGTGAGCTCTTCAACGTAGCCCTCAAGCTCCGCTTGCGGCATTACCCGGTTCACCAGGCCGATACGCAGCGCTTCCTGGGCGTCAATTTTGCGTCCGGTGGTGACCAGGTCAATCGCCATGGCAGGGCCAACGCGGCGCGGCAGTCGCTGGGTACCGCCAAAGCCGGGGATGACCCCCAGCAGCACTTCAGGTTGACCGAACACGGCGTTGTCGGTGGCTACCGCCCAGTCGCAGGCCAGCGCCAGTTCGCAGCCGCCGCCAAGGCAAAACCCGTTCACCAGCGCGACCACCGGCACGGGTAACGTCTCTAGGCGTTTAATGGTACGCAGCGCTTGGCTGGCAAAGGCGCGCGCTTCTTCTGGCGTCTTGTCACGCATCTCGGTGATATCAGCACCGGCCACGAAGGACTTCTCACCGGCACCGGTAAGCAGTACGCCGCGTAGATTCGGGTGGGTTTCAAGCTCCACCAAGTGGGTTTCCAGCGCTAACAGCACATCGCTATTCAATGCATTCAGTGCTTTGGGACGATTGATGGTGAGGCGCACCATCCCATCGTTATCAACCTTTTCGATCACTGCTTCGCTCATGACAGGCTCCTTGTTTGATTTATTATGGAATTGTAAAGTGGATACCACCCAACCCTAGCGAACGCTTGGTTGAGTGGCAATGACTTATTTATGCCGCGCTCTTCACATCAGTGCAAGCTACTCGTAATGATAAAAACCGCGTCCGCTCTTACGGCCTAGATAACCCGCCGCGACCATACGCTTGAGCAGCGGGCAGGGACGGTATTTGGGGTCACCAAAACCTTCCTGCAGCACCTCCATAATCGCCAGGCAGACATCCAGGCCAATCAGGTCCGCCAGCGCCAGCGGACCCATGGGGTGAGCCGCACCGAGTTTCATCGCCTCATCAATGGCTTCAGGCGTTGCAGTGCCTTCCTGAACAATAAATGCCGCTTCGTTGATCATGGGTACGAGTAAGCGGTTGACCGCAAAGCCAGGCGCATCGCCCACCGGCACGGCGGTTTTGCCAAGGGTCTTGGCAAGTTTTTCAATCTCGGCCACGGTGGCATCGGCGGTCTGCTCGGCGCGAATCACTTCCACCAGTTTGAGCACCGGCACCGGGTTGAAGAAGTGCATCCCCACCACGCGCTCTGGGTGCTCACACACCGATGCCAGGCGAGTGAGTGATAGCGAAGAGGTGTTGGAGGCCAGTATCGCGGTGCTGCTCAACTGGCTGAGATCGCGAAACAGCTTCTCTTTCAGCTCGGGTTGCTCAGGGGCAGCTTCGATAATCACCGCGCAGTTGCTTAGTGCGTCCAGCGTGGTGGTGGTAGAAAGGCGCGCCAGCGCAGCGTCTTTCTCCGCCGCGCTGATTTTTTCTTTCGTGACCAGCTTACCCAAACCTTTATCGATATTTGCCTTGGCACGGCCAAGCGGCTCCTCGGCCACGTCATAAAGGTGCACATTAACGCCACTGGCAACCGCCACTTGGGCAATCCCCTGCCCCATGGTGCCTGCGCCGACGACACCGATATTCTGATCACTCATGCATTCTCTCCCCGGTCGATGACTGATTCTGCTAGCGATTATTGATGCTGTTTGGCTTCTTCCCGCAGTACAAATTTCTGAATCTTGCCCGTCGAGGTTTTCGGCAGGTCGCTGAAGATAACCGTTCTAGGGACTTTGTAGCCTGCCAAGTGTTCACGGCAGTGGGCGATAATATCGGCTTCGCTGACTTCACCATAACCGACTTTGAGCTTCACAAAGGCACAGGGGGTTTCGCCCCACTTCTCGTCAGGCTTGGCCACCACCGCTGCCTCTTCCACGGCAGGATGGCCGTAAATAGCGTCTTCCACTTCAATGGTCGAGATATTTTCACCGCCGGAAATAATGATGTCCTTGGAGCGGTCCTTGATCTCGATATAGCCGTCCGGGTGCCACACGGCCAGATCCCCGGTGTGGTACCAGCCCCCTTCCAGCGCCTGCTCGGTGGCTTCGGCATTCTTTAAATACCCCTTCATGACGTTGTTACCGCGCATCAGAATCTCGCCGATGGTCTGACCATCCTTGGGGACCGGCTCCATGGTTAGCGGGTCGGCCACACAGAGGGCTTCGAGCATGTGATAGCGCACCCCCTGGCGGGCTTTGATCTTGGCCCGCGCTTCCAGCGACAACTCATCCCACGCCTCGCGCCAGGCGCACACGGTCACCGGCCCATACACTTCCGTCAGACCATAGACGTGGGTGACGTCAATGCCCAGCTTCTCTACCCCGGCAATTACCGACGCGGGAGGTGCCGCACCGGCGGTGGTCACTTTCACCGGGTGATCAAACTCGCACTTGTCGTCGGCCGGTAAGTTCACCAGGCCATTGAGAATAATCGGCGCCCCGCTGAAGTGAGTGACCTTCTCGGCGGTAATGAGTTGCATGATCTTTTTGGGGTCGACTTTGCGCAGGCAAATATTGACCCCGGCGTTGGCGGCAATCGTCCACGGGAAACACCAGCCGTTGCAGTGAAACATCGGCAGTGTCCAAAGATAGATCGGGTGGTGGGGCATCGCCCACTCCATAATATTGCTCACCGCGTTCAGGTAAGCGCCGCGATGGTGATAAACCACCCCCTTGGGCTTACCGGTGGTGCCGGAGGTGTAGTTGAGCGAGATCGCATCCCACTCATCCGCGGGCAGCTGATAGGCAAATTCAGCATCGCCCTCTTGGAGTAGCGCTTCGTATTCAATTTCCCCAATGCCCTGGGTGTCGCCAAGAAACTCCACATCGGCGACGTCAATGATCAACGGTTTATGCTCAAGCTTGGCCACCGCTTGCTGGATGACGTCGGCAAACTCGGGGTCAACCAGAATGGCTTTGGCCTCGCCGTGCCCCAGCATATAGCTGATCGCCTCGGCATCCAGACGGATGTTCAGGGTATTCAATACACAGCCGGCCAGCGGCACGCCAAAGTGAACTTCAAACATAGCGGGCACGTTGGGCAGCATGGCCGCCACCGTCTGGCCCGGCTGAATACCTCGCTGCTTGAGGGCAGAGGCCAGCCGACGGCAACGCGACCAGGTCTCACCCCAGGTGCGCCGCGTGCTGCCATGAACCACCGCAGGGTAATCGGGATAGATCGACGCCGAGCGCTCGATAAAGGTCAGCGGTGAAAGCGGTACGTGGTTGGCAACGGTCTTCGGCAACCCCTGCTCGAAGATAGAAGTGTTCGTCATGGTCGGCTCCTGGCATTATAGAAATCGTTATTATTAATAAGCGCACGTTTTAAATGACTGTTTTGATAGCCTAGAAACAGCACCGCCGCCTCAAAGGGCGGCGGTGCGAAGCTAACAATTAGCGTCAATGAACCTCAAAGTCGCTTAAACATTGTATACCTGCCTCAATCACCGCCCGCTGGGCCCGGCCAACCGGCAGCCATTGAGTGATGGCAAAGTCGGCGCTACGCATCTTGGCAGTATAGAAGGGATCGTCGCTGCCATTATGAATGGCAGCTTTGGCACTCAACGCTGATTGACCCATTTGCCACGCGCACAGCACATGCCCCGCTAGATTCAGGAACGGTGTCGCGTAGGCCTGAACGGCGTCTGCGCCGCTATCGGGGTCTTTACCCTCTGCCAGCACAATGGCTTGGGCGGCTTTTAAATCGTCAAGCCCGGCGGCCAAGCCGCGGCCCAATGCTGCCAAGGCGGGGTCGGCATTGAGCTGCTCCACCGTCGCGGCGACCTCTTTCAAGAGCGCGGTGAGCGCTTCGCCGTTGTCACGCTGGAGCTTCCGCCCCGCCAGATCGAGCGCCTGGATACCGTTGGTGCCTTCGTAAATCGGTGCAATGCGGGCATCGCGCAGCAGCTGGGCGGCGCCAGTCTCTTCCACATAGCCCATGCCGCCGTGTACCTGAATGCCCATAGAGGCAATATCCACGGCCTGATCGGTGGAGAAGCTCTTGATGACGGGAATCAAAATATCGGCGCGGGCCTGGGCGGTTTGGCGGGCATCGCTGTTTTCCGCATGGCGGGCGGTGTCCAGTTCGGCGGCGCAGTACAGGGCCAGCGCCCGCAGCGCATCGGTGCGTGAACGCATGGAGAGCAACATGCGGCGCACATCCAGGTGGTCGCTGATGGTGCAGTCCTTACCGCCCCGGGCTTTAGGGGAACGCCCCTGGGTGCGCTCCAAGGCGTAGGCAAAGGCGTGCTGACAGGCGCGCTCGGCCACGCCAATGCCCTGAATACCAACCTTGTGGCGCGCTTCGTTCATCATGGTGAACATATGGTTGAGGCCACGCCCCTCCTCGCCGACCAGATAGCCAACCGCGCCGCCATTTTCGCCAAAGCTCAGGGTGCAGGTGGGCGAACCGTGGATGCCCAGCTTGTGTTCAATGGAGGCGCAGGTGACGTCGTTGCGCTCACCCAGGGAACCGTCGTCGTTGACCAGAAATTTGGGCACCAGAAACAGCGAAATGCCTTTGTTGCCTTCCGGCGCGTCGGGTTTGCGGGCCAGTACCAGGTGAATAATGTTCTCGGCGGCGTCGTGCTCGCCCCAGGTAATGTAGATTTTCTGGCCGCTGATACGGTAATGACGGCCTTCGGGAATGGCTTTAGTACGGACCTTCGAAAGATCCGAGCCGGCCTGGGACTCGGTCAGGTTCATGGTCCCGGTCCAGGTACCTTCTACCAGCTTGGGGAGATAGACCGCTTTCTGGTCGTCGTTACCATGGTGGGCCAAGGCTTCGATAGCACCGGCTGTCAGCATGGGGCAAAGACCCAGCGCCATATTGGCGCCGTGGAGCATTTCCTGGACGGCGCTGGCCACCACTTCCGGCAAATTTTGTCCGCCCAATGATTCAGAGACGCCAATGCCGTTCCAGCCCCCCTCCACATACGCCTGGTAAGCCGCCGCGAAGCCTTCCGGCGTCGTTACCCTGCCATCTGAATGGCGCTTTGCTCCCTGCTTGTCGCCAACATCGTTCAGCGGCCCCCAGACATCACCGGCCAGCTTGGCAGCTTCTTCAAGCACTGCCTCGACCAGATCGGGGGTGGCTTCTTCAAAGCCCGGCAGGTTCAGCGAGCGATGCGCTAGCAGTTCTTCAAGCACAAAGCGCAAATCGCGTACCGGCGCGGCGTAATAGTTCATAACAAGACCTCGGGCTGAGAATTTAAACAATTGTTTGAAAGTCTACAGTGATACTAGTAATCCTCGCCACTACACACCATTAGCCCAAGGTCTCAACAAAACGTCACGCAATTAACGACGGCGCCTCAATGCCGCTCACCAGCCTGCTCGGTATCATCGTAATAAACGATGTGATTTTCGTCTTCAGGCGGTGGCCCGACAATTGGTTCCGCCACGTCCACATCGGGCACCAGGTCCGACAGATCCTCGAGATGTTCGTGCTCCAGCGCTCCCTGCATCAGCTCTTCGGTGACTACCAGCTCGGCACCCGCAGAGCTCATCGGCGTCGTGGCGGTAAACGGTGCCACCGGCACAGGCGCGGGGCGAACACGTCGACGCCAACTGAAGAACATGACAAAGAACAGGCTCAGCGCCCCGAAAGCCCAGAACAGCCCGGCATCGCCCATGACCGTCATCACCGGGGAGATCATCAGCGGGCTGATCGTCGCACCGATGGAGTTGATCAACAGCAGTCCCTGGCTCATGCGCACCAGGGCACCGGCTGGAGCACGGTCAGCTGCATGGCTAACCGCCACCGGATAAAGCGCAAACACCCCGCCACCCAGCAGGAACAGCAACACCGCCAGCATTGGGGTGGAAAGCGGTAGCCACAACATTGCCGCCGAGATCAGCGCGCAGAAAGCGCTGATCGCGATCAACACCATCTGGCGGTCGTGGCGATCCGACCAGCGGCCAATGGGGTACTGCAACAACATGGCGCCCATAATCACCACGGCCATCATCTGGCCAACCTGGCTGACCGTCATGCCAATTCGCTGTAAATAGAGCGGCAGCAGCGTATACGCCGCCGCGACCACCATGCCGGACCCCAGGCTGCCCATGACACCGGTTGGCGTCATGGTGATCAGGCGAAGAGGCGGAAGCGGCTCGGCATGCTCGATAAGCGGTGATACGCGTGGAATCATCGCCATTGGCAGTACCGAGAGTGACGCCAGAAGCCCTATCACCATGAACGGTGCCGTCATGCCCATGGCATCGGTCACGCCCAGCAGCAATTGACCCAACACGCCAGCGGCATACAGCGAAATCATATACAGCGCGAGCAGACGACCGCGCACTTTCTGGTCGCCAGAGGTCAACAGCCAGCTTTCAATGACCAGATAGACCCCCACCGTTGCCCAGCCGCCGATCAAACGCAGCACGAACCAGGCCCAGGGATCAAAGAATAGGCCCTGTAGCAGTACCGTCACGGCGACCAGCGAGGCGAAGCTACCGTAGGCGCGGATATGACCGATACGCAGCAACAGGCGATCATTCACCATGGCACCCAGTGCCAGGCCAATAAAGTAGGCGGACGAGACAATACCGATTAACGTGGCCGACTCACCTGCCGCATCCAGGCGGATGGTAATCAAGGTAGCGAGAAAGCCGTTACCGATCCCGAGAATGAACAGCCCTAAAAGGGGCGCCAGCGCCATGGCCAGCAGTTGCCGCGACATGAAAACCTCGTCTTGCCGATAGAGATGAAAAACAGGCGTGGAAAACACGGCAGAGCGTTCCCACAGAAACCGCCATCTCACCTGGCACATCGATTCAGGCAGGGATAACGGCGCGCAATTATTGCCCCGAACGGGGTAAAGTCAATGCTTTTCTGACGGCGTCGCTGTCGGCTATAGCAATTTACGCAGGATAACCGTGTCAGGCCCAGGAAATTCCACTGTAAAATGATGCTGGGCGGCCCACCAGCAAAATGTTGCTTCGCTGAAGAAACTGACGTGTGTTGGGTCCGCAATATAGTGCCAGCGAGCAAACGACTCGGGCGACGTGACCCGCTTGGTCATCATCCCAAGGTAGCCACCGGGCGTTAGCAGTCCGGCCAATTGAGCCAGCACCTGGCCGGGCTGCGCCAGATGCTCGACGACTTCTGTCGCGGTGATAAAATCGTATTCATGGGTAAGCACCCGCTGTTCTGGCGCATAAAAGGGGTCATAAATTGACATGGGGTAGCCCTGCTCTGCGAACATCACAGAGAGCGTGGGCCCAGGGCCTGAGCCAAAATCAAGCCCACTGGCCTGGGCGGTCAGCCTAGCGGTCAGCGGGGTAAATAAACGCCCTAAAAAACGTCGATATCCCGTATCATACGGCGAGTTCTGGTGCTTGTCGTATTCCGCCCTTTCGGCGGCTGCGCTCAAATGCTGCTCTGGCGGCACAAAGACCAGTGCACACGTGGCACACTGGAAATAGTCACGGCGGCGATCTTGATGATAGAGGGTAGCATCACCCTCGTCACATAGCGGGCAACGCCGCGTCGTTGTCTTCATTGACTCACTGTTTTGTATTAAGGAAAGTGGCATGCTCTCAGGTCTGGACCATCTTGTTGTGACCGTGACCGACATGGGTCGCGCGGTGGATTTTTACTCACGTGTTCTGGGACTGGAGGTACGCTACCGAGACGCCCAACGGGTCGACTTGCTCCTCGGCGATACCGCGTTGCGCCTGCATCAGACCGACACGGATATTGCACCCATTTCTGCCACCCCCACTCCCGGTAGTCTAGACCTCTGCCTGCGCTGCCAACTACCGCTGAACGAGTTCAAACAGCACCTGGATGTCCTGGGGATTGATATCGAACTGGGCCCCGTGGCACGCCAGGGGGCCAATGGTCCCATCGAGTCGATTTATTTGCGCGACCCGGACGGCAACCTGCTCGAGATTTGCCGCCCCGCGGCACGCTAATGCCAAGACCGGTCAGGCACGCTACAATAGCGTTCACTGAAATACGATAGAGAATCCTTGTTATTACAGTGTCACTCTAAAAACACGGAAAAGGAAACGTTATGCAAGACAGTAGCCAGGACACGCCGACTGAAGGAACCGTCGTCAACGGAGAGCCTGAGGGCGCGGCTGAAAACCAGCGCAAGCCCGACACCACCATGGCGATGGTGGTCTATGCGCTCTATCTTGCCAGTTTTATCCTCGGCTTCACGTCGATTGTCGGTGTCGTCATCGCTTACGTCTACAAAGGCAAAGGCCCTGAATGGCTAGACGAGCACTACCGTTACCAGATTCGCACTTTCTGGATAGGCCTGGTTTACGGGTTCCTGTGCTTGGTCCTGGCCATCATCGGCATTGGGTTCCTGCTTATGCTGGCACTGGCCGTATGGCTCATTGTGCGCTGTGTTAAAGGCTTTAAAGGGCTGCAGGAGCAACGCGCGCCTTCTAACGTAGATTCCTGGTTGTTTTGACGATGGCTCAACAACCGGGTGAAACCAGCGAGCGGTACTCCAAAGCCAGCGCGATCAGTTGGTTATGGCGTACGTTATCACGCTGGTCGCTCGTGCGACTGTGGCGACTCTCTTCTCGACTGGGTCCACTGGTTTACCGCTTTAACAAGCGAGAGCGCGAGGTGACGGAGCGCAACCTGGACGTTGTGTATCCCCGCCTGTCTGCTTTAAAACGCAAAACACTTGCCCAACACAGCTTACGTCATTCAACCGCCACCATGCTGGAACTTGGCCATGCATGGATGGCGGAACCTCATAAAGTAGAAGCCAGCATTTTAGCGGTGCATGGCCGCGACAAACTGGACAACGCCAGGGCGGAAGGACGCGGCGTGATTGTACTGGCGCCGCATTTTGGTAACTGGGAAGTGCTGAATTTCTGGCTGTCGAACCATTTTCCGTTCACCGCCATGTATGAGCCCCCCAAGATGGCCGCACTTGACCCGGTTATTCGGCAGGGTCGCGAGCGCATGGGCGCGCAATTGGTCCCCACCAACCCCCGCGGGGTTGCGGCGCTCCTCAAGGCGCTCAAACGCAGCGAAGCCATCGGCATCCTGCCCGACCAGGAGCCTGATTGGGGCAGTGGCGTCTTCGCACCGTTTTTTGGCCGCGATGCCTACACGGCCACGCTGCTGCCTAAACTGGTAGCGCGTACCCAGGCCCGCGTGGTGACGGGGATCGCCCTGCGGGTGCCTGGAAAAGGGTTTGAGATTCACTTTCTTGACGCCGACGAGCGCGTCTACGACCCAGACGATATTCAGTCAGCCACCGGCGTCAATGCCAGCGTCGAAGCCGCTATTGCCCTCGCCCCCGCCCAGTATCAATGGGAATACAAGCGCTACCGCAAAACCATTCAGGAGCAGCAGCAGCTGGCCAACTTCCGCGATTACCGGATTTACTAAGCTTGGTTGGCGTGCCAACCGCCGTCGCGGGTTATAACCAGCCACAGGCTGGCTCGAGGGGGTCAGCGGGTATTGCTTTCGGTAAAATCAGCATGCAGCCAGCGCCGCAACTGACTCAGCTCGGCTGACCTCTCGTCACTTTCCGGCGTCGGCCACATGCCGGGTACAAACCCTCGGGCCTGAAACGGCGCCAGCAAGGCCGGGTCGCCGCTGATAATGTGGACGGGCACTGCACCGCTGGCATCGTCGCCGGTAATCAACGGTGCCGGTTGGTGGTCGCCCAACACAATCAGCATGGTATTGTCGTCCGCCACGCGCTCCGCCCAGCGGCCAACCGTTTTAATCGAGTAGTCGACCGACCAGGCATAATGGTCGCGGATACGCTCGATGTCCTGCCACAAGACTTCCGGCGGATCACCCGCCTCTTCCCATGGCGCAAACAGCTTGCCATCGCCAATGCTGGACCAATCATCAAATACCGGCAAAATCGGCGTCCACGGCGCGTGGCTTGAAATCAGCGCCAGCTGCGCAAAGACAGGCGAATTATCCAGTAACTCTCGCTGGGTATAGGCCAGCGTAAACTGGTCCGGCATCGTCACCCAGTTCAGCGGCGGTCCCTGGTAGTCAATATCTTTCTCCACCACCAGTTCGTCAAAACCGTAGGCCCTGCCTTCCGGCCAGGGCTGAGTAATCGCCGGCATCACGGCCAGCGTGCGTTGTCCGGTGGCCCGAAAGTCATCCACCAGCGTGGTCGCATCGCTGTCTAACAACAACTGGTACCACAGCTGGTTATCGATGGTGTAACCACTTAATGCCGTGGCGTGCGCCAGCCAGGATTGACCACCACGGATCGGCGATTCGAGCAGACCCGATACGACGTTGATCTCCCGATCGGCAAGCCGCCGCTCAATCTCGTCTAAGGTAGGCGCCAGGACAGAACGATAGCGTTCGTCCTCCAGTGCCGTAACACCATAGGATTCAATAAACGTCATCAACACCCTGCGCCCTGCCAGACCACTGAGTGAGCGCTGCTCGATAGGCGCTGCCTCAAGCGTTTGCACAAAAGCCTGTTTGGCCTGATGGGTAGTGACCAGTTGCCCCCATTGAACATGGGTCGCGTTAACCACCGGCAAGCTGTCACGCCCAAGGATGGACTTGCCGCTCAGTGCCAATCCTGCACCCAGGCTGGCACACACCAGCATTGCGAATGCCCATCCTTTGGCTCTTCCCTTGAGCGGGTAACCTTCACCCGGCAACAGCAGCCTGAACACGCCAAGTGCCAGTAGCAAAAGCAATGTCGTCGCCACGACTATTGCGCAAAGTGCCCAAATATGGCCTACATTACCCACGAGCA
This sequence comes from Vreelandella janggokensis, assembly GCF_031451615.1. Lineage (NCBI taxonomy): Bacteria > Pseudomonadati > Pseudomonadota > Gammaproteobacteria > Oceanospirillales > Halomonadaceae > Vreelandella > Vreelandella janggokensis. Next base: position 513,086 of record NZ_JARWAJ010000001.1, on the reverse strand, counting down.
AGTCGTAAATGGAGCCCAGCAGCGGCGTGTCGAGATACAGGTTTAACGGTCGACCAAAGGCGGTGTAAGTCGCCGCTTCCCCAAGGTTGATCAACGTGGCCAGGATGAGCCAGCTTGCCAGTGCAATGCCAAGCCCCAAGCGAAAGCTTCCTCGGGGCATGAGCAGCATGAGTGGCATTACCAGCCAAGCTTCCCAGGCGATCAGGTTCCCTGACATATCGCCATAGCGCCACCAAAGTGGGGCCTCCAAGCCTATATTGAGCGCTAACGCTCCTATCCATAATCGACGCATTGCAGGCTTGCCATCCGTTGCCAGTTGAAGTGGGCGAGCGCCATATCGTCGCATGATCACGACCATGCTGGTAAACGAACTCGACATGTACTTTACTGACTAAATGTATAACTATTGTTTAAAAATTGCACGAAGTGGTAGAAGATAAGCCAACGTAAAGGACAGACAGCACACGCAGCTGAAAGGACATCATCGTTATGCGCTACTACATAAAAGGAAGGTTGCTCGTCATGATCACCTCGCTGGCCATACTCCCAGCAATGGCTGATCAACACTCCCACTATCAAGCCGTGATTGCACAGGCACGAGACCTGGCCGACGCACCTTACCAATCGCCAGAGGGTGACCTCCCCGCACCGTTGCGCAAAATCGATTACGACACCTATCGGCAAATTCGCTTTGATCCCTCAAACGCCTACTGGCGAGATGACAGCCCTTTCAGCGTGCAACTGTTCCACAGCGGTTTTTTGTTCGAGACGCCTGTTCATATCAATGTTATTGAAAACGGCAACGTTGCCCCGTTGTCCTTCTCCACGGATGATTTTTCCTACGACGGCGCGGCGAGTGCGTTACTTGACCACGACCTCACCGGCAGCGGTCACGCAGGATTTCGCCTGCATTACCCCCTGAATCGCGATGACTATGCCGATGAATTTGCCGTGTTTCTGGGTGCCAGCTATTTCCGGCTGGTCGGCCGCGACCAGGTTTACGGCTTATCGTCTCGAGGATTAGCCATTGATACCGCGTCAAGCGACGGCGAGGAGTTTCCGGCGTTTCGCGAGTTCTGGCTACACAAACCCGACGCGGACGCCGACCAGGTCGAGCTGCTTGCCCTGATGGATAGCCCTTCGCTTAGCGGTGCCTATCGTTTTGTTATCCAACCCGGGGACAAGACGCGCGTAGAGGTCGAAGCGGCACTGTTTGCGCGTGACAACATCGCCAAGCTAGGGGTTGCCCCACTGACCAGCATGTTCACCTTTGGTGAAACCAGTCGCGAACGCCCGGATGACTATCGCCCACAGGTTCACGACTCCGATGGGCTACTGATACAAACCGGTACCGACGAGTGGATCTGGCGGCCGTTGAGCAACCCAGACAGCGTGCGTATTTCATCCTTTTTCGACGACAACCCCCAAGGGTTCGGGCTGATGCAGCGCGAGCGTGATTTCAACCGCTACCTGGACACGGAAGCGCAATATCACCGGCGCCCCAGCCAGTGGGTCACCCCCCTCGAGGACTGGGGCAAGGGTCACGTTGAACTGGTGGAAATCCCCACGCCGGACGAAACCCACGACAATATCGTTGCCTACTGGGTCGCCGAAGAACCCATGGAAGCTGGCGATTCCCGTCGCCTGCACTACCAGACCTATACGCTCAATTCGCAACCTGAAAACCACGCATTAGGCCGCGTGGTGCGCACCCGTCATGGCCGCGCCGAAGTGCCAGGGCAAACGGAGGAAACCAATGAAGGCGAGCGCCAGTTCATTGTCGACTTCCAGGGGGGCGAACTTGGCGAAATCGCCACCGACCAGCCCGTTGAGCTGGATATCAGCAACCGAAAAGGCGACATAAAGCTGCCTCAGGTCACCGCGCTGCCGAACGGTGGCTGGCGGGCAAGCTTCCGGCTACCCGCGAGCGATCAACCCAGCGATATCCGACTACGACTAACCCTTGAAGATGAGCCCGTCAGCGAGACCTGGAACTATGTGTGGCACCCCGATGATTGATACAGATCCTCTGGTCCCCTCGATTCCCTGGCTGAAAACACGCCGTGCGTTGTTGGCCATCGCGGTGCTGGCATCGAGTGTCGCTGGGTGTGCTGCCATGTACCGGGTTACATCGAGCCTTGCATTGGGCTGGCAGATATCAATGCTCGTTTTGTTTGCGCTGACGTTTACCTGGATCGCGCTGGCATTCTGGAACGCCTTATGCGGCTTTGTGGTATGCGCGTTGAAACTTGACCCACTAAGCCTGCGCAGGCTCAATCACGAAACTCCCAACGCACGGCTATTGGTAAGCCGGACGGCTGTGGTCATGCCGATTTACGCCGAGCCGCCAGTGCCTACCTTTGCCGGCCTTGAAGCCACCTGCCGCTCGCTTATGCAGCACTCGCTTGGCGATAAAGACGCAAATGAGGCGGCACATCCGTTAGGCGAGCATTTTGAGTTTTTTGTGCTCAGCGACACCCAGGACGCTGAGCAAGCTCGGATAGAGGAAGCCCACGTAGCAGCTTTGCAGCACCGTTTTGCTGGCGAGCTTGCCATTCACTACCGGCGGCGGCCCAACAACCAAGGCCGCAAGGCGGGCAACATTGCCGAATTCTGCCGCCGCTGGGGGCGGCATTACGATTTCATGGTCGTGCTGGATGCCGATAGTCTGATGAGTGGCGCGACGTTATTACGCATGGTTCAGCGAATGCAGCGCCAGCCAGGCATTGGCCTGATCCAGACGGTGCCAATGCCGGTAGGCCAAAAGACGCTATTTGGCCGCTTTACCCAATTTGCTTCAGCGTTGTTCAGCCCCATGCTCGCGGCCGGCCAAAGCTTCTGGCAGGGCGATACGGCCAACTACTGGGGGCATAACGCCATCATCCGCACACGAGCGTTCATGGATCATGCGGGCTTGCCCACGCTGCCCGGCAAGCCGCCGCTTGGCGGCGAGATACTTAGCCATGATTTTGTCGAGGCTGCCCTGCTTAAACGCGGCGGCTGGCAGGTGCTGCTGGACACCACCATGACCACGTCGGTTTCGCGGCATGACCCCTACGTCAGCGCATCTCACAATAGCTTCGAAGCAATGCCAAGCAATTTACTCGACTTTGCAAAACGCGACCGTCGCTGGCTTCAAGGCAACCTACAACACCTGCGGCTGTTGAGCGGGGCAGGCTTTCACCCGCTTAGCCGGCTGCACTTTTTTTATGGCGCCTTTGCCTTTTTATCGTCGCTTGTATGGCTGGGTTTGCTACTCTGCACCAGCGTGTTGGTGACTTATCATGTGCTTGGCGATGTCACCGGCAAAACGCTTCCCCAACCGCTTTCGCTCGGGCTGCTGTCGATTACCCTGGGCATGCTGCTAGCACCCAAATTTCTTGGGTTAGGGCTAGCTTGCTGGCAAACACCTTATGCCTTTGGGGGGCGGCTACGCCTGCTCGCGAGCACCTGTCTGGAAATGCTGTTTGCCGCCTTGATCGCCCCAATGATGATGGCCTGGCACAGCCTGTTCATTATCAACGTATTGCTGGGTCGCTCCATTGAATGGCAAACACAGCCACGTGGCGAGCGCTCGCTCAGCTGGCGGGAAACCTGGCAGCACACCGGCTGGATGACCCTCAGCGGGCTACTCTGGGCGGGGGTAATGATGGCCTTTTCACCGACAGCATTTGGCTGGTTAACCCCTGCTTGGCTTGGGCTGGTTGGCGCCGCACCGTTGGTCAAATACTCCAGCAGCGGTACCTGGGGCGGCGTTGTTCTCCATCGCCTGGGGCTACTGCAAACGCCCAGTATTGCATTGAAACCCCCTTTGCTGGATAAGTTTGAAACCCTGGTGGCAAGTAGCGACGTCTGTCCACAAGCGCCCGACACCCAGAGACCTTTTCCGCTGGTGCCACTACTTGCTGAGCGCGTGGGCGAAATGCCCTGCCAGTCGTTCAAGTACTTTGATCGCGAGGCACTCGTCACATCATCAGCCACCATTAAGGAGCCCAGTTAATGAAGCACGGGTATTGCCAGCGGCTTCGTCAAGCGAGCGGGCTTGCCCGCTCGCTATTTATCTATTGGCGTCCAGGGCGTCAGCGGGGGCTTCAACGGCTTTACCAGCCGTTCATTGTGCCGGGTAAACCCGCATTTGATATTGGCGCCCACCTGGGTGACCGAAGTGCCGCCTTTCACGCGCTAGGCGCCCGGGTGATCGCCCTGGAGCCGCAGCCCGTTCTCGCCCAGTGGTTCAAGCGCATGGTAAAAACGCCCTCCATCACCTTGCTGCCGGTGGCGGCAGGCTCCATAGAGGGCGTTGCCGAGATTGCCATCAGCAACGCCAACCCTACCCTCTCGACACTCGCCAGCGAATGGCGCGAGCAGATCGGCCAACGCAATGCGGGCTTTAGTCAGGTACGCTGGGAGCAACGCCTGAGCGTTCCCGTCACCACCCTCGATCAACTCATTTCCGACTACGGCGAGCCCAGTTTCATCAAGATCGATGTGGAAGGCTTTGAAGCCGAGGTACTGGCCGGGCTAAGCTATCCCGTCGTAGCGCTATCGGTAGAATTTGTAACAGGTGCTCTAAAGGTAAGCCATGAATGCGTCGACCTGCTAAACCGCCTGGGGGATTATCGCTACAATATCGTTGTCGGCGAACAGCGCCATTTTCGCTGGAAAGAATGGCAAACACCGGAGGCGATTCGCCAATGGTTGAACGACGGAGCAGACGCCCTCCCCTCCGGCGACCTTTACGCCTGCCGCTCAGACCACCCGCACCTCCTGAATACTCCATAGGCACGTTACCCCATGATTCACCACTGGCAGCAACTTACCGCCCCTCAGTTAGTCGAGGTTGCCCATCGCGACCCAGTGGCCGTGTTGGTACTTGGCGCCGTTGAACAGCACGGCACTCACCTCCCGTTAGCCACGGACCTGACCATTGGTGAGGGTCTACAAAGCGCAATGCTGGAGCAACTATCGCCGTCGCTGGAAGTGATCTGCCTGCCGCCGATCGCCGTTGGTGCAAGCGATGAGCATGCCAGCTACCCCGGTACGCTCAGCCTGCCTGCACCGGTCGCCATTGCCACCCTGGAAGCCTACGGCGACAGCCTTGCTCGAACGGGGATTCAGCGCCTGGTATTGATCAACAGCCACGGCGGCAACAAGGCCGTGATGGATCTGGCCGCGCTGACGCTGCGCCGCCGTCACAACATGCGCGTGGTCAAGGCGACTTACACCCGCCTGCCAACGCTTGAAGGCGCCATTGACGCCGATGAATTGCGCAAAGGCTTGCACGGTGGCGCACTGGAAACCGCCATGATGTTGCATCTGGCGCCCACGCTGGTTCAGTTGGAGGGCTATCAAGCGCCCTCAGCGGCTGATGCTCAAGACGATGACCTGGTAGGACCAGAGGGTGCCGCCGCTTTCGCCTGGCTGGCGGAAGATTTAAGCCGCCAGGGGGTATCAGGCGATGCTCGCCCAGCGACGGCCGAGCTGGGCGCACGTTTGATTCATCATTACGCCCGTCTACTCGCCCAGGTCGTGGCGGAAACCGCCAACCTGCCACCACTTTAAAAGGCTTGGTGATAGCGGTTTATCTCTTACAACTTGCCTCTTACTAATTGCTAGTGATTACTTACTGCTTAATACATCTTCCAAAAAATGCCCAGCTCGGGTGGCTTTGGCATTGAGGTAACGATGGTTCTGGTCGGTCAAGCGGCCGTACAATGCCTGACGAGCGACCACCTCAATACCGCCTTCGCTGAGTGCCTTCATTTTCAATGGGTTATTGGTGAGTAGCTGCACACGGGAAATATCCAGCGCTCGCAGCATATCGACCGCTACGGCGTAATCGCGCTCGTCATCGCCAAAACCCAGCATCTGGTCGGCATCGACGGTGTCCAGACCATCATCCTGCAGGGTATAGGCGCGAAGCTTGTTGGCCAGGCCGATTCCACGGCCTTCCTGAGCCAGATACAGCAGCACTCCGCCCCCCATCGCCTCGATATCGGCGACGGCATTACGCAATTGCTCGCCACAGTCACACCGCAGGCTGCCAAAGAGGTCGCCGGTCAGGCACGCCGAGTGCATCCGCAGCGGCACGGCCTCGGTGTGCGCCTCGGGCCGACCGATGACCACGGCCACATGCTCACGCAGCCCATCCGGCTCACGAAACAGCACAAACCGACTCTCGGCGGCATCTTCTAACGGGATGCGGGCTTCGCTTACCCGCTTGAGCATACCGAGTGCGCCGGCCACACAAGTCTCGGCATCGCTGGCATCGACCGCCAGCAGTTCGCCTTTCGCCAACTGCTGGGCGATCCCGTCGGCTGCATTTTCACTGACTTCGGCAATCAATGCCGCCGGAATTAGCAAGGCCCGGCGCATCAGCGCGACAGCCCCCCGCTCGGCTCTACCTGCTGGCTGCAAGCCGCTTAGCAGGGCCGGTGCCTGGCCCGGCACCACTTGGGCAACGGCAAGCGTGTGCAGGGCACGTTCGTCCATCTGGGCCGCCAACGGCAGATAGGCAGCATCCGCGGTGATGGACACACCCATGGCTTCCAAACGGTGGCGCGTCAATACCAGCGAAGGGCGCGAGCCTGAGAGCCGGGTCAGTTCATTCACCGACTCGCCGCCCTCCAAAGCCTGAACCAGCAGTTGCTGTTCTCCCGCCTTCACTACCACGGGAAGCCCTCGTCGAATATCAAAGATGGCGCGTTCAATGTGATACATAGAAGCCTCCTGGCTGACTGACGTGACGGACGAGTGGCGCTTGCGCCGGGTCGCCGTGCACCGCATGATGCAACGATTGATCCCGAACGGAGGCGTCATGCCCGACTCCATGGTACGTACGAATCGATTGAGCCCCGACGCTGACGTCATCCCGGACGCGACTTGGCAGCGCCTGCTGGCAGGACAGTCCCTGGATGATGACAAGCCGATGGCCAGCGAACTGGCGAGCAGTCTGGCGCCCCTGGCAACGACGGCGTCGTGGGTGGTGGCGCAGTTGGGGCAAAGCCTGGACGGACGGATCGCCACCCAGAGCGGTCACTCCCACTACATCAACGGTCGGGCGAGCCTTGTGCATCTGCACCGGCTGAGGGGGCTTGCCGATGCCGTGGTCATCGGTGCTGGCACCGCCGAGGCCGATGATCCCCAGTTGACCGTGCGCCACGTTAGCGGCGTTCACCCCACCCGCGTTGTGCTTGACCCGCGTGGCCGCGTGCCGATGGATCGGCAACTGTTTCGAACCAGCGTGGCGCCCACGCTGCATGTGGTCGGGCCAGATGCCTCGCTTACCGACCCGCCCGCGGGCGTAGAGCGCTGCGTGCTGCCACTGAATGACCGAGGCCAGTTTGCGCCCTGCGATGTCATTGAACTGCTCGGCACCCACCAATTGCACCGGATACTGGTCGAGGGCGGCGGGGTTACCGTCTCGCAATTTATCGAGGCAGGCGTGGTAGACCGACTGCACTTGCTTGTCGCACCGCTGTTGATCGGCTCGGGGCGCCCCGGCTTGCAGATGACGCCCATCGAAACGCTGGACACTGCGCTGCGCCCCGCGCTGCGAACCTTCCGTTGTGGAGAAGACACCCTGTTCGACGTCCTGCTGCGCCCGGCCACTTTCGGGGGGTAGCGCCGCATGGCGTCGGCCGAAGGCCACCCAAAGGCCCGGCAGGCTGGCCAACAGCACAACCACACCATAAGCCAGCGACACCGCCACACCCTGGGCGGCGGGCAAGCCCACCCCTACCCAAACGCCTGCTGCGGCGCCTTCACGCACGCCCCAACCGGCCACCGAGAAAGGCACCAGCATGGCAAGCAGCACCACCGGCGCCAGGGCCAGCAAGCTCAACACCGGCAGTTCAACGCCGATCGCCCGCGCTGCGCAAACCATGACCAGTCCATAACTGAGCACAATGGTCAGCGAGGACAATAATTGAAGAGGCCAGACACCAGCCGTAAACAGGCCACGCTGAATATCCCGGCCAACGGACAGGCACCAGCCAGGCAGGTGAATCAACCCTTTACGTGCCAGGCCGACAAGCGCCGAGATAAACCCTGTGGCCAGCACCCCTGCGACGCCGATGGATAACCACACCGGCCAGCCGAGCGCTGCCTGCCACAGTGGCGACAGCGCAAGCGCCACAAGCGTCAGCAGCCCCATAGCCACCTGGCCCGAGACCCGTTCGATAATCACCGCGCGCCACGCGCGCCCCCTGGAGGCGGATTGTCTGGCATGCCGATGGGCACGCCCCGCATCGCCCAATACCCCACCCGGCAATAACTGGTTGACCAGCAAGGCCAGGTAGTACTCACGCAGCGCGTAGCCAAAGCGCATGGGTACCTGGATCAACCTTGCCGTCAGCTGCCACCGCCAGGCGCTGAGAACAACCTGACCCACGCTAATCAGTAGCGCCAGCAGCACCCAACCAGGTGACAGGCGCTGTACCTGCGCGACAATCGCCTGGGGGTCAACCCACAGTGCCACGGCCACCAGCAACAAGCCGCTGACGGCTACGCGACGTAGCCACGGGGACTGCCACCACTGAGGATTGGCCATGGCGTTACCCTTCCCCCTGGAATTGCGCTTCCTTGGGCACGGCCAGCAGATCACGGTGGCCAACCCAGATACCCAGCTCACCGCTGGCGACCGCCTGGCGACGCATTGCCGCCCAGTCGGCAATGCGGCCAGCGGCATCAGGCGCGTGCTCCTCGGCCGCCGATGCCCAGCCATCAATCAATGACGTCATCAGTGGTTGATGATCGGGGTTATCCGCCAATAACTGCCACGGCGTATCCGCTTCTTCAACGCGGTAATTAACGACCTTGAAGGCAGCGGCAAGAGTGGCATGTGTGCGACCGCCGAGGGCATCGCCAAGGCCTTTATCCCGCTGCTGATGGGCACGAAAAAGATCGAGTACCCATTGATCTTCGTCATCGGCAACCGGCCGTTGATGACGGTCGGTAAACCACCATTCACCGGTAACACTGAGCGCCATGAGCACCCCCTGACGATGCGCAGCGCAATGGGCAACCAGTTGATCAATCCAGGACTTCGAGACCAAATCGAGCAGTGCCGAAGCGCAGATAAGGTGAGCGCCATTCAATGCAGGGGTGTCGAGACGGGCGAACGATGCCGTCTCTGTGTCGGCAGCGATCGGCTGTCCGTTTATATCCCGCAACGTCATCACCCGCGCCCGGGCGTCCCCAAGCAAGGTGGTGTCGTGGTCGAGCAGGGTCCAGGTTTGCGGGCCGGATAGTCGGGGTGCCAGGAAGTGAACATTGCTGCCCCGGCCACAGCCCAGATCCACCAGCCGATGAGGCGTAGGGCAGGCCGACAGCCACTCGTCGGCAAGGGTGACAAGGCGTTGGGAACGGGAGCCGTGGTCCACCGGCTCACGCAGCGCCAGCCAAGAGGCGGCAAATTCGCTACCCGACACCAGGGGCCTGGGTGTTGACGCCACTGCACCGGCAAACGCCTCGGCCGCGGCGGGCCAGTCCTTGAGCGTTTGGCGGGCCGCCATCGCCCCCTGGCGCAGTGAAGCACGCAGGTCGGCATCGCCACAGAACCGCCCGATAGCGCTTTGCAAGGCTTCCACGTCGCCGGGTTCAACGCTTAAACCGGCACCGGTGGGCAAGGTATCGCGCAAGGCGCCGCCGGTGGTGGTGATCACGGGCAGGCCGTGGGCCAGCGCCTCGGTCACCACCATGCCATAGCCTTCGTACCAGGAAGGTAGCACCAGAGCGTGAGCATGTTGATAGGCAGCTTCAAGGGTGTCGCTGTCGCACTCGCCATGCAGGGCAACCTGACCCTCAAGGCCATGAAATTCAATCAGATACTGTAACCTCAGGGTAAATTCGGCATCCCGTGCGCCACCATAACAGTCACAGCGCCAGCGGCTCGCCGAGAGTCCAGCCAGCGCTTCGATCAGCACGTCCTGGCCTTTACGCGGCGTCAAGGTCGCTACGCACAATAAGTTCAGTGACTCACCCGGCTCGCAGGCGGGGCTCACTGGCGCCTGCTCAACGCCGGGCTCAACAACGGTCGTATTCGCTTTGAGCGGGATCGCATACGTATCCGCCAGCACCGACAGGCGGCGGGCGGTGAAGTGGCTGGTCACGATAATCCGCGAAACAGCCGCCAGGGCTCGCAGCTCGCTTTGGTGGAGCCGCTGCTGATCATCCGCCCCCAGGCCCGATTCATCACCCAGCGGGTGATGCACCAGCGCCGTGATAGCCAGACGATCCACGTGGCGGGTTACCACGTCAGGCAATGCCCCCATGGCCAACCCGTCGATGACGACCGTTGCGCCATCGGGCTGGGCCGCCAATGCGTCCGCCAATGCCCGAGTCGCGGTGGCATCGGCGTCCGGGAACGCCCCATCCAGCCCGATGACCTCGATCGCCCAGCCCTGTGTACGAAGCGCCGAGACAATGCGGGCATCGTAAAGGTAGCCGCCGGTACGCTGGTTCGGGTCGCCAGCCACCAGCAGGCTGAGTCGCTGGCTCATAGCGCGCCTTCGTAGCTTGCCCACGCCACATGCGACTCATGCAGCCTGACCTCAAGATGGGTCAGTCCGCGGGCCGTCGTGCCCATTTCGCCCGCTTTAATCGCGGCGCCAAGCTGATCGTAAATCACCTTGGCCATGAATTCCGTGGTGGTGTTATGACCCTGCAGCTCGCTTACCTCATCCAGGTTCTGGTAGTTGTAGCCTGCCAAGACCGCCTTGAGGGTATCGCCAGCCAAACCGATATCGATGACCAAGCCGTCATCGTCCAATTCCGGCCGCTGGAAGATAACGTCCACCACGTACGTTGCGCCGTGGGTGCGCTGAGCGGGCCCAAAAACCTCGCCCTTGAAGCTGTGGGCAATCATAAAGTGGTCACGGACACATAGGCGGTACATAAACACTCCTGTCGTATTTCGTATTAGCGTTAGTGGGAATAGCGCAACCGGTGACACAGTTCGGTACTGCTGGATGACAACAACTCTGGAGCCAGGTCGGGCATGTGGGTAAAGTCACTCTCCCCGCTGATCAGGGCATCCAGGCAATCGTCTACCAGCAGTTTCAGTGCCAGGCGGAGCCGCCGCTGATAATCCCAGCGTGGCAGCAAGCGAGGCGGCAACTGACCCACTTGGCTGGCGCGCAGGGTAAGCCGTTGGGAATGGAAAGCGCCGCCAAGGGGGACTGACACCTCACCCTCGCCGAACCAGCTCATTTCGACGATGCGCCCCTCGTTGCCGACCAGGCTTAGCGCTTGGCGCAAGCCGTCTGCGTGGCCGCTGGCGTGAATCACGCAGTCCTGTTCGGCACTGGCCTCGTCAGGCAGGCTGAACGGCACGCCCAGCTTTGTCGCCAGCGGTTCGCGGTCGGGATTGATATCGATCAACTGCACCTCGACGCCGGGTATCCGGGCACATAGATAGGCCACCAGTGCGCCCACCACCCCGGCACCGATCACGCTGATGCGCTCGCCCAGCACAGGCTCGGCATCCCAGACACCGTTAATCGCGGTTTCCATGTTGGCGGCCAGCACGGCACGCTCGGACGGCAAGTCATCAGGAAGCGGTAGCACCGCCGACGCGGGTACCACGAAGTAGTCTTGATGGGGATACAGACAAAACACGCGCTGGTTCAGTAACTTGGGCGGTCCCTGCAGCACGTGGCCAACATTAGCGTAACCGTATTTAACCGGCACGGGAAAGTCACCCGCCTGGAAAGGGGCTCGCATGCGGGCAAACTCGCTTTCCGGCACGCGGGCATTGAATACCAGCGATTCGGTACCACGGCTGATCCCGCTATAGAGGGTACGTACAAGAACGTCATCCTCACCCGCCGCTGGCAATGATTCATGCCTGAGTTCACCACAGCCTGGGTGGGTCACCCAGAACGCCGTCGCGTTATTGCTGTTGCTCATCAGCACTCCTTCCTTGTGCCGCTCGCTTTTCCTGGGGTATGCCAATGTATAATGCCGGACCAGTTAGACCGAGCTGGCGTCGAATTGTGTTCACTGGCAGTACCCTTTCTAGCGTAGCGTTAAACAATCGGATATTCGATATTGCAGACTAGACAACCCTACCTTCTTCTACAAGAATGGTACATATAAAAATATTTGCATCGAATTATTTTATCGATGCAACGATCATGATGGCAGGAGTGCCATGTATTTGTTCACCAATACACCGACTGTTACAACCACCAGGCGCTGGCAAACGGCCATGGAAGTCTTTCTGGGCGGCATCGCACTGGTTCTTTCAGGATGGCTATTGCCTGGTTTGTTACCCGGACCGCTTAACTGGGGCGTTGCCGTTTTCTGTTATGCGCTAATCGGTGGGTTAGTGACGACTTACTGGCCTCATGGCCTGCTGGGCTGGGCGAACCGGGTGACACTGGCCAGGGCGGTGCTGGTCGCGCTGGTGGCAGGGGCACTGGCCAACCAGGCGTTCATGGCCGCCATATGGCTCTGGCTGGCCATTGCCATACTCGCTCTATTGCTGGACGGCGTTGACGGCTGGTTGGCACGCCGCACGCAAAGCGCTTCACCGTTCGGCGCGCGTTTTGATATGGAGCTGGATGCCCTGCTGATCATGCTGCTTTGCGTGGGTTTGTGGCTTGAGTCGATAAGCGGGTGGGTAGTGCTGATTGGTGGGATGCGCTACCTGTTTGTGGCCGCTGGCTGGCGGTTCGCCTGGCTGACCCAACCGCTGTTTGCCAGCATGCGCCGCAAAACCGTATGCGTCTGGCAGGTGGTGGCACTCCTGCTGGCGTTGACGCCGCTGACCTCCTCCGGCGTTGCGGAAATGCTGGCATTAAGCGCCCTGCTATCTTTAGCCTATTCGTTTGGGGTAGATGCGTGGTGGCTATATCGGCAGGCACACGCCCGGTAGCGCCTATCTGCCTGCATCACTGCTCCAGCCCGAGGCGTTGATGCCATTCGGCCAGACTCTCGTCCGGGTAGGCATAAAAGCACTTGTCCTGTATCGGCGCGTTGACTTCGACCCATTCCGCTTTGCTGCCCAGCATCATGTGCGTTTTCTTGGGCGGCGAAGGCAACGGTGTATCGATCGCCGAGGCGAAAGGGTGAACAAGCTCAGGCCATTCGGGATCGTAAACCCAGAGGGCACTGGCGCAATGCTGGCAAAAGTGCCGCTCGCCAGTGCTTTCCTCGCCGTCGATCACGGCTCGGTAGATGGCAATATGCTCTTCACCACTGACCCTCAAGGTACTGCTATCGGCACCAAGATTGATCGCATAGCCGCCGCCACCCGCCGTTTTGCGGCATATCGAACAGTAACAGCGGTTAAAAGGATAGGGATGATGTGACTTTACGCTGAACGTTACTGCCTGGCAGTGGCATGATCCTTTGAGCAGCATGACGCCTCCTTCACAAGGGTTACCGCAATAGTGGTCGATGAAGAACCGACCCGGCTTGGATAAGCCACTACCTCTTACTATAGTCTAAGGAGCGTTAATCCATCGTGTGATGACACCCAGCCCCGTCTATAGCGTGGCGGGCGCCCGCCGATAGGGTGTTCAGGAGTTACTCATGCCCAACCGTCAAGAGCGCTTCGAAAATCGACATGACGCAGGACGTCAACTCGCCAACGCACTGACCGGCCAACACCACGACATCGTTCTCTCCCTACCGCGCGGCGGTGTGCCTGTGGCCTACGTAGTGGCCATGCATCTTCAACTGCCGCTGGATGTCCTGGTGGTACGCAAGCTGGGCGCACCGGGGCATGCCGAGTTCGGTATCGGCGCGGTGGTGGATGGCGACCCGTCGCAGGTGGTGATGAATTCGCAGACGGTGGAGATGCTGCAGGTACCCGAGCGGTATATCGAAGAGGAAATACAACGACAAAAGCGCGAGATTACCCGCCGTCGCCACGCTTACAGAGGCGACCGGGCGCAGGTGAACGTGAGCGGACACCGGGTACTACTGATAGATGACGGTATCGCCACCGGCGGCACGGCCAAGGCAGCCGTCAGGGCACTGCAGCAGGCGGGGGCTGCCACTGTCACTTTGGCCGTGCCCGTTGCCCCGGCCTCGACACTGGATGAACTGGCTGGCGATGTCGACGATGTGGTTTGCCTGGCAACCCCCGAGCCCTTCAACGCCGTGGGCGAGCACTACCGGGACTTTACCCAGACCAGCGATGACGATGTCATTGGGTTGTTGCAGGCTGCTCGAGACGCGTCGAATAAGTAAGCTACCGTCTCTCAATGTCCAGGGTTCGTAGCAGCTCAGCGACGGCAAGTTCTCCTTCCGGTTCATTAAACTCGAGCGCCAGCACCCCCTGTACAAAACTCAAAAAACGATAGGCGGCGGGCGGTAGACGGCGCTCTCGACGTACCACGAAATGCCAGCGGCTTTTCAGCGGAAACCCCTGCAAGGGCAGCTCTTGAACGCCCTTGGGCGAATCCGCCACCACATGGCGCGACAGCACCGCCAACCCCATCCCGGAGGCCACGGCGAGGCGAATCGCTTCATTGCTGGCGATCTGCTGAGTGGAGCGCAGCTCAATGCCCGCGCTGTATAGCCAGGCATCAAAGGTATGCCGGGTCGCCGAGCCCGGTTCACGCAGCAGGAAACGCTCGTCTTTCAAGGCCTCCATGGTGAGATCTGTAATATTCGCCCAGCGATTGTTTTCGGGCCCTACCACCACCAGCGGATTGCTCAGAAAAGGCGCGGCCATCACGGCGTCGTCCGAAGGCGGGTGGCTAAATACGTAGAGGTCATCTTCGTGGCGCTCAAAGCGATTGAGCATCTGCTGGCGGTTACCGATCTCGACCGTGACGTCTACCTGGGGGTTAGCCTGACTGAAGGGCCCCAACAGCCGCGGCAATACGTATTGGGCGGTATTCACTAAACCAATACTGAAATGTCCGCGGCCGCCGCGGTTGTATTCGTCCAGATACTGGCTGAACACATCGGTGCGGCTGAGCAAGTCCTGACTTAGCTGATAGAGCGCCTGGCCGACCTCGGTGGGAACTACGCGCCCCTCTTCCTGGCGCACGATGGGTTCGCCAACAATCTCCCGCAGCCGCTTCAACTGCTGAGACACCGTCGGCTGGGTCAGATGCAGCCGGTTGGCGGTGGCGGTAATCGAGCCTGTGCGTACCACGTCGGCGTAGACCTGCAGCAGGCGGAAGGTCAGTTGTCGAACTTTCATTGCTTACACCATAGATAATCATCTATGACTATATAAAGCTTATTTGTTTTCATCAATCCACTGGAATCGCTAAAGTAGTTGCCCTGTTCATTCACCCCCAGCCCTTCAAGCCCAGTCCTTCAAGGAGAGTTGCCGTGCCGGATATTGTGGTCATGTTCTTTGTACTAGGTGTTGTCGCCGGTGTGGTGCGCTCCGATCTCAGCATTCCCAAAGCCGCTTATGACATCCTAAGTCTTCTGTTGATGCTGACCATAGGCCTCAAGGGCGGCATGGCGCTGCACGGGAGCCTGAATACGGCTCTATTAATCGAGCTTGCCGGGGTTACCCTGCTGGGCATTTTAATCCCGCTGATCATCTTCCCCGTTGTTCGCTACCTGGTGCGGCTCTCTTTGGCAGACAGCGCCAGCCTTGCTGCCCACTACGGTTCGGTTAGCGCCGGTACCTTCGCCGTTGCCCTGGCGTATACCGAAGCGCACAGCCTGATGACCGGCGGGCAGGTAACGCTTTATCTGGTGCTGCTTGAACTGCCGGCGATTATGCTCGGGATTTTGCTCTATCGTCGCTTTAGCCAAGCAGGTTCCGCCACTAGTATGTCGAGCCTGTGGCACGAGACGCTGACCAATCGCGGCGTCATCCTGCTGGTCGGCGGCGTTTTGATCGGCTGGCTATACGGGCCGAATGCCGGCGAATCGGTGACCAGCCTTTACACCAATGCTTTCCAGGGCATTCTGGCGCTGTTCCTGCTGGAAATGGGCCTGGTGGCAGCAGAGACGCTGCGCAGCCTGCGCTGGGGGCACAGCCGCCTGATAATCTTTGCCCTGGCAGCGCCCGTTGCGCTCTCCTGCCTGGGGTTGATGATGGCGTACTGGCTTGGGCTGCCCGCTGGCTCCGCGGTGATTCTGGCGAGCCTTACCGCCAGCGCCTCCTACATTGCCGCCCCTGTCGCCATTCGCGCCGCGATTCCAGACGCCAACATTGGCCTTGCCATGCTGGCGTCGTTAGGACTCACCTTCCCCTTCAATGTGCTGATGGGTATTCCGCTCTATCATCAGCTTTGGGGATGGCTGGCAGGCTGAGGCGTGCCCTCCAAGGTGGCGCTGTGATGGCTGACCAGCGGCCGAGAACCCGAAAGCTTGCGCAGCGCCACATAGAACACCGGGGTGAGGAATAGCCCGAACAGGGTCACCCCGATCATGCCCGCAAACACCGCCGTGCCCAGCGCTGACCGCACCTCGGCACCCGCGCCGGTGGCAATCACCAGCGGCAGCACGGCGGCGGTGAAGGTAATGGAGGTCATGATGATGGGGCGTAGCCGCAGTCGGCAGGCCTCCAGGGCGGCGTCCACGATACTTCTGCCCTGCAGCTCCAGCTCCCGGGCAAACTCCACGATCAGGATGGCGTTCTTGCACGCCAGGCCAATCAGCACCACCAGCCCCACCTGCACGAAAATATTGTTGTCACCATCGCCAAACCAGACGCCAATCAGCGCCGAGAGCATGCACATGGGCACAATCAGAATCACTGCCAAGGGCAACGTCCAGCTTTCATAGAGGGCCGCCAGCACCAGGAACACCAGCAGGATCGACAGCGGGAAGACCACCAGCGCCGCGTTCCCCTGGGTGGACTGCTGGTAGCTCAAGTCAGTCCATTCGAACGCCATACCCGGCGGCAGCACGTCCAATGCCAGCGCGTTGATGGCATCCATGGCCTGAGCAGAGGAAAGCACTCTTGGGTCCGCCTCCCCGGCCAGATCCGCCGCCGGGTAGCCGTTGTAGCGCAGCACCGGATCCGGGCCGAAGGTTTGGGTGATGTTGACCATGGTGCCGATTGGCACCATTTCTCCCTGATCATTGCGGGTGCGCAGGCGGGCGATATCTTCCACGCTGGCCCGGTAAGGCGCGTCCGCCTGGGCGATCACCTGCCAGGTACGGCCGAAGCGGTTGAAATCATTGACGTACGTCGAACCAAGGTAGGTCTGCAGGGTATCGAACAGCTCGGTTAGCGGTACCCCCTGAGCCTTGGCCTTGAGCCGGTCCACCTCAGCATCCAATTGCGGGACGTTGGACTGGTAGCTGCTGATCGGGAAGGTCATGCCCGGCGTCTGAGCAATGGCACCCTGGAACTGATTGACTGCCTGCTGCAACGCCCCGTAGCCAAGATTGCCGCGATCCTCGATAAACATCTGATAGCCCGAACCATTGCCGAGTCCCAGAATCGGGGGTGGCATAAAGGCAAACGCAAACCCTTCCTTCAGCCCGCCGATGCCCTGATTGATGCTGGCATTTATCTCCGCGGCCGTGAGACTGCGCTCACCAAAGGGGCTAAGGGTGAGAAATACGACCCCCGTATTCGAGGTATTGGTGAACTGCAGCGCGTTCAGGCCAGGAAAGGCGATGGCGTGCTCGACGCCTTCGGTCTCCATGGCGATATCCACGACCTCCTGGAGCATCTGGTCGGTTCGCTCCAGGGAGGCGCCTTCCGGCAGGATAACGCCGGCAATCAGGTAAAGCTTGTCCTGCACCGGGATAAACCCGGGCGGCACCACTTTGAACATTACCCCGGTACCCGCCAGCAGCAGGGCGTAGACCACGAACACCGCGCCCCGGCGTTTTAAAGAGCGCGCCACGCCGCCCTGGTACTTGTTGGCGCTGGCGTTAAAGAAGCGATTGAAGAGCCGGAAGAGCCAGCCGAACAACCCGTCAATGACACGGGTAAGGCGATCCTTGGGCGCGTCATGGGGCTTGAGCAGCATGGCCGCCAAAGCGGGCGAGAGGGTCAGCGAATTAATCGTGGAGATCACCGTAGAGATGGCAATCGTCACCGCAAACTGACGGTAAAACTGCCCGGTCACCCCGGAAAGGAACGCCATGGGGATAAACACCGCGCAAAGTACCAAGCCGATGGCGATGATCGGGCCAGAAACTTCTTTCATGGCCTGGTGCGCCGCGGCCTGGGGATTGAGCCCTTCGCCGATGTTCCGCTCGACGTTCTCCACCACCACGATGGCGTCGTCCACCACGATGCCAATGGCCAGCACCAGGCCGAACAGGGTCAGCGTGTTGATGGAGTAGCCCAGCAGATAGAGCGCCCCGAAGGTGCCGATCACCGATACCGGCACTGCCAACAACGGAATGATCGAGGCACGCCAGGTTTGCAGGAACAGGGTGACCACCAGCACCACCAGCAGCACGGCTTCCAGCAGGGTTTTCACCACGGCCTTGATCGAATCGCTGACGAAGATGGTGGTGTCATAAACCGCCTCATACTCAACGCCTTCTGGGAACTGTTCAGACAGTTCATCCATGGTGGCCACCACCTGCTCGCGGATCGCCAGCGCATTGGCCCCCGGCGCCTGGAAAATACCGATGGCCACCGCCTCATTGCCGTCCAACTGCGAGCGAAGGGTATAGTCCCCGGCGCCCATCTCCAGCCGGGCCACGTCCGAGAGCCTCAAGATATCGCCGCTGTCACCACGCTTGAGCACGATATCGCCAAACTCCTCCACCGTTTCCAGCCGCCCGCGGGCATTGATCAGGGTCAGGAAATCACTCTCTTCAATGGGCTCGGCACCCAACTGCCCGGCAGAGACCTGGACATTCTGCTCGCGCATGGCCGCCACCACATCGCTGGCGGTCAAGCCACGGGCGGCGACGCGATCAGGATCCAGCCAGGCGCGCATGGCGTAGTCACCGCCGCCAAATATCTGGGCATCGCCTACCCCTTCGAGCCGGGCAAGGCGATCCCTGACATGCAGCCGCACGTAGTTGCGCAAATAAAGAGTGTCGTATTCGCCCCCAGGCGAGGTGAGGTGAACAACCATCAGAAACGTAGGCGACTGCTTCTGGGTAGTCACGCCCTGGCGGCGCACCGCTTCCGGCAACCGCGCCTCGGCCTGGCTGACGCGGTTCTGCACCCGAACGGCAGCCTCTTCGGCATCGGTACCCGGGCGGAAGGTGACGGTCATCTGCAGGACGCCATCAGAGCCTGCGACGGACTTGAAGTACATCAAATCCTCAACGCCATTGATGGCTTCCTCCAGCGGCGTCGCCACCGTTTCGGCGATCTCCTTCGGGTTGGCTCCCGGATAGACGGTGCGCACCACCACCGAGGGCGGCACCACATCCGGGTACTCGCTGATCGGCAGGTTGGGGATGGAGATCAGCCCGATCGCCAGGATAATAATCGACAGCACCGCCGCAAAGATCGGTCGGTCGACGAAGAAACGGGAGAAATTCATGGCGGTCTACTCCTCCCTGGCCGCAAGAGCGGGCTGGTCACCGGAAACAGGGGCATCGGCAGCGACGCTTTGCGGGCTTACCTGCATGCCGGGGAAGAACACCTTTTGCACCCCGTTGACAATCACCCGGTCACCGGGGCTGAGCCCCTCGGTAATCACCATCTGTTCGCCCATCTGCCGACCGGTGGCTACCTGGCGCCGCTCTGCCCGGTTATCACCATCGACGACATACACGTAGCGCCGGTCCTGGTCGGTCAGGATCGCCTTGCGCTCCACCAGCAGCGCCTGCTCCAAACGGGCTATCGGCACCTCAACCCGGGCAAATTCTCCCGGCCGGATACGGCCGTCAGGGTTGGCCAGCAGCGCCCGGAACTGCAGGGTGCCTGTACTGGGATTCAAGCGATTGTCGATAAAGTCCAGCGTGCCTGTGTATTGACGCTGTGGGTCGCCACCCAACTCAATCGTCAGACTGCTTTCGCCATCGACCATCAGTGCCTGGCTGGCGAAGGCGGCCTGTTCGTCCGCTTCGAAGTAGACATGGACTGGGTCAATGCTGACGACAGTGGTCAACAGGCTTTGATCCGCATTGGCCAGATTGCCGCGTGTCACCATCGCGCGACCGGCGCGGCCGCTGATTGGCGCGGTGATACGGGTATAGGCCAGGTCAAGCTCGGCGGTCTCGAGCGCGGCTTCGGCGGCATTCACCATGGCGCGGGCATTGTTCAGGGCCGACTGGCGCTGATCATGTACTTCCTGGGAAATAGCCTGGCGCCCCAGCAGCACACGGGCCCGCTCGGCCTCACTGGCGGCCTGGGCGCTCTGGCTCCTGGCTTGGGCAAGCTCAGCCTGGGCGGCGCCGACTCGCGCCTGATAGGGGCGAGGGTCGATCTGGAACAGCAAGTCACCCTGCTCCACCAGTTCCCCCTCCTCGAACGCCACTTCCTCGATATAGCCGCTGACCCTGGGCCTTAGCTCAACCGTTTCCGCCGCTTCTACTCGCCCGGTGAAAGACTCGCTCAACACGACCGGCTGAGCAACGATATCCACCACCTCGACTTCTGGCGGCGGTGGTGGCGCGGCCGCTGCCTCCTCACTCTTGGCTTCACATCCGGTCAGCAAAACAATTAACAGCAAAAACGGGAGGATCCCCCGGCCACTCGTTGAGCGAGCTCTTTGATTCAAACTTCCCATGATGACTTGCTCCAATGGCTATCGGAAGCCGATAGCCGCGTTGGTGATCTATTTCGTAGCGCGTTAGCGGTCAGCTTTCCAGTCGCTTGAATAGCGCCAGAATCGACAGTGATGTTGTTGTCATAAGCAGAGCTGGCGGATTGGCAGGATCGAGCTGAATGCGAAACACCTACCAGAGGATGCCTACCATAGGGTGAGCGGGGACGAAGAGGGTATCGGGTTCCTGCGAGAAGATTGCCTGATTCTGTCGCGAGACGTGCAAGGCATCATCTGGCGGGGTATTTTGATAAGCCTGCTACTAGGGTTTTGAGGATAATGACCGTTGTGTGACACACAGCATGGGTTGTCGTTTTCTGCGCAGTGCTTGCCTGATCCTGCAAAAGCAAATGAAAAAGCCCTCGTCCCATGAAACGAAGGCATATACTGCAAGCTGTTAGGGAGGAGAGCCATTGACCGATACCTTGCCCATGCAAGCTAGCCATTCTACGGACACGCTGCATCAGCTGAGCAGAATCGCCCGGCGCTGGACGCCCCTGGAAGAGCTTCAGGATACGGCGATTGCCGAGGTGCAGCTGGTACGCGCTGACTCACCCACCACCTTCCATTGTGCCGTCTACGACCCGTGCCTGTGCTTTGTCATCCAGGGCAGCAAGACGGTGCTGCTGGGTGACAAAGAGATTGTCTACACCGGGCCCAGCTACATGGGCAGCGCCGTTCACCTGCCAGTGGTCGGCAGGATTGACCATGCGACCCCGGAAACCCCCTTTCTGGCGGTGAAGGTCTCGGTGAATCCTCAGGAGGTCGCAGGACTGATACTGGAACTGGGCGACACCGCGCCGCTCGCGGGGAATGATACGATCTGCCCCGAGATGGACTGCGGATTAAAATCGGCCCCCATGGATGCACGTATGCAGGGCGCGCTCTATCGATTGCTGAGCCTGCTCGACTCCCCGGAAGACATCAAGGTGCTTTCACCGCTGGCCCGCCGGGAGCTGATCTACCGGGCACTCATGGGTGCCATGGGGCCGCACATGCGCCGATTTGCCGCCTCTGATTCCCAGGCAAACCGAATTGCACGGGTCATCTACGCCCTTAAGGAACGCTATACGCAGCCGCTCAAGATTCGTGAGCTGGCAGCGGCCGCCAACATGAGCGAATCGACGCTTTATCACAGCTTCCGCCAGGTCACACGCATGTCGCCCCTGCAGTACCAGAAGAAGCTGCGCCTCCACGAAGCCCGACGACTCATGCTGGCCGAAGGACTGGAAGCAGCCACTGCCAGCTACCGGGTTGGCTATGAAAGCCCCTCCCAGTTCAGCCGCGAATATAGCCGCATGTTCGGCGCGCCGCCACGGGCTGACGTCAGCTACTTGCGAGGGGCCAGAGCAGCGCCCGAGCCTGCCTGAGGCATATTGCCTAACCCATATCGGTTACAACAGCGCGCTGGAAAAGCGTGCGTGCTCAATCCTGGGTCGTGTTAATGAAGTGCCGACATAATCAGGCCACACATCACAAACATGCACCCCACGCCGACGAAATACGCCACCGTTCGCCAGGGCTGGAGCCCCGCCAGCAGGCAAAAGGTGTGCACGTAACGGGCGCCGGTAAACGTCAAAAAAAGCCAGGCCGCCAAGCCTGGCGCAGCACCCACCCACACATAGGCAACCCCAAGCGCCAGAAAGATGGGGATATTTTCGACGTCGTTTGACCAGGCACGAGCGGCCCTTTGCACCTGGGGCAATTCCTCTTTCGCAGCGTCTCTGCCTACAAAGGCGGCATCTTCGGTGGTCTTGAACGTCATCTTGGTGATGCGATGAAACCCTTGATACACGGCAATCGCGAACATCTTCAAAAAAAGCAGCACTGACACAACCGCGTACCAATACACTGCGTTATCCATGGTGTCTCCTTGCGTTTAATGCCCGGCTTTGCAACCCGACGCTCCCACGGCCAACATGACGTATTGCAACCTAACGATGAGAGGCATAAGGCGAAGTATGGACCATACACTCGAAATCCAGGAAATCCGCAATCTCACTCATGATGTCAAACAGATACGGCTTGCCAAGCCTGAGGGATACACCTTTACGCCTGGCCAGGCAACCGAGGTCGCCGTCAATCGTGAAGGGTGGACCGACGAGAAACGGCCGTTCACGTTCTCTTCGCTGGTGTCTGATCCGTGGCTGGAATTCGTCATCAAGATCTATCCGGACCACGAGGGCGTCACCCAGCAGATCGGCCAGCTCAAGGAGGGGGACTCGCTGATCGTTGGCGAGCCCTGGGGCACCATCGAATACAAGGACGAAGGTGTGTTCCTGGCAGGCGGTGCGGGCGTAACGCCGTTTATCGCCATTCTGCGCGACCTGCATCGCAAGGGCGAGATCGGCAACAACCAGCTGATCTTCTCCAACAAGGCAGAACGCGACATCATTCTCAAGGAAGAATTCGCGACGATGCTGGGAGCCCAGTTCATCAACGTCATCACCGACGAAAAGCCGTCCGGCGACCATATCTTCACCGATGGCGTCATCGACAAGGCCTTCCTGACATCGCATATCAAGGACATGAGCCAGGCCTTCTACGTGTGCGGCCCTGACCCGTTCAACGAGAGCATCATGGCAGCCTTGAAAGAGCTGGGCGCCAACCCGGACGCGCTGATCTTTGAAAAGTGAGATATTGCGCAACGCACTCTGACATGAGTACCACGTTGCCAAGGGTCGCCTGGGGTTCTCGGGCGACTACCGAGCGAGAGCCTCACCGAGCCGCTTCTGAGTTGAGGCATCTCCCATGAAAACCGTCATTATCCTGCTGGGATCTTCCGTCGGTTGAAAGAAGCGAACGGTAAACCGTAACTCCCCCAGCTTAGGATCAATGAAACGCTTGGATGCCGGCGACAGGTCCCCCACACGCTGGCGCGGCCACCAAGCGGCAAATGCCTCGCTCGATAGCGTCAGCTCATTCACGAGCTGCCGAAAACGCGGATCCCGCGCCTGCTGACGCCCATAGAAGGTACGGAATGTCGCCAAGCACTGCTTAGCATGCGACTCCCAGTCCACCAGACGCTCTCGAAACCCTTCGTCACGAAAAATCATGCGCATGACGTTTCCACCGGCCTCGTTCCCATGCAACTCGGGTAGCGCCAATTCAGCCGCCGCATTCATTGCCTCGATCTCCCAAGGGCCTGACACACAGTGAGCCGGGTTAGGTAATAACGCCTCTAGTACATCAACCTGCGACGCTCTTTCATCGCTTGGCATTACCGTCTCCATGGGCCGCTGCACACCAGCAAGTGAGAAAAGATGCCCGGTCTCAGCCTCGGAGAGCTGCAGCGCCAAGCTCAGGCATTCCAGAACGCGACGAGACACACCGACATTCCGGCCTTGCTCCAGGCGTGTATACCAGTCGGGACTAATATTGGCGAGCTCTGCCACCTCTTCGCGCCGCAACCCCGCTACGCGGCGACGCGGGCTGACCGGAAACCCCATGGCGTCGGCATCAAGACGTGCACGACACGCCTTCATGAAGTCGCCTAACTCCTTATGATCGATCATGTCCCCTCCATGCATAAAGGTGGCAGTCCTAATCCCAGGATAACGCGTCACTGGCTGCCCCCTTCACCGGCAGCATAGAGTCGTTCAGGCATCAAAACGATATAGCCATGGGAGACTCGATATGACGATATCACCAGCAACGCCCGCCCCAGATTCACTACGCAGTTACGGTGTCACTATACTGCTGATGGTGGCAGCCATTCTGGTGGTCGGACAACTGTATGCCTACCTTCCACTCACCAACCTGATCGCCGAACGACTAGGCATCACAGCCAGCGAGGCGGGATTGGCCACGACACTGTTCGCACTTTGTCAGGCCATCGGGTTTCTGGTCTTCGGTTATCTCAACCATTATTGGAGAAGCCGCACCCTCTTTGCCGCGGGTATCGCGGGCTTGGCAGCGGCCAGCCTGTTAACCGCCCTTGCGCTAGCATTGGGTCTCGGCTGGGGATTCATGGCAGGTCGCGCTTTGCAAGGCATGACGGCGGCTGCCTTCCCGCCATTCGCTATCACGATGCTCATCGAGGCAACCAGTGAACGTCACCGGCCAACGGCTATCGGCCTACTTAGCGCGGCCCTATTGATGTCAGCACCGCTCGGTCAGCTCATGGCCAGCATCACGGCAGACACCTGGTCGGTTCCAGCCGTTTTTCTCGGCGTCAGCGTCCTATTGGTTCCGATCGCACTTTGTCTATGGCAGCTACCTTTCGGCACAACCAAAGCACCTCAGTCGGCGCCGGGGAGTTCAAGCATCAAGCGCTTGCTACACTGGCGAACCCTTGGGCGTTTTTATGTGGCCGTTTTCGTACTGCTGATGGGTGTGGTCTTCTACTATGCCGTGATCTCATCGGGCGAGTCAGTGACGAACCTTCAATGGTTCCGGCTGCTAGGTTCCCCCGCCGTGTTGATGACGCTGGTATCCGGCGCTCTGCTATCCCGTGTGGCAACTAACTTCGTGCAGGCCGCGGGCCTGATCCTGGCAGCCAGCGGTGCCCTATTATCCGGATTCGTCGCACAAGGCAGCGGTTTGTATATAGGCCACTGGCTGACCCTCGGGGGTATCGCACTTGCCACGCCCGCCTTTCTGCACTTTCTCGGCGAACAACCTATGGCCTATAGGCAGCGAGCCATCACGCTCTACACTTTTATCCTCTTCTGTGGTGCCAGCCTCGGTGCTCCTCTCGCTCAGGCCAGCATCACTTGGGGAAAAGGTATTGCCCTGCCATGTATGGCGGGCATCTATATTATCTCAGCGCTGCTGTTGGCATCTTACCGGCACTGGCCAGCCAACTTCGAGCCCAACAAAAGCATCGATAATCAGGTTGAGCACCCCTCGTAGTCTTCAAGCGATCATCGGCCTTGTATGACGCACAGTTGTGCCCTCGCAGCGTTACAGGGCGTAGATGCTGTACCTGGAAAGCGTCGCTGGAATCCCTCGGCCGTACGGACCCTTCCTGGCTTTTTCAGTTTATTCCCGTCATACCAATGGTGGATTACGCTCGGTAAACTGGCCGTTCCAATAGGGATAATAGGGGTACGGCGGTGTCACCGCGCTCGCCACGTCTAACCGTGCGACCTGAGACTCATCAAGGCGCCAGCCAACCGCACCGAGATTCTGGCGTAACTGGGTTTCATCCCGGGCACCAACCAAAACCGATGACACCGTCGGGCGGCGCAGCAACCAGTTAATCGCTACCTGGGGCACGCTCTTGCCGACTTCGTCAGCGATCTCGAATAGCACGTCCACTACCCGGTACAGTCTTTCATTCGGCACAGGTGGCGCGAACCCTTCGGTCTCGTGAAGACGGCTCCCGGCGGGCAGTGGTTGGCCGCGACGAATCTTACCGGTCAGGCGGCCCCAGCCCAGCGGGCTCCACACCAGAGCACCCAGGCCTTGATCCTGCCCCAACGGCATCAGCTCCCACTCGTAATCCCTGCCCACCAGGGAGTAATACGTCTGGTTCGCCACGAAGCGCGCATAGCCATAACGCTCGGCAACGCTCTGGGACTTCATCAACTGCCAACCAGAGAAGTTGGATGCCCCTAAGTAGCGAACCTTACCAGCCCGCACCAGATCATCCAGTGCGGACATCACCTCCTCCACCGGGGTCATGGCATCGAAGTGATGCAGTTGCAGCACATCGATATAATCGGTTCCCAGCCTTTTTAGTGCGCGCTCGGTGGCGCGGATCAAGTGGTGTCGAGAGCTGCCCACGTCATTGGCGTCCTCCCCGCTGCGTAGTGACAGCTTCGTGGACACGATCACCCGGTCACGACGGCCTTTGATCGCCGCACCAAGAATCGCCTCCGATGCACCATCGGAATAAACATCTGCGGAGTCGAACAGATTGACCCCAGCATCCAGACATATATCGATCAGCCGCTTCGCTTGCTCAACATCGGTATTGCCCCAGGCACTGAACAGCGGCCCCTTGCCACCAAAGGTGCCAGCCCCGAAACCCAATGCAGGCACCTTGAAACCAGATCGCCCTAGATAACGATATTCCATCACACTCACTCCTGTTCGCAGGAAATTGCCGGGGCGGGCCGAAGGGACTCGCCATGCTCACGTTTGATGGCCCAAACGGCCATCGTCAGTCCGGTAAGAGCCACCAGTGCGGCGGCGCCAGGCACGGCGGTAAAGCTGCCGCTGCGCTCGATCACCACACCGCCCAAGCCCGCACCAATGGCATTGCCCAGATTGAACGCACCGATATTGAAGCTGGACGCCAGGCTGGCCGCGCCTTCCGCCCGGTTAAGTACCCACAGTTGCAAGGGCGCCACCGTGGCGAAACCGGCCATGCCCAGCAGTCCGACGAAGACCACCGTTGTCCACTGATAGCCGAGCGCAAACGGAAACAGCCCCAGCACCGCCGCCAGCACTGCCAATGTGATTATCAGGGCCGGAGCCAGCCCCCGATCCGCGAGACGCCCGCCGAGCAGGTTGCCGACGATCATGCCGACACCGAATACCAGCAGAATCAGCGACACCGCCTCCTGGGAAAAACCGGCGATGCCCGTCAGCATCGGCTGGATGTAGGTAAACACGGTGAACACCCCGGCGATGCCAAGCGCTGTCATCAACAGCCCCAATAACACCGTGGGTCGACCGATCGACGCCAGACTCTTTTGCCAACCCAATGTCTCACCGTCACCGCTGTCACGAGGCACCATGAGGGCGATCACCAGGGTCGCCAGTACGCCCACACCGGTAATTGCCCAGAAGGTGGTGCGCCAGCCGTATTCGTGCCCCAGCCAAGCGCCAGCGGGCACGCCCAGCAGCGTCGCCACGGTCAAGCCGGTGAACATCGTGGCGATGGCACTGGCCCGTTTGTCCGGCGCTACCAGGCCAGTGGCGACCACCGAACCGACGCCGAAAAAAGTGCCGTGTGCTAGAGAAGTCGCCACCCGGGCAACCATCAGCATCGAGTAGTTCGGAGCCAGCGCGCAGGCCAGGTTGCCGAGGGTGAAAATAATCATCAACGCCACCAGCACCCTCTTGCGAGGCCAGCGGGCACTGGCAATGGTGAGCAACGGCGCACCCACGAACACACCCAAGGCATAGCCGGAGATCAGCAGGCCCGCTTGGCGGATGCTCACATCCAGATCGGCGGCCACTTGCTCCAGCACCCCCATGATCACGAACTCGGTGGTGCCGATGCCGAAGGCACCAATGGTCAAAGCGTAGAGCGCCCAGGGGATCGGGCGCGAAGAGGTTGAAGTCATCATCAAAACGTCCATCAGGGAATGATGAGGTGAATGCTAGACCTGCATCACCCTCCTTTATACCTTTAGAATCTTTAATGACTTTCAAGATTTTATTGATAATGAGACCATCATGGATCGTCTAAGCGATATCGCTCTCTTTCTGCGCGTGGTGGATCTGGGTACGATCAGCGCGGCCGCCCGCAGCCTTGACCTCTCGGTGGCCGTGGCCAGCCAACGTCTGCAGCGGTTGGAAAAGGGCCTCAATGTACGACTGCTGCACCGCACAACCCGACGCCTTCACCCCACCCCCGAGGGGCTGGCGCTGGCGGAACAGGGCCGCGATCTAGTGGAGGGGCTGGAAGCACTCACCCAGGATCTACGCAGCGGCGCCGACAACGTCACCGGCACCCTGCGCGTCACCCTACCCCACTCCTTCGGGCGTCAGTACATTTCGCCGCTGTTGCCCGAGTTCCTTAACCGTTATCCCCGGCTGGATCTGTGTGTCGGCCTGACTGACCAAGTAGTGGATCTGGTGGGCGAGGGCTACGATATGGGCATTCGCATCGGCATTCTGGAAGATTCCAGCCTGGTGGCCCGACGCCTGGCCGACGACGAGCGGGTACTGTGCGCCTCTCCCGGCTACTTGGCCCGCCACGGCACCCCACAACGCCCCGGCGACCTGGCCAATCACCAATGCCTAGTACTTTCCAGTAATCGGCGTCGGCAGGACATCTGGCATCTCACCGACAAACAAGGGCAAAGCGAGGCGGTACAGGTAGGCGGCCGCATACGCAGCAATCAGGGTGAAATGCTCACCGAGGCGGTACTCGGCGGCCTGGGCATCGCACAGCACTCGGTGTGGCATATCCACCAATACCTGCGCAGCGGTCAATTGAGCGTGGTATTGCCGGATTACCGGTTAACGGAAACCGGCATCTACGCGGTGATGCCCCAGCGTCAGTTGGTGCCACCTCGAGTACGGGCGTTTGCGGCGTTTCTGGAAGAGCAGCTCGCTGAACATCCTGTCTGGGCTGATGACTGAGGATGGGCCACCTCTGCAGCAACCATGATGATAGATGGCCACCTTTGTTGATTCGGCTAAACCTTGCTAGCTTTTACTAGGTCTTTGTTTAATCAACCGGAGCCAATATGGATTTTATCAGCCTCTGGCATCAGGCTGCGCTTACCAGTACCGGTTATTTCTGGATGGCCCTTTGGGCATTCGTACTGGGTTATATCATCAGCAGCCTGATACAAGTGCTGGTAACGAAGGAACGTATGCAAAAAGCCATGGGTAAAACCGGCCCGCGCAGCATGGCGCTGGGCACCTTCTTTGGTTTTATCTCCAGTTCTTGCAGTTTTGCCGCGCTGGCCACCACGCGTAGCCTGTTCCAGAAGGGGGCTGGATTAGCGCCCTCCATTGCGTTTCTGCTCGCCTCCACCAACCTGGTGATTGAGCTGGGTATCGTCATCTCGATCTTCCTGGCGTGGCAGTTCGTCGTGGCTGAGTATATCGGCGGCATCCTGCTGATCCTTTTTGCCTGGCTTTTCATTCGCATCACCAACCCCAAAAAGCTGATTAAACAAGCCAGGGAGCAGCTTAATAATGGCGATGAAGAACATCAGCATGGCGACCAGCAGGCGAGCTGGCAGTCAAAACTGACCAGCCGTAAGGGCTGGCAGCAGATCGGCATGACCTATGTCATGGAATGGCAGATGGTATGGAAGGATGTGTTAATCGGCTTTACCGTGGCGGGCGTGATTGCCGCCTTCGTGCCTGAAAGCTTCTTCCATGGGCTTTTCCCTGGCGCTGGCCAGACAGAAGGTGATCTGGGCTTTTTATCCCTGCTCGCTCAAACGTTAATCGGCCCTTTTGCGGCCTTTTTCACCTTTATCGGTTCCATGGGGAATATTCCCTTGGCGGCGGTGCTTTTCGGTAACGGCGTCAGCTTCGCGGGCGTCATGGCCTTTATTTTTTCGGATTTGGTGGTACTGCCGGTTCTGAGGATCAATGCGCAATATTATGGCTGGAAGATGTCGCTGTATATTCTAGCGTTGCTGCTTTGTGGGCTGGTATTTGTTTCCCTGATCATGCACTACGGCTTCGCAGCGTTCGGCCTGCTGCCGGATGCCTCTACCGTACAAACAGCAACGGAACGTGACCATTTCAAGGTGAATTACGGTTTCATACTCAACCTGATATTCCTGGCCATATCCACGGTACTGGTGTTTTTCTGGTACCGGGCCAAACACGCTGGTTCGGGCCATGGACATGAGCATGGCCATGAACATCATCATGACCATGGCGGCGCAGGGGCAGGCACCTGGGTTCTGCGTAGCCTTGTCGTTATTGCGACGCTCTGGCTGGCCGGCGGCCTCCTTGTGGCGCCACTGATGGCATGAACGACTATTTTTGACTGACAATTGCTTTGACTGACTTGCCTACTGGGCTCGGTCGGCATCAGCGGCTCATTTATATCGCCTTGATGGTGGTCGATTCAGCTTTATTAACATGAGTCGGAACAGCTTCACAACCGGGAAGAGATATGCAAACGATCGAACTAGGCGGCGAAAGCGTTCCCCGTATCGGCCAGGGCACCTGGCATATGGGCGAAGATGCCGGGCAGCGGCAGGCGGAAGTCAGGGCGCTGAGGGAAGGTATCGATCTGGGCATGACGCTGATCGATACCGCCGAGATGTATGCCGAGGGCGGTGCTGAAGAAATCGTTGGAGAAGCCATCCGTGACCGACGCGACGAGGTGTATCTGGTCAGCAAGGTCTACCCGCATAACGCCAGCACCCAGGGGGTTCAAGCCGCCTGCGAGCGCAGCCTGCGCCGATTGGGCACCGAGACTATCGATCTCTACCTGCTGCACTGGCGTGGCCAGTACCCGCTGAGCGAAACAGTCGAAGCCTTTGAACGGCTGCGCGAGCAGGGCAAGATTCTGCGCTGGGGCGTGTCGAACTTCGACACTGACGACTTGGCAGAGCTCGACGCGCCCGCCTGCGCCACCAATCAGGTGCTCTACAACCCCAAAGCCCGCGGCATTGAGTACGACCTGCTGCCCTGGCAAGCACAGCAAAACATGCCGCTCATGGCCTACTGCCCGATCGGGCAAGGCGGCGCGCTACTGCATGACGCCACCCTGCAACGCATCGCCGACAAGCACAGCGCCACGACTGCGCAAATCGCCCTCGCCTGGTCACTGCGCCATCCCGAGGTGATCGCTATTCCCAAAGCCGTTAACCTGGATCACCTCAAACAGAACGCCAAGGCAGATACCGTCAGACTCGACGACGATGACCTGGCTCAGATCGACGCTGCCTTTCCTCCGCCAACGCGCAAGCAGTCCTTGCAGATGGTGTAAGGCCAGGCCGTCAACGGCCCAGCACTGGAGCGATGCCATGCCACTGCCCGCCCCACCCAATGCCTGGATACGCTTCCTCGCCCACCTGCTGTTCATCCTCGCGGCGTGGACGCTGTTTATCAAATACCTGTTCCCCGTTGGCTATGCGCTGGCATACGGGGAGCCTTGGGCGCGGTATATCTATTGGGATCTATGGCCCCTGGCGCACGTCTGGCTTGGGTGGGCGCTGCTCAAACAACCCCGCTATACGCGCGTATTGGCCGTGGGCATGTCCGTCATTGAAACCCTCATTATCGGCACGCTTTTCGCCCGTTTTCTCGCCGACCCCGAATGGTCGATCTGGCGTACCAACTGGTTTGTGAATAAGGTGTTTGTGCTGACCTGCTTTGTCCTGGTATTGGCGGCCACGTTGCCGATCCCCAAAAAATGGAAGGAGCGACCGCTATGAACCATCCCATCAAGCATCGCATCACGCGCAGACAAAGCCTTACGCTCATCGGCGCCACGTTCGCCGCCATGACGCTTCCCACCGCATCGCTTCTTGCCAACACCGGCGGGATACAACAGAAGACCTTTGCGGGCACGGACAAAAAACTGCCCGTTATCGGCATGGGCACCTGGCGCACCTTCAACGTTGGCAACGACCCAGAGTTGCTCGATGCGCGCACCGAGGTGGTCAAGGCATTCTTCGAGCATGGCGGCGGCCTGATCGATTCCTCGCCCATGTATGGCTCGGCGCCGGATGTGATGGGCCATGCCCTGCAGCAGTTGGGAACGCCCGACAGCCTGTTTGCCGCCGAGAAAGTCTGGAGTCCCGCCGGTGGCTCAGCCCGCGAGCAAGTGGCCGAGCTGAAAGACCGCTGGACGCTGGATCACTTCGACCTGGTGCAGGTGCACAACCTGACCGACTGGCGCGAGCACCTGGCCGCGCTGCAGGAAATGAAAGCCGAAGGCGTTATCCGCCATGTCGGCATCACCACCTCCCACGGGCGGCGCCACCGCGAGATCGAGCAGATCATGACCTCAGAGGACATCGACTTCGTTCAACTCACCTACAACATCACCCACCGCGAGGCCGAAAACCGGCTACTGCCCCTGGCGGAAGAACGAGGCATCGGCGTAATCGCCAATCGGCCTTATGATGGCGGCAGCCTGATCAAGAACCTCAAGCGGCGTGACGCGCCATTGCCCGATTGGGCCAACGAGGAATGTGGCTGCACCACCTGGGCGGACTTCCTGCTGAAGTTCATCGTCAGCCACCCGGCGATCACCTGCGCGATCCCCGCCACCACCCAGGTCGAGCACATGCGCGAGAACATGCGCGCCGGACACTCCCCCATGCCCTCGCCCGATGCCCGAAAGCGAATGGCCGCCTACATAGAGTCGCTATGAACGCGTGGACAAGCTACCGGCTGCAGGACTTTATTCCCTTCACGGCGGAGGTTTACTTCCGCCTGCTGGAGCGCGTGGGCGAAACCTTCTGGCCGCTGCATCTGCTGACCCTCGCCTTGGGAGCCGCCACCCTGGTACTGGCGCTGAAACACCACCCGCGACTCGCCTGCCTGTTAACCGCCCCCATCTGGGCCTTCGTCGCCGTCACGTTTTTCTTTCAGCGCTATGCAGCGCTCAACTGGGCGGGGGGCTATGTGGGCAACGCTTTCATCGCCCAGGCCGTGCTGCTGGTAGTGATGGCACTGACGGGGTGGGGAATGGATAAAGCCTCACGCCGCACCAGCCTACCCGTCGTTATGGGCACCGCCATCGCTCTCTACGGCCTGATTATCATGCCGCTGACGGCACCGCTGAGCGGCGGTTCCTGGTACCAGGCAGAAGTGTTCGGCATACACGCAGACCCTACGGCGGTGACCACGCTGGGGCTCGTGCTTATCATGCTGCGGGGTGTCGCTCTCTGGATAGCCGCAATCATCCCCGCGCTCTGGCTGGCCATTTCAGGACTGACGCTGCAGGTGCTGGATTCGACGGGCGCCGCTGTGCTATTCGCCGTGTTGGCGGTTGCTTTAGTTGGGCTGATTTGGAAAAGCATCGAATCCAAACGATAACGCCTCAGTGCCGTTGACGCGGAGGCAAAGGCACTGGGTGCCACGCTTGGTTAACGGTTTTGTTCGATATTTAAGCAGCGTTTGGTGCTAAGGCTTTTTTAAGAGAACAGCCTGGGTCTTATCCTTGCTGTAGCCCAGAGACTCATAGAAGAGGTGGGACTGTTCCCTACGCGCATTAGCGCGCACTCGTATCACACTGACCTTTCCAGATAGCCATTTTTCCGCTTCCAGAATCAAGCCTTTACCAAGCCCTTGGCCTCTTGCCTCTTCGCTGACTACCAGGCTTACGATCTCGCCCTTGACGCCCTCCGCCAGGCGCACATCGATAATCGCAGACACACAGCCGAGAACGTTGCCAGCCACTTGCGCGACAAACACCTCCCCGCCCTGCTCGCGTACCAACCTTATATTGCTGGATAGCGTTTCTTCAGAGTGATCATAACCAAGCTGAGCCATTAGCATTACCAGCGCCTGAGCGTCTTGATGGGTGTACTTTCTATAAATTTTATTCATGTATCTTCGGTATCAGGGTAGTTGTCGCAGTGTATGGTCAGGACTCTGGCTACTTTCCCACCGCCGATAATCGCACATACTCTGGCACCCTTTCCTTGAGCAAGGTGATGAGCTCCGGCTCCATGAACTCATAGTGATCGGGAATATCCAGGCAGACCAGCGGTTTATCCTTCAACACGTCCTTGTATGTCCTTGCGACCTCATCCTGGTGGTGCTTTTCCATCACCAGAACGATATTGGCCCACTCAATCAAGTCCCGGGAAACGGGCGTTTGCGCATTTACTCCTGTGCCAGCGCCGATTGCCTTGATGCCGGGATAAGCGGCAAAGACACTTTCCGCCGTTGGACTGCGTAGCCTATTTTCGCTGCAGATGAATAGAAGGTTCATAGGCACTCCCTAGGCACATGACATAGAACTTTGTGGCAATTTCTGAGCCGCGAAGCGGTGGAAAACCGAACGCTGCGCAGTCGATTGTCAAACCTCATGACGTAGGACATTCTGAACATCAAAACATCCTGTAAAGGAGCGACTTTATGGATGCCATCAGCTACACGGCCGCTAGAACCAATCTAGCAATAACCATGGAGCAGGTCTGTGAAGACCATGCACCTATGATCATCACCCGCAACAAGGCGCCGTCCGTGGTAATGATCTCTCTCGAAGACTATGAGGCGCTGCAAGAAACTGCCTATCTTCTGCGTGCCCCCAAGAACGCCCGACGTTTGCTGGAATCCGTTGTCGAGCTGGAGCATGGTGGCAGTTAGCAAAACAAACTTCTTGAAAACGACAGCGCCGGGGCAAGCCCCGGCGCTGATATCGTACATGGCAAAACAGATTGACGGTTAGAAGCGGAAACCAGCTGACGCGGTAAAGGTGTCGATCTTGTAGTCGCTGTCGAAGTCGTAGCGCTCGTATTCAGCACGTACCAGGAAGGGGTCGAAGTTGAACTGCGCGCCGACACCATAGACCGGATCGGTACCGTCCTGATCTTCAAGGTCAACGCTAGCACCGCCAAGGTTACCGTCAACGTCGGTTTCCCACTTGGCCACACCGGCCTTGGCAAAGGCGGTAAACCAGGAGGTGACGGGCAATTGACCGACCAGGCTCGCCCCGTAGGCGTCGGATTCCAAATCGGTATTGGCGTCACTATTACCCTCCAGGCGCGTACGACCCAGATCGGCATAGAAGATTTCGGTGGCGAAGTAAGGATTGATTTCGTAGCCGACGAAACCTTTGAAGACGTTGTCTTCGTCATCATCCAGATCAAAGTCTTCGGCGCCATCGGAGATGAAATTATCGACATCGTCGTCGTCATTCTCCAGCGAGCTGAAACCGGTACCGATGCCCAGATAGAGCCCATCAGCATTGGGGGCGGCGAATGCCGACGGTGCCGCGGCGAGCATAGCGGTAGAGGCAAACGAGGCGGTAAGTAGGGTTCTGAGTTTCACGTGTCTTCTCCTTGTGACGACTTGCTATGAAAGATTCTATGAATCGTCATGTATTGAAAGGCGATCCTGCCTTGATTCACACAATGTGACAGTCGTTTGATTCACACGTATCAAACATAGGCAGAACACTGTTCGACAACAAGGATAATCCAGTTACGACAGGTAAGTTTTTGTTTCAAAAAACCGTCTCTAACGGGCAGGTAGAGGCGCTTGAGTTAAGACGAGCCACTAAGCGGCTTCGGCTTGAACAAACTGTTAGACCGCGGTACTACGTTGCACCTGCGACAATAACGACCACATGAGCAGTAGCGTGTGCGAGAAAGGCAGACTCCAAGCCCCAGCGCCAGTACGAGAAGCCGAACAACACGCCCGGAATGGTATTGCTGACTAGCACGTAGGTGACAACGGAGGGGGTAAGATTGATCCCCATGGCCGTTGCAGCGGGGAGATGGCCGACGCCAAAAAGCAAGGCTGCTACGAAGATTGCAGCCACCACATAGCGAGGGGCTGGCGCACCATTGCGTCGCTGGAAGAGCCGCCATGCCAACCAGACGATCAGAGTCATCAGCCCCCAGCGCATCAAGATTTCTTCCGTGATGCCACCGTAGAGCAGCCGAGCCGAAACAGGGATGTTGAAGGCCGGGGCAGCGCTCTGCACCTCGAGTGGCGCGGCCTGCCCTGCAATTAGCAGTACAGCACCCGCAACGAGGCCTATAAGTGCGCCAGGTAGTAGCTGAGGCTTTGCGGCCCTCCAGACACTTGAGCCGGATAGTACCGCCTCTGTCACAGGTGCCCTGAGGCCGACCGACCTTGAGAGCGCCGCGCCTAACCAAGCGGCCAACGCAAGGAAGAGCCCGCTCTGTATCAGGCTCGCAGTGACAGCGACACTTTGCGGCACTGGCGTTTGTGCCCCATGCAAGAGCTGCGGAATCACGGTTAGCGTCAATACGACAACGCCGAGCATACCTACTGCCCACAGTGCCGCACTCAGGCGCAATTTAGATACCTGAATCATCAAATCCCTTAACGCTACAAGCGGACTAACGCTAGCGGTAACCGGCACCGAAGCGGAGCGTAGGGAACCATAATCCGCAAGGGATATGGTGTCCGATTGACCGCCTAGTTATGGACCCGTTCACCCGTTGTTTTGTTTTGGCACCCGATACCGAATGCCGACTCCCTGATACTTTGCACCATCAGGACCAACGGCGCCACGAACCAGAACACTGAACGTGCGGATTTACCCGGGGGACTCGCCGGATGGCATGATGGAGTGCCTGACCATCAACCGCCCTCCCACTTCGCTTCCTACCGGCTAGCTTTCCGGCGGTCCATCGCCGCGGCAATGTCACCTTCGTGCTCTTCGCCCCAGCCACAAAGCGGCTCCATGGCCCGCACCAGACTCGCCCCGAAGGGCGTCAGCGAGTATTCGACGCGCAGCGGGATCTCCCCATAGTCCGTTCGCTGGACGATGCCGTCGGACTCGAGCTCTTTTAGCTGCTGGATCAACATTTTGTCGCTCACGCCCCGGACGCTTCGCCTGAGCTCGCCGTAACGCGTCGGGCCCTTGTTTAAAAAGAACAGAATCAACGGCTTCCATTTTCCGGAGATCACTTGCAGCGTCGCATGCAGGCCGCAAATGAAACGTGGGATTTCTGAGTTTTCTTTCGCCATAACGGGTACTTACCAAAAGGTGCATACTTGAACATTTGTAAGCGGTTTATATATCGTGAAGGCGAATCAAGTCAACACACACGGAGACCCAACCATGAGTCGGCTAAACGGTAAAATCGCACTAATCACAGGCGGAGCCAGCGGCATCGGCCTGGCCTCGGCCCAACGCCTTATCGAAGAAGGCGCCTTCGTCTTCATTACCGGGCGGCGCCAGGACGTCCTTGACAACGCGGCTGAGGCACTGGGATCCCACGCCCGGGCCGTCCAGGCGGATGTGACAAAGCCGGAGGATCTCGACCGCGTCTTCGAAACGATCCAGAAAGAAAAAGGGCACCTGGACATATTGGTGGCCAACGCGGGCGTCGGCGAATTCGCCAGCCTGGGAGAGATCACCGAGGCGCACTACCACTACATCTTCGACATCAACGTCAAAGGCACCCTCTTCACCGTCCAGAAGGCCCTGCCCCTGATGAAGCACGGCGGCTCCATCATCCTCACCGGGTCCACGGTGGGCAGCATGGGCACCCCC
This sequence comes from Vreelandella janggokensis, assembly GCF_031451615.1. NCBI lineage: Bacteria > Pseudomonadati > Pseudomonadota > Gammaproteobacteria > Oceanospirillales > Halomonadaceae > Vreelandella > Vreelandella janggokensis. Next base: position 475,640 of record NZ_JARWAJ010000001.1, on the reverse strand, counting down.
GCGATGAGTATCTACAGCGCCTCCAAGGCGGCCGTCCGAAACCTGGCGCGCAGCTGGGCCCATGATCTCAGGGGTACCGGCATTCGCGTGAACGTCATGTCTCCTGGCCCGACCCAAACAGACAAGCTGATGGAACTGCTCCCATCCGAAGCTCTGAGCGAGATGAAACGGACCGTACCGCTTGAGCGTCTGGGCGATCCCAAGGAAACCGCAGGCGCGGTGGCGTTCCTGGCGTCCGACGACAGCAGCTTTATGACAGGGAGCGAGGTGTTCGTTGACGGGGGCTACGCGCAGGTTTAGATGGCTGTCCTACTATTCCCTCTATGGAAGGAAAGAACATGAAGGCTGCATATTATGAGGTTCCAGGCGGACCGGAGGTCCTGAGCTACACAGACGTCGAGGCTCCGGTTTGTCCCGAGGATGGCGTACTCCTCCGGGTGGAGGCAATCTCGATCGAGGGGGGCGATCTCATCAATCGGGCGACGGCGGCGCCTCAGGTGGCAGGCCACGTTCCTGGCTATGCGGCCTCGGGCGAGATCGTCGAGGTTGGCGCGAAGGTTCGCGGCCGCTTCATCGGGCAAAAGGTGACGTCATTCGACATGGGCGGGTCCCATGCCGAATTGCGCGCTGTGAAGGCCACGCGAACATGGATCGTGCCGGACGGGTTGAAGATGGCGGCTGCGGCCGCCCTGCCCATCTCGTTTGGAACCGCCCATCACAGCCTGTTCGCGCGCGGCGACCTGGTCGACGGCGAGACTCTGCTCGTGCAGGGCGGAGCGGGCAGCGTCGGGGGCGCGGCGATCCAACTGGCACATCGCGCCGGTGCGAAGGTATTGGCAACCGTCTCGGGCGCCGATCGCGCTGCGCGACTGCGGGCTTATGGGCTGGACGCCGCGATCGACCACCGCTCAGAGGATGTCACCGCGGCCGTCATGCGGCTGACCGACGGCCGCGGCGTGGATCTGGTCGTCGACCCCGTCGGGTCCACGCTCGCGGGATCGCTTGCCGCACTCCGGCCCGAGGGCCGTCTGGTCTTCGTCGGCAATGCAGGGCGCGCATCGCTGGACCTGGACCTCTGGCCCGCCTTGCAGGCCAACCAGACGCTTCTGGGTGTGTTCATGGGCAGCCAGCTCGAAAAACCCGAAGTCCACAGGACGGTCGACGACATGTTGCGCCTGGCCGCCACCGGTGAGCTGGAGGTTCCCATCGATCGACGGTTTTCGCTTTGCGAGGTCGCGGCGGCACATGCCTATGCCGAGGAAAATTCCATTCTGGGCCGGGTCGTTCTTGTCCCTTGACCTGCAAGACCTGGGACCGCCGCGAAGGCATGCGCCCGGGTCGCTGCATCCGGGATCGTTGCCGTAGAGGGGAACTGCAACCTTGATCTTGCGCTGACCATGCTTGGCTGTTTGCTACCATCGATGACGATTCGGCAAAGGCGAAGGAAACTGCGTCATGGACAGGATCGCGCGTCGAGAGGACGGCATCGCCGCCCTTCAACAACTTTCGCGGGACACCCATTCACGGAAATTTGAACGGGTGTCCTGTAGACACGTTTTTCCGACTCATGGGAGAAGCAAGACTCATCGGCCCCAACCGCCGGATGGAGTTGATTGACGAGAATGAACACTGCCGCCTGATCGACTAGCGATGCAGGCCGTATATGGCGCTATCCATTTTGCCTCATCAGTAGCGCATAATGTCCGCATTTGTGGCTGGTTTCGTAGGAAAGCGGTTTGAAAATGATGTTGGCCTCGCAACACCATTACATCTCGCGGCTGGAGGTGATGCCTTTTGAGTAAGCAAACAGGATGATCTTGAGCAGGATGGCCGGATCATAGGCCAGTCGACCGGTCGCGTCGTTGCGATACTTGGGATGGAAAACGGATAAGTCGAGCTTGTGCTCAATCAGGTAGTGTACGGCGTGTTCAAAGGTGCCTGGCTGGAGTTGATCTTGGTAGTTGATCACCACCATGGCGTTATGATCGTAGTTATAAGCCTTGAAGCGCGGCATGCTGACCACTCCTTGTCTGTTTCCTCGATCCTACCAAAACCTAGCCGTCAAAGGGATTTTTCTACAGCCTCAACGCTTTATTAAAAAGTCGGCAACGAAATAACGAAGCCGCTGCAAACCACCTTAGACACATAAACCAATGCGCAGTAAAAATACTACTCGATGCGACCTCTATTTAACAAATTGTTAACTTATATAGTTTTTATATTAAAAAACGCATGGGCAAAAATTTAATTTATAACGAAATATTAGAATTATAATAAATAACAGAAATTACTATGATGAAAAATCTCTAACAAGATACTCGAATGCCAATTAATCAAAACCAACTTTTCTACCCAACTAAAACAAAACCTCTAATCCCTATTGAATACATGCATCAACACGAGTATATTGATGCATGAGAGGATTGCTCTCATACATCTAAGGAAACCTTATCATGGCTCTTAAACCAGGCCCTAAGCCAATTGCTGACTCAACAGGGAAACCTGATCAACGTCGACGTGATAATAAAAGCACTCCCGGAAACACTCCGGAATTAAAACCCAGTAAATCCTCAAAAAAATAGGATAGATTACAAATAAAAGCTACTATAATGGTAGCTTTTCATATTACTTCTCATCTCATCTTTAAGCTGGATCATAGACCTTTCGCATCGTTGCGGTACGTGGGACGGGGAACCGACAGTGTCTAACTTGTGCTCGTCAAATAGCGCACTGCGTACTCAAACGTGCCGGTCTGGAGCTGATCTTGGTAGTTTATCATCCCCTGTCGTTCTGACCGTAGTTATAAGCCTTGAAGCGCTGCATGCTGACCACTCCTCGTCTGTTTCCTCGGTCCAACCAAAACTTAGGGATCAGCGGGGTTTTTCTACAGCCTCAACGCAGCAAGCAGGGGCTGAAACACCAAAGCGTAGCGGCCGTTTGGCCAATTTTACGCCATTGTTAGGCAAATGTTTCCGAGCACTAATTATATTCGATTTTTTGAATTCCACCCAGCGGGTACTTGTCTAGAACCCTCAAGTGATGGGTGCCGTCTCACATCATCAAAATGTTGTGTCAATTTCTTCGCAAAGCGATAAATGCAAGCTTTGAACGGTAGACCGACATACTATGGTCTGTTCCGAATTTTTTCCAGGTAAATTGTTTTCTCATCCATCCCTTTAACCGATAAAAGATATCAACATGAGTGAGTAATCGAGCCTTATGGTATTCGCCAGTTTTGACGTTAGTTAGAAAACGCATGTCACCGCCGTGGATATACTTTCCGAACTTCTCACGCAGAGCGGACTTCAATTTATCACCTACTGCCGGTATAAAACCTAAAACCCAAGATAGTGGAGTAATAATTTTATCAGGTGGCGGCACCATGGTCACACCATCCGACGAATTCACTACTCGGTAGATTGGTGTTTTCATTGTCATGAGCCAGTGGTCATCTGATACTCTAGGTGCGCCGAATGTATAGCATGCTGCGTTACCGCCGACATGAGTTACTCTCTTCGCCGCTATTGTTGCAAGTGCGCCACCTAGAGAGTGCCCTGTTATAAAGAGAGGTAATTCTGTAAATTCTTCTAGAGCTTGGTTAACATCTTTTTCGATTGAGTTATACGCTTTGTGAAATCCTGTATGGACTTTTCCTTCAGTCACGCACCTAGTTAGTATGGCATGGGCATCTGCCTTTATATCTTTTAATTCTAGTGGCTCAGTTCCACGGAAAGATAAGACGACAAAATCATTGGTTTTAATCAATATTGCCTGACTGCCGTTTGCATTGAAAGTAGTAACAAGCTCGGCATCAAGAAGCTCAAGTTGCTCTTCGAGTAGCCGCTTTTCTTCTTCATGGTCATAAGCAAACTTCTTTACTGCCAATTGAATCGCGCCTTTTAGCAAACGGTCATTTTTTCTACCCACCAATAGCCTACTCCCAACTTTTCGACTCATATTTTCTGTAATAATTGGCGGATTAAATTTCATGTAAGCTAGCTCGGCAAAGCATGCCATTAACCATGCAGTCCTATCACTATATGCCTCCCTATACATTGGGATGCATTTGTCTAGCAATTCTTTTGCTTGGCTTAATTCACCACTTGTTTCTACAATTAATTTTGGCATTTCTTTATCCCTACGTAATTTTAACTTTAAATTAGCATATCCACGTGGTCTCTAAACAAAAACTGCGACAGCACTAAAATTACTACCTACCTAATTTCACGCGTTTTTAGGAAAGTTTCTGTAAAAGTGACAGGACGATACCGCCGAATTCCTCTGCGTTAGAAACGATGCGATCAATTTTATTATTTCGGTCTTCTGAAGATTTGACAATCTTCATTAATTCAGCAAGCTTTTTCACATCTGCCGGGTTTGGAAATAGTTCCTGAATTTCTTCATCGGTCATTCGAGTGATTGAAGAAATACGCGACGCTAGTTGATCATCCGTAGCATCAGCAGATTCTTCAATTATGGAATCTATTTCACTATCAAAGTCTTCCCAATTAACTGGCATATTCTTTCCCCCATTCTGTTAGATTGAATTCCGGATTTCTCGCACTTTCCCCAAAAACTCTTCTGCTCGTGTGGCTTTATCTTGCGCATCACTAGCCTGACCAAGAAGGTCAGAAACTGCATCGTTTGTCTTGTCAATTAGTTCCTCTAGGCTTTCATCTGTCGCACCGGCCATTTCCAAATACCGATTTCTATTCTCAGTAACTTTAGATGCAGAAAGAAGAAAACTAGTAATGCTACTATTCATCGCTCTTGCTTGCGTGTACTCTTCCCTAATTCTTCCCTCAATACGTCTTTCAAGGTCATCAAGTGGCTGAATAAGCTCTAGTCGTTTTTCGTTGATTTTCTTTTGTAGCTTGGGCCCAGTTTTAACCAGAAACAACAATCTTTGTTTTTTGTCATTTTCACTAACTATTGTGTCCCAAGCATCAGCTATTGTTTGATTAGAAAAGAATTGATTCGCAAATTCAGGAATCCATTCATTTTCAATAAACTGATCGACTCCTCTACGCTTTTGATCAAAAAAACGGTTTAGCAAGGTAATATTGGAGTTTTCAATTGCGGAAATTCGCTTTCCTAGCTCTGCTGATAACTCGGGGGCCTCAGGAGGGATAGAGGCGCATCCCGTCAAAGCAAAAAGTGCAACTAATGACACTATCTTAATCATTTTTAACATCATGCTGTCTCCACAGTTGGTGCTTATTTTTTGCCAAACAGTGATTCTACGCCCCACTGCAAAACCTCAATGAACGCGACAGCGCATTGATTGAGGTTTTGCAGTCACCCAAATTGACTCTACCCCATTGATTATGCTGGTGGCAAAGCGAATTTTGGCAGCATATCCAAAATTCGCATGCTTGCGCGATTTACTATCTTCAATAAAACTGTATATATACACAGAAAAAAAGACTGCATGAGTGCAACCTATGAAACTGATGGAGAGGGTAAAGGCCGCCCTCAGAGTCAAACGCTACAGCCTTCGAACTGAGAAAACCTATTGCTACTGGATTCGCTTTTTCATTCGTTTCCACAGAATGCGGCTTCCTGCCACCATCGCAGGTCATTAGTACTGCAACTTTGGAAGCATCCGCCGAGCCAGCGGCACATCGCCCTGAGCAGACTCCCCTTGCATCTCCCCCACCCGCCTCCTACACTCCACCAACGAACAGCTTGACGGGGTGCCGGTGATATCCGGCTGAGATGGCGCAGGGTGGCTTTTTTGCTACCGAGCGCTGGTCCCGCTGAACCTGATCCGGCTAATGGGCTGCTTTTGGCAGCACGGGTACCGGCGTAGGGATCAAGCGATGGCCATGGCTAGCTTTCTCTTACGATCGCACGCCACCTTTCCGCGCCATTTCCTCGATCTCTCGCCTGCCCTCCGGATCATTACCACCGGAGGCATCATGGGCTACTGCTTTACCGATCTCACCAACGCTTGTCACGATGAATGGCGTGCCTATATCGAGCACGATTTTGTGCGCCAGTTGGGCACGGCGACGCTGCCCGAGGCGTCGTTTCGCCACTATTTAAAGCAGGACTACCTGTTTTTGATCCACTTCGCCCGTGCCTATGCGCTGGCCGCCTATAAAAGCCCTACCCTCGCCGATCTTCGACAGGCCCATGAAGGCATGAAGGCCATCGTGGACGTGGAGCTGGGCCTGCACGTGGGCTTTTGCCACGAGTGGGGCATCCGCGAGGCGGAGCTGGCAGAGCTTCCCGAAGCCAGGGCGACGCTTGCCTACACCCGCTATGTGCTGGATACCGGCAGCCGCGGCGACCTGCTGGATTTGCACGTTGCGCTGGCCCCCTGCCTGGTGGGCTACGGCGAAATCGCCAACTGGCTGAACGAGCAGCCCACAACGGTGCGCGGCGAGCAAAACCCCTTTGACGCCTGGATTGGCATGTACGAGAGCGAAGAGTTTCAGTCCGCCATGCGGGCGGAGCTCGAATGGCTCAATGCCCGCCTTGCCGATGTTACCCCCGCCCGCTTTGCCGAACTGAGCAAGATCTTCCGCGATGCCACCCGCCTGGAAATCGACTTCTGGCAGATGGGCCTCGACCTCACTGACTAATTCAGCAAAACAACATAAGGAAGCGACCGTCATGAGCAAAACTAGCCACTTTTTAGCCGAAACCGCCCAGGTGGATGCCGCCGCCATTGCGCCGCTGCCGGGCTCCCGCAAGGTGTACGTGGAAGGCTCGCGTCCGGACATTCGCGTGCCGTTTCGCGAGATCACCCTCTCGCCCACCAAGACGTCTGCCAACGACGAGCAGAACCCGCCGCTGCTGGTCTACGACACCTCCGGCCCCTACACCGACCCCGACGCCCAGATCGACTTGCGTCGCGGGCTCCCGGCACTGCGTCGCGCCTGGATTGAAGCGCGGGACGATACCGAGTTCTTGACCGGCCCCACCAGCGAGTACGGCCATCGCCGCGCCAACGACCCGACGCTTGCCCAGCTGCGCTTTGATCTAACCCGCACACCACGCCGAGCAAAACCGGGCAAGAACGTGACCCAGCTGCACTACGCCCGCCAGGGCATTATCACCCCGGAAATGGAGTTTATCGCCTTGCGCGAAAACCAGCGCCGTCAAGCGCTAGGTACCGCTGAAGTAGAGCGCATTCTGGGCCATCAGCACAAAGGCCAGAGCTTTGGCGCCAGCTTGCCGGAAGAGATCACGCCGGAGTTCGTACGCTATGAAGTGGCTCGTGGCCGAGCGATCATCCCCAACAACATCAATCATCCAGAATCTGAGCCGATGATTATTGGCCGCAACTTCCTGGTCAAGATCAACGGCAACCTGGGCAACTCGGCGGTGACGTCTTCCATCGAGGAAGAGGTGGACAAGATGACCTGGGGCATCCGCTGGGGCGCGGACACCATCATGGATCTCTCCACCGGCCAGAATATCCACGAGACCCGCGAGTGGATCCTGCGCAACTCGCCGGTGCCGATTGGCACGGTGCCGATCTACCAGGCGCTGGAAAAGGTCAACGGCGTGGCGGAAGACCTCACCTGGGAAGTTTTCCGCGATACGCTGATCGAGCAGGCCGAACAGGGCGTGGACTACTTCACCATTCACGCGGGCGTACTGCTGCGCTATGTGCCGCTCACCGCCAAACGGGTCACCGGCATTGTCAGTCGCGGCGGCTCGATCATGGCCAAGTGGTGTTTGTACCATCACCAGGAGAGCTTCCTGTACACCCACTTCGAAGACATCTGCGAGATCTGCAAGCAGTACGACGTGGCATTCTCCCTCGGCGATGGCCTGCGCCCCGGCTCGGTGGCCGATGCCAACGACGAAGCGCAAATGGCGGAGCTCAAGACCCTTGGCGAACTGACCCATATCGCCTGGAAGCACGATGTGCAGGTGATGATCGAAGGCCCCGGCCACGTGCCCATGCACCTGGTGAAAGAGAACATGGACAAGCAGCTGGAGTACTGCGACGAGGCACCCTTCTACACCCTCGGCCCGCTGGTGACCGATATCGCCCCCGGCTACGACCACATTACCTCGGGCATTGGGGCCGCGATGATCGGCTGGTTTGGCTGCGCGATGCTCTGCTACGTCACGCCCAAGGAGCACCTGGGCCTGCCCAATAAAGACGACGTCAAAACCGGCATCATCACCTACAAGATTGCCGCCCACGCGGCGGACTTGGCCAAGGGCCACCCGGCCGCACAGCGGCGCGATAATGCCCTTTCCAAGGCGCGCTTCGAGTTCCGCTGGGAAGACCAGTTTAACCTGGGGCTGGACCCGGATACCGCTCGCGAATACCACGACGAAACCCTGCCCAAGGACTCCGCCAAGGTGGCGCACTTCTGCTCCATGTGCGGACCGAAGTTCTGCTCCATGAAGATCAGCCACGAAGTACGCGAGTACGCTGCCGAACACGGTCTAGAAGGCGATCAGGAAGCCATCATGAAAGGCATGGAGGAACAGGCGGAGAAGTTTCGCGATAAAGGCAGCGAGCTGTATCAGGAGGTTTAAAGCAGCGGCTAGCGAACTAGATAGCTGAGCAAGGTGGCTCTTGAGTGTTGACAAGCCTCAAGGGTCACTTTTTACTTAAGGAGAAGATTATGAAGAAAACTTTGTGTATGATTATCATTTACTGATTATTAAGGCCAACAACTCTTTTAAACCCACACCATTCAAGGAACGAATAACCGATGAAAACCCAACTTTCCCTGGCGGTTACCCTGATCAGCGCTGGCCTTCTCAGCGGCTGCAGTGATGACAACGCATCAACCGACGCAGCGACGATGCTGGATTATATTCCGGCTGATGCGCCCTACTTCATGGCCTCCAGTGAGGCAATGCCTGAGCAGGAGGCCTTCGACCTCTACCAGCGCATGCAGCCCATGGCGAGCCTTGAGTCTGATCTGGATGAGCTGCGCGCTACGCTGCCCGATATTGACGATGAAGCGTCGCGGTCAATGATGAAGCTGCTGATCGCCATGGGTGAAGAGCTCGACGGTGTTGAATCCCTGGATGATTTCCATGCGCTGGGCTTGAAGGTGAGCCCTCGCGCCGCCTTGTATGGACTGGGTATCTTGCCTGTATTGCGCATGCAACTGCAGGATGAAGAGGCCTTTCGCGAAACGCTCAAGCGTCTCCTGACCAAGGCGGAGATCACCCCCAACACGGCCACCACCAACGGCACCGAGTACTGGGTCCTGACGCCCGAGGCGCCCGTCCAGGCGATCCTAGTCATTGAAGATCAGCAGTTGCTGATGTCGGTAGTGCCGCAGGATGCCAGTGACGAATTAATGGCGCAGGTATTGGGTAGCGATTTGCCTGACAGCAGCCTCGAAGATTCTGGCGCGCTGGCAGAACTTGAGCAGCGCCATGACTTTACCCCTTACGGCGCCGGGGAAATCGACTTTTCACGCCTGCTCAATGAACTGAGCTCCCCCACGCATGCGGGGACTCAAGCATTGATGGACGCCGTTGAGGCAGAGCAGCTGGATCTATCGGCCTGTCAGGCCGATATTGACCGCATCACCAGCCGCTTCCCCGGCCTTGTGATGGGCATGCGCGAGTACAACCAGGATCGCATGGAGATGAATGTCATTCTGGAAACCGATGAAGCGATTGTCAGTGACCTGCGCGCCCTGACCACCCAGGTGCCAGGTCTTGGCAGCACAGAGGGTATGGCCAGTTTCGGCATGGGCCTGAACTTACCCTTACTGCTTCAGACAGCCCAGAAATATGCCCAGGAAGTGCGTCAAAACCCCTTCAGCTGTGATGAATTGCAGGATTTGAATAGCGCCTGGAGCGAGATCAACACAGCGATGAACAACCCGGCCACCATGATGATCGGGTCAGCGCTATCCGGCTTGAGAGCGCGCATCGACAGCCTGGCAGTAACTGATGGCGAACCCAGTGGCAGCGGCATCCTGACCCTTGCTTCCCCAAACCCGATGGGGCTGGTGACGACCGCAGCCACCTTCTTGCCTGAACTGGGCGCGCTTGGGCTTGAACCAGGCGGAGACGCCAAGCAAATCGAAAGCATGATGCTGCCGCCCGAAACACCACCGCTGTATGCCGCCATGTCCGACACGGCCATTGCCCTGGGCGCAGACATCAGCGACCCAGCGTCACTACAGGAAGCCCTGCAAGCCCCTGCGTCAGAGCGTGACCTACTGCTTCATGGTCATCTGACCGGTGAGTTTTATCATTCCCTGGCCGATGTCATGGAGCAGGTGCCTTCCGCTGAGCTGGAAACGTCCGATATTGACATGTTCCGGCAGTATGGGGATATCTACAAGCACATGGCGTACGGGGTCAGAGTGGACGATGCAGGCGTTGAGATGAACTTCTCGCTGGAACTGGACTGATACCTGGCGGCTATTGCCGCCTGCAAAAAACCCGCTGACGGCTGTATAGCGACCGTTAGCGGGTTTTTCGTTTTTGGCTCATTGTTGAACTGGGCGACTGAAACTCAGGAGACCTCGAGCGCTACTTTCAAGACGCCGTCGCGCTGGTGGGAGAAAAGATCGTAGGCATCGACGATGTTCTCCAGCGCGAAGCGGTGGGTGACCATAGGGCCAAGGTCCAACCGACCGGCGGCAATGATGCTCATCAGCCTGCGCATGCGCTCCTTGCCGCCGGGGCACAGCGAGGTAATGATCTTGTGGTCGCCCAGGCCCGCGCAGAACGCCCCCAGCGGAATCGTCAGGTCTTCTGAGTAGACGCCGAGACTGGAGAGCGTTCCGCCGGGTTTGAGGACGCGCAGGGCTGACTCGAAGGTCTGCTGCAGGCCGAGGGCTTCGATAGCCACGTCCACGCCGCGCCCGCCGGTGAGCTTGAGGATTTCATCCACCACGTCGACCTTGCGGAAATCCAGGGTGACGTCGGCGCCCATCTGCTTGGCCATGGTCAGGCGCTCGTCCACGCCGTCAACGGCAATGATCATGCCCGCCCCGCGCAGCCTTGCGCCCGCCGTGGCGCACAGGCCAATCGGCCCCTGGGCAAATACCACTACGCTGTCACCGATCTTGATCCCGCCCGCTTCGGCCCCGGCAAAGCCGGTGGACATGATGTCGGGACACATCAGCACCTGCTCATCGGTCAGGCCATCGGGCACCGGCGAAAGGTTGGCCTGGGCATCCGGTACCAACAGGTATTCCGCCTGGGCGCCATCGATGGTGTTACCAAAGCGCCAGCCGCCCATGGGTTTATAACCGTGGCTGTGGTGGCCGCCATCCTGGGAGGAGCAGCCGTCCTGGCAGCCATAGGAGGTAAAGCTCGGGCAGATCGCCCCGGCGATCACTCGCTGGCCCTCCTGGTACCCCTGGACGTTGGCACCCAGTTTCTCGATAACACCCACGGGCTCGTGACCAATCGTCAGGCCACGCTCCACCGGGTACTCGCCTTTCAGGATATGCACATCGGTGCCGCAGATGGTCGTGGTGGTCACGCGCATCAAGGCATCGTTGGGGCCAATCTCAGGGATCGGTTTATCGTCAATCTCGATACGGCCAGGTTCAACAAAAATGGCAGCTTTCATCATGGTCGGCATGGGACGTCTCCTCAGTCGGAAAGTCGAATCACCTGACCATTACGGCACACAAGACGCCGCGCCATATTGCCCTGGATCAACCTTACCGCGCTTAAACGCCAACAGGGGGCCGAAGCCCCCTGTTAGTCGTCAGTATCATGTGGCTAGCGTTGTTTTTTCTGATTCTCCCTCAAATGACCTACGCCTTTCTGCATGCCGCCCTTTGCCTGTTGGGCTTTGCCTTTGGCTTCGGTTTTGCCGCTTCCGGTCACCTTGCCCGCCGCTTCTTTCAATTTACCGACGGTCTGACTGGCGGCCCCTTTCGCTTTGTCTTTTTTGCCACTTGCCATGATGAACACCTCTAGTCCGTTAGTGGAGAATAGTGCTGGAGACAGCGTTGGAGATAGATCTGTAGACAGCGCCTAAAAAGTAAATACTTACTTCGTTCGAGGCGCTGTCATCATCATAGTCGGTATCAAAAAAATCACCGCAATTTCTTTTAGCCCGCCGTATCTGGTAAGCGGGTGGGTGCCCAACAATTCAGTGCGACATGCAGGCAGGCCATCACCAGCAACGTTCCCAGCAGCGCCACGCTCATCGACGAAAAACGGTATAGCGCGCTGTAAACGAGGTCCTGCTCAGGCCCCAACGACTGCCCAAATAAAATGCCCAGCGTTGTCAGCCCACCAAAACCGATGCCCGAGCCGCCGCCTTCCAGAATGTGCTCTCTTGCGAACAGCATGAGACCCAGCCAGTAGAGCAGGATGACCAGCATAAAATGGTGGCTTTGGGTATACAGCACCAGTTGCATGGCAAGTGCGAGGTTGCACCCCAGAAGCGTGCCCACGGCACGCTTACCCGCCGACACTTTGGCGCCGCCATAGCCCAGTGAGAACAACACCAGAATGGTAGCCATCTGCGCCGAGAGTGACCCTTGCAGATCAAATACTTGAAACACGACAAACGATAACGTTGCGGTGATGCCGCCCATCAGGGTTTCGTGGCGAATTTGTTCAGCGGGTTTTATGCCTTTGGGCGGCGGCTGACGTGGCTCAACATCGGGAAATAGCGTGTACATCAGCATGGCGATGAACACCGCAAGCCCGCTGGCCACCATATTGCTGGCCAGCAAGTCGCTCAAATCAACACTTGGGTAACTGGCAAAGTGCAGCAGAATGCTGAGCGTCAGCACGCCGTTGGCCCCGAACAAAAACAGCGGGCCTTTGGCCATGAGATAAAAGCGAAAGGAGAACATCGCCAGCACTACCAGCGTCATCACTATGGGCATATGCTTGAGCAAACCAACGACCAAGCTGACCTCGAGCACATTGATCGAAACGTTGCCCAGAAACTGACGCACGATATGGCCGTTCAGGATGGGCACCATTCCCAGCAAGAACATTGGAAAAACGGTGAAGAAGACGCCGTAATTCCAATCCATCAGTTGGCTGACCACAAACCCCAGCAGGCCACCGCCTGCCACCCGCAAACATTGGCGCAGGCCGTTCTCCGTTAATCCGACAGGGTGCTTATCCGCTGGCGGGCGGCTGGGCTTCAATAGCCGTAGGATTGCCATGCTCAATACACCGCGTGAAGCCAACTGATTAAACGCGCCTGAAGCGCGGCGAATGGCTTGGCCAGCAGGTGATCCCCCGGCACCAGTTGAACAGAGGCCCGAGCACCGCTGGCCGGTAACGAGGTGAGCGGCTCATCGAGTGCCACGTGGATCCGAAGCCGCTGGGCATCGCGCACCCAGCGATCCGTCGTCGGAATATCCGCCAGTTGGCCATCGGCAACCAGTTGGCCGTTACGCACCCCCGCATCAAAGGCACTGACCTTGCCTTCAAACACCTTCCCTGGCCAACTATCGAAGACAACCTTTGCCTGATCGCCGAGATGCACATGACGCAGGCTCTTCTCGCGGAAATCGGCAATGATATTCATCTGATCGGCCACCAGCGCCAATGCAGGCTGCCCGGCCTGAACGTAGTCGCCCGCCTGCAGCTGAAGGTTGGTGACGACCCCCGGCTGCGCAGCACGAACTTGAGTATGCGCCATATCCAGCTGCGCTTTTTCCAGGGCATTTTCCGCCTGGCGCAAGCGCAAATTGGCTTCGCCTTCCTCACCCAGCTGTACTTCAAGGCTTTCAATATCGGCCTGGGCAGAGGCGACGGCGGACGCCGCCGTTTGCTCGGCGGCAACCTGCTGCTCGTACTGCTGGCGAGAAAGGCTGTGCCTTGCCAGCAACGCTTCACCACGACGACGCTCACCACGACGTTCCTGGGCCGTGGCCTCCGCCGATGCCAGGGTGGCACGGGCAGCGGCAAGCTCTGCCCTCAAGCGGGCATTGTCTTTCAGGGCTTGTTCGCGATTGAGCCGGGCCTCGGCGAGCGCTAACTGAAACGGCGCTGGATCCAGGCGGAACAGCACATCACCTTTGGCCACCTGCTGATGGTCGTCTACCGTCACTTCTTTAACGGGCGCACTCAATTCAGGTGCAATGCGCGTCACCGGGCGCATCACCCGGGCTTCCGGGGTGATAGGCATAAAGCTATCGGCGATGAGAAAATACACAAACAAAAGCATAAAGGCAGCAACCGCCACCTTTACCCAGCGGGCAAAACGTTGTTCGGGGGACATGCAGGACTCATTAGCGTGTTAATGACAGCGTCAGCTTATCATTTAATTAGCGCGCTAACAATATTAATAATATTACAGCCCAACAAACATGCCGCCCTAGGGCGGCATGATGATGAACGTCAATGACTTACCAGGAAGGACCGCTCATCGCCTCAGGAAGCCAGAGCGCAATTGCCGGGAAAGCAAGGACTAGCGCCAGAACAACCAATTGCGCGATGATAAAAGGCACAACCCCTCTATACATATGCTTGAGTGTAACCTCCGGCGGTGTGATGGCTCGCAGATAGAAAATTGCGGGGGCCAAAGGCGGCGTCAAATAGCTAGTTTGCAATACCACGAGGAAGGCAACGCAAAACCAAATTTCGTCAAAGCCCAACATCCTTACAATGGGCATCGCCACTGGAATGATGATAAGCACGACTGAAATCAAGTCGAGTACAAAACCAGCAATAAAAGCAATCAGGAGAATAAGACCCAGGATCATCCATGGGTTTAAACCTGTGTCCATCAGCAGTGACTGTACGGTTGCCATACCGCCAGAGGCGAAAAACACGCCAGCGAACATACTTCCGCCCATGACGATCAATAATATCATCGCTGAAATATTCATCGTTTTAATGGCGGACTGCCATAAAACATCTCGGGTCAAATTGCGGTAGGCAATCGCTAAAACCACCGAACCTAGCGCACCACAGGCGGCAGCTTCAGTCGGTGTGGCAAGCCCCATCAAAATAGTCCCCAGGACGGTAAATATCAGCAGCATGGTTGGCAGCAAAGCGACCAACGTGATGCGCATTTTTTCTTGCCAGCTGATTTCTGGTTCGTCTTGCTCAACACGAGGAGCCATTTCCGGCCTGAAATAGGAAACACCGATGATGTAAACCAAAAACATCACGGCCATTAAAAAGCCTGGTATTAACAGACCACTGAAAAGCGATCCAACCGATACACCAGCAACAGGCCCCAGCACTACAACAGTGATAGAAGGAGGAATGGCGGTACCTAACGAACCGCTTGCGCAAATGGTTCCTGACATGAGGCTTTTACTGTAGTGATGCTTGAGCATCACAGGAATAGCGAGCATACCGATAACGGCTTCTGTTGCACCAACCACACCACTAGAAGCTGCAAACAGTGTCCCCATGATGATCGCTCCAACCCCTAAGCCACCGGGTAAGCGCCGTGTCCATATATGGATCGCTTCAAATAAGCGTTCAGCAATACCTGAACGTTCCAGCATTGCCCCCATAAAAATAAACAATGGGACAGCTGCCAGAATAGAGTTAGACGCTGTATCTTCAATTTTGGTAAGTAGCTGATAAGCTGCCACATCACCGAACTGAATAATACCAAACCCGCTGGCAACCAGGATCATTGAGAACGCAATAGGGAACCCAGCAATGATAAATACCATTAACGCTGGAAACATCAGCAGTGCAAGATAACTACTCATGAGTCACCCTCCTCAACCTGCTTTTGGCCAAGCGCCGTCATCACAGACCGGATTAACTCAGCAAGTACCTGTAGGGCCAAAAATAAGAAACCAACAAACCACACGGTGTAGATAGGCCAGACAACAGGATTCCAGGCGGACCGCCCTGACCGTTCATTTGTCTCAAACGCTTGGAGGGCGTAGGCCGAAAGCTCCCATACAAGCCAAATAAGTAGCGGAAGGAAAAGAAAATAACCGATCGCATTGATAATAGCTTTTACGCGTTCACTGAGTTGCATAGAAACAATGTCTACGCTGACATGCTGCCGCACTCGCAGGGCATTAGACATGCCAAGCATAAAGATTGCCCCCATTACCATATAACTAACTTCAAATGCCCATAAGGTCGGACGCCCCAGCAAATAGCGACTGAAAACTTCAAACACCAAAGCCCCTATCAAGGGAAATATCAAAACAGCGCCTAGCCACCCCGACCATCGGGTTATTGACTCAATCGCGTTTATAAGCTTCATAGCGGGTATCCATTGGTCCGAAAATTAGAAAGTATAAACACATAAAAGAGAGGCCTAAGGCCTCTCTTTTACTTAGCGTGGTGTTTATCGTCCCATGGTACCAATCGGCAGGCGATACTCCGGCCAAGCACTCATTGTTTCTTTAAACCCCCTTTGAGACTCTAGAACACGAGCAAACCATTCATTATCTTCAGCGTACTCGTCTTCCCATTTAGCGGTTTCTTCATAAATCGTATCAATAAAGTCTTGATCAAGGTGGACGATTTCATTCTCTCCACTAACAAGTTCTTCGTAAGCATCTAGATCATCATATGAACTCGCTAGCCAAGACTCAAAGACACTAAGCTTACCCGCTAAGCGAAGGTTATCCTGCTGGTCTTCACTAAGGCTGGTCCAGACCTCTTCATTCACCTGGCACTCTAAAAAGCCACCTGACTGGTGAACACCCGGAACGATCACGTATTGGGCAACTTCTTGAAAACCAGTGGGGCGGTTCATCTCAGGACTCCCCCACTCGGCCGCATCGATCACCCCTCGTTCAAGGGCACTGTAAATATCCCCACCCGACATGACCACTGTCGAAGCACCGAGGCGTGAAGCAAGTTCCGACCAGGCCCCTGATGTACGCAGCCGCAGCCCCTGGAAGTCCTCCAGTGTTTCAACGCGTTTATTAGAGTGAAGGAATATCTCTGTTCCCAGAATTGCACAAGGGAATGCCACAACATCGAACATATCCCGGCGATACTCTTCGTAGAGTTCAACGCCACCCCCCTGGTACATCCACATCATGAACTCTTCGGGAGTTAAACCACTGGAATGTCCTGCCAGGAGTGCTGTGGTCGGGTCAGTGCCATAATCGTAGTTGATATAATTATGGCTAATATCGGCAACACCCGATTTGACTGAATTAGTGACTTTCAGCGCACTGCCGAGCGTTCCCCCAGGAAATATTTCGATTTCAATTTCCCCGCCTGAAAGGTCATTAACGTGGTCGGCAAACATCTGAGCATCGCGCTCAAGCCAGGGCCCACCGCTCCACGGTGTCGCCATGCGCCAGTTAGTCTCAGCCGTAGCAGCGGTAGTCGCCAATCCCGCGCTCAGCCCAATAGCTAATGCAATTTTGCTTTTCCTGTACATGGTAATTCCCCTTTTCAAGAAGGTTTTTGGTTGTTCGCTGGCTGCCCGTAATAGTTATTGAATTACACACTATCAGTTTGTTGAGCGGGGAATTTGGCTCAAACTCCGATAAAATGTGCTGATACTAAGAAATGCCACGGCAGTAAAGGGCGTGCTCGGCGAGTATGCCATGCGCAGGCTAGCGACGACGGGACAAGCTCAGGACCACAATTCCCCCAACGACCACCGCCCCACCGACCAGTTGGCTGGGGCTGAGCATTTGGCCCAGGACGAAGTAACCAATCACTAACGAAGCGACGGGTTCGATATTCATTACCGGTGCGTTGCGCGCCATATTCAGTCGAGGCACAAAGATAAACAGGGTCGAAAATGCCGAGCCGTACAACAACCCCAAAAGCGCTAACCCAATCCAGCCCTGGTTAGTTTCCGGCAAGCTCATACCTCCGGGCACAATGCCGGTAAGGCCACCGATGATCATGGCGATAAACACCGTTTGCATGGTGAGCAGGCTGCGCAGGGTACTCCCCACTCTCGCGAGCCGGTGCTCCGTAGTCCAGAGAGCACAGGCGAAGGCAAACGCCGCCGTCAAACCGAAGCCGATGCCCGCCAGCCAACCGGGGCCCATATCGTCTATATTGGCGTACCAGGCGGGAATATCGAGCACCACCAGTAAGCCGATCAGAATCGTGCCCATGATCAGACAGCTGCGCAGCGTGGGTCGCGGCCCACCTAACGCCCAACTCAGCAATGCCAACTGGATCGGAAAGGTATTCACCAGTAACAGGGCAATGACCACGGGCAAGCGCGCCACGGCCGAGTACAAACAGAGGCTCTGCACCGTGATACAGAGCCCGACCGCAAGCTGCCACGGCCAGGTGCCCGGCGGCAGCCAGAGGCGCTTTTTTTGCGCAACGACCAGACAAACCAGAATCAAGCAGGCGACACCTGAGCGGGTAAGTACCGCCAGCAAAAGCCCTGTGCCATTATCGAACGCCAGTCGCGCCGAGACGTGGTTGGCCGCGAACATCGTCGCCACCGTCATTAACAGCAGGATGGCCAAGTGACGGGGTAAAACAGACGGAAGCGAGGGGGATTGCATGTTGGAAGCGGGCTCTTTTTATGATGAAACGAAGGGTGGTCATACCCAGCATGCCGGGATTGTAGCTAGAAGGCTAACGATATAGGTGCACTGACCGCCAACCTCACATAATGTTATACTAACGTCTAATCAACCCATTGTCTCTCTATTGACAGAAGGCCTCTATGAACGCGTCGGTTCTGGTCATTAACTGCGGTTCCTCTTCCATTAAATACGCACTGATTGATGCAGACCCCAAGGCGGCACGTCTTGATGGTATTGTCGAGCGTTTGGGCAGTGCGGATGCACAGCTAAAGGGTAACGATAACGCCGGTGAGCGTTTTATCAAATCACTGCCTGGCGCCGACCATGCCGAAGCCATTAGCGCTATTCTGGATAATCTGGAAGGCCGACTGCCCTCTGCGGTGGGCCACCGTATCGTTCATGGCGGTGAACATTTCACAGAAGCGGCGCTGATTGATGAGCATGTCATCGCCGCCATTGAAACCACCGCTGCCTTGGCGCCTCTCCATAACCCGGCTAACCTGACCGGTATTGCCGCGACTCGAAACGTCTTTCCATCGCTTCCTCAGGTCGCCGTGTTTGATACCGCCTTTCATCAAACCCTGCCGCCGCGCGCCTACCGCTATGCGCTGCCAGAAGCGCTTTATACCCAGCATGGTATTCGTCGTTACGGCTTTCACGGCACCAGCCATGCCTTTGTTAGCCAGCGCGCCGGGGAATTGAGCGACAGGGGAGCTGGCGGCTGGCTGACAGCGCACCTGGGCAACGGTTGCTCGACCAGCGCCGTGTGGCAACACCAAAGCCTGGACACCAGCATGGGGTTAACGCCGCTGGAAGGCCTGGTAATGGGGACCCGCAGCGGCGATGTCGACCCCGGCCTGCACGCGCATCTTCACCGCCAGCTGGGTTGGTCGCTGGAAGAGATCGATAACGTGCTGAACAAGCAGAGCGGCCTGCTGGGGCTTTCCGGCCTGACCAACGACATGCGCGAAATCGAACAGGCCGCCGAACAGGGCCACGCGGGGGCGTCGCTGGCGGTGGAGGTTTTCTGCTACCGTATCGCCAAATCACTGGCCGGCCTGTCCTGCGCGCTTCCCACCCTCGATGGCGTGATCTTCACCGGCGGCATCGGCGAAAACTCGCCCCAGGTGCGTCGCCGGGTGATTCAGCTGATGCCCCACTTCGGCTTTGCGCTGGACGACGCGACTAACGACGCCACGGTTCGCGGCCGGGAAGGCGCGCTGGATCGCGACGGTCATCGCGGCCCAGAAGTATGGGTCATCCCCACCGATGAGGAAGCCCGTATCGCTCTGGAAACCCGCCACTGCCTGGAGACCCAAGCATGAATACGCCCTCCGAAACTCCTCAGGCCATTTTGCTTGTGCCCACCAGCGAAGGGGCCGGGTTAACCTCCGCCTGTCTCGGGCTGATTCAAGCGCTGGATACCATTGGTCTCAAGGCGGGCTTCCTAAAACCGTTCATGCAGAACGAGTTGAACGGCCCGGGCCTTGATCGCTCAACGGCGCTGGTGTCCCGGGCGCTGAATCAGCGCCCGCCCTCGCCCATTTCCCAGACCCGCCTGGAGCGCCTGCTGCGCGACAACCAGACCGATGAGCTGATGGAAAACGTCATCGAGCTCTACGATCAGGTCACCCAGCAGGCTTATCGCGACGGCAGCGCACTGGATCTGGTGGTGGTCGAGGGCGTCGTCCCTACCCAGCACACCACCTACGCCACCCAGACCAATGCACAGTTGGCCAATGCATTAAATGCACGCATTATTCTGGTCGGCACCGGGGATTTAAATGAGCCTGAGGCCTTGGCGGACCAGCTAGATATGCACGCGCGCAGCTTTGGCGGCGTCAGTTCAAGCCGTACCCTGGGCGGCATTTTAATGCGTATGAAAAACTTACCTTATGCCCAGGACGATGATCTTTCTGCAGCGCCGGGCACCTTTAAACCTCAGTTGGAAGAGTCGGTGCTCGCTGAACTCCGCCAGTATTCCCCTGCTCTGGCGACTGACAAGTTTCACCTGATTGGCGTTGTCCCTTACAGCAACGCCCTCAGCGCACCGCGCACGCTGGATGTCGCACGGGCACTGAAGGCAAAGATGCTGAACGAAGGCGAGGCCCTCAGTCGCAGGGTGCTTTCCACCAGCCTATGCGCCCGAAGTGCCGCCAATGCATTGCATATTTTCACGCCGGGTAGCCTGGTCGTGGCGTCTGGCGACCGCGACGACGTGATACTGGCTTCTGCGCTTGCCACCATGAACGGCACTCGGCTGGCAGGCGTACTGCTGACCAATGGCTTTATGCCTAACGACAACATGATTGAAATGTGTCGACCAGCACTGAAAACCGGCCTCCCTGTGCTCGCCGTCGATACCGACAGCCTGACCACCGCCCAGAACTTGAGCCAGTTGAGTAACGAAATTCCCATGGACGATTTCGAGCGCGCAGAGAAGGTGGCCCGTTATGTCGCAGCTCACATCGACCTGGAATGGTTAAAGACCCATCTCAGTCGCGGCTACACGCATCGTCTTTCGCCCTCGGCGTTTCGTCACCAACTGGTCAAGCTCGCCCAGCACGCCAAGAAACGTATTGTGCTGCCTGAAGGCGACGAGCCACGCACCATCGAAGCAGCGATTATCTGTCAACGCCGCGGCATCGCCAACTGTGTGCTGCTGGGTAAACGCGATGACATTGACAACATCGCCCGCAACCGCGGCCTGACGTTGCCAGAAGAGCTGACCATCATCGACCCGGAAAGCACCCGCGCACATTACATCGCGCCCATGGTCGACCGCCGGCGCGGCAAGCTCAACGAGTTAACCGCCGAGGCCCAGTTGCAGGACAATGTCGTGCTCGGCACCATGATGCTGCAGCTGGATGAAGTCGATGGCTTGGTATCAGGGGCGATACACACTACGGCCAATACCGTACGCCCTGCGTTCCAACTGATTAAAACCGCGCCAGAATATCATCAGGTCTCGTCGATATTCTTCATGCTGCTGCCGGAGCAGGTAGTGGTCTATGGTGATTGCGCCGTGAACCCCGACCCGGACGCTGAAACGCTGGCCGAGATCGCCCTGCAGAGCGCCCGTTCTGCCGAAGCCTTTGGTATCGAACCACGCGTCGCGATGATCAGCTACTCGACTGGCGACTCAGGTACCGGGGCCGATGTCGACAAGGTGCGCGAGGCGACGCGCATTGCCCAGCAACGCGCACCACACTTACTCATTGATGGTCCGCTTCAATACGACGCTGCCGCGATCGAAAGCGTCGGCAAACAGAAGGCTCCTGACTCGCCTGTGGCGGGCAAGGCCACGGTGTTTGTCTTCCCGGATCTCAATACCGGCAATACCACTTACAAAGCCGTTCAACGTAGCGCACGGGTGGTCAGCGTTGGCCCCATGCTGCAGGGCCTGAACAAGCCGGTGAACGACCTCTCACGTGGCGCGCTGGTCGATGATATCGTTTATACCATTGCCCTCACCGCCATTCAGGCCAGTCAACGACTCGCCTGACTCACCAACGCAAGCTGCCACCTTATCGTTGACGACGAGGTGGCAGGCATTAAATGACTGAAGACATACAGAAGGCATGTCGACACTGGCTATTGCAGAATACTCAGGATTATCCGCTCACCGTAGCCCCACAGCAGTACCGTCGCTGCCAGCAGCATCTCCAATACCAGCACCCCAATTGCCAACGTCGCGCTGGAAACGATAAACCCCTGCTCATCAGAGATATCCAGGAAGTTCGGTATCCCCACGTAGAGCAGATAACCCGACCAGCAAAGTCCGATCACACCGGCCAGCAGGCAGAGCCATACAATGGGATAAAGCGCCACAACGCCGCTGAGCAACATGGGGGTAGCGACATAGCCTGCAAATTTTACGCAGCGGCGACGGTTCGGGGGGTCAACAAAACGTTGTGCCATCCAGTGGATAACATTGCCCATGAAAAACACGGCCGCCAGAATGACCAGGTAGAAAACGATGCCCGCATAAAAGGCGTCCAGCAAACCCAACTGAATGGTGCGCTCAGCACCGAGTCCCCAGCCAAACTGAGTGGTGCCTATGAAGGAACAGACTACGGGTACTGCGCTTAGAATCAGCACATGGTGGGCATAAAGATGAAACACCGTTTCGTGCTCATCGTGCATTTGTTTCCATTCGCGCTGAGGGTGGGCCATCAAGCCCCAGACGTGTGTCAGCATGGGTACGCCTCCTACTGTCCTTTTTATTCTAACCGACGGGATAGCCGGTCAAACCCGCATCGGGCTTATAGACAGTATAGACAGGAGCATTGCACTCCTGCCTAATTTCTGACGTACTTCATAACCAACGGTCTAACAACGGAGGTAACGAGAGCAGGCTGGCATCCAGCGACATGGCAACACTAAGCGCCGTAATCGCCAGAATCGATACACCAAAAACGCGCCTGGCCCAGCGAACATCATCGCTTCCGTGATAGCCCTGCACGGCTTGGTAAAGCCAATAGCTTCCCATCACCAATGCCACGATCAGATAGCCAACGCCGGCATAGCCAGCCAGCGCTAATGCCAATGACGCGGCAATGAACGCCACAATATAGCCAAGGATGTAGCGGCGAGCCGAGGCAATACCGCGAACGACTGGCAGGACCGGAATTGAAGCGGCGCGATAATCATCCATCCGGAAAATAGCGATCGCATAGGAATGCGGCATTTGCCATAGGCAGAAAATCAACAGCAGCGTCAGTGCGCCTGCGTCCAGTTGGTTCGTCACGGCGCAGTAACCCACCACCGGCGGTATTGCGCCAGATAGGCTCCCCACCAGGGTACCGAACTCCGAGTGGCGCTTCATGTAAAGGCTATAGGCCCCAACATAAATGGCATAGCCAAAGCCTGCGAGGGCCACCGTCAAACCATTAGTGCCCAGTGCCAACACGGCAAAACCGGCAATACCCAGCAATGTCGCAAAGCAAAGTGCCGCAAACGGCGTGATGCGGCCCTGAACCAGAGCCCGTGTACGCGTGCGGCTCATCACCGCATCGATATCGCGATCGATCACGTTATTGAAGGCACAGCCCGACGCAATGACCAGCGCCAGGCCCACCACCGCGCTCATGAATAGCAGCAGATCAAAATCGCCGCGGGCGGCTAAAAAATAGCCGCCCATCACCGAAATGGTATTGCCACCAATGATACCCGGTTTGGTGAGGGCGAAATAATCGCCCATCTTTGCCATAAACGTTACCCGATGTGCAGATTGAGGTGCAGGTGATGCATGATCCACAACGAACCTCCAACAACCAGGCCGAGAATAATCAAGGTGAAGACGAAAGACATGAAATTCCAGCCTTCTTCCTGCTTGGTGTCCATGTGCATGAACATCACAAGCTGCACCAATATCTGGGCGACGGCAGTGATCACGATCGTCCAGACGGTGGCATTCATGCTCAGCGCGCCGCTCATTACCGCCGCGAACGGGATAATGGTCAGCACGATGGAGAGAATCAGCCCCGTCACATAAGACTTGACGCTGCCGTGTGCAGTGGGTGAGTCCTTCATATTACAGAGCCCCCATCAGGTAGACGAATGAGAATACACAAATCCACACGATATCCAGAAAGTGCCAGAACAAGCTTAGACACAAAATACGCGGACGCGTCATATCGTTCAGACCCTTGGTACGCAGCTGATAGAGTACCACCAGGATCCAGACCAGCCCGAAGGTTACGTGCAGACCGTGTGTGCCAACCAGTGTAAAGAAGGCAGACAAGAAGGCGCTGCGATCAGGGCCATAGCCGAGATGTATGAGATGCTGGAACTCATAAATCTCCATGGCGATAAAGGCTGCCCCCAGCACGAAGGTGATCCAAAGCCATTTCTTGACCTTGTCGACCTTCTCGGCGGTCATTGCCAGCACCGCCATCCCATAGGTAAAACTACTGATCAGCAGTGCAAAGGTACCGGCCAGAATCAGTGGTAGATCAAAGATCTCTGAGCCGTCGGGTCCACCGGCCGTGCCCCGAAGGAGCACGGCAAAGGTAGCGAATAGTGTTCCGAAGATCACCAAATCGCTCATCAGGTAAACCCAGAAACCGAACACCTTGATGCTGCCGGTATCGTGGTGATCATGCGTCTCGGGATGAGCGTGATCGTCGTGGTTACTTACTGCTTCGTTCGCCATGGTTACCCCTGCATCCGGACCTGTAGATGAGACGCTTCTTCGGGATGCTGCTTCAACCACTCCCGATACTCTTCGAGGCGCTGTTTATGTGCAGTCTCAATACGTTCGACTTCAGCCGCTGGCACGTAGTAATCAATGTCGTCATTGGCAACGCGTGCGATGAAGGCGACAAACATACCGATACCACCGACAATCGCCAGCCACCAGATGTGCCATACCAGGGCAAAGCCAAAGATCATCGAGAACAGACTGATCACCGGTCCCGCAATAGTATTCCGCGGCATGTGGATGTCCTGATAAGGACCGCTGCTGATCGCATCACGACCTTCCTGCTTCTGGCGCCAGAAGTCATCGATACCGCTGATTTTCGGCAGATGCGCAAAGTTGTAGAACGGCGCAGGAGAGGACGTTGCCCACTCGAGGGTACGGCCATCCCAGGGGTCACCGCTCATGTCGGCATACTGCATGCTATGACGATTCTTAATGCTGACCGCCACCATGATCAGGGTCGACAAGATACCCATCAGGATGATGCAGGCGCCGATAAAGGCGACGATCATCATCGGCTGCCACTCAGTGGGTCCGTAAGACGACATGCGACGCACGGCCCCATCGAAGCTGAGCACGTAGAGCGGCATAAAGGCCATCAGAAAGCCGATCAACCAGCACCAGAAGCTGCGCTTGCCCCACTTTTCGTCGAGCTTGAAACCAAACGCCTTCGGGAACCAGTAGTACATTCCCGCCATCATGCCGAACACCACGCCGCCAATAATCACGTTGTGGAAGTGGGCGATAACGAACAGGCTGTTATGCAGCACAAAGTTAGCGGCCGGCACCGACAGCATGACGCCGGTCATACCACCGATGGTAAAGACGATGATGAAACCGATGAGCCACAGCATGGGCACGGACAGCTCGATGCTGCCGCGGTACATGGTGAACAGCCAGTTGAATACCTTCACGCCCGTGGGGATGGCGATGATCATCGTCATGATGCCGAAGAAGGCATTGACGTTGGCCCCCGCCCCCATGGTGAAGAAGTGGTGCAGCCACACGACAAACGACAGAATCGTAATCGCGACGGTGGCCCATACCATGGTGTGGTAGCCGAACAGCCGTTTGCGGGCGTACGTCGCCACGACTTCAGAGAACACGCCGAAGGCCGGCAGAATCAGGATGTACACCTCAGGATGGCCCCAGGCCCAGATGAGGTTGACGTACATCATCACGTTGCCGCCAAGATCGTTGGTGAAGAAGTTCATCCCCAGGTAGCGATCAAGGGTCAGCAGCGCAATCGTCGCTGTCAGAATCGGGAACGACGCGATGATCAGCACGTTGGCGCACAGCGACGTCCAGGTGAAGATCGGCATGCGGAACATTTTCATGCCCGGCGCACGCATTTTCAGGATCGTCACGAAGAAGTTGATCCCCGTCAAGGTGGTACCCACCCCGGATATCTGCAACGCCCATATCCAGTAGTCGACCCCGACCCCGGGACTGTACTCAATCCCCGAGAGAGGTGCATAGGCCAACCAGCCGGTCGTACCAAACTCGCCGATAAACAGAGATAGGTTGACAATCATCGCACCGGATACAAACAACCAGAAACTGAGGTTGTTCAGGAACGGGTAGGCGACGTCGCGCGCACCGATCTGCAGCGGCACGATCAGGTTCATCAAACCGATGACCATGGGCATGGCCACGAAGAAGATCATGATCACGCCATGGGTCGTGAACAGCTGGTCGTAGTGCTCCGGCGGCAGGAAGCCTTCTGCCCCGCCAGAGGCAATCGCCAACTGGGCACGCATCATCAGCGCTTCACCAATACCGCGGATCAGCATCACCAGTGCCACGATGAAATACATGATCCCGATCTTTTTATGATCGACCGAGGTTACCCACTCACTCCACAGGTAGCCCCACTTGCGGAAGTAGGTAACACCCCCTAACACTACCGCTCCGCCCAAGGCGGTCATGATCATCAGCGATACGATAATGGGATCGTAAAAGGGGATCGAGTCTAAACCGAGTTTTCCAAACATAGTTTACTCCGCTGCCTCCGCGTTCATCGCCATATCGCCGTTCTGCTCTTGATGATCGCTACTGGCATGTTTGTATCCGGTCTCATCAGGCAACACCTCAACAGGCTCACCGCTGTGGTAAACGTTCAGGATGTCGTCATAGAGGGTTGGCGATACTTCAGAGAAGTACTCGACCGGATGATTACGGCTTGGCTTCAACAGCTCGTTATAGCCATCGTCGAAGCTTATCGATTTGGAGGACGCTTTGACTTCTGCCACCCACTCATCGAAGCCTTCTTCCGATGTCGCATGCGCGTCAAAGGTCATGCCCGAGAAGCCCGAACCACTGTAGTTGGTAGAACGACCTGGGTAAGTGCCTTCCTCGTCTGCAATCAGATGGACGTCGTTATCCATACCCGCCATGGCATAGATCTGGCTGCCAAGCTCAGGAATGAAGAACGAATTCATCACTGACGCGGAGCTGACCCGGAAACGTACGGGCGTATCCGTGGGGAACGCTACCTCGTTGACCGTGGCAACGCCTTGCTCGGGATAGATGAACAGCCACTTCCAATCCATGGCCACAGCCTGGATTTCAAGCGTTTCTTCACCTTCCTCAGCAATGGACTTATGCGGATCCAGGCTGTTCGAGGTGTACCACGTCAACCCCGCGAGGAAGAGAACGATGACGCATGGAATCAGCCACACCACCACTTCAACCCAGGTGTTGTGAGCCCAGTCAGGCGTGTAGGCGGCCTTGTGGTTACTGCGACGATAGCGCCATGCGAAGAACAGCGTCATCCCGATAACGGGAAGCACGACGATCTGCATAATGCCAAAGGCTGTCAGAATCAGGGTGCGTTGCTCTTCGCCGATCTGACCCTTAGGATCCATCAGCGCCGAGCTACAACCACCCAGCAATAAAAATAAAGAAAGCAACAGTAGAATACCTGCCGCTTTGGCGTAGAGGTTTTTTCTCATGTTACGACCTCGTCAGGGCTGGGAGGCAAACATTGTAAACAAGCTGCCATTCTGGATAGCGAGCTAACAAAATCTCTTGAGCAAACGCAGTCGATAAGCAGGTGCTTAACGTCGACGTCTGATCGCGAGAGAGGATCGTTCGGCAGGCTAACACCGAACACAGTTACCGCAGACGAAGGCTATTCTCGCATCAATGACGCAGAAGAGAAGAGACGATTTGCCGCAGGTAAACGCCGCGGATTCTGCCACGATTGGTCCACGGCTTAAAGGTAACTTGGCAAATTTAATCCAAAAAACGACGCTAGAGGCTATGGCGCAGTGATCGTCGGGTGAGCGCTGTGCGCATCGCGCAGCAAGGCCGGGGCGCCCTCCTCGTCGGTGACAATGACGTCAAACTCACTCACTGACGCAAAGTACGCCGGTCGTACCACACCGAATTTACTGGCATCAACGACCAACAGACGCTGCATGGCCGCCGCCATCGCTGCCTGCTTGGGCACCACCTCGTGGAAGTGGAAACAGCTTACTCCGCGCTGCACATCGACTCCCGCCGCTGAAATAAACGCCTTATTGATGCCCAATCGCTCGATGGATTCGGTCATGGCATCGCTGGCGAAAGACTGCGATGCCGCATAGAACAACCCGCCCAGCAGCACCAGCCGTACATTAGGCAGCGGGGCCACGGCATTGGCCACGTTAAGCGCATAGGTGATGACCGTCAGCTCACGATACGCCCCCAACTGATTCATCAGCGGCATCAGGGTTGAACCGCAGTCGACAAATAGCGTATCGCCGTCCTCGATAAAGCGCTGCGCCCGCTGGCAAAGGCGGCTTTTTATCTGATAATGGCTCGCCTGCTGTTCGTTCAGGTCGTATACCGGCGTTACGCCTGGCGTATGCGCCATGACCAGACGCCCCCCCAGCAGGCTGATCACGTGCGGGTGGGCATTCAGATCCCGGCGAATGGTCATCTCCGACACGCCGCACAACGCCGCCGCATCACGCAAATGCAGCGTCCCGCCGCTGGCAAGTGCCTCCTGCAAGGTTGCCAAGCGCAACGTACTCCGGTCTTTCATGGGCAGCTTCTCCTGGTAACGGCCTGTTGTGTTTGGATGGGCCTAGGTTATCGCTGAGCGCCTCGACGCCTGCCGCCGGGGCATCCTTTATGCTGAGCCAGCACACAGGGAATTACCATTGAACCAGCAACTTTTAAAGCGCATGTCAGCCGTTTTTCATTTAAACACCGTTGACGGGGTAGGGTTTGCAAATTCACGTTAGAAAAATAACACTAAATGTTATAATTTTAACATCACAACAAAACGCCAGCCCTCACGTCCGTCGTCGAGGCGGATCAAAACTGCCACTAACAATCTGTTGAGGCTCTCATGACTGCTCGCACACACGTTACTACCGCTTTCTCTTCACGTGCGTCGCTCGCGGCGTTCGGCGCTGGCATATTAATGGCCGGCGCCGCCAGTACCGCCAATGCGGACACCTTTGACCCCATCTGGTCGTTTGCCAACGTATCGGTCAACTACCTTGACTGGTCCGACGGCACCGAAGCGCGCACCGCCAACAATGCAGCGAAAAGCGACTTTCTATTTCTCGAAATCGAGGGCGGCCTGGGCTACGAATGGGGGGAATTCTACGGTTTCTTCGACTTCGAGAACCCCACCAACGACCAGTTCGACGAAGCCAGCGGCGGCACCGACAACTTCCGCACGGCGGGCAAGCTCACCTCGCATATCTATCTGGGTGATAGCCCGCTATCCATTTACGCCCACCTGTACGACTTCCGCGATTACGGCTTCAACGCCCGCGAGCAGGATCAGATCCTCGGTCTCGGCTATATCACCAGCTTCGATAACGGCCTGTGGTTCAAGCCGTTTATCGGTGCCGCACGGGTGCAGAGCGATGCCTATACCGGTTCGAACGGCTTCATGGCCGGCTGGGTGGCAGGCTACGATTTCAATGCGTTCGGGCAGCAGTTTGGCGTGACCAACTGGCACGAGCAGACCTTTGGTCGCGACGATGAGTACCTGGAGCAGAACTATGTCGGCGGCAAGGCGGACAGCGTGGGTACCAATGGCGCCGTCAGCCTGTGGTGGCACCCGACCGAACTGGTGACGACCGGCATCCAGTACCGGTATTCTGACGAGAAGCTGGGTACCCGCAACAACTACCAGAATGCGATGATTTACACCGTGAAGCTCAACCTGCTGTAAAAGCGCCTAACGCGACACCAAGGATTTCCTTATGACACTCCTGATGAGCTTGGTCGGCATGGTCACCCTGGTGACCATCGCCCTGATCTTTTCTTACGATCGCAAGTCGATCCGCTTGCGCACGGTGCTCGGCGCGTTTGGCATTCAGGCGGGTATTGGCGCCTTTGTGCTTTATGTCCCCTTTGGCCAGACGGTGCTGCAAACCATTTCGGCGGGGGTCAGCCAGATTCTCGTCTACGCCGACGACGGCATCAGCTTCCTGTTCGGCGGCCTGGCCGATGCCGACGCAGTAGGCTTTGTCTTTGCCATCAAGGTACTGCCGGTCATCATCTTCTTCTCTTCGCTGATCGCGGTGCTTTACTACCTCGGCATCATGCAGTGGGTGATCCGCATCCTGGGTGGCGCGCTGCAGAAGGCGCTGGGCACCTCGCGTACCGAGTCGCTTTCCGCTACGGCAAACATCTTTGTCGGCCAAACCGAAGCGCCCCTGGTGGTGCGTCCGTTTATCGCCCGCATGACGCCTTCCCAGCTGTTTGCCGTGATGTGCGGCGGCTTGGCTTCCGTCGCCGGTTCGGTGCTCGCGGGCTACGCCGCCCTGGGCATTCCCATGGAATACCTGGTCGCCGCCTCCTTCATGGCGGCCCCCGGCGGCCTGCTGTTTGCTAAACTGATCATGCCGGAAACCCAGGATCCCAAAGATGCCGACAGCGTTTCCAAGGTAGAGGAGGAGCTTGACGAACAATCGGACAAGCCCAGCAACGTCCTCGACGCTGCAGCGTCTGGCGCCACTTCCGGCCTGATGCTGGCGGCCAACGTGGGCGCGATGCTGCTGGCCTTCATCGCGCTGATCGCCCTGATCAACGGCATTCTGGGCGGTGTCGGCGGCTGGGTAGGTTTCGAATCGTTGAGCCTTGAGTGGATCCTGGGCTGGCTGTTTGCCCCGCTGGCGTTCCTGCTCGGGGTGCCCTGGGAAGAGGCCACGCTTGCCGGCTCGTTCATCGGCCAGAAGCTGGTGGTCAACGAGTTTGTCGCCTATATCAACCTGGCGCCCTATATCGAGGGCGAGCAGATGGTCGCGGCAACCGGACAGGCCATGACGCCGCACACCATGGCGATTCTTTCCTTTGCCCTGTGCGGCTTCGCAAACCTGTCGTCGATTGCGATTCTGCTCGGCGGCCTGGGGAGCATCGCCCCCACCCGTCGCAAGGAAATCGCCCGGTTTGGCGTCAAGGCGGTATTGGCCGGTACACTGTCCAACCTGATGTCGGCGTCGATTGCGGGCTTCTTCCTTGCCCTGGGCAGCGCCGCTAGCTGAACGCGACATACGGCTATAATCCCGGGCGCTGCTGTCTTATACGGCAGTGCCCGTTTTTTTCAGTTAATGATTAACCCTACCACTGTGTGAGATGTCCATGACCGCTTCGATTAACGTGACCCTTGCCGCGCGCCAGGCGCTTTCACTAATGGACTTGACCAGTCTCAACGATACCGACACCGATGCGTCCACCGAATCGCTGTGCAAAAAGGCAAAAACTCCCTTTGGCTACCCGGCGGCGGTATGCGTCTACCCCCAGTTCGTCGTGACCGCGCGTCGCGCCCTCACCGCCCACGAGCTCAACGGTGACGTCAAAATTGCCACGGTCACCAACTTTCCCCACGGCGGTGACGACATCATGGGCGCCGCCCGCGAGACCCGTGAAGCCGTCGCGTCCGGGGCAGATGAAGTCGATGTCGTTTTCCCCTACCGCGCCCTCATGGCGGGCGACGAAGAGACCGGCCGCGAGCTGGTGGAAATGTGCCATGCGGCCTGCGGTGGCCAGGCGCTGTTGAAAGTCATCATTGAGGCCGGCGAGCTTAAAGAGCCTGCGCTTATCAAGCGGGCAAGCGAGCTGGCCATTGAAGGCGGCGCCGACTTTATCAAGACCTCAACCGGCAAGGTGGCGGTCAACGCAACGCTGGAATCCGCCGAGATCATGCTCCAGGCGATCAAAGCCAGCGGCAAGGATGTCGGGTTCAAGGCGGCAGGTGGCGTCAAGACAGCCGAAGAGGCCGCCGAATACCTGGCTCTCGCCGCCAACATCATGGGGGACCAGTGGATCTCGCCACGCCACTTCCGGTTTGGTGCGTCCAGCCTGCTGGGGGACTTGCTCAATACCCTGAGTGGCAACCCGCAGACCGCGTCGCTCTCGCGTAATGACGGAGGCTACTAACATGCTCCCGCAAGAACTGATTCGCCTCAAGCGCGATAACCAGCCGCTGCCGGCAGAAGAAATCAAGGCCTTTGTTCAGAGCATTGCCGATGACCGTATCAGTGATGCCCAGATTGGCGCCTTTACCATGGCGGTGTTTTTAAACGGCATGAGCCGTGAGGAAGTCGTCGCGCTGACCACCGCCACCCGTGACTCCGGTCACGTCATGCAATGGGATTCGCTTGACCTGCCGGGCCCGATCGTCGACAAGCACTCCACCGGCGGCGTGGGTGACCTGGTCTCTCTGGTACTCGGCCCCTGGGTCGCCGCCTGCGGCGCTTTCGTACCGATGATTTCCGGCCGCGGCCTGGGCCACACCGGCGGCACGCTGGACAAGCTGGAATCCATTCCCGGCTATAACCCCTACCCCGCCCCGGAGCGCTTCGGCGATGTGGTCAAATCCACTGGCGTGGCGATCATCGGCCAGACCGGCAACCTCGCTCCAGCGGACAAGCGCATCTACGGTGTGCGTGACGTGACCGCCACAGTGGAATCCATCCCGCTGATCACCGCCTCTATCCTGGGCAAAAAGCTGGCCTCCGGCCTGGATGCCCTGGTCATGGATGTCAAAGTCGGCAGCGGCGCCTTCATGCCCACGCCGGAAAAATCCCGCGAACTGGCCAAGAGCATTGCCAACGTGGCTACACAGGCGGGCACACCTACCACCGCCCTGCTCACCGACATGAGCCAGCCGCTGGCTCCCTGCGCCGGTAACGCGGTCGAAATCGTCGAAACCCTGGCGCTATTGGGCGGCGAACGCTCCAACAGTCGGGTGATGCAGGTAACCCGCGAACTGGCGGTGGAAATGCTGATGGCGGGCAAGTTGGTCAATAGCCGCGAGGAAGCGCTGACCAAGCTTGAAAAAGCCCTCACGTCAGGTGCGGCGGCCGAGGTCTTTGCCCGCATGGTGAGCGAGCTTGGTGGCCCTGCCGACTTCATGGAGCGCTCGGATCACTACCTGGCCAAAGCCGACGTGGTCAAGCCAGTGTATGCCGAACAATCAGGCATCATCCAGCGCATTGACACTCGTGCCGTCGGCATGAGCGTGGTGGAACTCGGCGGGGGACGCCTGCGTAACGACGCCAACGTCGACCACAGCGTAGGCTTCAGCGACATTGCCGAAATCGGCGACCGTGTTGATAGCCAACACCCCATCGCCATGGTTCACGCCAACAGCGAAGACGCCGCCGCCCTTGCCGCCGCCCAGCTTCGCGCTGCGGTCACCTTGGGTGACGCCCCCGCGACCGCCGATACGCTACTTCAAGATACCTTCAGAGGAGAAGCCTGATGCGCCGCGCCATTGTTGTTGTCCTCGACTCATTCGGCATCGGCAGCGCGCCGGATGCCAACCAGTTCGGCGACCAGGGGGCTGACACCCTGGGCCATATTGCCGCCGCCTGCGCCCGCGGCGAAGCGGATACCGCCGAGCGCTCAGGCCCTTTGAAACTGCCCAACATGGCAAAACTCGGCCTGTTTCACGCCCACCGCGATGCCACGGGAAAAGTCGCCGAGGGCGTTGACCTGCCGGATACGCTGACAGGTGCCTACGCCCACGCTAAAGAGATTTCCAGCGGCAAGGATACGCCGTCGGGCCACTGGGAAATTGCCGGCGTGCCCGTTCGCTTCGACTGGGGCTACTTCCTCGATAAAACCGACAGTTTCCCGACAGAGCTGCTCGACAGGATTGTCGATGCCGCCAACCTGCCCGGCGTGATCGGCAACTGCCACGCCTCGGGCACCGAGATCATCGCCCGCCTGGGCGAAGAGCATGTCGCCACGGGCAAGCCCATCGTCTACACCTCGGCGGATTCCGTGTTTCAGATTGCCGCCCACGAGGAGCACTTCGGCCTCGAACGGCTCTATGAACTATGCGAAACCGTGCGCGGTCTGCTCGAGCCCTACAACATTGGCCGCGTGATCGCCCGCCCCTTTGTCGGCAATGACCGCGACGACTTTGCGCGTACCGGCAATCGCCGCGACTACAGCGTCGAGCCCCCCACGCCTACGGTGCTGCAAAAGCTCGCCGAAGCAGGGGGCGAAGTGGTGTCGATCGGCAAGATTGCCGATATCTACGCCCACTGCGGCATTACCCACAAGGTCAAGGCCAGCGGTCACGACGCGCTGATGGAAGCGACGCTTGGCGAGGTAGCTCGCACTGCCAAGGAAACCAGCGACCGCCCGACCATGATCATGACCAACTTTGTCGATTTTGATTCGGTCTACGGTCACCGCCGCGACGTGCCGGGCTATGCGGCCGCGCTCGAGCATTTCGATGCCCGCTTGCCCGAGCTGTTCGCCGCGCTCAACGAGGATGACCTGCTGCTGCTTACCGCCGATCACGGCTGCGACCCCAGTTGGGAAGGTACCGAGCACACCCGCGAATACGTACCGGTCATGGTACGCGGCGCCGGTTTCACCCCCGGCCCCATGGGCGAACGCGGCACCTTTGCTGATATCGGCCAGACGCTCGCCGACTACTTCGCGCTCGAAGCCATGGCCGATGGCGAAAGCTTTTTATCCAGCGCCGCTTAAAGGAGAAACCTACAATGGCGACACCGCATATTAATGCTGAGAAAGGCGATTTTGCCGATACCGTGCTGATGCCCGGCGACCCGCTGCGTGCCAAGTTCATCGCCGAGACCTACCTGGACGATGTCCGCCTGGTCAACGACGTGCGCAGCATGCTTGGCTATACCGGCACCTACAAAGGCCGCGAGATTTCGGTCATGGGCCATGGCATGGGCATCCCCTCGGTCTCGATCTACGCCAAGGAACTGATCACCGACTACGGCGTTAAATCCGTGATTCGTGTCGGCTCCTGCGGCGCGGTACGCGACGACGTCAACGTCCGCGACGTGGTTATCGGCATGGGTGCGTGCACCGACTCCAAGGTTAACCGCATGCGCTTCAACGACCACGATTTTGCTGCGATTGCCGACTTCGATCTGACCCAGCACGCGGTCGCCGCCGCCAACGCGCAAAACGTGCCGGTGAAAGTCGGCAACATTTTCTCGGCAGATCTGTTCTATAACCCGCAGACCGAGATGGCCGAGATGCTCAAGCGCTACGGCATTGTCGGCGTCGAGATGGAAGCGGCAGGTCTCTACGGCGTGGCCGCGGAATTCGGCGCCCGGGCGCTGACCATCTGCACGGTATCCGACCATATTCTGAAAGGCGACTCGCTCTCCAGCGCCGACCGCCAAACCACCTTCAATGACATGATGACAATTGCGCTCGACACGGTATTACGCGACGACGCAGCGCGCACCTGAAGGCCAACACCAAGGAAATCGCCATGAGCCAAGTCGATTCGGCACTGGTTGAGACACTACTGACAGCGCTCGGCAATGCCTACGCGCCCTATTCCAGCCACCCAGTGGCCGCCGTGATGGAGTGCCCGGACGGCCAGCAGTTCGCCGGTTGCAACGTCGAAGTGGCCCACTACAAAGGGCTCTGTGCCGAAGCCTCGGCGATTTCCGCCATGGCAACCGCCGGGCAACGCGAACTTGCCAAGGTCTATGTGATGGGTCCCGGCGAGCATCTGTGTACGCCCTGCGGCGACTGTCGCCAGCGTATCCGCGAGTTCGCCACGCCCGACACGCAGATCCTGGTGCTTTCTCGCGAAGGCGAGGTGCTGAAGACCTACACCATGGACACGCTGCTGCCCGACGCCTTCGGCCCCGAGCAACTGCCGGCGCGATAACGCCCTCTGTATATCTCTAACGACCAGCCCCTTGTGGGCTGGTTTTGTGCGTTTATTGCTCGTACTCTTACTCTTAAGAAAACCTGATTGTACAAGACAAAATGTGCCGATTGAGAGCGCATCACACACTGGAGAACGCCATGGCTGGACTATTGCCCAACGTCGACCCCGACGGCCTGCTGGAATATTCGGTGGTCTATACCGACCGCTCGCTGAACCATATGTCGCAGCAGTTTCAGGGCGTGATGCGCGATATTTCCGCCACGCTCAAAGAAGTTTACAACGCCCATACGGCTGTCATCGTGCCGGGTAGCGGTACCTTCGGCATGGAAGCGGTTGCGCGCCAGTTCGCTGTCGACCAGCCGACGCTGGTCATTCGTAACGGCTGGTTCAGCTACCGCTGGACGCAGATTATCGAGATGGGCCGACTGACCGACCAGCACACCGTGCTGAAAGCACGGCGCGAAGCTCCCAACGACCCGCACTCCCCCTTCGCGCCGGTACCCGCCGACGAGGTTGCTGAGCGCATTCGTGCTGAAAAGCCAGCGGTCGTTTTTGCCCCTCAGGTGGAAACGTCCGCCGGGATGCTCTTGCCGGACGACTACATCCGGACCGTTGCCCAGGCGACCCGTGATGTGGGCGGCCTGTTTGTGCTCGACGCGATTGCTGCCGGCACGCTGTGGGTGGACATGCAGTCGCTGGGTGTGGATGTCGTGGTCAGCGCGCCGCAAAAGGGGTGGAGCGGCTCGCCCTGCTGCGCCATGGTGATGCTGTCGGACCGTGCGGCCCAGCGTCTTTCCGAGACGCAGAGCAACAGCTTTGCCTGTGACCTGGGAAAGTGGCACAGCATCATGCAGGCCTACGAGAACGGCGGGCACGCCTACCACGCCACCATGCCCACCGATGCCTTGCGCCAGCTGCGCGACATCATGCAGGAAACGCGTGACTACGGCTTTGGCAAGGTCAAAGAGGAGCAGCAGGCGATCGGTCGAGATGTCCGCGCCATGCTCAAGCGCCACGGCTTTGCAAGCGTCGCGGCAAATGGCTTCGAGGCCCCGGGTGTGGTGGTGTGTTACACCGACGACAGCGGCCTGGTTGGCAAGCTCGCCCGGGCTGGCGTGCAGGTGGCCGGCGGGGTGCCACTAATGTGCGATGAGGGCGACCACTTCCAGACCTTCCGGATTGGACTGTTCGGGCTCGATAAGCTACACCATACCCAGCGCAGTGTTGATAGCCTGGAAAAAGCCATCGAGGCAGTCAGCTAGGTATGGAAAAGCCTGCTATCCGCGATAGCAGGCTTTTGGCAAGTCGCACCAGCCCACTAGCGAGCCGACCACAACAATCAAGGGCTACATATAGCCCACGCCACGCGGCATCATGCCAAGGTTGTTTTCAACCTGCGTCACCCCTGCAACGTTCTCTGCCACCACCGTCACGGCCTTTTTCTGTTCAAGGGATTCAACCAGCCCCCAGACTTCCACGCCGCCGCCATCGACAATCAGACTGATATTTTCGACGCGCACGTCGGTATGGCGTTCAATGTCGTTAAGGATGGCTTCGCGAATTTGTCGATCGTCTGCGGGCGACTGTGTTGGCCCCACGACGGCATTCGCAATGCCTTGCAATAAATTAGCGCGACTGACGATGCCCACCAATTTGCCATCACGCAGAACAGGCACGCGTTTGATGTGGTGCTTTTCCAGCAGGCGAGCAATGCTGTGTATTGGCGTGTTTTCCTCAATGCTCAGTGGGTTGGGCGTCATGACATCCTGAGCTTTACGACCATGGGATTTCACATAGCCGCTTGAACTTTTGCCGGCCCCCAAAAGCGACAACCAACCTGACTGGGGGTGGCCGTCATCGTCTTTTAACCGACGCATCAAATCGCCTTCGCTGACAATCCCGACCACTCTATGCTCACCATCCACCACAGGGACAGCACTGATACGGTGGCTAAGCAGCAATTGTGCGATATCGCGCACATCGGTGTCGGGCGCCACACTCACCACTTTGGGCGTCATGATATCGATAGCTTGCATGGTGCTCCTCCTGGCAACGGGCCCTTGCGACGTTATCGTCGTAGTTTGCAAAGCCCTATATCTCAGACTAGCCCGCTGCTCTTCAGTTGCCCATGCTGACGCCCATTAGTTGGCGCCTTTTTGATCTAGCGCAGTTTATTCGCTGGCCTTCTCTGTGCCGCTCTCCCCGACTTTTTCTACGTCGACAATCCCAGATCGGCTGACCACGACCTTCCAGCGGGCCAGGTAAGGCTGATCTTCGCTCCCGGTTTCGCGAATGACCAGGTTGAACAGATGACGACGCTCGACACTTTCACGCACGGCCTGGCCTTCTTTAAGTCGATAGACGGCGTACTTGCCCTTGCTCATCAGCCGGGTCAGCATGGAGATATCGAGCGTTAAGCTTTCCTGGGTATGTTCGTAACCACTCAGGAAGCGGGTCGGCGACATCCGAGAGCGTGAACGGTAATGCAGCACCACCTCCTCACGCTGGGCCACGGTCCGGCGACGCAACTGCTGAATTTCAGCGTCCAGGGATGAATAGCGCTTATAGTCGAACCATTCGAGTTGATGCCCCACCGACACATTGCGGTTGGGGTCGACGTACTGGCGCCGCCACTTAGGCCGTCCACGGCGCAGCCAGCGCCATAGCGTATTACGTAAATCGTCTTTGAAGACTTCGCGCATGGCATAAAGTACGGCCATGGCAATCACAAACAACGCGGTAATATCGCCGAGGGTATCGCGCAGACGAAGTACGCCAAACGAAACAAAGGCCATCACTACAGCCGTCGCCAAGGCTTTGACGGCTTTTTGCTCACCTCCGCCCAATTCCTGGGGCCGCTGCTTGAGGGTAATGGGATATTCGATCAAGCGCCGCAGCAAACGCATTTTATTCGACATGCGGGTAGGGTCAGCCATCACCCGTTCGGCGTTGTATTCCTGCTCGCGCCGGTAGGCTTCTTCACGCTGGCAAATCGCCACAAACCGGTGACGGATAGGGGTAAACTCACCGCCCCTGGGCATGTGAGCCACCAGCGCCAATAACTGCTGTTCGGTAAACCACGACAGATAATTATCAATGTTGGTGAAATACTTGGTCAGTCGTTCATCCCGGGGCGGATGGCGACGCAGGCGCCTCAGAATGCTTTCACTCAAATCACTGGTTTCCTGCAGCTGGTCACGCAGACGATCGGCGCTTTCCTGGTCGACCTGATGTTTATCTTCGCTTCGGCGTATATCCCGCGCACTAGCCAGCATCGCTTGCGTATTGCGCTCCATGGCGCCAACGTATTGATAAGCATAAAGGCTGAGGCTTAGACGATAGGAGTCACTGCCCAACTGGTTGCGGCTCGCCAGGCGGCTGTGCACCAAGGGCAGATGATATTCGTCACTGTAGTAGGTACGCGACACTTGAATCGCCGCGTGGTAGAACGCCTCCTCCGAAATCAGCTGGGTCGAAAGGCCAAGATCCCCAGGCACGAATAGATAAATATCCAGGTTGTGAGAGGTTTCTTCCTTCAAGCGGCGTGAAATACGCAGTTGAAAGCTATTTTTACGTTCTACATTAATCAACTCACCAATCTCCTGCTTCCCTGGATACGTCAATGCGATAACATGTCATTATCTCGAACCGGTGAAGGCCTTGCCTTAAGGCACGCCTGACGCCACTATTGCCCGCTGTTCTTTTCGCTTTGGGAGCCTGTGGATGTCCATGGCCCGTTTTTCACCCTTTGAGCTGGTGCTGTTAAATAGCCGCAGCCAAGTGGATACGGCAACGCTACTATTGCTGGCTTGGGTACTTGTGAACCGCCAGCACGTGTCGGAAGGTCAGCGACGCCGTCGCCTGGCCCAGGTCACGGCGCAGTTTCGTCATGGACATGAATTGGGGCCGGTCATGAGCATTGCCCATAGTCAGGACCTTCAAGCCATTCAGCTGGCCGCCGAGATTCTGCGTAAAGAGTGCTCGCAGGAGCGCAGCTTGAGTGTATTGCACCAGTCGATCACCGTGGCAACCGATGACGGAGAACTGTCGTTAGCCAACCATTATATCCTGCGCTTTCTGGCGGACTTGCTCAATGTGACCCCCACAACCCTGAGCACCTTGTTTCATGAACTAACGGGCCGGCCGTTTGTGTCTCCTGAAGATCCCAGTCGTCATGCCTACTGGCAGCATCACAATCCTGACTATTTTAACCAAAAGGCACGCGAGGCCGCTGCTGAACAGCAGGCTCGGGACGAAGCAGCACAGCAGGCCGATGAGAAACACCAGCAACGCAAACAGAAAAAACAGCGTAAGCAGCAGGAAAAGCAGCGCCAACAGGAAGAGGCTCAAGCGCGTCAGGCGCACGCCCGACAGGAACGTGAACGCCAACGGCAACGCGATGACCAGTACCGCCGCGAACAGGCTCAGCGTGAACAGGCGCATCAAGACCGGTCTCGGTACGAACGCGCCCAGGGTGAACGCCGACAGTGGCAGCGCACCGCACCTCCCCCGGACCGTACCACGCGTGCCCTGGCCGTCCTCGGGCTGCCGCCGGGGGCCAGCCGCAGCGACGTACGCCTCGCTTATCGGCGCATGGCACAGCTTCATCACCCGGATCGTTTTTTTACCGAAAGCGAGCATCAGGTGGCGCTTGCCTCCGCACGTTTCCAGCGGATCAAAAACGCGTATGATTACCTGATGCAAACCTACTAAAAGACGCAGCAGCGACAGACGGAATAACCACAAAACTATGCGCGATTTGTATCAACGCCTATCACTTTCACCAGAGGCAAGTGAGCACGACATCCACAATGCCGTGATGCGCTGCCCCAACAGTGCCCTACGCCAGGACGCTGAGAGTGTTCTCGCGGTCAACGAGCACCGTGAGGCCTACGATACGTTACACCACACGCTCAACGATATTGGCTGCCTGCGTGCGCGACTTGGCTTGACCCACGGAGCGCACTGGCAAGGCGATGTGGCCAACGATTTTTCGCTGCCACCCGATCATGCCATTTCGCGCCACGATGAAATGGTCGACCGCGTCAGCAACGCGGTCTCACTGTACAATCGCTGGCGGCGCTGGCGAGGCCCATGGCTACTCGTCACCGTGTTCGCGACCGGAGCCGGTCTCGGCATCATAATGGGATTTGCCCTCTGCATGGGGCTTGCCGCGGGATAGGCGACGGTTCTCATCACCTCCCTTGCGCTGTCGTTCATCTTTCCTGATTTCGGCTTTGGTCGGCATCGGTGCGGGTTTGGGTGGTGTCGGCCTTTCTCTCCCTCCTGATGTCTCCTCAGGGTCACTGACGTCCTCATTGGAGTGACGCTCGTCGGCTGAGTCACCGTCACCCTGCAGCCTCATGTCCACGCTGCCACCCGACGCCGTAGAACCACCTGCCAGACCTTCCATGCTGACGCTCAAACGTGGCACGCCCAGGTCGACCCCGTCGGCTTCCATGCGTTGTTTCAACATCAGGTTAAAGGCGCGGGCTACGTCCCATTGCATTTCGGGTGCGGTACGGAACCGCATGCGCAAGATAGCACCACCATCGTCAAAACTGTCGATTCCCTGCATCTCAAGCGGCGACCAGATATGGTGGCGCATCATCGGATCCTTGCGCAGTTCCTGGGCGGTTTCCTGCATCAGATGGATGGCATCGTCTATGTTCATGTCGTGGGGAATACGGATACGCATCAACGCAATACCGAACTGCCGGGACATGTTGTGGATCGATTCAATGCGGCTGAACGTGATGATATGCACAATGCCGTCAAGGTCGCGCAGCCTTACCGTTCGTAGAGTCAGGCCTTCTACCGTGCCCATGTGGCCGTTGATTTCGACAAAGTCGTCCACGGCAAGGGAGTCTTCAATCAGGATAAAAATACCCGTGATCAGATCCTGAACCAGCGTTTGCGCCCCAAAGCCGATCGCCAGACCGATGACACCGGCACCCGCCAACAGCGGCGTCACGTTAACGCCCAGATTGGCGAGTCCGGCAATAACGGCAATAATCAGAATCGTGATGAATATGACGTTGCGGATCATCGGTGTGATGGTTTGCGCACGCGCCTGATTGACCCGTTTACCGCGGGAGCGCGTTGATGAGATCAACGCGCGCTGAATGGCCGTATCGGCAAAAATCCATACCAGCCAGGCCAGCAGTACGGTTCCGCCCAGGCTCACCAGGGCTGGGCCAAGCTGGGCGCCCGCCAGGCCGCGCTGGCCCAGGCCAAACATCGAGCTACCCCATACCTGCATCGACAGTTCAGCAAAGACCACCCAAGCACAAATGTGTGCCAGCACGAATCCAAAACGCTCAAGCCGCTTTCGGTACTGACTCTGCCGACGGCGACGGTGGCGGCGCTGACCCAAGCGCTCAGCTTGACGACGCAGCAGGCCAGTCACAACCAGCGTCAGTACCAGTAGGCTCGCCGAAATGATCGACCGGGCAAGTGCCGTGCCCACATCGCCAACGGTAATAAAGATCGCCAGCAAAGAGCCACCTACCAACAGCAGCGCAGGGATATGCCACAGCCCACCGAGCGCGCGAATCATCTCCACAGCAGTGTTGGCATCCCGCCGTTGCTTGTAGGGGCGGTTACAGATCAGGTGACGCACTGGACGTTTGAATTTGATCACGAAGCGGGCCGAGATCAACGCTGCCAGCATATTGGCCAGTACGGAAACCAGGCTGGAAAGCTCGTTGCCCAGCATTTCGACAATGCGGGTCGAATTCACCGCATCGCCCAGTGCGATCAGCGCACCAATGACAAACAGGCCTCGCAGAGCACGCTGATGCAGCAGTTGCACGGCCGTAAACCGATGCCCACGGCTGAAGAAGGCCACGACGGTTTCAAACACCACCGAGAGCAACCGACCACAAACGCAAATATAAGCCACGACCAACACCATGGTCCGGCCTGGGCTATAAGCCATCAACTGGCCGATCCCCAGCGTAATCGCAAACGCCAGTATCCAGGGCAGGATGCGCCGAAAGAAGTGCACGACCATCAGCCAGCCTTTCGGGTCGCGGGGCAAATCAAGCGGCCACTCGCGGCGATTGGCGATCACCCTTCCTGCACCAATCATGGATACCAGCAGTCCCACCCAGACCACAGCAAGGACCGCGCCTTCGGCCACCGCACGAATCATCTCGCCGCGACTGGCGCTACTGGCCACGGCTTGCAACCCCTCACCGCCGTTGACCAGTTGACGTTGCCACTCTTCTATTGGCGAACCACCCGCCTGAGCCTGCTCACCGATGTCGGTAAGCGTATCCGCAAGCGCCCCCAGTACCCCCTGGCGAACGACCCCATCATCATTACTGGCTTCTTCCGTCGTGGTTTGCAGTTCACGCAGCGAGTTGATCAATTCGCTGCGCCGCTCTTCGTCTTCAAGCATTGAAATAACGTCA
The DNA here is from genome assembly GCF_031451615.1 of Vreelandella janggokensis. Lineage (NCBI taxonomy): Bacteria > Pseudomonadati > Pseudomonadota > Gammaproteobacteria > Oceanospirillales > Halomonadaceae > Vreelandella > Vreelandella janggokensis. The sequence goes on along the minus strand of NZ_JARWAJ010000001.1, from coordinate 432,494 downwards.
TTCAGCGATCCCTGGAAGTCTTCGCTGTTAACGTCGTTCTGCTCTTCCGAGTCACCGCCACCGAGGCTTGGCAGCGAGATCGCTTGCGCGTGAGCGTGGGACGTCATGACGCCCATCAGTACAATGAAAACAAAACTAAGAACGGTATTGATTAGCCAGTGCGGTCGCACATGTTACTCCTGAACCAAGGCATCAAAAGGCAATGCCGCATAATTATCCCTCTAAAGGGCTCGCTGAGCGAATATTCTCAGCCCTCGGACGTGACTATGATAGGCTGAGCACACAAATCGTTCACCTCACAGGATGCCGAGATGACGTTAGAAGCGCCACCTAATGGATGGAACTCAAAGGGCAAAACTCGCCAGGTCGGTGTCGAAATCGAGTTTGCCGGTCTGCCCCCACGCGACACAGCCCTGATCGTGCGCGAGCTGTTTGGTGGCGAGCTTAACGTGGTCAGCCCTCATCGGCTACTGGTCGAAGGCACCCGTTGGGGCGAATTTGGCATTGAGTTGGATACCCAATATGCGCACCCTGACCGGGCACTACTGGAGGAAATCCACGAGCAGGACAGCGAATGGTCGCGCCAGCAACACCAACATCGCCTGGAGTTCCACCGTAAAACCCGCGAGTTGATTGGCGATATGGTGACGGGCCTGGTGCCTACAGAGATCGTTTGCCCACCGGTGCCCTGGAACGAGCTTGACGAGCTCGATACGCTGTTTGAGGCATTGCGGACGCACGGGGCCAAAGGCACGGATGCCAGTTTACTCTACGGTTTTGGGTTACACCTCAACCCGGAAGTTGAGCGCGAAGACGTGGATTACTTGCTGGCGATGCTACGCGCCTACCTGCTCCTGGCAAGCTGGCTGCGCAGCGAGATCAAGGTGGATATCACTCGCGAAGTGCTGCCCCACGCCAATCCCTTCCCCAAAGAGTATGCACTCAAGGTATTAAACCGTCAGTACACGCCGGATATCGACACGCTGATTGATGACTATCTGCACTACAATCCCACCCGTAATCGGGAACTGGATTTACTGCCACTGTTTGCTTACCTTCGCCCTGACCACCCGCACAAGCTGTTGCATGGCGAGTTGACCAAACCGCGACCAACGTTTCATTACCGGCTACCTAATGCCCAGCTTTCGGAGCCCCATTGGGGAGGCGTCACGGAATGGAATCGCTGGGTCGCCGTGGAACGTTTGGCAGCCTCCAGGGAAAACCTTGATGCGCGCTGCGACCACTATATCGCCCAGCATAACCGGCCATTGATTACTCGCCTGGCAAGCCGAGCCAAGCGATGGTGGAGTGAGCACGCTTCAACGAAGCGCTGATAGCTTTAACCTCGGGGTATTCCTGTTCAGTCCTTCACGTCGACTATTCATACACATTGACTATTCATTCACATTAACCAAGAGTGCCGTTGCATGGCCCGCCCGTTAATTGGCATTACTACTTCCGATGCAAAAAGCCAGCTTGCCTGGTGTTTCGACTGGTTTGCAGTCTGGCGTCATGGTGGCCGACCGCTGCGTTTATCGCCTGCCAGACCTCTGCCCGATGATCTTGACGGACTTATCATCGGCGGTGGTGATGATATCGAAGCCTCACTCTATGGTGGTGAGGTGCAGCTGGACGTCCGTTTGGACCCTGCCCGAGACGAACTGGAGCTCAGGCTGCTGAAGCATTTCATCCCGCGAAACACCCCCGTACTGGGTATTTGCCGGGGCGCTCAACTGATCAACGTGCACCTGGGGGGAACCCTGGACCCGGATATTTACACGACCCATGAAGGATTGAAGCGTCGACGCACGGTGCTGCCGCGCAAGACCGTCGATATCGTGGGGGCCAGTCAGTTGCACCGCTTGCTCGGCGTTACCTGGTGCCGCGTCAACAGCCTGCACCACCAAGCCGTCAATCGGGCAGGAAAGGGAATCGACATTGTCGCCCGCGACCGCGATGGGCTGGTTCAGGGTATTGAGTCCCGGGACCACGATTTTCTGCTTGGCGTGCAATGGCACCCTGAATGGCTGGTTTTCAACCGCCCCCAACAGCGTTTAGTTCGCGCACTGGTGGCGGCGGCAGAGCGCCGTCAGGCCACTATCAAGCGTTAAGCGTAGCTAGCGCCGCGTCGTAATCCGGCTGGTTTTTCAACTCACTGACCAGCTCGCTGTGCAACACGCGGTTATCGGCGTCCAGCACCACGACGGCCCGGGCACACAGCCCTTCCATAGCGCTATTGCACAACGCAACGCCCCAGGCTTCCTGAAACTCGCGATGGCGGAAGGTGGACAGCGTTTCGACATCGTCCAGGCCTTCCGCGCCGCAAAACCGCTTGGCGGCGAAGGGCAAATCGGCAGACACCACCAACACCACGGTGTTTTCAAGCTTGGACGCCAGCTCGTTAAACTGCCGGGTCGACATCGCGCAAGTCGGCGTATCGACGCTGGGAATGATGTTGAGAACTTTGCGTTTACCTTGATACGTATCAAGGGTGACATCCTGAAGCTCACTGTTGGTGAGCGTCATGGCAGGCGCCACTTCGCCTGGGGCTGGCAAACGGCCAGCAACATCCATCGGCTCACCGGCACGGGTAATCTGTTGCATATCAGACTCCTGAACGTAGTATGGGACGCCTATACTGCATCCTAAACGGAAATTATCCTAGCTGGTTTGTTACACGCCGCGCCAAGACGAGAGCCATCATGCCTTCTTTAGTGATTCTTAAAACCGGTGATGCCTTCCCGGAAGTGGTTGAACAGCACGGTGATTTTGAGCAGCTTTTTATCCAGCAACTGCGCGAGGCGCTACCTGACGACCTGACATTAAGCGTTTGGGATGTACGGGAGAAAACACCAACGGCGTCGCCCGCCTCGTTTGCCGGTGTGGTCATCACCGGCTCGCACAGTATGGTGAGTGAAGCACCGCCATGGAGCGAGGCGCTAAAACCCTGGCTCAAGCAGGCGCTGGCCGACGACGTGCCAATGCTCGGCGTGTGTTACGGGCACCAGCTCATGGCAGCGGCCTTTGACGGCGTCAGCGACTTCCACCCCGCCGGTCGGGAGTCAGGCACACATCGGCTAAGGCTTACCCAGGCCGGTCAGCAGGATCCTCTCTTCAGCCAGTTGCCCGCGTCCTTCCCGGCGCATCTCACCCATGCGCAATCAGTGATGCAGTTGCCACCCAACGCCACGGTGCTCGCGCATAACAGCCACGATGCCCATCAGGCACTACGCTATGGACCACGCCAATGGAGCGTGCAGTTTCACCCCGAATTCACTGCACCGGTGATGCGGGCGTATCTGGAGCGTCAGCGGGCAGCGCTAAGCGACCAGGGCGAAGATCCCGACGCCCTGCTGAGTGGCGTTCACGACACGCCAGAGGCATCAGGCCTTCTGCGCCGCTTCCTGGCGTTTGTGTAGTCAATCGCGTCTTTGACCACGTCGGGAGGCCAGCCGGTCTGCCAGACGGGTGGGCTCTGGCAGCTTGGTAGCGCCCAGGCAGCGCAACACCCATAGCAAAGACGCTTCCAGTGACAGGCGATGGCCAGGCGACACATACACCGGTTTCACCTTGGCACGTGACCGTAACACCGCGCCAATCACCTCACCGCCGCGGACAGTGAGCGGCACCCAGTCGCCACGCTGCTCGCCCACCTCAGTATGGCAGCCGATAAGCCGCGACTTGGCAATGCCAATGGTCGGCGTATCCAGCCATAGCCCCAGATGAGAGGCAACCCCCAGCCGGCGTGGGTGGGCGATGCCCTGTCCGTCCACCATCACCAGTTCGGGTTGAACGGTCAGTTTTATGAAGGCGCCAAGCGCAGCAGGGATTTCTCGAAACGACAGCAGCCCGGGGATATAGGGCATGCGGGTGGGCTCGCGGTGAACCACTTGCTCTATAACGCTTAAGTCAGGCGCAGTATCAGGGTCCCACTTGAGCACCACCACCGCTGCCCGGGTTGTTTCACCGCCATCCTCAAAACCGATATCCACTCCGGCAATATGGCGTACCGTATCGAGTCGGTCGGTCAGCTCAAGCCGCTTTGCCAACTCCGTCTGCAGCGCCACTGCGTCCTTGGGCGCCAGGCTCCATTCATGCAGTGATGCAAGCATGGTTTCCTCCTTGGGCGGGTGAGCGGTGAATATAACAAAAAACGCCCCCGCACCTGGGAAGGCACGGGGGCGTCGGATGTCACCAGTGACCGCTAAGCGGCAACTGATGGCGCCTTAGGCGCGTTCGCGGCGACGAACCGGCGCATCGCCTTCGTCACGGCGACGGCGCGGAGCACGCTCTGGGGCGCTGTCTTCGCTGATTTCCAGCGGACGGCCGGATACGCGAGCACGCGCCATCTTGGTCAGGATTGAAGACGGCAAACCGCTTGGCAGTTCAACTACCGAGAAGGCATTACGGATATCGATACGGCCAATACGCGCGCCTTCGATGCCACCTTCGTTAGCCAGCGCACCGACCAGTTGACCGGGCTTGACGCCGTCTTTATGGCCGACAGAAACGCGGTAGCGGGTCATGCCTTCGCTGGGCGTGCTTGAACGCTCACGGCGAGCACCCGGCTTGCCGCCAGACGCGCCATCACGCGAAGGCTTCTCTTTGCGCGGTGCCTGCAGACGACCAATAGGCGCTTCATCAGCGCGGGCCATGGCAGAGAAGGCACAGGCCAACTCGACCGGATCATGGCCTTCTTCTACCAGACGCTCGATCAGCGCACGCTGTTCTTCTGCCCCTTTGGTTAACGAAGCAATGACGCGCTGATGGAAAACTTCATCACGGTGCGCACGAATAGCAGATTCGTCAGGTAGCGGCATTTCGGTCATTTTCTGGCCGGTTGCCTGCTCCATCCAGCCCACTTTGCGTCCTTCGCGGAAACCGGCAAAGGTAATAGCGATACCGCTGCGGCCGGCACGGCCAGTACGACCGATACGGTGGGTATACGCTTCCGCATCCTGGGGAAGATCGTAATTGATGACGTGGGTGATCCGCGCTACGTCCAGACCACGTGCGGCCACATCGGTGGCGATCAGCACGTCGACCTTGCCACGCTTCAAACGGGTGATGGTGCGCTCACGCAGGCTCTGGTCAAGGTCACCCGAAAGGCCTGCCGCATTGATACCACGCGCCGTCAACTGCTCTACGAGGGTGGTACAGGCGGCACGGGTACGGACGAAGACAATGGCGCCATCGACCGGCTCGACTTCGAGAATACGCGCCAGGGCTTCAAGCTTGGCGCCACCGTCAACACGCACGATGCGCTGCTCGATGTTTTCACCCGTCGTTGTGCCTTTCTCGATCGCGACTTTAACCGGGTCGACCAGATAGCGGTTAACAATACGCTCGATTTCAGTCGGCAGGGTCGCGGAGAAGAACACGCGCTGCGCATTTTTCGGGGTATCGGCAACCACGCGTTTTACGTCGTCGATAAAGCCCATACGCAGCATTTCGTCCGCTTCGTCCAGCACCAGCGCAGAAAGACCGTCAAGTTTCAGACTGCCGCGGTCGAGATGGTCGATAATCCGACCAGGGGTGCCGACAATAACCTGGGCACCGCGCTTCAGCGCGCCGAGTTGCTCACGGTACTCTTGACCGCCACACAGGGTAGCAACTTCGAGGCCTTTAAGGTTTTGGCCGTATTTACTGAACGAGACAGCCACCTGCTGAGCAAGCTCGCGAGTCGGTGCCATGACCAACACCTGAGGCTCACGGCGCGTCAGTTCCAGACGCGATAACAATGGCAATGCAAACGCAGCGGTTTTACCGGTACCGGTTTGCGCCTGGCCCAGCATATCCCGCCCTTCGAGCAACGCAGGAATGGTCTGCGCCTGAATGGGTGAGGGAGTTTCGTAGCCCTGAGATTCAACAGCCGTCAGAACGGCAGGCAATAGAGCAAGATCGCCGAAGCTCGGCGAAGCGACAGAAGTCGAGGTCATTAATCACACCTTGGTAGGCCGGTTGTTCCGGCAAAAAACATCGTAAGCGTCTCTGACTCGTTAATGATGCGCACGTCAAGGCAGCATCAAAGAACATGGCTCCGCATAGCGGATATCGTCATCGGTGGAGTCGGAGACGCCGGTCGCACCCAGCATCCGGATTGGCGCTTTGATAGCGGTTCAATCCGCCGTGGCGACCTTGTTGCGCCGATTTCACCCGTTTGGTGAAATACTGGAGGCGCGCCATCTTCACAGCAGTCAACATCTGGCGTTAGCAAGATGTTCCAGCAAACGTTGCTTCGTAGGGAGCGGTTCTTGGGAACGACTCGTGACTACGCAGGCAAACGCTTATCGTCGTGATGGTGGGGTCAGCACATGCGAGGAGTGCGCATGCTAACACCGCCTTCGGTACCTGACCAGTCATTTCAGTGTTTTTTCGTTCGCTGCCTCCTTGCACCATGCCATATTTCGTCTAGCCTGATGGGTGCCTTATCAATTTCATGGCACCTCAAGGAGTGATTCGATGAACTGGGATCAAGTCGAAGGAAGATGGACCGAAGTGAAAGGCAAAGCACGCGCCAGCTGGGGCGAAATCACCGACGATGAACTTGATCAGATCGCCGGCAAACGTGACCAATTGGTGGGCAAGCTGCAGCAAAAATATGGCTTGGAAAAGGAAGAAGCCGAGCGCAAGGCGGACGACTGGGCCAATTCCCTGTAATCGTTCAACGCGCCAATATATTCTCTCAATATTCTGTTGCCTGTCGCCTAGTCGACACGGCTACCCAACCAGATATTGAGGTTCGTAGCCACAAGGAGAGATGCTATGCGTAAATCAATGATCACCACTGCCGTCAGTGCAGCCCTACTCAGCAGTGTTGCCCTCAATGCCAATGCTGCTTCAGACGAGCCACAAGGCATGTATTCCGCCGACGACATCATGGATGCGAGTGTTTATCTCGAAGGCAATTCCAATGAAGAAATCGGTGATGTCGACGACATTCTACTGAACGAAGATATGCAGGTCAGCGCCCTGGTCGTCGAAAGCGGCTCTGTCCTCGGCCTGGGCGGTCGCGAAATCGTCGTCGACACTGACTACTTCAGCCTGGAAACCGATACTGACGGTGACGAAACCGAGCACCGTGTCCTCATCAGCGCCTCGGAAGAGGAAGTAACGTCGTTCCCGACTTATGACCGCGACTGGTGGGAGCAGACCAAGGCAAATGCCCGTGATGCTTGGCAAAGTACCGAGGAAGGGGTTCAAAGCGCCTGGCAAACAACTCGCGAGGCCATTGATCCTGACGAAGAAATCAACGAAGAGTAACTTCAGCGTTGATATCATAAATTCCCTTTTAGGAATAACGTCAAAAAAGCCACCGCGAGGTGGCTTTTTGATTTCCAGACGTTTGATCAGGCCTTGCGGCGTATTCCCTTCCCCGATAACCGCTCGCGATCATGGGGACGATCGAAGTTCAACGCTGGCCCAACCGGCACGATACGCGTGGGGTTGATGGTGTCGTGACTGTAATAGTAGTGGCGTTTGATGTGGTCCATGTTGACCGTTTCGGCGACGCCCGGCCACTGATAAAGCTCGCGCACATAGTTGGCTAGGTTAGGAAAGTCCTCGATGCGCTTCACGTTACACTTGAAGTGGCCGTAATACACTGCATCGAAGCGTATCAAGGTGGTAAACAGTCGAATATCCGCCTCGGTCAACCACTCACCTGTCAGGTAACGATGCTGTGCCAGACGCGTTTCCATACGTTCCAAGGCATCGAACAGCGCCTGTACATGTTTTTCGTAAACGCGCTGTTCGGTAGCAAAGCCTGACTTGTAAACACCGTTATTGATGTGGTCATAAACGTCGGCATTGACCTCGTCAATGACATCGCGCAGATCATCAGGGTAGAAATCCAGGTCATTGCCGGTCAACTCGTCAAAGGCGCCGTTAAGTATACGCACCAAATCGGCCGATTCATTATTGACAATCGCATCACGCCGCTTGTCCCAAAGCACAGGGACGGTAACGCGCCCGGTGTAGTGGGGATCGGTCATTGTATAAAGCTGGCGATGAAACTCGACCCCATTGACAGAGTCGCCGCTGGCACCTTCGTCTTGATGATAGGTCCACCCTTGATCAAGCATCAACGGGCTGACGTGGGAAGTCCCGATAATCGACTCAAGTCCCTTTAGAGCGCGCATGATAAGCGTACGGTGCGCCCACGGGCAGGCTAGCGATACATAGAGATGATAACGGTTCTTTTCAGCCGGGTAACAGCTACCTTCAACACCTGGATGATCGCCCACCCAGTCGCGCAGCTGGGCGGATTCGCGCACGAACTCCCCCCCATGTTTCTTGGTGTCGTACCACTGGTCGTGCCATTCGCCATCAATCAGCAGCCCCATGGTGTATCTCCTCAAAGCGGTTAGCGTCGATTCAGCATACGCTTGGGGGTACGCGACTCAAGCGGATGTTTTAGCGCTATTCATTCGACGCAATCGAATCCTCGGAAGCACACTCACGCACCGCCTGGCGCAACGCTGCAGCCATGGCATGAGCCGCCGGGCCAGCACGGTCCTGATCACGAAAAATTAATTGGATAGGGACTTCCCGAATACTGCCCGCTGCCAGTGGTAATGGCTTGAGCTGGCCATCACGGAGTTCTTGTTCGATACGCGTTTCTGGCATCCAAGCAAAACCAAGGCCCCGCTTGAGCATATCGAGCGAGGTATTCAGGTGGCTGACCGTCCAGCGCTGTTCGGCTTTCAACCAACCAGCGTTAGTCGATTGGCGAAGCGCGGAATCCCGGACGACTAGCTGACGGTGCTGGGCAAGGTCGCGCAGATCCAGCGATCTACCCAATCTGTGCAGCGCATGAGCGGGATGGGCGACGGCAACAAACTTCACCATCACCAGCGGCTCCCCAAGAAACCCTTGCGCCTCAATACCTGAAATCACCAAGTCCGCGCGGCCATCGTATAGCATTTCAATGCCGCCATTTAAGACGCTTTCAAACAGTTGTACCCGTACCTGGGGATAGGTTTCAGAAAAACGCTCCAGCGCTTTCGCCTGGGCGCCAGCAGGAAACACCTGATCAATTGCGAGAACAACTTCCGCCTCCAGTCCGGCTGCCAACCGCGAGGCCACATCTTCCAGCGACTCAGAACTTTCAATCAACTGACGTGCCCGGCGCAGCAGTAACTCGCCGGCCTCCGTCAGCCGGACCTGGCGCCCTACCGGTTCAAGCACCTGAACCCCTAACTGCTCTTCCAGTTTATGTACCGCATGGTTCAACGTTGAGGGACTTTTATGCACGGCCTCGGCGGCCCGAGCAAACCCTCCATGGTCAACCACGGCGGCTAACATCTGCCACTGTGCAAGTGTTACCCGAGACATTTCGATTTCCCCGACGCAAAACAGCGAAACAATCGCCAAACTTTCGATAAAACCATAGTGCCAGCTTATGGCCCGGATTACCGTAACCCGAACCAACTATTCTGCAAGACGCTTTCTACAAGCCCCTTACCTGAAAGCCCCTTCAGGTGACGCAATAGCTTGTCGTCGGGCAGAGCAACTTATGGAGTTATGGAGAGATTTTAGCGCCAATATTAGTTAGACATTACTTATATAGATACTTTACAAAAAGCCAAATACAGCTATGCTTTGCTTGCTAAGCACATGGAAGCTCGCAAAATTTTTTCACTCTATAAAGCTTACAACAAGGATGTTTATCGCCTAGCATTACATTTGTTAGCAAACAGTGTTCAAAAAACTGTAGAATCTGCTATGTTCTTGCGCGATTGGGCGTAAGCTCCCTTTATGTATGGATATACAGTCTAGGCACTCCCGCTATCATGGGTTATGGTTCATGGGTTTATTCGCTTTTGTTACTTTAAAATCACGAACTCGGCGGTCTATTTACCCATGTTGCGAATCCTTCATTCGCTGCCCCGCACGCATAAATTGTTATTGTTACCGGTAGCCACCATGGTTACGGTGCTGGGCACACAAAAATTGTTAACGACATACAACGAACTGAATCAACCTGACGCTCCAATGGAGAGCGTTCTGGTCCCTCTTCCAAGCGATTCTACCCCTGGCGTCCCCGTGCTTCATAAAGAACGCACCCCGGTGGCTGATGCCATCGACCGCGCCTCCCGCGCCCTTGATGCCACTCGCGATAACATACCGCTGAGCGATCTGAAGGCGACCGAGATTGTCGATCTGGACGTTATTGATGGCGCGCAAGCCGATGTAAAACTACAAACTGCAAGCGTGCCAGCTCCCTCGTCCGCTGTACTCAGCGCTTCAGACACACTCGGCGCTTCAGACACAAGTAAGACAAATAACGTCATTCTTAATGATGGCGCGCTGCACATGGCGGTTGTGATCGGCACCCTTACCAGCGGCATGCTGGATGTCGACGACGAATCATCTACCCAGATAGCCGACGCCACGTCCTATGAAGACTATGGCGCTGAATTGTTTGGCGATGTGTCTTTCCTTGATTTGGAACTTGCCGCAGAAGAGCCGTTTGTCCCGCAGTGGGAAACCCATATCGTTGAGCCGGGAGAAACCTTTGCGGTTCTGGCCCAGAACCAATTAGGCCTGGGTTACAGCGAAGTCCTCGAGCTGCTTGACGACGTTCCCGATCCCAAAATGCTGACCCACTGGCGTGCAGGCCACAGCTTCGATTACCAGCTTGACGAAGAAGGTCGCCTGCTGTCGCTGCGTATGATGAAAAATACCCGTGAAGGGGTATTGGTTGAACGCCAAGATGACCAGTACGCCATCACCGGCATTGAGCGCAAAGGCGAGCCGGTTCAACGCCTTTACGCGGGTACCGTCAGCGGCAGCTTTGCCCGCTCCGCCCAGTCGACGGGTCTTAGCAGTAGCGCCGTTACGGCATTGACCCTACTGCTCCAGAAAAAACTCGATTTTCGCCGCGACAGCCGTCGCGGCGATCATTTTCAGGTGCTCGTCGAATCTGACATGATTGAAGGCGAAACGCTTGACTCACGTGTACTGGCGGTTAAATACCAGGGCGAACGCATGAATTTGACAGTCGTTCGCAATGCTACCGACGATAAATTCTATACGCCTGAAGGTGCTAGTCTGGACCCGGCCTTTGCACGTCGACCGTTTGAAGGCAACTACCGCCTGAGTTCCGGCTTCAACCCACGCCGTAAACACCCGGTAACCGGGCGCATAAGCCCGCATAACGGAACCGATTTTGCCATGCCCATCGGCACCCCCGTCACGGCCCCGGCTTCGGGCCGGGTCGAGAAGGTCGCCAACCATTACGCCGCCGGCCGCTATATTGTCGTTCGCCACGACAACGGCTACCGCACCCGTTATTTACACCTTTCAAGACCTCTGGTCAGCCAGGGCGAACGGATCGAAATGGGCGAGCGCATTGCGCTATCGGGCAACTCCGGCCGCAGCACTGGCCCGCATCTGCACTACGAGGTCATTGTCAACAATTCTCCGGTCAACGCGATGACCGTTGAGCTGCCTGAGAATACCAGCCTGAATGGCGATACGCTCATCGCATTTCAGCGCCAGGCCGAGCCCATACTGGCGGCACTGGATAGCGGCGAAACCGGCACTATCAGTTTGGTCGGCAACACCTCAGAAGACGACGAATAACTCTCGCGTTCCAACAAAAAAGCGCCACACACGTGGCGCTTTTTTTATTTCCTTACTCGGCAATCGGCCGCTTACAGGGTCATTAACCCGATAGCTGCATGGGTTGGCTAAGTGCCGACTCCACGGCTGCGTCGTGGCCGTATATATCCGGCCGAAACTCGACCTCGCCCTCAGCATTCGGCCAAGCCGTCAAATAATGCAGCGCAATGGGCACGCGACGCGGCAAGCTGAGCTGCCGATCGCTTTGACTACTGGCCACCAAGCTCGCCACCTGTGCCGAACTGCCGGTATCCTCTAACAACAGCTGGGCAAACTGGGTAACACCCTCAACCCTGACGCAGCCTGAGCTGAGCGCGCGCTGATGCCGCTGAAAAAGCCCCTGGGCTGGGGTATCGTGCAGATAGATCATATGGTCATTGGGAAAGCGCACGACGATGCTCCCCAATGGGTTCGCGCTACCTGCTACCTGGCGCAGCATGACACTGCCCGGCTGCTGCCAATCGACCTCCTCAGCATTCACCGGGTTACCGTCAAAATCAACCACCTGAATATTTTCCTCGGCTAGATAGCCCACGTCCTCACGAACACGCGGTAATACGTCCTCACGCATGATCGTCGGCGGGATGGTCCAGCTTGGATTTAACGTTAGATGAGTAATCGCCGATTGAATCACCGGCGTTGCACGCTGGGGGGAACCTACCACGACGCGGGTCTGCCAATGCTCGCCGCCTGGCCGATTGTAATGCAAGCGGTAGCCGGCAAGGTCGACCCACACCCTTGGCGCATTGTCCGGCTGAGATCCCATCCAGCGCGCACGCTCAAGGTTCACCTTGAGCTGTTTGGCCCGCAATGACAGCGGGACGTTAAGCGCGCGTCGGGTTTGTTCGCCGACCACGCCATCTTCCTGAAGCAGATGGCGCCGTTGAAAACGTTTGACGGCCGCCGCCAGCGGCGCATCAAAATGTCTTTGATCAGGGGTGTCGACGTCTACCAGCGGATAAGCCTGCGGGTTAGCCGCCAGCAGGTGCGGCTCGCCCCAGTGCGTCAGTCGACGACGCAACGTTAAAACATCATCATGTTGATCGCCAGGTCTGAGCGATTCTTCACGATGATCAAGGTAAGGCACGCTCGACTGCAATGACCGCGATTGGAAATCAATAAACGCAGCTCTTAGTCGACGGTACGCCGAGGAGTCCGGACGTGCCTGGTCAAACGCCGCCGCCATATCCATCTGATTAACGGCCTTGGCCACCGCCCCCATCGAGTAACCTCGCGATGGCCGCTCAGCATCCCATTGAGCACTTAACTCTCGGGGATTCACCTGGCCACGATTCAAATGATCAAGCGCCTGCAAAAGCGCCTGGCTCGCTTGCAACTCAAACGTCACCTGGGCAGACTCCCCACCTGCCTGGCTGCGCTCAAACGCTTCCATGAGCGACGCTGACGCGTAGTTCTCAGGGTTTATACCGTCCTGCTCAAGCGCATTGAGACCTGCCACAAGCGCTTCCACGCTTGCCGCCGTCGTCCATACAGGCTGGTAATCGCGGTATTGATAGAAACTTTTGATCGGCAACTGTTGTTCACTCGCCGTCACACGCACTTCCAGCGTGTCGCTAATGGGTGTTGTGTCTGCACCAGCACCACCCACCGCACCTACGCTCAGGCAAAGCGCCACCCCCATCGCCCATCGTCTTAATGGCTGCCGCTCGTTCATTGCCCTCTCCTTGCGTTACTATGGCTGTCCCAATAATGTACGTACTTACTTGTTATCATAGCGCGTTAGTGACTGCCTAACCGCGTTGTACTTTTCAGTATGGACCTATCTTTCAGGATGGACTTATATGGTGCCATTTTTTTCGCCGCGTGCCTGGCTTATTTACCTGCCCGCCACGTTATTGTCACTCCCGATCCATGCCTCCAGTTTTTATAGCCACATCGATAGCGCACCGCCCAATGGCGTTCTGCCGTTAAACCACCAACTGCTTCAGCTCGCGCCAGACGCCAGTCCGGAGGCGCTTCGCCTCGCTGCTAAAGCGCTCAGCTGTCGCGACCCTCACGCCGAGCGCTTGGCGGTGATCGATTACTCTCTACCGTCAACCGAGCCACGGCTGTGGGTGTTCGATCTGGCCCAGCACGAACTGATGTTCCAAGAGCTCGTCTCCCACGGCCAAGGGTCGGGGGACGCCCTGGCGGAGACGTTTTCCAACATCCCCGACAGCCACCAATCCAGCATCGGGCTGTTTAAAACCATGAACAGTTACTACGGCCGCAATGGCTATTCACTGCGCTTGGAAGGCCTGGAGACCAACGTTAACGACAACGCCTACGAACGAGCCATCGTCATTCACGGTGCCGACTATGTCAGCGAAGCCTTTATTGACCAGACGGGGCGACTGGGTCGCAGCCACGGCTGCCCGGCGGTTCGCGAAGAAGTCACCTACCCCTTGATCGACAGCTTAAAGGGCGACCACTATGTGTTTGCCTACTACCCTGACCAGGAATGGGTGGCAACCTCACAGGTGATCAACTGCCCTAACGCACCGTCACTTGCCCACCGTTTTTAACGACTTATACCCAGGAGGCAAGTCGATGACGCAACCTAAATCGTTAGACCTGGCATTACAGGGCGGTGGTTCTCATGGCGCCTACACCTGGGGCGTCATTGACCGCTTACTGGCGGACTCAAGGGTCGAGATCGAGGGCATCAGCGGCACCAGTGCCGGTGCGATGAACGGCGTGGTCATGGCCGACGCGCTCACCCGGGGCGATAAAGAAACCGCCCGCGAGGCCTTGCACGATTTCTGGCGGGCCGTCAGCCGAGCGGGGATGGCAAGCCCTATTCGTCGCTCACCGCTGGACAAGCTGACCGGGAACTGGAGTCTCGAACACTCGCCGGGGTATATCGCCATGGACCTGATGAGTCGGCTGGTCTCGCCCTATCAGTTCAATCCTCTCAACGTGAACCCTCTGCGCAACATTGTGGCCGAACGGATCGACTTTGATCGGGTCCGCCGCTGTGAACAGCTCAAACTCTTCGTGACTGCCACCAACGTCCGTACCGGTAAGCAGCGGGTCTTTCGTCGGCATGAGATGAGCCTTGATGCGGTCATGGCCTCCGCTTGTCTGCCATTTGTCTTCCAGGCCGTTGAAATTGACGGAGAAGCCTATTGGGATGGCGGCTATATGGGCAATCCGGCGCTGTTCCCGCTAATGGAGGAATGTAGCGCACGCGATATTCTGCTCGTTCAGATCAACCCCATTCGACGAGACGACTTACCCACCACGGCGTCAGCCATCATGAACCGCCTTAATGAAATCACCTTCAATTCAGCGCTGATCAAAGAGGTGCGCATGATCGCCATGCTTAAACAGGTGCTTGACGCCCAGGGTATCGAGAACTGCTATCAGCAGGCGTTGTTCCACCGCATCAGCGGTGAAGGTGCGTTACTGCCACTGTCGGTATCCAGCAAGCTGAATGCCGAGTGGCCCTTTCTATGCCACCTGTTTGAACAGGGCCATGCCGCCGCCGACCGCTGGCTGGAAGACAACATCGACGCGCTCGGCGAACGCTCCACGCTGGATATCGAGGATGTCTATCTGGATGAAAGCCCGGCGCCTGCTACAGCACCAAACTAAGCCAAACCAGGCCTGCTGATGCCCAATGATGCAGCATTAGCATGATATTTATCTTTCAACCTGTTCCTCAAACACCCTCCCTTCAATAGTAACCAACTGATTAAAATAATAAAAAACAACCATGGCAACCACTTTGCATAAATGTAAGCAGTGGTGGTAGGCGTGGACCAGGCCCAAGCGGGTACGAGTGCGTCGAACCTGACCTTCAATGAAGAAGGCATGTTCTCGTGAACCGATGACGCTGCGTGTTCACGCGCAGGGTGTTGAACTCGTAACAGAACCCGTGAGGCCATCCCATGGATATTCGCAACAAAGCCAACCGTATTCGGTTGCTCAATTTCTCTACGCCACAAATGCGCGCTTTCCATTTTTCGTGGTTTGCTTTCCATCTCTGCTTTTTTGGCTGGTTTGGCATTGCGCCGCTCATGGCGGTGGTACGTGAAGACCTAGCTCTCACCCAGACCCAGATCGGTAACACCATCATCGCCTCGGTCGCGATCACCGTCATTATCCGCCTGGTGATCGGCGTATTATGCGACCGCCTCGGGCCACGAAAGACCTATTCCGGCTTGTTGCTGCTCGGCTCCATTCCGGTGATGGGCATCGGCCTGGCCGACAGCTTTGAAACCTTCCTGCTTGCGCGCCTGGCGATTGGGGCCATCGGTGCGTCGTTTGTTATCACTCAATACCATACTTCCATCATGTTTGCGCCCAATGTCGTGGGTACCGCCAACGCCACCAGTGCGGGCTGGGGGAACCTGGGCGGCGGCACGACACAGATCGTCATGCCGTTGATATTTGCCGGTATGTTGATGCTTGGAGTTAACGAGGCGTTGGGCTGGCGGTTAGCCATGGTCGTGCCAGGCGTTGTGCTGTTCTTCACCGGCATTGCCTATTGGCTATTTACCCAGGATGCGCCCGATGGCAACTTTGACGAGCTGCGCGCTCGCGGCGAGCTACCGCCCGCCAGCGGCGAAAACGGCGCGCTACAAAGCTTTACCGTCGCGGCAAAAGATATTCGCGTGTGGGCGCTGTTCGTGGTGTATGGGATTTGTTTTGGCGTGGAACTGACGATCAATAACATCGCCGCCATCTACTTTTTCGATAATTTTGACCTGACACTTGCCACCGCTGGCCTGATTGCCGGCCTGTTTGGCTTGATGAATATCTTTGCCCGTACGCTGGGCGGCATATTTTCTGACTTGTTTGCCAAACTGGGGGGCCTGAAGGGGCGCGTGCGCTGGTTACTGGTCGCTCTCATTTGTGAAGGCATCGCCCTGATCGCTTTTTCACAAATGCATGTACTAAGCCTGGCGATCGGTATCATGCTGGTGTTCAGCCTGTTTGTGCAGATGGCCGAAGGTGCGACTTACGGGGTGGTACCCTTCATCAATAAAAAAGCCCTGGGCGCGGTGGCCGGTATTGTGGGCGCAGGCGGCAACGTTGGCGCCGTCTCTGCCGCCTTCCTGTTCCGCAGTGAAAGCCTGACCTATCAGCAAGGCCTCTTCTACCTGGGGTTAGCCGTCCTTGCCTTGGCCTCGTGCGTCCTGCTAGTACGCTTCTCCGATGCGCAAGAAGCCGAAGAGGCAGCCGCCTACCGAGAGGCGGTGGGCGACGATACCGGCGCGGGTGCCCTATCGTTACGCTAAACGACGCCGATTGCGCACTTCCAGGGAAGTGCGCAATCAATGGCGGTGAGCACAAAGGAAACGCATTATGTCTTCAGCTCAACAGCTTCTGTTAACCGCCAAACGCTGCGATATCGACAACCTGACCCATCTGGCGACAACCTGTGACATTGTGGGCGACATCAGCCACTTCATTCACATGCTGCAGCGTGAGCGGGGCGCGTCGACGGTTTTCCTGGTTTCCCAGGGCAGCCGCTTTAAAGAACGTCGCGCGACTTACCGCCAGCATAGCCAGGATGCCGAAGCACTGATGCGTCGTCGCCTCGAGGCATTAAGCAAGGAAGCGCGTCCCCAGGCGGCTGCGCGCCTGCTGCGCCGCATTGCCATGGTATGGGCAGCGCTGGATGAACTCAGCACGCTGCGCCACGCCATTGACACCTTTGCCATTACACCCGACGCGGCAACTCAGGCATTCAATCAATTGACCAGCGGGCTGCTGGCGATTGTCTTTGAAGCAGCCGACACGGCTGTCGACCCTGACATCACCCGCGCCCTGGTCGCCATTTTCCATTTAATGCAAGGCAAAGAACTGGCGGGACAGGAACGCGCATGCGGCGCCTTTGGCTTTACCCAGGGGTATTTTGACGATGCCCATAGTGCATTGCTTGGCCAACTGATTGACGACCAGCAACGCTGCTTTGATACCTTTGAGGAATTCGCTTCTCCCGAAGCACAGCAACATTGGCAAGCGGAGCTGTCGCCACGCACGCTCTCAGGCATCCATCAATTGCGCGATATTGCCCGCCAGCGGGCCTCGCATCCAGACACATCGGATTCACTGGGTGAAACCTGGTATGAGCTCACCACGCTGCGCATCGACAGCATTAAAAACGTGGAAGATGCCTGCAACGCTCAGTTGACCGCCCTGTGCCATAGCAAGATACAACAAGCCAATGTCGCGCTGGAAAAAGCCAAGACGGAGCCTTGCCGTAATTCGCCGGCGCCTTGCGAGCAACTGCTCGCCTTGAGCAACGGTGAGCCAC
Organism: Vreelandella janggokensis; assembly: GCF_031451615.1. Taxonomy (NCBI): domain Bacteria; kingdom Pseudomonadati; phylum Pseudomonadota; class Gammaproteobacteria; order Oceanospirillales; family Halomonadaceae; genus Vreelandella; species Vreelandella janggokensis. The sequence continues at coordinate 414,598 of NZ_JARWAJ010000001.1, read as the reverse complement.
TGGGAGACTTGACCGCCAATGCGCTTAATTCGCCCCTGGGCCGATCATTGATCGAATTGACCCAGGCACAATCAAGCCGCTTACAGGGGCTTAGCGACGAGCTGGAAAATACGCGCAAGGCCCTTCGCGAACGCAAGCTGATCGAACGGGCGAAAGGCCTGATCATGGCCCACCAGGACATGACAGAAGAAGAAGCGTACCGGTTTCTGCGCACTACCTCGATGAATCAGAGCAAAAGCATGGCGGACATGGCGCAGTCGATTCTCGACCTATCCACCATGCTCAAGCGCAAAGAAGCCGGGCATTAACGCTTTCACCTTCTTCGTTCGCAGGCTTACGATTTGCACAACGGCGCTCAATTAGCCATGCTAGATAGGATGTTATGGTTAATCGTCAGGAGCGCAAAGGATGCATAGAAACGTCTTACTGATTACCGGTGCCTCCAGCGGAATTGGGGCTGCCACCGCCCGAGCAGCCGCCCGTGAAGGTTACAAACTGGTGCTGGCCGCCCGCTCGACTGACAAGCTCACCGCGCTTGCCCAAGAGTTAGGACCAGAAAATGTGCTGACCTGCGAGCTGGATGTCACCCAGATGGACGAACAGCGCGCCATGGTCGACGAAGCATTGGAAACCTTTGGCAGGATTGATGCCGTTTTTGCCAACGCCGGTTGCGGTGGTTCGCCGGGCGGCTTCAGTGGTGCCGATCACGAGCGCTGGCAGGAAATGATCTTAACCAACGTATATGGCGTTGGCCTGACTCTCCAGGCATGCTTACCGGCACTCAAACGAAGCAAAGGCCACGTGCTGTTAACCGGCTCAGCCGCAGGCCGTGCGACCATTCCGGGTTCCATGTACAGCGCGACCAAGTGGGCCGTTACCGGCATCGGCTATAACCTGCGCGAGGAGCTACGCGGTACCGGCATGCGGGTAACGCTGATTGAACCCGGCATGGTCGATACCCCCTTCTTTGACGAACCGCCCGAACATGCGCTGGAAGACCGCGATATTGCCAATGCCGTCATTTATGCGCTATCACAGCCTGCCCATGTCGACGTCAACGAAATCCTGATTCGCCCTACCCCGCCATTGGAATAATGTGTTTTGCCGATACCCTGCCTTGTAATTCATCGATACTGGCCGCATAACCCTTAATTAACAAGCGTGCTAATGATTCGTTCGACTCCCTTGCGTCGGCATCTCATTAGCCGCCCCATCTTCCGGCCTTATAGGTGATGCATGAGCGCACTCGCGTCTACCGCGCTATCCGTACTGGACCTCGCCCCGATTCGTCAGGGGGGCAGCGCTGCCGAAACCTTTCAAGACAGCGTTTCGCTTGCCCAGCGCACCGAACAACTGGGTTATCAGCGTTACTGGCTGGCCGAACACCACAACATAGATGGCATCGCAAGCGCTGCGACAGCGGTACTGATCGGCCATATTGCCGGTCAGACCTCGCGTATTCGCGTGGGTAGCGGTGGGATCATGTTGCCCAACCACCCGCCACTGGTGGTGGCCGAACAGTTTGGCACGCTGGAAACTCTTTATCCCGGGCGCATCGACCTGGGCCTTGGCCGTGCGCCGGGCTCGGACGGCGCGACCATGCAGGCGATGCGCCGCCATCCCCACGCTGGCGTGGATGATTTCCCGGCCCAACTAAACGAGCTGCGGGGCTATCTGGGAGACCCTGCGCCTCACCAGCGGGTAAAAGCAGTACCCGGCCAGGGTACTCACGTGCCGATTTGGCTGCTCGGCTCCAGTGGCTTTAGTGCACAGTTAGCCGCCAAGCTTGGCCTGCCCTTTGCCTTCGCCGCGCAGTTTGCGCCAGGCTACCTGTTTGAAGCGCTGCGGCTTTACCGTGAGAACTTCCAGCCCTCGGAGCACCTGGATGCCCCCTACGCCACCGTCGGGTTGCCGGTCATTGCCGCGGAAAGCGACGCCATGGCGGAATACCTGGCAACCACGGCCCAGCAGAAATTTCTCAACCTGATCCGCGGCAAGCCAACAGTGTCGCTGCCTCCAGTGGAGCAGCTTGACTGGTCACCCATGGAGCGCGCCCAGGTCGAGCAGTTTCTGGGGGCAGCGATCATCGGTGGCCCCGACACGGTAAAAACCCAACTTGCCGACTTCCAGGAACGCACAGGGGCCAATGAGTTGATGATCAATAGTGATTTCTATGACCATCAGGATCGGTTAAGAAGTTATCAGATTGTTGCTGAAGCGGCACAATAAGTGCCTACAATGGTCGGCAGCCTTGCATAGGGGCTGCTGATTTCAGCCGAGCTAACCCGAAGGATCAGGTACACAGAACCATGTCTGCGCTCACTTATTCTCCAATGTCACACGCTGACTTCATGGCGTTCTGGCCAACCTTTCAACACATTGTGGCGGCCCAGGAAACCTATGCCATCGACCCGGATATACCCGCCGAAGATGCCTACCAACTGTGGTGTAAAGCCCCACAGGCAACGTTTGCGGTCAAGGATGAAACAGGCACACTTCTCGGTACCTACTATTTAAAAGCCAATGCGGCCGGGCCGGGTGATCATGTCTGCAACTGCGGTTATATGGTGGCCCCTGCCGCGCGTGGCAGAGGCGTCGCCCGGAGCATGTGCGAGCATTCACAGCAGTTCGCTCGCGAGCTGGGTTTCAGGGCCATGCAGTTCAACGCGGTTGTCTCTACGAATGAGGTGGCGGTCGCACTCTGGCAGCGCCTGGGGTTCGCCATTGTGGGCACGGTGCCTAACGCTTACCGTCATGCCCGTCTTGGCGAAGTCGATACCCACGTCATGCATAAAACGCTCTAAGCCTTCAACGTTAACGTCACCCACGTCAAGCGCATTAATGTGGGTTGTCTATCGGCATCCTTCGTGGTTGGATAACAGTCGTTAGCTGACCTCACCCCCCGACGAGATGCCGGAATGCCCTACGCCCCCCTGCGGCTAAACCAAATATCCCTGCGTACACGTTTTATGCTGCTGATTATTGGCTTGGTGTTTAGCACGACCATCCTGCTTGGCTGGGTCGCTGCTCGACAGTCAGCTGATCAACTGGAAGCCAATATCGGCGCCTCTACGGCAGAATCGGCCTATCAGATGGTCGATAAGCTGGACCGCAGCATGGATGCCCGCATTAAGGAAGTAAAGTTACTGCTGGGCATTGAAGCACTGACCGATGGTACCGATAACGATACTCTTCGCTCTCAGTTGGAAACTCTTCAAGATAACTACAACGTGGTGTCATGGATTGGCTTTATTGGCCCAGACGGCGTTGTACAAGCCGCAACCGGTGGCGTACTGGAAGGGACTTCCATTGCCCAGCGCCCGGTCTTTCAAAACGGCCGCGATGGTATGTGGATTGGCGATGTTCACGACGCCGTCTTGCTGTCGCAGCTATTGCCTAACCCGTATGGCAAAGCCATACAGTTTGTCGATATCGCCACCCCGGTCCATACCCAGGATGACACCTTGCTGGGGGTACTGGCCGTTCACCTGAGCTGGGAATGGGCCGAGTACATTCAACGTGCGATGTTCTCGCCTGCGCAACAGCGCCAGGGCACCGAAATACTGTTACTCGCGGCCGATGGAACAGTGCTGCTCGGGCCGGACGATATGCTGGGACAGCCTGTGCCGGGCCTATCCACCCTGCATTTACAGGCCAGCGCCAAGCCTTCATGGTCAATTGAGACATGGCCAGATGACCAGCGCTATGTGACGGGTGTAGCCCGCAGCCAGGGTTTCGAGGATTTCCCGGGGCTGGGATGGGTGGCTGTTAGCCGTCAGCCGATTGAGCAAGCATTTGCCCCCGTGGAAAGACTAAAACGTGTGATCATGGGCATAGGCGTGCTACTGGCCATCGTGTTTGCAGTGGTTGGCTGGTTTGTCGCGTCGCGGCTAACGACGCCTTTAACCCGTCTTTCTCACGCTGCAGACACTATCCACGATGCCAGCCAACCCACTAACGAGATTCCCCTGGAAACAGGTTCGCCGGAACTGATGCGCCTCTCCACGTCAATGCGCAACATGGTCGGACGCTTGCTCGACCAGAACCGCACTATTCGCCGCCTTGAAGACATCGCTAATAGCGACCCGTTGACCGGGTTGCCGAACCGCGCCTTCCTTGATCGTTATCTTTCGCACGCCCTGCCCGAGGCCGAGCGCCAACAGCAAAGTATTGCGCTGGTATATATTGACCTGGATGGCTTTAAAGACGTGAATGATGAGCTGGGTCACCATGCGGGCGACCTGCTGTTAATCGACATTGCCAATCGTCTGCAGGAAGTGCTCCGAGCCAGCGATGTCGTCGCTCGGTGGGGCGGTGACGAATTCGTCATGGCCTTGAAAGCCCCCGCGGACCAACTACCGACGCTCACCCAGGCGATAAGCGAGCGACTGCTTGCCTCCACTTCTCAACCAATATCGCTGCCCGAGCATCAAGCGGTGACCGTCAACTGCAGCCTGGGGGCCGCGTGGTGGCCAGAGCATAGCCATGACATAAAGGAAGTCATGCAGTTTGCCGACGCTGCCCTGTATGTTGCCAAGCAAGAGGGCAGACATCGGCTGGTGATCCATCAGCCCTGATCATCGAGGCGGCAGCTGCGTTGCCACAATTGCTCCACGGCCTCAATGCCCATGCCGTTCAGCACGGCCACATTACGCTCAGGTATCGCGTCGGTATCGCCATAAAACTCGATCGCCTTTTCGACGCTCTCTTCACGCAGCAGATGCACCATCGGGTAGGGTGAGCGATTGGTATAGTTGGCGGCATCATCAGCACCCGCATCATCAAAACAGTAATCCGGATGAAACGATGCGAGCTGATAGATGCCTTCATATCCTTGGTCAATCAGGATGCTTTCAGCGAGCTCAACAAAATCCAGATAATGATCAAAGCTTTTAAATAAGGTGGGAAATACCAACAGGGTGGTTTCTGTTTCCGGGTGTTCGTCTAGCCAATGCACCTCCACCATCAGCTCTTCCAGCGCCACTTCCAGCTTTTTTGAGCGCACAACTTCAACGCGAACCGCATCCCGCGCCAGCTCGCGGCTGGCAAACGGGCATATATCGTGAACCACAACAAAGCGGTTCACCCAGTTCAATGTCTGCGCGATGACCCTATTATCTGCATCTTGCATGCCTGTCCCGTCCCCTTCGGTAATCTCGCCGATGCCTACCATCGCCGACAGCGCAACAGTTTACACGCCATACACACTAGGCGTGTTCCTGATAGCGCTTGAGGGCCACCTGATAGGATTTATGGATATGGTCGTCCAGGAGTGCACGGGCAGCTTTACTATCACGCTGTAAGGCAAGCTCCACCAGTTCGTGATGCTGTTCATCGAGTGTTTGCCTTACCGTCGGTATTTTGGGACCGAGGCGGCGGTAGCGATCGAACTGGTCGTGCAGCTGTTCGATAAAACGCAACAGCCAAACCGAGCCGCAGGGCGCCACAAGCGTGCGGTGAAACTGGCTGTGCAACACCTCCCACTCCTCGCCTTTTTCCAGCGATAAATCCGCGCGTTTCAGGCGATGGGCGGCGGCCAAAAGTTCGGCTTCCCATACGTCATCTCCGTGCTGAATGGCGCGTTCAAACGCCATGCCCTCAAGTTCCAGCCGCATATTGGCAATATCATCCAACTCGCTGCGCGATAATGTCGGTACTCTAAAGCCACGCTGATTTTCCTGAATCAACAGGCCATAGGCGGCCAGCTTGTTGAGCGCCTCGCGCAGCGGACTCAAACCAACGTGATAATGGTCCTTGAGCGCGTTGATCGCCAATTTTTCGCCCGCGGCAAAGCGTCCGCCAACTAAATCACGGCGTAGCGTCTCGTAAATGCGGCTGGATGCCGTACTGATAACCGGTTGAAGATGCTGGTTCATATAAGATCCTTTTTCATCCTGACGCCCATGCCTTTAAACGCTGGAGTTGACGCCCTGGGAAGCCCTCGCTTATATTCTATTTTATACATAATAATCGATTTTTTAACTGACAAACGATAAACAAGGGTCGACCATGCGTTGTTTCTCATCATTGACCTTGCGATGTCATCGCCCATGACGTCGTCGGCATCCTGGCAACTGTTCTGGGCATTCTTGCGCGTTGGCCTATTGGGTTTCGGCGGTGGTCCCGCCATGATCCCATTGGTGCGAGCCGAAGTGGTCACCCGCCACCACTGGCTGACCGATGAAGAATTCGCCGATGTACTGGCGATCGGCAACACCCTACCCGGCCCTATCGCCACCAAGATGCCGGGCTACATCGGCTACCGGGTGAGCGGTATCAGCGGCTGTATCGCCGCTGTCGTCGCCATCATTCTCCCCATGATTGTCGCCATGATTGTCATGTTAGGCATTTTCAGCCGTTATCGCGATGTTGGCTGGATTCGCGGCATGGGTCAGGCCGTGGTACCCGTGGTCATGATCATGATGGCACAACTGACGTGGGACTTTTTCGATAAATCAAAAGCGTCCCTGGGCTGGCTAGTCAGCATCGTGATGGCCATTACCTCTGGCGGACTTATCTATTGGCTCGGTGTTCATCCGGGCTGGGTGATTGGCGCTATTCTGCTGGCTGCCCTGCTACGCCCTAAAAGCAATAAAAAAGCGGAGGGGTCGGCATGATCTACTGGGAACTGTTTCTTGCCTTTTTCATTCCCAATATTATCGGTTACGGCGGCGGCCCGGCGATTATTCCGCTGATCGAGACCGAGGTCGTTGGCCGCTACGGCTGGATGACCGCACAGACCTTCGCCGAAACCCTGGCACTGGGTAATGCCCTGCCCAGCCCTATCGCCACCAAGATGGCAGGGTATATCGGCTATGAAGTCGCCGGCATCGGCGGTGCCTTCGTGGCAGTGGCCGCTACGGTCATTCCGACGCTGCTGCTCATGCTGGGCGCGCTGGGCCTCTTGTATCGCCACCGCAACTCTCCCCGCGTCAAACGCATGAGCCAATGGGTACGCCCGGTTATCGCCATGATGATGGGCTGGCTGACCCTGGGGTTTTTGCTCGAAAGTGTTAATTCAAGCGGCACGATTCACACGCTGATTATCGGCGTGATTGCGGGCATTGCGCTGATTCGCTTTAAAACGCATCCCGCTTTTGTCGTCGTGGGGGCGTTGGTTTATGGCGGGCTTTTCCTGGGTTGAACTGGCTATCTACGCTTAACCATCGCATCATGGCAGTCCTTTCTGCCAGGTATCAGCTTGTTGTCATATGTCACCACCCTCTTCTTACGCCTCCACCGCGCCGCTAAGCAGTTTTCTTAGCGTCTTTGGCTATAGCCGCCGAGCGCTGGGCCTGGTATGGGAAACCTCCCGCTGGATGATGCTTGGCTTAGCGCTGTGTACGCTCGTGGCCGGCGTGCTTCCTGCCGTCGCCGCCTGGGTCGGCCAGTTGATTGTGGATGGCGTGGTGAGCGCCATGGACGCCCATCAAGCAGCCACTGCCCCCAACTTGCTGATGTCGATTACCCCGGTACTCAAGCTGGTTGCTTTCGAGGCACTCATCATTGCCCTGATTGCGCTTGCCCAGCGCGGGCTTGCCGCCCAGCAGTCGTTACTGCGCGCATTGCTGGGTCAGAAGGTCAATGTGATGATTCTGGAGAAAGCCGGCCAGCTCTCGCTTAGCCAGTTTGAGGACTCGGAGCTTTACGACCAGTTGACGCGGGCGCGGCGAGAGGCGTCAACCCGCCCTCTCGCTCTGGTGAATAAAACCTTTGGGCTTCTGCAAAATGCGATTTCGCTGGGCAGCTTCGGGGTCCTGCTGGTGCAGTTCTCCCCCTGGGCACTGTTGATTCTGGTCGCCGGCGCCCTGCCGGTGTTTATTTCGGAGGCCAAGTTTTCAGGAGATGGCTTTCGGCTGTTTCGCCGACGCTCGTCGCAAACCCGCATGCAGATTTATCTGGAAACCGTACTCGCCCGGGAAGACAGCATCAAAGAGGTCAAACTGTTTGGCCTGGAAGGGCTTTTTCTCAAACGCTATCGCGATATCTTTACCCAACTGTTCGCCGAAGACCGGCGCCTGACGCTCCGCCGGGAAAGCTGGGGATTTGTGCTGGGATTGCTGGGTACCCTCACCTTTTACGCTGCCTATGCGTGGGTGGTAATTGAAACAATTACCGGGACGCTGACCCTCGGCCAGATGACCATGTACCTCATGGTGTTCAAGCAAGGACAGGCCGCGCTTTCCGCCAGCCTGACCGCGATTAGCGGCATGTACGAAGATAACCTCTACCTTTCCAACCTCTACGAGTACCTGGAGCAGCCGGTCGAAGCGGACACAGGCACCCTGACCCGGGGCGTATTACCCGGCGACGGCCTGCGCTTTGAAAACGTCAGCTTCGCCTACCCCGGCAGCGCACCGGTGTTGCACGATATTTCCCTGCACCTATCCCCCGGGCAAAGCCTGGCCCTGGTGGGAGAAAACGGCTCGGGCAAGACAACGCTGATCAAGCTGTTGACGCGGCTTTACCAACCGACCAAGGGACGCATTCTGCTGGACGGCAGCGACTTGCGCGATTGGCAGGCAAAAGCACTGCGCGAGCGGACTGGGGTGATTTTTCAGGACTTCGTGCGCTACCAGTTGCAGGTGGGCGAAAACCTGGGCGTGGGCGATACCCATGCCTATCACGACGAGCAACGTTGGCAGCAGGCCGCCCGCCACGGGATGGCAGATGACTTCATCGCCAACATGGCCAGCGGCTATCAAACCCAACTGGGCCGCTGGTTCAAAAACGGCCAGGAGCTCTCCGGTGGCCAATGGCAGAAAATTGCCCTTTCCCGTGCTTATATGCGTGAAAACGCCGATATTCTAGTGCTGGACGAACCCACCGCTGCGATGGATGCCGCTGCCGAAGCAGAAGTGTTTGCCCGCTTCCGCGAGCATAGCCGCGACAAGATGGCGATTCTGATCTCCCACCGTTTCTCCACAGTGCGCAGCGCTGACCTTATCCTGGTGATCGATCAAGGGCATATCATCGAGCGCGGCACCCACGAGGAACTGCTCGCTGCCCAGGGCCGCTACGCCAAGCTGTTTCAGCTTCAGGCCAAGGGCTATCAATAAATCAGAGTCCTGAACTGGTGACTCCCACGCCTAATTTATTAGCAAGTTAATAAACTAATCGTAAACAAAGGTGACGAAACTCATAAATTCGTCGACGCTTTTAGCAATTTAGAGGTAGTGTTCGCTCATTAAATTCCATTAAAGGATTGTTAAATGCGCCACCTCCATAAAATCAGCTTCAAGTACGCCTTAGCCTTCATCAGCGTTGCAATGGCTCTGTTGTTCATTGTAATCGCCGACGCCATGCTCGTTAACATGGTGAAAAGCCGACTGGATACTTTTATCACCAACTATATACCCGCCACCACAGCAACACTTAACGGAGATAGAGATCTTTACCAGGCACGCGCTGCCGAAATTGAATATCTATTGTCAGACCCTTCAAGTGAGCGGGGATCCGAGCTCATTGCCGTATTTGAAGAAAATGCGCAACAGGCATACGACCGTATGGAACGTTATGCAGGGCTCATGCAGAACTATCCAGAACTCACTTCTCAGCTATCGAACTTCGAAGTTTTACATCGCAATTGGAAACAAGAAGCAGAGCGCGTTTTCGATCTTCACCAAAGAGGCGAAACGTCAGCTGCTCTAGCACTCCTTTATGGCTCATCCTTAACGGCTTTCGATACATTGCGTGATATCTACGATGTATCAGGGGTCAATATTGAAACAGCCACTTACAGCGCTGAAGAAGCCGTTGTAAACAGAATCCAGGTTCAGCAAACGTCAACAATTATCTTTTCTATCATCGTTTTTTTAGTCGCTGTAACGATTGCTTTATTAGGCCCTTTAATGATGTCACGGGCTATTCGCCAGATTACCGGGCGAATCAAAGAAATCACCGACGGTGATGGCGACCTAACCGCCCGTATCGAAAGTAGCCGCCGTGATGAAATCGGCGAACTCGCGCAGCAATTCGATGCCTTTATCAAGCGGATCGACGATACGCTACAGTCGGTAAGCAGCAGTACGGTCAGCCTGCAGCATGCGTCTAATGAAATAGCCAAAGGCAGCCAAGAGCTGGCGGCACGGACGGAGCAGGCGGCGGCTAATTTGCAACAAACGTCCGCCTCCATGGAGGAAATCGCGGCGGTGGTCACCAACGCTTCTGAATCAGCGGATCAAGCCGACCAGCTCGCCACATCGACGCGCAAACTTGCTCAGCAAGGTTTGCAGGCCATGCATAGCGTTGAAAAGACGATGGATACCATCAACGAGTCCTCCTCCGAGATCAGCAACATCGTCAGTCTCATTGAGAGCATTGCGTTCCAGACCAATATACTGGCGCTAAACGCCTCCGTTGAAGCCGCCCGAGCGGGTGAGCACGGTCGTGGTTTTGCCGTGGTGGCCCAGGAAGTCCGCACGCTGGCGAGCCGCTCGAGCGACGCTTCAAAAAACATCAATGAGCTGATCAACACCTCCTTGACGAGAACCCAGTCGGGTGTCGATCAGGTCAAGAAAACCGGTGCCACCATGCAGGAAATGGTTAAGAGCATCGAGCGCGTGGCTGACGTCATTGCCGACATCAGCTCTGGGGCAAAAGAGCAGAGCGTGGGTATTGGTCAAGTCAATGATGCTGTCACCGAACTGGACAGCATGACCCAACACAATGCTTCAATGGTCGAAGAGTCCAGCGCCGCCGCCGCAGAGCTAAGGGAACAGGCTGATCGTTTGGGTGAGCTGGTAGGCGCCTTCAAACTCAGTAATACGCAAAGCGATACGCAGGAAAGACCAGCGGTGGCTATCACCAAGAACCGGCCGTCTTCTTCAACGACGATGACTGCCCCGCTACTGAGCAAATCTCCTGAGCTCGAATGGGAATCTTTCTAATACCGCGAGTCTCCCCTGCGTTGATCGTTTAACCCAGGGGAGGCTGCGTGACTGTACCGCCAATTAATCCTGTCAACGCCTCGATATGTAAAACGGTGACCTGGATCCGCCAAAGGAACCCATATGATTCGCAACGCATTAGTCATAGATGATGATGCCGATATACAGCTATTGAGCACCATGCTGCTTCAGAAACAAGGGTACAACGTCGCAACGGCGGGGGGCCTTGGCGAGTTGGCCCGTCAGCCATCTTTACTCAATACAGAATTGATCTTGCTGGATCTGGGACTTGGCGAATTTACCGGTCTGGACATTATCGATTATCTGCATGATTTACGTTTGAATGCCGCCATCATAGTGACCAGCGGTTGCTCGGAAGACGCGGCGGCACATACGATCGAGAGTGGCAATCAAAAAGGCCTGTGCATGCTGGGCTTCCTGCCTAAAACCCAACTGATGACCGGCCTGAAGCCATTTATTGATTCACTCAAGCAGTCGTCCAAACCGCCCGCCAAAGCAGAGCTGGAAAAGGCCCTTCGTGACCGTGAGCTCTTTCTCGCTTTTCAGCCCAAGCAGGATCTTCAAACGGGTAAGATAACGGGCGTTGAGGCATTGGTGCGCTGGCAGGACCCGCAACGCGGGGTTCTTTATCCGGACAGCTTTATTCCACTGGCCGAAAAACAAGATCTGATACTGCCCCTCACCTGGCATGTTATCGAACTTGCGCTGGCGCAACAGGCTCGCTGGCAATCCGAAGGGATCGACTTGAATGTTGCGATCAATGTCCCCGCTGCGTTTATCCAGGCAGAAGGGATGCTGGCGACGTTCGATCGCCTGACGCAACGGCATCGTATTTCCCTGGACAAGATTACCCTGGAGCTGACCGAGTCAGCCGGCATTGAATGCTTGGGTTACGCCCGGCACGTGCTTGAAACACTGAGGCGGAAGGGATGCCAGCTCGCCCTGGACGATTTTGGAACCGGTTACTCGTCCATGGTTCAGCTCTACCGCCTGCCGTTTACCGAGCTCAAGATTGACAAAAGCTTTGTGTCACGGATTGACCATGATGATGATGCCCGCGCAATTACTCTCTCCATTATCGACCTGGGTAAGCGGCTGGGGCTCAAGGTCGTGGCAGAAGGCATCGAAACGTCCTGCCAGCACACCCTTCTGGCGCAGTACGGCTGCACGCTAGGCCAGGGCTACTTCATTGCTCGTCCGCTAGCGCGCCATGCCCTCGACACCTGGTTAACGAGCGAGCCTCACTTGGCGCAGTAGACGAGACATGCGCCTTGCCCTAAAGCTGGCTACAGATCAGTCCCGCGTCCTGCAACGCCTTCTGGGTAGACACCTTGAGGCTCTTCAAGCGTCCCAGATACATGACCAATTCGTCGGGTGTTGCAACGTTCGCGCAACGCTCTATGTGACTAGCCTGCTCGGCAACCGCAACGCAACCTAATGAAAACGCAGCACCTTTCAGGGAATGGGCTTCTTGGGACAGATGCTCGCGCGCCTCTGATGCATTAAACGCTTCAAGCCGCACATAACGTTCATCAAAACGGGTTATAAAAGCGCTCAGCAATGCATCAAGAGATGCTGCGTCAAAGGTGTCTCTCAACTCATTGCAAAGATGCTCATCCAGCAATGGTGGCTCACCGTCATGCTTGTCTACTGGTGGTGCTGGTGAGGTTGGCAAGGCGCCTTGTTCAGTGACATGGCTTGCTGACAGCTGCTGAGTGACCAGGTGGCGGTGTATCCCCCGGTAAAGCTCGTCTCTGGTAAAGGGCTTATGGATCATTTCGTCCATGCCGCTTTGCAGGCAGCGTTCGCGATGCTCGGCCATTACATTGGCGGTCATTGCCAGAATGGGCATGCGCGGCAGTTGATGGTGCGCTTCAAAGGCGCGCCAACGCCGAGTGGTTTCCGGCCCATCTATCGTCGGCATTTGCATGTCCATCAAGACGAGGTCGATCTGCCCGTGATGCGCTTGAAGTTCGTCAAGTGCCTCCTGGCCATTTTCAGAAATGGTCACCTTCGCCCCCAGGTACTCCAGCATTCCTTGTGCAACGGTCTGATTCAATGGGTTATCCTCCACCACCAGAATATGGTGATAGGACGCCAGCACACGGCGTTGTTCGTCAGGGTCGTCGTCCATCATCGGCTCAGCGACATCCATGTTGACCGTGAACCAGAACCGGCTGCCTAATCCTGGCTGACTGCTGACGCCGATATCTCCTTGCATGGCCTCCACTAGCCGTTTGCAAATGGCAAGGCCAAGCCCGGCCCCCTCATGGCGACGCGCAATGGACGCATCGACTTGTGAAAAGGCCGTAAAGAGCTGGGCTTGATGCTCCTCAGAAATACCGCAGCCGGTATCAAGCACCTCAAATAGAATGCTATTGCCAGTTAGTGGTCTTACGTAAAACCGTATAGCCCCTTCTTCCGTAAACTTCAGTGCATTGTTGATCAGGTTCATTATGATCTGCCGCAGCCGTGCAACATCGCCGATAACATAGCGCGGCAATGCAGGGTCGACCCAGTAATAAAAGATGACGTTCGACCTTGACTGTTGCAGTGCATAGCTTTCACAAAGCTCCTCAATGCACTGGTGAAGGTTTAATGTCTGGTAATCAAGATCGAGACGCCCCGACTCGATCTTTGTGTAATCGAGTATATCGTTAATGACGGCGCGTAAACTTTCCGCGCTGCGCTTTAAGGCAGCCAGATAGGTGACAGCCTTCGACGTTTTTACTTCGTCTTTCAATAAATCCGCCATGCCCACTACCCCATTCAACGGGGTGCGAATTTCGTGGCTCATGACCGCCATAAACTCTGACTTCGCCAGACTTGCTTTTTCTGCTCGGCTGGCCGCCTCGTTCAATTCATTGCCTTTGGCCTCTAACGCTCGGGCCTTTTGAATACTGGAACGGCCTTCAAGAATCAGGGCGCGCACCAACATCCCGCCGGATAACATCAGCAAGATGATGAATAGCAGAACAACGCCGTATAGCTGAGTTAATACACGACGCTCATCGCTGCGTGTCTTGGACACGTGGGCGTTGGTCTCGACCAGGATACTGTTGGTAAGCTGCTGCAGGGCTGTCGCCTGTTGATGAAGAATCGAGCTCAACTGACTGCCGAGTGTGGATGGTGTTTCCCATAGAGGGGCAATCAGGGTTTCCATCCTTGCAATATTTGCCTGAGACGCTTGGACATCGTCTTGAATATCTCCCAGCGCTTCAACAGCGGCACCTATTTCTCCCTGCAAAAAAAGTGTTTGTCGGCTGTACAGTATTTCATAACGTACCAGCAGGTCATCAATGGCGGAGTCGCCCGCTTGCGTTTCATGCAATGACAGCCGAAATTCGCGCACTTCTCGATCAAACTGGTACGCCGCCCATAGCAGGTTTTCAAGCAGTCGGTTTTCCAGGGCATTTTGTCGACTGTAAATCACGCCCCCCACCGTGAGGGCCGAAAGAAAAAAAAGGATCGCTGAAAATGTCGCGACCCTGGTGCGGCGGGAGAAATAAAACTTCAATAAAGCCAGCATGTTGGCTGCTCAGTTATATCATTCAATCTCGATACGATTCACCTGCCACACCGAACGCACCAGGATTTCTTCGTTGAGGAGTTCAGGGTGAGTATCAAAAGGGTAAATGACAAATAACGGGCCATGATCGCGTATACGCAGTGTTTTACCATTGGCCTGCATGGCCAGGATCACGTCGTACGCTTCAAAGTCGCTGACCGGTATCGTCGCCGCGTAATCATTCAGTGCCGAGACACGCAAATGCTCTCCATTGGCACCAGCGGCATCGAGTACCGCCCGACCGAGAGGACCCGAAAAACGCACGACACCATCATACCACGGCGTGCGTGAAGCGGTTTCATGTTGAGCCAGCGCTTCCAGCATGGCTTTGTCAAAATGGGCTTCATTGCCGACATTGGTGTGTTCTACCTTGCCGCTCACTACCAGCAAGACACGCCCAACAGGTGCATCCAGTGCAAGGGTCTGGCCAGGCAGTATGACGGCCATTGCAGCAATGATAAAACCCAGATACCGGATCATGGGGAACCTCAGTGTGGTTATTCAAGACACATCAAGTATATAACGACCGTTTGATGACAAACTGTGAACCTTTGTGTCAACGCATCACTATCCACTAGACTTAAGATATGGCTTTTTTGCATCTTCGTGGATGACATTTATAAGTTTATAACTAAGGTCAATCATCATGCATATTGGCGTACTTGAAGACGACCTTGACCAGCAGGCCTTCATCGAACATTGCCTGATCGCCGCAGGTCATTGCGTAGCGCTTTTTGCTCGCGCCAGCGAGCTGACTCGCGCCATTCGTCAGCAAACGTTTGATTTGCTAATTATCGATTGGCGCCTCCCCGACAGCTGCGGCATGGACGTTGTTAGCCACTTGCGGCAGCACGAGAGCTGGCAGGCGCCCATCCTGTTTATCACCGCCAGTCAGGGGGAGGATGACGTCGTCCGTGCTCTGGAGCAGGGCGCGGACGATTTTCTTGCCAAGCCGCTTCGCCCTAAAGAGCTTATTGCCAGGGTCAGCGCGCTGGGTCGACGTGCAGGCTATACGCCCCCACGTCCGGCGGCTGCGTGCCCGGAGGCCTTCACTCTGCACACCGACGAGCATTACATCAGCGTGGCAGGCCAGCCCGTTAATTTGACCGAACGTGAGTATCGCTTGGCAGCCCTCTTTTTTGCCAAGATCGGTGAATTGATCACCCGCCCCCATTTGCTCGAGCTGGTCTGGGGCATCAAGGGAGACGTTTCAACGCGCACTGTCGATACGCACGTGAGCCGCCTGCGCCGAAAATTGGAACTGGATGGCCGCCATGGTCTGCGCCTGCGCAGCGTTTACCAATCCGGGTACCGAATGGAAACCTGCCAAACCGCCAAACATGAACAAATCGCGGAATAAGTTGACGCTTACATAAGCATCGGTTAAAACATAAAGGCTGCCTTGTACAAGGTAGCTTCCTTTTTAAATCACGAGACGTTCTCATGCGCTGGCAAATCCCCGCGACACGAATGAACAAGCTACATCGCATTATGAATAATGCGGTATCAGCTTGTTGCTGTCGCGCGCCAGGGATGTAGTGAGGAAAATGGCCGCGGCAAGTGTCGCGGCCATTTGTTTTATCGTTACCCTTGATATTTCCGGATCGCGATGTTGCCCGGCCTCCTAACCAAGGAGACCGACCCCATGGCAATAGCAACGATGACCCGTAAACTACTCAACGCCATCAAGCACTCGCGCACTCAGCGTCGTCTTTACGAAGATCTGCGTTTTCATGACCCGCACCTGCTAAAAGATATCGGCTTACGCTGGGAGCAGGGTCAACTGGTATCGATTCATGGGGTAGAAGAACCAAGTCAACGCCATCAGCGCCATGAGGCTGAAACCCGCGACGCTCACGAAACCTGTCCCTATTGTGGGAGCCAATTGACCTAGCGAACGCCCCGACCACAGGAAGTGGTCGGGGCGAGTTATTGATTGTGTAAAGCAATCAAAAAGAATGATGGAGGTATGGCCAAATCGCCTAGCGTCAATGCTGGCTCAAGCAACTTGGCGATACCCCCTCAGGACCTTGTGGCTTTTAAGGGAATTGCGTCCTTTACGGGAGTAGCTGCCTTTGCCTTTTTTCGGCGTTTGCTGCTGCATTTTAAACATCGGGGTTCGCAGCTGTGCCTGCAGTGCGTTATCGCGAATGGAATGTTTCTTCACCGTTATCTCCTGATCGAATGGATATACTTGGCACTGGCTAGCGCCGACAATTACGACACCTTGGCTCACCAAGCGTTCCTTTTACCGTGGTACAAAATCTGCGTCTATTGCATTGCAGCTTTTAGCGTACGCACTATCTTAAAGGCACACTCAGCAGCGTTATTGCTGACCATACCTTAGCTTGGGGATTCGGGTGACATTCTTTAAACATTTTGTTCGTTGGTTACGACGTCTGGGTGTCGTTGTTCTGGTCATACTCACTTTCTACTTCACCCTCATGGCGTACCACCAGCTAAAGCCGCTGCCACCCGGCATTTCCCACACCAGCCCAGTTTATCAAATCGATAATGTCGGGTTCTTCCGTGACTTGACGCACCACGCAAATGGCGAACGTCATGTAGATCAGGAAATTTTTGACCAAGTCGAGCGTATGATCGAACGCGCCGACGACTTTATCGTGATCGATAATTTCATGGTCAATGGCTTGGTCAATGATCCCTCCGAAGATTACCCGCCGCTGAGCGACAATCTGGTTGATCAATTGGTTCGCAAACGCGACACCAATCCCGACATGCCGATTGTGTTTATCAGCGATGCGATTAATTCGGGCTACGGCTCCTATCCCGCCGAATGGCTTGACCGCTTGCGCGACACCGACATCGACGTGGTGATCTCTAATCTGACGCCGCTGCGCGATTCGACTCCACTCTACTCGTCTTTCTGGCGCATGGGGCCGCAGTGGCTGGGCGATCTAGGTGGCGAATGGTGGGAAAACCCGTTTGTTGACGATGGCCCCAAGTTCAATCTGGGCGGCTACCTGGAATTGTTCAACATCAAGGCCAACCATCGCAAGGTGGTCATTACCGAGCGCACGGCGCTGATCGCCTCTGCCAATGCCCATGACGAATCCGGCTTTCACGAAAACGTAGCGTTCGAAATCGATGGGCCCATTATCGCTGACTTATTGCGCGCCGAGCAGGCAGTCATCGACCTCGGCGACAGCGGTATTCAACTCCCCAACTACGCGCCGCGGGAGATGCCCGCAACCGGTGAGTTAAACATTCAGTACACCACTGAAAGACAAACGCTTTACAACGTGCTCGACACCATAGAGCGTGCCGCGCAAGACGACGAGCTTTGGCTTGCCATGTATTACCTTGCCGACCGGGAAATCGTCAATGCACTGACCCAGGCCAGCCAGCGCGGGGCTCAGGTTTCACTGATTTTAGACCCCAATAAAAAAGCCTTTGGGCGTGACAAAAGCGGCCTGCCCAACCGCCCGGTAGTCGAAGAACTGATAGAAGATACCGATGGACACATCAATGTGCGCTGGTACGACGTTGAGATAGAACAGTTCCATCCCAAAATGATGATGCTGCGCCAGGCCAACCAAAGCACGATTATCAGCGGCTCGACCAACTTCACCAGCCGCAACATGGATAATTACAACCTGGAAGCCAGCCTGATGATATCAGGCCCTAACGATGCCGAGGTGATGCGGGAGGTGGACGATTATTTCCTGATGCTATGGCATAACGAAGGCGGCGATTACACAGTAGAAGTCGACGAATACCAGAATACCCTGTCCGAATGGCAAAGAGTGCTTTACGGCGTCCAGGCATATCTCAAACTCACGACTTATTGAGGCATATTGACCAAAAGCACCACAATAATGACACCCAGCAAGACACATAGCCACTGCCAGAAACGCACCGGGTCGCGCTCCAGGAGCGGCGGGCGCGATTGCTTCAGGATGCCTGGACTTGGCGAGCGCAGTTCGAAAATAAACTCCGAAAGCGCCGGGTAGCGGTGTTGAGGGTTAGGGTGCAGGGCTTTCTTGAGCACCTCATCCACCCAGGCGGGCAGCGCGCGGTTTTCGCTGACCGCTGACTGATAAGCGAGCTTGCGCTGGGCAGCCCGGGTGCGGGTTTTGGCCACCTCGGTGCCGTAGGGCAGCGTGCCGGTTAGCATTTGATAGGCAATCACTGCTAGTGAATAAAGGTCGGACTGCTCAGTGCCACCCTCGCCCAGAAAATATTCCGGCGCCGTGTATTGGGCGGTTCCGAGTATCGGGTCAACCTCGCCGGCGGAATCCGTTGCTTCTGCAATTCCCGCGATTCGTGTGGCGCCAAAATCAATCAGCCGGACCATACCGTGGCGGTCGATCATGATGTTGTCCGGACGCACGTCCTGATGGAGCATTTCCAGCCGGTGAAAGGCACGCAGCCCCTTGGCCACCTGCTCGATAATATCGCGCACGTCGGCCAGGTCCGGGTCGGGATGGTCGCGCATCCACTGGGTCAACGTCTGGCCTTCAATGTATTCCCAGACGGTATACAGGTAGCGCCTTGGGCCGCGCTGCACGGGCGCGGATAGCACATGGGGATTATGCAAGCGACGCGCGATCCACTCCTCCCGCACAAAGCGCTCGACGCTGGCGGGGTCCTCGGCAAGCTCGGTGGCCAGGGTCTTGACGACCACATGCTGGTCGGCCTGAGGGTCGTGCGCCAGGTAGACGTGACTGCGGGCGCTGGCATGCAGCGGGCGGATGATCTGCAGGCCATCCAGCTCGCTATTCGCACGCAGCTCGGAGGGTGACGGCAGGCGGCCCAAGGACTCGAAAAGCTCGTCGGCCTCGCGGTCGGGTAACGTCTCGATACGCACCAGCTGTGCGGTAAGGTTATCGTCGCTGCCGTTGGCCAGCGCGGCCTCCACCAGGGCTTTTGCGCCGGCCTCAAGGTCTGCCGCGTGGTCCTGGATCAGCGTGACCATCACCTGAGGGGACAGCCATTCGTAAACGCCGTCGCTGGCCAGTAAAAACACATCGCCCTCACTGAGCGAGACGGCACGGTAATCAAGCTCGAGATGCTGGCTTGCCCCCATCGCGCGGCTCAGGTGGCTGACCTCACGCGAGGCCCAGAAACGGTGATCTTCGGTCAAGGGCTCAAGCGTCTTGCCTGCTAACTGGTAAATGCGGCAGTCGCCGACGTGGAACAGGTGCGCCGTGGCCGACTTGATCACCATCGCGCTCAGCGTACACACGTACCCCCGATCCATATCGTAGCGATACTGGCTTTGCCGCGTTTGGGCATACAGCCACGCATTGGTGGCCTGAAGCACCCGCTGCGCCGAGCTTTTGACGCTCCACGGGGCGGGGGTCGCGTAGTAATCGGTCAGGAAGCCGCCCACCGCGGCTTCGGCGGCGTCGCGGCTCACGGCGCTGCTGCTGATGCCATCCGCCAGGGCAACGGCAATGCCTTTTTGTCGCCGCTGGGTGTCGTCGGGCAAACAGGCGCCGTAGAAATCCTGGTTGCTGGGCTTTTGGCCTTTATCGGACCACTGGCCGAGGGAAATGCTCAGCGTTGACATGCATAGCGCGCTTTATTCTCATGGGTTGCAGGGCTTGCTTCGACGCGTTTGACGACGCTACCCACGACAATCACACAGGGCGACGGCAGAGGCTCGGCGGCCAACCGCCCCGGCATATCGGCCAGGCTGCCGACCAGCGACCGCTGGTCAGGCTGACTGGCATTGGCAACCAGCATGATCGGCCAGTCGTCGGGCAGCCCCGCCTCGCGCAGGCCCGCGCAGATCGCGTCCACCTTGGAAAGCCCCATGTAAAACACCAGCGTTTCGTCGCGGCGCGCTAGCGCCGCCCAGTCCGGCGTGCCGTCCTCGCGGCACAGCTGCGCGGTGACAAAGCGCAGCTGCTGGGCATGGCCCCGGTCGGTTAACGGAATGCCCATACAGGCCGCCGCCGAAGATGCCGCGGTAATCCCTGGCACGATGGTGGCCGGCACCTGCGCGGTGGCTAAGGCATCAAGCTCTTCGCCCATGCGTCCGAAAACGGCCGGGTCGCCGCCTTTCAGGCGCACTACCGATTTGCCCTGGCGGGCCAGGCGCACCATGAGCGCACCGATCTCGGCCTGGGGAACACTATGATGGCCCTTGGCCTTGCCCACATAGTGGCGCTCGCCGCCGACGGGCAGCAGCGCCAGCACGTCATCGCCCACCAGGCGGTCGTAGACCACGGCATCCGCCTGCTGCAAAAGCCGCGCGGCCTTGAGGGTCAGCAACTCGGCGTCGCCGCTGCCGGCGCCCACCAGGTACACGTGCCCAGGCCGGCAGTCGTCGCTCAGCGGGAGGGACCGCGACGCATCACGGCCACTGCGGGGCAGCTCAAAGCGGCTCGCCAGGCGCGCCAAGGGGTTACACCATTTCAGAAGCTGGGATTTGCTCAGCGCGCGCATGGGGGCGTTCCTCTTCAAGTAATGATTTCAACTCAGGAATGCAGCTACCGCACTGGGTACCGCACGCCAATCGTGCGCCTAACGCCTCGACGCTGGTATCGCCGCGCCGGATGGCCTCGACAATCGACGTCTGGCCGACCTGATGGCAGCTGCATACCACCGGGCCACTATCCACCGCGCCGTCGTCGCAGCCCGCCAGTAAGCGCCGGCGGTGCGCATCACTCATCGCCTCTTCGTTGAAGCGTGCTTCCAGCCAGGCAAAGCCCGGCAGTTCACTGGGCGGCCCCACCATCAGCCACCAGCTGAGACGCCCGTTTTCGACGCCTGCAGCGCGCAGGCGACCGGTAGCGGCATCTTCACACCACAGCGCCGGCGACGCCGACAGCCACTCGCCCATCTGGTGGAACCAGTCACTGACGGCCCCACCATCGGCCAGCTGCCAGCGCTGGCAGCCGCGCATAGGGATTCGCGTCCAGTAATCGCTTGCACACCAGCTCGGCGCGTCAGGCAGCGACGCCAGGGCGTGATCAGCAACAAACAGCGTCGCCTGCCAGGCGGTCGGCAGGGCCGCCAGAGCCACGGCACCGTGCTTGGCTTCCGGCTGTCCGGACAGCGGGTCAGTAATGCCTTCGATCAAGGCGCTGCTGCGCGCACTATGGGTAAAGCAGTCGGTCCAATGAATCGGCACGAACACCTCGCCGCGCCGCTGGCTATGGGCCACCCTCACCCGAGCGCGATACTCACCGTTGGCCGCGGTCAACACGCCGAGCGACTGGTCGGTGACGCCCGCCTGGGCGGCATCGTCCGGATGCACCTCCATGAAAGGCTCGGCGCGGTGGTTCATCAGCCGCGGCGACCGCGCGGTCCGCGTCATGGTATGCCACTGGTCGCGAATCCGTCCGGTATTCAGACGCAGCGGATAGGCGGCACTCAGGGCTTTCTCCGGCCCACGCGGGGTAATCGGCAACAGCTTAGCCCGGCCGTCGGGCGTGGCGAACCGCCCCGCTTCGAACAAGCGCGCGGTACCCTGGGGGGCATCGCGATTCACCGGCCACTGGATCGGCGCGAGCGCATCATAGCCCTCGCGGCCAAGCCCGGCCAGCCCTGAAATATCGAAAAGGCGCTGCGTGGCGCCGGTATTGTCCACGCCGGAGAGCCGTGCGTGCTCGTCGAATATCTCGCTTGGGTGAGTGTAATCAAACGCCCCCCCGAAACCCAACTGCTTAGCCACATCGCAGATAATCTGCCAGTCGTGGCGCGCCTCGCCGGGGAGTGGCAGCATGCCCCGCTGGCGCGAGATGCGCCGCTCGGAATTGGTCACGGTGCCATCTTTCTCGGACCACCCGGACGCGGGCAGCACAATGTCGGCGTAGGGCAGCATATCGGTATCCGCCGCGCATTCCGAGACGATCACCAGCGGGCATTTTTCCAGTGCGGCCCGCACGCGGGCGGCATCGGGCAGGCTAATCGCCGGGTTGGTGGCCATCACCCACAACACCTTGATCTCGCCGCGTTCGATCGCATCAAAGAGATCGACCGCCTTGTGGCCGGGGCCTTCCGGCAGGATGGGCGCGAGGTTATCGGTTGCCCAGAAGCGGCTGACCAACTCGCGCGCGCCGGGGGTATCGTAATCCATGTGCGCGGCCAACTGGTTGGCCAGACCACCGACTTCACGCCCGCCCATGGCGTTGGGCTGACCGGTGATCGAGAACGGCCCAGCCCCGGGCAGGCCGATCTTCCCACCGGCCAAATGACAGTTAATGATGGCGTTGCACTTGTCCGTTCCGCTGGACGACTGGTTGACCCCCTGGGAATACAGCGTCACCACGTGGAGCTGGCTTGCAAACCAGTAATAGAAGGTTTCCAGGCGTTCGGCATCCACGTCGCAGGCCGTCGCCACCTCGGCGAGCGAACCCGCCGTTTGTTGCGCCGCGTCCAGCGCCGCGTCAAGGCCTTGGGTGTGGCGCTCGAGGTAGACATGGTCCAGCTTGCGCTTGGCCGCCATCCACGAAAGCAGCCCGTTGAACAAGACCGCATCACTACCGGGCTTGATGCCCAGATACAGATCGGCAATCTCGCAGCTGTCGTTCACCCGCGGGTCAATGACGACGACCCGCATCAACGGATTGCGCTCCTTGGCGACTTTAATCCTCTGATAGAGCACCGGGTGGTTCCAGGCCAGATTGGACCCCACCAGCACCACCAGCTCCGCCTCTTCCAGATCCTCGTAGTTGCAGGGCACAGCGTCGGCACCGAAGGCGCGCTTGTAGGCGGCCACCGCCGACGCCATGCACAGCCGCGAGTTGGTATCCAGGTGCGGCGTGCCCAGAAAGCCCTTGAACAACTTGTTGGCTACGTAATAGTCCTCGGTCAGCAGCTGCCCTGACAGATAGGCCGCTAAACACTGATTGCCGTGGGCGTGACGCAGCGTGTTCATGCGCTCGGCGGTGGCGCTCAAGGCGGTGTCCCAGGACACATCCTTGCCATCCACCCGCGGTCGTGTCAGGCGGCCCTGTTCGCCCAGCGTTTCGTGCAGCGCCGAGCCTTTTACGCATAGCCGGCCGAAGTTGGCGGGATGGTCGCGGTCGCCCTCCACGGCGCTGAGGGTGCCGTCTGCCACGGTCGCGGTAACGCCGCAGCCAACGCCGCAGTAGGGGCAGGTCGTTTTGGCTTGGTGCATGGTGACTCCTCGGCTGATTGCCAACGCCGCACATAAAAAAACGCCCAGGCTGCTGACCCTGTTGCGCAAAGCGCAAGGCGATCAGCAGGCTGGACGTCGTTGCCGCAGCGGGCACCGTTAAAGGTGCCAAACGTATTGTGTGAAGATATTTATTTGTCTAACAACGTTATTGGGCTTATTCGCTGCCACTGTTTTCTTGATGAACACACTGCAATGTGCGTTTGTTGCTTATGCCTGGATAATTGCAAAGGCTACGCCGTCACCGCGAACTTTCAGAAAAAAATTAAATAAAACAGTATTTTAAAAAATCGAAACAGCACCTTGCGATCACCACCCTACTGCACACGGCTTGGTAGTTTGGGTGCTGAGGGTGCAACCCCACACCCGATACGCACCAACAGCGTGCATCTCGCCTGGGAAGCGACTTACAGGCACTTTTTTCTACTTATTTTCAACGTGATGAAAATAAAGCAAAAAAACGTCATGCACTGGGTTTGGCCGTGGGTTTGCTTACTACTAACAAGACATTCGTTGGTAATCGTAAATCTGTCGGCAGCCAATGGCGGCTGCCCCGCATTACCAGACGCTGCCGGGCAATGGCGCCCCTGATCCCGTTTTTCCTGATGCTAGGTAAAACGCTGGGTCGGGGGCGTTTTTGTTTGGCGCTCAAGCAGCCGCAACGACACAGAGGAGTCACCTATGGAAACCGCTTCCCGGTGCTCACCTAATGATCATCTCGTCATTATCGGTAACGGCATGGCCAGCCACCGTCTGGTGGAAGCCTTGGTCAACCAGCCGCAACGCCCCAGGGCGATTACCGTGATCGGGGCAGAGCCGACGCCTGCCTACAACCGCATCCTGCTTTCACCGCTGCTGGCGGGCGACATGCAGCACGATGCACTCACCCTGCGCGATGCTGCCTGGTACGCCGACAACGACGTGACGCTTCACCTGGGCGAACAGGTAGAGACCATCGATCGTGGGAAACGCCTTCTGACCACCGACCGTGGACATGCTATTCACTACGACCGACTGGTGCTGGCCACCGGCTCGCGCCCGGCGCTGCCCAACGTGCCCGGCATCAAGCTTGGCGGTGTCCACGGCTTTCGCGACCTCGACGATGCCGCCGAGCTGGAGGCAATCGCCAAGCGCGGCGGCCATGCGCTGGTCATTGGCGGTGGCCTACTGGGCCTGGAAGCCGCTGAAGGGCTGCGCAAGCGCGGCAACGAGCTGAACGTCAGCGTGCTCCAGCGCAGCGACCGCTTGATGAATCGCCAGCTCGATGCCACCGCCGCCGATCTACTCAAAGACGCGCTGGCAAAGCGCGGGCTGAACATTCTCACCCAAGCACAGCTCGCAAGGCTCGAAGGCGACGCCAACGGCCAGGTATGCGCCGCGGTGCTCAAGGATGGGCGCCGCCTGCCCACCGATAGCGTCATCATCGCCGCGGGCATTACGCCCAACGCCGACATCGGGCGCAACGCCGGGCTCACCACCGAGCGGGCCGTGATGGTCGATGCGTACCTGACGACGTCAGACCCGACGATTTATGCCCTGGGCGAGTGCTGCCAGTTTGAGCAGCATACCTATGGACTGGTCGAGCCGATTTGGCATCAGGTCGAGGTATTGGCGGCGACCCTCAGCGGTGAACCCACCGACGGCTACCGCGAAGTGCCCACGGCCACCAAGCTCAAGGTAAGCGGCGTTGCGCTTTATGCGTTCGGCCCTACCGACCCTGGACCCGAGCACGACGAGCTGCGTTACCAGGACCCGCAAAGCGGCGACTACCGCCGCCTGCTGTTACGCGACGGGCGTCTCGAAGGCGCCGTGCTGTACGGCGATACCCGCCACGGCCCGTGGTATTTCGAGCAGGCCTTGGCCGGCACCGACCTGAGCGCCTCTCGCCAGGCGCTGCTATTCGGCGCCGCCGACGTAGAAGTGCTCAAAGATCAGCAGAACGACACACCCCATTTATCGACCTCAGAGGCGGCATAATGATGTCTTCCAAGAATCCCGAACAGCTCATTATTATTGGTAACGGCATGGTCGGCCACCACCTGGTCGAACAGCTGGTCGACAACGGTGCCCTCGAGCGCTATCAGGTCACCGTGTTCGGCGAAGAGCGCCACCGGGCCTACGACCGAGTGCATCTATCCGAATACTTCAGTGGCCGCGATGCCGATTCGCTGGCGCTTTGCGAGGCGGATTACTACGCCACCAGCGGCGTGGAGCTGCACACCAGTGAAGCCGTCATCGAGATCGACCGCGGCGCGCAGGAAGTGGTGACCGACCAGGGCCGCTACCGCTACGACAAGCTGGTGCTGGCCACCGGCTCCTACCCCTTTGTGCCGCCGATTCCCGGCAACGACCGTGACGGCTGCCTGGTGTATCGCACCCTGGATGATCTGGACGACATTCGCGCAGCGGCGGAAAACGCCACTAACGGCGTGGTGGTCGGCGGCGGTCTGCTGGGCCTGGAGGCCGCCAATGCGCTGCGCGGTTTGAACCTCGATACCGCCGTGGTGGAATTTGCCTCGCGGTTGATGCCCATGCAGGTGGATAACGAAGGCGGCGAGCTGCTGCGCGAAAAAATCGAGGCGTTGGGCGTGCAGGTGCTCACCGAGCGCGCCACCCAGCGCATCGAAGACGGCGACAACAGCCATCACCGCATGGTCTTCCAGGACGACAAGGTGCTGGAAACCGACCTGATCGTGTTTTCCGCCGGGATTCGCCCCCGCGACCAGTTGGCCCGGGACTGCGACCTGGACATCGGCGAGCGCGGCGGCGTGGTGGTCGACGATCAATGCCGCACCAGCGACCCTGCGATTCTTGCGATTGGCGAAGTGGCGTTGTGGAACCAGAGCATTTTCGGCCTGGTCGCCCCCGGCTATCAGATGGCCAAGGCGGCGCTCGCCACGCTGACCGACGGCAATACCCGCTTTGGCGGCGCGGACATGAGCACCAAGCTCAAACTGCTCGGCGTGGATGTGGGCTCGATTGGCGACGCCCACGGCAACCAGAATCCGGGGGCGCGGATGTTCCGCTACCTCGACCCGTTGACCCAGGTGTACCGCAAGATGGTGGTATCCAGCGACGGCAAGAAGCTGCTGGGCGCCATGCTGGTGGGCGATAACGCCGCCTACGATACCCTGCTGCAGTATTACGCCAACGGCATTGAGCTGCCCGACGAACCCGCCTCGCTGATTCTGCCGCAAAGCAGTGGCGCCGCGCCCACGCTCGGCCCTGGTGCACTGCCGGAAACCGCCACCATCTGCTCGTGCCACAACGTTACCAAGGGCGATATTTGCGCCACCATCGATGACGGCGCCGTCGACCTCGGCGGTGTCAAAGGCGTCACCAAAGCCAGCACCGGCTGCGGTGGCTGCACGGCGCTGCTCAAAAGCGTGGTGGATCATGAACTGGAAGCCCGGGGCGTGGAAGTCGATAAATCGATCTGCGAGCACTTTGCCTTCACCCGCCAGGAGCTTTACGACATCGTGCGTGTTGAGGGTATCAAGACCTTCAGCGAGCTGATTGGCAAGCACGGCAACGACGATACCCACCGGCTGGGCTGCGATATCTGCAAGCCCGCCGTGGCCTCGATTCTCGCCTCCTGCTTCAACGAGCCGATCACCGACGCCGCCCACGTGCCGCTCCAGGACACCAACGACACCTTCATGGCCAACATGCAGAAAAACGGCACCTATTCGGTGGTGCCGCGTGTCGCCGGTGGTGAAATAACCCCCGACAAGCTGATCGTGCTCGGCGAAGTCGCCAAGAAATACGGCCTCTATTCCAAAGTCACCGGCGGCCAGCGCATCGACCTTTTCGGCGCACGCCTGGAAGACCTGCCGGATATCTGGGGCGAGCTGATCGAAGCCGGCTTCGAGACCGGCCACGCCTACGGTAAGTCGCTGCGCACCGTGAAGTCCTGCGTGGGCAGCACCTGGTGTCGTTACGGCGTGCAGGACAGCGTAGGCATGGCGATCCAGTTGGAGAACCGCTACAAGGGGCTGCGCTCGCCGCACAAGATCAAGTTTGGTGTATCTGGCTGCACCCGCGAGTGTGCCGAGGCGCAAAGCAAGGATATCGGCATTATCGCCACGGAAAACGGCTGGAACCTTTATGTGTGCGGCAACGGCGGCATGCGCCCGCGCCACGCCGAACTGTTCGCCACCGACCTGGACGACGAGCAGCTGTACCGCACCATTGACCGCTTCCTGATGTTCTACGTGCGTACCGCCGATCGCCTCCAGCGTACCTCGGTATGGCGTGAAAACCTCGACGGCGGCCTCGACTACCTCAAGGAAGTCATCCTGGAAGACAGCCTGGGCATCAACGACGAGCTGGAGCATCAGATGCAGACCGTGGTGGATACCTACCAGTGCGAATGGGCGGATGCCATTAGCGAACCAGAGAAGCTCAAGCGCTTCAGAAGCTTCGTCAACGACGACCGCCCCGACCCGTCGATCATCATGACCAGTGAGCGCGGCCAGCTTCGTCCCGCTTGATCGACGCGTTGACTGACTCTGAATAAAAACGAGGTACCTCATGACCGCAACGGCAATGAAAAAAGCGATGGACACTGTGGATTCCGAAAACACTATGACGTGGCAAAAAGTCTGCACCCGAGCCGATCTGGTGGCGTTCTCCGGCGTGGCCGCCTGGCTTAAAACCCCAGACGGCGCCGCCCAGGTGGCGATCTTTTATCTTCCCGACCAGGGAAATGAGCTTTTCGCGCTGGATCATCACGATCCTTTTTCAAACGCCAACGTGATTGCCCGGGGGATTGTGGGCGACCTTAAGGGCGAGGCGGTGGTCGCCTCGCCCATCTATAAGCAGCACTTCCGCCTGGAAGATGGGCAGTGCCTGGAGGATGAGGACGTCAAACTGCGTACCTGGAAGGTCGAGTTCAAAGGTGAGGAAGTATGGATTGAGGGGTAGTGCCATCCCCCTCGTTAACGCGCGCTGCTGTTATACTGTCGCTTTTATCAAGCTCACAGGGCAGTGGCGTCATGAAAACCGAGTCTCGTACCTTAGCCTTTTCCGCCTTCATGGCATTGCTGATCGGCTGTGCAGGCATTGCCGCCACACTGGCCTCCAATTCCCAGGCGATTCTGCTGGATGGATTGTTCAACCTGATCTATTTCGGCGTGGCGCTGGTCACCATCAAGGTCAGCCGCCTTGCCACCCGCCCGGATAGCGAGTCGTACCCGTTCGGCTACAGCTACTTTGAGTCGCTGGTGAACCTGTGCAAGGGACTGCTGATTTTTGGCGTGTCGATATTCGCCCTGGTGGATGCCATTGCGGCGTTGCTGACGGGCGGGCGCGCTATTGCGGCAGGTATCGCCATCGCTTATGCCCTCTTTGCGACCGCCGCGTGCTCGCTGACAGCCTGGGTCATGCACCGCAGTCTGCGCTCGGTCAGCAGCCCGCTGGTGGAAGCCGACAAAGCGAACTGGGTCGTCAACAGCGTTATTTCAGCATCGGTCCTGGCTGCTTTTTGCCTGGTGCTGATCTTCGAAAAGCTCAATTGGCAAAGCGTACTCACTTATATCGACCCGCTGCTGGTCATTGCCGTAGTTGTCTTGTGCATGGGGGTACCGGTGCGCATGGCCTCCCAGGCATTGAAGGAACTGCTCAACAAGACGCCAGAAGAAGCCCTTGCAGAGCCAGTTCATCAGGCCGTCGGGCGTGCACTGGCGGATATCGAGACTCAAGAAGTGCGCGTGCGCATGGTACGCCCCGGTCGCCTGCTGTATGTCATTGTGCACGTGGTATTACCCACTACCCCTGACATTTCCATTGCGGCCCAGGACAAGCTGCGGGCGAAAGTCGATGAAGAAGTCAGGCGTTACTATTCCCCCGTGGTTTGCGACGTGGTGTTCACCGCCGACACACGCTGGGCGGCGCCCTCCTGTGGGCTGCTGGTTGAACCCCATCATTAAACAGGGCGGCCTAGCCGCCCTGATGTATGCTGATCGTCTTTCCTTTTTATGGTCAGGACTTTGTCTCTTTTACCGGCCATACATCGTCATCGACCAGCTCGGGGCGTTTGAGCACCGAGGGATGAAAGACCGGCTCTTTGATGCCCTCCCGGCGTTGGCGCTCGTAGTCTTTGAGCACCGACACGGCGATGGGCCCCATGATCAGGATGGCAAACAGGTTGGTGGTGGCCATCAGCCCCATCGCCAGGTCGGCGAAGTCCCATACCACGCTGAGCTCGGCCACTGAACCAATGAGCACCATGGCGATGATGACAACTTTAAAGACGGTGACCGCTTTTTGCGCATGACGGCGGAACAGGTACTCGATATTCACCGCAGAAAACGAGAAGTTGGCCAGAATCGAGGTGAAAGCGAAGAAGAAGATGGCCACGGCGATAAAGATTTCCCCGAAGCCACCCAGGTGATCGACCATGGCGTCCTGGGTAAGCTGAATACCTTCGATGCTATCCCCCGCTGATTCAGACAGTAGCCGTTCGTACACGCCGGAAAGCAGGATCACGACCGCCGTACAGCTGCAGATCACGATGGTATCGACAAACACCCCGAACGATTGAACCAGCCCCTGGGCGGCAGGGTGTTTGACCGTGGCCTGGGCAGCGGCGTTGGGCGTCGACCCCATACCGGCTTCGTTGGAAAACAGACCGCGCTTGATGCCGTTTTCCATCGCTGCCTTGATCGCATAGCCCGCGGCGCCACCCACGGCAGGACCAAACCCGAAGGCGCTCATCACAATCAGCGAGAGCATATCCGGCACAGCGGAGAGGTTGGCAAACAGAATCCACAGCGCGACCAGCAGATAGGCAATCGCCATGACGGGGACGATTTTCTCAGCGGTACGCGCTACGGACTTGAGCCCGCCATAAATCACCAGGCCCGCCAGGACCGCAATAACGACCCCGGTTAACCAATTGGGTACGCCAAAGGCGCCATTCATGCCCTGGGCTATGGTGTTGGACTGGGCAGCGTTGAATGCCAGGCCATAGGCAATAATCAAAAATACCGCAAAGAGCGACCCCAGCCAGCGCCATCCCAGGCAGCGTTCGATATAGTAGGCAGGCCCGCCGCGAAATACGCCATCTTCATTACGGTGTTTGTAAACCTGGGCCAGCGTGGATTCGATGAAAGCGGTTGCGAAGCCCACCAGCGCCGTCACCCACATCCAGAAAATCGCCCCCGGGCCGCCAATCCATAACGCCAGCGCCACACCGGCAAGGTTGCCGGTACCAATACGCGCCGCCATTGATGTAGCAAAGGCCTGAAAACCGCTCACCCCTTCGCCGGCGCCCCGGGCCGTTACCGTGACGCGGGCCATATGGCCGAACATACGAAACTGCATGCCACGGGTGATGATCGTGAACCACACACCGGCGCCCAACAGCAGGTACACCAGAATATAGCTCCAGATAAAGTCGCTGACCGGCATCATGACGGCATAAAGGCCATCACGCAGCGGGCCGAGTACCGATTCGAGAATTTCCATGGCCATGCTCTCCAGATTGCTGAATAACGGCGGGAAGTGCCTTGCCCCGCAAGCGAGCGGTAGTCTAAATTCGCGCTCTTATTCGAGTCTAGTCAGTTTTTATTCTTGTCGCATCGTGGTCATTCTGGAGACTTACAGGCCCACCACCCAATCTGACTTAAACAGCGGCGGGCTGAACTCATCAGGATAGCCGCCAGGATTGGCAATAATTCTTGTGCCCTCGCGGCACATATCGACTGGCTCATGGACATGGCCGTGTACCCATAAATGCATTTTGCCCATTAGCTGTGGAAGATGAGATGCAAATGCAGGCGAAAGCGTATCGCCTGTGTACTGGTCAGGGATGCATTCACGCATTGGGGCATGGTGGCTAACCACGACCTTGGGGCCGTCAAACTGATCGTCGAGTGACGCTGTCAGCCAGTTCAAGGCCTCTTGGTGCAGCGCTTTACTTGCCCCGGGGGTCATGATGGTACCGGGATGTGATTCGACAATACGAAAATCAGGCATATAGCGCTTCGCTTTTGTGACCGTGTCTTCTGGATTACGTGTCGGGTTGTCAGCGTAAAGGGCAAAGTCTGTCCATAGCGTTGTGCCGTAAAAACGCACCCCATTGAGGGTGACGGCACGATTGTCCAGAAGCTCAATATCGAGCCGTTCGGCTTCGAGCGCCAGCTCTTCACGCAATAATGGCAGGCAAGTCCCGTAAAACTCATGGTTGCCGGGTACATAGATAATCGGCGTGTCAGGAAAGCGCTGCCGGGCCCAGGCCAAGCCTTCACACTGGCGATGGATATCTCCGGCCAGCACGACGACATCGGCCTCAACATCAGGCAATTCTCGGTGACCGTCAAAAAACTCCAGATGAAGGTCCGATAAAATTCGCAACCGCATCCATTTTCTCCTTTCTTTAATCAAGGCAAAACCCAACACCGCCCGATCCCTAATGGCGGTGCCAATACGACCGTTTGAAAATACTTTGCTGCAGTGCAGCAAAGTCGCTATACTGACGTTGTAGTCCGAATAGGAGGGCCACACATGTCTATATCCAATGTATTCTCGACGCGGGATAGCGAAGTACTCAATTTCTGGACACAGCGCGCATATTGGCAACGCGCCGCCAGTGATGCCCTCGCGGATTATTGCGAGTCATTGACTTATTCCTTGCCCCGTTAGACCAAAAGAGAATAATCGAAGCCGAGCTTATGCTCGGCTTTTTCATCTTGTGAAAAGCTTTTCCATCCAATGACATAGCCTGTTTAAGCCAGAATTGTAAGAATATGCTTACACACGTAAGCCAAAAGACTACGTTTTAAGTACTAGATTGCGGGTAAAAAAGTCCTTAATATCGTTTTTCCGCTAACCATGTTGCGATACAGCAGGCGGCTATTTCTGTAACACCACGTTTCCACTCGCCACTCAGGAGTCAACGCCATGCCGTTATCACTCAACGGGGCCAACGTTGATGTTCTCGACGTATGGGCCTCGCGCGCCGAGAAACAGCGCGCTGCGGTAGATGCCATCGCGGCTTACCTAAGCTAGTGACGAACGCCTCTTGATGAGGCGTTTTTTATAAGTCCAATAGATCTGAGCTGTCGGTATCGGTCAACTGCGCCAGGAAAGCTTCCTGCAGGATATACATGCGTTTTACGTCGCGGTATTTGCCATTGATAAAAAACTCCTGCACCAGATGCCCTTCCTCCACAAAGCCGCTCTGCTGATACAGGTGGATCGCCTTAATGTTTTCCACTGCCACGATCAGAAATATCTTGTGTAAATTCAGGATGGTAAAGGAATAATGCAACGCTTGGTGAATCAAGGTCCGAGCAAAGCCTTGGCCCTGATAGTCCGGCGCAATAATGATCTGAAACTCCGCGCTACGGTGAATATAATTAATTTCAATTAACTCGACCAGGCCAATGGCGTTGCCCCTACTGTCCTCGGCAACGAAACGCCGCTCGGCATTGTCATGGATATGCTTGTTGTACAGTTCCTCCAGCTCATCAAAGGACTCATAAGGCTCTTCAAACCAGTACGACATGATGCTCTGGTTGTTATTGAGCTGGTGAACGAAACGCAGGTCGTTGCGCTCCAGGGCACGGAGCTTAAGGTCGGGTGCTGCCATTATTAACGCCTTATCCAAGTCTTTACGCTAGCGTAGCGCTTTTCGCGCTTGTACGGCATGCAGTATGCTCAAGAAAATGTTGTCGTCATTAATCCCGCCGCTCAGGAGATGCCCATGATTGATCTACGCAGTGACACGGTAACCCGCCCCTCCTCTGCCATGAAAGACGCCATGATGGCCGCCCCTGTGGGTGACGATGTGTGGGGCGATGACCCGACGGTCAACGCATTTCAAGCCAATCTGGCCGAGCAGGCAGGTAAAGAAGCCGCGTTGCTGTTTCCCAGTGGCACACAAAGCAACCTGGTGGCGCTCATGGCCCACTGCGAGCGCGGCGATGAGTACATCGTTGGGCAGTCGGCCCATACTTATCGCTACGAAGGCGGCGGTGCAGCGGTCTTGGGCAGCATTCAGCCACAGCCCATTGAGAACGCAGCCGATGGTTCGCTGCCGCTGCAGAAAATCAGCGCTGTCATCAAAGCCGACGATTTTCACTTTGCACGCACCAAGCTACTGGCGCTGGAAAACACCATTGGCGGCAAAGTGCTGCCTGCCGACTACGTATTGAAGGCCACCGAACTGGCACGCGAGCGCGGCCTGGCAACGCATCTGGACGGTGCACGACTATTCAATGCTGCTGTTGCCACCGAGACCTCGCTCAAGCAACTGTGCCTACCGTTTGACAGCGTGTCGCTATGCTTTTCAAAAGGCATGGGCACCCCTATTGGCTCGGCCCTGGTGGGTTCGCAAGCACTGATCGACCGCGCACGGCGCTGGCGTAAAGTGGTGGGTGGCGGCATGCGCCAGTCAGGCATTATCGCCGCTGCCTGTCAGTATGCGTTGGATCATCACATGGCGGACTTAGCCGACGATCACCGCCGTGCAGCGCGCCTGGCAGAAGGTTTGGCGAGGTTGCCGGGCGTCGAGATTACCTCCCAGGCAACTAACATGGTATTCGCGCACTTTCCCGACGAACACGTTCAGCCGCTCTCCGCCTGGCTCAAAGAGCACGGCATTTTGATTGAACTACTCTACGCCACGCGCCTCGTCGCACACCGCGATATCAGCGATGAAGATATCGACAAGGTTACCGCAGTGATGGAGGCCTATTTTAGTCGCCACGGATGACTAGCTGGCGTTAAGCGCAAGATGCACGGCAATCCCAGCCATCATCAAACCAATCAGGCCATCGATAGTGCGCCACGCAATGGGCTTTGAAAGCCAAGGCGACAGTGCGGCACCGCCCCAGGCCAGCAAGCTAAACCACAGTATGGAGGCGGTGGAGGCCCCCGCCACAAAAACCCCGGCGCTCTCCTGCTGAGCGCCAATGGCGGGTATCAGCAGCAACGTGTCCAGGTAGACCTGAGGATTGAGCACGGTCACGGCAAGGGTCGCGAAAATCACTTTGGTTAAACTGCGCGCCTTGCCCGCTTCCGCGTTAAGCCCCTGCCGCCCGCTAACGGCTCTAAACAACGCCTGCGCCGCCAGCCAGCTTAAAAACACCACACCCACCCAGCGCATGACCTCCATAGCGCTGGGCATCGTCAGCAGGAATGCGCTTACGCCAAACATGCCCGACGTGAGCAGAATAATATCCGCGCTTATGCAAAGTCCCGCCGACCACCAGTGGTACTCGCGGCGAATCGCCAGCCCCAGAATATAGGCGTTCTGCGCCCCAATCGCCATGATAATCCCGCCGCACACCACCAGTCCGGTGATATAACTTTCCCACATTGCCCTGCTCCCATTGCCGGAATTAGCGTCGTGTTGATAAATCCTGGCACTAAGGTAACGGGCAGCACTGATAACTAAAAATCATCCTGCTAATGGGGTATTAGTTTTTCTTATTTAATAACCATTTACCAATGCCGGGAAAACGCAATGCGGGTCAGTGCCCCGATGAAGCAGCGGGCTCAGGCTCAGCAGGCGCTGCCAGAGCCTCAACAAGGGCCTCGGCGAAGCGGAGGGCGGAGGGGTGAACGCCGGCTATCCAAAAAGTAGATGGCAAAACGACATAATCATCCCGCTGAACGCTGGGCAAATAGCGCCACATACCACTAGTATCGATACGGTTTTCTATACCTACTGGGAATGCACTCTCGAGAACAACCAGCCTTGCTTCTTCCACATTAAAAAGCTCCCTGATGCTTACCAGTGAATAGCCCCACTGATTGGTTTTTTCTGTCCATGAGTTACTTAAACCCAACTGTTTAAGTACGCCCTGAAACATACTGTTGTCACCATATACGCGGACATAATGTTCGTTGACTAGCTGAACGATGAGCAAAGGTGACTGAGGTGTTATCTCGTTTTTCAATGCATCGAGATGAGATCGGGTGTTCGATATCAGCTTTTCCGCTTCTTCCCTTTGATTGATGGCTTTGCCAATCTCAAGGGTGAATGCATCGAGACTTGCCCACAGGCTGTGGTGTCTATTGCTGACATAGGGATAGGATTGGATAATAGTAGTAGGTGCAATATCCTGTAACCTTTGGCCTAAGCGTGTCTGGCTAGGAGAAAGAAGTATTCGCTCTGGTGAAATATTACTGAGCAGTTCCATATTTGGAAAAGTCTGTATTCCAATATCGGTGATGTCGGTATCTTTATATTCAGCGCCAGTCCATGTGTGGAAAGCATCAATATTACCTAGTGATGCAGAGTCAGGTTCAAGTGAGAGAAGTGTTTCTGCAATGGTCCAATCAAAAACGGAAATGGAAGAGGGCGCTTTAGCTGCCATTGATGAGTTGGCTATTAATGAAAAACATGCCATAAAAGCAGTAAAGCGCCATTTTCTAGAAATGAAATTTAAAGATTTCACAGTAATGCCTTTCAGGAGGTAGCTTAGTTTATTTTGAATAAAATTTTCATTTTTTATATTAACTATGTGAATTTTTAGTTTTTAATGACGAAATATTATTCAGCCCTGGTGGCGCAGGGCTGAAAAAATGAATGTTAAAGTTTAATTTTTAGAAGTCATATTCCATCGTCATCATGAAATTGCGTGGAGCACCATAATAGTTATGCTTGGTTTCTCCTCGAACTGTGGAGTAATATTCTTTATCGGTTAGGTTGTTGCCATTAAAAGAGATGTCCAAATTTTTATTGACCCGATAGCCGACCATGGCTGAAACAGTGGTATAGCCGCCTTGCTCTATACGAGCATCACCGCTTTCAGCGTAAACACTGCTGACTGTATTTATGCCAGCACCAAGGCGCCACCCCTGGTTTGGATTCTCGCTAAAGCGATAACGTGACCATAGGTTGAAACTATGCTCGGGTGTGTCAGGCGAGAGTGTGAGTCCTTCTGAACCAGCGTCTCTTACGAACTCAGTCTGCGTATAAGCATAACCAGCGGTGAGATCCCACCGAGGCAGCAGTTGGCCGCTAACTTCTAATTCGAAGCCTTCACTCTTTGCTTCGCCGATAGGAATCGAGAAGCCAGGATTATTAGGATCGCTGTAAGCGCGATTGGTGTCTTCGATACGGAAAACAGCAGCATGCCAGTTCAAGTCACCCTCAGCGTGTGAGCCCTTAATACCGGCCTCGTATTGCTCACCCTCTCTTGGCTTGATGGGGTTGCCATCATTTCCTATAGCCGTTTGTGGCGCAAAAATACCAGTGTAGCTTGTGTATAAATTGAGCTCTTCGTTGAGGCGATAGATTAAACCGGTATAGGGGATAAATTCGGTACCATCATCACCGGACATTTCACCACCAAGAAAATTACTGGTTTCCCACCAATTGATACGGCCACCAAGCGCAAGTGTAAAATCATCTAACATATTGAATCGAAAATGACCGTAGGAAGCATATTGTTCGATATTAAGTTCAGTTCTACCTGGGGTGCCGTCAAAATCTGGTTCTGTGCGGTTATTGTTTGGGTCGAACAGATTCTGGGGAAGATATTGAGGAGCACCGTAGACCCATTCATTACTTAACTCGCTTTTTTGATAGCTGGCACCAAATACAGTTTCATGACTCGCTCCAGCCAATTGAAAAGGAGAGCTAACCTGTGTCTCTATATAATCATCCTGCTTCTCCAGATCCCATGCGATCTGACGAATACCAAAATCGCCTGTGTTTTGATCAGCGACTAGAACCCCTTCACTGCTTTTTCTCAGGCTTGCATCGCGATCCAGGCGATTAGCCTTAAAGGTTATTTCGCCACCGTTAGCTAGGCGATGCTCAAGTTCTACAAAATAGCGTTGCGCGTCTCCTGTTTGCTTATCCCAATCGGATCCGAGGTAGGTCGAGCGGTCTACATTCGGTAGGGTGCCATCACTGTATGCCGGTAACCCAGAATGAGGACGAAACTCTTCATCTTGTGTAGTAACGCCCATTGAGAGTGTCGTTTCGGGAGATAAATCGAACTCAAGCGTGCCGTAACCGATTTGATTCTCTGAGTAAACGTGATCAATAAAAGAGTCTCTATCATCGTAGAGACCAACGAAGCGGCCTCGCACTCGTCCTTCGCTGTCTAGCGCGCCGGTAACATCGACAACGCCGCGATAAGCATTATCCGTACCTGCGGAAAGGGAAATCGAGGTTTGGCTCTCAGCCAAAGCGCGTTTACGAACTAGGTTGATAGTGCCGCTAGGCTCGCCAGCTCCATGGAGAATGCCAGCAGGGCCGCGCAGCACTTCAATACGATCAAGCAAAGCCGTATCGAATACCCCAGCGCTTTCCCAGGCGCTGCCTGCATCCTGAACTGGACTGCCATCCATGAGAAAAGAATCGATATTATAGCCACGAGCCTTGATCACGTACTGATTGGGGCCATACTCATTTACAGTAATGCCTGTGACATTTCGCATTGCTTCAGATAGTGAGGTAGTGCCCTGGTCATCCAAGCGCTCTCGCGTCACAACGCTAACGGACTGAGGCGTTTCCTTCACCGACTGAGGACCTAAGCCGATAGTAGCGCTTTCACTTGTATAGGAATTGCTGTTTTCGGTCATGCCGAAAGGCAGTCGCTCTCCGGTCACTTCCATCGCGGACAGCGCCACCTCATCAGACCGTTCCTCCAACCGATAACTGCCGTCGCCCTGGCGCGTGGCCTTCAGGCTGGTGCCGTTTAGCAACTTTTCTAGCCCTTCATCGACGCGATACTGGCCTTGCAGGCCAGGGCTTTGGCGGCCTTCCCCTAGCTCACCGGCGCCGCTGATAAAAACGCCTGACTCGGCGGCAAAGCGGTTAACTGCCGTGCTGACCGGGCCCGCGGGAATATCGTACTGACGCGTTTGCTGCTGGCTGGTCTGCGCCATGGCAGGTAGCGGCGTGACTAGCAAACCGGCGGCGGCGATGTGGACTGCCAGCACGAGGGCGCGGCGGCGCCTTGGGTGCTGACGAGTGGCGGTTAGCGATGGATAGAATGCAGAGTGCTGTTGCGGCATATCGGTTCCCCTTGCAGATGGTTTTTGGCTGCTTATATAGGGGAATCGAGCCAGCGCGAAAAAGGGGAACCCGAAAAACCAATTTTTCTCTTTTTATTCTTGGCTGGGGCTTGCTTCGCCTGCCTCGATTTTGATCCACCAGGGCATTACCCGGCGCACCTTTACCGGCAACGTGGTCTCGACCATGTTCAGGGAGCGCTCCAAGTCATCGAGCGGGAAAGCGCCGAGAAGGGTGAGATCTGCCACCGCCGGGTCGACCTCAAGGTGGCCACGGTGATGGCGGCTAAGAGCCGCGGCGAAGTTTTTAAGCGACATGTTCTCAGCCAGCAGAATGCCGTTGGCCCAGGCTTCCCGACGGCCTTCGGCGGGGGCGAGTTCCCCAATGCGGTCAGCAGCGTAGCGGGCCTGCTGCCCGGCATTGACCACCTGCCGCTGGCTCGCATGCTGAGCATCGCCCAGGGTCTGGATCGCCACGGCGCCCTCAAACACTGCCAGCAGTTCGTCGGTTTGGTGTTGGCGCACGCTGAAGCGGGTGCCCAAGGGCGTTAGCCGGGCACTCCGGGTATCGACATAAAATGGTCGTTCGGGGTCTTTGCCGGTCGTAATCAGCACTTCGCCCGCCACTAGCTGCAGTCGGCGACGCTGGCGGTCGTAGTCCACGTCCAGCGCCGAGGCGCTACTTAGCCACACTTGAGTGCCGTCGTCCAGTTCGATGCGGGTGATATCGCCAGTAGCGGTGCGGTAGTCGGCGCCCCAGTAGGCCACCCACTGGGGCAAGGGCGTCCACTGCCAGGAAAGCCCGAGCAGCACGGCCGCAATCGCCAGGCTAGAGAGCCCACTCAGCAGGTGCCACCGCCCTCGCCGTCGATGCCGCGCCGAGCTGATGACCCGGTCGGCTGTGTCACGCTCCGCCTCATCCAGGTTGGCGGTAAAACGACGGCTGACGACTTCCACTTGCTCCCAGGCCCAGCGGTGGGTATCGCTGTCGTCTAACCACGCTTGCCAGCGTTCAAACTGATCTGAAGAGAGCTCCCCCGCGTGCCACTCGACAAACCATTCGGCGGCTTCGGCCAAAGCGCGGCGCTTGGCGGCGTCATCAGGGCGAGCAACAGAAACCATGTTAGAGGCTGGCCTCGAAACCGGTTTCGATCAGTGCGCATTGCAGCATGGCTTGAGCCATGTACTTCTTAACCATACGTTCGGAAACGCCCAGTTCTTCAGCAATCTGGCGATAGGGTTTGCCGTGCAGTTGGGAGGCAAGAAAGGCGCTGGCGACTTTCTCGGGTAGCCGCGCCAGCATGCGGTCTATTTCGCACAGTGTTTCGATGACAATTTGCTGGTGTTCGGCAGAGGGCAAATGCGCCTCGGCACTGGCCGCCAGAGATTGCTGCCAGGCACGCTCGATATCCTGGCGGCGCCAATGATCCACGCATAGCCCTTTAGCCATACGGCTGAGATAGGCTCTGGCACCGTCGAAACTATCCAGATGGCGGGGTGTTTTCAGTAACCGCACAAACGCATCCTGGGCCAGATCCGCCGCTGACTCACTGCACCCCAACCGCTGGCTGAGCAGCTGCTGCAGCCAGGGTTGATGGTGGTGATACAGCTGACCGAGGGAGTCTCGACAGCCGGTATGGTAAGCCGCAGGCTCGGCTGATCGGGGTGCCGCCGCCATATAAAAAGTGCCCCACTGCTTCGAAAATGATTCTTATTCTTTTTCAATTTAGAGGCAGTGTCAATGTCCACATTCACTTCAGAGCCTATGGCAGGTCAGCGAAGTGAAGATAAGCGCACTTAGCCCAGCATTGCACATTGTCGCGCGACACACTACAATAAATAAAAACTAGTTAGGTATAAGCCGGTACGATGGATGATTAAAAGCATCAAGCATAAGGGACTAAAACTGCTTTTTGAAAAAGGCAGCACCAAGGGCGTTCGTGCCGATCATGTCGACCGTCTCCGTGATCGTCTGACCGTACTGGACGCAGCCACGAGTCTAGACGATATAGCGGCTGGCAACTGGGGCCTTCACCCTCTAACTGGAAAACTGGACGGCCAGTATGCCATCAAGGTGTCGGGTAACTGGCGGCTGTTCTTCGAGTTCCGAGACGGTAATGTTTACCTGCTGGACTATGATGATTATCACTGATGGGAGAACAAACCATGGCGATGTATAACCCCTCACATCCGGGTCGCATTATCCGGCAACGTCTGATTGAGGATGAAGACGGCCACAAGATTGGCAGCGTGGCATCGGTCGCTGAACAACTCGGCTGCCACCGCAACACCCTGAACCGGGTAATTAATGGCAGCGCCTCCGTCACACCTGAAATGGCATTGGCTCTGGAAAAATTGCATGCCGGAAGCGCCGAGTTCTGGCTATCCATGCAGGCCAATTATGATCTCTTTCAGCTTCGCCATAATCGGGGCGCGGCTTAGCCGAGCGATACCGCGCACCCAGCTAGTACCAATCTTCAACCACCAGTTTCTTAATGCGTTTAAATTCCCCAGTATTGTGGGTTACTAATGTGCCTCGGTTGGCGAGCGCAGTACCGGCTATCAGCGTGTCGTA
Organism: Vreelandella janggokensis; assembly: GCF_031451615.1. NCBI lineage: Bacteria > Pseudomonadati > Pseudomonadota > Gammaproteobacteria > Oceanospirillales > Halomonadaceae > Vreelandella > Vreelandella janggokensis. The sequence goes on along the minus strand of NZ_JARWAJ010000001.1, from coordinate 373,448 downwards.
GGGGCCGATAGGAGTTCCCTGCTTTTCCAGGGTCGCGAGAATTTGCGCTGAGGCTTTGGATTCGGGTGTGGAAAACACAAGAATTTGTACAGTGTCGATCAGTTTGTCGAGCTGCATCGCTCTCTTTTTGGGAGCAGACGATTTTGCAATACCAAGCTCCAACTCGTACAACACAATCGCAGGTATGCCAATATCGCCAGGCTTTTTTGACAAGAGGGTATCGGCGACATTGCCCATGCCTTTGAAGAAGTAGATGAGCGTATTGGTGTCAAGCACATACATCAAAGTGGTTCCCGCTGATGATCGGTGCCGGTTCCTGCCCGCATCTCCTCCAGGGACGGAAACTCATCCCAAGCCCCCGCCAGTTCGACCACCGCCTGTGGCCATTCATTGGCAACCTCTTCTTTGATCAGATTAGTAATCCATTTGCTCTTGGAGATATTCATCGCCTTGGCCGCCGCCGCCATCTTCTTCTCGGTATTATCATCGATATAAATCGTCACCTGGCCCATGACACACCCTTTGTCAGCAAGTATATGTTGAAATATATGTCCCGGTAATAAAAGCGTCAAGGCTGGCGGTGCCAAGTGCTGGCATCTGGGGCCTTAATCTTCTAACTGGAAAACTGGATACTTCGCCATCACCAGGGCGCGGCTTAGCCGAGCGACTCACATCAATGACTACTCATTCACCCGGGCCACTGCATCGCGGCTGGCGGCTTCCCGCTGGTCACCGGTGAGTTCGACCAAATGCCCCTGGCGCATTTCCAGCAGGCGGTCGGCCTGGTCGAAGTAATGATCATCGTGGCTGATGACCACCAGCGTCTTGCCGAGTGCCCTTAGTTGGGGGAGTAGTTCACGGTAGAACACCCGCCGGAATTGCGGGTCCTGGTCGGCAGCCCACTCGTCGAGCAGCAAGAGGTCGCGCTGCTCGGCCACCGCCAGCAGCATCGCCAGGCGCTTCCGCTGCCCCTGGGAGAGGTTGGCGTTGGTGACTCGATCGCCGTCAAAATCGAGCTTGCTGTGCATGCCCAGCGCTGCCAACCACTCTTCCATCAGCGCCGGGTCGGGTGACTCGCCCGCCGGGCCGATCAAGCGGTCAAACAGGTGCAGATCGGTGTAGATAGCCGAGATGTGCTGACGATAGGTTGTCCAGTCTTCCTCTTGCAGAGGCCTGCCATCGACCCGGATGCAGCCGCTTTGGGGCTGGTATAGCCCAGTCAGAAGCCTTGCCAGGGTCGACTTGCCGCTGCCGTTACCGCCGATCAGAAATAGCACCTCGCCGCGTTTTAACGTCAGATCAATAGGGCCAATGGCAAAACCCGGCCGCGCCTCTTCCGCGGGGTATCGATAGGTGATTTGATCCAGCGCCAGCGTTTGCCACTCATGACGCTGGGTAGAATGTCCGAACGGTTCGTGGTGTTCGGCCAGATCGAGCGAGCTAATTTTTTCGAACGCTACCCGGGCGTTGATCAGCGGCGGAAAGGCGCCAATGGCCTGAATCAGCGGCGCGCGCAGAAATAGCAGCGTGAGCGAGAAGGTGGTCGCCACCTGCGCCGACGACCAGCCGAGGCCATTGGCCAGGAAGAACACCACGCCGATGGCGCCCAGCATCATGATGTTGAACCAGTTCACCGCGCTGAGATGGTAGGTATCGCCGCGAATGATATGGTGGCGATACGCTTCGGCGTTGGGGGTGTAAACGTCACGGTACAGCCACTCGGCGCGGTCGCGATTGAGCGCCAGTTCTTTGCGCCCTTCGATCACCGACTGGTAGTCCTCATAGAGGCGGTCTTCAGCATCGCGCAGCTTGGCCATGTGCCGATAGACCTTCGCTACCAGGCGCATGCCCACCAGAATCGTAAAGATCACCCAGAGCGCCGTCACGGCCAGCATGGCAGGGGCGAGCCAGGCCAGATAAAGGGTCACGCCCGCCGTCAGCACCCCACCCTGCACCAACTCCGGCAGGCGCACGAAGGCCACAGTGATATAGCGCACGTCACTGGATAAGCTGGCCAGCAACCGTGCACTGCCAATCTGTTCGATACGCTCGATATCGGTATCCAGAATGCGCTTGATCAGCTGCCCCCGCAGCCTATAGACGAAGTGGTGACCCAGGGTGGTCAAGGCTAATTGCGAGGCCAGGGTGATCGCCAGCAACAACGCCACCAGCGCCAGAAACTCAGGCAGGATTCGCCAGGGATCAGCGAAGGTGCCTAGCATCCGTTCATTGATATAGGCAATGACCCCGATGCCAAGGCCAGCGCTGACCAGGCTGAGCACCACCACCGCCACGAAGGGCCAGCGGTAATCACGCCAGACAATCCTCAACAACTCCATGAATAGGGCTCCTTGGCGATTCGGGGGTTAGCGCCGACGCTTGGTCGGCTTGTTTTCAGGTTTGAGTGGGCAGCCGCCACACAGGGGTTCGCCGGGCAACCTGTATTTGATGCAGCACAGGCGCCTCACCCTGGACGGCGTCTCAGCGCCCAGTTCAAGATAACGTACCGGCTGGTAGAGCGGATTGCGCCGCCCATCGGGAAGCGTCCTGGTGTCGAGATAATCCAGCAGCGGCTCACCCGCGCCAGTAAATTCCGGGTGCCGGGAGCAGGTCTTCCCCACAAACTCCACATAGTGGCCAAGGTTGCTCCAGAACACCTTTTCAGACAGCCCGGAGACCAAAGCCAGCGCTTCAATGAGCGATGCACAGTGGTCATCGAATAGGCGGCTGAATCGCGCCTGGGGCGCTTTGGACGCCAATGGCACGCCCCCGTGGGGCAGCCAGATACGCGCGGTCTGACCCTTATCGCCAAGCGCCAGCCGCAACGCATCCCCACCCACCGGTAAGTCGTAACCCAATAACAGATTGGCCACCAGCGTCGGGATCGAGACACTGCTGAAATGAAACTTCGACCAGATCGACGCAATGGCTTTGGGGTCAGCATCGTCACCGTGGCTGCGGCCATAGCGCGCCAGTTGCTCACTCAAGAAGCCTCGATCCAGCAACGCAGAGGCCGCCAGCGTCGGCTCATCAGGCGGACCAAACGCCGGGGCCTTCATGTTATCCAGCGGCGGCTGGCGGTAAAGCGCCAACAGCGCCTCCGCAGGATCTGCCGCTGCCAAAAGCTCACTCGGTTTGGTCGCCATGTTATTCATAGCCGCCGCAGCCCCCACATAAAGTAAGCCCCGCCAATCAAGGAGGCGACCAAGCCGGCCGGTATCTCATACGGGAAAATGATTTGGCGCCCCACCCAGTCCGCCAGCACCATCAATAGCATACCGATCAGCGCAGCCCCTAGCAGATGCTGCCCTGCCCGGGAGAAGCCGACCAGGCGCGCCATATGCGGCGCCAGCAGGCCAATAAACGAAAGCGGCCCTACCACCAGAGTGGCGCAGGCGGTGAGTAGCGCCACCAGTACCAGCAACGCCAAACGGGCGCGGTTGAGGTTGACCCCCAATGCCCGCGCGGTGGGTGCCCCCAAAGGCAGGATATCCAGCCAGCGGGTCAACGGCAGCGTCACCAGCGCCAGCGCGGCAGCGATTACGCCGACGATCACCGCATTGGTGATATCCACATAGTAGGTAGAGCCCGCCAGCCAGGCGATCACCTGCTGGCCACGTGGATCGCCACCCGCCAGCATCACGCTGCGCACCGCATCAAACAACGCACTGACCGCCACCCCGGTGAGCAGCAAACGCTCCGGGAGATAACCACTCTTGCGGTTAATGCCCACCAACACCAGCAGCGTCGCAAAAGCCCCCAGGGTACCCACGCCAATCAGCATCATATTGGTGGGCGCAGGCAGAAGGAAGATGCCCAGAATCAGCGCAATGGCACAGCCCCCGCTGATACCCAGCACTTCGGGGCTGGCCATAGGGTTGGCGGAAAGGCGCTGGAGAATCGTCCCGGCAGTCGCCAACATTAAGCCACTGGCGGCGGCCGCCATCACCCGGGGCACGCGCCACTGCATGACGTTCCAGTTATCAGGCGACAGCAAATACCAGCCATCAACTCCCTGTCCAACCAACAGACCAAGCAGCGTAGCCCCCAGAAGCGCGAGGATTAAAGCGGTGGCCAAGCGGGTAGGTGCGGGGTGGCGATGGGCGAAAACCCCCGCCCCTTTCGGCGGCTGGTCGCCCTGCAGCTTCAGGCGTGGAATCAGCCACATTAACAGCGGCGCCCCTAGGGCACCGGTAATTGCACCCGTCGGCACAAAGGCCGCCACCATCCCACCGAACTGCTGCAGCAGCAGATCCGTGGTAGCCAGCAGCACGGCCCCCAATAGCGTCGACCAGAGCAGCCGCGGTCCCAGGCGCCGCGCACCAGCCATGCGCACGATATTGGGCGCTGCCAAACCGATAAAACCGATGATGCCTACCACGCTGACAATGCTGCCGGTAATGAATACGGCCAACCCCATGCCCGCAAAGCGCAGATAGGCAAGCGATACCCCCAGGCTCTTGGCGCTGGCATCGTCAAGCTCCAGCACCGCCAGAGGGCGCAGCAGGAACCAGGCGGCGACACAGCTAATCGCCAGCCGCGGCCAGAGGGTGGCAACGCCGTCCCAGCCGTTTTGCGCCAGAGAACCCGCCCCCCAGATCAGCAGCCCCGAGAGCGCCTCGTGGTTGAACAGCAGTAGCGCCGTAGACAGCGCCCCCAAGTACAGATTGACCACCAAACCCGCCAGCACCACCACGATCGGCGCCAGCCCGCGCCGCCAGGAAAGGAGGAATACCAGTCCTACCGCCAACGCGCCGCCCAACAAGGCAACCCATTCGCGCCCGGCGACAAGCAGCCCCGGCGCCAGCAAGGTGGCGGCCATCAACGCCAAATTAGCGCCCGACGCCACCCCCAGCGTGGTGGGCGACGCCAAGGGGTTGCGCAGCACCTGCTGCATGAGCACGCCTGCCAGCCCCAAGCCGCCCCCGGCCAGCAGCGCGATCGAGAGGCGCGGCCACCAAGCATAGTGAAGCAGCAGCTCATCAACGTTCTCGAAGGAAGGCGCCACTAATGCCTGTAGCCCTATCGTAATTCCCCCTTGGCCCTGCAGGCCCAGCCAAAATAGCACCGCCATCGGCAGGCTAAGCAACAGGCAGGCTTTCGCGGGCGACATGCCTCCCACCCGATGGGCAACTTGCGAGGCGCCTAGCATAGTGGACACCCTCTTGTGAACACCGAACAGCTCGCCACGCGGGGCATAATAGGCAACAGCGTCATTGTCTAAGCCTTAATCGTTCAGGAGGTTAATGATTAAATTATTGACAACGATTCTAAATGATAATAATTAGCACTACAATTGACTCCTTATATAAAAAGTAGGCATCACAATGGCAACCAAACCGAGCTACCGGCTTTTTGATATCACCCTCGCCCGGCGCACCCAAGTCAGCGCCTCATTAGTCAGGTTTACTTTCACTGGCCCGGAAGTCAGCCAAATGGCGACCTACGCCCCGGATCAGCGCGTCAAGCTGTTCTTCCCCGAAGGCGGTGGCAGTCTCGACCCGCTGTTTGAGATCGCCAAGCTGGAAGAGCACGACTGGTACGGCGCCTACCGCGCACTGCCGGACGCCCAGCGGCCTTCTGCGCGTACCTACACCATCCGTGCGCTGCGCCCGGAGCAGGCCGAGGTGGACGTAGAATTTGTACTCCACGGCGACAATGGCCCCGCATCGCGCTGGGCGATGCACGCTCGTCCCGGTGACCGGCTCGCCATGACGGCACCCGACGCTAACGCGGAAGGCTCAAAGCTAGGCTTCGAGTGGAAGCCGCCCCAAAGCGTGCGCCGGATCCTGATCATCGCCGACGAAACCGCTCTCCCCGCCGCCGCCGGTATTCTGGAAACCCTCGATGACCTGCCGCTCAAACCCAGGGCCGAAGCGCTGTTTGAGGTGCCCCGCAGCGACGATGTCCAGCCTCTGCCCCAGGTCGCCAAGCTGAACTGGCTGGCCCGCGACGCTGAGCCCGCCTGCCAGCACGGTGAGCTGCTGATGAGAGCGCTGCGTGATATCGATTTGCATACGGAAATTCAAGCGCTAGGCGGCACGCCTGCTAACACCACTACCAGCGCCACGACCAACGACGACAGCGACGATGAGGAAGGCCCGCTCTGGGAATCCGCCACCCTGGAAGACAGCGCGCCCTTCTACGCCTGGATTGCTGCTGAAACCAAGGTCGCCATGAAGCTGCGTCGCTACTTGGTTAACGAGTGTGGGTTACCCAAACAGTACGTCACCAGCATGGGCTACTGGCGCCAGGACAAGGCCAATGGATAAAGGCGCAGCAAATAGCACAGCGCTCAACAGTGATCACACAAGCAAGCCAGTTCAAGCGACCATTGGCTGGCGAGACAGCCCCAGCCACTACGGTCGCATAAGCCGTGTGCTTCACTGGCTGACCGCCGCGCTGGTCACGCTGCAATTTACCGTGTTGCTGGCCTGGCGAGGGATGGGCGAAAACGCTATCACGCTCTTTTTGGCGAGCATCGGGCCTCATGGCTCGTTGGGTTTTATGCTCCTGATCGTAACCCTGACGCGACTTGGCTGGGCATGGGTCAACCGCAAGCAGCGTCCTCCGCAGCCGCCTGGATGGGGTGGTCGCATGGCGCGCCTTGTACATATCGCCTTTTATGGGCTGCTGATTGGGCTACCCGCTTTTGCCATTCTGCGTCAGTACGGGCGTGGCGGGGCGCTGCGCTTTTACGGTATGGAGCTACTGCCCGAAGTCGAGCGCGACATCACCTGGATGACCGCCCCCGCCGCTCTTCTCCACGGCCCACTCTCGTGGCTGCTGTGTGGGTTGGTCATCGGCCATATCTCGATGGCGCTGATTCACAGGTTCTGGCTCAAGGACAAGGTATTGGCGCGGATGGTGTCAAGTGGCCACTGAGGGTGCCACCTCCACCTCAGCGTCAGCCGACTGCTCTGGTGCCAACAGCTTGCCGCTTTCCAGCCGCACCAAGCGATCCGCGAGTTGGAAGTAGCGGTTATCGTGGGTAATCACCAGCACCGCTTTGCCCATGCGTTTTAGCTCGGGCAGCACCTCACAGTAGAACACTTCCTTGAACAACGGATCCTGATCCGCCGCCCACTCGTCAAACACCAGGAAGGGCCGATCCTCAAGGTAGGCAACCACCAGCGCAAGACGCTTACGCTGGCCCTGGGAGAGCGACTGGGTAGTGAAGGCACCGTTCTCAACCCGCACCTTGTGCTGCAGGTGCAGCTTGGCCAGCAGGCGGTTGCCTTCTTCGTCGAGATCTTCCCGCGGCGCTTCCAGCAGGCGCTCGAAAAGATGGAAGTCCGAGAACACCACCGAGAAGAGCTGCCGGTAGGCATCCCAGCCATCCGCTTCGACCCGCTCTCCATTGAGCAATACCTCGCCACCTTCCGGCGGGTAAAGCCCCACCACCACTTTGGCCAGCGTGGTCTTGCCGCTACCGTTGCCCCCCACCAGAAACACCACTTCGCCTGGCGTAAAGCTCAGATTGATCGGCCCCAGTTCAAAGACGTCATCGCTCTGCTCGTGGTAGTACTGATGGGTAACGTCGCGCAATTCGAGACGCTGCAAAGCAGGTACCCGAGGTGACGCCTGCCGCTCCTGCCCCTGGGGCATCTCGCGGGTGATGTCATCGATGCGGCTAGCGGCAACCCGCGCCATATTGATCCGCGGAATATTGATCAGTAAGCCTTCCAGGGGCGTCACCATATACACAAAGACCAGAGCAAAGCCGGTCATGACCTGGGCTTGGTTAGGCCCATCGCCCGCCAATACAAACAGCACCAGGCCAATAAAGGCGTACATCAGGAACTGCCCCCAACTGGTCGAGATCACGAACAGCGACATGCCATGGGTACGCAGCCGCCGCACGCCTTCAACCGACGCTCCCAGTACCTGATTCATGAACGTGTGGCGCTTGTCCTGATGCAGGCGAAGCTCTTTCGCCCCATCGGTCAGCGCGCGGAAATGCCCAAATAAGCGATCCTGCTCTGAGGACGCACTCTGGAGGTAACGAATAGCGCGTAAGTGCACCAGGTGATAGCCAACAGCGCCCAAGCCAATCACTCCCAGGGCAAACAAGAACACCTGCCATGACAGCATCGCCAGGTAGCCCAAGCATCCCACCACAATGACCGTATTGGTCAAGATCACCGGCAAGCTAACGAACAGTACCGCCACATTGTTGCTGTGCTCGGTGAGCGCCGACTGGACCCGCGCACTGCCCACGCGCTCGAACTGAGCAAAGGGGGTCTCAGCCACGCACCGGGCGACAAAACTGCGTAACTCCGCCAGGGCACGCTGCCCTAATCGTTCGAAGAGTACCGTCGACACCATGCGACATGCCATCAACGCCACAGCGATCCCCGCAAAGGCCCAAGCCGCACTGGCGCGACTGGCGGTATCGCTGGTTAACGCCGTATTGATCTGGGCGATCAGCATTACGCTGAAAAGCCCCGCGAGAATACTGGCCAGCGCAGCGGCGGTCATCAGCCCGCGGGTTCGACGAATCAGATAGACAAGCACGTTCACCTCGTTGGAAAGCAATTAGAAAGCGACACCTATAGATACAGACGAATCGCCACCCCAGAAAATTAGCCAACATTTATGTAAACAACCCTCATTCTCATTCGTCTTTAGATAAGGAAGTCAGTAATACCGCCTTTTTGTTGATATTTGATAGGAGCCTAGCGGTGTCCCGTTCTGTCCAGGCACAACCCCAGGTACACGCACCTTCCGAAAGCCACACGGTGGCCTCGCTGCTCTCACGCCCCGAGGGCTACACCTATCAAGTCATTGGTGATAACACCACGCAGTCGCTGATCGTAAAGGGTGATCAGGAACGTCTTGAATGGTCATTAGTGGACGATAGCAACACCTTGACGCTGCGCTGGCCGCAGCGCTCAGCGCCACCGCTCCCGGCATTGCTTGCCGCTATCGAGGGGGCTTTTGCCGTTTACCCTGGCAGTGTTGCGCTACGCCTTCAGCTACCTAGTGCTTTGCACACCAAGCTGTGTGCCACTGGCGTCGCGGTGAGAGATAGCCAAGGAGCGCTGTGGGCCTATGCGGAGCTCTTTTGGCAGTTACCCACGCTTTGGCTTACCCCACCACCCACGCGCCCTTACCCGCAGCAGCCCATCCTGGAGAACGGGAAACGACACCCACGTCGCCCGCCGCGCCCCAGTGGCACGGTGTATCAGCGCCATATTGCCTGGCTGGATGCCACCCTGAGTTTTCGCGTCCTTGACCTGGAACAGGATCTGGAGCGCTTCAACCGCTGGATGAACGACCCGGTCGTCGCCCATTTCTGGGAAGAACAGGGGGATTTGGCGCAGCATCGCGAGCGGCTGGAAAGCACGCTCCAGAATCCCAGCGTGGTACCGCTGATCGGCTGTATCGACGGCGAGCCCTTCGGCTATTTCGAGACTTACTGGGCCAAGGAAGACCGCATCGGCGCTTATTACGACGCCGATGATTTTGACCGCGGCTGGCACGTGCTGATCGGCGAAGCCGCTTTTCGCGGGCGACCCTATGTTGCTGCCTGGATGCCCTCTATCTCGCACTATTTATTCCTGGATGACTGCCGCACCCAGCGCCTGGTGATCGAGCCCCGCGTGGATAACGCCAAGATGCTGCGCAACCTTGCCCAGTGCGGTTACGCCCATGTGAAGGCGTTCGATTTCCCCCATAAGCGAGCCATGCTCGGCATGCAGCTACGCGAACACTTTTTTAACGAGCGCAGCTGGATTCCGCTGCCGCCCCACCCTGGGTCAGCGCCACGACCCGACCCGCGCTTCACCCCATAAATACATCAGCCACGAGGACTGTTATGCATATTCACGACTTGATCGGCATCGGTTTCGGCCCTTCCAATATTGCCCTGGCCATTGCGCTCGACGAACAGCGCCAGGCGGGGAATGCACGGGATGCTTTCTTTATTGAACGCCAGCCCTGCTTTGCCTGGCACCCGCACATGCTGCTGGACAATGCCCATATGCAGATCTCTTTCCTGAAAGATCTGGTCACGCCACGCAACCCCAAAAGCCGCTTCAGCTTCCTCAACTATCTTCACAGCAAAGGTCGCCTGCAGGACTTTATCAACCTGCAGACCTTCTTCCCCAGCCGCCACGAGTTCAATGACTACCTGAGCTGGACGGCCAGCCACTTTGAACACCAGTGCGCCTATGGAGAAGATGTGTTTGAAGTACTGCCCGAAACGGATAACGACGAGGTCGACTACCTCCGCGTTCGCTCCCGGGATGAGAATGGCAAGGTGCAGGAAAGGCTCACCCGTTCACTGGTGATCAGCGTAGGCGGCGCGCCCAATGTGCCTGAATGCTTCGCCGGGCTAAAAGACGACCCGAGGGTCTTCCACTCCAGCCATTACCTTCGTGAACTGGCGAAGCAAGACACCCCCAAACGCATCGCAGTGATCGGTGCGGGCCAGAGCGCCGCTGAGATATTCCTGGATCTGCACAACCGCGACGGCATTCAGGTGGATCTGATTAGCCGAGCGTGGGCCTTTAAACCCTCCGACGATAGTCCCTTCGTCAATGAGATTTTCAACCCCGAATACACCGACTACGTGTTCAACAACCCCACTGGCCAGCGGGAAGCACTGCTGCAGGAGTACAAAAGCACCAACTACTCCGCCCCGGATCTCGCACTGATTCAGGAGATTTACGATGTGTTCTACCAGCAAAAAGTAACGGGCCAGGCCCGCCACCGATTCCGCCGCCGCCATGAGGTTATTGACAGCGAAGCAACTACCGAAGGCGTTGAGCTCAACGTGCGAGACCTGGAGACGGGCCATACGGATATCACCCGTTACGACGCCGTGGTGCTCGCCACCGGCTATGTACGCGATACCTATAAAAAGCTACTGGCCCCGGTTGAAGACTACCTATCTGACTTTGCCGTCAACCGCCACTATCAGCTTTACACCAAGCCTGAATTCAAACCGGCTATTTTCCTGCAGGGAAGTTGCGAGCCCACCCATGGCTTGAGCGACACCCTGCTGTCGATTTTGGCGGCACGGACGAGTGAGATTTGTGAAGTGCTTAATGAGGCGTTACCAGCAGACCAGCCAGAGGCATCAACTCCATCACTGGTAAGCACAGACTAACCAAGCACTATTAACGCATGGCCGTTCTCTCAGAGCGGCCCTTAATACCGAGACTTACGCCCATTATGTCCTTACACCCTGATGTCGCCGCTTTCTTAGACCTGATCGCCGATAGCGGCAATCCGCCTTTCCACTCGCTCTCACCAGAACAAGCACGCGCTGCCTACGAGGCATCATCCCAGATGCTTGATGAGCCAATAGCTAACGATGCAACGTCATTGAGCATCACCTGCCGGGATGGACACCGTATAGAACTGCGCCGCTACCAAGGCGAGGAGTCTTTATCGCCCACCCTGCTTTACTTCCATGGTGGCGGCTACCTACTGGGCAGCCTGGATTCCCACGATTCGCTCTGCCAAAGCATCGCTCAGGCAACTGGCTACACAGTGCTGGCTGTCGACTACCGCCTGGCCCCCGAGCACAAGTTTCCGACGGCTTTTTACGACGCTGAAGACGCCTATTGCTGGCTGCTGAAGCATGGCGAAGCGACGGGTCTCGATAACTCACGTATCGCCGTCGGCGGCGACAGTGTAGGGGGAACCCTGGCCACGGCTCTTTGTATGTCAGCACGTGATAATGGTTGGCCCCCGCCACGCTGCCAAATCCTGCTCTACCCCTGCACCAGCGCCTGGCAGGACAGCGAGTCTCATAGTCAATACGCGCACGGCTACCTGCTGGAAGCAGATACCCTGCAGTGGATGTTTAGCCACTATCTAAATAGCGATGAGGAACGCCACGACTGGCGCTTTGCGCCGTTGGAGGCTGCGGAACTCAACAATCTACCGCCTGCGTTTATCGCCCTGGCCGAACATGACCCTCTGGTCGACGAAGGCATCGCCTACGTGAACCGCTTACAGGAAGCCAACGTGGATACCCAGTTGGCCCTTTATCCCGGCATGGTGCACGACTTCGCACGTCTGGGGAGCATTACGCCTGATGCCACCGACCAGGTACGCGGGGACATCGCCAAGGCGCTACAGCAGCACCTCAGTAACCACCAAACCCCGGTAGGGGCTTAGTTGCCGCCCCATGGGGTATGGATCTGTACATGTGGCGCTTCTTGCCACGCGAACCATTTCAAGCAACAGATGGTTGCATATAAGCGCAAACTCATAACATAATGCTAATAATAACAATTACCATTAACACATAGATATCATTCAAGGGGATTACTATGCATCAATTCAATACCTGCCTGCGCAGACAACTGCTCACAGTTGCCATTGCCAATGCCTGCGCAGCAACGCTATTCGCGGCACCGGCTGCTTTCGCCCAAGATACCATGACGCAGGAGGCAGAAAACGACGAAACGATCAATGCATTGCCAACCGTCCAAGTAACTGGCGAGTACTTGCGTGATGCCACGACTGAAGGGACAGACTCATACACCACAGACTCAATGAATACCTCTACACGTCTAGACTTATCTATTCGTGAAACACCCCAATCAGTATCAGTTATCAGCCGACAGCTGATTGATGATATGCAGTTGGAATCACTGACAGATGTGGTCAATACAGTGACAGGCCTCACTTCAACCCAGCAAGATAGCCAACGACATGTTTTTTCAGCACGTGGATTTGAGATTAATAATTATCAAATTGATGGCATACCAACAGCTTGGGAAAGTGGTTATTCCGCTGGTGAATCACAAATGGACACCATACTTTATGACCGTGTTGAAGTAGTTCGTGGTGCTAGCGGTTTGACTTCCGGTGCGGGAGATCCTTCGGCTGCGATTAACCTTGTGCGGAAGAAAGCGGATAGTGAGGAATTTACTGGACATGCCACTATCAGTGCTGGCAATTGGGATCGCTATCAGGGTACTGTGGATATTTCGACGCCATTAAATGAAGCAGGAACCGTGCGTGGCCGCATCGTTGGCAGCCATCTCGAAGAAGGTTCTTTTGTTGATTCGCTGGAAAATGAAAAATCTGTTTATTATGGCACTTTAGCTGCCGATATCACTGATAATACATTGATGAACATTGGTATAAGCCAACAAAAAAATAGGCCTACCAGTTCAACCTGGGGAGGTTTACCGGTTTGGTTTAGTAATGGAGAAAGAACAGATTGGTCTCGTTCTAAAACGGTCGGCGCAGACTGGACAAGATGGGATTCTGAAGTTACCAATCACTTCGTCAATCTCGAGCATAATTTTGATTCAGGCGCATCACTTTACGCAGCTTATAGCAAAAACATAAATCATGCTGATTTGCCATTAGTCTATTTGTCCGGTTATCCAGACAAGCAAACCGGCCTTGGAATGGGTGCATTTCCAGCTTGGTATGAATTTGAAAGAGAGCAAGAAAATATCGATATCTATGGTAACTTGCCCTTTGAATTTTCTGGTCGTGACCATGAGGTGACTGTAGGCCTGATGCACAACAAACAGGACTTCACTTCCGAACTTCGTAATGCACTGAATGTTCCCCCTGTTGGAAATTTCTATGAATGGGATGGCTCATATCCAGAGCCTGATTGGGGACAGCAAACAACCCATATGAGAAAAGAAACTGAACAGCTTGGTGGTTATGGAGCTTTACGCTTATCGCTGACTGACCCACTGACGCTGATTCTGGGTAGTCGCATTACTAATTGGGACGTTGAAGGTATGAAATCAAATGGTGATTTATATGATTTTAGCCATCATCAGATAGTCACACCCTATGCAGGCTTAATCTACGACATAAATGATGTCTACTCAGCTTATGTCAGCTATACAGATATTTTCAACCCTCAGGATGAGCAAGATAGAAATGGCAACTATCTTGACCCAGTGGAAGGTAAAAACTATGAAACCGGTATCAAAGCGGAGTATTTTGAAGGCCGTCTGAACGCCATGCTATCAGTATTTCGTATTGATCAGGATAACCTAGCGCAGCCCGATACAGGATATTTGGTTCCTGGCACCACCGACCAGGCCTCATATGCGGCGGAGGGCACCTCCAGTATCGGCTATGAGATTGAAGTCTCAGGTGCTATTACCGATGATTGGAATCTTATGTTCGGTTGGTCACAGTTCCAGGCCGAAGATGCCGATGGATCAGCAGTAAATACCGCTCAACCTCGCCGTACCGCAACCTTGTTCACTACCTATAAAATAAATGATTTAACCCTAGGTGGCGGTTTCGATTGGCAAAGCTCCAATTACAGCATGGTCACCAACCCTTTGGGAAATAGCGAAGAAGTAAAACAGGATAGTTATTCGCTTGCTCGTCTGATGGCCAGATATCAGATGACACCGGAACTAAGCGCTCAGTTGAACATCAACAATCTATTTGATGAGAAGTATTACACTAATAGTGGCGCTTGGTTCGGCCAGTTGGCGTACGGTGCTCCACGCAGCGCAAACTTGACATTAAAATATGACTTCTAAAACATCGGCATAGCAATATTTAAAATTCCTTATCAGGTGTTGACCCAGCCCGTCTATTCAGGGCTGGGTATTTTAATAAAAAATATTGCTGCCAGAAATAGAATTTTCTAACTTCACGCCCAGACACTGTCAGTTTATTCTCAGCTCCTCCTTGAGCATTAAAATTAAGCACTGGCCTTTGTGTCCCTTGGGTCTTTCGGTCTGAATATATCTTTCAATACATTTTTTAATTTAAAATCCGAATCCATGGCAACCATAATACTTCTCTCCAAGGTACGATATATGAAGTCATTAACAAAAGCACTAGTATTCCTTACATTCATAAATATTTCATATGCTGGTGAGAGGCATCCCATTGCCACTTTTGACTGGGCTGTTGCAGAGACACTGAGCATGCTTGATATTTCTCCCCTAGGCGTAATGCAACTGAACACTTATAACGAATGGACAGATAACAAAATCATCTCATGTGATGCTATAGAGATGGGTTTAGGCTCTATGCCAAATCTTGAGCTATTGTCACATCTAACCCCTTCACTAATATTGGGAGATAACAAAAGTCTTAATGAAAAATTAACACGCATCGCCCCCACAGAAAATATCTCCCTATTTCCGATTACTGGAGACCCTTGGCAGGCGATGCAAGATTTCACTCTGGCTTTAGCGGAACGGATAGGGCATAACGAAGAAGCAAAACGCCTCATCCACGAATACGAGCAGCAGTTTTCCAAACTAAGATATAGACTTTCTGGAGATGAAGAGCCCCTCATTATCATCCAGTTTAGGGATGATCGACATGTCTGGATATATGGTGAAAACAGTCTACTTCAAGGCGCTTTGGACCAACTCGGCCTTACCAATGCATGGGATCAACCAACAAACTATGCAGGGGTTTCCACTGTGAGCATCGATGAACTACCCGCCATTGAAGGTAGGTTGGTTGTTTTGAAGAGCCCTCATTATACCTCCAGCATTGGTGATCGCCTCAACCGTGGCGGGCTATGGCAGGCGTTGTTACGTCTACGCAGTGGCAATATCGTCTACCTTCCTGTTAATTACTGGACTCTGGGAGGCTTACCCTCTGCCATGCGTTTTGCCGAGACCTTGGTAGAGACGCTTGAAGATACGTAAATGTTACCCGGTCGCCCCAACCAGACGACCGAGTAGAAGGCGTACGCCCCCTAGTATCCAGCAATCAAACCAGTTCGTGTTCGTCTAATATTGCCTCCTGGTAAGCTACCTCTTGCAGTTTTGCCACCACCCGTAGCAACAGCGAATCACTGGAAACAATCGAGAAGTGATCCTCAGAAGTCTCAATAGCACGACGTGGCGCTTGGCCCAACTGATGCGTTAGCGCTTGCCGCTCCTTTTGCGGACGCCCTTCTGACCACCAGCAATCCACTTCACAGTCCAACGCTGGCAAGGTATTGATCTGCAGGGAGAGCCTTTTCAGATGCCGCGCTACACAAAAGATTCGAGCTAGTTCCTCACCGCCCAGAGCGGCATAACCTTCCCGTCCGTAGGACTTATCCGACGCCAGCAGGCGTTCTAGCATAATGGCTAGTTCCGCTTCACCCGGCTCTTCATGAGGTGTTGCGTTGTTAATATTGGCTACCATCTCGGACGGGATACCTGGCAAGATTACCGACGCATAAGCAGCAAAATCCTCCTGCCAGTTATCAGCGCTCTTCTGGCCGCTACCGGGGATATAGGGATCCACCAGCGCCAAAAGGCTCACCTCCTGGCCTTGCTTTTCAAGCCGTGCCGCAATCATCGCCCCCAAGGTGCCGCCTAATGACCACCCTAATAACCGATAGGGCCCGTGAGGCTGCAAGCGACGAACAATGGTTGCATATTCATCAGCCATTGCTTCCAGCGAAGTATCAAAATGTTGCGAGTCGGTTAGCATCCGGCACGGTAGTCCATATACCGTGCATATTCCCTGTAGGCGTCGTGCCAGCGGCTGATAGTCGTAAAGAGTGCCCATACCAGCATGCACGCAGAACAGCGGTGACTGCCCCTGTCTCTCGCCATTGAGCATAACCACGCCATCCAGCAAAGCATCTGAAGATTCACCCAGCCCTAACAAACCGGCAATGGTCGGCTTCTGCATCAGATCACGCAGTTTAAAATCAAGCGTAGTCTCCTTTAGGGCGCGCACTCGGCTCAACACCTTCAGACTTAGTAGAGAGTCTCCACCCAACTCAAAGAAGTTGTCGGTTTCTCCCACCCGCTCAATACCCAATACGTCTTGCCAAATCTCGGCAAGTTGTCGGGATTCCGGTGTAGAGGGAGCCACGTGCTCGCGATTTTCATCCAGCCATGGCTCGGGTAACGCCGACTGATCCAGTTTGCCATTGACCATACGTGGCAGGGCTGTCAGCACCATCATATGGGCTGGCACCATGTAGTCGGGCAGATGCGCTTCGAAGTGTCGGCGAGCACGTCGCACTAATCGATCGTTATCCGCCTCCTCATCCGCTACCAGATAAGCAACCAACTGATGCCCATTCGAGGCTTCATGGGTAACGATGGCAACGTCACTCACGCCAAGTATTTCACGGGCACGTGCTTCAATCTCACCCTATTACGGCCCTGAATACCTCTACGACTACCAAGGGCAAGGCCACACCTACACGCTGAATTGGGCGATGTCCTACTGATTCATCGTTCCATTGCTCGCTTTCGCCCCGCTGTCATGCGGGGCTTTTTAATGGATAGGGTGACAGCTAACTCACCCTTCTCTCCCTGTAAGCAGGCATTTGTCGTGCCATAGCATTCCACCCTAGGTTCACGCGATATTGACATCTCATTCCATATAAACATAATACGAATAATAACAATTAACATTCGTATAAAATTAAAAATTAATGCAAGGAGAATATTCGTGAACCACCCCACTTTCCGAAAGCGGTGGCTAACAGCCGCCATTGCTGTTGCTGCCTGCAGCTCTTCAACAGAGGTGCTTGCCCAAAACGCCGACCAGAGCGCATCTTCAGGCAACGAAACTTCCTCATTACCGACACTGCAGGTCACGGAAAGTCGTATTTATGAAGACTCCTCCGGCCCCGTGCTGGGTATTGCGGCTACCCGCAGCGCAACAGGCACCAAAACCGATACGCCGATCATCGAAACACCACAATCAATCTCCGTGATCGGCAGTCAGGAATTTCGCAACTATGGCGCGCAGAACGTCAACCAGGCGCTGGGCTACACAGCGGGTGTGTCGAGCGCCTATGGCGGGGGAGGTGCCGACACAACCCATGACAGCATGATGATTCGCGGTTTCAGTGTGTATAACAGCTACCGGGATGGCAGCAAATATCAAGTCAATGTGTTCGACGCCCAGCAGGAGCTCTATGGCCTGGAGCGGCTGGAGGTGCTCAAGGGGCCCTCATCAATTCTCTATGGCGTGGCGTCTCCCGGGGGCTTAATCAATGCGGTCAGTAAGCGCCCCACCAGCGAGCCTTTGCGCGAGGTCAATCTCCAGGTAGGCAGTTTTGATCGGCGCCAGGTCTCTGCGGACTTTTCAGACTCTCTGGATGAAAACGGTGAGTTTTCCTACCGTTTAACCATGCTCCGCCGCGAAAGCAACACCTTTGTCGACCATGTGCCCGATGATCGCACCTACATCGCGCCTGCCTTTAAGTGGCAGCCAAACAAGGATACATCGCTCACGCTGCTCGGCGAGTATCAGCGGGATGAGACGACGTATATCTATGGCCTACCCGCCAGCGGCAGCATTCTCCCCAACCCTAACGGTAAGATTCCTCAGGAGCGATTCGTTGGCGAACCCGGCTTCGACGACTACGATAATGAGAGTTACTCCCTCGGCTACCTGTTCGAGCACGATTTTTCCAACCGCCTGAAGCTCAGTCACAATTTTCGCAATTTCCACTCAGATAGAAACTTCGACAACGTCGGTATTGTTCAGCAACCTCAAAGCTCCGCCGGGCGACTCTTTTCCAGAACCGCTCATGACCGGCGCGATGCTTCCAGGGCAATCTCCTCTGATACCTCATTGCAGTATGACTGGGAGGCCGGCACGACGACCCATACATCCCTGATCGGACTTGACTACGTCCGCCAGCGCCACGAAACGGAGCGCTACCAGCAGAGCGTCCCTGCGCTAGATCTTTATAGTCCTGACTATGGGAGTGGTCAATTGGGTGAAAGCGTCCCCAATGTCTATTCCAATGTGAGCCGAAAGGAGCAGGTGGGACTGTATGTTCAGAACCAGATGAAGATTGCCGATAAATGGGTGGTCATGCTGGGCGGGCGTCAAGACTGGACGGACACTGAGGCATCTCGGTACTTCGACCCCTCACAACAACAGCAGCAGGATGATGATGCCTTCACCGGTCGTGTCGGGTTCGTTTACCTGGCAGACAATGGCTTGGCACCCTTCGCCAGCTTCAGTCAATCTTTTGAAGTGGCGACGGGAACTGATCGCAACGGCGATCAGTTCGAACCCACCCGGGGCGAACAGTATGAACTGGGTATCCGTTTCCAACCCGAAGGCTGGGATACCCTATTAACCGCCACCGCTTACGAATTGACCCAGGAAAACATGCTGGTCGCTGACCCGGTCGACACCACTTTCCAGACACAAATAGGCGAAGTGCGCTCGCGCGGCGTCGAGCTGGAAGCCAAGACAGAGCTTGGCCTCAATGCCAACCTGGTCGCCGCTTATGCCTACACCGATGCCCGGACGACAAAAAGCAGCCCGGCCACTCCCGAAAAAGTTGGCGAACGAACCGGTCAAGCCCCCTACAACCAATTCTCGCTATGGGGTGACTATCGCTTCAGTGATTTTGGTCTGCCAGGTCTGAAACTGGGTGCCGGCGTACGTTATGTGGGTTCAACGCTTCCTAATGCCCATCTTGATGGTGAAGTGCCTGATTTCACACTTTTTGATGCCATGGTCAGCTATGAGACGGGCCCGTGGTTACTCTCGTTGAATGCGACCAACCTGACCGATGAAACCTATATCGAGTCCTGCACCTATGCGTGCTTCTATGGCGAACCACGCAGCTTAGTCGGTACGGCGTCCTATCAGTGGTGATGGCACTTTTTTATCGGCAAAACACAGGCACGATCATGAAACTGTTTGATCACTCTATTCGCCATAAAAGCGTCGCTTTGTCAGTCGTCTTGCTTATTAGTTTATTAATGAACAAGGCGTTGTCCGCAAGTGACGAAAACAGCGTCGCGCCCTTGGCGACCTTTGACTTCGCCATCGCGGAAACCCTCAATGCGATTGATCATCCGCCCAGATTTCTGTCGGGTCTGAGAGGTTATGAAACCTACTCCCGCCAGGATGGCATTCTTCCCGATACGACCAACCTGGGTTACCGCCATCTCCCTAACCTTGAGCTACTGGCAAGCGATCCTCCAAGCCATATCCTGATTTCTCCACCTGCTCATGCCAGCTTACTTCCGCGGCTCAGGAACATTGCGGATGTCAAGGAGTACCCGCTTTATCAACATGCCGATGGCGAGGGCGAGCATAACGGCTGGGAAATCATCGAGGAATTGACGCTTCAGCTTGGCGATTTGGTGGAAGATCCTGACGCGGCGGAACGTTATATCAAGCAGTCCCGTCGCCACTTCACATCTCTTAAACAAGCGCTTGCGGATATCGACTCGCCTTTGTTGGTGGTGCGCCTGATGGATGAGCGCCATGCCCGGGTGTATGGCGCAGGCAGTGTGGAAGGCATGATGTTGAATCGCCTGGGTCTCGAGAACGCATGGCAGAAAGACCTAGGCCAATGGGGAATGACAACCGTCAGCGCAACGCCTCTGTTTGATATCGATGCCAAGCTGGTGTTTCTCGACAGTCCCTACGGCCCCGACGGGGGTGTAGAACAACTCATCTCGGATGGCCAATGGCGACACTTGCCAAACGTTAAACAGGGCAACTATACGATTATTCCCGTTAATTATTGGTCCTGGGGAGGCCTCCCTGCCGCCCGGCGCTTTGCCGATAGTCTTGCCAGCTATCTTAGTGAGGGCGGCGGCACTAGAAGTTTAAAACAGTGAGCCTAAGCAAACACGCCACTGTCATCACCATGTAACGAATGGCTAGTTACCTTTATCAAACGATTTACTAACCACCATAAACGCACCCAGAACGACGAATATCCAAAGGAAAACAAGATGCTTGATAGCCTCGATGACCTGCTCGAAACGCTCAAGCAAGCCGCCTATGAAGCGGGCACCTTGTTGCGCGAGGGGTATTCGCAAAAGGGGCGGATTGCCTTTGAGCAAAAGGGCGCGTCTGATTTCGTGACTTACTACGATACAACGGCTGAAAATATCATTATCGACTGTATCGGCAGCGCTTTTCCCGATATTGCCTTTCTTGGTGAGGAAAGCGGCCTGACGCCCAGTTCCGATAGCGACTATACCGTGGTGATTGATCCGCTGGATGGCACCAATAACTTCCTGCACGGCGTGCCACATTTTTCGGTGTCGATCGCGGTCACCAAAGGTAATGAGCTCGTCATGGGCGTTGTCTATCAACCGCTGCTTAATGAAATGCTTTGGGCGGCCCAGGGCATGGGGGCTTTTCTCAATGATCGGAAGCTCACCACACCTTCGCCTCGCCCAATGACCGAAATGCTGGTGAGCACTTGTCTGCCCTACCATGCCAAAGGCGACTGCGCCACGGCCCTGAACCAGCTTACCATGCTGATGCCTCAAGTGGCTGGCATCCGCAGCCCCGGCTCGGCGGCGCTCGAGGTCGCCTACGTCAGTCTGGGCCGTTTTGATGCCTTTTGGTCCCAGGGCGCCAAGCTTGAGTTCTGGGATATTGCCGCGGGCATTGTGATTGCCCGAGAAGCAGGCTGCAGCGTTACCGACCTCGCTGGTGAGGCGCATCCCGGCGAATGGAATAGCTTGCTTGTGGCCCACCCCGAGCGGCATGGCCAACTGTTGACGTTGATGAAAAACGACTAAACCGCATTGCCATGCCTGATCGGCACCTCTCCTTCTGCCTACCGATAGCGCGCCTGCACAGAGCGCAGTCGCTCCCGCGTGATTTTTTTCCATTTCTTTGTTAAAAATGAGAACTATTAGCACTAGAATGGAGCCATGGTCATTAACGCATCGCTAGGAGTGATTCATGTTCGAGGTCAAAGGGGCCACCTTCGAAATCAATGGAAAACCGATTCTAACGCCCATTGAACATAGCTTTCAGGAAGGCAGGATTTACGGCCTTATTGGCCATAATGGCTCGGGCAAGTCGACCTTGATAAAGCTCATGGCCCAGCAGCAGCCTACCAGCCAGGGAGAGATCTACTTTGACCAGCGCCCGCTGAGTGATTGGGGCAACCGCGAGTTCGCTCGCCAAGTCGCGTATTTACCTCAACACCTGCCCAGCGCTGAGAGTCTTACCGGGCGCGAGCTGGTGGCCTTTGGCCGCTACCCTTGGCACGGCCTGCTGGGGCGCCACACCCAAAAAGACAAGGACGCTATTGACCGCGCCATTGCCCTCACCCACACCGAGGACTTCGCCGACCGTCTGGTCGATACGCTTTCCGGCGGCGAGCGTCAACGAGTCTGGCTTGCCATGCTGTTGGCACAGGGCAGCCGTTTTCTACTCCTGGATGAGCCACTTGCAGCGCTGGATATCGCCCACCAGATCGAAGTCCTGGCGCTGATTCGCAAGCTGTGCGATGAGCTAAACCTCGGGGTGATTATCGTGCTGCACGATATCAACATGGCCTCGCGCTACTGCGATGAACTGATGGCGCTGCACAGCGGCCGCCTACTGGCCTGCGGCTCCCCCAATGACATGATGTGCGACAGCACCTTGGAAGCGATTTACGGGCTCCCCATGCAGGTCATGAAGCACCCGAACGGGGAGCACAATATCGCCGTGGCGCAGTGACGCGCCAGCCTTTCCAGCCAGTCACATGGCGTTTGTGCAATGCTGGATTTCATCCGCCATCTGGTTGAGCAGCGCGTCGTAAAGCTCGGGGCCAGGCGTTAGGTCAACGCCCAGGGGGTCCATGACGCCGATATAGGTATCGGTATCGCCAAAGACGGCATCGACAATTTGCGGGTTAAACTGCGGCTCGCTGAAGACGCAGTGAATGTCCTCTTCGTTGACCAGCGTTTGAATAGCTTCAATGCGTGCAGGGCTGGGTGAGGAGGCATCGCCGATGGAAATCGCGCCCGCTGCCGTTACATCAAACGCCTTCTCAAAATACTGATAGGCGTCGTGGAACACGATAAAGCGAGTACTCTCGCTGGTGGCCAAGCGCTCTTCGATGTCTTGCTCAAGTGATTCAAGCGCTTGTCGACCTTTCGCCGCATTGTCACGGTAATAATCTGCGTTTTCCGGGTCCAGTTCACCAAGCTGCTGGGCAATGGCGTGCGTTGTCAGGATCCATCCAACCATGCGGGTCTTGTCCGTCATGATGATGGGCATGATCATGATCATGATCATGACCATGACCATGACCATGGTCGTGGTCGTGGTCGTGGTCGTGGTCGTGGTCGTGGTCGTGGTCGTGGTCGTGGTCGTGGTCGTGGTCGTGGTCGTGGTCGTGGTCGTGGTCAGCGACATCGAACGTCGCGCCTTCGCGATAGGCAAAGGTGTTGATGTCGGAGACGCGCATCAACTCCAGATGCCTGGCATCGCCGGCCAGATTCTCCACCGGGCCTGATAGCCATGGCGTTAGATCGTTGCTTACCCATACAACCAGATCGGCATTATCCAAGGCGTCTGCTTCCGAGGGCCGTAGTGAATAACCGTGGGGGGATGCGCCGGGCTGGATGAAAAGCTCGGGTGACCCACGATCACCCATCACCTTGGCCACCAGTGAATGCACCGGCGGGATATCCACCGCCACACGGGGAACATCGGCCAAGGCCGTCAAGGGAAGGCCCACCAACAGCGGTAAGGCGTAATGTGCCAAGCGATACGTCATGGCTCTCTCCTAATGGTCAACAGCAGGTAAATAATCGTCGTCTTATGGTCAGGCGCTTTTGGCCGCACTTTGTCTTGGCCGCCCACACCATATATGTTATAACATAACAATTAATACGTAAGCTAGAGTTTGCCTGCTGATGCTCCAATCTATTACCCCTAGCGCTCCCCTTTTGCGTGCCTGCCAGCTCAACGTACGCATCGGG
This sequence comes from Vreelandella janggokensis, assembly GCF_031451615.1. Taxonomy (NCBI): domain Bacteria; kingdom Pseudomonadati; phylum Pseudomonadota; class Gammaproteobacteria; order Oceanospirillales; family Halomonadaceae; genus Vreelandella; species Vreelandella janggokensis. The sequence goes on along the minus strand of NZ_JARWAJ010000001.1, from coordinate 349,809 downwards.
GGAAAACCGATTCTTGAAGACATCCACCTGGCGCTGCATCGCGAAGAAATCGTCACGTTAATTGGCCCCAACGGGTCGGGAAAATCCACGCTGGTTAAAACGCTGGTGGGCGCCATCAAGCCAACGTCAGGCCGTGTGGAAATCGACGCAGGCCTGAATATCGGTTACGTGCCCCAACGGCTGCATCTAGACCCGACGCTCCCCATCACCGTCTCGCGCTTTATTAACCTTCCCCACCGCCACCTCCGGGACGATGTGCACCAGGCGCTGACAAATGCCGGGGTTGAAGGGTTACACAATGCGGCGATGAGCCAGCTGTCCGGCGGGCAGTTGCAACGCGTGTTGCTGGCCCGAGCGCTCATCAACAGGCCCGACATCCTGATTCTCGACGAAGCCACACAAGGGCTTGATTATCGAGGTGTCGCTGACTTCTATAAAAAGATCGAAGAGGTCCGCCAATCCTATCGCTGCGGGATTTTGATGGTGAGCCATGACCTGCATGTGGTGATGCGCACCGCTGATCATGTGTTGTGCCTGAACGGCCACATCTGCTGCGAGGGCAAACCCGAGCGGGTTGCCTCCTCCCCCGACTATCAGGCGTTATTCGGCGAGCAGACAGCCCAAATGCTCGCCGTTTATCGCCACCAACACGAGGAAGCTGCCCATGCTGGATGATTTCATGTGGCGCGCGACCCTGGCGGGCCTTTTCGTCGCCCTTGCCGCCGCGCCACTCGGTTGCTTTGTGGTCTGGCGACGCATGGCGTACTTCGGCGATGCAACCTCTCACGCTGCCATTCTCGGCGTTGCATTGGCGTTACTGCTTAATATCTCTATTTTTGCAGGGGTGTTAATGATTGCCCTGACCATGGCCGCCTGCGTGACGTTGCTCAGCGGACGTGGCTATGCCATGGATACCCTGCTCGGGGTCATGGCGCACTCGGCCCTGGCGATTGGCTTGGTTGCCGTTTCGTTTATATCGGGCGTACGTGTCGACCTCAATGCCTATCTATTTGGCGATATTCTGGCCGTTGGCAAAGACGACTTATGGGTCATCGGGGGCGGCACGCTGATGGTGTTGGCGTTACTCGGCTGGCGCTGGTCGGCACTGCTGACCGCCACGCTCAGCGATGAACTCGCCCACGCCAGCGGCATTCAGCCACGCCGGGAGCAATTAGTTCTCACGCTCTCTCTCGCTATGGTCGTGGCGGTGGCGCTCAAGGTTGTGGGTGCCTTACTGATTGCCGCCCTGCTGATTATCCCCGCCGCAACGGCCCGGCCTTTCTGCCGAACCCCCGAAATAATGGCCCTGGTAGCGGCAGGCATTGCGTCATTGGCGGTCACCTCGGGGCTTAAAGCGGCTTACCTCTTCGATACCCCGACTGGCCCGACCATTGTCACCCTGGCCGCTGGGTTTTTCCTGCTCTCGACGATCGCCATGCAAGGCGTGCGCTACCTAGGTCAGCACTAAACAGGTCAGCGCTAATCAGGTCAGGTGGTTATCCCAGCGGATTTCCAGGCTGGCCAGCAGCTCGGGCGTTGCCGAGCCAGGGATTACCCGGTAGAGCCCGCCCTGGCCGGAGGAGACCAGAAAGCCGCCGTTGCCATCACAGCGGGCGCCGGCGGCGTCGGGCAGTTCCAGGCTGGTGGTCAGACGGCCTTGTTCAGCATCCAGCAGCAGCACCCGATTGCCGCGCGGGGCGGTCACCAGAACATTGGTCGAGACGCGGCTAAACGCGACGCTGGCGGTGTATTGGTGCAGGCTGGCGGTGACCTCATCGGGCAGCGCCAGTTCTGAAAAATGCCCGGCGGCATCCAGGCGGCAAATCAGCGGATGGGTCTCCCACTCGGGGCCTTCGAACTGATAACCCGCAATCACCGTGCCGTCCGCTGCCACGTCCAGATGACGGCAGCTTAACTGGTGGTGCGAGGGCTCGTGACGGGCCAGAATTTCGCCGCTATGGCGATCCATCAGCACCAGTGCCGGGGCCATGGTGTCCAGGTTGAGCTTTACCCGGCCGTAGTCGGGGTGGGTCTGAATGCCGCCCAAGCCAATGACCAGGTTGTCACCATCCGGCATCAACCGAAGCTCGTGAGGGCCAATTCCCTCAAGTGGCATATCACGCACATGGGCGTAGCCGTTGGCAGCGTCGTAAACCCGCACCAGCCCAGCGCTATCCGCCAGGCGATTGGCGGTGACATACAGATATCGCCCACTCAGATCGAACACGCCATGCCCGTAGAAGTGGTAACCCTCCCCGGCGTCGATGGTATGGGCGAGTTGGCGGCTGTCGCCGTCGATCACGTGCATCCGCGTACCGGGACGGCGGGCGAACAGCACTGCCTGGCGGGAATCTGGCCGTAAACAGCCTCCATGACAGCGCTCGGGCACCTCGATCATAAACCGGGCCTGGCCATCCAGCGCCACCCCGGCGATAAAATGCCCACCGCTGGGGTTATCCACCGCGCTAAACAGCCAATCCACTTCCTCTCGAGCGGGCAGTGCCCAGCTTAGCGGTGTTAGCGCCATGGCGACGCTGCCCAACCCTACCTTGAGTACCTGGCGTCGCTGCATGGCTCAATCCCCGTCGCTTGAATTGAAGCCGCGTACCAGGCCAAGTTCGCCAGCGATCTCGTTACCCAGCAGATGGCGTAACTGGCTGATATCCAGATAGAGCGACTGCAGACCGCGAAACACCGCTTCGTCGTCCAGAGCAGACACCAAGCCCGGTGGCAGTTCGCTGGCTTGAACGAGTGTCTTATCCAACTGATCACGAAGCGCCTCGGCGAGCGGTAGCGCATCCGCCTCGCGCAGCAGCGCGGTCAGGCCCGGCAAGAAACCGGTACGCAGTCCCTCCAGGCTGCTCTCTACCAAGCGGATCGAGTTGTCGCTGCGCCAAGCTTCCGCCAGATAGCCGTTGGCGGGAGCCCCTTTGAGGCCCATGGGTTCACCAAGGCGTTTATCTTCGAGCAGTTCAAGGGCCTGGATAGCGCTGGCCAGGGTGGTTTCGGTGTAGTCAGCGGTCGCAAGATAGTGTTCACCGAAGGCCTGCCAGTCGCGCTGCAGGGCACTGGTGGTATCCGCAAGATGGGTCGTGATGGCCCGCATGAGCGCACAGGCATTCGGCTCGCCAAGGGCCTGCTGATCCATGGCGTCGTCATAAAGCAGGTACTCCAGAGCGGGAAAGCCCTGGATCGCCACGCTGTCGCGGGCAATCGCCTGAGCATCCGGTGCGTCGGGCGCTTTCAGCCAGCCGTTCACCTTGCGGCCAACCAGATTCTTGCGATCCGGCCAGAACTGCAACTGCCAGCCCCGGCTGTTCTGCTCCACCGGGCCAAACTGGATAAAGCGCACCGCCTGCCAGGCCTGATAAGCGCTCAGCCAGTCATCTTCCAGCCGCTGCCTGAGTGCTTCGTCGGGGCCCTGACAGAAACGCGCGGCGCTAGTCTCCAGACGCTCGGAGGCGGCGCTCAACTCGGCGTACTGCATCTCCACGGCGCTGTGCCACATTTCCCGCGGGGTGGTGTTCTCCGTAGCAAAAGAAAGCGGTGCCGCCAGAAACGCACAGGCCAGCAACCCCAGTCGTCGAAACGCAGCCATCATCTAAACTCCTTGGCAATCAAGCCTTTCAACCATTCAACGCCCTTTACAGGGATTCAAGAAAACGAATGAGCTCAGCGCGCTGGTCTTCGGGCAACTCAAGGTAGCCCTGGGTGGCCTCGTCAGCTTCGCCCCCGTGCCAGAGAATCGCTTCTTCCAGGGTGCGGGCGCGGCCATCGTGAAGAAACCCCGCCCTGGGATTGACCGTTTGCGCCAGCCCGATGCCCCATAACGGCGGGGTGCGCCACTCACGACCATCGGCCTTGAACTCGCTGCGCTTGTCCGCCAGGGCATCGCCCATGTCGTGGAGCAACAGGTCGCTATAAGGCCATATTATCTGATCCGCTAACGCCGGGCGGTCGGCATCCGCTGCGGTACGATGACGGGGCGTATGGCAACTGGCGCAGCCCAGCGCGTTGAACCGTTCAGCCCCTCGCTGAACCGCCGGGTCATCCATATGGCGGCGCATGGGCACTGCCAGACTGGAGGCGTAGAAGGTCACGAAGTCGGCCACGTCGTCGCTGACTTCGGGGTTACCGCCGTTAGGGAAGTTATCGCAGCCCTGGCTTGGCATGCAGTCGGTTTGCGGTACCAGGCTGGACGTCAGCCCCATATCGCCGGCAAAGGCGTGCATGCCTTGCTGCTCGATGCTGGGCTCGCCGGCTTTCCAACCGAAACGCCCGACCACCGTGGTCCCTCGACGCACGTCCCACACCCGGTTGGCACGACCGGAAATGCCGTCGCCATCGGCGTCGTCAGGGTCGGCGGCCGCCAGCAGATCAGCGTCGGGAATCGCCGCCAGCAACCCCAGGCCAATCATCGGCGGTGCCAGCCGCGGCGAGGTCTGCAAATCCCCGGGCAGCTCGCCGTAGGCGGGCTCGGCAATCGAGTAGACCGGTTCCTGCAGGGTAACGCTGGTGCCATCGGCAAACGTCACTTCCCGAGGGCGATAGTCGATCAGCATTTTGGCCTCTGGCTGCGCGCCTGATATCGCCGCCGTTTGTAGCTGTAGGCCGTAGTTGGGTACGGGGAGCGCGCCGCGCTGTTCCAGAACCGCCGGCTCCGCTTGCTGAGGAGGCAGCGAGAGGCGCAGAAACAGCGCGATAGGGTTTTCGTCGCCGGTCGGCGGGTGGCCGCGTCCATCTTTTATGTGACAGCCCTGGCAGCTATTGGTATTGAATAGCGGCCCCAGGCCATCGCGGGCCTCAGTGCTGGCGGGGGCCGCCACCCAGGGGTTACGGAAGAAGCTATTGCCGACGCTGAAATCCAGCCGTTTGGTCATGGACATGTTGCCCAGCGGCAACGAGTAGGCGTTGTGGTCGAACTGCTCCACCGACCCATCACCGCCGCTCATGGGCGTGGTCTGAAGGGGATAATCCTGGTCAGGTGATTCGGCTGCCTGCGCGGACATGGTCATCAGCACCAGCAGAAGACCGGATAGCGAACACCGGCTTGGCGAGACACGGAATAAGCGGCACATGGGAATACCTTGAGACGGATGTCGCGTGACACGAAGCGCAAAAGCCGCACGGTGACGAAGCCACCGGCGGCTCATGGGCATCAACAGGTTGAATTAAAACTGATGGCCAGCGTCATCCGGCTGCAGGGACGTCACGCCCAGTTCGCCGGCGGCCTGCTCGATGGAGCCCGTTTGCGCCACCAGGGTGAGAATCGCGTCGTTGATCAATTCGCTGCCCTGCTCATTGCCGGGGGCGATCATCATATCGAAGGCCATTGGCGAGCTTTCCGCTTCCGCCGCCTGTTTGATCGCATCAAGGCGCGCCATCGTGGCGTCGAGCTGCTGACGAAGCTCACCGGCCAACTCGCTGTCTTCCTGCGCCAGCAGGTCTTCGAGGGACGGCCCCTCGACCACGCTGCCGTCAAGGCGCTGATAGGTGCCGGTGTAGATATTCTGAATACCCTGACCGTTGTAGTAGTGGGAATTATGGGTATTGTCGCTGAAGCAGTCGTGCTCATCCTCGAACGAGTTGGCTTCCAGCGCCACCTTCAAGCGCTCGCCGGCCAGCTCGCCCAGCGACAGCGAGCCCATGCCGAACAGCATGCGCCGCAGGCCTTCCTGATCGCTTTCCGCCAGCAGTTCCTGGCGATAGTTGTCCTCGCTGTCCGGCGCCCACTGGGCGACCATCCACTCAAGATCGTCGACGAGCAGATCGGATACCGCGTCCAGATAGTCCCGGCGGCGGTCGCAGTGACCGTGGGTGCAGTCGTCGCCGGTTTGATAATCGCTCACCGGGCGCTCGCCGTTGCCTGCTTCAAAGCCGTGCAGATCCTGACCCCAGAGCAGAAACTCGATGGCGTGGTAGCCGCTGGCGACGTTGGCTTCCGAACCGCCAATTTCATTCAGGTCGGCGAGTAATTCCGGGGTGATCTCGCTAACGTCCAGGCTTTCGCCCCCCACATTGATTTGCTCGTTGGCAATGATATTGGCGGTGGCACCTTCGTTACCCAGTTCGTGCTGGTAGTCATCGCCTTCGACGTAATCGATCATGCCCTCATCGAGAGGCCAGGCATTCAACTGTCCTTCCCAGTCGTCCACGATGGCATTGCCGAAGCGAAACACTTCACTCTGCTGATAGGGAATACGCGCTTGCAGCCAGGCTTGCTTGGCGGCCTTCAGGTTTTCGTCGGTAGGGTTGGCCAGCAATTCGTCGATACGCTCGTTCAACACCTCGGCGGCGTTGAGCGCATCGGCGTAATTGGCATGCGCCAGGTCGGCATAGTGAGTCACCACCGCATCGGCGCTGACGGTATCGTCAGCGGTGGTGTCGGCAAAAACTGAGGCAAAAGGCAGTAGCGCGCTAAGCGCAACGATGCCTGCAAGAGGGCGACGGAGCATGGTGGCGGGCATGACGGTATCCTTTTAGGTTAAGGCACTACAGAAACGGCTAAAGTAAAATGCTAGGTTGTTATTGAGCCTCAATGTGAAATGTAATCCATTGGCTCATGGGATTCAATCCCATTTGCAGACCTATAACGCGTATTGCTGAATATAATCCCGCTTGTTTGCCTTACGTCATTTTCTTCAGCCCTGGGAACACCACTATGCTCGATTACAAACTGCTCCATGCCCTGGCGACCGTGGTGGAATGTGGCGGTTTTGAACGCGCAGGGGACGTACTGGGGCTCTCGCAGTCGGCCGTGTCACAACGATTGAAAGCCTTGGAAGTGCGTTTAGGACAGCCCGTGTTGATCCGCCACCCCCACCTGGCGCCGACCCCCGCCGGCCAGCGGCTGTTAACGCATTACCAGCAGGTCCAGCTGTTAGAACGCGACCTGCGTGGCTCATTGCCCACGCTGGATGATCCCGCTCCTCGCCTTCGTATTGCGATTAACGCGGATAGCGTCGTGACCTGGTGGGCCGAGGCGATTGCCGACATCTGTCAGACCGAAGGGCTTTTGCTGGATCTTGTTATCGAAGACCAGGACGTCGGCCTGAAGCGCTTGCGCGATGGCGATGTCGCGGCCTGCCTTTGCGCAACACCGCAGCCGATTGCCGGGGCACGCAGCCTGGCGCTGGGCGAGATGCATTACCACCCGCTTGCCTCCCCCGCCTATGCGGCGCGGCACTTCCCTGATGGACCCAGCGATGAGGCTTTTCAAGAGGCCCCGGCCATCGTCTTCGGCCCACATGATCAGTTGCAGCACCAATTTCTCGCCCAGTGCGGCTACCATGGCCGATTTCCCTACCACCTATGCCCTTCGTCGGAGGGGTTTATTCGTTTGGCAGCGGCAGGCATTGGCTACGGCATGATGCCCGAGCTACAAACCCATGCTCTGATCGAAAGCGGCCAGCTGGTCAGCATTGCGCCAGGTCAAACACTTAGCGTCCCACTCCATTGGCACTACTGGCGGCATAGCGGCAACCTGGTGCAGCGTCTCACCGACCGACTTTCGCAAGTTGCGTTGACCTAGATCATCCATTTTTCCTATGCCACCACAAAACCGTTCTACAATGGCGTTAGCCCATTCGAGTTCGGCAGTCCCACGGTGAAAGGCTGAATTATCGTTGACGCAATCCATGTCATCAAAACGACGTAACGGCCAGAGTATCTTAAGCTTCCTTTGTACTTGTATGTACAGCATCGTACTGACGCCATACATAGAGGTTTGGCGATAACGAAGACAATACCCCGGCATCGGTAACAGCTTAAAGGGACATCAGCGCGGGGAGCAGAAGAACATAACCAAAGCGACCTCTTATGTATTCATGTTTTTTGCACCGCAAGGTTTGCGTGGGCTTGCTGCTGCTGATCTGGATAACCTGCTGGCAACCAGCTGTCGCTTCGCTGGTCACCTCTCCTGATCAGTCTCGCTATTCACTTACCGACCACACCCAGTTCTGGCAGAGCAATGAGTCTCTTACGCTTAAGGAGCTGCTTGAACGCAACCCATCATTCACCCAGGCTCAGCACAAAAGCGACTTGAATTTTGGCTATACACCCGACGAGGTGTGGCTGCGCACCCAGGTCGAGAACCCCACGGAACATTCCCAGCGTTGGATCGTTGAGTTTGAATATCCCTTTCTGGATCGCGTCATGCTGCATGTAATGCATGAGCGTTATAATGAACAAAAAATAAGCGGCAGCGCCGTTCCCATAGAGCAACGAGAACTTGCCCATCGCCAGGCTGTATTTCCGCTCAATCTGGCGCCAGGCGAAACGGTCACTCTATATGCCAGGGTCAACGCGGCGGGCAGCAAGATGCTGAACTACAACCTTCTTTCTGAGCAGGCGTTCTACCAGCAGAATGATCGGCACAATTTCTGGCTCGCGACCTATTTCGGCATACTTTTGGGCCTTGGTCTTTATAACCTATTGTTATTTTTTGGTCTCAAAGAGCGCGTCTTTTTATATTACTCGCTATTTACGTTGGGGTTTACCGTCGCGATTTTAACCTTCAACGGCATCGGCACCCTGATGTTCTGGAGCTTCCTGGGCGAAAACACGTCACGGTTGGTCGCGATCGGCTTCATCTTTGCCTCTACCATGGGTACGTTTTTTGCCCAAAGTTTTCTTGAAACGAAAAAATTCACGCCCCGCTGGCATCGCCTGTTGAGCTATTTCCGCGTCTACTGCTTGCTCGCCCTCGTGGCAACTATGCTGCTACCTATTCAGCCAGCCCTGCGACTGATGGACGTGACCGGGTTCATGGCCGCACTGACGATCCTGATATGCGGTATTTACTGCGTCACGCAACGCGTGCCCAGCGCGCGGATATTTGTCTTGGCCTGGTCATTGTTTCTGGTTGGCGCCTGTGTGTTTGCACTGCGCAATTTAGGCATTTTGCCGGCCAATTTTATTACCTTGCACGGCATTCAGATTGGCTCCGCGATGGAAATGCTCTTGTTATCGTTTGCGCTGGCCGCGCGCTTCAACAAGCTGAAGCGACAAAAAGAACGCGCTCAGAACGAAATGCTGACGACGCTGAAACGCCAGGAAGCGGTTCTGGAACAAAAGGTTGCCGATCGCACAAAAGCGCTTGAGTACCTAGCCACCCGCGACATGCTGACCGGGCTACTGAACCGTAAAGGCCTCACTGACTGCGCCGAAAAGGCCCTCCAGCGCAGTCAGCATATCGGGCAACCAGTGGCGCTATTCATGCTCGACCTGGACCGTTTCAAGCCCGTTAACGATCAATATGGGCATGAAGCCGGCGATTTTGTACTTCAGCAAGTCGCCAAGCGTATCGAACACCTGGCCCGCACGCACGACCACTGTGCACGCTTCGGGGGAGACGAATTCATTTTATTGATTGAGGGCATTGACGATGCCACCGTCCTCAACGATATTCGCCAACGCCTCAATGCCGCCATACGCAAGCCCATCAAGCTCCCTTGTGGTGAGCTGGTCAGCATTGACGTCAGCATCGGCATGAGCGTCAGCCAAGGTGATCACTATTGCCTGAAGAAACTTATCTACGAAGCCGATGGAAAAATGTACGACGTTAAAGCCAGCCGAGCCGACAGCGATATACGCTACTACTCAGCAAAGCCGTAAGACGAATAGCTTAGTCAAACAGGCTCATACGCTTCATAACGTTGTCACGCTTGATACGCCAGTGATAAAGCGCGCCCAATACATGCAGGGTTACCAGCACCACAATGGCCCAGCCGAGCCAACCATGCCAGGTAAAGAGCCGCTCGGAAAGCGCCGGATGCTCGCCAATGAGTCCTGGCAGGTGCCAATGAAAGAACTCGACTGGGAACCCCCCGCTGGCGGTGGCCGCCCAACCCAATAGCGGCATCACGACCAAGGCCGCATAGAGCAAATGATGCACGCTGGTACTGACGACACGCTCGAAGCCATTCAAGGGTGGGTCGTGGTCGGGTACCACGAACGCGATCCGGGTGATGATGCGTAGCGTCATCAGCAGCAGTATGGTCACGCCCAGCGTTTTATGGCTGGTATACAGCAGGTTGGTAACCCCCGTGCCGATCAACTCTACCGTCCGCTCAAAGCCCAAAAAACCCAGCGTCAAACCGCTCGCCAGCGAGAGTAGTGCCGCCCCCGCCACCAGCCAGTGGAGCACCCGGTGAGGGTAAATATAGTGGTCTAACTCATGCATGCTGTGCTCCTCTGCAACCGCCCAGAATTCGCTTATGTGTGCTTAGTTTAGCGAGTTCTGGGCAACTTCGCTGCTAAAGCCAACGGTCACCGTCAACGCTTGCTGTCATGGTGCCCAGGCATCAACCGGTGCGGCCAACTGCTCGCGGATCAGCTCGCCCAGTCGGCGGGCTGGTTCTGACGGGCGATGCGGTGCGCGGTGGAGTGCCAGTTCGATCATCGGTAGCGATGGCAGGCCACTGGCTTCGTCAAGTGGCCTTAAAAGCGGCGTCAGCATGCTCCGCGTTACCACTACCACAGCCAACCCGGCCGTCACGATCGGTGCCAGCCCTGCCATGGATTGGCTGGTATAGGCGACGCGCCAGTCACGCCCGGCGTTTTTCAGCGCCTGTTCGGCTATCTCACGAAACACATCCGCGCCGGGTGAATACAACGCTAACGGCAGCGGGTCGGTTAACGATGGCTGCTGGTTAACGCCTACCGCCCATATTAAAGGCTCGCGCCGAATGATCTCGCCGCCTGGTGAGTTACGCTGCCGGGTCACCAGCGCCAGATCCAGCTCGGCACGTTTTACGCGTTCCACCAGGTCACCGCTGGTACCACACCTGACCTGAAGCCCCACGCCTGGGTATAACTGGTGAAAGTAGGCGAACACGGAAGGCAATAGGGAGGCGTAATCTTCCGGGATGCCCAGGGTCAGTTCGCCGCCCACCTGACGCGCCTGCATGTCACTCCAGGCCTCGTCATTGAGTATCAACAGGCGGCGGGCGTGGTTAAGCAACCGCTCCCCATCCGGGGTAAAGCGGAGTTTGCGCCCTTCGCGCTCGTGAAGGGTCAGCGCCAGTTGGGTTTCCAGACGCTGAAGCTGCATGCTGACGGTCGACTGGGTATAGGCCAGGCGTTTTGCAGCCGCCGTCACGCTGCCGGTGTCGGCGATTGCCACGAGCGTGCGTAGTAACGTCAGGTCCAGCGTTGGCGCCCTCATACATCATATTCCTTGATAAAAACGATCAAAAAAGATCGATATTGTGATGTGTTGCCGATGAGTATGCTGTGCAGGTCACCTCAAGGCAAGGTCAGGAGATCGCTATGCATCATGTCAATCCACTCGTTGTGTTTCCACGTAGCTACAGTGTTGGGGCGGCGCTGGTGGCCGTGATGCTTTGGAGTGCCGCCCCCCTTCTGGCTGATTACGCCCGGGCCACGCCGCCTCTCCAGCTCACGGCACTGACGCTGTTAGCAGGCGCATTAGCAACGCTACCGCTCAGTCGACGGGTTAACGTCGCCACTTGCGGCCACGCTTGGCAGCTAAGCATTTGGCTGGGCATTCCGTTGCTGATCATTGGCGCCGTCAGCACGTATTTCATCGGCATGCGGCTGGCCCCCGCAGCTGAGGCGGCATTGATCACCTATACCTGGCCGGTACTGTTCGTGCTGCTCAGCCAGTGGAGCCGGTTTGGCCGTCTGCGGATGGGCGGACTGGTCGGTGCGCTGATCGCCTTTTCCGGTGCCGCCCTGCTGCTGATCCCTCAGGCATCCGGCGGCGGTGGCGACAATGCACTCACCGGTTACGCGCTGGCGCTTTTAGCGGCCTGCTGCTGGGCACTTTATTCCTGGCTTAGCCAGGTGGCACCGGTACCGCTAACACCGCTGCTGCCGCGTTTATTGCTGATTGCCTGTGTTATAGCGGCGGGCGCGAGTGCGATTCTAGAAGGGCAGATCGCATTACCCAGCAACGAAGCGGTGCTGACCGGCATGGCGCTGGGCCTTGGGCCTTACGGCATCGCCATGGTGGCATGGGATAAAGCGTTGCGCTGGGGGCATACCAGCCTGGTCGGCAGCCTCGCCTATGGCGTGCCCATTTTAGCGGCGCTGCTGTTGGTATTAGCGGGAATGAGCACGCTGGACTGGCGCCTGCCGGTCGCAGGCGCCCTGGTGGTCGTGGGCTGTCTGAAAGCTGGCCGTTAATGTCAGGCATCTGGATTGCCAGGCGCCATGGTTAACGCCTTGAACTTAAAAGCCGCCTGGAGGGGCGGCTTTTAAGCTATTAATACTGTCGACATCCCGCTTACAGCTGAGGCTCTCCCTCGCTTGGCTCGGCGCGAGTAGCAAGCTCAAATAAACCACTGGCGGTATGGCTATAGCCCCGGGCGGTGACCGTGTAGGTACCCGGTAGCAGTTGTTCGGTGATTCGCGAATCCGTGCCGCCTGCGCCGTCATCATCGCTTAACGAAACGCCGTTGCCCTCAAGCTCAAGGTACGTATCGAAATCACTTGAACGCATGTCAAGCGTGACGCTGGATGTCTCGTCGAGTGTCAGCTCATAGGTCAACGACTCACCGCTGTACCAGCCATTGAGTGACTCACCCGGCGTCAACTCACCTGCATTACGCAGTTGGGTGTCGCTGGGCAACTCACGGGGCGTCAGCGCCAGCGTAAAGACACCTTCGCCGTCACCGTAGGCTGAACGCGCTGTCACCTGGTATTCGCCGGGCGCAAGAAAATCGGCGATACGCGCATTCAGGTTACCTGCGCTGTCGTCGTCTTCGCGGTAGTAGCCATTGGGCCCTTCCAGCACCAGATAGGTGTCGAATTCATCGGAGCGCATGTCAATGTCGTACATGCCCGCCTCTTCGACCGTGAACGTATAGTCACGCTCATCGCTCTGAAGCCAGCTATCTAGAGGCGTATCCAACGCCAGGGTATCCGTGTCGCTGAGTTCAAGACGACGGCTTTCAAGGGTAAAAGGTCCATAGCTTTGAGCGTCAGCCCCACTGACCACCAGCATGTAGTCACCGCTTTGATCGATGCGCTGGCGCAATACCTCGGCGCTATCCAACAGTTGTAGCTGGTCATCATAGAGAGCCACTACGCCCTGAAGGGCGCCTTCCAGCGATACCTCAACCAAATCGTCTTCGTCCAGCGCGATGACATAGCGCTCGAAACGGCTGCCATCATTGCCGTTGAGCGCACTTTCAGAGGTCACCTCCCCTCTCAAGCGCTCCCCCAGGGTAGCGCGCTCAAGACCTGCCAAACGACTCGATTCAGCAGTGTCCTGGCCGTTTTGGGAATCAGGTGTTAGCTCGGACGGTATATTGAGCGTAATGGCCTGTGCCGCCAAAAAGCCGATAACACCGCCGCCAACGGCGACAAGCAGATAACCAAGCGGAGAAGATTTAGCCATGAGCAATCCTTGATCTTGTGGCAGATAGATATAGTCGAGTTGAAAACGGCATTATAAACGCATAATGGCCGCCATTGGGTTGACAGCCTCATCTGGTTTCGCTTTTTTTCAGCCTCGATGTTTACAACAGCCTTGGATAAGCCGCTGAATTAAAAGGCGCCAAATATCACAGACAAGAGAGACCAATATGAGGCCATAAGCGCCGATCGTCTAAAAGCTTGCCCAGGGTACGGTCCAGCGTTACTATCGAGTAGCCAAATTGGCACCTCATCGATGGATGCGAAACCCGCGACACGACACACTGAGGTACTCCTATGGGAGCTATCAAACATACGTTATTGAATTTTTGCTTTGCCATAGCCGTATTCACCACGGCAGTGAATAGCGCTCTGGCACACGGTACACCCGCCGATACTCAGCGCGGCGTTGCGTCCTTCTACAGCGACCGCTTTCAAGGAGCAACCACTGCCAGTGGTGATGCCTTTGATCAACAGGCACTGACCGCCGCGCACCCAAGCCTTCCCTTTGGAAGCAAGGTGCTGGTAAAGCGCCCGGATACCGGACAAGAAGTCGAAGTCCTGATCAATGACCGCGGTCCTTACGTGCAAGGGCGTATCATTGACCTGTCCAAAAGCGCAGCGCGTGAACTGGGCATGCTGAAGCGTGGCGTTGCACCGGTTATGGTGACGCTGCTGAACTAGCAACACCTAACCACGACCTACTGCATTCGCATCAACGGGCGCTCAAGCGCCCGTTGTTTTTTTGTGCGTCCTTTGCCAGGATTCGCGACGAAACTATCAAGCACGCTAACGGTCTCTGGATAACACGGAACGTTATTCAAAACACCACTGTCACGAACACCGCTGTTAAAAACATCGTCGCTGGAGGCAACATGCAGTCTCGCTTTTTTACGCTAAGCCGTTATCCGGAAGGCCGCCCCGAACGCGAACTTTTTCAACTGGAAACCCAAACGCTCCCGGATCTCGCTCCCGGCGACGTCCGCATACGCAACCATTGGCTTTCAGTAGATCCCTATATGCGTGGCCGCATGACCGGCCTGCACACCTATGTCCCCCCGTTTGAGCTGGGCAAGCCCATGGAAGGCGGCGCTGTTGGCGAAGTCATTGCCTCGCGCGACGAGCGCCTTAAAGAAGGCGACCTGGTCGGCCATATGGGCGGCTGGCGCGATATTGCACAGATTTCCTCTGAGGGTGTTCAAGTGCTGCCGGATTTTGGGGTGGCCGAACAGGCCTACCTGGGCGTGCTGGGAATGCCGGGCATGACCGCCTGGACTGGACTCAACCGGATAGCCAACTGCCAGCCTGGCGATAACGTCCTGGTTAGTGCCGCCAGCGGGGCCGTCGGTTCACTGGCGGTCCAGTTGGCGAAAGCAAAAGGCTGCCATGTGGTAGGTATCGCGGGCGCGGCCAACAAACTGGCCTGGCTGGAATCACTGCATATCGAACCCGTAAGCTACCGCGACCGAAACGCCCAAGAGCTTGGCGATGCCATCCAGTTGGCAAGCCCCAAAGGTATTGATGTGGTGTTTGAAAACGTCGGTGGCACCTGCCTGGAAGCGGCTCTAAGCCAGTTAAACGAGGGCGCACGGATTGCGGTATGCGGCATGATTGACAGCTACAACGCCAAAACACCGGTCCCTGGCCCCAGCAATCTCGCCCAGCTTGTGGTACGCAAAGCGAGAATGCAGGGCTTCATCGTGGCGGATCATTGGCAACATTACCCGGACTTCCTCAAGGAAGTCGCTCCTCAGGTCGTCGCCGGTAAGCTCGACTATAAAGAAACCGTCAAAGAAGGGCTGGAAAACACCCCCGATGCTTTTCTGGCGCTGTTTGATGGCGGCAATACCGGCAAGATGCTGGTCAAGTTGAATTGATGCCGCACTGAACGCCTCTCACTGTTGTGTATTTAAGCCGCGCCTGGTCTTCCAGCGCGGCTTTTTCTTTTACGTGACCCTTCATATCATT
Source organism: Vreelandella janggokensis (assembly GCF_031451615.1). Classification (NCBI taxonomy): domain Bacteria; kingdom Pseudomonadati; phylum Pseudomonadota; class Gammaproteobacteria; order Oceanospirillales; family Halomonadaceae; genus Vreelandella; species Vreelandella janggokensis. The sequence goes on along the minus strand of NZ_JARWAJ010000001.1, from coordinate 334,458 downwards.
GAGAAACACATAAAATCGTTAGACCATTGATGTATTGACTCTTAAAATAGTTAGCGCGTTAAGCATATGGCGCCTGATGATGGTTCGAGAGGATCGCCAAGCGATCCAGAGTTCATAAAAGGGGAACTTCATGGAAGACCGCAAGCGGGCAAAATGGCCCGCTGTTTTACTTGGCCTACTGCTTATCATCGCGGGCCTCGCCCTGGCGATTGGCGGAGGGAAGTTACTTAGCCTGGGGGGCAGCGCGTATTATCTGGTAGCGGGCGTTGCCATTATCACCAGCGGGGTATTGCTCGCCCTACGCAAGGGAGCTGCTTTGTGGCTCTACGCGCTGGTTTTATTCGCCACCCTGGGATGGGCGCTGTGGGAAGTCGGCCTGGACTGGTGGCAGCTTGTTCCCCGGGTGGCCATCCCCTGTTTGATCGGCATTGTATTGCTGCTGCCGTGGTGGCGAAAATCCCTCGACTCGCGGGGCGGCAGCGTGGCGCTTGGCCTGGCCGTCATCGCTTCGATTGGTGTCGCCCTGGCCAGTCAGCTTGACGACCCGGCCACCGTTGAAGGCACCCTCGATACCCAGCGCAGCGACCACCAGGAGACCGTCAACCCGGCTCAGGTGGCCGGTGACGACTGGCCCGCCTATGGCGGCACCAACGCGGGCACGCACTACTCCAGCCTTGATCAGATCACGCCGGACAACATCGGCGAACTGGAAGAAGTCTGGCGCATTCAGACCGGCGACGAGGCAGGCCCCAACGCGCCGCCGGAAATCACCAACCAGAACACACCGCTCAAGGTCAACGACAGCCTGTATATCTGCACCTCGCACAGCCGCGCGATGTCGCTGGACCCGGAAACCGGCGAGACCCACTGGTCCTTCGATCCGGAAATCAGCACCATGGGCGCAGAGAACTTCTCCGGCTGGGCGCATATGACCTGCCGCGGCCTCGCCTATTACGATGCCGGTCGCTATGCCGATAGCGACGACACCCGCGAGACTGACACCAATAAGACGGATGGCACCCGCCAGACGCCTGAACTCTTCGATCGCGATACCTTTGATATTGACCTGGCGTTTCTACTCTTCATGAACCCAGGCAGCGACGCCGGGGATGACGTCACGCCCCGTATGCCAAGTGCCGCTGACGTGATGTGCCCGCGCAGGCTCTACCTGCCTACCGCTGATGCCCGCCTGATTGCGCTAAATGCGGATACCGGCGAGCGCTGCGCAGCGTTTGGCGATGACGGCGAAATCGACCTGACACGTAATATCGGCGACTTTGATCCCGGCGGCTACTATTCCACTTCGCCCCCCACGGTAACCGAGAACCTGATTATCCTTGGCGGCCACGTCACCGATAACAGCTCCACCGATGAGCCCTCCGGCGTCATTCGCGCCTTTGACGTGCACACCGGCGAGCTTGTCTGGAACTGGGACAGCGGCAACCCTCACGATACCGAGCCGCTGGGCGATGGTGAAACCTACACCCGCAACTCGCCCAATGTCTGGGCACCGATCAGCGTCGATGAAGACCTGGGCATGGTCTATCTGCCCATGGGCAATGCCACGCCCGACCAGTACGGTGCCAATCGCAGCGTCAACGACGAGACCTACAGCGCAGGGCTGGTAGCCCTCGACCTTGCATCAGGTCAGGTCGAATGGGTCTACCAGTTTGTCCACCACGACCTCTGGGATATGGACACCCCCGCCCAGCCGGTGCTGATTGATCTCGCCACCGATGATGGTACCCAGCCAGCCGTCATTCAGCCGACCAAGCAGGGCAGCCTTTACGTGTTGAACCGCGAAACCGGCGAGCCGATTGTGCCCATTGAGGAAGTCCCGGCCCCACTGGGCGCCGTTGAAGGTGACTGGACCGCCGAGACGCAGCCGCGTTCTGACCTTAACCTGCTGCCACCGCCGCTCACTGAAAGCGACATGTGGGGTGCCACACCGTTTGACCAGATGATGTGTCGCATTCAGTTCAACGCCTTGCGCTACGAAGGCCAGTACACGCCGCCGTCGCTTGAAGGCAGCATTGTCTATCCGGGCAACGTCGGTGTGATGAACTGGGGTGGTGTCGCGGTCGATCCCGAACGCCAGGCGCTGTTCACCGGCGCCAAGTACCTGGCCTTTGTCTCGACGCTGGTTCCCCGTGAAGAGGTCGAAGACGGCCAGGGCTCGGCCAGCGAACAGGGGCTGCAAGTCAATGCCGGCGCGCCCTACGCCGTCAAGCTGGGGCCGCTACTGTCGGTGCTCGGCCTGCCCTGCCAAGCGCCCTCCTGGGGTGATGTGGCGGGTATCAACCTGCAGGAAGCCGAGGTAGCCTGGAAGCATCGTAATGGCACTACTCGAGACAGCATGCCCTTCGACCTGCCGATTGGCTTTGAGGTAGGCGTGCCAGCCCTTGGCGGCCCGCTGACCACCGGTGGCGGGGTGTCGTTCCTGAGCGGCACGCTGGATCAGTACCTGCGCGGTTACGATATCACCACAGGTGAAGAGCTGTTCAAGGCTCGTCTACCGGCAGGTGGCCAGGCAACCCCCATGACCTACACCGGGGAAGACGGCCGCCAGTACGTGGTGGTAACGGCAGGTGGCCATGGCACCTTTGGTACCCAAATGGGTGACTACGTGATTGGTTACGCGCTACCAGAGTAATATCGCGCATCCACCAACGAAAACGGGCGGCCTCGATGACCGAGGACCGCCCGTTTTTTTGCCTCAATGGCTGACGCTTTAAAAGCTGACTTCTACCCCACCGTAAACACTGCGCCCTGGCGCGGGCTCGTAATAGCGGCCGAACCCTGCATTTAAACGCACGTTGGCGTAGTGCTCTTCGTCAAGCAGGTTGCGTACGCCGACATAAGCGCTGAGTCGGGTATCGTCCCCCAGGCGCCAGCCATTGCCCGCACGCAGGTTCAACAGCCAGTAGTCATCCACCTCTGTCTCGTTGGCGTTATCGGCCACCATGTCGCCTGTATACTGGGTTTCCAGCGTGGCAAAGCGATCATCGCGCCCCTCCCAGGTTAGCTGGTTGACCCAGGTCTGCTCCGGCAAACCGGGGATCCGATTGCCCCCAAAGCGCTCGGCGGGAGTAGAGAAGCGGTCAAACTCGTAGCGTGCCAGCGTCAAGGCGCTATCCAGCCGCCATTGGTCGGCAAATTGCCAGCCCAGCGCCAGTTCAATACCATCGCGGTCGGTATCACCGGCGTTTTGGTAGAAAGTGCGATCCCCTTCGTCATAAGGCACCAATTCATCGCGTACGCGCACCGAAAACAGCGTCAGGTCATAATCCAGCGCCAACGGCCCCACATAGCCACGAGCGCCTACTTCCCGATTCCAGGCTTTTTGTGGCGACACCGATGGATTAAAGCCGCCGCCCGCCGGGTTGGCAAACTCCGAAAACGTTGGTGTTTCAAAGGCGGTGCCGGTATTCACGTAAACCTGATGCTGGGGGCGGTAGCGATAGCTTAGCCCCGCCGAGCCACTCCACTCATCAAAGCGGCGGTCGCCGCTCTGGTCACCGTCGTCCTGATAACGATCGTCTACCTCTAATTCAACGCGGTCAAAGCGCGCGCCGAGGGAAAGGGTCAGTTGCTCGGTCAGCGCCAGGTCGCCCTGAGCGAAAACGCCGGTCGAGGTGGCCGTCTGGGTTTCTTCGGCCAACTGCTCACCGACGACGCCCTGGGGATTCACGTCGTTGCGGAAGCGCTCGTCATCCTGCCGGGCTACCTCGGCGCCTGCGATATAACTCAGCGGCAGATTCCCCAAGGTCACCTCGTGGTGGTACTCGGCGCTCGCCCCCAGGTAATCCCGCTGATAGCCGATGCGGCTATCGCCGACGTACGGCAGCTGCTGCTCAAAATCCCGCTGGGAGATAAATCCTTTAAGGTATAACTCGCCAGGGCCAGCGGCCAGGTCCTCGTACTGTAGTCCCAGCAGTTGCTGATCCACGTTTTGCCCTGCATCCAAGGCCAGCGAATTCGGCGCGGCCTGATCACGACCTTGCGCCACTTCGTCTGCGTTCAACGCACCGGGATCCTCTGAACGCGGGTTATCCAATAAATTGACGATGGCGGTTAACGCCCGCTCACTGCCCAGCTCCCGACGAAGCTTGGCATTCAACAGGTACTTTTCCGTCGAGCTTTGCTCGCGATAGCCATCAACATTGAGCGCCGAGACGCTAACGTGGTGCGACCAATCGCCTTGGCTCCCCCCGGTTTGCAGGGACGTTTTACGGTAGCCATCGCTGCCTGCCTCGGCGCGCACACTCGTACCGGGGTTATCGCGGCCATCGGCGGTGGTCACATCGATCACCCCACCTGCCGCGTTGCCATAGAGCACCGACGACGGGCCGCGAATCACTTCGATGCGCTCGGCGCTGTCCAGGTCAATCGCATCGAGCTGGGCCTGGCCGTCCGGCAGCGTATAAGGGATACCATCGACCATGACCGTGATGCCGCGCACGCCAAACGGCGCGCGGGCGCCAAAGCCACGAATCGAGATGCGTTGACCCTGGGCGAAATTATCGCGGTTTTGCAGGAATACACCGGGCACCCGCACCAGCGACTCATCCAGCCGAACGCGTTGCTGGCCTCGGGCAATGGCGTCCGATTCAAGCGTTGAGACGGCCGCGGGGGTTGCATAAAGCTCGCGGGCCAACCGTGGCGCAGTGACCTCAATCGTTGCCATTTCTGTGTCATTGGGCTGTGCCCAGACTGAAGGGGTTAGCAAGCAGCTGGCCAAGCAAACCGAGGTGGTGGTGAGTCTTTTCACAGGGATCCCTCCCGGGACATCAAAAGAGTGTGTATAACAATGCTGCATGACTGGATGGAACGATTTCTGATGGCACGCGTCATAACCGGCCGTTGGACTCGCTAGAAATGCTGGTGATGTCTACAGTTGAAAAAGCTCTCGTTACATTTCCGTAACCGCACTTGTGTAAAAGTGCTTGATAGAGCTATTACCTTGAAAGCAAAGGAGGCTTCATGGCGTTTACCGCGACTGACCCGATCAAGATGATATTTGCCGTCATTTTACCGCCACTCGGCGTATTCTTTGAGGTGGGATTTAAAGGACATTTCTGGCTTAACATCATTTTAACGCTGTTTGGTTTCGTGCCCGGCATCATCCATGCGTTTTATGTGATATTGAAGCACTAGCTTTTCCCAGGTAACTCAAAACCGCCTGAGCATGCGCTCAGGCGGTTTTTTATGCCTAGCGAACAGTGTCATGTCGCCGCAGATGCAAGGCGTGTACTTTTTCATCCCACCCATCGACCGGCCCTTCCACTGGAAGGCCTGGCACCACCTGTTGAATAGGCAGGGTTGCCACCGGTGGCGGTGCCACGCCTAGCTCGGCTAACCAAGCACCCAACTGCGCCGAAGAGCTGGCGTAGACGATACGCCCGAGTCCAACCCAGCCGTGAGCGGCCGCGCACATCGGGCAATGCTCGCCGGAGGTAAACACCGTGGCCTGTGCTCGCGCTTCTGGCGTCATGTGCTGGGCCGCCCAACGTGCCAGCGCAAACTCAGGGTGCTGGGTAGCATCGCCGCCGGCAATCCGGTTGCGATCTTCAGCCAGCACCTCGCCATCGCCTCCGACCAGCACACTGCCAAAGGGCTCATCCCCCGCTTTCAGGGCCTCTTCGGCAAGCGCCACGGCGCGTGCCAGGTAGCGCTGCTCTCGCTCGTCCAACATGGGCTCTCCTCATCTAGCGTGGTTTTCCAATCTATCCCTTTGCCGCCGCTACGGTCGCTTCGTCAGCGGGTGCTTCACTTAACGACTCGCCTTCGCTACGCGCAATAACAGAGGTGCCCACCAGATCGCCCGTGACGTTGAGCGCCGTACACCCCATGCCGACCAACGCATCGATAGCGGTCAAAAGCGCAACGGTTTCAATCGGCAGGCCAACCTGGGCGAAGACGGTGGCAATCATGATGATGCCAGCCCCCGGCACCCCGGCCGTGCCAATCGACACCAAAGTGCCTATCAGCACAATCTGCACCATGCTGACAAAGTCCAGCGGCGCGCCGATCACATTGGCGGCAAAGACCGCCGAGATGGCGATACGAATCGCCGCGCCATCCATATTCAAGGTAGCCCCCAACGGCAGGCTGAAACCATAAATACTTTTGGGGATTCCCAAGCGACTGGCGGCATTGACCGTGATGGGCAAGGTACCGGAACTACTTTGGGTGGCAAACGCTGTGAGCATCGGTGTGCGCGCTTCGCGGAAGAAACTACGCAGCTTTACCCCGAACAGCCGCATGATGCCGCAGTAAATCAACAGATGCGCCGCCAGCGCGATGTACAGCACAACGACCATATCGCCCAATGACAGCAGCGTCTCCAGGCCTTGGCGGCTCACCGTTTCGGCGACAATCGCAAATACACCGATGGGGACGTAATGCAATACGCCCGCCATCACTTTCAGTGTGACCTCGTTCAGCGATTCAATGACTCCATAAAGCCGCTCGCCCATGGCTTGCTGGCGCGCTGACTGGCGCATTTTCAGCAGTGCAATGCCGAATACCAGGGCAGTAAAAATAATCCCCAGCATATTGAGCTCGGAAAAGGCACCAATAATATTGTTCGGCACGATATTGAGCAGCGTATCGACAACGCCCGGATTGTCCGGCACCGAGAAACTGGCGTCGTCATCCAGCGTCATGCCGCTGCCTGGGCTGAACAGCGTCGCGACGGTTAACCCCACCATAATCGCCAGGGCCGAAGACGCCAGATAATAGCCGAGCACCTTGCCACCGATGCGGCCCGCGCTGCCCTCCCGGGATTGGTTAACGCCCACCATCAGGGTAAACAGCACAATGGGCACAATCAGAAATGTCAGTAGCCGCAGGAGCAGATCGCCCAGTGGCGCCAACCAGGAAGCCACTGTTTCACCACCGACAAGCCCGACTACAACGCCCAGCACCAGCGCGATGGTGACGCGTAAAATCAACGACGCCTGAAAATAGGCTTTCCATATGCGTTTCATTGGGTGTCCTTTACAGGATTGAATATGCTCGCAATGCTAACATTATAAGCACGCTCATTATTATATCAGTGTGGCATAGCGATATTTGCCCTGAATACGTCGGTAACAAGGAGCACCAATGAACACGATCAATCCGAGCAAGCTGCACCATAGCAAATGGACGGCGGTTCACCCACGCAACAAAGAAAAGCACTTCATGGTTACCCAACTGATCCGGGATGAGGATGAGAACGTGGTGGACGTTGTCGTCGAGGCTATCTATTCCCACCGGGAAACGCTCATGCCGTGGCAGCACTTGAAAGATGACAGCGTGTGGAAAATGGGCTGGCAATAACCGATGAGCGCCATGGGGTTTAGAAAAATAAAACCTGAAAGGTTTTGACACCCCAAACGATCCATGGCACTGTGTCGTCAGTGGTTAGCAAGCAGCATGGTTTCAGAAGTGTACGATCTATTTCGGCAGCCTGACATTGTATTCCTTGTTTCACCCGCTACTTAAATCTGGGTAATACCAGGAACTTAATTAAGGCGCAATTGCGCGAAAGGATCTACATCATGGCAACTGGCACAGTTAAATGGTTTAACGACACTAAAGGCTTCGGTTTCATCGCTCCTTCTGACGGCGGCGACGACCTTTTTGCTCACTTCTCTGAGATTCAAGCCGACGGCTTCAAATCTCTGCAAGAAGGCGCTAGCGTCTCTTTTGACGTTACCCAAGGCAAGAAAGGCCTACAAGCTTCAAACATCAAGCAAACTTCCTAACATCCGTTAGCAGTTTGCTCGAACCTTCCAAGGTTCGAACCACAAGGCCCGCTTAAGCGGGCCTTGTTGCGTTTGGCATCGATGAAAATTGCCTTTAAATACGCTCCCACCGCACCAGGCGCACGTCAACCGTCAAGGTCATCTCCCCTAGGGCCGCCGCTTTCTCACGACCTTCAGTAGTCGCACGGTAAAAATGCGGCGTCATCACCAGCAAATCGGCAATGGCTCCTGCATCGTCAAGCGCAAGAGTGTAGCGCACCGTCTCTGAACCCAGTGACGCAAACCCCGCTGGCGGCTCATCATCACTTGCCCGTTCCGGTTTTAACGTCGGGTAGATAATATCGCGTAATTCACGCAGATGATCCGGCCCCGCCTCCACCTGTATCAGCAGGCCGCCTGGTTTGAGTACCCGCGCGAACTCGTCAACGACCGGAAAACCAAACATGCAAAGCACACAATCGAGCGCCCCACTCTGAACCGGCAGGTTGGCATTGCTGCCCACCACCCAGCGGCTTTGCGGTTGCTGTCTATTATCCTGCTTGGCCGCCGCCTGCACGGCCCATTTGGAAATATCCAGCCCCATTAACGCCAACGACGCCTGGTTCGTCGCCGCCTTGGCAAGCTCCCGAAGGTAGTAGCCCTCACCGCAGCCGGCATCCAGGCAGCTGAAAAACGTATTGCGGGGTAACCTCTGTTCTGCGTGGTCGAATACCGCCCGGGTCACCGCCTCGGCAATCGGCTGATAGTGACCGGCCTCCAGAAACCGACGCCGCGCGGCCACCATCGCCTTGCTATCCCCAGGATCGCTGGAGCGCTTTTGCTGAACCGGCAACAGGTTCACATGGCCTTGCTTGGCAATGTCGAAGCTATGTCCCGCCGAACAGCGCCATGCACGATCCGACGGTGTTAGCGGCTTACCGTCTAACGGGCAGGCCAGCGCCTGAAAAGGAGAAGTGTTCATGCCAATAATGCCTATAGAAAAAACGAACCAGGCGCCGCATGGTACCGTATCGCTTCAAGAAAGATAGCGGACCGTGAACCAGAAAACATCAATTGATAACGATTTGTATTAGACTCTGCATCATGCCATCATTCATGGCTTGCTCTCCCCGTACGGACTCCTTGAAAACCGCGGCCATCAGGAAGCTGGAATGACGCGCCATCGATCAAACCACTGCATGCCACTATGGCTGCTAGGCATGCTATTGCTCAGCGTTAATATCTGCGCCGCACAGGGCATTCAGGACGTCCAACTAGCCGTTGATGATACTGGTCCTTCTGCGCCACAACGCATTGTCACGCTTTACCAAGGCGCGACTGACAGCGCCGTGGCGCTCGGCATCACGCCGGTCGGTGTTGTCGAGTCCTGGCTGGAAAAACCCATGTACCGCTACCTGCGCGATGCCCTTTCCGGTGTCGAATACGTGGGCCTGGAAACCCAGCCCAATCTGGAGAAGATTGCCTGGCTTGATCCGGATCTTATCGTCGCTACCCGTTTTCGTCATGAGCGGGTGCTTCCGATACTCGAGAAAACGGCACCCACGGTCGTGGCTGGCCCGGTGTTCGATTTCAAAGCAAGCCTTTCACTGATCGCTGAGGCGACCGGCCGGGAAAACCGTGCCCGCCGCTTACTCAGAGAATGGGATCAGCGTGTGGCGGATTTTCGCCACGCAATGCGTCTTTCGGGCTTAGCCTGGCCTCAAAAAGCCGCCGTGGCACGTTTCAAGAGTGACCACCTGCGCCTTTATTCGTCGGGCTTTGCTGGCTCGATTTTAAGCGAGCTGGGGGTTCAACAGCCTGACGCGCTCACGGCCCAGGGCTGGGGAATGAAGCTGACCAGCGAGGAAAACATTCCCGTCATCAACGCCGACGTCATTTTTGTGATACTGGAGCCCGACGACCCGGCCATCATGGAGAACTACCGCCACTGGAGGTCACATCCCTTATGGCAGCGACTGGACGCGGTACAAAACGACCGTGTTTTTGAAGTCGATACGGTGAACTGGATCATGGGCGGCGGCATTCTGGCCGCCAATGCGATGCTGGATGACCTCTATACCCATTACGCCCTCACGCCTTCATCATCTCAATCATCGCTCTCATGCCGGGCACGTCCGACGGGCAACATGGAGCACGCTCAATGCTGAGCGGGCAAGCTGCCAAAGGCGCGGGGCTATGCACGGGCGGCATACTCATGCTGACCGCCTTTATCGCCAGCCTCATGTCGGGCCCTACCGATATACCGCCAGCCGCCTTGTTGACCTCTCTGAGTGACTACGACCCAACCCAGGTGGCCCACATCGTTCTACGCACCGAACGCTTGCCCCGGGCGGTGATTGCCGCCCTGGTGGGGGCTAGCTTGGCCATTGCCGGGGCACTGATGCAGACCCTGACACGCAATCCACTGGCCTCCCCCGGCATTCTGGGGATTAACGCCGGGGCGATGTTTTTTGTCGTCATCACCGTCTCGTTACTGCCGCTGCATACGCCTGCGAGCTATGTTTGGGCAGCCTTATTAGGCGCACTGGTCGCTGCCGGATTGGTGGTCATCCTCAGCCGCGGCCGTCAGGGGGAACTTCCCCCGCTACGCGTATTGCTTGCCGGTGTAGCCGTCACCGCCATGTTTGTGTCGTTCAGCCAAGGGCTATTGATACTCGACCAGCAAAGCTTCGAAAGCGTCTTGTATTGGTTGGCCGGTTCCGTTGCGGGTCGGGAGCTTTCACTGGTGGCGCCCCTGCTCCCGCTATTCGGTCTTGCCCTGCTGTTGTGTGGTTTTCTGGTAAGGCACGCCAACGCCCTCATGCTGGGAGACGACATGGTCGCGGGGCTCGGGATGCGCGCAGGTACCATCAAGCTGTTACTTGGCCTGGTAGTGATTATGCTGGCGGGAAGCTCGGTGGCACTGGCGGGCATGATCGGCTTTGTAGGGTTGATCGTGCCGCACATGGCGCGCGGCCTGTTTGGCGTCGACCACCGTTGGCTACTGCCAGCCTGCGCACTACTGGGGGCGAGTCTGCTGCTGTTGGCCGATATCGCATCGCGCGTTTTGATACCGCCTCAGGAGATTCCCGTCGGCGTGATGACGGCGCTGATTGGCACGCCCTTCTTTATCTATCTGGCGCGGCGACAGCAGGCCCAATGATGACCTCTTCCAGTGTTTTGAAACAGCAATACAACCTGACGAGTGATGTGCTGCCGACGCGTTTTTGGGCCATCACCGGGCTGCTTGCGCTGCTTCTAGTCGTCAATATGGGGGTATCGCTCAGCCTCGGCAGTTTCCCCACACCGTTTGCAAACGTACTGCACGCACTCGTTTCACCGCAAAAAAGCGATATTAGGTTTATTATCTGGGAGCTGCGTTTGCCACGTATCGTGCTGGCCGTTTTGGTGGGTGCTGCCCTGGCGATTGCTGGCGCGATTCTGCAGGGCATTGTGCGCAACCCGCTCGCCTCGCCTGATGTTATTGGGATAACGAGCGGTGCCTCACTGGCAGCGGTCGTGTTTCTGAGCCTGTTAAGCGCCCATCTAGATAGCCAATGGCTTCCGCTCGCTGCCTTGAGCGGCGCGTTTTTTGCCGCGTTGCTGGTATTCTTTCTGGCCTGGAAAGGCGGCGTTAGCCCTTCGCGGATGGTGCTGGTGGGCATCGGGCTTTCCGCCGCCATGGGCGCGGCAACGACGCTGTTGATCGTGATCAGCGATGACGCGGCCGCCATGGTGGCCTACGTATGGCTCACCGGTAGCCTTTATGCCACCCAGTGGCCGGATGTAGCGGGCATGCTGCCCTGGTTGCTGGTTGCAGTTCCGCTATGCCTTGGCTACGCACGGCAGCTCGATACCATGGCGCTGGGTGATTTAGTCGCCCAAGGACTCGGGATAAACCTGCTCAGAAGCCGCCTGGTACTGATGGCCTGCAGCGTGGCGCTGGCAGGGGCTGCCGTTGCCTTTGCGGGTGGCTTGAGCTTTGTTGGCTTGATGGCCCCACATATAGCCGCCAAGTTGGTGGGCCGTCACTTTGTCAGGTTGGTACCGGCATCCGGCTTGATCGGGGCATTGATCGTGCTCAACGCCGACCTGCTAGGACGGGTGGCCTTTTTACCCCGTGACCTGCCAGCAGGCATTTTCGTTTCCGGTATTGGTGCGCCCTTTTTCGTTTACTTGCTGTATAGAACTCGCCAACGCCGTTATTAAGAAAACCATTCGTGAATAAAAAAACGGCACCCATGGGGTGCCGCCAATCAGCTTGCTAGTTAAGAACACATTTCAGTTCAGAAATCCAACTGGTAGCCCAAGGTGAAGGTGCGCCCACGGCCGGTGAAGTAATACTCGTCGCTGACACGTGCCGACTGGGAGTAATAGGTGAGATAGTCTTCGTCGGTAACATTTTCAACGCCGACGGACATACGTCCCGCAGGCAGTCGATACGTCAGCGAGGCATCCACTAACCCATAGCCGTCAAAATCAAGTTTCGGGTCATCGACGCTTCGATCGAAGTAATAACGGCTCTGCAAGCGGGTCGACACCTTATCGTTCCAGGTAGCGCTCCAGCCCAGCTTGAGCGTATCCGGTGCGATATTGATGCCGGTCAGTTCGGTCTCCACACGGCCATCACCGTCCTGATCCGACTCACCTTCGGCGTGGGTGTAGGAAAGCGACAGGTCATGATTGTCCGTTACCTGCATATCGCCAGTAATCTCGACACCCTGGATCTCGGTCTTCTCGCGGTTGCCTACCCAGGTGCCGTTTTCCTCCGTAAGACGCTGGCCAAAGTCCGCGTTCGACTGGTAGTAACTGACCTCCAAACCGTAGCGATCCCAGTCGAATCGTGCGCCCACCTCGCGGTTATCGGTCACGATAGGCTGAAGCTGGATCAGATCATCGACGTTCTGCCCCGGCGTGCTGATGCCGCGAAGCACCCTGCCCACATCGGGCATACCAAACCCTTCGGAGTAGTTGGCGTAAAGCTGCGCCCAGTCGGTGGCCTGATAAACCAGGCCGGCGTTAAACAGCGTTTCGTCAAAGCTGGGCTTACCGCCCTCAACGGTCACGTTATCCTGGGTGACATTGTCGCGGTCGATACTTTGATAGGTATCCACCTCAAGATCGGCATGCTCGTGGCGAACCCCCGCGTGCAGGGTGAGCGGCTTGGCCAGCTCAAACTCGCCCTGGAGGAAAGGCGCAATATTATCGAATTGACTTTCCGGCACGTAGGTACGCCCGGTTTCCACCAGCATCTGACGCGTCTCATCGCGAAGAATATCCAACCCCGCGGTCAGTCCAAGCCGATCCCCCAGCAAGCCATCGCGGTTGACGGTGAACTTGGCACCTACCTTGTCGGATTCATTGCGCGTTTGGTCATACTGGGTATCACCGGCGCTATCCAGGTAAGGGAAGTAAGGGGTGGTGGCAAAGCGGGCGCGGAAGCGCTGATGATAAATCTGTGCATCGACCTCGTTGCCAAACCAGTCCGCGTGGGCGTAGGAAAGCCGCGCCGTGGTGACCTCATTGAAGCCAGGCTCACCATCACGCGTGCCCTTGCGCGCCGTGGTGGGAATGCCCGCATCGCGATCACCCGGTACCGGCACGTAATCGTTGCTTTCTTCCAAATCAAAATGGTTGAGCGACAGCTCAAGGTTCTGGTTGTCGTCTATCCAGTACCCCAGTTTGCCGAATAGATCGTAGCTTTCAGAGTTCTGCAGCTCACCGGGATAGGCGATACCGACAATGTCGTCGTTGCCATCGTAAAAGACACCACGCTCCTGGCGGGTGGCAGCAGCGACGAAATCCCAGTCACCCTGTTGGCCGCTTATGCGGTAGTCCAGCTTATGACCAAAGCCGTCAGACTCGAAGTCGTCATCAGTGGTGAGGCTAACGCCCGCATGCTGATTTATTCCTCCACCTTCGGCGCGCCGGGTGACAAAGTTAATCAGCCCGCCAGTGGCACCCAGGCCGTGTTCCGCGCTGGCACCGTGAATCACCTCAATGCGCTCGACCATCGACAAGTCAATGGTGTAACTATCACGCGAGCTGTCGCGCAACGGGTTGGACTGCGGCACACCGTCGACCAGAAAAGCCGCATCCCGGCCACGAAATGTCTCACCCGCATTTGATAGTTTCTGGCGGCTGGGGGAGTAAGACGGAATCAGGTTGCTAAGCACCTGGCCAGGGTCACTGCTGATGGCCATCTGCTGCTCAATCTGTTCCCGGCTAATCACCGTGACTTTTTGCGGCGTTTGGCCCGCCTCGCTCTTGCTCCGGGTTGCGGTGACAACCATGGTTTGGCTTTCACCGGTAGCACTGCTCGTTTCGCCGTTGGAGGAATCCTGCTGCGCGTAAACATTGCTGGCAGCCAGTAAACCGATCAACGAAACGGTAGGCCAAAGCACGTGATGCTTGTTGACGTACATCTTCTTTTTATCCCCTTTTTGCATTGAAGAACCCTTGCTAATACAACTCATAATTAAATGAGAATAGTTATATTATGCATATAAGAAAGCATGAGGTCTACCAAACAGCCATAAGCAGTTAGGCTGCTTGCAACGGTGTTAGCCAGCGCTTTTGACTATCAACCCGGTCAAGAGGGCAGCCAAAAAGGAGTAATCGCTAACTTACAATGTTGAAAATGAGAATGTTTTGCCTTACGGTGCAGGCTGTTTTGATAACCCGTGAATGCCCATGCCAATCGCATCAGCCCCGCATGCTCGATTAACAGGCGAAACCCTTTACGCTGGCTATGACACCAAACGCGTACTCAATGGCGTGGACATCGCCGTGGCAGAAGGAAAACTGACCGCCCTGCTAGGACCCAACGGAAGCGGTAAATCAACCCTGCTGAAGACACTCGCCCGAACGCTGACACCCAGTGCCGGGCAAGTTTATCTGGATGGAAAAGACATTCATCGCCGCAAGACCCGCGACGTAGCAAGGCAACTGGGCATCCTTCCTCAAGGCCCTGTTGCCCCGGAAGGGCTGAGCGTGAGGCAACTGGTTGCCATGGGGCGTTTTCCGCATCAAGGCCTATGGCAAAAAGACGCCCAGCAGGATGCCCGCGCGGTTAACGAAGCCATGGCGTATACCCACGTAACGGAATTTGCCGAGCGTAACGTTGATGCGCTTTCCGGCGGCCAACGCCAGCGTTGCTGGATCGCCATGGTACTGGCGCAACAGACCGACCTCTTGCTACTTGATGAGCCCACCACCTTTCTCGACCTGAAAGTACAGGTTGACCTGTTGGAGCTACTGTCACGTCTGGCCCATGAAAAAGGCCGCACCCTGCTACTGGTCCTCCACGACCTGAACCTGGCAGCGGCCTACGCCGACCACCTGGTGATGATGCGAGACGGCCAGATCGTCACCAGCGGCGCGCCTGACGAGGTCTTTACCGCCGCTAACCTCAAGCGTGTTTTTGATCTGGACGCCCAGGTGATCCAGGACCCGGAAACTGGCCGCCCGGTTTGCGTACCCCGCCCAGCAGCGCATAAAAAACCCGGCGGTTAAGCCGGGTTTCTAGCAGCACGTCTGAGATTACCAATTGTACTTCAAGCTGCCGATCACGCTGCGGGATTCGCCGTAGTAGCACCAGAAGTCAGATTCGCAACTCGCCACATATTCTTCATCGGTGAGGTTGTTGACGTTGAGCTGAGCCGTCCAGCTTTCATTGATGTCATAGCTTGCCATGGCATCACCCACCGTATAACTAGGCACATCGATAGTAGCCCCCCCTGCGCTTTCGCCCGCATAGCGAATGCCAGCTCCTACCTTCAAGCCATCCACAGCAGTGCCTTCAAAGTCATAGTCCAACCACGTAGATGCCATGTGGCGTGGAATCAAGGCTGAACGGTTGTCATCTGCGTCGCGCGCATCTGTATAGGTATAGGCCGCCGTCAACTTAAGCGCTTCGGTAAGATACCCAACCCCCTCAAGTTCGAAACCGGTAGAAGTTCTCTTGCCTTCCTGGGTTTGATACCCCGCAGGGGTGGTAGCAAATGAATTCGACTCCTCTATGTCGAATAATGCTGCTGTCACGTAACCATCCCAGTCAAGCGGTGCATATTTGACACCCAACTCCCACTGTTCACCTTTGATTTCCTCAAAGACAGCGCCTGTTAGGTCAGTTTGCGCTTCCGGTTGGAACGACTCGCTGTAGCTTAGATAGGGATTCAGACCATTTTCACCCAGGTACATAACGCCACCAGAAAAGGACGTTGCGGTCTGGGTTTCATCTACTATTGTGTTCTCGCGCTCGGACTCATTTCTGACATCAGCACTATCGTAACGAACACCACCCAATAAAACCCAGCGGTCATCAATACGTAGTTGATTTTGAACGTACAAACCTAGTTGATCCTTGTCGATCTGACGCCCTGTCAACTGATCGCTGGAGATTGGAGCAATATCGCCCCTGGGATTGAAAATATCGACAACATCATAGCCAAAGCTATCAAACTCTTTGCCATCAAGGCTTAGGTCTTGGTAGTCCACCCCGAACAGTAAGGTATTTTCAGTACGATCTGTGTACCACTCGCCCAACATACGGTTATCAATCGTAAAACTGTCAATCTCTCCATCACGCTGCAAATGCCCCCGAGAAGCTGTTTGCCCGTCACCTGTTCCTCCCAGCACATAGGTACTGCGAAGATCCAAATCAAGGTGACTGTAACGAGCATTCTGCTCAAATTTCCAGGTGTCATCGAGTTGATGTTTGAATTCATAACCGATGGCGGCTTGTGTACGTTCGTCTTTGTCGTAGTCTGGCGCGCCATAGTTAGCTTGTGGATCCACCTTTCCAAATGGGGTGTCGTTTACCGTGCCATAGGGAAGTTTGAAGGGGTTGACCGGTACGCCATCATCTTTCTGGAAACTGGACAGCACCGTCAGCTGCGTATCTTCGGATAGATCCCACTCAAGGCTCGGCGCAAAATAGTAACGCTCGTTGTCGGTGCCATTTAAGTCACCATCACGCTCCTTATAAAGCCCCACGAAGCGGTAGCGTACATCACCACTCTCTGTCACCGGTCCTGATGTATCAATGCCCAACTGACGATGATCGCGGTTGCCAGCCTGGATCTCGAACTCACCACGAGGTTCATCGGTTGGACGCTTGCTAACGGCATTGATCATCCCACCTGAGGGCGCTTCACCATAGAGAATCGAAGTCGGCCCCTTAAAGACATCCACACTCTCCAGACCATAAGTTTCTGGTAACCACTGGTAGTAACCGGTGCGATAGAGACGAAGTCCATCCAGATAGGTTGCTTGGTCGAAGCCCCGGATCTTGAACCAGTTCGTGTTGTTGTCCGACCCATAGTGACCAGACAGCACACCAGACCGATAGCGGAAGGTTTCATCCAACTGTTGAACGTTACGGGTTTCCAGTTCTTCACGATCAACGCTAGATACAGGCCGAGGCGTTTCAACCAGCGGCGTATCCACCTTCAACGCCGTGGCAGTAACCACCGTGGTGCCAGTATCCACTGACTCTTCCTGAGCCAGGGCAGCAAGCGGCGCAAAACTCAGCACGCTGCCGAGCGATAGGGTAAGAGAACGTCGCATAGCAACAGCAAGCGGACGTCGCGTGAAAGGGGTAGTGTTCTGGAACATGAAGAGGGCCTTGGGATGTGGAGGAAGCGTATAATTATAGTAAAGCGAATGATACGAATTTTTATTACGCTTCACAATGTCGATCAGCCCACACCGCTGTTCATGTTTTCAACGTTTCATTGAATCGTGTTTAGAACGGAAAAGTTTAAGTTTTAACGGCAGCGGCTAGCTACGCCGAGGCGACAAGGGGCATAACCTTGGATTAGCCTGCTCAGGGTCGAGCAACAAGCGGAAGTGGGTAGCCGATAACGGCCTGCTGAGCCAGAACCCCTGGGCACCATTGCACCCCTGCAAGGCGAGGTAGTTGCGCTGCGCCAGGGTCTCGACACCCTTGGCGTTGACGCGCAGAGATAGATCCTTCAGAAACCCGATCAGCGCCTTGGTGAAAACGTTACTTTGCGGGTTGTAGCACATGCCGCTGGCAAAACAGGGCGCGAGGTTGACGGTGTCGATGGGAAAATGCTGCAGCTGATTCAAGCTGGCCCGCCCGTTTCCGAAGTCATCGATAGCGATGCGTATTCCCATACGGCTCAGCTCGCGCAGCGTCGAAATTGAGGCGTCAGTGTGAAGCTGTATCAGGTCTTCCTCACTTATCTCCAGCTCCAGAAAATGAGCCTCCAGCCCCGTTCTGGCCAATATCTCCGCCACCCTTGCAGGCAGTGATGTGTCGCGCAGCTGCATCGCCGACATGTTCACCGCGATGGGCACGATATCGCCCCCTTCACGCCGCCACGCCTGCAACCGGCGGCAAGCCTCTCCCAGCACCCAGTAACCGATGGGCACCATTAAACCACGGGCTTCCGCCACGGGCAGAAACGCTGAAGGCTGCATGAGGCCCAGCGTCGGGTTGCGCCACCGTACCAACGCTTCAGCACTCACCATATAGCCGGTGGCAAGATCAATCCGGGGCTGAAAATCGAGAAACAGCGCATCCGCTTCGAGCGCCAGATGCAGTTGAGACTCCAGGTTATTGTTTTGTATCTTCACAGCGTTCATATCGGCATTGAACAACTGGTACTTGTTGCGCCCACTTTTCTTGGCGTGATACATGGCCGTATCGGCATTATTGAGCAGAGTGAACTCATCACTGCCGTGGTCAGGGTAGATACTGACACCGATACTGGCGGTCACGTGCAGTTCATGCTGGTTTATCGCGTGCGCCTCAGCGAGCGTTGCGAGGATTTTCTCCGCAATCCTCACCGCATCCTGGGGCTTGTCGATCTCGCTCAAGAGCACCACGAATTCATCGCCGCCCTGACGGCATATCGTGTCCGTGCTTCGAACACAATGTGTAAGACGCCCCGCCACCGACTGCAACAGACAGTCACCGATGGCGTGCCCAAGTGAGTCATTGATGGCCTTGAACGCATCAAGATCCATAAACAACAGCGCGGCCTGATGCTGGTGGCGTTTTGCCAGGCCGATAGCGCGCGTCAGGCGTTCATTAAAGAGCGCACGATTGGGTAATTCCGTGAGGGCATCATGCTGAGCCTGATAAGCCAGCCTGGACGAATGAGCAGGCGAATGGCAGGCATCGTGAAAGACGATGACCGCGCCTTGAAGTAGGCCCGCATGGTCATGGATCGGTGCCGCTGAATCTTCAATCAGCAACTGGCTGCCATCCTTGCGGACCAACACACAATTTATGGCCAGACCGACGGTGCGATTCTCTTCCATGGCCCGCCTCGCCGGGTTAGCGGCAGGCTCCAGGGTCTGACCGTCGATGAGCATCAGTACCTGATCCAGAGGCTTGCCGGAAGCATCTTCGCTTGACCAGCCCGTCAGCGCTTCCGCGACGCGATTCAGATAGGTAACCTGCGATGCCAGATCCGTGGTGATCACCGCATCGCCGATCGAATTCAAGGTTACCTGGGCCCATTCCCTTGCCGCCTGCAAAGCGGTTTCAGCCTCGCGCAAGCGTGCGTCCATGTGCTGCTTCTTTTCCGCGACACGCTCTCCCCCCCGCTTTCGGGCGAGACGACGTTTAACGCGCTGCATCGTCGTGCCTTTTTCCTGCATAACCGAACGCAGTTAAGGCAACAGCGCCTTTCGTGACCGTTTCAAAGATGACATAAACATCCATGAGACACGCTCCTTTTCCCCATCCCCTTACGCCTCGACCCCAAAACCGGTACGTTGGCTTGGGTAATATCAGCGTTTTATTTCGACCATAAAGCAGTCAAGCGATACGCTTCTGTGCGCTACCGAACACAGCAAACGCTATTTTCAATGTGGCAATCAGGACGGGCTAAGCATGGGAGCAAAACCAGGGGGAGGTAACGACTGCCAGGCCGTTGTGATAATGAAGCGTTGAGGGGTGGCGCTGCGTTCCCTGCAGCGCAAAGTGTGACATCCTGTCCAGGCAACTCCGTTGCCACACTCATACGAACACTAGACGGTAAGCCCGCCGCCGACTGTGCGTTAGCACACATGCAAGGCGACTATTTTTCGTATTATCCATAAGGCCGATGACTGTACGGATGGCTTTTTTAATCAGGTCGACCACGCCTATGTGCGCTAGCGTACAGAGCTTGCCTTGCGGCGTTCTATACTAGAAACGTCTACCGCCACGCCTTGGAATACCCGATACAAGCGCCTGACAACATAAGTCAACTGTGAGCATTGCGCTCAGACATTGTGCGTCACACAGGGACAAGGATCGATTTTCAATGCTAGAACCGACAGTTTTACAGCAAAACGCGCTGCTTGGCCTGCTACCGGAAGAAGAGCTTGAAAGGCTGTTACCCTCTTTCGAAAAGGTGACGCTGACCCTGGGCCAGTCGCTAAGCGAATCCGGCCAGCAGATGAGCCATGTCTACTTTCCCATTGATGCCATCGTCTCGCTGCTGTGCGTGATGGAGGATGGCGCCTCGACAGAGATTGCCGTGGTGGGAAACGAAGGTGTCGTCGGCGTATCGCTGTTCATGGGCGGCGAAACCACCCCCAGCCGCGCGATCGTCCAGAGTGCAGGCACGGCCTATCGCCTCAAGGGTCAACTGCTCAAGAACGAATTCTACCGCGCCGGCCCCATGCAGCGATTGCTGTTGCGCTATACCCAAGCCTTGCTGACGCAAATGGCACAGACAGCGGTATGCAACCGCCACCACAGCGTCGACCAGCAGCTATGTCG
Organism: Vreelandella janggokensis; assembly: GCF_031451615.1. NCBI lineage: Bacteria > Pseudomonadati > Pseudomonadota > Gammaproteobacteria > Oceanospirillales > Halomonadaceae > Vreelandella > Vreelandella janggokensis. Next base: position 313,977 of record NZ_JARWAJ010000001.1, on the reverse strand, counting down.
CTGGCTGCTGCTCAGCCTCGACCGCCTCCCGGGCGACAAACTGATCATGACCCAGGAATTGATTGCCAACATGTTGGGCGTGCGCCGGGAAGGGGTCACCGAGTCGGCGGGTAAACTGCAAAAAGCTGGCTTGATCTCCTACAACCGTGGGCATATCACCGTGACCGACCGGCCCGGGCTCGAAGCCCGCGTCTGCGAATGCTACGCGGTCGTCAAGCGCGAGTACGACCGCCTGCTCAAGCACCCCGAGGTGGTGTGAATAACCTCCCCGCCACCGCCGTCTTAACCAACGCTATTAGGACGGCGTTATGTACGGTAGCGTGCCGACGCGTGATTTACCGGATGTTAATATTCAGGCGTACCGTCAGATAATCTGATGACGGCGTCTCGATCTGCAGCCGACATCGAAATGATAGGTTCCTCATTGTGCCGTTTGCCAGGTTTTGTAACCGGAGAGGCACATGACGTCTGTTTTGCACACTCCAGCTGTCAATCAACTGCTTGCGGGGCTCCCGGACGTCGAGCGAAAGGCCTTTATGGCCGACTGCGAGACCGTCAAGCTCACCTTTGGCGACGTGCTGCTGCAGCCCACCGAGGCCATTACCCACGTCTATTTCCCGATCGACAGCTTCATTTCATTGATTGTGGTGATCGATAACGACAGTCGGCTGGAAGTGGCCATGGCGGGCTGCGAAGGCATGTTAGGAAGCTCCCTGGTGCTGGGCATCCCCGAGGCACCGTTGCTCGCCCTGGTACAAGGCGCGGGCTCGGCGCTCCGCATGAGCGCCTCCAACTTCCAACGCCAGCTATTCGACAGCCCGGTCTTGCATCAGCGGCTGAAGCATTACCTTTACGTCGTCATGAAGCAGCTGGCCCAATCCACCGCCTGCATTCATTTTCATCAGATAGAGGCCCGCCTCGCACGCTGGCTGCTGATGACGCAGGATCGCGCGGGCTCCGATCAACTGAGACTGACCCATGAGTTTCTCGCCATGATGCTCGGCGTTAGACGCGCGGGTATCACCACCGCGGCGATCGCCCTGCAGAAGCGCGGACTGATAGGGTATCACCGCGGCGAAATCAAGGTGCTTGACCGGCCAGGCCTGATCGCCGCCGCCTGCGAGTGCTATACCGGCGACCGAGCGCTGTATGCCACAATGCTGACGTCGGCGTCAGATTGAAAACCTACTTTTAAACCAGGAACTAACACATCACGAACTCGGCTGCGTACCTCTGGCACTCCTCCCTGACAATAACTTAAGAATCAATAGCGCAAACTGCCTACCGGTTTCCTCATCTTCCAGTAGCGGCATGGTGAGCTTTTCATGGTCGTTCATGGCATCCATGACGGCATCCGTCACACGTTTTGGAAACAACCCGTGCATGACTTGGTGGTCATCGTGATGGTTTATCTGGGCCATGACAGCGTCATCACGTTCGATGCGATCCGCAATGCCGTTGGCAAAGTGCAGCTTGTCTTCATCGCTAATATCAGCGCCATACAGGTCGTTGAGCCGTTTGATAATCTCATTGAGCTGCTGGGTTTCCGGATCGTGAGGCTTGCCGGATCCAACCTCTGTAATAGGCTTCAGGCCATAGTCGCCTTCTTTTTCGCCTAGATTCAGCTGCTGTTCGGCGCGTTTGGTTAACCGGTAGCTATCCAGCGATAGCTCACTTACGTCGAGAGGGTCACCTTCCAACAACCGATCGATGCGAAGCAGCGGATGGAGATGCTTGGCAAACACACAGAGCTGCTCAAGCTCCGCGTCATCAAAGGAAATGATTTGACTGAGAAACTCATAAGTCCGCACGAAGCTTTGCAGGTTCTTGCGGAAGAGGTCGAGCTCGTCACGGGTTTTGCCTGCATCCTCCAACTCCTGATCGGCACGCTTGCCTCCTGTTTCATCGCCCTTCTGCTCGGCCTGGCGGCGCTCCTCTTTCCATATTTCCTGCTGTTCGAGGATCACTTCATAGCGCCTTTTAAAGCGTTCTTGAGCAGGTTTGCAGTGATAACTCAGGCGTGACGAGGGTGCTTTGGGGTCGAAAAAGGCGGTAGCGAACGCCTCCACCTCAGGCCAGTGGTAAATGCCAATGGCGTCCAAGCTGCGCTTGATGTCATACACCACCTGAGGATCTGAGACATCGGCCAGCGTTGCCTTGCGGTAATAGGGAGCAAAGGCCTCGAGTATATCCTTCGGCTCGTTGAAAAAGTCGAGAATAAATGTCTGCTTGCCGGGGAAGAGCCGGTTGAGGCGTGAGAGCGTTTGCACGCAATCCACGCCCTGTAGCTTTTTATCTACATACATCGCACACAGCTTGGGCTGATCAAAACCGGTCTGGTACTTGTTGGCGGCAATCATCACATTGAAATCGTCGGTGTCGAAAGCATCCGACAAATCTCGCCCTCGCAAACCTGGGTTGAGAAGCTGGCTAGATTCGCTAACCTCTTCAACGATCACTTCATCAGGCAGCACCGTACCCGAAAAGGCGACCAGCGGGTGCACATCGGTATAGCCTTTTGATTCAACGTACTTCCGCATAGCGAGCTGATAGCGCACTGCTTCCTGGCGGCTGGCAGTGACCACCATGGCTTTCGCTTGACCATCCAGCAGATGACGCACATTGGCGCGGTAATGCTCCACAATGACTTCTACACGCTGGGCAATGTTGTAAGGGTGTAGTCGCACCCACTTAGCCAGAGTGCGCGAGGCCTCTTTGGCGTCCACCTCCTGCGCTTCGGCATCCGGGTGTGCGAGCTTCCAGGCGGTACTGTAGGTAACGTAATTGCGCAGCACATCAAGGATGAAACCTTCTTCGATTGCCTGGCGCATGGAATAGAGATGGAAAGGCTCAGGCTTGTTTTCCGCGCTCGGCGGTAAGGCGGGGTCCGGCGCACGACCAAAAAGCTCCAGCGTTTTGGCTTTGGGTGTTGCCGTAAAGGCATAGTAACTAATGCTTTCGCTTGGGCGGCGCGAGGCCACTGCCGCATCCAGCATCATTTCCGCGCTGATGTCTTCATCATCACCCGCCATTTCATCTGCGGCAGCCAGCAGCGCTTTGAGCTTGGTGGCCGAACTACCGGTCTGCGAAGAATGGGCTTCATCTGCTATCACCGCGTAGTGGCCCTCGGCTAGCTGAGGGCGCTTGTCCAGCGCATCAAACAGCGCCGGAAAGGTCTGGATCGTGACAATGATGATGCGCGTATTATTGGCAAGCGCGTCCGCCAACTGCTCTGATTTGCTCTGGTTACCCACATCGCGGGTAATGGGACACACCACTCCATGGGCGTGCTCGAACTGGTAAATGGTGTCTTGGAGCTGACTATCGAGCACCGTGCGGTCGGTCACCACAATGACCGAATTGAAGCGCTTTTGCTGGCCGCTTTCGTCGTACAAATTAGCAAGCTGATGGGCCAGCCAGGCGATAGAGTTGGACTTACCCGACCCTGCGCTGTGCTGAACCAGGTAGCGCTGACCGGGCGCTTCCTGATGAGTTGTGGCTACCAGCTGATTGACGACTTCCCATTGGTGGTAACGCGGAAAAATAAGCGTTTCTTTTGTTTTTCGACGACCGTAAAAATCTTCACTGGTCTTCTTTTCAAGGTGCAGGAAGCGCCCCAAAACCTTGAGCCAGGCATCCGGTGAAAACACGCGCTCCCACAAATAGGTGGTCGCATAGCGGTTCTCGTCTTCCGGCAGTGGGTTACCCGCGCCGCCACCCTCAGTGCCTTGGTTAAAGGGCAGAAAGAAGGTGTCTTTACCCGCCAGCTTAGTAGCCATCGCCACCTCGGCCTGGCTGACGGCAAAATGCACCAGCGCGCCGCGCTTGAACGCTAGCAGCGGCTCGATCTTGCGGGTGATCGGGTCTTTCAGCGGGCGGTCGTTACGATACTGACGCTTGGCGTTTTCTACCGACTGCTTGAACTCGCTTTTCAGCTCCAAGGTGGCTGTAGGGATGCCGTTGACGAACAGCACCAGATCCAAACGTGGGTTATAGCTTTGGCTGCCCTGGCCTTTTTCTTGCGCATGAGGCGAATAAGACACCTCCGGCACCACGCGCAGGCGATTGGCCCTGTAGCGGGCAAGTGCTTCGGGGTTCATGGCGTGGTCAGGTTTGAAGCTGCACAGATCGAACGCCACCCCCGGCACCTTGAAACCATGGCGCAGCACCTCAAGCGTGCCCGCCCGTTCAAGCTCGCGGACCACCTTCTGGACGAAGACTTGCTCGGACGCTTGCGGGTTGGCCTTGCAGAACTTTTCCCAGCGCTCGGGCCAAGCGTCCTGCACATAGCCCAACAGATCTTCAGTGTAGAGGGCTGATGTGCGGTCGTAGCCAGTGGCCGTGCCAACCCGCCAACCATCAGCGGCCATGGCGTCAATGATGTCCTGCTGGAACCGGCCTTCCCTGCTGTCCGCCACGATAAGCACCCCGAAGTTAAATCAATGTGCACAGACTACAACGAAGCCAGACAGAATGGAAAAACGGGTTCTACTACCCTTTCCCCTAAGGCGTTGATTTTTAATTTCATGTTCATCTGACACCTTTTCCTCAGTGACATTATCTGAATTTTGGTTAATATACGCTTGGCTTCGCTTCGGTTAACTTCGGATAACAAGAAACGGCAGTCATCGTAACGCCCTTATGGCAATTGATTGAAATATGACAGCGGGTGGGAACTCGCTTATGGAGTAAAAAAATGGTAGGGAACATGACGTTTAAAGGGATCGGGAAAATGCTATTGGCGTTTGTTGCGCTGGCACTTATCACTGGCTGTGCTGCCAAAGCTCCCTCTTCAGCGAATATACAGAATGAACTTCAGGGCTTTAAGTTACCGCAACAGCCTAGTGCTGATGAAGGCATGGTCTATGTGGTTCGCCCAGAGATGACAGGCACGTTGGTTCGCTTTAATGTTTTCTTGAATGACCAAGAAGACGCTTCAGAAGTCGGCCATACACGCGGCAGTGAGCACATTTACTTTCCCGTAGAGCCGGGTCAACACACCATTTATTCAAAAGCAGAGAACTGGGCATCCGTTGACGTAGACGTATCACCGGGCGAAACGGTCTTTATTCGCCAGCACGCGAAGATGGGACTTATCATGGCGCGCAACTCATTGTCATTGCTGGAAGCGATGGAAGGTGAGTATTTTGTTAAAGAGACCAGCCCCGGCACGATGATCAATCGCTAATCCTCGTGACGACTCGGAGCCCCGCTATATAGCGGGGTTTCTTATTTGGTTTCAGATACCTAGCGCATTAAGCTCATCACGGCTATAAACCCGCCCATAGCGACTAATGAGCCCCTTGGGGCCAAGCATCGTTAAACTAACAATCGGCGTGGCGATTTTAGCAAAGCCATCCTCCATTGCTCGCTCCTGCTGCACCAATGTAAGTACACCAATCCGCTCCGGCGTATAATGCTCGCCTAGTTCCATAAGCAAAAACTGAGTCCAACCGGGAGTGAGACGCACACTTCGGCCGCGACGGTTTTCGTGGGTGATGGCTTTAACCTGGGTTCGCTGGCCACCCTCTTCCAAATCAAAACCGGGGTTTGAGCTACCTGACATCATTGAGGGCTGTTGGCCAAGCGCTTCTAAAAAGCGGAGCCCAATAAACTCACCAATACGGCCAATGATGTTGTCGTTACCGCCAATGCGCTCAGGCACTTCGCGCCCTAATGCCAAAATGGCTTGGCGTGCCTGGAGATAATGGTCAATCGCCTGCTGGATCTCGGCATCGCGGTGCTGCTGGGGCTTATCCATCATCGCCCTCATTCGGCATTGATGCCGCAGCATTGACCTGCTGGTCTTGCCAATCGGCATAGGACTGTCCCGTGGCCTCTACCTTCCAATCAACACGACCGTTAGCGGCACGCCCTGCGACAATGGCGGCGGCCGGGCTGGGACTCGTGAAGCCATAGTCACGCGTGAATATCTTGAACCCGTTACCATCGTCCATCAGCACACCTTCATCACAAAGCTGCTTATAGAGATGCCGATAGTTGTGCTTCAGGTCTATCCACTCACCCCTGGCGATAGAGCCTTCAAGAACGACAAACTCACCTTCAACCTCTTGAGCGAAGGCGACAATATTTTGTCTTTTAACTTCCATCTTCAGCCTAGGGCTTGCTGAAACGCTTTGGTTTAGCTCTGGCTGGGTGGGTACTGGACGCTCAAGGCCAGAACTTGGAGTTATCTTTGTAGTGCTGCGTAAAAAATCCAGACCAAGAACAGGAAGTACCGTGCGAACCTGCTCGATAAAAAAGGCCATATCGGCGCGATCAGATTCCGGAAGTCCCACATATTCATGTGCCGTACCGTTGGCTAGTTTACAACGCCCTACAGCACCCGCTTTCTGTATCAGCAAGCTCTCCAGGTATTTCACATGAGCCTTGGTCAGGTTCTGGTCTTTACTCGTTATAAGACATACCTTCTCCCAAAAATCCTTGCCTCCTTTATCCTCAGGTCGATTGTGCTGTTTAAGCCGTGTAGCAACATCATCACTTTCACCGATATATACCAAAGGGCGTAAATCACCCTCTGGATCAGTACCGACCAAGAAGTATATTCCGGTTCTCCCACACTCGGGGCGCTGAACTAACTCGCTGAGTCTGCTGCGCGGACCTGTCAGCACATGCCCTGTCCAGTTCATAATCTCGGCGGTAAGCAGGCCATTAGGCGTGCCATCCACTAGAAACAGCCGAATGCTGCGTCCCTGTGTCATATCAACTCCGTTAGTGCTAGCCGTTTTCGCCATTTTGCGATTTAGCTATACACACTTATTGGAATACTCAGAATTGATCAATGGCGAGTCTTGGCCTGCTGTTGATCATCGGAGGCTGTGTCGTCATTGTGCGGCGCATCCTCACCAATGAAAACAGGTTTGCCGTTCTCCCAAAACACCGCGTACTGACCAAGGCGACGCTTGCGTTCCAGCGTTTCAGCCACGGCCGTTTGAAGACTATCGAGCATTTCCTGGGTATCGGGTGAAAGTTGGGTCATACCGCCTCCATCTGAGTGACCTCACCAGTCGCCACCGCAGAATCCGCTGGCGGCTGCCAGCCGCGAACATCAATCTTGCCGGTAACAGCGGCGGAAATTAGAGCGGAGCGGCGTTCTTGGAGCAATTTAATGGCCACTTCAGCATCTGTTGATAAACCATCAAGGTGGTTAAGCTGAGTATCAATCTGTTGAGCAATTTCGCTTTGCTCGGTTAACGAAGGTAACGTAGTTGGCGCTTCTGCAAGGTTTGTAAGACTAAGCCCTTCTTTTAATCCGTACTGCTCCACATTGAAATAAGTCTGCCCACCAATTGAAGCTAATGAATAACCTAAGAAACGAGAGCAGAATAATGATGCATGAGGGCGAATCAACCCAAGGTGTTGATTAACATAAGCTCTTTCTTTCACCTCATTAATAACTGCTACTCGGCCTGTATTTGCTCCGGTAATACAAACAACTACGTCATTATTTTGTAAGCGTGTTCTAACCCCTTCCGCCCCTTGTGGCGTAGTGATACGTTTTGCCTTGTCAAAAAGTATATTTAAATGATTATCTAGATCTCCGCTTTGCAAGAATATGTCTTCCCCCTCATCGTTTATAAAGTCTGACCATCCACGGGGCCCTGACGTTAAGAAAGACGAAACGTTCTTGATACGGACTACATCCCAATGCTCAGGCACCTCCCCCAGCCACTCCACCCCGGAGTCTCTCATCGGCACATCGGGGTCGAGTCCTTTGGTGACAGCATGCGAAATTACCGCTTGTCGCTTTTCCTTGAGCAGCTCGATCAGGCGCTGCTGCTCTTCCACCAAGGCGTCGATGCGGGCAGTTTCGTGGTCGAGGAAGTCCTGAATTTCAGCCTGCTCCTTAAAAGGAGGCCAGGCGATGGTGAAATTCCGAACAAACTCATCCGGCACCCGCTTCTGCCCCCCTGCACCGTACATCGATGACTCACCGAGCACTCGAAACGGCTCGGAAGAAACGACTCGATAAAGGTAATTGCTTGTAGTCAACTCAGCCTTGGGCCGCATGACAGTGAGCTCGGTCGTGCCAAAACCAACGTGATTCTTAAGGCCGCGCATGACAGCCCCTTTTCCATTTTCGAAGCAGGGTGTGATCTTTGCTATGGTGACATCTCCCTCCCGAACATAGGTATACCCTGCCAAGACCTCATTTATTGGTCGGGTTTGGTCCAGTGACAGCGACCCATCATCTCCCACGGCCTCCATGGGAATAAAACTGGCGTAGCTCTCGGCTGGCAGAGAGCGCACTTCAGACTTTGAAGGGTTAAGCTCAGCAACGTATCTAAGGCGTTTTACCTTCCAGTGCGCTGGCACTTCCCCCAACCACTCAACGCCGGAGTCCTTGTATTCAGGGTAGGCGGGGTAACTCATGCCGATAGCTCCTGAATCATCTGTTTGATCTTGTCGGTGCAGGCTTTGAGGTCGGCGTCGATTTCTTCCAGCGGGCGCGGGGGCGTGAATTGGTAGAAGTGGCGGTTAAAGGGTATCTCGAAGCCGACAATGCCAATGCGGCCATCCAGTTCGTCGCGCTTGTTTTCATCGATCCAAGCATCGGGAACGTGGGGTTTGACCTCACGCTCGAAGTAATCAAACACTGACTCGTCGTAGGGCACATTTTCATTATCGCGTAGGCCGGTATCGGGCTCCGGATTGCCTTGCTTGTCTAGGCAAATATCGGCGTCTGAGTCGCGCTCGGATAGGGCATTGAGAACTGCCTTCTGCACCGGGGCACCAATCTTCAACCCCTCGGCCTTGAGGGCGTTTTTCAGCGCTTTGGTGAAGACGTCACGGTTGGTATAGCGCTGTTCACCAAGCTGTTTGCAGGCGGCCTTGAGAGCGGCTTGCTCGGCATCATCCAGCTTCAGAATGGCTTTTTCGTCGTCCAGCTTTGCTAGGCGTTCTGCGCTGGCTTCGAAGTTCAGGCGCAGCGGCCGCTCGACGGTAATCCGCCGATAGCCAAAGGCCTCCACCGGGAAAACCTTACTTTCGTCGTTTTCTTCAAAGGCGCCGTAGAGCCGGACTATATCGTCAATGTCCCGATCAGTAATGTACTGCCGTTTGCTGCCCAGCGACTTGCGCATCTTGCTGGCCCGGCCGGTGGTGTTAATCAGTTGCACCTTGCCCTTGCGCTCGGCAGGCTTGTCGTTGGAGAGCAACCACACGTAGGTGGCAATACCGGTGTTGTAGAACATATCGGTGGGCAGGCCGATAATGGATTCCACAAGATCATGCTGCAGCAGGTAGCGGCGAATTTCGGACTCCCCACTGCCCGCGCCGCCGGTAAACAGCGGCGAGCCGTTAAGGATGATGCCTATACGCGAGCCGCCGTCCTGGCGAGTTCGCATCTTGGCCACCAGGTGCATCAAAAACAGCAGCGAGCCATCCGATACGCGTGGTAGTCCGGGCCCAAAACGACCATCGTAGCCGCGATGCTTGTGCTCGTCAGTGACCTGCTTCTGCACCTTCTTCCACTCGACGCCAAACGGCGGATTGGAAAGCATGTAATCAAAGCGCTCGCCCGCTAGCTGGTCGCCTGAGAGCGTGTTGCCCAGCTTTATCTGCTCGACCGCCTGCCCCTTCACAAGCATATCGCCCTTACAAATTGCGTAAGACTCGGGGTTAAGCTCTTGCCCATGCAGCGAGACGGTCACGTTCTGGCTGACCTGCTGAATGTACTCGTCGCTTTCGGAAAGAAAGCCGCCGGTACCCGCCGTTGGGTCATACACGGTGACGATGCTATTGGGCTTGAGCTTGGCTTCCTGGCCGGTGAGCACCAGAGACGTCGTTAAATGGACGATATCGCGGGGCGTAAAGTGCTCCCCGGCGGTTTCGTTGGAGCTTTCAGCAAACTTGCGGATCAGCTCCTCGAAAATTCCGCCCATACCGTGGTTGCTTACCCGCGCCGGGCTTAGGTCTATCGCCGCGAACTGCTGCACCACTTTGAAGAGCAGATCATTGGCGCTGAGCTGCTGAACGAAGCTTTCGAACTCGAAATGCTCGAATATCTCCCGCGCGCTCTGACTGAACGACTGCACATAGCTCATCAGGTCGTCGGCGGTCTGGGTGTCGGAGAGCGTGCCCAGGGATAGCGGCGAGGCATTGAAGAATGGCTGGTCCGCCGCGCGCAACAACAGCTTCTCGCGCACCGCTTCCGGCTTGTTTTGGTGCTGCTCGGCGGCCTGCAACACCTCGGCTTTGGTGGGCGCGAGAACACACTCCAAGCGGCGCAGCAGGGTAAACGGCAAAATGATGCGCCCATACTGCGACTGCTTGAAATCGCCGCGTAGCAGGTCTGCTACGGACCAGATGAAAGCGGCTAATTGAGAGTGACTTTCCGTGTTCAAGGTACTTCCCCACGCTAAGTAAATATTCGTTAATTGGCGAATATCATACACGCCAACCTGTGGCGTAACAGCCAGGAAGCGCGAGCGAAAATCAAGGAAGTAAGATGGGGCTCAAACGAGCGTCAAGGAAATACAGACCAAGGGACTCATAATCCCCCTGCTTTTAGAATAAGCATATAAAATGGTGGGCCCAGTCCGACTTGAACGGACGACCAAGGGATTATGAGTCCCCTGCTCTAACCAACTGAGCTATGGGCCCGAAAGGCGTGCATATCATAGCGAATGTGGTGGGACGAGGCCAGCCCCCGTTGGAGCTATCTTGTCATTTAGGCGGCACTTTTTGACGCTTAGCGGGTCTTGAGGGAAGCCCTTTTAATAAAGGCCCTTGATAAGGAGATACGCTTTGAAAGCATTGATGGCGCTTTTTTCGCTGCTGTTGGCGGTGCCAGCGCATGCGGACTGGCAGTTGGACCCTGACCGCTCGAACGTGCAGGCCTCCATTACCCAACTGAATGGCGATGAACCGCAAACCCATCACCATCAGGTACGCGACCTGCAGGGCGATATTTCCGAGGATGGCACGCTGCGCCTGCCGCTCAAGCTCAGCCAGACGGATATGCTGACGCGGTTTGGCGAACTGCCCACCTGGGCCGAGATGCTGGCCAATACCACCCTGGTCACGCTGGTGGCGCAAATGCCACCGGAACGCTTGGACGCGCTGGACATTGGCGAGTCGCTGGTTGAAACGCTGACATTCCGGTTGCAAAGCGACATGGTCAACCAGGAAGAAGCCGTCCCGCTGCGCTTCACCCGCGAGGGCTTGAATGAAGTACGCGTCACCCACGCCGAACCCATGGTCTTGGATGGCCGCGCACTGATGGCCAACGCGACGCTGCGCAGCGTACTCTCGCTGCTGGGCTATCAGGAGATCGACGAGCACGTGCCGGTCACGCTCGATGCGCGGCTAGTTAACCGTTAAGCGCTTATAGTGTCGGCGTCTCCCATCTCGGCCTCGCCGGTTTGCACCCGCCACTGGGCGGCGTAGTGGCCGTTGGCCGCCAGCAGGCTTTGATGGTTGCCGCGCTCGGCCACACGACCCTTTTCGATCACCACGATTTCATCGGCGTGCACGATGGTGGATAGCCGGTGGGCAATCATGATCACCGTGCGCCCGTGGGCGATGCGTTTCAGCGAGCGCTGAATGGCCGCCTCAGTCTCGTTGTCCACCGCGCTGGTGGCCTCATCCAGCACCAAAATCGGCGGATCCTTGAGCAGCGCCCGGGCCAGCGAGAGCCGCTGACGCTGGCCGCCGGAAAGCCGCACGCCCCGCTCGCCTACCGGCGTGTCCAGCCCCTGGGGCAAGGTTTCGATAAAGCTCCACGCCTCGGCGGTTTTGGCCGCATCGATAATCGCATTGTCATCAGCGTCCGGCTTGCCGTAGGCGATATTGTCGCGAATGCTGCCTTCAAACAGATAAACGTCCTGGCTGACCAGGCCAATCGCCTGGCGCAGTGAGTGCATACTCACGTCCATGACCGGCTGGCCGTCGATCAGCACCCGCCCGCTTTCGGGGTCGTAAAAGCGGAGTAACAGCTTCACCAGCGTTGATTTGCCGGAACCCGTAGCGCCGACCAGCGCCAGGGTATGCCCGGCAGGCGCGTGGAGATCAATCCCGTCAACACCGACTTCGCTTGCCGAGTAATGAAAGCTCACCGATTCGAAGCGCACTTCGCCCTGGACGGGTTGGGCCAGCGGCGTGGCGCTGTCGTCCTTCACGGTAATCGGCTCTTCCAGGAGGTCGAGAATCCGCTTGGTGCTGGCCATGGCGCGTTCGAACAGGTCGATCACCTGGGCGAGGCCGGTCAGCGGCCACAGCAGGCGCTGGGTCAAAAACACCAGCACGCCGTAGGCACCCACGTTGAGCGAGCCGTTCAGCGCCATCATGCCGCCGACGGTAAAGGTGGCCAGAAAGCCTGCCAGAATCGCCATGCGGATGACGGGAATAAACGCGGAACTCACCTGGATCGCCCGGCGGTTGGCATCAACGTAGGCTTCGCTCGCGTCGCGCAGGCGCTCGGCTTCGCGGTCTTCGCTGGTAAAGCTCTTGATGGTGGCAATGCCGCTCAGGTTATTGGAAAGTCGGCTTCCCAGGTCCCCGACCTTTTCGCGCACGTCGCTGTAGAGCGGCCCGGCTTTGCGCTGGAAGTAAAACGCGCCCCAGATGATCAGCGGAATGGGCGTAAACGCCAGCAGCGCGATCAGCGGCGAGAGCACGAAGAACACTGCGCCCACGGCCACCACGGTGACACCCACTTGAATCAGCGCGTTGGCGCCGCCGTCGAGAAACCGCTCCAACTGGTTGACGTCGTCGTTCATGGTGGCGACCAGCTGGCCGGAGCTTTTCGATTCGAAGAAGGCCATATCCAGCCGCTGGGCATGCTCGTAGGCGTCCTGGCGCATATCCGCCTGGAGTCGCTGGGCCAGATTGCGCCAGAGGATCTGGAACAGGTACTCGAATAGCGACTCCCCCGCCCAGATAAAGAACGTCAGCACGGCGAGAATGGTGATCTGCTCTTGGGGCGTCTCAAAGCCTAACCGCGCCACAAAGCTCTGTTCCTGGTTGACCACCACGTCGATCGCCACGCCGATGAGGATCTCGGGGGCGATGTCGAACAGCTTGTTGATGATGGAGCAAACGGTGGCGGCGATAATCCGCCGCCGGTAGCCCTTGGCGTAGCGCAAAAGGCGCATTAGCGCCTGAAAGCTCTGATTCGGGGAACCATTAGCTTGAGATCGAGGCGTGGAAGAAGCCACAAGTATTCCTTACTGAGCGGTTAGGGGTCGAGGTATGCGACCTATCGTAGCATTTTCCAATCATTGTCATGGGGCTGGGGCTTGTAGACAACGCTTGGAAATCGGGCTCAGGAACAGGCGCGGCGCACGTTGGCAAGCAAAGGGCTACCGGTATCGGGGTCGATAATCAGCGTGCAGTCCACCTGGTAAAGCGCACGTACCAGTTCCGGTGTAACGACCTCTGCCGGCGCTCCCTGGGCGACAATCTGCCCGTCATTCAGGGCGATGAGATGATCCGCGTAGCGGCAGGCGCTGGCCAGATCGTGAAGTACCATGACCACCGTACGTCCCTGGCTGGCGAGATGGCGTACCAGTTCGAACACCTCGATCTGATGGCCCAGGTCCAGTGCTGAGGTTGGCTCATCGAGAAGCAACAGCGGTGTTTGCTGGGCGATGGTCATGGCGATCCATGCCCGCTGGCGCTGCCCGCCGGAAAGCGCTTCCAGTGGCCGTTCGGCCAATGCCTCAAGCCCCGCAGCGTGTAAGGCGTGTTCCACCACGCGCTGGTCTTCCGCCGACCACTGGCGCAGCCAGCCCTGGTGCGGTTGGCGACCGAAACGAATCAGTTCACTGACCGTAAGCCCTTCCGGCGCGACGGCCTCCTGCGGCAGCAAGGCGAGCTTTCTGGCCAGTTCGCGGCCGGGCAGGCGCTGAATGTCCTCGCCGCTCAACAACACCGTGCCATTGTCGGGTTTATGCAAACGGGCAAGGCCCGACAGCAGCGTGGACTTGCCGCACCCATTGGGGCCCACAATCGCGGTCACCCGGCCGCTGGGCAGGCTGACGCCTAACGACGCGATAACCCGTCGCGGGCCATAGCTCAGGTCGAGCGCGTTGGTGGTCAGCGTGGGCGATGGTTCAACCTGCGTCATGCGTGGCTCCGTTGCGGGCGCATTAATATCCATAACAGCCAAGGGCCGCCGGTCACCGCGGTGACAATGCCGACGGGAATTTCAATCGGGGCAAGCAGGGTACGCCCGGCGAGATCCGCAAGGACCATCACCAACGCCCCCGCAAGCGTCGACGCCAGTAGGGGCACCTGGCGTGAGCTGGAGAGCGAACGGGCGATTTCCGGGCCGATCAGCCCGACCATGCCGACGGGGCCAGCCACCGCAACTGCCAGCGCGGTCAATACGACCGAGAGCATCAGCACCTGAAAGCGGCGGGCTTTGACATTGACGCCTAGCCCATAGGCGGTGGCGTCCTTGAAGCGCATCAGCGATAGCGGACGCGCGACGACGCAAGCGGCGATCACGCCCGCGCCCAACCCAACGGCAAGCAAGCCAACCGCGTCACCGGGGCGGGCATTCAGCGACCCGACGGTCCAGGGGTAAGCGGCGTTGGCGGTATCGATCGCCACCCGCGCCAGCATAAGTTGCGTCACCGCACCAAACACCGCGCCCACGCCAATCCCCGCGACGATAAACCGATAGCCCTGGGTGCCGCCGCCCGCCACCAGACCAAAGGTCAACGCGGCGGCCGTGGCGGCCCCCGCCAGCGCCATGGCAGGTGGCGCCAGCGAGACACCCATGCCCACCACCGAGGCCACAGCAAACGCGGTCGCACCGTTATCAATACCGACAATCCCCGGCGTGGCGAGCCGGTTGCGCGCCAGGGTTTGCATCAACACACCGGCGAGCGCGAAAGCCGCCCCGGTCAAACAGGCCGCCACCAACCGGGGAAGACGCAGTTCCTGGACGGTAAACACGCTGATCATTTCGCCCCGGCCGAATAGCGCTGGCAGTACGGCGCTAACCGGCAGCGCCATGCTCCCCAGGCTCAAATAAAGCACACCGGCGCACAGCAGGGCGACGCACAACCCCGTGCTGACGACCAGCGCACGTTGCTCAATCAGCACGCTGCAGACGCTCCCCCATGGGGAACGCCATGCAACACGCCAGTAGCCCGACGGCGCGGTCACCGCCTGTGGAAGGCGTTCAGGCACAAAGGTCGATGTGGAAAAGTCACTTGTTTTCGAGTTCATGACAAGCCAACGCCAGAGGTTATAAAGACGGTAGCCGCCTGGCGCGGACCACCGAGACCAGCACCGGCGCGCCGCACAGCGCGGTGAGCACACCAATCGGTAGTTCCGACGGCGCCACCGCCACGCGGGCAATCATATCTGCCGCCAACACCATCAACGGCCCAATCGGCAAGCAAAACCATAGCGTACGGCGAATGTCCGGACCGGCCATCGCCCGGGCGGCAAACGGCACCACCAAGCCGACAAAGGCAATGGGCCCAGCCATTGCCGTGGCGCCCCCTACCAGCAAGGCCACACAGGCCACGACGCACCAACGAATCAGCCCGGGGTGATGGCCCAGCCCTGAGGCCGCCCGCTCGCCCAGCGCCAACGCCGCCAGCGGGCGTGCCATTAACACCACCGCGACGGCGGCGACCAGCATGCTGGGCAGCATTGCGGCGAGGTCGTCCAGGCGTCGCCCGGAGAGGCTGCCGATGACCCAAAAGCGGATTTCATCCGCCGCGCGCTGGTCATACAGCAGCATCAGCGAGGTCAACGAGCTCAACAGCCCCGAAAACGCCGCCCCGGCCAGCACCAGCCGTACAGGATCACTGCCAACCCCACGCACCCGCGTCACGCTGAGCACACACAGACAGCCCACCAAAGCCCCCAACTGGGCAACCGAAATACGCAGCGTTGCGGCGCTGGCCCCCATCACCAATGTCAGCGCAACGGCAAACGCCGCCCCGGCGCTGACGCCCAGCAGGCCGGGTTCGGCCAGCGGATTACGCGACACCGCCTGCAACAGCGCCCCCGCGACACCCAGCGCCATGCCCACGACAATGCCAATCAAGGTGCGCGGCGCCCGCAGTTGCCACACCACAAAGCTCGCGTCGCTATCCTGGCTACCGGCCAGCACCGCCAGCGCACGCAGCGGCCCAATTTCACCGGCGCCAATCAGAAGGCTCACGAGACTCACCGCCACAAGGGCGGTGAGGAGTAACGTCATCTGCGTTCGTTGACGGGCGACGCGAAGCGGCATCACGGCAACAAGGCAGCTTCAATGTCGTCAAGGATCGCCTGGGCCGCCAGTGGGCCGTTGGCGCTCGACCATAGCTGGCCATTCACCGGCACGACCTGGTCGCGCTGTACCACGTCCAGCCGCGTAAAGGCGCTGCTTTGCTTGGCAGCTTCCAACGCTTCCCGTCCGTCTTTATTCAGCGTGGCCAAAAACAGCCAGTCGCCATCTACCCGGGAGAGGTTTTCAAGGCTCAGCACATCGCTGTGCACGCCCCGCTCGCCCACCAGCCCGGCGTCTTCCACCGTCAGGCCCACTTGATCAAGCAGCCCGGCGGCAAACAGGTTTTTCGACATGACCATCGGCCCGCCCGGCATCCAGCGCACCACAAAGGCCGTGCCGCCGACGCCCGCGTTTTCCAGAGCGCTCGCTAATTCCGCGGCGCGCTGGTCAACGGCGCTGATGGCGTCTTCGATGGCGTCCTGGCGATTAAGGGCGTTGCCGTACAGGCGCGCTTCGTCCTTCCAGTTATCCGGAGCAATCGGCTGAGTGGGCGGCACCACGGTGGGGGCAATGCGCGAAAGCAGCTGATACTGCTCTTCAGTGAGCCGAGCGGGCGCCAGGATCAAATCCGGGCGCTGCTCAAGCACGGCCTCAATGTTGATTTCGCGCACCACCCCCATGATGGCGGGTCGCTCATCGCCCAAATGCGCTTCCACATACTCGGCGACGTTATCACCACCGCGGGTGGTCACCGCGCCCAGTGGGGTTACCCCCGCCGCCAGCGAGGCATCCAGCGCGCCTTCGTACAGCGTCACCACACGCTCGGGAGTGCCGGTGACTTCCACATCGCCAAAAGCGGTATCCAGGGTGCGTGCCTGGGCGGCGCCTCCCCATAAGCCACTCAACAGTAGTCCCACAATGCCGACGCGCAGTATGTTAGCTCGCATACGTTATGCCTCGCTGGTTAGAAAGGCATGGATAGTAACGATTATCAAAAGCACTTTCATCAAGATTCAGGCGAATGGTGTGTTCCTTTCCACGCAACGCCCCGCCGCTACTATTTTCAGCCTGGAGATAACCGCCATGGCAGTCATAAGGCAATATCTGCTAGGTTATGGGGCCTTGGTAACGGGAGCATGCGGGTACTGATCAAGGAGTTAGTTCACTGGAACATTTACTTAATGGCTTATCGCCCTTCGTATTGAGTCTGTTGATAGGGACATCCTTCCTGACCTCACTGCTCACCGCCTGCCTGGGCGCCGGCGGCGGTGTCTTGCTGCTGGGCATCATGGCCCAGGTCGTTCCACCCCAGGCCATTATCCCGCTGCATGGCATGGTGCAACTAGGCTCCAACGCCAACCGGGCGGCGATGCTTTGGCGTGATATTGACCGTCAGATGGTTGTCACTTTTTTACCCGGTGCCGCGGTGGGTGCGTTGCTTGGTAGCCTGGTGCTGATTTCCCTGCCCCCTGATCTCCTCTATTTGAGCATTGCCAGCTTTATTGTGTATTTATGCTGGGGCCCGTCACTCCCCAGAATCGTCATGGGCCGGAGAGGAACCCTCTTGATGGCTACCCTCACAACGTTTTTGACGCTCTTTGTCGGGGCGACCGGCCCGTTGATCGGTGCCTATCTCAAGCAGCTCTATCATCAACGCTTCACGATCGTCGCGACGCTGGCGGCGGTCATGAGCTTGCAGCACGTCATTAAAATCGCGGTCTTTCAGCAGGCGGGCTTTTCCCTTGCCCCCTGGCTGCCGCTAGCGGCCGCCATGATCGCAAGCGGTGCCATCGGCACCTGGGCGGGCCTGCGCATTTTGAAGTACATGCCGGAGCGCCATTTTGCCCATATCTTCAATTGGGTTCTGACACTGCTGGCCGTTCGCCTGGCTTGGCAGGCGATGACCGGTTAACCCTCGACGCCATACACAAAAGCAGGGAGCCACTTTATATCGTGGCTCCCCGCTTTGCTTATGGCGTTAGCACTGTGATTATCTCACCAAAGGTTAGAAGGCCACGTTCAACCCCAACCAAACCCGGCGACCGTCTTCGACGTAGCCGTACTCATCGTAGTCGATGTCTTCGTCGAACAGGTTGTAGATCCCGGCGTTCACCTTGGTATTGTCGGTCAGCTGGTAGCCGATCCCCGTGTCCACAAAGGTATAGGACGGGGCCACCGTTGCATCCTGCGACGGCCCGGTGTTGGGCTGGGTCTCCTCACCGCGATAAGTCACCTTCGTCCACTGGCTGAGCTTGCTGGAGACTTGCCAATCAAGCGTGGCCGATACCTGGTGGCTTGGAAGCTGGGTCAGCGGTTCGCCTTTATACTCGCCGCTTTTCTGCTCTGAGTCGGTATAGGTATAACTGCCAGTGAGTTCGAGCACCTCGCTTAGCGGCGCCGCCAGGCTTACTTCGACCCCCTGGGTCACCGCTTCATCGACGTTGACACGGTAAGTCGGGTCGCTGCCAAACTGGTTGGGTTCATCAGCACAGACCCCTTCCGGGCAGGCGATGCGGGTAATTTTATCTTCAAAGTCGTTATGGAACAGCGTCACGCTGCTGCTTAAACCAGCTGCAGATGCATAATGAAGCCCAATTTCTTTATTGAGCGAGGTCTCGGGTTCCAGATCCGGATTGCCGTAGACATCACCACCGCGGCTGACTTGCCCCCAGTCAGGGGTAATTTCACGCAGGTTGGGCGAGCGAAAGCCGGTGGAGACACCGCCTTTCAGGGTCCACTCCGGGGTCATGTTCCACACACTGTAGAGCCGTGGACTCAGGTGGCTGCCGTAGTTTTCATCGTCGTCCATGCGCAAGCCGCCGGTCAGCGCGACATCGTCGGTCAGCATCCACTCGTCTTCGACAAACAGCGCCCACTGACGTTGCTCAATCGTCGTACGGTCGGAAATCTGATTGGTGGTGCCATCGTCAAGCGACTCTTCTTCATAGCTCGCCCCCACCGTCAGCATATGCATGCCCAGCGGCACCACCGCACTGGTTTTCGCTGTGGTGTTGGTGATTTCGATATCTCGCGACGTATTTTCACTACGTTCACGCTGCACAAAGGTTTCACTGGTGCCCCACTCAAAACGCCCGTCATGGGTCAACGCTACGTGCTCATTGGTGTAATCGTTGAAGCTGTCTTCACAGCCACCGCGGCAGCCCTCCGACGGAGCTGAGTTGCCCATCAGTGAGGTGCGATCCTGCTCGGTGATGCCCGCCTCGGCAGTGACGTCATGGTTGTCACTCGCGGCCAGACTCAAACGCGCGGTGACGCTTTGCAGGTTTTTCTCCTCGTAGCCGTTAACGATATTGTCCTCGTCGCGTTGCGAGGTGCGCCCAAACAGTTGCAGGCCCAAACGGTCTTCGATCAGCGGCCCGCTCAGGTGGACGTTAGCCTGGCGGCTATCGCCGGAATCGTTATCTTCCTGTAGCACCGTGTCGAGCTGCACATTGCCGTGCCAGGCATCAGCCACCTTGCGGGTAATCACATTGATGACCCCGCCAATGGCATCGGAACCATACAGCGTCGACATCGGCCCACGAACCACTTCAATGCGCTCGATCGCTTGCAGTGGCGGCAGCCAGTCCTGCTCGAACCCGGCGCTGCCGTTGGGGCGAGACTCGCGTGAGTTCTGTGGACGGCCATCCACCAGGATCAATGTGTATTGCGCTGGCATGCCCCGCATGGTGATATCTTTTCCGTTATCGCCTGCCCCGCCGCCGGTCACGATCACCCCAGGTACATCGCGTAGGGCATCGGTGACGTCTTGATAGTGGCCGTCCTCCAGCTGTTCACGGCTTAACACACTGATAGAAGCTGGCGCATTAACGACCTGCTGTTCAAAACCTGACGCCGTAACGACCATATTCTCCAACGAATCGGCTTCCTGGGCGAGTAGTGGTGGTGTTACCAAACCGGCAATGGCGGTGGTCAGATAGGTTTTGTATAAATGTTTCGACATGCGGGGTCCCCAGTGGCGTGCTATGTAATCAATTAACCAAAAACAAAAACTAATAAGAACCATTAGCATCTGAATTCTTGCACAATTTAGCCCCTCTCGGGTTGGAACAGCATGTTCAAATAACCGCAACACAAATCACAATAATTTTTATTCTCTGTGAATGCTGGCACAATACGTCCGTTTCCCCCCGTTCCTGCGGTGTACCCCATGCATGATTTCGACGAACTAAAAGCCTTTGCAGAGGTAATGGAATCCGGCAGCCTAACGCGCAGCGCTCGCAAGTTGGGGTTGGCCAAATCCACCCTGAGCCGGCGTATCAGCCATCTGGAAGCGCGTCTGGAACAACCGCTGCTGCGTCGCCAGGCCAATCGGCTGCTGCCTACCGAGGCCGGGCTTGTCTTCCATCGCTATTGCCAGGACATGCTGAAACTGGCGGCAAGCAGCCATGAAGCACTGGCAGAGCTGCGTGAAGATATCAGCGGGACGGTCACCCTGGAGGTTCACAGCGCGCTGGCAAGAGGCTGGATGGGTCAGGCCCTGGAAACCTTCATGGCCCGCTACCCTAAAATCGAGCTAACGATGCGTACCCGGGAAGCACCGCCCAGTTCGCTCAATAGCCACTGTGTCCACGTCTGCCTCGGGCCAGTGCCGGAAAATGGCCTCCACCAGGAGCCCCTGGGTCGTCTGACACGAGGCCTCTATGCCAGTCCTTCGTACCTCAGCCAGCAACCATTGCTTGAACACCCTCGCGATCTCGCCGACCACCCCTGGATCGACCTGCTGAGCACGACTCCGGATGGCTTGCTGTTGCATCATGAAAGCCTCGGCAATTACCACTTTTATCCGCCCCGCTCACGTTTGCGGGTGGATATGACAGCACTTCACCTGGATGCCATCGCCCACGGCAAGGGGATCGGCCTGCTGCCTCACTGGCTGGCCGACAAACGCGAGGCCCACCATCCCGGTGAACTGACGCCCTGCCTGCCCAATTGGCAGCCAGCGCCGCTGCCTATCACGCTGCTCTACGCCTATGGCTACCAGCCCAGGCGCGTAAAGGCGCTGCTGGCATTTTTGCGCCAGACACTGCCCCGCCAATGGCAGCACAACGAGGCCGCGGCTTAGGTTTTGCTTTAACGACTTGCCAGTTAGTCCGCTACCTATTCACAATAGTCGGCCATTCATTGCCAAGGACGCGCCATGCTGGCGGAACTATTTGCGGTAATGGCCCCTGTGCTGGCGGGCGCTGGCCTGGGGTTTACCTGGGTACGACTGGGCCACCCCTATCCGGTCGATTTTGTGACCCGACTGGTTTTCAATATCGGGACCCCCTCGCTGGTGCTTGCATCGCTCGCCGGGGCGGAAATAGATGCCAGTACCTTTGGCCGCACCATGCTCTCAACCGCGCTGGTCATCATCTGCATGGCCGGGGCAACGTTTTTTGTCGCCAAATTATTGCGCCGCGACTGGCGTGTATTGTTGTCCCCCATGATGTACCCCAATACCGGCAACATGGGGCTACCGGTAGTGCTTTACGCCTTTGGCAGTGCCGGTTTTGTGTACGGTATTACCGTGATGGTCACGGTGTCCCTGTTTCAATTTACCGTGGGTACCATGCTGGCCAGCCGGGGGAATCCGCTTAAATCACTCGCCAAGACGCCAACGGTCTACGCGATCGCCATTGCCATGGCGCTATTGCTGACGGACTCCGAACTGCCGCTCTGGTTGGCGAACAGCGTGGATTTGATGTCGGGCTTTACCGTGCCGCTGATGCTGATCACCCTTGGCGTGTCACTGGCCAGCATTAAGGTCAAAAACCTACGTTCGGGCCTCGGTTTCAGTCTGGTCCGCATTCCGCTCGCCGCAACGGCAGCCTGGCTGATTGCCGACCTGATGGGGCTTCCCCCATTGGCCCAGGGGATTTTGGTGCTGCAAATGAGCATGCCGGTCGCGGTATTTAACTACCTGTTTGCCCAACGTTCTCAGCGTGAACCCGCCTATGTGGCAAGCCTGGTGTTTTGTTCCACCCTGCTGGCATTGATTTATCTCCCGCTGTTACTCATCTGGCTGATGCCGTGAGCTGAGGACGTCAACAGGGAACCTCTCGGCCCCAAAAGCGTCTCTGCTAAACGCGCCTAATATCTGCCACCTTTTGGGAGAGCCCCAATGCGCCGCTTATCTGCCTATGTATTCCGTCAGCGCTGGTTGACCGCTGTTCTTTTTGGGTTATTCGCCAGTGCCCCTGTCAGCGCCGCCGAAATGATTGAGGAACGCGTTGAGACTGACCAATTGGCTTTTTCGATCGAAAAGGTCGCCGGTGGTCTAGAAAACCCGTGGTCGGTAGCCGTACTCCCGGACGGTCGTTTTCTGGTCAGCGAGCGGTCGGGACAACTTAATGTCATTGATGCCGACGGTGGCGAACCACGTGCCCTCGATGGATTACCCGAGGTAAGCCAGCGCGGCCAGGGTGGCCTGCTGGATATTGCTCTGCATCCACAATTTGGCGATGACGATCACGATTGGATCTACTTCACCTGGAGCGAACCCGCAGAGGGCGGCAGTCGCAGCGCGCTTTCCCGTGTCAAGTGGCAAGGTGATCAGCTCGGTGATGTCGAACATCTGTTTGCTCAAGATCGCGCTTCCTCACCAGGGCGCCATTACGGCTCACGCATTGCCTGGCTGCCGGACGGCACCCTGCTGATGAGCATTGGCGATCGCGGTCAAGAGCCGACCCGTGCCCAGGCTGATGACGATCACGCAGGCTCTACACTGCGCCTGACCGACACCGGCGACGCACCCGACGACAACCCCTTTGTGGGCGATGCGTCCACGCTTGATGAAATTTACACCCAGGGCAACCGCAACATTCAAGGCATGGTGGTCCGACAGGATGGCGAGGCCTGGGCCACGGAACATGGTCCCAGAACCGGCGATGAGCTGAATCGTCTGATGGCGGGTGAAAACTACGGCTGGCCCGAGGTCAGCCGGGGCAATGACTATGCAACCAACGAACCGATCGGCGAAACATCCAAACCCGGTATGGTTGACCCGGTGTACGTATTTGAAGGCCGGTTTGCGCCGTCGGGGCTGGCAGAAGTCACCAGTCGTGCCTTTGGCGATTGGCAAGGCCAGCTATTGGCGGGCGGTCTGAGCAGTGAACAGCTGGTCAGGCTGCATATCGAAGATAATCAAGTCGCTAGCCACGAAATTATTCTTGATGGCGAGATTGGTCGCATCCGCGACGTGCATCAGGGGCCTGACGAGGCTATTTACCTGCTGACAGATGCCGCCAATGGTGGGCTTTATCGCTTACGCCCCGCCGACTAACGGCCAATCACCTATTGACGTTTCATAACCCCGGTTAACGCATGCGTTTACGAAATCTGATCATTCTGACCGTCATCGTCCCGCTATTCATTGTCTTAGTGGTATTCAGCCTGGTGGCGATCAAATCCATGGAAGATAACGTTCGCTCAAAGCTGCAGAATGAAGTCGACATGATCACCCATGCGCTAAGTACAACGCTTGGCTACGCCGTTGCCCGGGAAAGTGACGCGTCGCTTGAGGAAGCCCTGGAGGCCGCTTTCTCTTTTCATCGCATCTACGGGGCCTATGTGTTCGATACCGATGGACGGGAAGTCTACGGCCTGGGGCTCGGCCGCGAGTTGTTTAGCCGCGAGGAGATCCAGCAGGTGATCGCGGACGACGAACTTTACGGTGACTACCGACAGTTTGAAGGCTGGACCTACTACTCGGCCCTCAAGCCGCTGCGCACACCCGATGGTGAGATAAGTGGCGTACTGCAGGTCAACCGTTTAAATACCGGCATCGAAAACTATACCGGGTTTCTCAGCATCGTGGCCGGTCTGGTCTTTGTGTTCGGTGCCGCGGGCATTGTGCTGAGTATCTGGTGGGGTTTTCGTCAGTATATCGAACGGCCCTTGAATCGTTTGCTGATGGTCATGCAGCGCGTCGAGGAAGGTGACCGTAGTCAGCGCGCCAACATTGAAGGGCCAGCGGAATACCGACGGCTGGCGTCAGGGCTTAACGGCATGCTGGATGCCATGGCCGAGAAAGATCACGACATCGAAGATCGACAACAGCGCGAAATCGAGCTCGAAAAACGACTGCGTAAATCGAAGAAACTTGCCGAGTTGGGCGTCCTGGCGGCAGGCGTTGCTCATGAAATCGGCGCACCACTGACCGTGATCAACGGTCAGGCCCAGCGGCTGGCTCGGCGTGACGTCATCGGCGACGACGAGCGTGCCCGGTTGAGCCGTATTCGTGGCGAGGTGGAGCGGATCGTCGAGATTGTCCGTCAGTTGATGGAACTGGGCCGCCAGCATAACGTTGAAAAAGACCAACAGCCCCTCGACGAATTGATGCACAATGCCAGCGCCCTCGTGGAAGACGAACTGGAGCCGCGCGGGGTGCATCTGGAAACCCACCTGCCCCGCCCAACGCCCACATTGCTGGCCAACGGGCAGCAAATTATTCAGGTAATTACCAACCTGTTGCGCAATGCGGCCCAGGCCAAAGGCGTTCGCCACATCCGTGTCCGTGCCGAGCAGCAGCAACACGAACTTCATTTATGGGTTGAGGATGACGGCCCTGGTATCCCCACCTCACACCATCAGCAAGTATTTGATCCTTTCTTTACCACTAAACCCGTTGGCCAGGGCAGTGGGTTAGGCCTTTCGATGGTACACCGAATTATCAATGACCATGGCGGCACAATCGGCGTATTCAACAGCCCCTTAGGCGGCGCCGGTTTTGAAATCACGCTGCCTCTTTACGACACCACACCTGCATGAGGGCCATGTCTGTGAAGCATCCGGAACATTTTTTACCTTTGTTGGTAGTGGAAGATGACAGCGCCATACGCGAGCTGCTGGAAGAAGAGCTACAGGACGCGGGTTACACTACCCACGGCGTTTCCAGCGCCGAGGATGCCCTCGCCCTGCTAAGCCATACGGCCGTATCCCTGATTATTACCGATGTCCGCCTGCCCGGTATGAGCGGCATTCAATTGCTTCAACAGCTACGTCACCAGGGCAGTGAGCTGGGCATTATTGTGATTACGGCCTTTGGAACTATCGATCAGGCCGTTGAAGCGCTCAAGCTCGGGGCCGACGATTTCCTGACCAAGCCGCTGGATCTTGACGCCATACGTGAATCGGTATTTCGCGTGCTGGAACGCCAGCGCCTGGCGGTGTCCCACGCCACTGATACTAGCCATTTTCATGGCATTGTGGGCCAAAGCGACGCGATGCGGGCGCTTTTTAATGATGCCTCACGCTTGGCAAAAAGCGATGCCCCCATCCTACTGCTCGGAGAAAGCGGCACCGGCAAGGAACTTTTGGCCCAGGCGATTCACCAGGAAAGCTGGCGTCACGATGCGCCTTTTGTGGCGGTCAATTGCGCCAGCATTCCCGCTGAACTGATGGAAAGTGAGTTTTTTGGTCACGTTAAAGGGGCCTTTACCGGTGCCAACGAGGCGCGACAGGGCCTGTTTCACAGTGCTCAGGGAGGCAGTCTCTTCCTGGATGAAATCGGTGAAATGCCGATCAATCTCCAGGCAAAACTGCTCCGCGCGCTGCAGGAAAAAACCGTCCGCCCCGTTGGCGGCGAGCGCGAAGAACCGGTCGATGTACGGATCATTGCCGCCACACACCGGCATCTGGAAAAGGAAATCGAGCAGGCCAACTTTCGAAGCGATCTATTCTACCGGTTGGAAACCTTCTCGTTACGCATTCCCCCTCTGCGGGAACGTGGTCCCGACATTGAACATCTGGTATTCACGCTGATCGACAAGCATGCCGATGCGCAGCAAAAACAGATTGAGCAAATCGAACCCAATGCGCTCCATTGCCTGCTCCACTACCCTTACCCAGGTAACGTACGCGAGCTTGAAAATGCGATTATGCGCGCCGTTACGCTCAGTGAAGATGGCACGCTACACCATCAGCATCTGCCTGAACGACTGCGCGAACACATCTCTCAGGATGCAGCCCAGACGACCGCGACGGTTACCGGTGAAGTGCTACCCACACCCAGAATGCCAACGGCAACAGCGGCTCCCTGGCCCAGCCTGGAAGAAGTGGAGAAGCGTTATATCCGAAAGGTATTGGAAGCGACAGGCGGCAACAAACGGCGCACCGCAGAAGTACTGGGCATCGCCCGCCGCACGCTTTACCGTCGCCTGGAAGATAGCGAAGAGTCATGAATAACAACAGACAGCTAAAAAAAACCCCCGCGGGCGCGGGGGCTGAAAGGATGATAAACCGTGAAGACAACCGCAGGGAACAAACAGTTGGACGGTTTACCATCGTAGGGACTTGATAACTAAACTGGTTTACTGACTGCTGCTATCCTCTTCCTCGCTATCCGCGTTTTCTGACTGATCGCCACCGTTACTATCATCGCTGGCCGAGTCATTTGCTGACAGATCGCTTGCATCCTCGCCGTCACCTGGCATGGGATCCGTCCCATCGCCAAAGCCTGGCTCTTCAGTGGCGTCACCTGCCAATGGCTCGCCTTCTTGTGCGGGCTCAGTGCCAGCGGATTCGCCTTCCATTCCCGATTCACCTTGCATGCTTGCTTCGCTTTCCATCGCCGGATCATTTTCCTGCTCAGAAACGAATTGATCATCTTGGGTGGAAGCTCCGTCGGCTGCTTCGCTACTCTGCTGATCCTGGGTTGTTTCCTCTGGCACTGCTGTGCCATCTGCCTCTTCTTCCTGACCGCAGCCTGCCAGTAACACGCCGCTCAAAAGCAAAGCTGTCAGGACACTTGACTGGCCATTAAAACGATAGAATTTCACGCGCTTACTCCATTCCAGCTTGGGACGTTACTGCCTTGTGACGTCGACGTCGGCATTGAGCAACAAGTTCACAGACAGCGATGTTCAATCTGCACCTGTGCCGGCTGCTTACTGCTCATGCGTTTACGTTGCGTTTAATTAAACGTTTACCACTCGTTTAGTTTTTGAATAATGTCTAGATTGATCAGGTTTAGAGAATGAATTACAGATTTTATGCCAAGATTACCCTATAAAAACAAAATATATAAAAATCAATTACTTAATATTTAAAATGATATATTTTTCCAGTCTGATTAATCGCTGAGCGGTGGGTAAAAAATGACACATGAGACACTATGCAGCCGCTCAAGACGAGGCGTTGTGACACACCCAAAGCACTTATGTATAATAATTGGTAATCCTTTAGTACTTCATCCCCTATTTCTACTTATGGGTGAGGGTGTTCGCTGGCCTTATGGGTCATTTTTTGTGCCCAAACAGGCATCAACACCTAGCCCAATTAACAAAAGGCATCGCCGATGGACGAGACACGAAACGTCAAAATTCAGGTGCGAGGCGTAAGCAAGGTCTTTGGTAAAAACCCAAAAAGCGCGCTTAAGCTTCGCGATCAGGGTTTAAAACGCCCTGAAATTCTTGAAAAGACAGGCCAAACACTGGGGCTTTCCGACATCTCTTTCGATGTTTATGAAGGCGAGCTACTGGTCATCATGGGGCTTTCAGGGTCGGGCAAATCCACCCTGATTCGCTGCCTTAACCGGCTCATCGACACCAGCGAAGGGGACATTGTCATCGACGATGAACACATCCCTACGCTGAGCGAGAAAGCGTTGCTTGAGTGCCGTCGTCGGCACTTTTCAATGGTGTTCCAGAATTTCGCCCTCTTTCCCCACAAAACGGTGTTGCAAAACGCTCAGTTTGGCTTGGAAATTCGCGGCATCGCGCCCGCTGAACGCGATCAAAAGGCGCGCGAGTCACTCACCCAGGTAGGCCTGGATGGTTGGGAAGATGCGTATCCCAACCAGCTATCCGGCGGTATGCAGCAGCGGGTTGGTCTTGCCCGGGCCCTGGCAAACGATGCCAGCGTCCTGTTGATGGACGAAGCTTTCTCGGCGTTGGACCCCTTGATTCGTAAGGATATGCAGCAGGAACTCCTGCAGTTGCAGTCCAGAATGCAAAAAACCACCGTCTTCATTACTCACGACCTGGACGAAGCGCTGAATATCGGCGACCGCATCGTGCTGCTGAAGGACGGTGAAGTTGTGCAGATCGGTACTCCTGAAGACATCCTGACCAAGCCGGCCGACGACTATGTGCGCCGCTTTATCGAGGGTGTAGATCGCTCGCGCATCCTGACGGCCGAGAGTGCCATGCGCCCGGTGCGCACGACCGCCCGGGAAAGCGATGGACCTCGCACCGCATTACACCGCATGCGTGAAAACAGCGTCGACTCGATTTACGTGACCGACAGGGACCGTAAACTGCTCGGGCTTCTGGAAGCCGAGGAGGCAAGCCGCGCTATCGAGGCAGGTGCCGATACCATTACCGATTACTTGACCCAGGACTTTCGAAAAGTCACCACTGACGAACCGCTTCATAACCTGTTCGCCATGTTCAACGACAAGAGCTTCCCAATCGCCGTCATAGACGAACAGCAACGGCTGCTCGGCGTCGTGGTGAAAGGGGCAGTACTCGATGAACTCGCTCGGGCAGGAGAATAATCATGGATATTCCAAGCATTCCGTTAGGTTACTGGATTGAAAGCAGCCTGACCTGGCTGACCAGCGAATACTCGCTGATCACACGCGCTATTTCTCGCGTTACGCAAACCGGTATCGGCGGCCTCAATGATGGTCTTATGTGGCTCCCACCATGGGCATTACTGGCCATTATCGCGCTGCTGTGCTGGAAAGCCGCATCACCTCGCCTCGCCATCGGCGCGGCCGCTGGGATGGCCTTGATATGGAACCTTGGCCTCTGGGATCCAATGATCGAAACCTTGACGCTGGTGGTGATTGCCACGCTGGTGGCCGTGGTCATGGCGATTCCGGTTGGCATTGCCGCCGCGCTATCCCAACGCCTGTACCGCGTCATCATGCCAATCCTCGATTTCATGCAGACCATGCCGGCGTTTGTTTACTTGATTCCGGCCATCCCGTTTTTCGGGATCGGTTCAGTCTCGGCCATCTTTGCTACCGTGATTTTCTCGATGCCACCAGCGATTCGCTTCACCACCCTCGGTATTCGCCAGGTGCCAGTGGAGCTGATTGAGGCCGCCGACGCCTACGGGGCAACTCGCAGCCAGAAGCTTTTCAAAGTACAGCTACCGTTGTCACTTCCAACCGTCATGGCGGGTATTAACCAAACGATCATGCTGGCGCTCTCCATGGTGGTCATTGCCGCCATGATCGGTGCGGACGGTTTGGGCAGCGAAGTATGGCGTGCCATCCAACGTCTTCGTCCGGGTGACGGCTTTGAAGCCGGTATTGCGGTTGTTATTCTCGCCATGGTGCTTGATCGCTTGACCCAATCGTTCAGTAAGGCGCGCCGTTAAAAGCGCCTACTGGCCTTTTACGACACCGGCGTTAAGCTGGTAGGACTTGCACAGCATGGGATACATGCCCATGCTGTGAGTGATACGAAGTAACCACGACGTTGTCTGAGGTAGCTAATTACTACCTCTCCATCTAAGGGAGCAAGTGAATGAAAACTCGTATGTTGAATCGCCGTATCCGTCTCGCCTCTTTGGCACTCATCTCAGGCGCTGGCCTTGCCGCTGGTGGCATGGTTCAGGCTCAGGATAAAGGCACTATCAACCTGGCTTATGTCGAGTGGTCGTCTGAAGTCGCGTCAACCAACGTGGTACGCGCTGTACTTGAGCAAGAAGGCTACGACGTCGAGATGACATCTCTCTCGGCGGCTGCCATGTTCCAGGCACTGTCTACCGGGGATGCCGACGCTATTGTGGCTGCCTGGTTGCCTTCGACCCATGAGAACTATATGGAACGCGTTGGCGACAACGTTGAAGACCTCGGTCAAAACCTGAATGGCACCAAGCTGGGCCTGGTGGTTCCTGAGTACACCGATGTCGATTCCATCGCTGAACTGAACGACAACGCCGATGACTTTAACGGCGAGATTATCGGTATTGATCCTGGTGCGGGCCTGATGTCCCTCACCGAAGAGGTTGTGGATACCTATGATCTTGATCTTCAATTGCGCAGCGGCAGCGGCGCCACCATGACCGCCGCACTCTCAAGCGCTATTGAAAACGAGGAAGACATCGTCGTTACAGGCTGGACACCGCACTGGATGTTCGCCCGCTTTGACGTGAAATACCTGGAAGACCCGGAAAACGTCTATGGTGGCGCCGAGCAGATTCACACTGTCGTGCGCGATGGCCTGAAAGACGACATGCCGGAAGCCTATGCCATTCTCGATGCTTTCGAGTGGACACCTGAACAGATGGGCGAGGTCATGCTCATGAACCAGGAAGAAGACAGCAACCCATACGAAAATGCCAAACAGTGGGTTGAAGATAACCAGGACGTAGTAGAGGAATGGATTAACAACTAATCCCCTGCCTGGTAGATAGAAGAGATGAACTGGTGCGTACCTTGCGCACCAGTTCAGTTGTTTACATCTCGTCTAAACCATAGCGATGACCGGCATATATTTGACTAATGTTGATCATTACAAAAGTATAGTGAGGAGATTGACGTGTTTAAGAACATTATGGTGCCCGTGGATCTTGCCCACCTGGAAACGCTGGAGCCCGCTTTAAGCGTTGTCGCGGACATGGCCAAACAGTATGACGCGAAAATTACCTACGTCGGCGTTACGGCCAACACCCCTACCAGCATCGCCCGCACACCCCAAGAGTACGAACAAAAGCTGGACGCCTTCGCTCAGGACCGTCATAAGGTTCATGGGCAGCCCGTCAGCATCAAGGTCTATAGCTCGACCGACCCGGTTGCCAATGTTGACGACTTGTTGGTGAAAGCGATCGATGAAACGGGCGCGGATCTGGTCATGATGGCGACCCATTTGCCACGCCATCTGGATATTGTCATGCCCTCTCATGGCGGCAAGGTAGCCACACACACCGACGCCTCCGTCTTCCTGCTTCGCCCGAGCAAATAAAGCGACGTATTGTTGTAAATAAATAAGGGAGCAACTTTGTGGATAACAAATCGCAAGACCAATCGCCAGATGAGAACGCTCCTTCGGAAGGGATTCCTGCTCCGGAGGGGCCAGCCAACCTGATCGATACCGATTACGTTATCGGCCAGGACAACATCACGACCAAAACGATGGGGGTTAACCTTGACCTGCACGGCAAGGTTTTCACCATTTCTTCCATCGTCGTACTGCTTTTCGTCATACTCACGTTGGCCCTTCAAGACACCATCGCGCCAATTTATGACTCAGTCTTCAGCTTCCTGACAGGCAATCTCGCCTGGTTCTTTATCCTGGCGGCCAACATATTCGTCATCCTGTGTATCGGCCTGATCATTTCCCCATTAGGCAAAATCCGGATTGGCGGTGCCAATGCCAAACCTGATTTTACTTATATGGGCTGGTTCTCGATGCTGTTTGCCGCTGGCATGGGCATTGGTCTGATGTTCTACGGCGTCAATGAGCCATTGACCCACTTTGGCACGTCTTTTGACGGTGGCAGTTGGGCACCGCTGGGCGGTGCCGAAGGCGACGAAGCAGGCGCAGCCGCCTTGGGCATGGCAGCGACGATTTTCCACTGGGGCCTCCACCCGTGGGCGATCTACGCCGTGGTAGCATTGTCCCTTGCGCTGTTTGCGTTCAATAAAGGGCTTCCGCTGTCCATGCGCTCGGTATTTTACCCCCTTCTGGGCGAACGCGTATGGGGCTGGCCGGGTCACCTTATCGATATTCTGGCTGTTTTTGCCACACTGTTTGGCCTAACTACCTCGCTAGGCCTGGGCGCCACGCAGGCCGCTGCCGGTTTGACCTACCTGTTTGGTGCACCTGAATCCGATATCACCATGATTCTGCTGATTATCGGTATCACGATCATCGCGATCGGCTCGATACTGGCCGGTGTAGATAAAGGTGTACAGCTGCTATCCAAGATCAACATCGCCATGGCCGCCGCCTTGCTGTTCTTCGTCATTGCGGTCGGACCGACGCTGCTGATTGCCACAGGCTTCTTTGAAAACCTGCTTAACTACGTGGTGCACCTGCCTGCGCTGTCTAATCCGTTTGGCCGCGAAGATGCCAACTTCAGCCAAGGCTGGACGGCCTTCTACTGGGCATGGTGGATTTCCTGGTCTCCGTACGTCGGCATGTTCATCGCCCGCGTATCGCGGGGCCGTACCGTGCGCGAATTCATGGTATCAGTCCTCCTCGTGCCTTCCATCGTGTCAGTCCTGTGGATGACCACCTTTGGCGGTACGGCGATCAACCAATACCTCAGCCAGGGCATTGACGCCGTTCGCGATGCAGGTATCGATCTGCAGCTGTTCATCATGCTGGAGCAACTGCCGCTGTCGCAGATCACGTCGTTCGTGGCCATTGTGCTGGTCATCGTGTTCTTCGTGACCTCGTCGGATTCAGGCTCGCTGGTGATTGACTCAATTACCGCTGGCGGCAAGGTCGATGCTCCCAAACCGCAACGCGTGTTCTGGGCGATTATCGAAGGCGCCCTCGCCATTGCGCTGTTACTGGGTGGTGGCCTGACCGCGCTGCAGACCATGGCCGTCTCGACCGGCTTCCCGTTCACGATCATCCTGCTGGTGGCCTGCTATGCCATTATCAAAGGGTTGATGAGCGAGCCAAAAGCCGTCTAAAAGATCCTTGCATCAAACTTGAACGGGCAGCCTTGGGCTGCCCGTTTTTTTATGCTCAGAAAGATGTTGGTGACGCTTGGGGCATCAAGTCCAGAGCGCTCTCAAGGGTGTACTGGGCTCATAGTGCGTTGCAATCTGTGCCTGCAACAGCTCCGCTGTCGCCATGGCATCAATCAGCGCATGATGGCCTTGGTAACTCGGCAACCCGTAGCGACGGCGGCTGGCATCAAGACGAATAGAGACCGGCGGGCGCCCTAGCCAACGACGAAAGCGCGCCCATAGCTTCTGGCGGTGAAGCCGCGCTTCAAGCGACATCGTATCAATCATCGGAAACATGACGCCCTCACCTCGCCGTGACTTGATCGCCGCATCCAAAAAGGGGCGTTCAATATGGCGAAAGTGCACCACCACGATCCGCCCTGCCAAGGCTTCCAGCAGGGGATCGATAATCGCATCCAGATCCGGGGCATTGGCTATCTCGGAGTGGGTGATGTGGTGGAAGGTAATTGAGGCTTCATTAAGCGGGCGCGGCGGTTTCACCACCCAGTAGCGACGCTCGGCAAGCTTGATGCGCCCTAACGTAAACGGCACCAGCCCGATACTCACAATGGCATGGCGACGCTCATCTAGCCCCGTGGTTTCCATATCCAGCGCGACCATCGGCACCTCGGCAATGGGCATATCGAGGCTTGGGGGTGGCGTCTCGAAAAAACGCCGAATGGCCGGATCCTGCGCCAGCGGCGCACGCTTTTGCATGTACAGTGCCCAGTCTGCCTGGGTGATTTTCCGGCGCGGGCGAATCAACGTCATGTTAGCGACCCGCCCGGTTTGATGGCACGGGATAGCGGAACTTCAGAAATTTTTGCGCATTGCTGAGCACCTGGAAGGCATCTTTCAAGTTGTGCCGTTCACTATCGGCCACGTTCTCCGGCTCGATATTA
This sequence comes from Vreelandella janggokensis, assembly GCF_031451615.1. NCBI lineage: Bacteria > Pseudomonadati > Pseudomonadota > Gammaproteobacteria > Oceanospirillales > Halomonadaceae > Vreelandella > Vreelandella janggokensis. Next base: position 280,226 of record NZ_JARWAJ010000001.1, on the reverse strand, counting down.
TTGTCGGGTACGCGCTCTTCCTGCAGATCGATCACTTGATGGCGAATGCGCGACATGCACATGAACTCAAAGGCATAGCTCAACTTGTCGCTCATGCCGGTGGCCAGGAGTTGCGTATTGGCAATGTCGTCCAGCCGTTGGAAAGTGTTCTGGGCTTTTGAGCCGCAGGCCAATGCATGTACGCGAATCAGATCGACCATCGGTGCTGTTCCACGGCGCTTCAAGTTGATGGAGTTATTATGCTTGCCGTCTTTTTCCATCACAAAGGTCCGGAAAAAACCCAGCGGTGGCGTTCGATTCAGGGCGTTGCGCGCCATGGCGGCTAAGAAGAGCGGTGACTGCGGGGCCTTTTCAGCAATCAGATCCTGGAGCGCTTCTACAAAAACATCCTCGCCGTAGAGGCTATCAAGATCGAAAAAGATCGAGCTGTGCAACAGCCTTTCCGGGGTCGGGTTATTGATCCAGTCGGTAAAGTAGCTTTTCCAGACACTCAACGGCTGGCGCCACTGTGAATTGGTCGCCATCACGTCGCCCTTGCAGTAGGTATAACCACAGGCATCCAGGCCCTCACTCACAAAATCCGCCAGCGCCTTGAAATAGTCGTCGTGCTCTTCGGGAACAAAGTCATCCGACAGAATCAGCGCATTATCCTGGTCGGTGACAATACTCTGCTCATTGCGTGCCATCGACCCGTTGACCATGAAACAGTAGGCCACCGGCGGCGGTCCCAGTTTTTCTTCGGCAAGCTCCAACAGACGGCGCGAAAAACTGCGTCCTATGGTCGAGAGTGCACTGCCCACCATGTGGGAGTTGGCTCCCTCCTGCACCATCCGGACAAAGGAGGCACTCACGTCAGGTGCCAGACGCGCCAGTCCCTCAATGCTCGACTGGTGAAAAATATTGCTCACCAGGTAAAGTCCGCTGTGGGTTTCATAGCGAATGATATCGGAGAGGTGCACCACCCCCATGGGTCGCTGACGATAAAGCACCGGCAGGTGATGAACGTTGTTACGCAGCATGGTAAGCATCGCTTCGTAGATAGAAACGTCCGACTGAACCGTGATAAGCCGTGAAGAGACCACCTCCCCTACCGCCGTTTGAGGCGAAAGCCCTTCAGCCACGACCCGGGTGCGAAAGTCGCTATCGGTCAAGATACCGCACACCTGCCACGTTTGCCCTTCGCTATCGTTGAAGCTGTAACGCGGGTTGGTACTGCCTTCTTTGAGCACCAGAACGGCTGAGGCTTGTGCATGGCTGACCTGTTGAGCCGCTTGCTGCACTGTGGTCGATGCTTCCACCATAACCGGGTAACGCGCCACCAGCTTGCGAATCCGCGTGACCATCATGTCGTTGGATTTCTTTTGCTGCTCTGCGGCGGTTTCCAGTCGCGGACGTTCCACTTCAACAAAGTCAGCGAAGTCCTCGTCTTCTTCGCACAACTGCTGAAATACAGTTTTGGGGATAAAGTAAAGCAGCGTGTCTTCAATAGCTTTGGCAGGAAAGCGCACCTTTTGGTTACGCAATAAGCTGAAGTGACCAAAGATATCGCCTTCCCCCAGCCGGTTATAGAGATCACCCTGCCTTCGATACACCTCGACTGCACCGCTACGGATATAGCACAGGTCGGACATCGTCTCGTTCAGCGCCAGAATATCGCTGCCAGTCTTGAAGTAACTGACTTCGACGCTACTGGCGATTTCATCCAGCAAGCTGTCCGAAAGCCTATCGAAAGGGGGGTGCTGCCCCATATGCTGACGTATTTCTAGTAGTTCGACATCCATGCTCTCTCCCCAGACCGTATAACCGGACTTCAACGTGACCTCGTATCCACGTTGATACGGGCATTTATACAAGTGTGGCGCGAAGCAAAAGATGCGTAAACCCTAACCATGAAAAAGCCCGGCGCTTTCGCGCCGGGCTTTGCAACCGCTACATAGCGATGCCATGGAATGACGTTACAAGCGGGTGCAACGCTCAAAGACTGCTTACGATTCCGCCATTTCCTGAACACGCTGCATCATTTCAGGATCTTGCTGGATTGTTTGACCAATGGCGTTGAACGTATCAACATCTAGGCCACTGTCTTCGACGACTTCGATCATGCGGTCATTGGCTTCGGTGCGGACTTCCTGCTGAGCGGCTTCATCATCGGCTTCCTGCAGACGCTCAGTGTATTCCTGAGAGATGACCGCGATTTCTTGTGACGCATCGGCAAACTGTTGCAGCTGTTCATCAGAAAAATCTTGAGTCGGTGCTGCTTCTTGGGTGGCCATTGAGTCCTGCGTAGACTCTTGATCCTGCTGGGCATGAGCCGTTGCCGTCATCAGGCCAGTGGCGAGCAGTGCGGCAGAAAACAGGGCAGTCATACGTTGCATAAAAAAACCTCGGTTAACACGTTATGGATGTGGTTTATGTGACGCGGACATAGCGTCGAGGTTCAACCTTTTAAGTAAAGTAATGTAACAAAAAGAATATCAAGTCACTCACCCCCAGCCAAATTAGACATTGAGAGCCTTATGAAAGGTGTTATATCGCTCGTACGCCAACGGGATGCCGCGTCACTCGGATTACTCGCCATGCCTGTACTGTTTGTGCTGCTTTGGAGCACCGGCTTTATTGGCGCCAAGTTCGGCCTTCCCTACGCAGAGCCCTTCACGCTTCTATTTATTCGCTTTGTGATGACGGTGCTACTGCTGACGCCGCTGGTATGGATACTTAAAATATCCTGGCCTTCATCACCCAGGTTATGGACGCATATCGCCATTTCAGGTCTCCTTGTTCACGGCACCTACTTAGGTGGCGTTTTCTATGGGATTTCCCTTGGCATGCCTGCCGGCCTGGCTTCGCTGTTGGTCGGCCTGCAACCCCTGCTGACGGCGGCCTGCGCCGGCCCGCTGTTGGGCGAGCGCCTGGCAAAACAACAATGGCTGGGGCTGGGTTTGGGTTTGCTCGGCATCAGTGCCGTGTTGGGCAGCCAAATTGATCTGGGGCAATCGCTATTCAGCGGCTTTGGCCTGGGTGCCTTGTTGAGTGTCCTGGCCGCTTTAATGGGCATTTCGCTGGGTACGCTTTACCAGAAACGCTTTTGCACGCGTATGCCGCTGCTTTCTGGGGCCGTCATTCAATACCTGGCTGCGGGCGGGGTATTGGGCATTGGGGCGCTGTTATTCGAGACCCGGGACGTCACCTGGTCACTCACTTTTATCTTGACGCTGGGCTGGTTAGTACTGATTCTATCGATAGCCGCTATCCTGCTGTTGATGGCGTTAATCAAGCGCGGCGAGGCATCTCGGGTAGCAAGCCTGTTTTACCTGGTGCCACCCGTTACCGCACTACAAGCGTGGTGGCTATTCGATGAACGGCTTTCCTGGATAGGGCTTGGCGGGATGTTCATTGCCATTGTCGGCGTCGTACTGACGGTGCGCAAACCCGCTGCCAAAGTGTCACCAACATAACGATATAGAAATTCTCAGGGCTAGTATGAAGACGTCTGAATATCACCATTGCGCGCGAGTGGATGGCCGCTGTAACCGGTGCGATACCCCGGTGCCTTTTGCCTTCACCATGGCCTTTCAACCCATTGTCGATGTCGCTGCGCGGCAGGTGATTTATTACGAAGCGCTAGTGCGGGGACCCGATGGCGAGTCGGCGGGATCGATTCTGGGAAAGGTCACCGACGATTTGCTCTATCGGTTTGATCAAGCCTGTCGCATTAAAGCGATTGAATTAGCCAGCGCGCTAGGGATGCAGGCACGCTTATCGATCAACTTCTTGCCTAATGCTGTTTACGAGCCGGAGGCGTGTATCCAGGCGACCCTGGAAACCTCTCAGCGAGTGGGATGGCCTACCGAGCGACTGAACTTCGAGATCACCGAGACCGAGCGCGTTCAGGACCGGCAGCACATGCGTAACATTATCGAAAGCTACCGCGCGATGGGCTTTACCACCTCCCTTGATGACTTCGGCAACGGTTACGCAAACCTGGATCTGCTCACCGACCTGCGCCCGGACACTTTGAAAGTTGACCGTGAGATTGTCATGGACTGCAACAGCAACAAGCGCCGTCAGGCGATTCTGCGCAGTCTGGTGGCCCTGGCGGATACGCTGGGCACTCAATTAGTAGCGGAAGGCGTGGAAACCCGTGAGGAATCGCGCTGCTTAATGGCGTTGGGCATCCCGGTACAGCAAGGTTACTACTTTGCCCGCCCGCAACTGGAAGCGCTTGCGGTTATCGACGACACCCTTTACGACTGATTTAGCCAGGCGGTCCAGGCAGGCGGCGCTTTGCCGCCGCCTGTGCTGACCCCACAATGTCATCAATCGACGATGTGTCGTAAATAGTCGGCACCACCCAGGTTACGCATCTGTTGGCGCACCCATTGGCTTCGCTGCTCCACCTGAGGGCTTGGACGCGAGGCACTGCGTGTTCGCGGGCTAGGTAATATGGCTGCCAGCAGACTGGCCTGGCGATCTGTCAGCGCGTCGGCCGGGACACCAAAGTAGTGCTGCGCGGCCGCTTCCAACCCAAACACCCCGGCGTCCCACTCGGCGACATTAAGGTAGACTTCGAGAATTCGCTGTTTGCCCCAGATCAGCTCAATAAGCACGGTAAACCAGGCTTCGAGTCCTTTACGCGCCCAGCTTCTGCCCGTCCATAGAAAAACGTTCTTGGCGGTTTGCTGACTGATGGTACTGGCTCCCCTCAAGCGCCCACCCTCCATGCTGGCCCGCAAGGCGCGGCGTAGCTCAGTGATATCGAAACCGTAATGATGAGGAAACCGCTGGTCTTCTGCCGCCATGACCGCCACTTTTGCAGAATCGGCAAGTTGTGGCCAGCTCCGCCATTCCCGCTGCAGCTGTATCGGCTCGCTGTGAATCCAGCTCTGGATTTTACGCTCCACCATGACCATTGATCCCGGTGGGTGCACCACTCGAAACAGCATCACCAGGCTCACTGACAGCACCACAAACAGAAATACGCCACGCCATACCCACCACCATAGCCAACTGAATGAGCGACGTAGCGTACGTTTCAACATGAAAGCTTCCTCACCGTTTCAACAAGTGGTCGGCATGGTAGCGAAGATGGTCATCGATAAAGGTCGCAATAAAGAAGTAGCTATGGTCATAGCCAGGTTGCCGACGCAGAGTCAGAGGATGGTCGTGCGCTTCGCACACGGTCTCAAGGCGTTCGGGCTTGAGCTGCTCTTCAAGGAATTGATCGGCTTCTCCCTGGTCGATAAACAGCCGCTGCCGCGAAGCACCGTTAGCCACCAGTTCGCAGGCATCGTACTGGCGCCATTGTGCCAGATCGTCACCCAGGTAGTTGGAAAACGCCTTTTCTCCCCACGGACAATTCATCGGGTTAACGATCGGGGCAAATGCCGATACGGAACGAAAGCGCCCTGGATGGCGCAATGCCATGATGAGTGCGCCATGGCCGCCCATCGAATGCCCGCTGATAGATTCGCGACCGTTCACCGGAAAATGCTGACGAACGACCGATGGCAGCTCCTCAATCACATAATCGTACATACGGTATTGCGGCTTCCACGGTGCCTGGGTGGCATTGACGTAAAAGCCCGCGCCGGAACCCAGGTCATAGCTATCGTGTTCGCCGGGCAGGTCAGTACCACGCGGGCTGGTATCGGGACAGACGATCGCGATACCCAGTTCTGCCGCCAGGCGATGCGCACCCGCTTTTTGCATAAAGTTTTCGTCGGTGCAGGTTAGTCCCGAAAGCCACCATAACAGCGGCACCCGCTCTTCCTCCGCTTGAGGTGGCAAATAAACCGCGAACACCATGTCGCAGTCCAAGGCGCGAGAGTAATGCCGATAACGTTTATGCCAGCCACCGTGGCTGCGGTTGGCCGACACTAATTCCAGGGTTTCACTCATGCTCATGAGCAGGCTCCTTTAAAGCAGTAAGCGCGGCGGGTCTCCCCGCCGCGCCCCTTGTTGTAGGCACTATCATACTCAGTAATGCAGGACGGTACGAATACTCTGGCCTGCGTGCAGTAAATCGAAGGCCTCATTGATCTTCTCAAACGGCATATCATGAGTAATAAAGTCGTCGATATTGATCTCACCGTTCATATAACGCTCTACATAGCCCGGCAGTTCGGTACGGCCTTTTACACCGCCAAAGGCGGAGCCTTTCCAGACCCGACCGGTCACCAGTTGGAAAGGCCGTGTGGAGATTTCCTCACCCGCACCGGCGACCCCAATGATGATCGATTCGCCCCAACCTTTATGGCAGCACTCCAGCGCAGAACGCATGACATTGACGTTGCCGATGCACTCAAAGGAGTAATCCACCCCGCCATCGGTCATGTCCACCACAACCTGCTGAATCGGATCGCTGTAATCTTTCGGGTTCACGAAGTCCGTGGCACCAAACTGCTTGGCCAATTCGAATTTGTCCGGATTGACATCGATCGCAATGATTTTCGACGCCTTGGCCATGGCCGCGCCCTGAATGACCGCGAGGCCAATCGCGCCCAGGCCAAATACGGCAATCGTCGCGCCAGGTTCCACCTTGGCCGTGTTCATGACGGCGCCAATGCCGGTGGTCACGCCACAACCCAGCAGGCAGATTTTATCCATCGGCGCCTCTTTGGACACCGCTGCCAGGGATACTTCGGGCAGCACGGTATATTCGCTGAACGTGGACGTCCCCATGTAATGGTGAAGCATCTTGCCATCCAGCGAAAAGCGCGAGGTGCCATCGGGCATGACCCCCTTGCCCTGGGTGGCGCGTACGCTACCGCACAGATTCGTCTTGCCCGACAGACAGAACTTGCACTGTCCACATTCGGCCGTATAAAGCGGAATGACGTGATCACCGGGCTTGAGACTGGTGACACCCTCGCCAACTTCCTGCACCACACCGGCACCTTCGTGGCCCAGCACAGAAGGAAAATTCCCCTCTGGATCAGCGCCTGAAAGCGTATAGGCATCCGTGTGGCAAACGCTTGTCGCCGCCATCTTGACCAGCACTTCACCCGCTTTGGGCCCTTCTACATCAATCTCGACAAGCTCTAAAGGCTTGCCCGCTTCCAGTGCTACCGCCGCACGTGACTTCATTACTATTGCTCCTCTAACAGCCTATCTGTTCACGCCACTCAGTCCGGGCGCATGGTTCACTCTTCGTCGGACGTGACCGGTTGATACTCAATGGGTAGCCACTGATAACCCTCTTCATCCTGAATAATATGGCCTATGCCAGGAAACGGCATATGCGCCCCGGCCACCCAGTGCTTGCCTTCGACCGCCTCTTCAAGCACGGCTTGGCGGGTTTTAATGGCCTGCTCGGGGTCAGAGTCAAATTCGATGGCGACCGTGGGATCATCAAACTGTACGCCGTAACTATGCACCACATCGCCCCACACCAGCATGGCATCATCGTCTCCACTCAGCATAAAGCTGGTGTGACCGGGGGTATGCCCATGGGTATCCTCGGCCACGATCCCCATCAGCATCTCATCACCCGGCTCAAACGGTGTGAACCGGTCATCCTCTATATAAGGCGCAACAGCGTCCTGAGCCATCTCGAAAAAGGCACGCTGGCCTTCATCGGCCGCTTCTGCACGCGACTCGCTCAACCAGAAATCGGCGTCCTGCTGGCTGGCCCGCAACTCGGCGTTGGGATAAACAGCTTCGCCGTCACGGGTCAACCCGCAAACATGGTCGGGGTGAAGATGGGTCATCAGGATAGTATCCACATCTTCTGGCTGGTAACCGGACGCACGCATGTTGTCTTCGACATGCCCAAGTGTCGGGCCAAAACACGTAGATGAACCCGCATCCACCAGAACAAGGTTCTCCCCAGTATTGATCAGAAAAGCATTAACAGCGGTTTGAACGCCATCTTCGGAGTCGATGAACAACGCATTCAGGTGCTCACGTATCTCCGCTTGCTCCATGCCTTTTAGCAGTTGTGTTTCAATCGCCGTATAGCCGTCGTACAGCGCCGTGACTTCATGGTCATCAACCATCATCCTGAACCAGCCTGATACCTGCTCCGGCCGTTGGTCAGGGGCCGCCACCGCGCTTAGCGAGGTTCCCATGGCCAGCAACAGTGATGCCTTGCCTACTCGTGGAATCCATACATGATGAGACACTCGTCATCTCCTTAGCCTACGAAAAAATCCGCCACGGCCGATAAACCTGCCCGCAGCGATTGCGCATTTACTTTACAACGCTGGTACGCAATGCCCTAACTAGTCACAGTGTAGGTCAGCTAGTCGGCAGGGATAAACCGGGATACACTCATAAGATTATTGCCACTGTGCAACAATCCATTTAACAGCAGGTAAGTTCCTTATGCAGCGCTGGGATCGAATTGAAGCTTTCATTGAGGTAGTCCGCCTGGAAAGCTTCTCGGCGGCAGCGCGCCACCTCAAGGTATCAACCTCTCACACCAGCCGCCTGGTCAGCCAGCTCGAAAATCAGTTGGGCGTTCAGTTGCTGTACCGCACTACCCGCCAGATCCGCTTGACCGATGCCGGCTCTATCTATGTGGAACACTGTCGGCACCTGTTCGACGGATTGCGTGATGCCGAACAGGTGTTGAGCGAACAACAGGGCAAACCTCACGGCGTGTTGAAACTCACCTCAGCGACGACGTTTGGAGAGCGCTATATCGCGCCGCTGGTCAACGACTTCCAGTGCCTGCACCCGCAGTTGGACGTGCAGATGCACTTTACCAACCGTCCGGTCGAGCTGATTGACGAAGGCTTTGATATAGCGATTCGCATGGGGGTGCTCAAGGATTCGAGCATGATTGCGCGTCGCCTATGCAAACGCCGCGAATATATTGTCGGCTCGCAAGCCTACTTTCGCCAGGCGACCCGGCCGCATACGCTGGGCGAGCTGAGCCAGCACCGCTGCCTGGTGGGTTCGCGACCCAACTGGCTGTTTGAGGTCAATGGCCAGCGACGTGAAGTCAAGGTCAACGGTTGCTGGCAGGCCAATTCCGGGCCCGCGCTTCTCGATGCGACGCTCAAGGGCCTGGGTATCGCCCAGTTGCCCGACTACTATGTGGCGCCCTACCTTGCCAGCGGCGAGCTGGTAGCGGTGCTCGAACCCTTCCAGCATCACGATACCGGCGTCTGGGCCGTCTATCCCCGTCATCGCCACCTCTCGCCCAAGATACGCCAACTGGTGGATTATCTTGTCGAGCATATTGATCAGGTGTTAACTGATACGCAATGGCGCTAGCGCCCCATAGGTATCTGCTCATTCAAGCAATCGCGGCGTGCTAACACAAAACAGTGGCGATATAATGACATCCTTGATGACCAACCGCTTGCTTACCTCCGCCTTACCCGGCGCTAGACAATATAAGGATGTTGTATGTCTGATGCTCCCCGTGCCTGGCCACTTGGGTTCCGCACTACTTTGATCAAGGGCATTCTCTACGCCCTGGGAATCGGCGCCATTGCCCAGGGCGCTTTCCTGGAAGCGCTCTACCTCCCCGAGGTGCGTTTCAGCGAGCTTGGCTTTACCGAGCTGACGCAAACCCTGACGCTTGCCGTGAGCTGCGGCCTGTTGCTGTACGTTCGCCATATCCTCAAGGTGTGGCCAACGGTGACGCTGCTGCTGCTGGCGTTTATCGGCGCGTCGCTGGTTCGCGAGCAGGATGCCTTTCTTGATCAGTATATCGCTGATGACACCTGGCAAATCATTGTCGCCCTCATCGTGGTGCCCTCGCTGGCCTGGGTCGTCATGCAGCGCCGCCGCTTTCTGGACGAGTTCGCGCACTACAGCAACTCGTTTTCGTTCGGCCTGTTTACCGCCGGGGTACTGACCACCTATATCTTTTCGCGGCTTTACGGTCGTCAGGACTTCTGGAGAGCTGTTCTCCAGGATCATTTCGTGCGGGAATTCAAAGACGTCGCCGAGGAAGTGGTCGAACTGCTGGGCTATTCCCTGATGCTCATCGCCATGATCGAGCTGGTACTGCTCGCCCGTCGCGTGCACAAGGCGCGCCTCGAACACGCCTAGCCCCACGACGGATCCATAAAAAAGCCCGCCGTTGCAAAAACGGCGGGCTTTTTTGACGCATGACGCCAAGCGCTATTCGTCGAGAAACGAGCGCAGTGGCTCAGAACGACTCGGGTGACGCAGCTTGCGAAGCGCCTTGGCTTCAATCTGGCGAATTCGCTCACGGGTCACATCGAACTGCTTGCCCACCTCTTCAAGCGTGTGGTCGGTGTTCATATCGATACCAAACCGCATGCGTAGCACTTTGGCTTCACGCGCCGTCAAGCCGCCCAACACATTACGTGTGGCTTCGACCAAACCTTCACCGGTGGCCAGGTCGATTGGCAGCAACATGGTGCCGTCTTCGATAAAGTCACCCAGGTGCGAGTCGTCGTCATCGCCAATGGGCGTCTCCATGGAGATGGGCTCTTTGGCAATCTTGAGCACCTTGCGGACTTTATCCTCCGGCATCTCCAAGCGTTCACCCAACTCTTCCGGTGTCGGCTCGCGGCCCATTTCCTGCAGCATCTGACGCGATACGCGGTTGAGCTTGTTGATCGTTTCGATCATGTGCACCGGAATACGAATAGTGCGCGCCTGGTCGGCAATCGACCGGGTAATCGCTTGGCGAATCCACCAGGTGGCATAGGTCGAAAACTTGTAGCCACGGCGATATTCGAACTTGTCGACCGCTTTCATCAGGCCAATATTACCTTCCTGAATCAGATCCAGGAACTGCAAACCGCGATTGGTATACTTCTTGGCAATCGAGATCACCAAGCGCAGGTTGGCTTCCACCATTTCTTTCTTGGCGCGACGGGCTTTCGCTTCGCCAATCGACAGCTTGCGGTTGACCTCTTTCAGGTCAGACACTTTAAGCTGCACCATGTCCTCTTCAAAGGCAATCTTGCGCTGGGAGCGGGCAATATCGGCGCGCAGCGGCTCCAGGCGATCCGCGTACTTGGGCTGTTCGGACTGAAACGCATCCAGCCATTTCGGGTTTGACTCACTGCCCGGAAACGACTTGATAAAGGTTTTACGCGGCACCTTGGCTTTCTTCACGCACATCTGCATGATAGCTTTTTCCTGAGCACGCACCTGCTCAATGCTAATGCGCACCTGCCCCACCAGCCGCTCGAAATGCTTGGGCACCAGCTTGATCGGCGAGAACAGCACCGCCAGACGTGCCTGCTCTGCTTTCAGCTCGGCACTTCCTCGACCGTACTTGGCAAAGGCCGCTTCTACCGCCGCGTTCTGCTCACGAATCTGCTCGAAGCGCGCACGCGCCTCTTCGGGATCCGGGCCACCTTCGCTCGCAGTGGAGTCATCATCTTCGTCGTCGCCTTCAACGTCTTCATCGACCTCTGTCACGGGCTCAGGCTCGGGCACTTCTGCTTCCGCCACGCCGGGGATACCTTCATCCGGGTCGATAAAACCAGAGAAGAGATCGGATAACCGACCGGGAGCCTCTTCGTCCTGAGTCGCGTCGTAGGCGTCCAGAATAGAGGCCACGGCACCAGGCAAATAGGCCAGCGCCGACATGACTTCGCGTGTCCCCTCTTCAATCCGCTTGGCGATTTCGATCTCGCCTTCACGGGTCAAGAGTTCAACCGTGCCCATCTCACGCATGTACATGCGGACAGGGTCGGTGGTGCGACCGACGTCGCTTTCCACGGCGGCAAGGGCCGCAACGGCCTCCTCCGCAGCGGACTCGTCCGTGGAGTGATCCGACATCATCAAAGTGTCTTCATCTGGCGCTTCTTCAACGACACTAATTCCCATGTCGTTGATCATGCCAATGATGTCTTCCACTTGATCCGGGTCGGCGATATCCTCGGGTAGATGGTCGTTGACCTCGGCATAGGTCAGGTAACCCTGTTCCTTACCGCGCGCGATCAACTCCTTCAGACGCGACTGCTGCTGTGCATTTCCAGCCATAGAAACCCTATCTCGACGAAGAAGAATGAAGCACCTGAAGCACTGATGCAAAACCTGACAAGCCTAACAGTATAGCGTGATTGGCCTGAGTTTTTCCAGTTTGTGTATTTGCGCTGTCATTCAGGTGTGTTAGTTTGATTGGTTAGCCGCTTTTTTATCCGTGGGACTTGATCTGGAGGCGGCACGTTGATAATTCAACCCGCTTCTTTAACATGTAGCGTCAATGTGGTCGCTGAGACAGCTCCATTAGCAATTCTTGAATCCGTCGCTTCTGGGCTTTATCAAGCTTTTGACCCTCGCGCTCCCGAGCAAGCAAGGCATCGTATTCCTCCTGCGGAGATTGCTGACGCCGCACATAATCCAAGTGCGCCACCAACCCAGCTAGCTCTGTCTCGCGAGACGCTTTTGAAATCAACAATTCTTGCTGAGCAAAAAAGGCTAACCGCGCCCCTTCCGAACTGCCCTGAAAATGCGCCAAAACCACCTGGGGACTGCGATAACGCCCAGCCCGCAGGAGCGCCAGCAGCTCTCGACAGAGACGCACATCAGCGCCTTCCGGCCCGTCACTATCCGGCAACCAGGCGTCACTCTCTGGCAGGCTCGCCACCAGGCCGGGTTCGTGAAGCAGTAGCTGTACAATTCGCCCAACCGGCGACAGCGCTTGTTCACGAACCGTCCGACGCGCTGGTGCGACTTCCTTCCCAGAGCCTGCAGTACCGGAGGGCTCCACCGACTCCCCGCGAGTCTGTTGCTGGCGCGCTGCCGCCTCGACACGCTTTTCAAGCAGTTCTTTCAACTGCTCCTGGGCCAAACCACTACGCTTGGCAAGCGCCTCGAGCAGCAATGATTTGAGCATGCCATCCGGCACTTTGTTCAACGCCTCAAGCACCCCACTGGCAAACCGTTCGCGCCCCTCCACGGTATTCAGGTCACGGCCCTGGGCTGCCCGCTCGAAGAGAAACTCAGACAGCGGCATTGCACAGGTGACACGGTCCTGAAAAGCCTCGGTCCCCTCGCGGCGCACCAGCGTATCCGGGTCATCGCCTTCCGGCAGAAACAAGAACCGCGCCTCTCGGCCGTCGATCATCATCGGCAGCGCGGTTTCGAGTGCCCGACTTGCCGCCTCGCGGCCAGCCCGGTCGCCGTCAAAGCAAAAAACAACGCGCCCGACGAGCCGGAAGAGGCGACTCAAGTGATCTTCCGTGGTGGCCGTACCAAGAGTGGCCACGGCATTATGAATGCCATATTGCGCCAGGGCGACAACGTCCATATAGCCCTCGACCATCACCAGTTGCTCAAGCCTGCTGGAGGCTTGGCGGGCTTCATAAAGGCCATAGAGCTCCCGCCCTTTATGAAACACGGGCGTTTCCGGAGAGTTAAGGTACTTGGGCTGACCGTCACCCATTACCCGACCACCGAAAGCGATTGTACGACCGCGCAGATCACGGATCGGGAACATTACCCGGTCACGAAAGCGGTCGTAAGTGCGCCCTGTGTCTTCACGGTGAATCAACAGACCATATTCAATCTGCACCGACTCACTGATACCCCGCTCGCTCAGGTGTTGCTTGAGCGCTTCCCAGCCCCCTGGTGCATAGCCAATGCCGTAGTCACTGATGACATCACTGGAAAGACCGCGTTCGTGCAAATACTGCTTGGCGTCCTGCCCTTCCTGCATTTTCAGCCGCTCGCGGTAAAAGCTGGCGGCAAGCTCAAGCAGATTAACGCCTTCTTTACGCTTTTTTTCGCGTTGCTGGGCGCGCGGATCGTCAGCCCCTTCTCGGGGCACTTCAACCCCCAAGCGCCCAGCCAACTGCTCAACCGCCTCGGGAAACGGCAGTTTGTAGTATTCCATCAAAAAACGCAGCGCATTGCCGTGTGCCCCACAGCCAAAGCAGTGATAGAACTGCTTGTCAGCGCTCACCGTAAACGAAGGGGTTTTTTCTTGATGGAAAGGACATAGGCCCGAGTAGTTGCGACCTGCTTTTTTTAGCTGTACACGCTCACCAACCACTTCCACCACATCAACGCGGCCGAGAAGATCGTCGATAAAACGCTGTGGAATTTGGCCAGCCATGGATGCAGGCATCCTCGCGCGGGGCGCTGATTCGCGAACCTAATGTCATCAGACACTATCGTCATGAGGGACGATGCCTGATCACCTTAGACACGCTTGGATAAACGCAAAACAAGCGGCCACCTAGATGGCGGCCGCTCGACATCCCTCTAGAAACACACCATGAGTGACATAGCGTGTTTCGGTACGGATCAATAGAGCCGTTCGAAACGCTTTTGTTCACGCTGAACTTTCTTGGCGTGACGTTTTACGGCCGCAGCCGCTTTGCGCTTGCGCTCAGCAGTCGGCTTCTCATAGTGCTCGCGACGACGTACTTCAGAGAGAACGCCGGCTTTTTCGCAAGAACGCTTGAAGCGACGCAGGGCGACGTCAAACGGCTCGTTATCACGTACTTTTACAGAAGGCATTAAGCACTCACCTACCTTAAGGAGTCTTGAGTTCGGATAGTACGCACACCGTTACGCATGTATGCGAGCACAGTGCACGACTCAGTTTTACAGCGCACAATATTCTAATCCTGCTGGGCACGCTTTGCAAATGCTAACACCCACTCGCCATTAGGAATGCTAGAATAGGCCACCTATTTTTTCACAGAGTTATTGTCCTATGCGCGTACTGGGCATTGAAACGTCCTGCGATGAAACCGGCGTCGCCATTTACGATACGTCGCTGACCGGCGGCCAAGGTCTGCTCGCCGATGCGCTTTACAGCCAAATTGCCATGCACACCGATTACGGTGGCGTTGTGCCAGAACTGGCCTCACGCGACCATACCCGCAAACTGCTACCACTTATTGAGCAAGTTCTTGCCGACGCCGGGCTCGAGCGCCACGACCTTGATGGTATCGCCTATACCGCTGGACCTGGCCTGGTCGGCGCGTTAATGGTGGGCGCCAGCACCGCCCATGGCATGGCCCGCGGACTGGGCATTCCCGTGCTTGGGGTGCATCACATGGAAGGCCACTTACTGGCTCCCATGCTCGAGGACGACGCCCCCGACTTCCCGTTTGTGGCGCTGCTGGTGTCCGGCGGCCACACCCAACTGGTAAACGTGCAGGGGCTAGGCCACTACCAGCTTCTCGGCGAGTCGGTGGACGATGCCGCTGGCGAAGCCTTCGACAAAGCCGCCAAAATGCTCGGACTGGCCTACCCGGGCGGCCCCCACGTGGCGGCGCTGGCCGAACAAGGGAACCCTGAGCGTTTTCGCTTTCCCCGCCCAATGACCGACCGCCCGGGACTGGACTTCAGCTTTTCCGGGCTGAAGACCCACACCCTCACCGCTATTCGCCAGCTGGAAACGGCAGACAAGCTGGACGACCAGGCCCGGGCTGACGTTGCCCGCGCCTTTGAAGAAGCAGTTGTCGACACCCTGGTCATCAAGTGCCGTCGGGCGCTGGATCAAACCGGCCTTAAGCGGCTGGTCGTGGCGGGCGGTGTAAGCGCCAATCATCGTCTCCGCGAACGGCTCGCCCAGGCCTGTGAAAAACGCCAGGCAAAGGCCTACTATCCGCGCGGACGTTTTTGTACTGATAACGGTGCCATGATCGCCTATGTGGGTGCCCAGCGACTCGTCGCTGGCGAGCAGGACGCAAGCGGCATCATGCAGGCCACACCGCGCTGGCCGCTCGCCGACCTGGCGGCACCGACCACGCCTTAGCCGCCGCCTCTCAGGCGCCGCCAAATGGCGGCTCCTCACCGCGCTTCAGCCGACGAATATTCAACGCATGACGGGTCAGCACCAGCAAGCTGAACCCGCCAACCACCAGCACATAAGATGGTGCCAGCCAGCTGCATACCAGCGGCGCCAGCATAGCGCTCCAAAGCGATGCCAGCGCGGCTGTTTTCAGCCGCCAGGCAAGCAGGGCCCAGACCAGGGCACTGATTAGCGCCACAGCGGGCACCAATACCAGTAGCACGCCGAACGCACTGGCGACTGCCTTGCCACCGCGAAACCCATGCCATAACGGGTAGCTGTGGCCCAGCAAGACGGCCAACCCCACCATCCCCTGAAGCCAGACGGGAAAGCCCAGCAGCTTGGCGGCGAGCACCGCCGGCATGCCTTTCAGCGCATCCAGCAGCAGCGTGGCTGCCGCCAGACGGGCGCCGTACAGGCGCAGCACGTTGGAAAAGCCTGGGTTGTGCGAGCCGTGCTGCCGGGGGTCGGGCACCCCTGCCCAGCGGCAGACGCTAAGTGCCGCCAGCCAGCTACCGCTCGCATATCCCACTAGTATCCATATCATGCCATTGTGCTCGCGTTGGCTACTGTTGCTGAGCGCTCTGCTCACGTACAATCGCTCGCTCGTTGTGTTGGGGAAGGCTCATGGACCGCATTTTCATCGAAGCGCTTGAGGTAGATACCATTATTGGCGTCTACGAATGGGAGCGCACCATTCATCAGTCACTGCGTCTGGATTTAACGCTGGCGACCGATATTCGCTCGGCGGCGGCCACCGATGACCTTCGGCTCACGCTGGATTACGCTGCCATTTGCCAGCGTATTCAACAGTTTGCTGATACTCATCAGTTTGCTCTGGTGGAAACCTTCGCCGAGCGCCTGGCCGCCTGCCTGCGCAATGATTTCCCGATCAGTTGGCTGCGACTTATCGTCCACAAGCCCGGCGCCATCCCCAATGCACGCAGTGTCGGCCTGGAAATCACCCGCGGCACGCTCCCCGACGAAACCGGAGCAACCACCCAATGAGCTTAGTGACCGTGAGCCTGGGCAGCAATATCGAGCCCGCCAGACACATTCGCTTATGCCTTGATGCGCTCGCCGACACCTTCGGTTCGCTTGAGGTATCCCGGGTGTTCGAGAGCGAACCCGTTGGCTTCAGTGATCGGCGCAATTTTTTCAACCTGGTGGTGGCGTTTCATAGCGACTGGACACCCGGTGAGCTACAGGCCTGGGCCAAACAACTGGAGGCCAACCATGGCCGAACGCCCGACACGGCAAAATACAGCCCCCGCGCGCTAGATATCGACCTGCTGACGGTGGGTGACGCCTGCGGCATCGTTGACGGGATCACGCTTCCCCGCGCCGAAATCAACTACAATGCCTTTGTCTTGCAGCCCTTGGCCGAACTCCTGCCCACACACTGCCATCCCCACTGTCGCACCCCTTATGCAACGCTCTGGGCAGCCTTTGAACTGGGCGCTCAGCGCTTATGGGCAATTGATTTCGAATGGCAAGGCACATGGATTTCCCAGGCCGACCCACCACTGCGTCAGGCGCTGGCCCGCTAAGCCCGGCCACACGTCAATTGAGCGTCTTGTCGATCGCCATGTGACGGCGCTCTTTTAGCGCAGCGCCCAGTTCGGCTCCCTGGAAACCTTCTGCCATCAACGACTGAGGACTTACCTGTTGCGCGGCCTGCCAAGCGGCGTTCAATGCGTCAACATGCTCCGGCGCCAACGCCGCCACCAGCGTCAACTGGGTATATACCTGAGAGGGCTTCCGCCAGGCATCGAGGCGCTCGAGCCAGTGAGACACCGCTGCGGCATCCAGCGTTCCTCCCACCAGGTGACGACTCAGGGCGGCATGCCGCGCTAGCTGCGCTACCGCATTCGGCAACCGTAACCGCCTGGCCAGCGACTCGCGCGCGGCATCGTCCAGCGGCGAAACCAACAACGCATAGCGCCATTCGGCACCGGCCAGCGCATCATCATTCACCCCCAGCGACATAGCGTTGAGACAATCACCCAAGCTGCCCCGCGTTAATTCAGGCCACCAGGTCGTCAGCGCACCACACTGGTCAAGTGTGGTGAAGTAGCTCGCCGGCCGCGCTTCGGCCAAGGCTTTTTCGGTTTCCCGCCATACCCGCTCAGCGGCCAAATAGGCCAGCTCACCGCTGCGGCTGACCTCCCCCATCAACGCCATCGTCTCCGGCGCAATCGCAAAGCCCAGCGTTCTATAGCGTGCTAGAAAGCGCGCCGTACGTAACACACGCAGCGGATCTTCGCGAAACGCTGGGGAGACATGCCGTAGCTGTCGCTGTTCAATGTCCTGCTGGCCGTCAAAAGGATCGATCAGCGTACCATCAGGTGCTTCCGCGATCGCATTGACGGTCAGATCGCGACGCAGCAAGTCGTCCTCAAGGCTGACGTCAGGGCTGGCGATCACTTTAAAACCTGCATAGCCGTGCCCCGCTTTTCGCTCAGTGCGTGCCAGAGCGTATTCTTCAGCGCTCTCAGGATGGAGAAACACCGGAAAGTCGCGCCCCACTGGCTTGAACCCTCGCTTGAGCATCTCATCGGGCGTAGTGCCCACGACTACCCAGTCGTTGTCATAGACCGGCCAGCCCAATAGCCTGTCGCGCACCGCCCCACCCACTCGGTAAACATCAAGTCCGGCGATACGCGGATCGCTGCCGCCCGTCATCGCGGCGAGCCCTGTAATTTATGGCTTGGCACACTGGTACGCGCGCCGGTCTCCAGGTCAAGAGCGGTCAGCTTCCCGCCCCAGGCGCAGCCGGTATCCAGGGCGTCAACTCGCACACGGGCACCAGGCGTCTCTCCACCGAGTGCCGCCCAGTGACCAAACAGCAATTGAGGATCGTCGTCGCGGGGGAATTGGAACCACGGCGCAAACCCTGCGGGTGCCGTTTCAAGCCCCTGATTGGCTTCGAAATCCAGGCACCCCTCTGCATCGATAAAGCGCATGCGGGTGAGCACATTGACAATGCAACGCAGACGATCCATGCCGTCAAGCGCGTTGTCCCAACGAGCCGGGTGGTTACCGTAGAGCTGGTTTAAAAAGCGCCCTGAGGTCTCGCTGACTAATGCCGCCTGCACCTCATCAGAAAGTGATATCACCTGAGCAAGGTCCCATTGGGGCAACAGACCTGCATGGGTCATCAGCCGGCTCCCTTCACTCACCGCCAATGGCTGACCCTGAAGCCAATCGAGCAAACGCTCGCGGTCAGGCGCATTCAACACGGCCTCCAGACTGGCATTCTTCTTGACCTTGCCGCCGCCGCGCGCGGCTACCAGCAGGTGAAAGTCATGATTACCCAGTACACAGCGAACGCGACTGCCCAATCTTTCAGCTTCGCGCAGGCAGGCCAGAGAGTCAGGCCCCCGGTTGACCAGGTCGCCGACCAGCCAGAGGGTATCCTGCTCCGGGTTGAAACCGAGCGTGTCTAGCAAGGCCATCCATTCGCCATAACAGCCGTGCAGATCGCCAATCGCATAGGTGCTCATTGTTGAAGGCCTTTCAGGTCATGAGTCATTAGTGCAGTTGATAAGGTACCGCAAGTCGAAAGGTAGGAATCGACACTTCAAAGACCCGCTGGGTTGAGGTATCCAGCAAGGTGTAGACGCCTTCCATGACCCCTACGGGCGTCTGCAACATGGCACGGCTGGTATAACGAAACTGCTGGCCCGGGCCGATCAGCGGTTGCTGCCCCACCACGCCCTTGCCGCGCACTTCCTGGTGTTCGCCACTGCCATGCGTGATTTTCCAGTAGCGTGCCATCAGTTGAACACTGTGTGGACTGCCGTTGTGCACGCTGACGGTATAACTGAATACGAAGCGTGATTCTGCCTCGCTCGACTCTTCAGCGCGGTATTCGGGGGTCACCGTGACATTGATCGCCAAGTCGCTCATTGCGTGACACCCCCTTCTTTCGCTGCCACACAGTTGGCGATCGCCACGAATTCAGCCACCGTCAGCGTTTGCGGGCGGCGTACCGGGTCGATGCCAAGCGTTTCCAATACATCGGCACCCACCCGCCCTTTCAGGTTATTGCGCAGGGTTTTGCGGCGCTGACCGAAGGCAAGCTTGACCAGCTCAAACAGCAACTCGGGGTCATCGGCCGTATGGGGCAGCGTCGCGTGGGGGGTGAGGCGGACTATAGCTGAGTCGACACTTGGACGTGGCACAAAGGCCTCAGGCGGGACAATAAAAAGCTGCTCGATCTGACAGTAATACTGAGCCATGACCGATAAGCGCCCCCAGTCAGGGCCGCCAGGCTCAGCCGCCAGACGCTCCACCACCTCTTTTTGCAGCATGAAATGCATATCGGCAATGGCACTGCCCATGGTCAGCAAATGCACAATCAGCGGCGTCGAGATGTTGTAGGGCAGGTTGCCCACCACACGTAGCCCGGGGCCATCGCCTTTGAGGGCGGCAAAATCGAATTTCAGCGCGTCGCCTTCATGGATGACAAAATCTGGATAGTTGAAAAACTGCACGCGCAGGCCTGGAATCAGGTCACGGTCGAGCTCGATAACCTCCAGCGCACCGGCGGCTTCTATCAGCGGCTCGGTGAGCGCGCCCTGACCCGGGCCAATTTCAATCAGTCGATCACCTTCGCGCGGGCCAATGGCACGCACGATGCGCGAAATGATCCCCAGGTCACGGAGAAAGTTCTGACCAAAACGTTTGCGGGCGCGGTGCTGCTGGGGCGCGTGAGACATCTAACACGATTCCTTGGGGGTCGGTCGTTGGCCAAAAAGCCTGGATAACTAGATTGTTGCGTCGCGCGGTACTAGCCCGACGAGACGGCGCGCTGGTCGGCGAGGCGGCGCGCCAACGATAGCGCCACTTGCAGGCTACCGGGATCGGCAATGCCCTTGCCTGCCAGCGTTAACGCCGTGCCATGATCAACAGAGGTACGCACCAGCGGCAAGCCCAGTGTGATATTGGCGGCCTGCCCAAAGCCTGCATATTTAAGCACCGCCAACCCCTGATCATGATACATGGCCAGGACAGCATCGACACCAGCCAGATGGCGCGGCGTAAACAGCGTATCGGCGGGGAAAGGGCCGGTAATCGCCATGCCTTCCTGACACAGCGCATCAAGGGCCGGAATGATAATATCCAATTCCTCGCGCCCCAGGTGACCACCTTCACCGGCATGGGGATTCAAGCCACATACCGCTATTCGCGGCGCGGCCAAGCCAAACTGCTGGCGCAGATCGGCATCCAGCAAACGACTGATACGCACAATACGCTCAAAGGTAATGGCATCCGCCACCTCACGCAGCGGTAAGTGCGTGGTAGCGAGCGCCACGCGCATGTCACCGCTGCCCTGCCAACCAGGCGCTTGAGCGTGCAGGGCTCGATCGGTGGCTAACATCATGACCACCTCGTCAACGCCGCAGGCGTCGCGTAGCCACTCGGTGTGTCCGGTAAACCCCGAGAAACCTGCATCGATAATCACGCCTTTATGCAACGGCGCGGTGACCATCGCCGCCGCTTGCCCAGCCTGACAAGCCGTCACGGCAAGCGCCAATGTCTCAAGCACGTAGCGACTATTCGCGGTGTTGAGCTCGCCGGGCACCGCAGATTCGGCAAGTTCAACCGGCCAGACCGGCAGCGTTGTCGACCGCTGCGCTGGCAGCGTTTGCGACGGCGACACCTCAATGATATCGACCTCAAGCGACAAGGCCGAGGCGCGTTGCCGCAGCATCCGCGGGTCACCTATCGCGACACTACCGGCGGGCAAGGCCCCCTGGGCTGCCAACATCAGCGTCAGTTCAGGCCCGATACCGGCAGGTTCACCGGTGGTGATCGCCAATGGCGCTGGGCAACGAGCTTTCATCAAAGACGAATGTCAACGAAGGCTTGCGAACGGATTTGCTGCTGCCAGGTTTCCAGCTCCTGATTGGCGCGGCGCTGAAAAATCGATTGGCGCACTTCTTCGCGCTGGGCTTCCTGGGTCACGTTTTGCTGGCGGCGATCCAGCACCTGGATAACGTGATAGCCGAACTGCGAGCGGACAGGTTCAGAGAGCTGGTTAATCGACAGCCCGCTCATGGCTTCTTCAAACGCGGGTACTGTCTGCCCAGGGCGTAACCAGCCAAGGTTACCCCCATTAAGCGCACTGCCATCGTCGTCGCTCATTTCTCGGGCCACCGTGGCGAAATCTTCGCCCTGCGCAATTCTTTCGCGCACGTTCTCGGCTTGCGCCCGCGCCTGGTTCTCACCGCGGGTGGGGGTTAGCTCGATGAGCACATGACGAGCTCGGGTCTCCTGAATAACGGCTTCTTCGCCTACCTGTCCCATCTGCTGGCTCAAATAGCGGTCAACCTCGCTGTCGCTGACATTGACCCGGTTGGCGACTTGTCTCTGTTGAACTCGGCGTATCAACATTTCCCTACGCACGTCCTCACGGACACTGGCCAGCGTCATGCCATCGGCTTCCACCGCATCGGCAAACTCGTCAAGGCTCATGTTGTTGGATTCGGCGATGGCGCGAACTTGCCGATTCAGCTCGGTATCATCGATGGTGATGTTGGCATCGCGGGCCATCTGCAACTGAATTTCCTCAACCACCATGCGTTCCAGCACCTGTGATTCCAGCTGTTGGCGAGAGGGAAGTGATTCCCCCCGGGACTGCGCCTGGCTCTCGATCTGCGCCAGTCGGTTATCCAGCTCACTGCGCATAATAACGCCGTCGTTGACCACAGCGACCACACGGTCCAGCGACTGGCGCTCAGTGGGCGCAGAGGCCTGGGCCTGAGCACTCAGCGGCACGGCTGCTGCCAGGCAAAAGGCCAACGCGGCTCCCAGCGAAAGCAGAGGGGCGCGGGCGAACAAGGTCTTTCTCAATTTCATAACATCAGTCTCTATATCAGTCGCCATTCTAACGGCTAAATTTATAAAGGCGTCGGGCGGTAACCCGGGATGGCTTGTTCAAAGAATCCATCGGCATTCTGGCCCACGCCGCCTAAACCACGGAACACAAAGCGCAGGAAAATCCCGCGGTCATTGAAGTCGTCATCGATACGGGCCGTGTCACTGTCATCGATCCACTCACGCCATACCAACTGCAGGCCGTAACAACAGTCGTTCCACTGAACGCCCGCCAGTTGCTCGAGCGAGCGGTCATTGGTTTGATCGTGAAGATACCGGCCGATCAGATCAATCTGTGGACTGGCCTTCCAGGCAAAGGACAAATCCCATTCTTCACGATTGTAGTTGCGGAAGTTGTCATCGCTGGGCTCTACGCCAGGGTCAAAATCTTCGATTTCCCAACGGTAGCCAAGGTTCACTACGTGGCCCTGAGGGTGACGATAGCGGAGGTCGACGGTAGAGCTTTCAGTACGTTCTCGATTATCGTCGTAGAGCCACTCGTAACCGGTACTCCAGCGATCATTAATCTGCCAGTCAACCCGGGTAACCAACGGCGAGCGATCACGGGTGGCCTGGTAATATCGCTCATCGTCGGTGCGTGGCGGTAGCGTATCAGCGTTGCCTTCGATATCAATCCGCCGCTCGTCGAAGTAGATGCTCTGACCTACGCCAACGGATAGCCGGTTGCGGCCGGTCTCATCTTCAAGCACCCGTGACTCAACCCCCAACGACAGTCGGTTCAAATCACCTACCCGATCGGCGCCGGAAAACCGTTGGGCGGACCAAAGCTGGTTCCAGGAAAAGGGTCTCTCACTGCTATCAAAGTCAGGCAACTCACTCTGGTCTGTGCGGGGCACATAGGCGTAGTTCAGGCGCGGCTCCAGGGTCTGGCGGTAGTCACGCCCCCCGAGGGCCAGTTCACGTTCAAACACCAGGCCACTGTCCACGGACGTCACCAGGATACTGCGGCTCGGCGATTCGCTGTTCTCGGTCATCCGGTTACCGTAGTCCAACTGATAATTGGTGTGCCACAGTTCCGTGCGCGGTTCCACATACCCCCAAGGGCGATCGAAACGCCAGCCCACAGCGGGGGTAAGGTGCAGGCGGCTACCTATCGCTGACTCGCGCTCAATGACTTGTTGTTCGTTAACATCACGCCAGAAATAGGTCGCGTTGGATCGCCACTGGCTGTAAAAACCACTACCCAATTGCCAACGGGCGTTAGCCGTCAAGCTCGGCAGGCGGTAGAAAGGCTTGTCGCGCTCATTAAGCGGGTCATCCAGACGCTGGAAGCCCTGAGCCCGGGCATCCAGCTGCCAGCGTTCACCACGGTAATCGACCTGCGCCAGACGCTCCATACTGGCACGATCGCTGCTGCCAAACTCGCCGCCAAAGTCGTCGAAATAACGCCCGTCGCTGGCGGCACCGTAGCGCAAGCGGTAATCGCTACGCGGATTGACACGTCCGGCATGCTGAGCTTCAAGGTACCAGCGGTCATCGCCCTTAAAGCGGTTTTCGGCGCCGCCCGACCCACCGTTATCGCTGTTTAGATAGCCAGCCTCCAGCGTACCAGCGCTCTCTTCCAGCAGATAGCGGAACTCACCGTTCAGCAGCAGGCCATGATCACTCATCCAGCGTGGCGTGATCGTCGCATCACGGTTGGGCGCGATGTTCCAGTAAAACGGCTGGGTATAGTCGATACCGTCGCCAGATACGCTAATCGCGGGGGTCAGCAGTCCGGTATGGCGACGGTCGTCGATCGGAAAGCGCACCCATGGAACGTACATAACAGGCACGTCCTTGATTTCCAGACGTGCGTTACGCGCGGTACCAAACCCTTTGGCTTGGTCCAGACGGATATCACTGCTGACGAGGTGCCAGGTATTTTCACCGGGGTCGCATGTCGTAAAGCGGGCATCCACCAGGCGGTACTGGTCTTCCTCCAGCTGTTCCAACTGAACGGCCTGACCGCGCAAGTGCTGGTCGTACAGCACGAACTGGCTATCGTCCAACTGCGTGCGATCTTCGTTAAGCATTATCTCAGCGGTATGTCCACGCACCAGGGAAGTGCCATCTCGCAGCGCAATATTGCCCTCGGCGTTCACCCGTTCACGGTCAGCGGGCATGCTGACACGCTCCGCTTCCACCTCCTGGTCGGCACGCCGCAATACCACGTCACCACGCAGAATCGTCTGACCGTCGATGTCGTAATCCGCTTCGGTGGCTTCGGCCGCCAGGGTTTCGGGGTTGTCCTGTTCCGCCAGGCGGTAGCCGGGCATCACGTAACGTCCACGGCATAGTTGGGTTGCGGCTTCTTCTCGTCCCCATGGCTGCCAGTCCAGCGCCTCCGCCGAGAGCGGCTCGCTCTGCGCGACAACGGAAAAAGAGGCGCTTGCCAACAAACTGCCCATCAATGTTTGCGCCACTGGCACCGCGCGCGAAAATCGCTTGCCCATGTTCGTTATCCTTGGCATCGAGAATCGGTATTATACAGTCCGCATCATGCCCGACCAGCTAGGAGCTTGCATGTCTTCATCGCGGATTAACGCCCTTATTTCATGGGCCGCGCAACAACACGGTCTTTCCATAGACACTATTTCCCTTGCCCCGGCCGGGGGTGACGCCAGTTTTCGGCGCTATTTCCGGCTCACGCTACCCGACAGCACGACCCGGGTGGTCATGGATGCCCCGCCCCAGCAGGAAGATAGTCAACCGTTCGTGACCATCGCCCGACGCTGGCGCAGCGCAGGATTACCTGTCCCTCGGATACACGCGGCCGACCTGGAGCAGGGTTTCTTACTGCTGGACGATCTGGGTAGCACACCCTTACAAGAGCTGTTTACTGATGATGCGCGTATTAGAGGCTATCATAATCAGGCCCTATCGCTGATTGCCGATTTGCAAAATCGTGTTTCCCCCGAGGCGTTGCCCGTTTATGACGCCGCACTATTGGGCCGGGAACTCGACCTGTTTCCCGAGTGGTGTCTCAATGCATGGCTGGGCATCCCGACGCCCGAGAACTGGACGGCGTTGCGGGCCGAGCTAATTGAACAGTCCCTGGCCCAACCCGTGGTCTGCGTGCACCGCGACTTCGACGCCATGAATTTGATGGTGTTGGATCAACGCCTCTACATGATCGACTTCCAGGACGCCGTCGCCGGTCCGATCAGCTACGATGCCATCTCGCTGCTGCGGGGACGCTACCAGCGTTTCAGCAAACAGCAATTTACGACGTTCATTCGCAACTTTCACTCACAGGCTCAACAGGATGGTCGCCTGTCGCAGCACCTTGATGCTGACACTTTTCTCGCCCAGAGCCAGGCAATGGCCGCCCAGCGCACCCTTAAAGTGCTTGGCATTTTCTGCCGTCTTACCCTGCGCGACCAAAAAGCAGGTTATCTGGCGCGCCTGCCACACTTCCTGGACCACCTGGACGACAGCCTGGCCGGGCTGCCTGCCCATGCCGAGTTCGCCCAATGGGCGTCCAACACCTTACGCCCCGCCATCACTGCACGTTTAAGCGAGGTAGGCCAATGAAGGCAATGATTCTGGCCGCCGGTCTCGGCAAGCGCATGCGTCCACTCACCGACCACTGCCCCAAACCCTTACTGACCGTCGCCGGTAAGCCGCTCATTGTGCACCACCTTGAACGGCTCAAACGCGTCGGCATTGACCAGGTCGTGATCAACGTCAGCTACCGCGGGGAGCAGATTATCGAGGCGTTGGGCGACGGCCACGCCCATGGGGTCCAGATTCAGTGGAGCCGAGAAGCCACGCCGCTTGAGACCGGCGGCGGTATTCGTCAGGCATTGCCTCTACTCGGCGAGAACCCGTTTTTACTCATCAATGGCGATGTCTGGTGCGATCACCTGCCCGATGCGAAGGCGCTAGCCAAGGAGGACCTGGCGCACTTGGTGCTGGTGGATAACCCCGGGCATCACCTCGACGGGGATTTTGCCTTGCGTGACGGTCGGGTGCATCAAGGCCCTCCCCCGTTCCTCACCTTCGCGGGTATCAGCCTGATCCGCCCGGCGCTGGTGGCGAATCACCCGGCAGGCGCCTTTGCCCTGGCGCCGCTGCTGAAACACGCCATCGACAGCCAGCGCGTCAGCGGCGAATACACCGCACAGCACTGGGTCGATGTGGGCACCCCGGAACGCCTTGCCGAGCTGGACACTCACCTGCAAGACCGACGAGGTGTGCGATGACCGCCAGACACCTGGAAGCCGCAGTGACCACTACATCCCTGGTAGCGGTATACGGTACGCTTAAGAAAGGCTTGAATAACGCTCACTGGCTGTCGACAGCGACTCGGCTGGGTGGCGATACCTGCACGGCACTGACCCTCTACGATATAGGACCCTACCCCGGCGCAAAATGGCAGACATCGCGCGGCATTAGCCTTGAGATTTATCGCGTGACGGCCAGCCAGCTCGCCCGGCTCGACGAGCTGGAAGATCACCGCCACGGGGCGCCTGAACAGGGCGAGTATCAGCGCCAGCTGCTCACGACCCGTTTCGGCAAGGCCTGGGTATATATTTATAACCCTAGCGTGGATGGTTGCATGATGATTGCCGAAGGTGGCTGGCCGTCACAATGAGGCCACAATAAGACAGTGCAGTGCGAACCAGGTAAGAGATGTTATGCTGCGCGACTTACTTTTTGTCAGCCAGCCGCCTGAATAAGGAGAGCAACGTGAAAGCACGCGTAAAATGGACAGATGGCCGCCAGTTCGTCGCTGAATCGGGCAGCGGCCACAGCGTGGTGATTGATGGCCCGCCCGACCATGGCGGCCGCAATACCGGCCCGAGGCCCATGGAAATGCTGCTAATGGGCATGGGCAGTTGCACGGCGTTTGATATTCTGAATATTCTCGACAAGGCCCGCGCCGACGTCACCGACTGCGTGGCGGAGCTTGACGCTGAGCGGGCCGATAGCGTGCCTTCGGTGTTCACGCGCATTCATGTGCACTTCGTGGTCACCGGCCGCGCACTGAAAGAAAAACAGGTCCAGCGTGCCGTCGAGCTATCTGCGGAGAAATACTGCAGTGCATCGATCATGCTGACCAACGGCGGCGTCGAGATCACCCATTCCTACGAGATCGTCGACGCCTGAGCGCCTTTGCATTGAAAAGCGTTCAAGCTTCGGTAAGCAGGCCAAAAAACTTGCCCTGCTGGATGCATCCCGCGCCTGGGGCGGGCATAATACGCCCGCTTGTTGAGCGCCTGGGATTATCAGGTGTTGAATTGAGTGCTCATCATCATGCGTCGCTAACGCATGACCGGTTCCGGCGTTGGCTCGTCGGGGTGTTTTCATCTGCCAAAGGGAGGCTCGGACGTGTCAGACAATCTCCGACTCCACGGGTTTAACAACCTGACCAGCTCGCTAAGCTTCAACATTTACGACATCTGTTACGCCAAGACAGAAGAGCAGCGTGCGGCTTATATCGATTACATCGATGAGCTCTACAATGCCGAACGGCTGACACAGATTCTTAAAGACGTGACCAACATCATTGGCGCCCATGTACTGAACATTTCACGCCAGGATTATGAGCCCCACGGCGCCAGCGTGACGATTCTGATTGCTGAACATGAGCTGGATGAGACGGATCCCGAGCAAACAGAACCCGGGCCGGGGCCGCTCCCCGAAACCGTGGTCGCTCACCTGGATAAAAGCCATGTCACGGTGCACAGCTACCCTGAGTCCCACCCGGATAACGGCATCAGCACTTTCCGCCTGGATATCGATGTCTCGACCTGTGGCCATATCAGTCCCCTCAAGGCGCTGAACTATCTGATCCACAGCTTTGACTCCGATATCGTGACGATGGATTACCGTGTTCGCGGCTTTACCCGTGACGTAGATGGCAAAAAGCTGTTTATCGACCACGACATCACCTCGATCCAGGATTACCTGGCCGAAGACACCAAGCACGCCTATCAAATGATCGACGTGAACGTGTATCAGGAAAACATGTTCCACACCAAGATGCTGCTCAAGGACTTCGAACTGGATAACTACCTGTTCGGCACCTCGAGCCGGGATATCACCTTTGAAGAAGCGCGCGATATAGAAGACCGTCTGCGCAAGGAAATGCTCGAGATCTTCTACTCGCGCAACCTCGACTGAGAGCGCTCTGCTAGTAAAGTCCCGGCTCACCCTCAGGCCGGGTCTTGAAGCGCCGATGCAACCAGAGATACTGCTCGGGGTGCTGCCGAATCGCCTGCTCGATAAACGCATTGACCCGCGTGGCATCGACCACTTCATCGTTGCTGGGATATCCCTCGAGCGCGGGTAGCCACTCGTAGGTGTAGGTACGGTCATCGGGGTTGCGGTAGAAAATCAACGGCACGACTTGCGCCCCGGTCATCCGCGCAATTTTGGCGGTTAACCGCACCGTCGCAGCCTGCTGACCAAAAAACGGGGCAAATACGCTGGCATCACGACCAAAGTCCTGGTCGGGTGAATACCATACCGAATGCCCGGCTTTCAGCCGCCGTATGACGCTGCGCAGGTCATGACGATGAATCATCTGATCGAACACCCTCAGGCGAGCGCGGGTCATGAAGCGGTCGAAAAGCGGGTTATTATGCGGGCGGTAGACCGCGTCCGAATGAAAAAACAGCGAATGCAGCGCGCCCCCCAAATCCAGCGGCGAAAAATGCACGCCAATAATCAGAACGCCCTTACCCTGCGCCTGGGCCCTGGCAAGGTTTTCTTCGCCGATGCACGCGACTCGATGTCGAAAATCCTCGGGGCTGCGGCACCACGCAACGGCGGTTTCCATCAGCCCGATGCCATTGGCGATAAAGGTTTGCTTTACCAGTCTACGCTGTTCGTCAGGGCTTTTTTCGGGAAAACATAGCGCTATGTTGACATCGGTAATATGACGACGGCGCTTGGCAAACCGCCAGGCCAAGCGCCCGATACCCGAACCGAGGGCAATGTTCAGCCGCCAGGGTAGCCATGCCGCAATGTGCATGCCAGCAATGGCCATCCAGGTGAACCAAAAGCGCGGGTGCGCGAAAGAACGGGGATAGGTTGATCGTGACATGCGCCTCGCCATTTAACCAAAAGCGCCATGATAACGGCGCGGTACACGGGGCAACACCCCAGTCAGCAGGGTATAGCTGATGGTATCGCAGTGACGGGCGACGTCATCGATCGACAGCACTGCGCCATTGCTTGCGCGCCCCCACAGTACCACTTCACTGCCAATGACGGCATCCGCCACCCCGCTGACATCCACCGTGAACATATCCATCGAGACCTTGCCGACCAGCGGACAATGCTGGCCATTGACCAGCACCGGTGTGCCATCCTGGGCGTGGCGGTCATAGCCATCGCCATAGCCTCCGGCGACTACCGCGATGCGGGAGCGTCGCGGTGCCCGCCAGCGCCCGCCGTAGCCCACCGGCTCACCCGCCTCAACGTCACGCAGGGCAATGATTTCAGAGCGCAGCGTCATTACCGGACGCAACGAGTCCGTGGCAGGCGTAGCGGTTTCCAACGGATTGCTGCCATACAGCATAATACCGGGGCGATTCCAGGCCCCGTGGGACACCGGCCAGGCAAGGGTCGCGGGGGAGTTCGCCAGACACAGCGGCGCATCGAGTGTCGTGGCAAGCGCTTGCAACCGCGTCATCTGCTGTTGAAAATAGCGACTGTCAGCGGCATCCGCCGTGGCAAAGTGGCTCATCAAGTGCAGCGACGATGCCTGCGGCGCCTCGCTCAGCTGCGCCCAGACATTGCTGACGTCCTCCGGGGCAAACCCCAGCCGGTGCATGCCGGAGTCTACCTTGACCCAGACAGGAATCGGCTCACGCGGCGAAAAGGCTAGCAGCGCCTCAACCTGCCATGCACTGTGCACCGCCATCCATAGCCGGTGTTCATCCACCCACGCCAACTCGTCGGTGCTGAAGATACCTTCCAGCAGGATAATGGGTGTGGTGATCCCGCCTTCCCGCAGTGTCACTGCTTCTTCCAGGCACGCCACGGCGAACGCGGAAGCATCCGCGGCCAGGGCACGCGCGCACTCAAGCGCGCCGTGGCCATAGGCGTTTGCCTTGATGACGGCGACCGATCGGCTATGTGGCGCGCACTGACACGCCAGCTGATAGTTATGACGCAACGCGTCTAGATCAATATGGGCCACCAGCGGGCGCATTGGGCTTTCTCGCTTGTTGCTTCTAATCAGGGTTCATCATTATGACTAAATAAAGTCACCGGGCACATGGCCCGGTGTTGGGAAAATTAACGGGAGTTGAAGGAAGGCCGTTAACTTTCAAAAATCGACGACAGCGACAGCCCCTGTTTCTCCAGCGACCGACGTAATTTCTTCAGCGCCTCTACCTGAATCTGACGTACCCTTTCTCGGGTCAAGCCGATCTCGGCACCCACTTCCTCGAGAGTGGCCGCTTCATGGCCGCGCAAACCAAAACGCCGCACCACCACCTCGCGCTGTTTCTCATTGAGCTCGTCGAGCCAGTGGTCAACATGCTCCTTGACATCACCATCTACCAGGGAAGCCTCGGGGCCATGGTCTTCCTCATCAGAGAGCGTGTCGATGAGGGGTTTGTCGCTTTCGCCGCCCATGGGGTAATCAACCGACGAGACCCTTTCGTTAAGCCCCAGCATCTTTTTCACCGTGCCTACCGGCTTGTCGAGATGCTCGGCGATTTCTTCCGCCGTGGCTTCGTGGTCGAGCTTTTGCGTCAACTCACGGGCTGCCCGCAAGTAGATGTTAAGCTCCTTGACCACATGGATCGGCAAGCGAATGGTACGTGTCTGGTTCATCAGCGCCCGTTCGATGGTTTGCCGGATCCACCAGGTAGCGTAGGTCGAAAAGCGGAAGCCACGTTCGGGGTCGAATTTTTCGACGGCTCGAATCAGCCCCAGATTACCTTCCTCAATCAGGTCCAGCAGGGTCAAGCCACGATTAAGATAGCGACGGGCAATCTTCACCACCAGGCGAAGGTTCGACTCAATCATCCGCGAACGCCCCAGCGGATCGCCCTTGCGGGCCAGTCGCCCGTAATAGACTTCCTCTTCAGGCGTCAGCAGTGGCGAAAAGCCAATTTCATTGAGGTAAATTTGTGTGGCATCAAGACTTTGATGCTGACGGTCCTCGCGCCCTAACGCTTTTTCGAAGGCCTCCTCGGCGGCAACGACATCCTCACCGTCGTCAAGTGCTTCTTCCACAGCGTTCAGGTCTACTTCCTGTAGATCTTTTTCCAGCATACTCATGCGTCTTACCCCCGTTATATCGCCTATCCGCCCTTAAAAAACCAAATGGGTCGCTTGGGCTTCCCATCGTTATTGTTATACAAAGCGTTCACGCCGTTACCTGTCGAATGAGTCGTGGCAACGCACGTTGCAAATGGCTGATACCGGTTAGCGTGACGGTAGAAACTCCAGGGGATCTTGTGGTTGCCCTTCGCGGCGTACCTCGAAATGCAGTCTCACGTCTTCCGCGTCACTATCGCCCATAGTGGCAATGACCTCACCGGCTTCCACAACGTCGTTCTCGCTGACATTAAGGCTGTCGTTATGCGCATAAGCGCTGAGAAATTCATCGTTGTGTTTGAGCAGGATGAGATTACCGTAACCGCGCACACCGCTGCCTGCATATACCACAATGCCAGAACCGGCGGCTCTTACAGGTTGCCCCTTTTCACCAGCGATATCAATACCGGCGGTGATGCTATCGCCCTGGCCAAACTCGCCCACCACATTGCCATCGCTCGGCCACTGCCAATCAATGGTTTCGGCTGGTGTATAAGTGCGGCCGTCGCGGTCAGGTGTCGAATCCTCAGGAGCGGCCGTCGCCTGCTCTGGGGCCGTTTCGGCTTCAGGTTCCGGCGCTGTTTGCGCTTCAGCCTGCTCGGGCTGAGTTTGCTCAGCCCGAGGTTGATCGGGGGCTGAATCAGAAGCCGCCTGAGTCTCAGATGCCTCAGCCGTAGTGACATTTTCCTCGGCGTCATCAGCATCACGCTCAGCCGTCAACCGCTGATTGCGCTCAATGGCTGACTCATCGGGCAGCAACCAGTCCATTTGCTGATCATCACTCGAAGCGGGGGTAGACGCCTCGGGCGAAAGACCTCTTGCCACCGCACCACTGGCGCTTTCATTCGCTCCCGCTGAGGCGTTCGCCGACGTTGAAGACGTGCCCTCACGCAGGGCAATGATCTGCCCAGGCTGGATACGGTAAGGGGGCTCGATGTTATTGAGTTCAGCCACTTCGCGATAATCGAGATTATGCTGCCAGGCGATGCCGTAAAGGGTATCGCCTTCCTTGACCCGATACTCGGGGAAGCGCTCGACCGCGTCGCGGGCATCGCTTATATCACGCACCTGCGGGCCGCCGCTCTGCTGGTTGGCACAGCCGGCAACGGCTAACGCCAGCGCGGACATCATTACTATCTTACGCATGCAAAGCCTACTCCTTTTCAGCAGCGGAGGCGGTTTGGGGAGACGTTGGCGGCGTGCGACCAAGGGCACGCCGATGCAACAGTACAACGACCAGTGCGCCAAACGTCATCAACGCTATTACACCAATGAGTTGCGCGGATTCGCCCGTTAGCTGTGCATAATCACCGGGCATTAAATATCGATAATCCAACGGAATCATTTCACCATCACTACCCAGTTGGTATCGCACCAGTTCTCGCCACGGCCAGAGCACGGGCAGTGAACCCATAATGAAACCTAACAATAATTGAAGCGTTGAGCCACGATGGCGGCGCAGCAACCAGGAGAGCACCCGTGAGAAAAGCGCCAGACCAATGAGGCAGCCGCCCCCAAACAGCAGGATGGTCACCCAATCAAAGCCGCGCACAGCTTCCATCACCGTACCGTAAAGCCCCATGGTGAGCAGTAAAAAACTTCCTGATACGCCGGGCAACAACATGGCACTGATGGCAATACTCCCCGCCACTATCAATATCAGTGACTCATTACCCAATGTTGACACCAGGGGCATCAATCCGGGTAGCCATTGAGCCAGCAGCAGGCCAACCCCTAGCGGGAACAGGTAGCGCAACTTGAAACGCGTTCCTGAATCACTCACAACAAAGGCCGAAGCAGCCACCAAACCAAAGAAAAAACCATCCAGCAACAGTGGATGTGCTTCCATCAACCACAGCGCCAGGTGCGCCACACTGAAAACGCTGATGACAATACCGACGAGCAGCGGCACCAGGAACGCCAGGTTAAGGTGCTGACTCAGCCCTCCCAGCCCGCCACGACGCCATGCACCAATGGCGCTTGGGCCGAACTGTTTGATGGTTAAGATCAATTCTTCATAAATGCCGCTGATAAACGCAATGGTCCCACCCGAAACCCCCGGCACTGCATCGGCAGCGCCCATCCCGGCTCCGGTTAATAACAATCGTACGGGTTGACGCTTCAATCGACCACTCCTTGCAATAATGGAACAAAACGAACCGGTTCCAGGCGGCGTTTTTCAAACGCATTACCGACGCGTTTGATCTGGGTAAGCCACTGGCTGCCGTCTGATGCCTCTAGAGGGGCAATCAAGACGCCATCAGGGCTTAACTGCTCAAGCAGTGGTTCTGGTAGCGTTTGGGCGCAAGCGGTCAACAGAATGACGTCAAATGGCGCGGCGGCGGGCCAGCCTTCACCGCCGTCAGCAACGGCCAGCGACGCCCGGGCACCCAGGCGGCTAAGCCGGAAGGCGGCGCGCCGGTGCAGAGCCTCGATACGCTCAAGGGAAAACAGCTTATCGACCAATCGGGCCAGAATAAGTGTTTGATAGCCAGAACCAGTGCCCAGTTCCAGAACGCGCTTGGGTTCAGCACGCAGCACCAGCTCGGTCATGCGCGCAACGATAAGCGGTTGAGACAACGTCTGGCCAAACCCGATGGGTAACGAGGTATCTTCGTAGGCGCGGTGGGCCAGCGCTTCATCCACAAAAAGATGGCGCGGCTCGCTGGCCATGACTTCAAGCACCCGTGCGTCACCAATTCCTTGGCGAATCAGGCGTTGGACCATGCGGTCACGGGTACGCTGCGAGGTCATTCCGGTACCGCGCAGCTCTTCCGGTGACAGTTTAGGCGAATGCATCCAGCCAGTCTCGAACGTCGTTGAGCGCCTGATGGCGCGTTAAATCCGTTTGCAAGGGGGTAATCGATACAAAGCCCGCCTCGACGGCGGCAAAATCAGTGTCGTCACCATCGTCGGCATTGGCAGCCACCGGGGCAATCCAGTAACGGGTGCGCCCACGCGGGTCTTTAACGGCCAGCGGCTGCTCCGCGGGGCCGCGATAGCCAAGTCGCGTCACTTTAACCCCCTTGACGTCCCCCCAGGGCACATCGGGCACGTTAACGTTCAGCAGTGTGCGCGGCGGCAGCGACAGCTGGTCCACGGCCCCCACCAGGCTCGCCGCCAGGTGGCCGGCCGTAGCAAAGTGGCGATGGCCGCAGAGCGACATGGCAATCGCCGACATGCCCAGATTACGTCCTTCCATGGCAGCGGCAACCGTACCCGAATACAGCACGTCGTCCCCCAGGTTGGCGCCATGGTTAATGCCGGAAATCACCAGGTCGGGTTTTTCATCCCACACGCCGTTGACCCCCAGGTAGACACAGTCCGCCGGCGTGCCGTCGACACTGTAGAACCCGCTGTCCAGTGCGGTCATCGCCAGCGGTCGCGAGAGCGTCAGCGAGTTGCTCGCCCCGCTGCGGTCACGGTCCGGGGCAACGACACGCAGATTGGCGTGCTTGGTCAATGCATCGTAAAGCGCCTTGAGCCCCGGCGCATGAACTCCATCGTCGTTGGATAGCAGCAAACGCCGCATGGAAAACTCCTTAATTGGTTGCCCGAGTCCCGGCACGCGCCCCTTCAGTCCGGTGACGCGATCAATTCGCTGACCACCGCGGTGGCGAAACTGCCGCGAGGCAGAGCGAATGAGAGTACCACGCTCTGGGCTTCGCGGTTTAGCTGTGGCTCGCTCAAACGAACGCGTAATGCCCGCTGGCCGCGCCTGACTCCGCTGCGCAGCAGGCCCTCGCACAGCGACGGATGACGATCCAACAGCGCAGCCTCGTAGTCACCCGCTGCCTGCTGACTGATATTGCCGACGCCCCACAAGGGACCTGTCGGATGCACATCCAATGCATCGGCACGCGCGCAAAGCGTGGTGTCTACCTGGTCAACATTGAACACGCTCTGGGTACCGTCAAGCATTAGCGTATCGCCGTTAACTGGTTGCTGCCACTGGTTTTTCTCAATTCTTTCGCTAAGCAACTCGTTGAACAGAAAGCTGCGGGCGGTGGACAGCAAAATACCGTGACGATCGTCACGCTTGCGCCATCCGCGCGCCAACAATGCTTCTGCGCGCTGTAGATTGCGCCCCGCTGGCCCGAAGCGTTGCGACCCAAAGTAGTTGGGCACGCCCTGCTCGCATAGCAACTGCCAACGCTGGCTAACGTCATCTGTCTCTATCGCTTCCCCGCTCAACCGCAGTTGAAATCGGTTATAACGATGCACGCCACGCTTCAGCTTGCGCGGGTGTCGGGCATGCTGCAAAACGCTGATGCCGCCATCGGCGAGGGCCTGCATCAACCCCTCAGGGGCTTCCTTGCCGGGTAAATGCACGCTCAACCATTGGCGAGTCACCGCGACACGGTCCTTCATCCCCGAATAGCCAACGTCACGGGGTGCAACGTCACAGCGCTGACTGAGTATTTTAACGACCTCCAGGGTCGTCAGGTTGCGCTTTTCAATGTTCAGCCAAAGATGTTCGCCGTGCCCCTCCGGGGTAAAATCCAGCACCTCGTCGACCAAAAAGTCATCCGGCGCCAGACGAAACCTGCCAGGTTTTGGCGGACCGAGTGCCGCTTCCAGGCTGCGCTTCCAGCGGGGTAATTCAGGCATGGGGCCTCTCATTCAGGCCGAGCAGCACCACCGCTTCGGCAGCGATGCCTTCACCGCGCCCGGTAAAGCCCAACCGCTCGGTAGTGGTGGCTTTAACATTCACCTGGCCCTGGCTCACACCCAGATCGGCCGCGATCACCTCGCGCATGGCGCCCACGAAGGGGGCCAGTTTTGGCGCCTGGGCCATCACCGTGGCATCGATATTGACGACGTTATACCCTTCAGCACGCACCAACGCGATAACCTGGCGCAAGAGATCGCGGCTGTCCGCCCCTTTCCATGCCGGGTCGGTGTCCGGGAAATG
Organism: Vreelandella janggokensis; assembly: GCF_031451615.1. Taxonomy (NCBI): domain Bacteria; kingdom Pseudomonadati; phylum Pseudomonadota; class Gammaproteobacteria; order Oceanospirillales; family Halomonadaceae; genus Vreelandella; species Vreelandella janggokensis. Next base: position 243,444 of record NZ_JARWAJ010000001.1, on the reverse strand, counting down.
ATGACCAATGTCGCCCAGCGCACAGGCCCCCAGCAAGGCATCGCTTACCGCATGCAGCAGTACATCGCCGTCGGAGTGAGCAATAAACCCTTTATCAAACGCTACCTTTACCCCGCCCAACATCAGATGATCGCCGGGACCAAACCGGTGGACATCAAATCCATGACCAATGCGCATTAGTGGCTCCTCTCGGTGGTATCACGCTGTGACGTAAGAATCGCGGCCGCCAGTGCCAGATCATCGGGGTGTGTCACTTTAAGGTTATCCCGTCGCCCGGACACCAGTTGGGGAGCATCGCCCAGCGCTTCCACGGCGGAGGCTTCATCGGTCACCAGCGTATGCCGGTTTCGTGCATCGTTTATCGCTCGGTAAAGCTGGCCGTAACGGAAACCCTGGGGCGTCAGCGCATGCCAGAGTGCGTCACGGGGCTCACTATGCAGGCTGGCACCGGCAGGACTGGCACGTTTCATGGTGTCAGCCACCGGCATCGCCAGGAGCGCACCCGCGGCATGGTGCTGCACGGCCTGGTAAAGCGCCAGCAGATCTTCACGGGTCACGCAGGGGCGGGCGACATCATGGACAAGCACCAGATCGTTATCCCCGGCGTCGATGGCCGTGAGCGCGTTGAACACACTGTCCATGCGCTCTTCGCCACCAGTGACACGCTGCCAATCGGCAAACGGCACCCACTTTTCGGCGAACCAGTGGTCGTCGTCGTCAAGGCAGAGTACCAGACGCGCATTTGGGAAAGCGCTGTGCAAGCGTTCCAGGGTATGGGCAAGCAGCGGGCGGCCCAGCAATGTCAGGTACTGTTTGGGCCTGTCCGCCTCCATGCGGCGTCCTTGACCGGCAGCGGGCACCACCAACCACAAAGGATCACTCATCGGGCAACTCCGGCCTGATCACCGAGCGGGCGTTGATGCCGACCAACTCCTCCTCGATGGCAACGCCTGGCACCCAGAAAAACTGCTCGTCGGTACGCACCATGCCCATATCGCTGCGCGCTCGCTCTTCAATCGCGTCCAGGCCGTCCTTGAGATCGGTCACTTCGGCCGCCATTCTGGCATTGCGCTCGCGCAGGGGCACATTTTCTGCCTCCTGAGCGGCAACGCGCTGCTCGAGTTGCTGCAAGTCGCGCCAGCCGCCATCGCCAAGCCAAAGTTGGTATTGCAGCATGCCCAACACCAGCAGCAGCGCGATTAATAGCCATCTGCGCATGACCGCTCTCCTATAAATGCCGCTCAAATACGTTTTGCCTAAATTGGCGCGCCATTATGCCATCAAGCCGCCCGACCAGCGAGTTGCTTTCATTTATACGGTAGCGCGGCAAAGGCCGCATCACGGTAGGCAGCCACTTGTTGCCCTTCTTCACGGCAAAAGGTCGCGACAGCGTTCGCGAGGCCGGGATGGGCCAGGTAATGCAATGAGCGCACACGCTGCGGTGCAAAGCCGCGCAGTAGCTTGTGCTCGCCCTGCGTACCCGGATCAAACAGCGTCAGGCCCTGCTCGAGACAGAACTCGATGCCCTGGTAATAGCAAGCTTCAAAATGCAGGCAGTCGGCCACCACCTCACTGCCCCAGTAGCGCCCATAAAGCGTCTGAGCGCCTCTAAAGTAAAGCGCTGCCGCAACAGGTCTACCGTCAAGGCGTGCCTGTACCAAGAGCAGCGACTCGGGCATGGCATTGTAAATACGGGTAAAAAAATCCTGGGCCAGATAAGGCGGCCGCCCGCGCTCCTGGTAAGTAATGGCGTAACACCGGTAAAAATGCGTCAGGTCAGCAGGCGTGATCTGTTCGCCGACCAAGCGCACCACCTCCAGCCCCTGATCGGCCACCAGACGGCGTTCACGCTTGATCATTTTACGCCGCTTGGACGTCAGCGCAGCGAGAAACCCGTCGAAGTCGCCGAAGTCTCGATCACGCCACTGAAACTGCACGCCCTCGCGGCTGATGAGCTCGGGGCACTGGGCCTGCCACACTTCCACTTCTGACGTGCCCGCAAACAGCAAATGCCAGCTTGAAAGGTCATGGCGCTGGCACTGCTCCCGCCAACCCTGGGACAGGGCCGCGTAGACGACGTCTGTATCAGCGTCTTGGGCTACCAAGGCACGCGCGCCGGGTACCGGAGTAAACGGTACGGCACTCAGCGCTTTAGGATAATAATGCCCCCCGGCGCGCTCAAAAGCATCAGCCCACCCCCAATCAAACACATATTCGCCGTAGGAATGGTGCTTCTCGTAAAGCGGCATTGCGCCCACCAGTTGCGCGCCTTTCCAAACGGTTAAATGGCAGGGCTGCCAGCCGGTCGCTGGGCCTACCGAACCGCTCGCCTCCAGCGCATGCAGGAAGGCGTGACGTAAAAACGGCTGATCGGCATCTACCAGAGCATCCCACTGACTGGCCGACACAGCCTCCATGGCAGATAACACTGCAACCGATAGCGACACTGGCATAGCCTCTCCCAGACCTAGGGTTGGTTTCAATTAAGCTACTCTACACTATGCGGGTTCATTACCCTTACGGTACAAGCTCGTGATTTAACGCAACGAATTGCCTCGCGCCTGACATCAGGATCCATCAAGGAGACGCCATGACCTGCCACCTCAACGCCTGCCTGGAGACTCAGCGTCTCGCCTGCCGCCAGTCGCCTTACCCCACCCGGGCGGAACGACGTGAGCTTTTGGCTCGGCTGGCGCTGATGACCAGGCGCCACCGACACGCCATCATCGAGGCCATCCAGACCGATTTCGGCCAGCGCAGCGAGGTCGAGATTCAGCTTGCCGACATTCAACCGGTACTTGATGCTGTGAGCCATGCGCGTCGTCATCTATGGCACTGGATGCGCCCCTGGCGAGTCAGCGTCCCCTGGCGGCTACTGCCTGCACGTGCGCGTATTGCGCCCCAACCTCTTGGCGTTGTAGGTATTATCGCCCCCTGGAACTACCCCTGGAGCCTTGCGTTGATGCCGGTCGTTGATGCACTCGCGGCGGGAAACCGCGTCATGCTCAAGCCCAGCGAGCTCACGCCACACACCAGCGCCCTGCTTGGCCGACTGGTAACGCAGTATTTCAGCCCCCGAACACTGTGCGTGATTGAGGGCGACGCCACCACCGGCCAGGCGTTCAGCGCTTTGCCATTCGACCATTTGCTGTTTACCGGCTCGCCCCAGGTCGGCCGGAAAGTTGCATTGGCCGCTGCCAACAACCTGACCCCAACGACGCTGGAATTGGGCGGCAAAAGCCCGGCGTTTGTAGCAGGGGATGCCGACTTTACGCGTGCTGCCGACGCGATTATTTTCGGCAAGGGCATGAATGCCGGGCAAACCTGCATTGCCCCCGATTACGTGCTGGTTGAAAGCCGCCATATCGATGCTCTGACCAACGCTCTGAGCCGCGCGATTTTAAAACAGCGCCCCTCGGCACGGGAGGCCACCCAGCCAATAAACGAGGCTCAGCGTGCACGCAGTGAAGCGATGCTCGCCGAGGCGCGTAACCACGGATGCCGAATCATTGACCACGGCGCCCACGCGCCCGCGCTGGTGATAGATCCCCACCAGAGGCTTGCCGTGATGCGCGAGGAAATTTTCGGCCGCTGCCTGCCAGTTATCAGCGTCAAGGACAGCAATAAGGCGCTTGACTTTGTCGCTGCGCGACCACACCCGCTGGCGATTTATGTATTCACCCAGCAACGCGATCAACAACGCCATTGGCAACACGCCAGCCAGTCTGGCGCCCTGGTATTCAATACCACACTGTTGCATCACGCCGTGCCGGGGCTGCCGTTTGGCGGCGTCGGGGCCAGCGGCCACGGGGCCTATCACGGCCGTCACGGCTTTCACCGTTTCAGCCACCTGCGCGGGATGTTTTATCTGGCCAGCCGCTCTCCTGCCACGCAGCTATACCCACCTTACCGTCGCTGGCTACTAAAGTTACTTCGTCTCATTTAAGCCGGGGAGCAAACGGCCGATAATGTTAATATAAGGTTTTATTGACACCTTCCCACGGAGCAAGGATGCCAGCACCACCAACCCTCGATAACGAGCCTCAGCGCCTGGACGCGGTGCATGCGCTTCGTGTCCTCGACACCCCCAGTGACAGGGCGTTTGAACGCTTGACACAACTGACCCGCGACCTATTCGATGTGCCTGTTGCCTTGGTATCGCTCATCGATCAAGAACGGCAGTGGTTTAAATCGCACCAAGGAATTGAGATGTCTGAAACGGACCGGAGCATTTCTTTCTGCGACCACGCCATCGCCCAAGATGGACCGCTCATCATTGAAGACACCCTTGAAGACGAGCGCTTTGCCGGCAATCCATTGGTCACAAGCCCGCCGCATTTCCGCTTTTACGCAGGCTTCCCGATACGGCCCCTCAATGGCATGGCCGTTGGCACTTTATGCATTATCGACTACCAACCGCGCCCATTCAGCGAACGTGACTTGAAGCTACTGGGTCGTTTAGCGGGTCAGGTTGAAGAACTGTTTCGCCACCACAAGCTGCAGGTTGAACTCACCCAGACAGCCAACCGGATGCATAAAGAGCAGCAACTGCTCAAAGTTCTCCACCACGGCATCACCGACTATCAGGCGCTCATGTCCGGCGAGCAGCTGTGGACCTTTTTAACGGAAGCCCTGAGCGAGCTCACCGACAGCGAATACACCTTGATTGGCGAGGTACTACCCGGCGATATCAGCAATGCGCTGAAGCTTAATGCCATTAAAGGCCCTTTGTGGAGTTCCGAATCACGTCATCACATAGAGCAACTGCTCAGCGGCGATAGGGTGCTCAAGAACCCCAACTCGCTGTTGGGTAGGGTCTTTGCCCGGGGTGAGGTGGTCATCGACAACGATGTTAATGAGCATACCCAGCGCAGCGAGTTCCCGCTGGGCCAGGTGCAGTTTGATAACTACCTGGGCGTGCCTATTTTCAATAGCGGCCAACTCATCGGCATGTTTGCCATCGCCAACAGCCGTCAGCAGCTGGACCAGCATCTGCTGGACTGGCTTCAGCCCTTCACCGACACCTGCGTACTACTGATCAACCTTTACCGCCAGATGGCTGAGCGCGAGCAGGTCATGCAGGATTTAGCCAATACCCGCGATCAAGCCGAGCGTGCCAACCAGGCCAAGAGCGAATTTTTATCATCGATGAGCCATGAACTGCGCACGCCGCTCAACGCGATTATCGGCTTTGCCCAAGTACTCGGCCACAACCCCCGCGCACCTCTGAATGACAAACAAAAACGCCAAGTCAACCAGATCGAAAAGAGCGGCCACCATCTGCTTAGTTTGATAAACGACGTACTGGACTTGGCCAAAGTCGAAGCGGGCCAACTGTCGCTTTCCATTGAAGCCATTTCGTTGAACAGCATCCTCGAGGATGCCTGTAGCACCCTCGAGGCTAACGCCGAGGCCGCTGGTATCACCTTAACCTTTTCATTACCTGATACCGACTTGAAGATCAGTGCCGACTACACACGTACCAAGCAAATACTTCTCAACCTGCTGTCCAACGCGATCAAGTACAACGTGGCCAACGGGCGTATCGATATCCTTGCGCAGCATCAGAAAGATGTCGCCAAGCTCAGCATCAGCGACACGGGCCCCGGCATCCAGACCGACCGGTTGAACGAGCTGTTCGAACCGTTTAACCGCCTTGATGCTGAAGAAAGCCATGTGGAAGGAACCGGTATAGGATTGTCCATTACCCGGAAGCTAGTGGAACGCATGCATGGAGAGATTGGCGTCGACAGCCAGCCAGGCCATGGGACGACGTTCTGGTTTACGTTGCCAGTGTCGACCTCCCCCGCCACTGAGCGCCCCGGAGGCGCTGACCGACAACACCTGCCAGAGACTGCAAACCAGCAAACACTGCTGTACATCGAAGACAATCCTGCCAACCAACACCTGATGGAAGATATTGTCGACGCCATGGAGGGCGTGACGCTTCGCACCGCATCAAGTGCTGAGATCGGCCTGGAAATGATGCGTTACGACATTCCCGCTGTGGTGATAATGGACTTGCACCTACCCGGCATGAGTGGCTATGACGCGTTGACCAAGCTGCGTACGACTCCCCTCTATCGCGATGTGCGCGTCATTGCCCTTTCGGCCAATGCGCTGCCCAGCGACATAAAAAAGGGCCTCAGAGCAGGGTTTGATGCCTATTTAACCAAACCAATCGACATTAAACAGTTTACTGACACGCTTAACCCGTTGCTGGGAGCGCCCATCAGGCAGGAGCCATGACATTCTATTCCAAACACGTATTGGTCGTTGACGATAACACTGTCAACATTGAGCTAATGCTCGACTTGCTCGAAAACCAGGGTTTTCACAACACTCATGGCATCAGCGATTCCCGCCATGTGCTCGCCTATTGCCAGCGGTCACTACCTGATCTGTTATTGCTGGACATTCGCATGCCTTACCTGGATGGCTACGCGGTTATCGAGCAGCTCAACGCGCACCTTGGCGAGCAGACGCCGCCGATTGTCATCCTCACGGCCCAGATTGACGACGAAACCAGACAGCGCGCGCTGGCGCTTGGCGTGCGCGACTTTGTTACCAAGCCTTTCAAGCATGACGAGGTGCTGCAACGCATTCTCAACGTGCTGAACGTCGAGCATCGCTACCACGTCCGCGACCGACAGGCCGACACTCTGGAACGCATAGTCAATGAACGCACTCAGGCGCTTTACCTTCAATCATGCACCGACCCCATTACGCGTTTACCCAATCGGCGCGGCCTTACTCAAGCCCTCAGCGAAGCGGCAACGCACAACGATGCCACTGGGCTATTGTTTATTGCCTTAGACCGCTTTGATGATGTCATTCGATTGCATGGGTACCGGATTGCCGAAAGGCTAATGAGCCATATTGTACAGCGCCTGGGTGAGCGCCTGAGCGACTCCCACACACTCGGCTTATGGGGTGGCAGCGAGCTGTTGGTGATTAGCGCCACCGATGACAAGCGTAAGCTTCTGTCGCTGGCCCATCACCTGATGGAAACGTTCGAAACCGACCAGCAGGTTGACGATTTGCTGCTGCCACTAGGAGCAAGAGTCGGCATTAGCCAAGCCCGCGGTGCATTTGATATTGAGCGGTTAGTCCATATGGCGACCTTGGCGCTACCACAGAAGAACGGCAGAGCCGTTCAGTGCTATAGCGAAACGCTCGAGGCCCAGCAGCGCCATCGGCTACACGTTCTGCAAGCCTTGCGTGGCGCCACCGAACGCGGTGAAATGTCGCTTGTCTTCCAGCCCAAGCTGCGCCTGAGTGATCAGCGTATTATCGGTGCCGAAGCATTATTACGTTGGCACCATCCCGACCTGGGACACATATCACCAGGCATGTTCATTCCTCTGGCTGAAGCCAGCGGAGATATCTTTTCGATTGGCGAGTGGGTTCTGGAAGAGGCCATGAGGACGATCGCCGACTGGCGACAGAAAAACGTGTTCAGCAATGACTTTCACATTGCGGTGAACGTAGCCGCCCGGCAGCTGGCGCGCAAGGATTTCGCCGAAAGCGTCTTGCGTCAGTTGGAAGACCACCAAATCCCCGCGCACTTCTTCGCCATTGAGGTCACTGAATCCGGTTTAATGAGCGATATGCAGAACGCACGGCAACAGCTTGAGCAGTTTACCCAGGCCAATATCGCCGTGGCCATCGATGATTTTGGCACCGGCCACTCTTCGTTGGCGTATATCAAGACGCTGCCTTTTTCAACGCTGAAGATTGACCGCGCCTTTGTTATGGACTTGGAGGAAAGCGACGTAGAACGCCAACTGGCGCGCACCATTGCCCAACTGGCGCATAGCGTGGGCAGTGATGTTGTCGCGGAAGGCATTGAAACCGCGTATCAGGCCATGTACTTACGGGGCATTGGCTGTGAAACTGCTCAAGGCTATTATTTCTCGCGGCCATTACCGGCCGGCGAGTTCCTCGCCTGGTGCGATAATTGGCAGCCGCACTTGCCACCAACCTCCACGGAGACCGTTTAATGGCTCACGACTTGCTCGACCGGATACGCCAACGCCTGGAAGATCTCAACCGCTCGGAGCGTAAGGTCGCCAACGTGATTATCGATGATCCTGCGGCCGCCACCAGCCTGAGCATTGCCAGCCTGGCACAGGCGGCAAGCGTCAGCGAGCCGACGGTGAACCGCTTCTGCCGCAACTTTGGCGCCAAGGGCTATCCCGATTTCAAGATCAAACTTGCCCAGAGCCTCGCGGGCGGCACCCCCTACGTGACCCGGGCAGTCGAGCCTGGCGATTCCGCCACCCAGTACACCCAGAAAATCTTTGGCGCCACCATTGCCGCACTGGATGAAGCCCAACGTGAAGTCGACATGGGCGCCGTGGAACGCATGGTGGATTACCTGACCCAGGCCAAGCAGATCCACTTTTTCGGCCTTGGGGCCTCCGGTGCGGTGGCGCAGGATGCCCAGCACAAGTTCTTCCGCTTCAACCTGCCGGTCATGGTGCACATCGATGTACTGATGCAACGCATGGTTGCCGCTGCCTGCCATACAGGCGATGTGGTAGTGATCATTTCCTATACCGGGCGCACCCGTGAACTGGTCGACATTGCTCGCGTCGCCCGCGAAGCGGGCGCTGTGGTGCTGGGCATCACAGCGCCGGATTCACCGCTTTCCCAGGAATGCACCGCCACCCTTGAAGTCGCGACGCCGGAAGACACTGACCATTACATGCCCATGACGTCACGCGTGATTCAACTGACGCTGATCGATGCGCTGGCCACCGGTGTGACGCTCAGGCGCGGCGAGGATTTCCTGCCGCACCTCAAAAAGATCAAGGACAGCCTACGGGAAACACGCTTCCCTGTTCCCAAAAACACCTAGGGCGTTTAATCGGTCACAGCAGCGCAAACGGTAATCTCGACCCTCAGCTCGTCGGCAGGCATCGGTGCACATACACAGGTGCGTGCCGGCGCATGGCCTTCCGGCACCCAGGCATCCCAAACGGCATTCATCGCCGCGAAATCGCTACCGTCCTTGAGGTAGATCGTGGCGGTCAGCAGCTGCTCTCGAGACGAGCCAATCTCGCTCAACAGGTCATCCACCCGCGCCAGCATGCTTTCGGTTTGTGCCGTGATATCGTCGTAACGCGCCTCTGGCCCGGCAACCTGGCCACACAGGTGGGCCACACCCTGATGGATGACCGCACGGCTCATGCGGGCTTTGGTGTCGTGGCGTTCAATTGTCATGGGGTTCCTCGTTATCGTTGAATCCGTTGTCATTCGGCCTATTCGGCACAGCCGATGCACTTGAGCACCAGCGGGTCGCTTTCCAGACGCTTAATGTTAATCCACTCGCCGCATTTGATACATTCACCGAAGACACCCTGTTCGAGGCGCTGTAGTGAGCCCGCGATACGCGTCAAGTTTTGCTGGCGACGCTGCTCTTCGGCCTTGGCCATGGCCTGCCCCTGAAGGGCGTCCATACGCGACAGCCGACCTACCGAGGTTTGATCCAGCGTCACCGTATCCCGAGCCCCGGCACTGCCAGCACTTTCGTCGATCAGCGTTTCGCGCAGGGTGATTAAACGGGCCTTCATGGCCTCCACGTCTACATCGGGATGGTTCATCGCCGCCTCCTTAGGATCTGCTGTTATACTTGGAGAATTAACCTTTTACGAGCGCCCCTTCGCCCGCTTGTTTCGCAAAGGATACTGCATCATGGGCTATCGTACCCTGCTGCGCGACCACCGTAGTGTGTTAAGTATCGCCTTTTTGGCAATGTTCAGTTCAAGCCTTGGGCAAAGTTTTTTTGTCGGGCTTTTTCAGGCACCGCTGGCTGACCATTGGCAGTTCAGCGCGGGCCAGTTCGGTACCGCCTACACCGTCGTGACGCTCGTTTCAGGGTTTGTAATGCTGTATTACGGTCCTTCCATCGACTGGATATCCCCACGCCGATTCGCGATTACCGTGCTGTTCGCCCTGGTGACGGGCGTTGCCCTGCTCACCCTTTCCCCCTGGTGGTGGCTTGGCGTTCTCGGCCTGGGCCTGGTGCGATTATGCGGGCAGGGCATGTTGACCCACCTGGGCAACACCCTCGCTGCCCGGGAGTTCACCACCCAGCGGGGCCGCGCAATGGGGCTTGCAAGCTTGGGCATTCCACTTGGCGAAGCGCTGCTTCCACCGCTCGTCGCGGCGACACTGCTATGGCTAAGCTGGCAGTCCTTCTGGTGGTTGCTTTGTGCCCTGCTGGCCCTGCCTTGGCTATGGCTGCTGCAGCGTGCCCCCTGGTCCAACGCCCCGGGCCAAAAACCCCAGAAACGTGACACCACCGGGCCGCGACCCTTTTACGAGCCTCGCTTCTGGGCGTTATTGCCGCTGCTCATGTCGCTGCCGATCACCATGACAGGGCTATTCATTTACCAGGCGCAGCTGACCGATGCCCTGGACAGCTCGCTGAGCGTCTATGCGCTGGCCCTTACCGGCATGGGGGTCGCCAAGCTTCCTGGCGCACTGTTGGGCGGCCGCTGGATCGACAAAATTGGCCCGGTGCGTCTAGCCCGCGTGTACTTGATTCCTTATGCGGCGGCGATGCTATTCGCCACACTGGCCGGAGGGAACGCAAGCGTTTGGGCGTTGATGGTGGGAGGCGGTTTGGCCATGGGCGCTCAAGAGCTGATTGCCTCGGGCCTGCTGATCAAGCTGTGGGGCATCGAGCACCTGGGACGCGTACGCTCCGCGCTCAGCGCCGCCATGGTATTTTCCACGGGTATCGCCCCAGCCGCCATCGGACTCGCGCTCAGCGCTGGCATGGCGTTTCCGGCCATCCTTGCCACGATGCTGGCGTTTATCGTCGCCGCCTGGTGTCTTGCCCAACGCGTTTTGCAAATAGCCAACCAAGCGGCCAGCCCCTAGCGCAGAATCAGCACCGGCAATTGGGCCTTCCTCAGCATCGCGGTGGTGGTGCTGCCAACCAGCAAATGGCGAATGCGCGAATGGCCGTAGGCGCCCATGACCAGCATATCGATGCCATGTTCCTCTTTGTAGGCGCGCAGCGTCTCTTCGACATCACCCGCTCGAATCGCGCCTTCGGCCGTATGTCCCGCACTCGTCAGGCTCGTCAGCGCCCACTCCAGCTGTGAACGGTGCTCGGCGGTTTCCGCGCCGACGATGACAACGTGGCAGGTCGCACCGTTAAACAACGGGCTCTTGGCCAGCATTTCAACGCCTTTGCGCGCTGTGTTGCTGCCATCGAAGGCCATCATGACGTTTTCGGGATGGGTAAATGTTCTGGGCACCATCAGGATAGGGCGGTGCACTTCGCGCACCACGCGCTCCAGGTTTGAACCTATATGGCCGCTGGCCTGGTGAGCGGTTTCACCACGCTTACCCACCACCAGTAGGCGTACACTCTTTTCCTGCTCGACCAGGGTTTCCACCAAGGTACCGTTGCGCTGCATGGCATCTAGCGCTTCGACACCCGCTTTCAAGGCTCGCTGCCTGGCATCCTCCAGCACCAGCCTGCCTTGCTCACGCGCCAGCTTGGCACGCTGTTCTTCGACGTCGGATAGCTTTTCCAGTAGATGCTCGCGGGTGCCCAGCCCCAGATTGCCGGTCAGGTCAGGCTCGGAGATTTGTGGGTGGTTATCCACTACATGAATAAACGCGAGAGGCGCATCAAGCGCCTTGGCAGCCCAGGCAGCGTAGTCGCATACCCCTTCGGAAAACTGGGAACTGTCGATAGCCGCCAATACTCGATCAGACATTGATCAACCTCACTCAAGCAGGTGCAATAAACATTATTGTTGTGGCCTACCTTTTTACACGAACTTATTGACCGGCAACAGCGCCTGCCCCGACATCTCAACATGATAAGCTTGATGACCGCTGGGGCGAATTGGCAAGGGGACGTATCTTGGGTATTAGCTGGGGTAGCATTATGCTGGTGGCAGTTGGCGGGGCTTTCGGTGGCATGGCCCGCGTGGCCACCTCGAACCTGTTTGCCAAATGGCTGGGCATCGCATTTCCTTGGGGCACCCTGGCCGTTAACCTGCTGGGCGCTTTTGCCCTTGGCTGGGTGGCGAGCACCCTCAATCAGGGCAGCCCACCATTCGGTGATGCGTGGCTGTTTGTCGCCGTTGGGCTACTGGGCGGCTTCACGACGGTCTCATCCTTCAGCTTGCAGACCCTGGGCCTGTGGGAAAGCGGCATGGGAGGCAAGGCACTCGCCAATATCACCAGCACGCTGACACTCGGCGTTGCGGCGCTGGGGTTAGGTGCATGGTTAGCGGGAGGGGGCCTATGAAGACGCTTGCCACCTATGCCGCGGTTGGCATCGGCAGCGGGCTGGGCAGCGCGCTGCGTTACGTCATCTCGTTGTCGATGACAGGCACCCTGGGTAGCTCCTTTCCCTGGGGGACGCTTCTGGTCAATGTTGTCGGCTCAGGGCTGATCGGCTGGCTTGCCGGGCGCATTGCCCGGGCACCCGATGCACAACGCAAACGCTGGCAGCCCTTTTGGGTGGCGGGCTTTTGCGGCGGATTCACCACCTTTTCTCTATTCAGCTTGGAAGTCGTTTCACTTGCCCAGACCCAACCCATCCTGGCGTTGGCTTATATCGCTGTCAGCCTGCCTTTATGGTTGGCGGCAGTCTGGGCAGGACAACGCTGGGCCAATAGCGGTTAAGCCACCCACTCCTGACACCTACCTAATATTCTCTCGTATCGGCCGGTGAGTGTTTTACCAGCCGCGGCACCCAGGCGAGATACGTCACCATGCCCAGCAATTCGACCAGTGACTGCAGGACAATGACCACCACCGATGCTGCCCAGATATCGGGCAGCGCAATCGCCAACGGAAGTACCACAAAGGAATTGCGGGTACCGAGGCTGAAAACCAGCGTCCGGCCAGAAGCCGTGGGAAGGCGAAACAGCATGTGGAGCGTCTTGCCGACCAGGGCTGCAACCAGCAGATAGAGCACAAAAAGCACGGCGATTTGACCCAGCATCTCCTGCGACTCAATAATCAAGTGCACTTGCGAGGCCGCAATCAAGAACACCACTGCTGTCAGCAAAGGCACGGGTAGCCAGCCCATCACCTCAACGCCTCGCTTGAGTACAGCAGATTGCGCGGCGCCTGTTTCGGTCAGCCAGGCAAGTAGCAACGGCGTTACGATCAGTCCCCAAAAGGCAGGTAATAATTCGCTCAGCAGATGGTCACTGACAAGCTGCTCGCCCATCATTAACGTGACATAAAGCGGCAGCAGCGTTATCTGCAGCAAAAGCAGTACCGGCGTCGCGGCAATTGCCTTGGCACTATCCCCCTGCCCAAGATGGGTAAAGCTGATAAACCAGTCGGTGCAGGGCACCAACAACACCAGCAGGACGCCGAGCAGCACAGCACCTTTCAACCCAAACAGCGTGGCCAACCCCCACACCACCAGCGGCATGACAATAAAGTTACCTAGCGCCAACGCGCTCATAAAGCGTCGGTCTTTGAATGCTTGCGGGATATGTAGCAGCGGTACTTGAGTAAAGGTCGCATACAGCAACAAGCCAAGCAGTGGCCAGAGGGCAACGTTCCATGCCTGAATCACTTCCCAACGCGCCCCCAAACCAATACCGGCAAGGATGGCAACGAGATAAAGCCAGACTTGATACTTTTCCAGGGTTTCGCGCATCAAGGTAGTGTCGGATCCAGAGAAAAATGTCCCTCTCAGGGGCGTTGGTCGTGCCTAAACGATGATTAGCTCACGCGCTCATAACCGCCCACCACGCCTTTCTTGCTCAGCACGAACTGCCAAAGCTGGATTTCCCGCGCACGGAAAGCAGCCGCACAGCTCAGCAGGTAATAACGCCACATGCGGTAGAAGGTCTCATCAAAACGGTAGCGGAAGTTTGGCCAGTTGGTTTCGAAATTGGCGTGCCAGGCCATCAGGGTCTTGTCGTAGTCAGCGCCGAAATTATGTACATCTTCAACGACAAATAGCCCTTCTGCCGCATCGGTGACCTGGCCCATGACCGGCAACTCACCATTGGGAAAAATATACTTGTCGATCCAGGGATCGCAGGCCGTGGCGCGCAGATTTTTACCAATGGTGTGAAGCAGGAAGAGGCCGTCGTCTTTCAGGCAACGATGCGCCACCTCCATGAACTCGCGATAGTTTTTATGCCCCACGTGTTCAAACATGCCAATACTGACGATACGGTCAAACGTCTCGGTTTCATCGCGGTAGTCCCGCAGACGGAACTCCACCGGCAATCCGTTTTTCATCAGGCGCTGGCCAAACTCTGCCTGCTCTCTGGAGATGGTCAGGCCAACACATTCGACGCCATAATGCTCGGCGGCGTAGGCCATGAAACTGCCCCAGCCGCAGCCAATATCGAGCACCCGCATGCCGGGCTCCAGATTCAACTTACGACAGATCAGGTCGAGTTTGGCCTCCTGAGCATCGTCCAGATTGGTGGCATCTTTCCAGTACCCGCAGGTATAGGTCATACGCTTGTCGAGCATGCCCGCGTAAAACTCGTTACCCAGGTCGTAATGTTTTTCGCCCACTTCCCAGGCACGTTTGGCACTTTGCCGATTGATCAACCTGGCACGCAGGGAATGATAAATCAGTTGCGTGGGCTTGATCCGCTGATGAAGCTGAGCACGCATCAGGCGATAAAAGAATTGATCCAGCGACTCAACCTCCCAGTCGCCTTGCATATAACTTTCGCCAAACCCCAGGTTGCCTCGCGAAAGGGCGCTATCGATAACGCCAGGGGCTTTCAGTTGAATATCCCAGGACCTCTGGCCATTGATTTCAATATCGGCTTGCTTGAGCAGGTCGGCAACGAACCGATGGGAAGGTGAACGCTCGTCGAACACCTCACTTTTTTTCTCCAATATTGGTAAGTTCAAGGTAACACCCCCGCCTATCCCGTGAGTGAATTAGTAACACCTCAGTTAAGCATAGAACCAACGTCGACATTAGGTGAAGTGCCTTAATAGTCACACCACCCACAATGATAAAAAAAACCGGCACACTCACTGTACGAGGGCCGGTTTCGGGGAGCTTAACGCAATATCAACACGGGTATGGTGCTCTTGCGCAGCATGTCGGTGGTCGTGCTGCCCACCAACAGGTGGCGTATGCGCGAATGGCCATAGGCCCCCATGACCATCATGTCGATGTCATTGTCCTTTGCGTAGGCATGAAGTGTTGTTTCCACTTCACCGGCGCGAATCGCCCCTTCGGCTTCGTGGCCGGCCTCGCGCAGGGTGGAAAGCGCCCACTCGAGCTGCGAGCTGTTTTCGCCGGTATCGGCGCCGACGATGACCACATGGCAGGCAATACCGCTGAACAGCGGGCTCTTGGCGAGCATTTCAATGCCCTTCCGCGCCGTCTTGCTGCCGTCGAACGCCATCATGACCTTTGCCGGGGTTTTGAAACCGCCTCGCGGCACCATCAGAATCGGCCGGTGCATTTCGCGCACCACGCGTTCAAGATTGGAACCCAGATGGCCGCTGGCCTGGTCGGCGGTTTCGCCGCGCTTGCCCACGACCAGCAGACGCACATCGTTTTCAAGCTCTACCAGGGTTTCCACCAGGGTGCCGTTGCGCTGGCGGGTGGCCGGGTCGGCGATGCCGTCTTCAGCGGCACGCGCCTTGGCCGCCTCGAGCATCAGCTTGCCCTGCTCACGGTTGACCTTGGCCCGCTGTTCATCAAGATCGGAAAGCTCTTCCATGAGCTTTTCCCGCGCGCCGAGGCGCAGACTCCCCGACAGGTTGGCGTCCTCGCTGGTTTGCGGATGGTTGTCCACCACGTGGACGAATACCAGCGGCGCGTTCAGCGCCTGGCTGGCCCAGGCGGCGTAATCGCAGACGCTTTCTGAAAACGATGAGCCGTCGATGGCGGCCAGTACCTGACCGGACATTGAGAATTGATCAGACATTGTGCACTCCTTGCTGATTAGTGGCCGCCCATGAGTTTTTCTACCGCCACGGGGTCGTCATGTACGGCGTAACGATCCACCACGGTGGCGCTCGCCTCGTTGAGGCCGATCAGCTCAACCTCGGTGCCTTCACGGCGGAACTTGATCACCACCCGGTCCAGCGCCTGTACGGCGGTGATATCCCAGAAGTGAGCCCGCGATAGATTGATGGTGACCTTGTCGATGCTTTCCTTGAAATCAAACGCTTCGATAAAGCGCTCGGAGGAGGCAAAAAACACCTGGCCCACGACCTGGTATTCGCGCTCGCTACCTGGCGCGACTTCCGTCGAGCCGATGTACATGATATTGCCGACCTTGTTGGCGAAGAACATCGCCGCCAGCAGAACGCCCACGAAGACACCAATCGCCAGGTTGTGAGTGCCGACGGTGACCGCCACGGTCGCCACCATCACAATATTGGTGCTCATGGGGTGTTTCTTGAGGTCGCGAATCGACTCCCAACTGAAGGTACCCACCGACACCATGATCATGACCGCGACCAGCGCCGCCATGGGGATCTGGGAGACCCAGTCGGCGAGGAACACCACCATCAACAGCAGCGCAATGCCGGCAATCAGGGTCGAGGTGCGTCGACGGCCGCCGGATTTTACGTTGATCACCGACTGGCCGATCATCGCACAGCCCGCCATGCCGCCGATCAGGCCCGAACCGATGTTGGCAATGCCCTGGCCTTTACACTCACGATTTTTATCGCTCTTGGTATCGGTCAAATCATCGATGATCGTCGCGGTCATCATTGATTCCAGCAGGCCAACAATCGTCAGCATCAGCGAATACGGCAGGATGATCATCAGGGTATCAAGATTTAGCGGCACATCTGGCCACAGGAAAATCGGCAGGCTATCGGGTAGCTCACCCATATCACCCACACTGCGGATGTCCATGCCGGTCATCATATAAACCGCGGTTAGTACCACAATGCACACCAGCGGCGAGGGAATCATCCTGCCGATAGCGGGCACATAGGGAAAGCCGTAGATGATCGCCAGCCCTGCCGCCGTCATGGCGTAAACGTGCCAGGTAACGTCGGTCAGCTCGGGCAGCTGGGCCATGAAAATCAGAATCGCCAGGGCATTCACGAACCCCGTGACCACCGAGCGCGAGACAAAGCGCATCAGGTCGGCAAGCTTCAGGTAGCCGGCGATAATCTGCAGCACGCCGGTCAACAGCGTGGCGGCCAGCAGATACTCGAGCCCGTGCTCCTTGACCAGGGTGATCATCAATAGCGCCATGGCCCCGGTGGCGGCCGAGATCATGCCGGAGCGGCCGCCGGTGAAAGCGATGATCACACAGATGGCGAAGGAGGCGTAAAGCCCGACCTTGGGGTCGACCCCTGCAATGATGGAGAACGCGATCGCCTCGGGAATCAGGGCGAGTGCCACTACGATACCCGCCAGGGTGTCGCCCTTGAGGTTCGAAAGCCAAGACAGTTTAAATTTTTCGTACATGCGGGGGTCCATAGTTAAGGGTTAACGACAGGCCGCAAGCCTGTGGCGTAAAACGCCCGACAGCGGCGCGTAAAGCGCTTGGGTCATACAAGACGGTGCTTGAGTGCTTGAGAGATTGACGTCCGGTGACGCCAGGACATAGCAAAGGCGATATGCAAGATACCGCCAGGCGATGACAGCCGGGTGAAGGCGTCATGCAAAGCAAAATAGGAAGGGAGGCCTAGGGTGGAGTCATCAGCCCTGAGGTGGCAAATGCCGGCAATGTCATAAACAAGGTCACTGTGTCATCTACACGGATTCGTCTATATGCCTGCCCTGAAAATAAGGGCGGCGGCAGAAGGCGCAAGATTCTAACAGTAATTTTACCACGCTGCACCCGGCCATCGCCGTTGGCGTTCTTTGACAACGGTCAGGAAGGCACCATGTTCGACGACCGCAGGGTGCCCAAGCCCATCACTTTGGCGTACCATTGCAACGCAATATATCGACTGATCGAGTCCCAACTTTCCACGTTGAAGCGGCACCCCCGCCGAGAGAAGAGGAGCAGTAGATGAGCCATTCCATAGCAGTGATCAAAGGCGACGGTATCGGCCCCGAAATCATGGACGCCACGCTTCGCGTGCTGGATGCCCTGGATTGCGGTTTGGATTACGAATTTATCGATGCAGGACTTGGCGCGCTGGAAAAACACGGTACGCTGATTCCTCAGGCATCGCTGGATGCCATCGAAAAACACGGTATCGCGCTCAAGGGCCCGCTCACCACGCCGATTGGCAAAGGCTTCTCCTCGATCAACGTGCAGCTTCGCCGTCACTTCGACCTTTACGCCAACGTGCGCCCTGCCATCAGCTTTCCCGGTACTCAGTCACGCTACGACAACATTGACATGATCACCGTGCGGGAAAACACCGAAGGGGCTTACCTCGCCGATGGCCAGGAATATATCGATGATGGCAACACCGCCCTGTCAGTCATCAAGGTGACCCGTAAAGGCTCCGAGCGCATTGTGCGTTATGCCTTTGAATTGGCGAAAAGCAACGGCCGCAAGAAAGTCACTGCCGTGCATAAAGCCAACATCATCAAGACCAGCTCAGGGCTTTTCCTGGATGTTGCCCGGGAAATCGCCGAGGAATATCCCGACATCGAATTCCAGGAGATGATCGTCGATAACGCCTGCATGCAACTGGTCATGAACCCGCATCAGTTCGACGTCGTGGTGACCACCAACCTGTTTGGCGACATCATGTCAGACCTTTGTGCGGGTCTGGTCGGCGGGCTTGGCCTGGCACCGGGCGCCAACATCGGCGAAAAAGCGGCGATCTTCGAGGCTGTGCACGGCTCCGCGCCGGATATCGAAGGCAAGAAGATCGCCAACCCCTGTGCGCTGCTGCTGGCCGCGGCGCAGATGCTCGACCACCTGAACATGGACGACAAAGCCACCGCCATTCGCAAGGGGATTCGCGACGTGCTGGAAAACCGCCGCGATATGGTCACCCCGGACATGGGCGGCACCGGCACCACCGATACCTTTGCCGACGCACTGGTCGACTACGTCGGTCATTAAGCAGCTACCGCTCACCGGCCCTCAGTAACGGCCGGTGAGCGAAACCGGTAGCCCAACAGGCGCATCGCATTAAGCGTGACCAACACGGTAGCGCCGGTGTCAGCCATTACTGCCACCCACATGCCGGTGATGCCCAGTACGGTCGACACCAGAAACAACGCCTTGAAGCCCAGCGCCAGCGCCACGTTGGTCTTGACGTTGTTCAGTGTCGCCCGGGACAGCGCGATGAGTTCGGCAACCCCCATCACACGGTTCTTCAGCAAGGCCGCATCGGCGGTTTCCAACGCCACATCGGTTCCACCGCCCATGGCGATCCCCACGTCGGCGGCCGCAAGCGCCGGGGCATCGTTAATACCGTCACCCACTTTACCCACGGTCCCCAGTCCCTGGGCCTGCCAGTCCCGCACCCGCTGGGCCTTGTCCTCGGGCATCAGCTCGCCTTCGGCCTCAATACCCAACTGCTTACCCATGGCGGCCACCGTGCGCGCGTTATCGCCGCTGAGCATCACCACGCTGACGCCCAGGCGTTTGAGCGCCTCAATCGCGGCTGGCGTATCCTCACGGGGTTCGTCGCGCAGTGCCAACACGCCAAGTGCCTTGCTTTCAGCCAGCAACAGGACCACCGTTTTACCCTCTGCTTCCAGCGCGGCAATTCGCGCTGACTGTGTCTCGGTCCCCTGCCAATGGCGCGGGCTTGTGAGGGTTAACTGCCGGCCCTCGAACCGACCGCTGACACCCTGCCCGGCCTGAGCCTGCCCCTCGGATGCCCTGCCAAGCCACAGCCCCAACTGCTCTGCATGCTGCACAATGGCCTGGGCAACCGGGTGGCTTGAGTCCTGCTCCAGCGCGGCGGCCAACCTGACCACCTCGTCCTCGCTCGACTCGGTCCATGCTTCAACATCGGTCACGCTGGGCGCACCAGCGGTCAGGGTCCCGGTTTTATCCACCGCCACGCGCTGGAGCTTGCCCAGCTGTTCAAGCACGGCACCGCCCTTGATCAAAAGACCACGCCGCGCGGCGGTTGAAAGCCCCGCGGCAATGGCGGCGGGTGTCGAGATGACCAGTGCGCACGGGCAGGCGATCAGCAGCAGCGCCAGCGCCCGGTAGACCGACTCGGACCAGGCAAGCCCGGTCAGCCAGGGCGGCACCACCGCCACCAGCACGGCCACCCCGACGACCAATGGCATGTACCAGCGGGCAAAGCGATCGATAAAGCGCGCCACCGGGGCTTTGGCGGCCTGCGCCTCTTCGACCAGATGGATAATCCGGGCAATGGTATTGTCGGCAGCCCCCCGAGTGACTTCCACCTCTAACGCCGCGTCGAGATTGACCGCGCCCGCCCAGATATCCTCGCCGGTGGCACGCTGCCGGGGCACCGACTCGCCGTTGATAGGCGACTCATCGAGCTGGGAGGTTCCTGCGACAATACGCCCATCGCAAGGCACACGGTCCCCCGGGCGCACCAATACCCGCTGGCCGGGCGTCAACGTATCAGCTGCTACATCGCGGATGGCTTCCCCTTCAAGCAGACGCGCCGTCGCCGGCGTCAGATTGCCTAGCGCCGCGATGCGCCGCCGCGCCTGCCCGGCCGCCACCCCTTCGAGCAATTCACCCACCGCGAACAAAAACACCACCATTGCCGCTTCAGCGGCGGCGCCGATGGTTAAAGCGCCCAGGGCCGCGATACTCATCAGCATTTCAATGGTCAGCGGATTGCCCATGCGCAGTGAGCGCCAGGCGGCTTGCCCGATCGGCACCCATCCGATCAGCGTGGCCAAGATGAATGGCCAGGCACCCACTTCGGGCAGACGCCAGGCCAACAGCCACGCCATTACCAGCAGTGCGCCACTGATCAGTACCAGCCGTCCTTTTGCCGTTCCCCACCAGCGCGGCGTCGATGCCGTGGATGGTGAGGCGTCAATCACCGGATAGCCAAGCTTGGACAGGGTGTGTGTCAGGGCGTCATGGTCCAGCGCCTGATCGGCATAAGCGGTCACGCTTACCGTACCGCTCATGCTTGAGGCGCTGACTTTTTCAACCTGCGACAACCCTTCTAGCGCTGCCTCTACCTTGCGTTCGCAGCCGCCACAGTCCATGCCCTGGACGTTCAGACGCGTGGTGTCGCGGGTGTCTTGCTGGCGAGTGGTCATGGCATCATCCTTCCCGTTCGGCTATCGTGGGAATAGCGTAATACCTGTAGTCACTAGAGGTTCAAGCCATGACCAACACGTCCAGCTATGCCGCTATCGGCATTGGCGAACTCGCCAGCCGGACCCACTGCAAGCCGGAGACCGTGCGTTATTACGAGAAGATCGGCCTGCTACCCGCCGCCCCGCGTAATGAGGGCAACCAGCGGCGCTACAGCGAGGCTACGGTGCAGCGGTTGATGTTTATTCGACACGCGCGGGATTTTGGTTTTTCGGTGGAGGCCGTGCGGGAGTTACTCGATATGGCCGATCACCCGAGCCAGCCGTGCGAGCAGGTCGATAGCCTGGCAAGGCGGCACCTGGCGGAGGTGGAGTCGCGCATTCAGCGGCTGATGGTTCTGCGCGACGAACTGAAGCGCACGGTTGCCCAGTGCGACGGCGACAGCGTGGCCCAGTGCCGGATTATCGAGGTGTTGAGCGACCACCGGCTGTGCAGCCACGATGCCGCCCACGGTGGCGCGGAGGCACTACGCTAATACGGAGGCGCGTCATGCCCCCAGCCACACGTCGAGGAACAGCATGATCACCAGGCCGATGGCTAGGCCAAAGGTTGCCTTCTTCTGGTGACCGCAGCGGTGAGTCTCGGGGATGATTTCATGGCTGATCACGTAGAGCATGGCCCCGGCGGCAAAAGCCATGCCCCAAGGCAGTAATATCTGCGAGACGCTGATAATGCTGGCGCCGAACAGGCCGCCGATGGGCTCGATCAGTCCAGTGAGCGCGGCAATCGTCCACGAGCGAACCCGTGAATACCCCTCACCCATGAGCGCAATCGCCACGGCCAGCCCTTCCGGTATGTTTTGCAGGCCAATGCCGATCGCCAGCGGCATGCCGCCCTCCAGGCCGTTGGCGCCGAATCCCACGCCTACCGCCATGCCCTCGGGCAGGTTATGAATGGCAATGGCAAACACGAACAGCCAGACCCGCCGCAGCGAGGCAGCTTCGGGGCCTTCGCGGCCCTGCTGGAAATGCTCGTGGGGCAGGCGCTCATTGAGCAGCGCAATCGCACCCATGCCCAGCAAAATCGCCGCGCAGACGATGGCGGCAGGCACAGGGCCACCCGCGTAGTAGATTTCGGCGGCGTCCAGCGCCGGGATGATCAGTGAAAAGAATGACGCCGCCAGCATGACACCGGCGGCAAACCCCAGTGCCAGGTCACGAAAGCCGCGGTCAGGCGTTTTGCCCAGCAATACCGGTAGTGCGCCGACGGCTGTCAACGACCCGGCCACAAGGCTACCCAAGAAACCTAGTAAAAACGTATTTTCCATGCGCCAAGCAGGCCTTGTATCTAGAGAATCAGCGCCGGGGGGGATGTGTAGCCTACCCCAGCCCGCGCAGAATAAAGTTTACCGTTTGCCGTGCCTGTTGCTGAGAAGCCCCGCTCTTCATCAACAGCCGCAAACCGGACATGGACAGCGTCAAGAATTGCGCAGCGCTGTCCGGATCCCGCGTATCGGTTATGCTGCCTTCCCGCTGAGCGCGTTTGATCACCTCGGAGAAGAATGCATTGATGCTGGCCACGCTGTCCCGGGCAGTCTGAGCTGGAAGCGAGTCTTCTCCGCCCAGCTCGGTGGCAGAATTGAACAGCAAACAGCCAAGCGATGCCTGTTGGCTGTCGGTATCGGCGGCTGAATACAACAGCTGCTCGATAAACGACCAGGCGCTATCGGCGGCGTCCAGCTGCTCGGACAGCGACGCCAACAGCTCTTCGCGGTAATTCTGCAGGGCTAGCAGGAACAGCGCTTCTTTGTTACCGAACGCCTGGTACAGGCTGCTGCGCGACAGCGCCATGGCGTCCAGCAGGTCGCGCATGGACGTATGATAGTAGCCGGAGCGCCAGAAGGTGTTAACCGCCGCCTTTAGCGCTTCTTCCGGCTGATGCTGTAAGGGTCTGCCGATGGTCATTGTCACCACTCTTGGAAACTGTCGCCCACGCTTCAACGGGACAAATCACTCTCTAGGCCATTAATTTAACATGTTGCGGGGGGATTAGGGGAGTCAGCGCCCCTTCGCGACCGCGGGGCAAAGAAAAAGCTGCGCGTGGCAGCCGAGGGGACACAGCAACACTCACCCCCGGCGCGGCCTGGCCGAACCGAGGATGGGATGCGTTTGGAAGCCGTTGAAGGCTTAGTTCAGCAGCTCTTTCACCTGCTTGATGCCTTCGCGAGCGAGCTGCACCGGGCGGGAATCGCTGACGGTCCAGGCGGCCATCGAGCCGTCATACATGGCGATATTGTCGAACCCGGCGACTTCGCTGAGCACGAACCAGTCGGTAGCGGCCCAGTGACCGGTGTTGCAGAAGGCAATCGTGCGCTCACTGCTATCCAGCTCCACGGCATTGATGCGCGACTGCAGACCCTCGACGTCCAGATAGTAAGCGCCGTTCTGGTCGTTCAGGTGCGACTGGTGGGGCAGGCTCCGCGCGCCCGGAATCGTACCGGCGACCCGTGCCGCGGGGGATTGGTTGTCACCGGAAAAATAGTCCGCGGGGCGGGCGTCGACCAACTGTGCCTGGCTTTCCCGGGCGGCTTCCACGTCCTCGGTTGACGCAATCAACTCCTCGCGGAGCGTCGCCTCGAATTCAGTAGCATCGTAAGGCTCAGGCTCGCCGCTTGCCACGTCGAAGCCCTGCTGTTCCCAGCCCGCAAAGCCACCGTTGAGGATGGCAACATCGTCGTGGCCGAGGACCTTGAGCGTCCAATACACCCGCGCCGCGCTGCCGAAATCGGTGGCGCCGGTACCGGCGGGCACAATCACCACCGCGCTGTCGTTATCGATCCCCAGGTCGCCAATCAGCGTTTCCAGATCGCTCACCTCGGGCATCAAGCCCGCTACGCTGTCGCGGGTTTCGCGCCAGCCGTCATCGGTGTAGCTTGAATAGCGGCTGCCCGGAATGCGGGCCTCGGCAAAGCTCTCGGCATCGCCGCCATCGTCGATGGACGAACGCACGTCCAATACCACAAGTTCCTCTTGATCAAGGTGTTCGTTCAGCCACTCGGCATCCACCAGCGGCGTCATTTCAAGTGGCTTTTCTTCAAGTGCTAAGGCCTGGGCGGAAACCCCCAGGGCGCCGATCAGGCCCAATAGTAAGCGGGACATAAAACCTCCATTGCGGTCGCGAGCAACGCTCATCGACTTCAGTAAAACAGGCAAAAGAACGTTTGGTACATTAATATGATAGTGGGTGATATAAAACCATTATCAAAATGCTTTTTTGGCATAACCGTATAGATAAAGGTACCAATGGTCGTGGCATTGATGCAGGGTCTGCTTTGCAAAATCGCTGAAAATGTTGTGTAAGCAATCGCGCTGATCGACCACTCACTGGTAACGACCCGACAAGGAGCCCAGGATGAGCGCGCACGCTACTCCCCCACCACGCTTTTGGCTGAGCGGCAAACGCCATGCCGAGCAGGATGTTTTTTTTCGCCAGACGCTGGAAGCCAAGGGCTGGCAGCAAGGCGACGACGCGCAGTGGCAGGCAGCCTGGGTCACCGGCATGCCGCCCAGGGCGGCATTCAAGGCGACGTCTCCCAGCCGCGTGATGAACCATATTCCCGGCAACGCCGCGCTCACGGTCAAAAGCCGCCTGCATGCGGGGTTGAGAGGGCTGCGCGAACGCACCCGGCGCCACTTTGGGGAAGCGCACCCCAACACGAAGCGGTTGAACTTCTTCCCCCGCGCCTATGAAATGCCCCACGACTACCCCGCGCTGGTCGAGGACGCCGCCGCGCATCCCGACAAGCGCTGGATCTTGAAGCCGACCAATGCGTCCAAGGGCCAAGGGGTTCAGGTGTTGCGCGATCCGACCACCGCACCGCTGGAACCTAACTGGCTGGTGCAGGAGTATATTGCCAACCCCCACACCATCCGTGGCCACAAGTACGTGCTTCGCCTTTATATGCTGATTGCCAGCATTGACCCGCTACGCGTGTATCTCTACGACCAGGGCTTTGCCAAGCTGGCCTCGGCGCCGTGGAGCCCGGATGACATCGACAATCCCTTTAGCCAGCTGACCAACCCCGACATCAACGCGCTCAACCTGGATGCCAATATTCCGGTGGAGTTTATCGACCTTGACCGCTATCGCCACTGGCTTCGCGAACAGGGCCACGACGACCAGACGCTGTTTAGCCAGCTTCAGGATCTGGCCACGCTGACCGCGCTGTCCGGCGTCGAGGCGATGCGCGCCCGCTCCCGGGAAGACGGTGCCGACCCGCGGGGCTGTTACGAGTTGATCGGCCTTGACTGCCTGGTGGACGACCAGCTCAAGCCCTGGATTCTGGAGTGCAACCTGAGCCCTTCGCTGGGCACCTGCGCCAAGCCCGAACATGGCGGCGTGGTCGAAGAGGCCGTCAAAACCGGGCTGGTGCAGGACATGATTGCCCTCACCGGGCTTGCTCAGCCACCCCGGGAGACGGCCACCTTCGATGCCGCTGCGCTGGCGGCCGAGCGCGAACGGGCGGGTGGCTTCGTGCCGCTCTACCCGACCCAGGACGCCCATCGCCACCTGCCCTTTGTCGGGCTACCCAGCCTTGCCGATTACCGGCTGGCGACCGAACTCGCCCCGCTGAGCCTGTCTTTCCAAGGCCAGGACGTCAGCGAGCTTATCGATGACGATCGTCTGGCGCTTTACCACCATCCCAGCGGTCGCTACTTTCAGCTCAACGACAGCGCGGCGCTGATCTGGCTGCTGGTCAGCGAAGGCGCGCCGATCGAGAGCGTGCTCGAGCAGCTCCAGGCGGCTAGCGGCGGGCAGGTCGATGCCGACACCCTGGCCAGCGACCTCTGGGCGACGCTCTCGCTATGGTGGCAACATGGGCTGCTGGCGCCCGGGGATCGCGACACTTCAGTGCCCGACACGACATCTTCCGCTCGCGAGCGTCCCGCCACCTGGCGCGGTACGTTGTTTTTTGATCAGCGCCGCTGGTCGATCAGCGCGCCACAAGGCCCCGTGGCAGCGCGCATTGCCGAGACACTGGCGCCGCTGCTGGAAGCCGACGGCAACGCCCCTGACACGTCGCTGCATATACTGGAAAGCGCCAACGGTTACTGCCTGACCAGCGACAGCCGCGTGATTCGCTCCCGCCTGCACCTCGACGACATCGTCCCTGCCCTCACCCAGCACTGCTTGTCCCACGCTACCGGTGACGGGCAGTTGGTGCTCGACGTCGTCCTGCTGAGTCGGCCGGAGGGGCATGTCGTCTGCGTGGTGCCCGACCAGGAGCCTGCCCAGGCGATGGGCACGCTGAAGGCTGTGGCGGCACAGAACGGTCTTGCCCTGACGCGCGGGGCACGCCTCTCACTGGCCACACCGGATACCCTGGAACCGCTTAATGTACCGCTTGGGGATGCCGGATTCCTGTTTCAGGAGCGTGGCCCTTGCGTTGGGCTGTTATGGCTTGATGCCGACCCGAGCGACAGCCCAGAGGCGCCGTCGTCGCTCGAGTTACTCGGCGCCCTGCTCCCCGTGGCCCTGGAAACAGCAGACCATTCACAAGGGTTAAGCCCTGAAGCCTTGACCGCGCTGCAGCACATAACCCAGGACGCGCATGGCGCGCGGCTGGCCAGCACCCAGGTCGAGGCCGTTACGCAGTGGCTTGACCGGACACCGCTTTTACCCTCTTCCCACGCCGCGGTATAGCGGCAGGAAGTCGCGCCATCTGGCGCATTTGCTTGTCACACCAAAAGGAGAAGCCTCATGTCTCAACACGAAGCTAAACGTCGTTTACTAAGCCGCCTTAGCCGTCGGTTCGGCTATACCGCCCCCGCCCTTGCGCTGGTCGCAGGTGGTCTGGCCTTTCAGGCCCAGGCCGACGAGCCCACCGACGGATTCACCTCGATGCAGGAAGCACCCATGATGCTGGCAGAAGGTGGCGCTGAGGGCGAAGGCGAAGAAGAAATGGAAGGTGAAGGTGAAGGTGAAGGCGGTGCCGAAGCCGGCTAACACCGGCCTTGCCCACCAAGATAACTGCTTCTGTGCCGGTGTCCGCACCGGCACACTTCACCGGGAGGCTAACGACCATGTCGACATCATCGCTGTCGCCACTGATTGACGAAAACGTGCAAACCCTCGCGCAGCTCGCCCAACTGCTGGGCCGCGTTTCGGCACACGATTACCAGCGCTCGCTCGGCGCCAAGGGGACTCAGTCGCTAGGCAAGCACGTTCGCCATATCCTTGAGCACTACCAAACCCTGCTGGATGCCTGCGCGACGACATCTACCCAGGCGATCTTTGACTATGAAAATCGCCCGCGGGAAGCGGCGCTGGAAACCCAGCCCGGTTACGCGGGTGAGCGCGTCGAAGCGCTGCAGGCGGGGCTCAAGGCATTAGCGACCATGCAACACGATGCCGCCCT
Organism: Vreelandella janggokensis; assembly: GCF_031451615.1. Lineage (NCBI taxonomy): Bacteria > Pseudomonadati > Pseudomonadota > Gammaproteobacteria > Oceanospirillales > Halomonadaceae > Vreelandella > Vreelandella janggokensis. Next base: position 215,889 of record NZ_JARWAJ010000001.1, on the reverse strand, counting down.
GACGCTGAGCTATCCGGTTGAGGGTGACGTTGACGATTCGGTAGCACTGCCCACCAGCCTGGGCCGGGAGCTGGCATTTTTAACCAGCCACAGCATTCACCATATGGCGCTGCTGGGCCTGCTCTGCGAACAGCTGGGCATCGCGCTACCCGAGCACTTCGGCGTTCATCCATCGACGCTACGTTACTGGGCTCAGCCATCAAGTCAGAAAGGTTTATCAGCTTAATCTTATTTCCCGGGCTTCCGAGGCATCACACGGCCCCTAGAGATCAATTGATACGCCTTTTGTGAAACGAAACCAACTGACTTGTTTCCAGTAACACTGGTCTCTTCGTGTAAGGACTCAATCATCGGGCAACTGATATTGCCTTGTAGAACGTGGTATCGGTCGTTCATTTCGTCCAACGTATTTTCGATTTTCTCTAGCCTGTCAATCTTTTTACGCACATGTCGATGAAGTGCAGAATGTCAAATACGAGCAACTTATCATGATCTGTGCCAAATTCATTGCTCTATAACTTAAGATCGCCATACCAAAAAAGTTTGTAAGTTTCTTGCGTACTCCTTCACAAATAAAGACCAAGATTGAGCAACAGCGCAATCTGGTGTCATATCTCCAACACTCATTGCATGATAAAACGAGGTATCACCATGAATATTAAAGTAATTACTACCGGGCTATTAGCAACTCTTATGGCGGGTTCTGCCTTGGCCATGGACTCTGCGGCCATTGAGGAGCATATGGCCAAGATTAACGAAAACTACATTGAGACAACCGAAGAAGAGGGCAAGACCAAAGCTCTCGAAGAAAAAGTGGCAGAGCTTGAGGCTATGGTCCAGATGATACTCGAAGATCAGGATACCTAATACCATCTAGTTTACTAAATGTAATACTTCGAGCTTCTACGATTTCGTAGGGGCTCTTTTATCTTTATGTTTCTATAAGCAATTAAAAACCACTACTTAATCACTACCCAGCGTTAGTCAAACTTGACGACTGCCACTACCAGATGGCTTTTCACTGCATTCAAAACAAAGCCTTTTAAGAGCTTTCCCTCCCTGCAGCCCAGATCAGAACACTTAATGACTCTCCCTTTTTATGGCCGGAAGCCAAACATTTTTTCAATGAGACGCCATTGCATAAAATAAAACGCGCCATGTAAGTAAGGGTCTGCCTGCATTAACCACTAAGCATCAAGATCAAAACGCTACGCCAACACCGAGAGCCCCTATGCTTATAAACTCCAGGCTTTCGCCTTATAGACTACCGTTTTACCGCCCATCTACGTTTGCAGGTTTCAAACGCCGAATAGTGGCTCTTATCAGCGTGGCCATACTCCTAAGCTTTTCGCTTCAGGCGAATGCTCAGAAGTCTATAGACTGGCCACAGGACGGCTGGAACGTGATAACCACAGAGATAGCCTATGCCGACCTGGTGGAGGACCTGCGCCGCGCCGTTGAACAGGCCGACATGCTGATAGTGACCGAAGCCAGTCCAACCGACGCCGCTGCCCGGCGCGGCGAAACGATTCCCGGTAACAGGGTCATCGGCGTATTTCGTAACGATTTTGCCGTGCGCATTATCCGCGAAAGCGTCCCCGCCATGATTGAAGCGCCACTGCGCTTTTACGTCACCGAAAATGACGCAGAAAGCGCCACGCTGTCGTGGAAGACGCCTAGCGCCGTTTTCGCTCCCTACGGGCAGGGTGACGATGATGAGTTGGCGCATGTTGCCAGTGAACTGGACGCGTTGTTCATGCACATCGCCAACTTCGCAACTAATCAATAAGTGCCATTAGCCGACCACATCAAGTCCCATTGAGCCTCATCTCAATGGGGCGTTCGACGCCTGAAACAGAGTCACTCGCTAGCAGCTTGCCGCTGCTGGCTCGTCCAACAAGCGATAAACCGTCATGACATCGGCCTCGCCAGGCGGTTCGATCACCGCCTGATAAAAGGGCGATAACGAATGTATCTGGTCGTCAGGTTCAGCAAAATGCGCCATCAGCCGAACCTTGTCCAGGAGGCCTTCCCTCTCCTCGTCAATGGCACCTCTCGTTACCAGCATGTCCTCTAACTGCCTGATGCCCGACTCGGCACTCTCGACGCTCTTGAAGACCTGAAAGTAGGTATTTCCCTGTTCGTCCTCCCCCACCTTGATGGGGTGGTCAATGATATTGACCTGGGTGTTGGTAGGCACTTCATCAAAGACGGACTCGATATCCTCTGGGTACATGCGGATACAGCCACGGCTGGCCCGCATGCCGATACCGTCGGGCTGGTTTGTGCCATGAATCAGATAGCCGGGGATATCCAGCAGGATGGCGTACTCGCCGAGCGGGTTATCGGGACCGGGAGGCACGACCTCTGGCGGCGGGTCGCCCCGTTCAGCCGCTTCCTGGCGCATCGAACTGGGCGGATACCAGGCCGGTTGTTCTAGCCGCATGGTGGTCTGGGTAATGCCCAGCGGCGTGTCATACCCCTCTCGCCCAATGCCGATGGGGTAGGTCGCCACGCGCGATGGCTGCCCCTCGTCCGACTGGGGATAGTAATAGAGCCTCAACTCGGCAATGTTGATCACCACCCCCTTGCGCTCGACGTTCGGCAGGATATGCCGACGCGGAATGGTCACCGACGTGCCTTCACCGGGCACCCAAAGACTGACCTCCGGGTTGGCGGAGCGGATTTCCTCGTAGCCAACATTATGTTCCCGGGCGATATCCAAAAGCGTATCGTTTTTATTGGCGATGACTTCGTAGTCCTGCCCAATCAGGTCGCCCTGCGCCGGTATCGCATAATAACCGTCCGCATTCGGGTCTGGCTGGGCCGTGGCCATCCCGGGAAGCATCAACGCCCCCACTATCAAGGCGACATGATTTCGCTTGGAGACATACTCAGGATTTAAGGGCGTGAACACTCGACTCATGGGTTTTCTTTACTCGTCATTTCAGGGTGGATGCGTAACCTTGGGGCATTCTGCGATAAATCATGCAGCGCCCCTTTTCAGACATCATGTCAAATACGGCGCGCTAGCTTCTCGCCAGTGCAGCCGATGCGGGTCAAAACCATTCGCCAAGCGCGGTTTGATAATGTCGAAATAGGGCGATAAATCAAAATCTCGCGGGGTGAATAACGAGTAATGGCGCTGTGTCATCAACTGATCGCTGCCGTAAGCTTTCGATGCTGGCGATACATCCCCCTCCTCGATGGGCAAGATCGGATAAAGCACCGACTGAAAAGCCTGGGCGATCAGCGTGGAGCAGATGGCGCGGGTAGGATCACCGCTCCCCAGCGTCAGAAAGCGCTTTCTAAAGCGCTGCGGCACGGGTGGCAGGGGGAAGAAATAACGCCCCAGGTCAACGATGTTGTGCAGGTCGTATCGCTGTCCAAGCCGCTGGCCGACATACGCCATCAACGCCGCTATTTCGCTGTCGTGTAAACCGACCGGGCGACAGATGCGCAGATGGCACCCCTTGAACTCGCTCAACCTGACCAAGCGGACGCCTTCCGCGACGTCGGCCTCAATAAAGCATTCCTCTCCCTGAGCACCGAGGCGCCGGGCTTGATCGGCGCCCAGATATAGTGCCGCATGGGACCATGACGACTGGGTCAGGTATTGGATGACCACACTCAGTCGTGATGAACCCTCGACAAGCAAGACATCGCCCGGCTGTAACAACGACGCCACCTGCTCATTGTTTGGCCCCGCACTCAACTTGTCATGGCGTGGGCAGGACAGCCAGCAGCTCATCATGTAGCCCATGCGATGCAGTATTGCTTTCATCTCAGCTCCTCCCCCGCCTTCTCGCCATAGTGATTGGTGGGATATACGGTCAAAACTTTACAGTTTTTTTCAACAACGGTGACGATCAGGATTTTTCTTATTGACCATTGTTATTTTTGAACCGATTGTTCCATAATCAAGTAGCACAATGCAGCAATCCTGCATCAACCGATTATTCATCGATCCAAGGAGAGCGAAATGGCTGATTTTCCATTACACACCGCCGATAGAGCACCCGAAGCCGCACAAGCGAACTTGAAAGCCGCCGAAAAGAAAATGGGCTTCCTTCCGAATATCTTTGCCAAGATGGCCGAAGCACCGACGCTTCTCGAAGCGTATATGACGCTTGACGGCATCTATGCCAAGACCAGCCTGAGCCCGGTGGAACAGCAGACGGCCTTGCTTGCCATCAGCGCTGATAACCACTGCGCATTTTGCGTCGCCGCGCATACCGGTGGCATTAAACAAGCCGGCGCCGACGACGAGATCGTCAAGGATCTACGCGATCGCAAGACGCCCAGCGATGCCAAACTGGCCGCCGTTACGCGTTTTGCACGCCACTTGAATGCTCAGCGTGGCTGGGCCGAGCAGCCGGAGCTTGACGCCTTTCTTGAAGCGGGCTTTACCCATCAGCAGGTGCTTGAGCTGGTCATTGCCTGTGCGCTGAAAACGCTCTCGAACTACACCAACCACATTGCCGGCACACCGCTCAACGAAGAGCTCAAGCCGCTTGCGTGGGAAGCACCCGCGTCATAAACCGCGTTAACTTGTGGTCGCGAGTACGGCCACAAGCCTATTTATTAGCTGGAGAAATTGATGATTGACGTCATGGTTGCCTACCCAAATACTGATACATTGTCTTTTGACGATGATTACTACTTGGAAAAGCACGCCCCGCTGGTCAATTCGCTGCTTGAAAAACGCGGTTTGCGTTATCTTCGTGTCCACCGCCAGATCGATCCTCAAGCGCCCTATCATCTTGTGGCGCACCTGGGATTTGAATCGGCTCAACGCTTTGAAGCGGCATTTGCAGAGGTCGGTGATCAACTGCTGGCCGATATCGCCAACTTCACCAATATGGAGCCGGTTCTACAGGTAAACGACGTGGTCGATACACCGATATAAACTCGCGTATGAGCATGAACATTTTTCTGCCATCAGATCTTGTCGTTGAGGACTAACGTGATAACCGCCACGCATTCACCCGATGAACATATTGCGGCGCTGCGACCCAAGCTCGTCGCCTTCGCTCGCTTACAGCTTCGCGATAACGCCGCAGCTGAGGATACCGTGCAGGACACGCTGGTCACCGCACTGGAAAAGCACGATACCTTTGCCGGGCGTTCCGCGTTCGAGACCTGGGTCTTCGGCATCCTCAAAAACAAGATTCTCGAAAGATTCCGCCAGCAAGACCGCTATGTCGCGTGGCAAAATGATGATCAGAGTGAGGACGATGCACTGGAAAGCCTCTTTCAGGACAACGGACGCTGGCGGGCAGCGAATCGTCCAACGCCATGGGGCGACCCCGATCAGATACTAGAAAACACGGCATTTTGGAAAGTACTGGATGCCTGCCTCATAGCACTGCCGGAAAACACGGCTCGCGTTTTCACGATGCGTGAACTCATGGAGCTTTCAACGCAGGAAATATGCCAGATACTGGACATAACAGAGACCAATTGCTGGGTCATATTGCATCGAGCTAGGCTAAAGTTACGCCACTGTGTTGAAAAAGGCTGGTTAGCCTAACGCTTCCCCCTCCCCCTCAAAATATGCGATCCGCTGTAAAGTTTTACGTCTCTTGCCCACTAAGACCTGTAAAGCACGGCTTGATGGCTTTTGAAGGCTAGTAGCTAACAATAAGGCTTGGCATTGAGGAGGAGGCAATCAAATGCAAAACGATACGACCACACGCTCCCTAGAGGCATCTTTAATAGAACGCCATGCGCACTGGTTGTTGCGCCTGGGCTTGGCCAGTGTCTTTATTTTCATGGGAATCGACAAATTCATGGGCTCAGGGATTGCCGCATTTTCGGCCACGATGAGCCTACCGCTAATTCTTGGCGTTCTTGTTGCCCTAGGTGAGATTGGCACCGGTTTGCTTGTCGTCCTGGGTGGGTTGATGAAGAGTCGCTTGGGCGACCTCATAACTCGCCTAGGTGCGCTGGGTATGGTGCCCATCCTGCTCGGTGCCATCTTCATGGTGCACTGGGGGCAGTGGCACTTTATGTCCACCGCTTCGCACCCGCTGGGAGGCATGATGTTCCAGGTGACGCTCGCTATGATGGCAATCTATCTGCTAGCCAAAGGCAATAATGCTTAAAAACTTAACCTAATAAACTCATGCCTTTGTGAAGGAGGCTTTATGTCAGACAATAAACGACAAACGTTACTGGATAGCCTGACCAAAGGGTTCGCCTATGCGGTCCCCGTTCTGGCCCTGGTCGCCGGTGGGTCGGCAGTGCATGCCGTCTACTCCGACGTTACCACTGAATCCGGTTATTACATGATGGCCGCAGCAGAAGGTGGAGCCGAAGCTGAGGGTGGTGCTGAGGGTGAAGCCGAAGCTGAAGGTGGCGCCGAAGCCGAAGGTGCCGCTGAGGGTGAAGCTGAAGGTGGCGCCGAAGCCGAAGCCGCCTCATAAGTGGCAAGCTTAACTCACCCTGATCGCTCAACTAACCAAGGAGTCTTCTATGCTGATGTGCCGTGAAGCGACACGCTTGATGTCGCTTAAGCAGGACAAGGCGCTCACCTTACGGGAACGAGCGGCGCTGCGTTTTCACCTTTCCATGTGTGGGGCCTGCCGTGCTTGCGCCCGTCAGTTTGATCTGCTGCACGCCATTGGTGAACACCACCCTGCCGCATTGAAAACGACATCGACATCTGATGACTAGGAGTTGCGCTATGGCGATACGCCCACTTGAAATCGCTGTGGTTATCGTCGGTTCGCTGGCGATCAGCAGCGCGGCAACGGCAGATATATTATTGACGCCCAACCAGATCATGACCTGGCCCACCCGCAGTTTTGACGGTGAGACCCATTACGAGATCGTCGAAAAGGATGGTGCCAGGGTGCTAATGGCCCAATCACAGGGCCAGGCATCGGCACGCTATCTGGAACGCGAAATCGACCTCGATGAAACACCCTACCTGCACTGGTGCTGGCAGGTGGATTCCACCTACCCGGGACTCGATGAGACCACCAAGGCGGGCGACGACTACCCTGCTCGTGTCTATGTCGCTCGCAAAACGGGGCTGTTGCCCTGGCAGGTACAGTCCGTCAACTATGTGTGGTCGTCCACGCAGGACGCTGGCAGCGTCTGGACCAATGCATTTACCGACCGTGCCGAATTGATGGCCTTGCAGGGCGGCACCTCGAAGGTCGGCAAATGGGTCGCTGAAGTACGCGACGTGCGCGCCGACTTTGCCAACTTGTTTGGTGACACGGTGACCACCATCGACGGCGTCGCCTTGATGAGCGATGGCGACAACTCAGGCAGTGACGCTACCGCCTGGTTTAGCCAACTCGGGTTCTCCGCGACTAAACAGCTGCCTAATTGCCCATAAAAACGGCTTCTCGAACTCCTCGGACACTTGATACCCCGAACCTTGCATACCGCCTATCAATATTATCTTGAGGTGTGTAAACAGTTTTTTGATCTACCGTTGGCTCTTCAAGGCGACAAGGGATGTCAATCTCGCCGCTTTCGTATAGGATATGTACAACTATTAAATAACAGCAATACACTGATTACTCAGGCGGCTTAGAAGACACGGGACTTAAGACAATGATTTTTAACAACACGACTAACGCTCATCGACGTGCCTTGATGCAACACACCGCCTGTATAGAGTTTACCCCTGACGGTATTATTCTTGACGCCAGTAAACAGTTCCTGGATGCGGTTGGCTATTCGCGAGAAGCCGTCAAAGGCCAGCATCACCGACTGTTCTGCACGGAAAAAGAGGCGAGTTCTTCAGCATATCTATCATTCTGGCGGTCGCTTTCTGAAGGTGAAAGCCATCAGGGCACGTTCAAGCGCATAGATGCCAGGGGCCAGGAAATATGGCTTGAGGCTACCTATGTGCCTGTTTGTAACCGACGAGGACGTGTCGTCAGTGTCTTCAAGGTCGCTAATGATGTAACGGCCGAGCATCAGGAAGCGGCGCGCAAGGACGCTGTTCTGCAGGCGCTTGATAGCTCCATGGCAGTGATTGAATTCACTCCGACAGGCGACATCATCAACGCCAACACCAACTTCGAGCAAGCGGTAGGCTACACCAATGAACAGTTGGCAGGTACGCATCATCGTCAACTTTGCCCGCCCTCGTTTTATCAACAAAACCCGCATTTTTGGGAAGAGCTGGCCAGAGGCGAATTCAAGCAAGGCAAGTTTGAGCGATTGGATTCGCGAGGCAGAAGCCTCTGGTTGGAGGCGACTTACAACCCGATTACGGATGCCAACGGCGAGGTGTTTAAAGTGGTCAAGTTTGCCACCGACATTACCTCGGCCATGCGGGAAGCCCAGGCTGCCAACCAAGCGGTGTTGACGGCGCAATCGACATCATCGGAAACCGAACAGATTGCCCAGAGCGGCCTGTCTCACTTGCAGCGTGTACTGGAGGACGCCCAGCAATCAGCCCAGGCGCTGTCTGAGGCGCAACGCCTGGTTGAATCGCTCAACGAGCAGGCAAAAAATATCAACATGATTACTGAGGCCATCGCCAACATTGCCAACCAGACCAATTTACTTTCGCTTAATGCGGCGGTGGAAGCCGCTCGCGCCGGAGAGCAGGGGCGCGGCTTTGCCGTTGTTGCCAATGAGGTTCGCCAACTGGCCAAAGGGTCGAGTGAAGCGGTCGACAGCATTACCCTGGTGCTCAGGGAAAACAGTGACCTTGTTACACGCACCACTCAGACCATGAAGCAAGTCATAGACCGCAGCGAGTCGAGCCAGGCAAGCATCAGCGAAATTGAAACGATCGTGAATGAAATACTGACGGGGTCGCGTAATGTATCGTCGTCTATCGACCAGCTAACGCTCAAAGCCGCCAGCTAGCTTTCCTGGCCATCATAAAAAGTGCCAGCCTTTTGAAAGGCTGGCACTTTTTTTGGCAGGTTTTCATTCCCCGCCTTCAAGATACAACTTACTTCAACGGCGTTTTACGCAGATACGGCAGCACCGTCTCGTAATCGCCGAATTTTTGCTTCGCATCTTCGTCGGAGACGCTGGGCGGGATAATCACATCCTGCCCGACGGTCCAGTCTGCCGGGGTCGCCACGCCGTGCTTGGTGGTAGCTTGCAAGGCATCCAGTGCGCGCAGGATTTCAGCGAAGTTGCGGCCTACGGTCATCGGGTAGGTCATGGAGAGCTTGAGCTGCTTGTCAGGCCCGATGATGAAGACCGAGCGTACCGTGGCGCTGTCAGCGGGCGTGCGGCCATCCGGTAGATAGGCGTCTTCCGGCAACATGTCGTAAAGCTTGGAGACAGTCAGCCCGTCATCGGCAATGATCGGAAAATCAACGTCGCTGCCGCTCACGGTTTTAATGTCGTCGCCCCAGCGCTTGTGATCTTCCACGCCATCGACCGAAACACCAATCACCTTGGTACCGCGTTTCTTCCACTCATCGCTTAACGTGGCGACGGCACCAAACTCGGTGGTGCACACGGGCGTAAAGTCTTTGGGGTGAGAGAACAGGATCGCCCAGCTGTCGCCAATCCAATCGTGAAAGCGAATGGGTCCCTGGCTGGTTTCGGCTTCAAAATCGGGAACCACTGCATTGATACGTAGTGACATGTTTTCCTCCTGTGGGTCAAAACCCCTAATGCTTTATGCGCCTTTCAGATCCATCACTATAGAACATAAAGTGCTAAGCAAGCCAATCAAAACCATCACACCGTGATAAAAACGGCATAAGCAAAGGCATTGATTACTCTGGACGGTATATAAAAATTAGGCGCTATGAGAACCAGCCGACTTTTCAGCGGCTTTGGTTTCTCGTTTGACCCGCTTCAGCCATACCTGTTTGGCGTAGCTGCGCAAGTTGTCAACGTCGTCGGTCTCGTCGACGATATCCTGCCCAAGAATCGTCTCAATGATGTCTTCAAGGGTAATCAAGCCAACGAAGGTACCATGCTCGTCGTAAATCACTCGCATGTGCAGCCGGTCACTGAGCATTGAAGCAAACACCTGCTCCACATTACTTGAGACATCCACACTGGCAATCGGATGCATCATGTCTTTCATGATGCTGTGCTCATCCGCATGATACATATCCGCTTTATGCACATAGCCAAAGGCCTGCTCACCATTATCCATGACCGGAAAGCGAGTGAACGGTGTATGGCTGTAAGTTTCTTCAAATTCTCCCACCGTCAGATGGGGCAGCACTGTCTGGCAGACAGTGCGCGGTGTCATCGCCTTGCCTACCGGAATTTCGTGCAAATTGAGCATATTGACGATGGTGCGCGTTTCATCGGCATCCAGCACTTTTTCTTCCAGCCCCACCCGGGCAAGCACTTTGATTTCATCGCGAAGATCAACATCGTGCTCAGACTTGCCCAGGCGACGGGTGATTTGCTCCGACATCCAAATAAACGGCAGCAGAATGATGATCATCGGCTTGAGCAGACGCGGCAACAGCGGCGACAACCCCCGCCAGTAAGTCGCCCCAATCGTTTTGGGGATAATCTCCGAGAGCACCAGAATCAGCATGGTCATCACCGCCGATACGATGGCAATAGAGGCTTCGCCAAATACCACTGCGGCCTGGGCGCCAACGGCGGTGGCCCCTACCGTATGGGCAATCGTATTAAGGGTCAGAATAGCCGCGAGCGGGCGATCAATATTGTCTTTTAACTGCGTCAGCGATGCATGAAGCTTGGGGTTATCTTCTTTCTGCTTGGCGATGTAGCTTGGCGTGATAGAAAGTAATGCCGCTTCAAGAATCGAGCATAGAAAGGAAAAACCGATGGAGAAGGCGGCAATCGTGATCAGAAGGACCATGTAAGGCTCATGTAAGGAATGATAGGTATGTTATAGGGCCATGGACCACCAGAATCAACAGGCGGTTCAATAAAGCGTCTTTTCCACTGTCGAAGCCGAAAACCGCTGCACCGGACAAGCCATTACATTAGCCTGGACAGAGAGCGGCGGCCAGTCATGCGGTCAACCGAGAAGTCATAAAGCTAGAACGCCTCCCGTCAGGAGGCGCTTGGCTAACAGCCTTTACTTCTGCTTCCTTTTACCACTCAGGCAAACACTTCAGTCCACTCGCTACGTTTTTCCAGCAAGGCTTTGGCAAGCTCCTGAGCACCTTCCAGGCTATGGCTCGCTGCCCAGCCACACTGCATTTCGTTGCAGGCAGGCACTTCGGTAGCTTCCAGCACATCGTTTAGCGTTTTCTCGACAATGGACACCACTTCATCGTAGTCATCGTGGTTGATCATCGCGATATAAAAGCCGGTTTGGCAGCCCATCGGACTGATATCCACCACTTTATCGGTGTGGTTGCGCGATTTTTCGGCCAGCAGGTGCTCCAGCGAATGCAGCGCAGGCATGTCCATATGGCCTTTATTGGGCTGGCAAATGCGCAGGTCGTATTTATGAATACGATCTCCGTTTTCGCCTTCTTTGATATCAGCTAAACGGATATAGGGCGCTTTCACCTTGGTATGGTCCAGGTTAAAGCTTTCAACGTTCATTTTTTGCTCGGCCATATTGGCTCCTCTCCGTTTGCGTATTGACTCAACCTTATTCTACACCTTTAAGCTACACGTATGGCGCGTCGAAGTCCCAGGGCTCGTCGGTGTACACACACACGTTGGCATCTTCGATATCGCCATCGGGTGCTTCAACGTGCTGGGCAAAAAAATCCTGGATTTCCTTGCGCTGGCAGTGGGCTTCAAACTCTTCGCGGCTGGCCCAAATTTCGTGGAAAACGATCGGGTAGCTGGTGCCCTGAGCAAAGGGGTTATCGATCTGTCGCGTCACGGTGTAGTGGATGCAGGCATCTTCGCGATGCGCATTGGGTTCTAACGCCTGCAGCGCTTTAAACACCGCTTCTTCTTTACCGGGCTTGGGCTTGAAACCCGCCACACAATAGATTTTTTCTGACATGCTTATACCCTGAGTCATTGAACGCTTGCGTATTATGCGCTTTGCCACGCCACCTGGACAATGTGACTTGACCAAGGTTCGACAGTTTTACTGAGCAGCGCTCTCTGCGACGTCACGTAGCACATCCGCCACATTACCGAGGGGCAGATCGCACTCTTCCAAACCATGGCGTTCAGCAAGATAGTGAGGGTCGTTCCACTCCAGACGCACGCCGTCGTCGGTTTCGCGCACCACCATCTTTTGCGGAAGGTCCAATGCGACGCTTCCCTGGCACTGCATCATGGGGGTGCCGACCTTGGGATTACCAAAGATAAACGTCATGGTAGGCGGTAGCTCAAGGTCGTTGTTGGCCGCGTTTTGCCCGTGATTGACGGTGGCCATAATGTTCAGGCCATTATCCTCCAGCGCCGTATTAAGCTGCCTCACGACGGTGCTGTAAGCTGAATCACTGATGACATGTTCAATGCCGTTGTCACGCTCGGCAAGAACCGGCTGGCTCAACAGTCCGCCAAGTACCGCGATTCCCAACCCATAAAAAGGGCGCATAGTTCCTCCTTGTCAATTATTTGAGCAGCCGGTTAGCCAGGGTTTCCAGATCGGTGACCGTCATATCGGGTTCGATTCCCCAGGGGTCGAAGGGGGCATCAGAGCTGCGGCGTACCCAGGCACTGCGCAACCCCGCATGGGTCGCTCCGATCACATCAAAAGGATTGCTGGAAATCAGCCAGGTATTTTCAGGGCGGGTTTCCAACCGGGTCCTTAAAAACGCATACACCGCCGGGTCGGGCTTGAAGCGCTTGATATCGTCAACACTGACAACGTCATCCATATGCTGGTCAACGCCTGCACGTTTCAGCAGCGCCGAGACGGCGTCAGACGTGCCATTGGAAAACGCCACACAACGCATACCGGCATCGCGAAGCTGGTCAATCGCTGGCACGACATCAGGAAAGGCGGGCAATTCGGCATAAACCGCCATCAGGTGATCATAGTCATTGTCGGAGAGGCCGGTTTGCAACGCACGGTCGGTGAATACCAAGGCTTCCCGGGTGCATTCTACAAACGGCACATAGGCGCCCATCAAGCCATGGCGAAAGCTGTACTCCAACTGCTTGTCGCGCCAACGGCGGGCAAATTCGGCCGCTTTATCCCGCTCGGGCAGACGTCTTTCAAGCTCAGCCTTAACCCCCTGGGTATCAATCAGCGTGCCGTATACATCGAAAGCTAATACGGGCTGCATGGAAACTCCTTAGATTCTCGGATTATGGCGTGTATTTAGCATAGTCGAGGCGTTGAAAAACAAAAACGCCGCTGCCAAGAATCAGGCAGCGGCGTTTTGGCTATCGCCCTACGAATCAGACCGTAAACGCGGCTTCCTTTTCACCGGTTTTCAGGTCGCCTGCGCGCACCAGCTCATCGGTAACACGGTCGATGGCGCGCTTGGCGCGGCCAATCATCTCGTCCACCTCACCGCGATTAATGGTCAGCGGCGGCGCAAAGCCGAGAATATCGCCCTGGGGCATGGCGCGGGCAATCAGGTTCTCTTCCATGGCGGCGGCCGCCACACGAGGCCCAACTTTCAGCGCCGGATCAAAATGCAGGCGCTGTTTGGCATCCGGTGAGAACTCCAGCGCCGCCATCAGGCCAACACCGCGAACATCACCTAGCAGCGGGTGGCCCTCGAAGTTTGCCTTGAGCTGCTGCTGGAAGTAGGCGCCGGTTTCGGCAGCGTTGCCCACCAGATTTTCACGCTCGATGATCGCCAGGTTGGCAAGTCCGGCCGCGCAGCCCAGTGCATGGCCAGAGTAGGTCCAGCCGTGGCCGATGGGGCCATACTCGCCGGTGCCCTGCTCGAGTACCTGCCAGACTTTCTCGCCTACAATGACACCGGAGAGTGGCTGATAGGCGCTGGTAAGGCCTTTGGCGATGGTCACCAGATCAGGCTTCATGTTGTAGTGGTGGCTGCCGAAATCAGAGCCCGTGCGGCCGAAACCACAGACCACTTCGTCGGCAATCAGCAGGACATCGTACTTGGCCAGTACCGTTTGAATCGCGTCCCAATAGCCTTCCGGCGGCGGCACGATGCCGCCGGTGCCTAACACAGGCTCACCGATAAAGGCGGCTACCGTGTCCGGTCCTTCTTCCAGAATCATCGCTTCCAGCTTGTCGGCGCAGAAAGCCGAGAACTCAAGCTCGGACATGCCGTGCTGTTCGGCGGCGCGCAGGTAGTAATGCGGTGCTTCGGTGTGGCGGATGGTCTCAATCGGCAGATCGAAATGATCGTGGAACGCTTTCAGACCGGTCAGTGACCCCGATGCAATACCGGAACCGTGGTAGCCCCGCATCCGCGAAATGACCTTTTTCTTCTGTGGGCGACCCAGCACGTTGTTGTAGTAGCGCACAATCTTGAGCTGGGTTTCGTTGGCGTCCGAACCGGACATGCCGTAATAAACCTTCGACATGTTCATACCGGCGATTTTCAGAATCTGCTCGGAAAGCTCAATCTGCGGTTCATTCGAGTGGCCCACATAGGTGTGGTAGTAAGAGAGCTCCAGTGCTTGCTTGTAAATCGCCTCGGCCACTTCGGTGCGACCATAGCCAATATTGACGCAGTAAAGCCCGGCAAAGCCGTCGATAAACTCGCGACCGTCTTTATCCACGATATTGATACCTTGACCGCCGGTAATTACGCGCCCCGGGGCATCGCCATGGGCGAAGTCGCGCAGATGAGTGGATGCGTGGAAGGTGACGTTGCGATCACGTTCAATCAGATCCTGGTGCAAGCTCATAGTGTTCTCTCTATACGGTAAACCTCCCCGATCAGCGGGGAGGGTGTTGAAAATATGGCGAGCTTTTTTGACTAGCTCCCGGACACGGAGCCCAGGGCTCCAAGACAGTAATACTTGGTTTCGAGATATTCATCGATACCGGTAGCACCGCCTTCACGGCCAAGTCCGGACTGCTTCACACCGCCGAATGGCACCGGGGGACCCGTCATCTTCACCGAATTGACGCTGACCATGCCATATTCCAGCGCGCGCATCAGCTTCCAGATGCGGCGGATATCGTGGGTGTAGATATACGCGGCCAGACCGTATTCAGTGTCGTTGGCCATCTCGATCGCTTCATCATCATCGCGGTAAGCGGTAATACCGGCAACCGGGGCGAAGTTTTCTTCCCGCCATACTTTCATCTGTGGCGTGACACCGGTCAGCAACACGGGCATGAAGAAGTTTTCGCCAGGTGCCTGGCTCTGATCGCCCGCTACCATGGTGGCGCCGCGAGAGACAGCGTCATCAACGATGGAGGCGGCTTTTTCTACCGCTTGGCGATGGATCAAGGGCCCCAGGTCTATTTCACTTTGCAGGCCATTGCCCACGGTGAGTGCAGACATGCGCTCGGCAAACTGCGCGACGAACTCATCGTGGATGGATTCGTGCACCAGAATACGGTTGGCGGCGAGGCAGTCCTGCCCGGCGGTCTGGAACTTGGCCGCAACCGCCGCATAGGCTGCTTCCTTGGGATCCATATCCGGACCGACAATAAAGGGCGCGTTACCGCCCAACTCCAATGAGAGTCGCTTGACGGTGTTGGCGCTTTGCTCGATCAGGATGCGTCCGACGCGGGTAGATCCGGTAAACGACAGTGCCCGAATACGCGGCTCGGAACACAGAATCCTGGACACTTCGGGGGGATCGCCCAGCACGACATTGAAAATGCCTTCCGGAATCCCCGCACGCTCAGCCAATTCGGCCAGCGCGAGCGCAGAAAACGGGGTCTCGTTGGCCGGTTTGATGATCACCGGGCAGCCTGCTGCCAGGGCCGCTGCGGCTTTGCGGGTAATCATTGCCAACGGGAAGTTCCATGGCGTAATCATTGCCGATATGCCCACCGGCTCCTTGATGGTACCCAGCGAGGCGTTGGGAATCGGGCTGGGAATGGTGTTACCGTAGGTCCGCTTGCCCTCTTCAGCAAACCAGCGCACAAAGCTCGCACCATACTCGACTTCACCACGTGCATCAGGCAACGGCTTGCCCTGCTCCAGCGTCATGATGGTGGCCAGATCTTCGCGGTTGGCTTGAATCAAGTCATACCACGCCAGCAGTTTCTCGCAGCGTTCATCGGCGCGTAGTGCCCGCCACTGCACAAAGGCATCTTCCGCGGCATCAACCGCCGCGGTGATCTGTTCGGCTTCCATCAGCGGAATATGGCCAATGGCTTCGCCGGTTGCCGGATCAATCACGGCTTCTTCTCGACCGCCTTCGCCATGGGTCCACTTGCCGTTCACGTAGGCATACTGACGGAAAAGGCGCGGGTCTTCCAGGCGCTTGGCGAGCGTAGTCGATAGTGTGGTCATGGAAACCTCCCCTGGTTGACGCCTGGCGTGGGCGACAGCCGTTGCACATTAAAAATGACGGCCCTGAGCCGTCGTGTTTCGATGTGTCTAGCCTAAGGGAGATTGCGCACGAAGTGTTTTTGAAAGGACCGACGTATGACGCGAGTTTTTTTGTCAAAACCGCTTTTCCAACGCTTTTTTTTGGCGAGACGTCGCAAAAAGCTGAGCCATCATGATGGACTCATCATGATGGTCGCCGGGAATGTATTTTAGATTTTGATTCAGTTTAAGTTTTTGTGGCATTAGTCGATATAAAATGAATATTATTTAATACTTTCACTTACTCAATGTCTTCACGCTAGTGGCCACCATGGACGGACTCGTGTATCGACTGGATTATTTTCAACAGCTCTCCCAGCGTATCGGCAACGTAACGGTCCGGGAGCAGTACGACCTTGATCGCCACGACGAGCGTTTGCGATCACTTTTTGTGTTAACAACAGTATTGGCGCTTTTCTATTTCTCTTACACTTTTGTGGATATTTTTTTACTCCGTGATGTCACTTTTCGGTCAGTGCTATTGCGTGCATTGGTTGTGGGGCCCATAACCGTCTTTTTATTTTTTTATTACAAGCGTCCTGTTTCTATTCGCCGTAAGGAGCTTGCTGGTGTTCTCGTCGTCTGCATGGGAACTGTCGTATGGTGCGCAGTGCTACTGGGCTCATCGGCTCCCGGCGTACTAGATTACTTCTATGCAGGACTCGTATTCATTTTAGTCATTACGATTGTCATCACGCCACCCTTCGAATATAGCGTGTATGGCTCACTATTTGTGTTTGCTTGCCTTTACACAACGATTTGGTTTTTAGAGGGCGTCGATAGCCATTACATACTCAATCATTTAGCTCTTGGCTTACCCACATTTGTATTGACGCTCATCGCCAATTACCGTTTTTCAGCTGAATCTCTGAGACTGTATATGGCTAAAGTCCACGCAGACCGGCTAGGCGAAACCCTGTCGATGCAGAATGCAGAGCTCGAGAAGATATCCCGTCTTGACCCTCTTACCGGACTGGCTAATCGTCGCGCTTTAGTCCACTACGCCACTATGCTGTTTAAACAACCCACAGCGCATAAACGTTTTGCCGTGGTGATTGTAGATATCGATTACTTCAAACCCTTCAATGACCATTATGGCCACGCCGAGGGAGACAACTGTTTACAAGCTGTTGCCGGCGCCATTCGCTCCGCTTGTAGTCCAGAGGATTTGGTATGCCGCTTTGGTGGCGAAGAATTTCTTGTCCTACATTCAGACAGCCACCTGTCAGCACACGGCGCTTGGTCACTCGCGGAGCATATTCGCAGCAAAGTCGCGAACCTGGAAATTGCCCATCAAAAAAGCCCATTAGGACAGGTAACCATAAGCGCAGGGGGATATACCGCGCCGGTCGATACCCATACCAAGCTCGATGAAATCATCATCGCCGCCGACAGTGCACTCTACGAGGCGAAGCGTGAAGGGCGCAATCAAGTCCGTATAAGCGACCATACTCCCGTTGATGTGCCATACCAACGCCGCCTCTAATTGGCTGGCGGCGCTCCTCCATCAGTGCCTATACCAAGGCTCAGCCGTCTGCCGGGTTCAGCAGTGCCTCCTCGGTAAATACCACCAGTCCTAACTCCGGCCGGTAGCCATGGATCTCGGTCACATCCAGCGCTTGAAGAAAGTCGAGAATTTCCTCGCTGATGACCTGCCCAGGCACCAAGACCGGGAAGCCCGGCGGATAGGGGATCACGAAGCTTGCAGACACCACATCCCGTCCCTCACGCATCTGCGCCTGCAATTTGCCGTTATCGAAACGAAGATATTCGGTGTTTTCTTCCTCGTAACTAAGGAAGTAGGCGCAACGGATATCGCCCTGGGGCGTGTCGGCATTCGGACGAAAGGCATCGTGAAAGCGACTGAAGTCAGGCAACGGGGGCAGATCATGATTCAGGGAATGCACCTGCTGTTCGATGATCTTGCGCTCGGGGCGGCTGCTGTCTTCCAGACGATACTCGAACTCCTTAGCCAGCTTCATTAGCACATCCAACAGGTAGGCAATTGATCCGCGCGTCGTGCCGATATTGGTCATGAACAGCACGGTATTGCGTGATGTCTTGTTAATCTGAATACCGTACTTATTCATCAGGTATTCGTTCTTGAAGGTATCGCCATCGACCCCTGTATTGCCGATCGCGATGGTCACGCGGGAAGGGTCCACCACAAACTCATCGCGTGCCCAGGCTTCCTCCATTTTGTTCCAGCCGGTCACCGGGTCATAATAGGACTCGACACCCGACTCACGATAAGCCTCAGGCACCATGTCGCTATTTTTAAGTACACGGAAATATTTTTGCAGTAACGGGTGAGTATAAAGCTGTTCGCGGAGGGACAGCGCCGTTTCGACCTGGGAGTGCACCAGCTCGAAGCCCTCCATTTCCGCCTGCATACGTCCTACGTCCAGCGATGCCACAATTTGGTAATTGGGAGAGGTTGAGGTATGCGTCATGTAGGCCTCATGGAAAGAGGCCTCCACCTTCTGGCGAAAGTCCTGATCCCAGACGTGAATCATCGAGCCTTGTCGCAAGGAAGTCAGCGTTTTGTGCGTCGAATGGGTCGCATAGGTACGAATGCGTACCTGATCCGGGTCGGGCATCAGTCGCTGGTCAAGCCAGGTCGCATCATCTTCCGGATCGAGCTTGTCGAACTCGGCTTTCCAGGCCGCATATTCTTCACGATAGCTTTCACTGCGGTAACGATATCGCAGGGTGCTTGCCGTGTTCATCGCGGTACGCGGCCGATAAGTGGGGTTGAAGCCAGCGAAAGCGAACCAGGCTTCGTCCCACAGAAATACCAGGTCAGGCTTGATCGCCAGACACTCTTCCATTACGCGGCGTACGTTATACACGATGCCATCGAAGGTGCAGTTGGTCAGCAATAGCATCTTGACCTTGTGCAACTGGCCAGCGCGCTTGTAGGTAAGCAGTGTCTTCTTGATGTCGCGCAGCGGCACTGCGCCGTACATGGAGTAGTCGTCGAGTGGATAGGAATCCAGATAACTGACATGCGCCCCGGCCAGCACCATGCCGTAGTGGTGCGACTTGTGACAGTCACGATCGATGAGCACGATGTCCCTCGGCTTGATGAGGGCTTGTACCACGATCTTGTTGGCCGTTGAGGTGCCATTGGTGACGAAAAAACTGCGACGCGCTCCGAAGGCCCGGGCGGCATACTCTTGCGCCTTTTTAATCGGCCCGAAGGGTTGTAGCAGAGAGTCGAGACCTCCGGATGTCGCCGACGTTTCAGCCAGAAATATATTGATGCCGTAGAAGTCGATCATGTGGCCCGCCCAATGGGAGCGGGTCACCGACTTACCCCTGGAAATGGGCATGGCGTGAAACACCCCTGTGGGCTTTTTGCTGTACTCACGCAAGGCATCAAAGAAGGGGGTACGATAACGGCTATCGATCGCGCGCAGAATGGTGTGGTGCTGCTCGATATAATCCGTTTCACGGTAGAAGATACGGTTGAAATATTGAATGTCCCGGCTCGCCGTGGCCTCCACATCGCCACTGGTGACCAGGAACTGATCAATCTCGGGACGCAGTTCATGAATCATCGAGCTGAGCAAGATACTGCGCTCGGCTTCCGTTTGATGCTCCAGTTCCTTTTCCGACAGGCCTTCCAGGTAATTACGCAGGGCACTGAGGTTGTACTTTGACTTGTAGGGAAACTCGTAGCGGATCAGGCAGGCCTGAATATTGGGATTGACCAGGATGGCAATCAATGCATCCTCGAAGCTCTTTACCGTCACCACGTCATAGACAAAACGATCCTCGGGACGACGCATATTGTGAAACGCTTCGCGCACCACCTCCTCTTCCTGGTTGGAGAGGTTGTCGACGATCAACAGCTCGAAATAAGGTTGTGCCGAACTGTTGGAAGCAGGGTGTCCGCGGCGCAGCTGATTGAGCGCATCGAGTGCTTCCATGTCTTCTGAACCGGCATCCGTCTCGGAGAGATCGACATGGCGACGGCGGTAGGATTCGCTGATCAAGGCTCTTACCAGTCGCTTTACGACTTTGTCCAGCAGCGCGTACTCCCCCCGGTTGAAGAGTGTCCACAGGTGGCGAAAATCTTCCTTGGACGGAAACGCATGATAATCCTCAATGATTTCCAGGCGAGTCAGTTTAACGTCAATGGCCTTGACCAGATTCTTGGCGCGGCCCTCATCCTCAAGCCTTGTCAAAATACCCAGGTCACGTTTCAGTGCATTCCAGGTGTCGGCACGCAATTGGGAGATTTTGTGATAAAAACCCAAGGCGGTGTAGGACGTTTCGGTAGGATTATTCTCTGACATGACGACACCCATCCTTTGTCGGTATTTATCTAGCAACGCATTGGCGTCGGCAACGATTCAATCAGCCGTACAGCCCTCGTAAGCCGTAACGCACGATTATTTGTTCTTCGCAAAATTTATCGAAACTCAAATCCAGCACCCTGCCGGGCCAACGAAACTCAACAAGCCCTTCCTTGGGGTAATACACAGAGGTATACACGGTTCCAAGGCCACGCTGGTAGTCGTGGCGAAATAGAGGAGGAGCGGAAAAAGCCGAGATCAGACGCTCATTAGTGGTCTCGCCATCGTCCACCAGGATCGAAAGCTGACGCTCGCGAATCAGCGTTTCCGAGGCCAGCGCGTGGGCATACCATTCAATTTTCTTTTGATGATTGGTGGCCACCGCGACTCGCCGGATATTGGCGCGGCGGTCTGGCGCAATCATCGCCGTGACATAGCGCCCACTGGCGTCTGTCACGGTAATGTTGTAAGCCATGTGCGTGGGCACCCGCTCGAGTACGGCCGCCGCTTCGGGCACCGTATCGCAGAATTCAAGGATATAGCGCAGAATGATCGGCGCGCCGAAGCCATCCCCCACCACCTTGCGCCCACCGAAGGCCAGGGAAACGGCAAGCCCCGAATCATTCATCCCATCCAGCACGCCCCACAGACAGTCCGACATGGCGATCACACGGCGCTGATTCCAACGGGTGTAGAGAATCGTGCCCTCGCACAGTTCCGGTGGATAATCATAGTTGCGTGCCAGCACGGTAGAAGACGGCCTTGCCAACACCGCCTGGGAACAACCGGTGATATAGGGCGGCGGCCGATACAGACTGAGCAGCCGCGACGCCAGGTCGCCCCCACCGGTCAGTGCGCACAAGGTGCGATAGGTTTCCAGCAACTCCGGCATGTAGTGACGTAGGGCGTTGTAGCACTCCAGATAGGAGGGCCTTTCACGCTCACCTTCGGACAGGTACCAGGGTTCATAAGCAGGCCAGTGGTAATCAAACAGCGATTGCCACTTGAGTCCCGCCTGCTCTTCATGAACGGTGCGAAACGTCAACGCCTTGTCCAGCTCAACGCCTGGCGAACGGCCCGCTGACAACTTTCCGTCAATACTCACAGAATTTTGAAGTTGCCACCGCCAATCGCATGGCTGACGGCAACTCCCTCCACCACAGGATCTTGCAGCGCTTGACCAGCATATTCACCGCGAATGCCTTTGATCCAGGCCTTCGCCCGCTCATTAAGATTGAAATCGTCGTCCATCAAACGGCCACGGGTGATCAGAATGCCAAGGTCAGCGCCTTCGTAGCGGAAATCACCGGCTCCGCTAATGCGCATAAAGAAGGCTTCCTGCTCGTTTTCAGCGGCGTGGGGATGGTAGCTATAGTGGTCATAGTTGATGCTGCCATCGTCACTGATACGCCATACCCCCGTCTTTGGGGCCCGAGTCAACAGGTCAACGCTCTCGTCGGTATGCTTGATCACCAGCTGACTCCAGCTATCGACGCTCTCGGGGTGCGCCCAGCGCTCATTGATATCATCGATATCAAGATCGAAGTCGAGGTCTGAAAACTCCAGCAAGTGGAAAAGGAACAGCGGGATATCGGAGTGAGCGAACGCCGCCACGTTAGTCAGTGAACTGGCGCCGGTGACGCGCGGATTGAGCTCGCCAAGGTAGACGTCGTCGGTATCCATATCGATCAGGAAGTCGAGCTCGAAATAGCCGCGATACCCCTCCTCGCGAAGCGCCTCACCGAACTGGAACGTATAGTCGCGCGCCTTGTCACGTACTTCCTGGGTAAAGGCACCAGAGAACATCTCGTTGCCGCACCAGCCGCCCTTGTAGGGTGTCAATGTCTTGAACCCGACAAGCTCTGTCATCAAGGGGCCAACGACGGTTCCACAACGCGTGGCGCAGGCTTCTATCGCCGAGCCACGACAATTGATCCGCTTCATGATCTTGACTTCGGGCTCGGCCTCAATCTCTTCGGCGTGCTTGTAATAGTCTTCTTCATTGGCAATGAAAAAGGTGGTATGCCCCGAGTCGCCAAAGGCGGTCTGCACCACCAGGTCGCTGCCGAGCTCTTTACTGACCTCACATAGCTCCTGATAGCTGCCGACTTTCGCCAGTACATTGGGCACGCTTGGCACGCCCGCTTTATTGCCGATGCGCACCGTCTCGATCTTGTTATCCATGCGCTGGCGTAACGTCGCCGGGGGAAAAGCAATCTTGAGCCCCAGTTGCTTGCAGATCTCTTCGGTATGCTCATCAAACATCAGGAAAGACGCAATACCGGCGTTATCACCGCTGGATCGCGACTGAATAAAATCGATCACTTCCTTGTGTTCAAGCAGGTAGTTGTTGATATCTTCGATGCCTTCAAAATCGCGCGGGAATTTTTCTTTAGGCACAAAAACGTTTCGCTGCTGCCCCTCAAAACAGTCTATATAGTTGATATGGCGAAAATTGCTCACCCAGTCGCCAATCCCCAACAGATTGAAGTTGGTCGCTGATATGAAGTAAATCGGTTCCTGATTATTGCGAAAGTGACGACGAACATCGGCAATGGAGGTGATCTTGCTCATGGTTGATGCTCCCTGGGTGGCGGAAGGAGTGCGCGTGTTATCAAGCGTTGTCTGTGACGGAGCGCTTGACGGCTCAATAGCATCGCTAGCGGCCTTATTGTTCTGCGCGGGGCGCAATAGCCGACGCATCAGATCCAACAGAAATTTCATCGATGGTCTCCCTTTGCCGGCCATTGCCGGGATTAATGTTCCGGCGGCGTCTCAAGGTCAGCGCGAGCAGGCTTTACCAATGGCCCTAAGGTATCCAGAAATGGTGAAGAGCCGCCTTCGCTTGCATAGATAGAGAAGTTCACCTTCCGGTCACGGAAACTCTTGAGCGGCTGGCCAAGACCATGCAGGCCTCTCTCGCGTTCGCGTCTCACCCGGTTCAGGTCAATCTCGATGGGCATTACTTGTTCGCCACTCCCTGCCTGATGGATGACATCACCAGAAGGTCCAACCACAATTGAGCGGCCGTTGCCCAAGGCGCCAGCACCGTTGATATCGAAGAAGTAACACTGGTTGAGCGCCGCGCTGGTGCGGGCAATGGAAAGCTCCAGGTCCCGATCAATGGTATCGGTCATGGTGGGATGCAGAATGACCTCAGCGCCCATGGCGGCAAGGGTTCGAGTCGTTTCCGGAAACCACATGTCGTAGCAAATCGAGATGCCAAAGCGCCCGACGTTTGGCACGTCAAAGACAACAAATTCGCTGCCGCTTTCCACACCGGCTTCAAAGGGACGGAACGGGAACATTTTGCGGTAACGCGCTACCACCTGACCCATGGGATTAATGACCACGGAGGTGTTGTAAATATGGTCGCCGACCTGCTCAAACATGGAACCAGGTATCAACCAGATGCGATGCTGTAACGCCAGTTGACAAAACATCGCCTCGGTATCACTGGGCAATGGCTGGGCATGATGGGGTGAAGCCCCCATCGGCATTAACTCACTGAACAGCACCATCTGAACCTGAGGAAAGCGGGTCATGAGTGCGTCAACTCGATGACGCATGGCTTCGGTATTATCGCCATGGTGCAGGGCATGCATTTGGACACCAGCAATGGTGAAGTAAGACATCGTGTTCTCTCTGCGTTAGGCGAACGGGTTGTTTGAGCTTAGCCTTACGGTATAGCTCGGTGATTCAGGTGCGTGTATTCCATTAGGTGAGTGAATAAAGGTCATTTATCTCATAGTAAGCCAACGAAGCGCTGAATTGGCGTTGACCAAGTGCCTAGCAATATCAATATTTCAACTTTTGAAGCACTAAACGTTAATATCGATGCCGATAGGCTCCTGCTTGACGGTCTTGGTCACAATATAAGTAAAGTAGCGCTCGATACCTGCATCCGAGACCAGCCACTTGTCCATCAGGCGCTGATAGCTATCGATGGTGCGCGCCTCGAACTTGACGAGGTAATCCACGCCGCCTCCTACCGCGACGCACTCGGTGACTTCCGGGGTTTGCATCACCAGGGCTTCAAAGCGGGTAAAGCTGTCGGCATTGTGCTGCTTGAGCTCGATTTGTACCCAGACAGGGTTGCGCGGCACCAGCACGTCGGTATCAATGCGTGCACTGTAACCTTGAATGATACCGGCATTTTCCAGGCGCTTTACCCGCTCCCAGCATGGACTAACCGAGAGGTTGATCGCTTCGGCCAGCTTCGACTTGGTGATCCGCCCATCGCGGGAGAGGATATCGAGAATTTTCAGATCGTAACGGTCAAGTTTCATCACGGTGAATGTTACGCCTCCAGGCGCTCAACAACATCGGCGATCACCGCCAGGGTGTCCCCCATATTGATCAGCGAGGGCGCTCGACGGGCCATCAGAATACCGTCGCGCTCAGCCCTGTAAGCAACCGGCTCGGTGCCGCTGCGGGTCATGTCGTACACGTAGGCAAGTGTCTGGCCTTTTGTCACTTCGTCACCCAGCGAGACCAACAGCTCCAGCACGCCAGAGTGCTGGCTCTGCACGTAACAACTGGCATCGGGCATATCGAGATACACCTGCCCGCCCGAGGGCATTTCCACCTCGCCGTCTACCAGACCGTAGTGAATCAGGAAGTTGCGCACGCCGCGTTGCGTAATGGCGATGCTCTCCGGGGTGGAGGTGCCGCCGCCCCCAAGCTCTGTGGCGACAAAAACCTTGCCCTGGCGCTCACAGGCGGTGTCGAAAAGTTTCTCGGCATCCAGCTCGAACATCACCATGGCGTAGGGAGCACCGAAAGCTTTCGCGCCTTCAAGGGCTGCCTGCTGCTGGGCTTTGTTGTCTAGTACATGAGAGGCGCCAAACGGCAGGATATCCAGCGTGCGGCCGCCGGAGTGCAGGTCGAGTACCACATCGCTCATCGGCACCAGCACGCGGGTGAAGTAATCGGCAATTTGAGAGGTGACACCGCCATTAGGGTCACCCGGGAAGCTGCGATTAAGATTGCCTTTATCCATTGGCGAGGTGCGCTTGCCGGCCATGACAGCCGGGGTATTCATGCATGGCACGATAATCACCCGCCCGGTGACGTCTTCCGCTTTCAGCGTTGAAGACAGCTTCAACAGCGAGGTAATGCCTTCGTACTCGTCGCCGTGGTTACCACCGGTCAGCAGCGCCGTGGGACCGTCACCGTTTTTGACTACGGTGACCGGAATCATCACCGCGCCCCAGGCGGATTCATCGGTGGAGATGGGCAGCTTTAAAAAACCGTGCTGCACGCCGTCGGCGTCAAAATCCACGGTGGCCGAAATCGGACTGGGCCGCTGTTGGCTGGAGGGTATCGTCATGGTGTCTTCCTTTTACTTAACAAACAGCTGGCGCGGAAAATTGGCCAGGGTTTCGCAGCCGTCTTCGGTGATCAAAATGCTTTCGGTAATTTCCAGTCCCCAGTCGTCATCCCACAGGCCGGGCATAAAGTGAAACGTCATGCCGGGTTCCAGGATAGTGTCATCCGAGGGACGCAAACTCATGGTGCGCTCGCCCCAGTCGGGCGGGTAAGAAAGGCCAATGGAGTAACCGCAGCGAGCGCCGCCGCGGTCAAAACCGTATTTATCCATGGCCGCCCCCAGCGCCATGGCAATATCCGCCGTACGATTACCCGGCTTGGCCACTGCCAGGCCGTTCTCAATGCCTTCCAGCAGCGCCGACTCCGCACGGATAAAGTCCATCGGCGGCTTGCCCAGAAAGACCGTGCGCGACATCGGGGCGTGGTAGCGCTTGAACACGCCGGCGATCTCGAAAAACGTGCCTTCGCCTTCACGAAACGGCGTATCATCCCAGGTCAGATGGGGCGCCGCTGCGTCTTTACCCGTCGGCAGCATCGGAACAATGGCAGGATAATCGCCGCCGAACACCTTGCCGTTTTCGTCTTTCCAGCCTTCGATACCCACGCGGTAAATTTCCGAGACCAGCTTGCTTTTGGGCACCCCGGGCTCCATCACCTCCAGAATACGCGAATGCATGCCTTCCACAATCTTGGCGGCAATACGCATATAGGCAATTTCCTGAGGTGACTTGATCTTCCGACACCAGTTGACCAGGGCGTTGGCATCCATGAAGCGCGCGTGGGGCAATGAACGCAAAAGGCTCAGGTAAGCTTGAGCGGAGAAATAGTAGTTGTCCATTTCCATGCCGACTACGCCCAGGTGCCAGCCCCGGTCGGGCATGATCGACTGGGCCAGGTATTCCATGGGGTGCATGTCCGGATTCTGGACGTAGTAATCCGGGTAATAGGTGATGTTCTCTGGATCAATCCAGCAGGTACGCAGTGCGCCATTGGCATCCATGCGGCGACCAAACCACACCGGCTCGCCCTCAAGACCCACCAGAACGCACTGATGCACATAAAACGACCAACCGTCGTAACCGGTCAGCCACGCCATGTTAGAGGGGTCACTGACGATCAATACGTCAATGCCTCTACCGGCCATTTCAGCACGCACCTTCCACAGGCGGTTAGCATACTCTTCACGAGTGAAGGGCAGGGAAACCTGAGTCATCGGGCAACTCGCCATTAAAGATCACTAAGAACCAGCGCCGCTGGGCCACAGGATCGACCTGGCCATCGCCACAGTAGGCCCGCCAATGTCGTCTTGAGCCGATACTAGCACTCACCCTTGGTTGCCGGTCAAAGCCTTTATTACAAAATGTGCATACGGCATGCTAATCAGTGCTGAAACACTCTCCGGCACTCTTTTTCACACGGTCCACGTCATAAATACATTTTCCCGCCACGAACGTCAGTTGCGGTTGAAGTTCGCTGCCGAGAAGCACCACATCGGCATCGAAGCCGATGGCTATTCGTCCCTTGATGTCATGTAACCCAAGCACTCGAGCCACACTGGTTGAAATCAGGCCCAACGCCGCCTCGATAGGCAGTACACCGTCACGAACGAGGCGTTGCCAGTCCGCAATCAATGTCGTGTTGCGGGCCACTTTCATGCCCAGGTAAGCGCCTTGGGTATCGAATTCAGGCAAGCTGCCGTTGCAATCGGAGCTCATGGTAATGCGCTCGGGGGGAACACCGCACTCGAGTAGCCGCGACACCGCGTCAAAGGCTGAAAGACCGTCGCCGGGTTCTTCAAAGGCGGTGACGTCGACACAGGCACCGAAGGCGAACGCGTACGCAGCGGCTTCCTCAAGCAAAGCGGGATGGCGATTGACATGGGTGGGGATGATTTGATCGGCGGGAATTTCGGTTTCGGTTAGCAACCTGCGCAGCGGTTCCAGGCCCCGCTTACCGTCCCCAAGGTGGAAATGGCAGATACCCCGCTTGCCCGCCAGCATGGCGCCCACACGGGTATCACTGACGATACGTTCGATTTCATCCTGGCGCGGCTGGCTCGAGCGATGGTCCGAGATGGCAATTTCGCCTAGGCCTATCACCTCAGGTATCCAGGCCAGATCACGCTGGAGGTCGCCAGTCAGCGTGGGCGGCGGGACGCGATACGCGCCGGTGTACATGTAGGCCGATATGCCGTCGGCCCTGAGTCCACGCACCTTGGCCAGCAGGTCAGCCGGAGAGCGGCTGATGCTGTCGGTGCCCAGCACCCCCACCACCGTGCCAATCCCCATCGAGGCGATTTCGTGGGCGGTGATTTCCGGACAGCGGGTGCCACAGCCGCCTTCGCCACCGCCGCCGGTGACGTGGACGTGCTGATCGATAAAGGCGGGCACGGCGATAAGATGACGTGCCTCCACCACCTGGATGGGCCAGCCCACCGGGATTTCGATATCACGGCCCAGCGCGGCAATCCGGCCGTCGGCAATCAGGATATCGGTCGCTTCTAGAGGGTCCGGTGCGAAGATACTGCCCACCCGCAGCAGGGTCAGCAGTTGGTCCTGGGCGTTGGCGGGCATCATGTCGGCTCACCGTCGGGTGTCGTGGCTGCAGCTGGCTGGAAGCGACGCCCCCGGATACGCTCAATGGCGCCCTCGACATCGTCGATCAGCAATACCAGCAGATCGCCCTCGCCGGCCTCATTAAAGGCCCGGTCGACAGCTTCCTGCTCTTCCATGATGACCTCGACACGGCAGTCCCCCGGGATTGATTCGGCCCCTTCGCGCAGCAGGCGAGCAGCATCACCGGGGGTTCTGCCGCGGGCATCGGTTTCATAGATAAAGACGACATCGTGCATCCTGGCCAGCAGAGTGCCCAGCGTGAACAGGTCTTCGTCGCGGCGGTTGCCGGGGGCGCTTGCCACGCTGATGCGTCGGCGGGCCGGAATGCAGCCGACCAGTTCGCTCAGCGCCTCTAGCGCCGGGACGTTATGGCCATAGTCGATCAGCACCTTCATGCCGTCGGCGTCGATCAGGTTGGTACGCCCGGGGTTCTGACCCGGCGTGGGATGGAAGGTCTGCAGGCCCCTCTGGATATCGGCGATCGACAGGCCCAGCGCATAGGCGGCGGCACTGGCTGCCAGGGCATTGGCCACATTGAAGCGCGCATGGCCTTCAAAGGTGATCGGCACGTCCACTACCGGAATCACCTCGGCTTCAACGTGACCCTGGCGCATCACGATACGCTCGTTGTGAACGGTAAAAGCGATGCCCTGTTCGCGGACATGCTGACGGACGGGGCGGGAATGGGGGTCCAGCGTGAAGAAGATGATATCGCCTCGGGCCCACTCCTGACCTTCCAGCACCCGTAGATCGTCGGCATTAAGCACCGCCGTCCCCCCCTGACGGACGGCGTCGATGACCACCGTTTTGCAGCGCGCCAGTTCATCGAGGGTATGAATGTCGTGCTCACCCAGGTGGTCGCTGGCGATATTGAGCAGCACGCCCACATCACACTCGTCGAAACCCAGACCACGGCGCATGATGCCGCCGCGTGCGACTTCCAGCACAGCGCACTCGACCGTGGGCTCACGCAGGACGATCGCCGCTGCCTGGGGGCCACTGTAGTCACCGCGCATGATCACATGGTTATCGATCTCGATGGTCCCGGTACAGGCCATGCCGACGCTGCGTCCCGCCTGGCGCAGCAGGTGCGAGAGCAACCGCACCGTGGTGGTCTTGCCATTGGTGCCGGTGACCGCCGCAATAGGGATGCGTCCAGTGGCCTCACTGTCAGGGAACAGCATATCGATGACCGGACGACCCACGTCGCGGCCCTCCCCGTGGGTGGGTGAAAGGTGCATACGAAAGCCGGGGCCGGCATTGACCTCGACCACGGCGGCAGATTGCTCTTCCAACGGCAGTGTCAGGGTCTCGGCCAGCAGGTCGATACCGATGATATCCAGCCCCACCAGCCGAGCGATGCGCTCTGCCACGTAACGCACCTCCGGGTGGACATCGTCGGTGACGTCCGTGGCCGTGCCCCCGGTGCTGAGGTTCGCGGTGGGCTTGAGATAAACGATATCACCGGCCGGGATGACGCTCTGCAGGGTCAGGTTCTGCTGGCCGATCAGTCTTAGCGACTGGTCATCCAGCTGAATCTGGGTGAGCAGGTTCTCGTGGCCGATACCGCGACGTGGATCGCGATTTTCCTTATCGACCAACCCTTGGAGGGTGGTGACCCCATCACCCACCACATGCGCCGGGCGACGCCTCGCAGCAGCCACAAGCTTGCCATCGATGACCAACAGACGATGATCCTCGCCTCGGATGTACTGCTCGACGATTACCGATGGGTGACGCAGGGAGGCAATATCGAAGGCATCACTCAGTGCCTGGTCATCCTCGATGTTGGTACTCACCCCGCGGCCATGGTTGCCGACAACCGGCTTCACCGCGACGGGATAACCGATGCCACGGGCAATATCGAGCGCCTCGTTGAAGGCGCCACACACCTGCCCCTTGGGCACCGGAATCCCGGCATCACCGAGTAGCTGCTTGGTCCACTCCTTGTCGTCGGCAATGCCATAGCCAACAAGCCCCGTACGGCCGGTCACCGTGGCCTGAATACGCTGCTGCCGATGACCATGACCAAACTGGATATAGCTGTTTTCCTCGCTCAGCCGGACATGGGGGATGCCACGCTGGGTGGCGGCATTGACGATAGCCGCCGTGGAGGGACCAAGCATGTGGGCATCGCGCACCTGTCTGAGGCGCTCCAGGATGTCGGGCAAATCGATTTCTGCGTCGCGAAACAATCGCTCGACGAGATCGACGGACTCGACACCCGCGGCCAGACCGCAGGCCTCGTCACGGTAACGGTAGACCACGTTGTAGATGCCGGTTTCGTAGGAATCAACCGTCTTGCCGTAGCCCACCGAAAAACCAATCAGGTTCTGCAGCTCGATGGCGACATGCTCGACAACATGACCCGCCCAGGTACCGCGCTCCAATCGCGCCAGAAAGCCGCCGGGGCGGCCTATCGAGCAGCGATGCTCCTGCAGGGTTGGTAACAGCGTTGTCAGACGCTCGACGATGCCGGGAACCAGGTCGCTCGGCCGCTCTTCGAGCTCACCGATGTCCAGGCGCATGAAGATGGCCGGATAACGACTGTAATAGTTCGGTCCGCGCAGAGCTCGATGCTCGATAATATTCATCGACTCTCCGCGAGGGCAGCACTGAGTTCATGGGGAACGAGATAACGTCGGGCTTCAACGTCAAATCCATGGCCGCTGACCAGTGCATGCAGGATCATGTGTTCAACAGCCACCGGCTTGCCCATATCAAGATCGGCGATGTTCGAGCTCGCCAGGTCGAGGCTATCGATGAGGATGACATGCCCCGGCCCGATGGCTTCGAGAATACCGTGGGGATGCATGATGACCCCGGCATCTTCGCCCAGCCCCACCCCCAGGTGCTCAGGATTGCTGGCGCCGACTTCCATCAGGCGGGTAAATCGGCCGCGCTCGAGGAAGTGGCTGTCGATGATCAAACCGTCGACGAAGCCGAGGCCAGAGGTCATATTGACGGCCCCCTTGCGCAGAGCATCGGCGGCAGCACCATTGTAGATCATGGTGCTCGGCATGGCCGCCGCGCCAGCGCTCGTGCCAGCCACTACCGCGCCGTCCTGCAGGCGCTTGCGTACGGCTCTCAGAACCGGCGAGCCCCCCAGAACATTGGTCAAGCGCAGCTGGTCACCACCGGTAAAAAAGATGATGCCGCTCTTCTCTATCCTGCGCACCGTGTCAGCATCGGCGGCTTCCCGACGGTCACGGATTCCCAGCAAATGGACCTGGCTCGCGCCCAGGCGTGAGAAGGCTGCCTCGTATTCGGGCAGGACCTGTTTGGGTATGCCGCTGGCCGTGGCAATAACCGCGACCTCCCGGTTACCTTCAGGGGTCAGGGCGAAGACGTTCTTGAGGATTTCGAGATCGGAGGTTCTATCTTCGGCACCGCCGATGGCAACGAGGTGGCCGGCTGCCGAAAAAAGGGGATGGGCCATATTCCTTTCGTCGCCCAGCGACGCTTTGGAGGAACGCTGAATCATTACCGATAGCGGCAATGTCGTATCGCGTAAGTTTTAACCTGATCTTAACTTATACCAGCTGGAAACTGCGCTAGCCAGATTAATCATGCCCCTTGGTGGGGTGAAATCTCCTTGGGTAATACTGAATGGCTGCGCCATCACGTATTGGCCAAGCGCCGCCACCATAAATCGCTATACTGCAAAAGGCGCCTACTCCTTACCTGGCCCTAAGGTCAGACCGATACCCCCGACCCCGCCTGCTGCCCATTGCCGTTGGGTGGAGAGGACGGTGGTCAGCATAGTGATAGCGAAGTTTGCGCCTGGAGGCGATCATGAGCGTTCGGAATATCTTTGTTGTCGGAATGGATGACTATAATCGTCAACGCCTTGAGCATATACGCGGAGCTGAGCAATACCGCTTCCATGGCGTGATCGAACCGGAGGAAGTCAACGATACGGAAATCTTTCCTATCGAAGACATGCTGGCCCGAGCCGAAACTCAGTTGAAAGCATTTGGCGAGCCTATCGATGCCATCGTGGGCTACATGGATTTTCCCGTGTCGACCATGCTGCCACTGCTCTGCAAGCGCATCGGCACGCCCTCCACCAGCCTTGAAAGTTTGCTCAAATGTGAGCACAAGTACTGGAGTCGGCTCGTCCAGCGTGAGGTAATGGCCGACTACATTCCCCGATTTACGGCCTTTGACCCTTTCGACGCTAATGCCCTTCAGCGTATCGGCGAAGCCGGGCTGTACATGCCCTTCTTCGTCAAACCGATCAAGTCTTCGGGTTCACGACTGGGCTTTCGCATCGAGAGTCCGGAAGACTTCGCTTATGCCGTGGAGCGGCTATGTGAAGGCATAGGGACAATTTCAGAACCGTTTAATTACGTGCTGGAACACGCCAACCTGCCAGACGACGTTCGCTCGGTCGACGGCGGCCACTGCATGGCAGAAGAGATCATCGGCGGCTGGCAGTGCACGGTCGAGGGCTACGTTTTCCAGGGCGATGTTGTCCCGTACGGCATTGTCGATTCGATTCGCTATCCGCAGGTACTGAGCTTTTTCTACTATCGCTATCCATCCCGCCTTCCCGATGCCATTCAAGCCAAGATGCAGGACCTGACGCGTCAGATCATGGCTCATATCGGCTATGACAATGCGGCCTTCAACATCGAATACTTCTGGGATGAAGTGCAAGACCGCATCTGGCTGCTGGAGATCAATACCCGTGTGGCGCAATCGCACTGCGACCTGTTCGAGAAGGTCGACGGGGTCAGCCACCAGCAAATAACGGTGGACCTGGCGCTGGGGCAGTTGCCCGACATGCCGCACCGCCAAGGGGCTTTTAACGTCGCCGCAAAGTTCTTTTATCGCGTATTCTTCACCGACGCCATCGTCACCCAGGTCCCCAGTGCTGAACAGATCGAGGCGCTGCAGAAAGCTTTCCCCGGCACCGTGATCACGCTCCAGGTGGAGACCGGAACGCGCTTATCCTCCCTGCCCGAGCAGGACAGCTACAGTTACGCCCTGGCTTACGTATGGATGGGGGCCGACGACGATCTCGCGCTGGAAGACAACTACGCACGGCTTGCCGAGCAGCTCCACTTCACCTTTGACGACATCACCAGCTGACGGAATTGCGTCGCGCTACACAAACGATAAGGAACATGCCCATGCAGATCGTCAGCGATTTCCCCCGCGAGGTACAGGAGGAAGAAGACTGGATCACGTTGGCCGACGGCTGTCGGCTGGCCATCCGTATCTGGCGCCCGGTGGATGCCGAAAGCGACCCGGTACCGGCCATTCTGGAATACCTGCCTTATCGCAAGCGAGATCTGACGGCGATGCGCGATGCCCAGACACACGCCTATTGGGCTGGCCACGGTTACGCCGGGGTGCGCGTCGACATGCGCGGCAGCGGCGAGTCGGACGGCGTGCTGACCGACGAATACCTGCAACAGGAACTCGACGATGGCGTCGAAATTCTACAGTGGCTGGGTAAGCAACCCTGGTGTACCGGCGACGTTGGTATGATCGGCATCTCCTGGGGCGGGTTCAATGGCCTGCAGATCGCGGCGCTCCAGCCACCCGAGCTGAAGGCCGTCATTACGCTATGCTCCACCGACGACCGCTACGCCGATGATGTCCACCACATGGGCGGCTGCCTGCTGGGCGACAACCTGTCGTGGGCCTCGACCATGTTCGATGGCAATACCTGCCCTCCCGACCCGCAATTGGTCGGTGAGCGCTGGCGCGAGATGTGGATGGAGCGCCTTGAGCACAGCGGGCTCTGGCTGGCGACATGGCTCCAGCATCAGCGCCGTGACGACTATTGGAAGCATGGCTCGGTATGCGAAGATTTTTCGCGCATTCGCTGCCCGGTTTATGCCGTTAGCGGCTGGGCCGATGGCTACTGCAACGCCGTCTTCCGCCTGCTCGAGGGGCTCGACGTGCCGCGCAAAGGCCTGGTGGGGCCCTGGTCGCACAAGTACCCTCATCTGGGCGTTCCCGGCCCGGCCATCGGTTTTTTACAGGAAACGCTGCGCTGGTGGGACCATTGGTTGAAAGGCAAAGAAACGGGCATCATGGACGAGCCCATGCTTCGCGTCTGGATGCAGGATTCGGTGCCGCCGTCGGCCCGCTACGAGGAACGTCCAGGGCGCTGGGTCGCCGAGCCGAGCTGGCCCTCGCCGCGAATCGACCCCAAACATTTCCGTCTCACCAGTGGCCATGACCTGCTGCCCGTTGCACAGGATCCCACCGTATTTGCCGCGGACAACGCTGTTCCTCTCAGCGTACGTTCGCCGCTGTCCGTAGGCCTGTATGCAGGCAAGTGGTGTTCCTATAACGCGCCGCCGGACCTGCCTCACGACCAACGCGACGAGGACGGCGGTGCGCTGATATTCCAGACCCCTCGACTCGATCACGACATCGAGATTTGCGGACAACCCGTGGTCGAGCTCGACATCGAAGCCGATCAGCCGGTGGCCATGGTCGCGGTTAGGCTCATCGATATTGCCGACGACGACAAGGCCACCCGAATTTCCTACGGCCTGCTCAACCTGACCCACCGTGACAGCGACGAATTTCCACAGCCCCTGGAGCCCGGCAAGCGTTATCGCGTACGCGTCAAGCTTAAGCATATCGCCCAAAAATTTCCCGTCGGCCACGCCATACGGCTATCGCTCTCGACCAGTTACTGGCCGTTGGCGTGGCCGTCGCCGGCTCCTGTCAAGCTGACCATGCACCCTGCCGGCTGCCAATTGATCCTGCCGAGCCGTGAGCCCCAACCTCAGGAAGAAGCGGCACTGCCCCCGTTCGGGGAACCGGAAGGCGCCCCGCCACTGGCCGTGAGCCTGTTACAGCCCAGCCAGGAATCATGGCGGGTAATACGCGACCTGGCCCAGGATCAGACCATGCTGGAGGTCATCAATGACGAGGGCACCTTCCGTCTCGATGATATCGATCTCGAACTCTCGTCGCGGGTGGTTGAGCGCTACACCTATTCATACGGCAACTACGACAGCCTGAGCGGCTGGACCGAATGGGAGCGTCGTTTTCGCCGCGGTGACTGGGAAGTCCGAAGTTTGACCCGCACCTTGATGACGTCCAACGCCACGCATTTTCGCCTACGGGCGACCATGGATGCCTTCGAGGGCGATAGCCGGGTCTTTTCCAAGAGTTGGGACGAGGAGATCCCGCGGGACCTGGTGTGAGACGCCTTGGCGGTCGGATGGCGTTGCAAGGGCAACGGGCACATAAGCGCTAACCCCTGCTTGCAGCGCTCTACGATGCTCCCCATGATAGACGCAACGAACAAGCGTCTGAGGGAGACAAGGCAATGAAGATCATCGTGCATATTGACGAGGCCGCAGCGTGGCAAAACGCGCTGGCCGATGCGTTTCCTGATGCCCAGGTCGTTACCAGCGATGCGCCGGCAGACCAGCGTCAAAACGCCGATTATCTGGCCGTCTGGAAAGCGCCTGCGCATCTGATCGAAGAGCAGACCCACCTTAAAGGCATTATCAACCTTGGCGCGGGCGTCGACTACCTGCTCAAAACCCCGGGCCTGCCGACGGATGTGCCCATCGTCAAGCTGCGCGATGCGGGCATGGGCGAGCTGATGGCCGACTACGTGCTTTATGGTGTGCTGCATTTTTACCGCAGCATGGACCGCTATGCCGCTCAGCAGCAGGACGCCACCTGGCAGCCGCAAGACGTCGTAGCGAAGTCTCAATGGCCAGTGGGCGTACTCGGTCTGGGGGCGATTGGCCGCTATGTAGCCGGTGCGCTACACCAGGCGGGCTTTCCGGTACTCGGCTGGAGCCGTTCACCCAAGCAGATCACCGGTGTGCACTGCTACCATGGCGATGAAGGGCTTGCCGCGCTCCTGGGTCAAGTGCAAACGGTGGTCACCATACTGCCCGATACCGCAGCCACCCGGCATATTCTTGATGCCCAGCAGCTTGCCAAGCTGCCCAAAGGGGCCAGCGTGATCAACCCCGGCCGGGGCAGCTTGATTGACGAGCAGGCACTGCTGGAAGCGCTGGGCCACAACAGCCAACCTGGCCATATCCGCGGTGCCCTGCTGGATGTCTTCGAGGCAGAGCCACTATCCGACGATCATCCACTGTGGCAACATCCCAGGGTCATCATCACGCCCCACATGGCGGCTCCCACCCCTCTCAATGACGCCATCGACCAGGTGATTGCCTACATAAAAGCGTTGGAAGCGGGTGAATCCGTGACGACCATCGATCCAGAGGCAGGTTACTGAACGCTGAAACACTCGGCTTGCTATCCTGTCCATATGACTAGCCGGTAACCCGTTGGAAACGAAGGAGAAACGTACAATGCCGTCTTCCCTCCATGATTATCAACGCCACGACGCACTACTGGTCGTCGATATGCAAAACGACTTCTGCGAAGGTGGTGCGCTGGCGATTAACGGCGGCAGCGCTCTGGTGCCGGGCATCAACGCCGAGATTGCCGCTGCCCAAGACGCTGGCGCCACTATCGTGGCTTCCCGCGACTGGCACCCAGTGGACCACGTAAGCTTTAACCACCGGGGTGGCCCCTGGCCGATTCACTGCGTTCAGGACACGCCGGGAGCGGCTTTCCACCCCGACCTCACGCTGCCCGACGAGGTCATTCGCGTCAGCAAGGCAACTGCGTTCAACGCCGATGCCTACTCGGCATTCGATGGCACGGGGCTTGGCGAGTACTTGCGCGAAAACGGTATCCAGCGCGTCGTGGTCTGCGGCCTGGCGCTGGATGTCTGTGTTCATGCCACGGTGCTTGCCGCCTGCCGTGAGGGCTTTACGACCCTGCTGCTGGAAACGCTATCCGCCGCAGCCGACCCTGGCGCCGTCGAGCGCTGCCGCCATGAAATGCAGGATGCCGGGGCCGAGGTACGCGCATGAATGAACCGTTAACGCTGAGCGTTGCAGACGAGGAGTTGGCGCTATTAACCGACCTCTACCAACTGACCATGATCCAGGCGTACTGGAAAGAGGCGATGCATGACACGCCCGCTACTTTCAG
Source organism: Vreelandella janggokensis (assembly GCF_031451615.1). Taxonomy (NCBI): domain Bacteria; kingdom Pseudomonadati; phylum Pseudomonadota; class Gammaproteobacteria; order Oceanospirillales; family Halomonadaceae; genus Vreelandella; species Vreelandella janggokensis. The sequence goes on along the minus strand of NZ_JARWAJ010000001.1, from coordinate 178,290 downwards.
CCTGTTTTTTCGCCAGCTGCCGCCCTCACGCCGCTTTATCCTCGCCTGCGGCCAGCAACACGCCGCGGCCACGCTCAGCCAATTGCATTTTAACGCTGCGGCCATTGAAAAACTCGCTTCAACCGAACGCTTCGACGATGACTTTCTAAGCTGGCTCGCGAACTGGCGCTTTTCAGGCGATATCTGGACCGTGCCTGAAGGAACGCCCCTTTTTCCCCATCAGCCATTGCTTGAGGTGGATGCGCCGATCGCCGAAGCGCAGCTGCTCGAAAGTCTTGTCATGAACCTGGTGCAATTGGAATCCGTGCTCGCTTCCAAAGCCGCCCGCATTGTGTGGGCAGCAGGCAACCGCCCGGTCGTCGATTTTGGCATGCGCCGTATGCACGGTATCGATGCTGCCGTCCGTGGGGTCAGGGCCTATAAGGCCGCCGGACTGAGTGGCACCAGCAATGTGCTTGGTGGGCTGCGTCATGACCTGGCGCTGAATGGCACCATGGCGCATAGCTACATTCTTGCCCATGACGATGAGCCGTCGGCATTTCGAGCCTTCGCTCGTCACTACCCCAACACCACCTTGCTGGTCGACACCTACGATACCCTGCAAGGCGTCAGGCATGTGATTGACATGCTCCGCGACATACCCGATTTATCGGTGAGCGCCATTCGCCTCGACTCCGGTGACTTTGGCCAGCTTGCCAGCGAAGCCCGTGCATTGCTGGACGATGCCGGCTTCAGCCGGATCAAAATCATTGCCAGCAGCGGCCTGGATGAACATGGCATCGCCGAGCTTGTCGCCCAGAACGCCCCCATCGATGCCTTTGGCGTCGGCACCCAGATGGGCGTTTCGGCGGACGCCCCGGTCATCGACCTCTCTTACAAACTGGTTGAATACGACGCACAGCCAAGGGCTAAACACTCCCCCGGCAAGATAAACCTGCCGTCACGCAAGCAGGTTTACCGTCGGCAGGATACTGCCGGACGCTATACCGGCGACACCATTGCCCAACGCGATGAAACCGATATCGCCGGAGAACCCCTACTGAGGCCGGTGGTCAAAAATGGGGTTGTCGACCCCGACGTCATGTCGCCAGCCCAACAGGCAACCTCTCGCGTAGCGGATACGTTACCTCGTTTCCCTGCCTCGGTAACGGCATTGGAGCAAGGTGAAAGCGATTATCCGGTGGAGCTGAGTGACGCCCTGAAACATCTATCGTCCACGGTGTGATAGCGCTAGGCTACCCCGTTGGCTGGACTACCGCTTGTCAGGGAGACTCTCTATGCGATGCGCTCTATATCAACATATTCAATACCCACGCTGCCTTCTCGCGGTCACGCTGTGTCTTACCGGACTGATGACGGCCGGAGCCCAGGCGTCGCCAAGTACGGCATTCTCAACACCGCAGCCTTTTGAGGCACAATACCGTCTCAAGGTTGACGGCTGGCCAAGCGCGACCATCACCCACCACTTGAGCCAGGAAGAAAGCCACTGGCGCAGCGATATGCGCTTCTCGATTGCCGTTATCAGTGGCGAAGAGCGCAGCCGCTTCAGCGTCGCTGACGACGCCACGCGCGCATTGCTTTATAACAGCCGCTATTCGCTGTTTGGCATCGGTAACGACTACCAGCTCAAGGAAGAACAGCTCACGACGCTTGATCGGCAAACGGCCCTGTTCGACCTTTCCCGCCGCGCGGGTAAGGAAAACTGCATTGAAGCGGCCCCCTGCGATTTACGCTTTCTTGATCACGAGGGTGAAGAGGAACACTACCGGTACTATATGGATAGCCAATCCCCGATTAGCGTTCCTGCCGGTGAGTTCGACGCGCTGAATGTTGTCATGCTCAATGCGGAAAAAAGCGATAGTGAACTTCATCTAAGCTTTCATCCGGACTGGCCGGGGCTGGTGCTTTCAGCGGAATACTTCAAAGACGGCGAGCGTGAAACGCAGATTGCCCTGACTGAATTCAGCCCAAGCGGAGGCGTCACGCCGTAAATGCTTTCCGGATTACTGATTGTTTTACTACCGCTCCTACTGGGTTACCTGGTACGTGTTCACTCGTCGCGTTGGCAGCTCCGTATCAACCATGCCGTTAACAGCGCCGTTTACATCATTCTGCTGCTGATGGGCATTAGCCTGGCAGGGCTTGAAAACCTGTCCAACCAGCTTGCCAAGCTGGGCGGTAACGCCCTGCTGCTGTTCAGCATCACCACGCTGTTTAATCTGGCCGCGCTGTGGTGGCTGTCGCGCAGGGTGGCGCTGAAGACCGGCCAGTCGCCGGTGGTCAAGGATGCGCCGACCAGCAAGCTGGCGGCGATGCAGGGCTCGTTATTGTTGGTTGCCGTAGTGGCGGCTGGGGTGATAACCGGCCTGTTGGCTGGGCCGCCATTAGGTGAAGGGCTATTTTCCACGGCCGATTTGTTGGCCGAATGGGTTCTCTATGGCCTTCTTGCGCTGATCGGCTGCCAACTGCGTAACTCAGGCATGCCGCTAAAGCAGATACTGCTCAACCGATTGGGACTGGCCATTGCCGTCACCCTGGCGCTGAGTTCCCTACTGGCAGGCGTACTGGCCGCCCCGCTACTGGCGCTGAGTTGGAACGAAGGCCTCGCCATGGCCGCAGGCTTTGGCTGGTACTCGCTGTCGGCGATCCTGATTGGTGACCAATTGGGGCCACTGATGGGTGGCGTGGCGTTTTTCAACGACCTCACACGTGAGCTGCTGGCGTTCATCCTGATCCCGTTGGTGATCCACCGCCACACCGCCCTGGCCATCGGCTACGGCGGCGCCACCTCAATGGACTTCACCCTGCCCGTCATTCAACAACACGGCGGCGTGGCCTGCGTTCCCATCGCCGTGGTCAGCGGGTTCATTCTCTCGCTGCTGTCACCACCGCTGATTCTGTTCTTTCTGTCGCTGTCGGGTTAACGATGGAGGGTATTCGACGGTCAGGATCAACGGCTCTCACCTCGAGTGTCAGATCTTCTCGGCAATACGGTGGGCTAACTTATGGATAAAGGGGCCGCTAATAAAGGCGATGATCCCAGCAGCTGGCCAAGCAAGGAGCCATGCATGCATCCAAATAACCACAAAATCGGGATGAGCACCGATATTTACGTAAGTCACCCACGCCGACATAATCAGTGACAGGGTGAAAGACATCAGTAGCGCGAAAATAATTCTGTGTTTCATGGGGTGTCCTTATGAGCTTTATTTACCTGGGACAAGGCTATCAAACACCTATTACGGTAATATATGCCAATATATAAGAAACCATTTTACAGAATTGCAAAATGCGCAAACCGTCTCTGGATGATCTAAACATCTTTATCGTGGCTGCCAATCAGCACAGCCTTACCGCAGCGGCGACAACGCTTAAGATGACGATTGCTACCGTGTCGCGACGCATAAGTGCACTGGAGGCCACGCTAGGCGTAGAGCTACTCTATCGCTCAACCAAGGGATTAACGTTAACGCCTCAGGGCGAGTCGTATTACCGCGAGTGCGAGGAACTGGTGCTCGCGCTTGATCAGCGTATTTTGGATCTGGATCAGGCGCTACATAGCCTAAGCGGTCCGTTGAAGATTATGGCGCCCGTCAATTTGGGCAGCGGGCCGCTAGATGCGTTTTGGCGACATTTTATCTATCACCACCCTGACATTGCGCTGACGATCGAACTCGATAACAACATAGTTGATATTCGCGATCACCAGGCCGATATTGCGCTTCGCTCTGGGCCACAAAAGGATTCGACGCTAATCCAGAAATACCTGGGCTACATAGAGCCGATTTTGGTGGCTTCACCGACGATGAAGCACTCTCTTCCTCATACGGTTGAAGAATTGCAGGCATGCCCCAGCGTGGCAGCAAAAATGTTTAGCGAGTGGCAGTTGTTCCACCAAGCAGGTAGCCAGCACGCTTGCCATAAGAGCCATTTTCATATCAGTAACGACATGAATATTGTGCTCAACCTCGCTAAATCGGGCGCAGGCGTCGCCTTAATGCCCGCCAGTATGGTGGCGAATAGCTTACAAAAGGGAGAGTTAATACGGGTACTCCCTGAATGGCGGGGGCGCCACAGAGAGATCTTCTTGGTCTGGCCCTACCGGCGTAGCCTTTCAGCGCGGGCCCAGTTGTTTCGCACCGAGTTAATCGAATTCCTCAGCCACCAATCCTGGTTCCACTCTGCTGATTAGACCGTCTGTTCGGAGCAGCCACACAGCGCAAGCTCTGCTGGCACCGTCACGCCAGCAGAGATCTATCAACACGTTTGGATAATGCTTAGTTAGATGCCCGCTTTAGCCGCCCGTGCCGCGTGAAGCTTCTTATAGCTTTCGATCAAGCGCTGGTGGCGCTCAAGGCCTTCCAACTGCATGTTGGTCGGCGTTAGGCCATGGAAGCGCACGGCGCCTTCCACCGAGCCCACCACCGCTTCCATGGTGGCTTCGCCGAACATGCGCTGGAAGTTGGGCAGGTAATCATCCAGTTCCAGCTCGTCATCCAGGGCGATTTCCAGCACCGCGTTCACTGCCTGGTAGAACAGACCACGTTCGACGGTGTTGTCGTTGTACTGGAGGAACATCTGCACGCAGTCCAGCGCCTCTTCATGACGCTGAAGCGCCAGATAGACCAGCAGTTTCAGCTCCAGAATGGTCAACTGCCCCCAAACGGTGTTCTCGTCAAACTCGACGCCGATCAGCGTGATGATATCGGCGTGATCGTCCATCTGGCTGTCTTCCAGTCGTTCGACCAGATCGGTGAGTTGATCGTCATCCAGGCGGTGCAGGTTGAGAATATCCTCGCGGTAATCCAGCGCCTTGTTGGTGTTGTCCCAGATCAGATCCTCGATGGGATAAACCTCGGAGTAGCCCGGCACCAAAATGCGGCAAACCGGCGCGCCCAGATCCTCGTGCACCGCCATATATACTTCGGCACCCAGCTCTTCAAAGATACCAAACAGCGTCTCGGCTTCTTCCTGGTTGGTGCCGGAGAAGTCCCACTCGCTGAACTCAAAGTCGGGCTTGGCGCTAAAGAAACGCCAGGAAACCACACCTACCGAGTCGATGAAGTGCTCAACGAAGTTGTTCGGCTCGGCCACGGTTTGCGAGTTGAAGGTCGGTAGCGGTAGATCGTTCAATCCCTCGAAGCTGCGGCCCTGGAGCAACTCAGTCAGGCTGCGCTCCAGCGCCACTTCAAAGCTTGGGTGGGCGCCAAAGGAGGCAAAAACGCCGCCGGTACGCGGGTTCATCAGCGTGACGCACATCACCGGGAACTGCCCGCCCATGGAGGCATCTTTGACCAGCACCGGAAAGCCTTGGGCTTCCAAAGCGTTAATGCCTTCGACAATGCTGGGGTACTTCGCCAGCACCTCCTGCGGTACATCCGGCAGGGTCAACTCCTGTTCGAGGATTTCACGCTTGACCGCTCGCTCGAAGATTTCCGACAGGCACTGCACCTGGGCTTCCACCAGGGTATTGCCCGCGCTCATACCGTTACTGAGGAACAGGTTTTCAATCAGGTTGGACGGAAAGTAAACAGTCTCGCCATCGGACTGACGCACATAAGGCAGCGAGACAATCCCCCGGTCTTCGCGACCCGAGTTGGTATCGATCAGATTAGAGCCGCACAGCTCGCCTTCCGGGTTGTAGATCGCCAGACAGTGCTCGTCGAGAATCTCCGCAGGCAGTTCGTCGTTAGGGCCCGGCTGGAACCACTTCTCATTGGGGTAGTGAACAAAGTCACTGCCCGCAATCTCTTCCCCGAAAAACTGGTCGTTGTAAAAGAAGTTGCAGCTCAAACGCTCGATAAATTCGCCCAACGCCGAACATAGCGCACTCTCTTTGGTGGCGCCTTTGCCGTTGGTAAAGCACATGGGAGCAGCCGCATCGCGGATGTGCAGTGACCAAACGTGGGGCACAATATTGCGCCAGGAAGCGATCTCGATCTTCATGCCCAGGTCAGCGAAAAGTGCGCTCATATTAGCGATGGTCTGCTCCAGCGGCAGATCCTTGCCTTCAATATAGGTACTGCTGCCTTCCGGCGCGCCCATCAGCAACGCCTGAGCGTCCTCGTCGATGTTCTCGACCACCTCGATCTGAAATTCAGGGCCGGTCTGGACGACTTTCTTCACCGTACAGCGATCGATGGAGCGCAGCATGCCCTCGCGATCCTTGTCGGAGATATCCTCCGGCAATTCGACCTGAATCTTGAAAATCTGCTTATAGCGGTTTTCCGGGTCGACGATGTTATTTTGCGACAGGCGAATGTTCTCGGTGGGAATGTTCCGCGCGTTGCAGTACACCTTGACGAAGTAAGCCGCGCACATGGCCGACGAGGCCAGGAAGTAGTCAAACGGGCCAGGCGCCGAGCCGTCGCCCTTGTAGCGAATCGGCTGGTCGGAGATAACGTTAAAGTCGTCGAACTTGGCCTCCAGGCGGAGGTTGTCGAGGTAGTTGACTTTGATTTCCATGAACGGGCACCCGGAGTGGTAAATGTCTAAAGGCCGTAAGCTGATTGGTGGCCATTATCCAGTTTTTTACCCGCTTCGTCTTGGGCAGTCTCCCGAATAATCTATTCAACGTCGATGGTGGGAAAGCGTTGCACTCTGCCACCCAAGGCATCACATCAGGCAGCCCAAAGCCCATGAGAAACTCGAGCCATCCCATGATTGTTCGATGGCGCCCTGATCGCTAACGACGTGGCCAACGATGAGCATCACTTCAGAGCCAGGCATTAATCGTCAGAGACCAGCACCTGTTGAAACAGAATTTTCTCAAACTGCTCCATCGGCTCAACAGACTTGAGCGTTTTGGCCCGCAGAATCGCGCCTTCCCAGCCCGAGAGAATAAAGCTGGCCAGATGATCGGCAGGCAGGGCCGCACTGAGTTCGCCGGCCTTTTGAGCGTCCTGCAGGCAAGCGACAAAATATTGTTCCCAGCGCTGGAAAACGCGATCCAGAGCATCGCGAAAGGTATCGCTTTGCCCGGAAAGCTCCTGCCCAAGGTTGCCAATCAGACAGCCGGTCGTATGGTTGCAATCGCACATATACTCACGACCCGCCGCAAAATAGCGCCTTAGCCGTTCAAGCGCAGGCATCGTGGTGTCTTCCAGAAGCTCGGCAAGCTGGGCGTCATAGGCCGTTGCAAACTTATCGATCACCGCCAGACCGAACGCCTCTTTGCTCGAGAAATAGTGGTAGAAGGATCCCTTCGGCACGCCGCAGGTTTTTAAAACAGCATTGATGCCCGTGGCATTATAGCCGTGCTGACCAATCAGTTCGGCACCGGTCTCAATGAGCTTGTCGCGCGTAGCGGTATTTTTCATATCATTAAAGTAGACCAGTCAGTCTATTGTTAGCAAATAAAGTGTCAGCCAAGTAGTCTTGAGCCACGTTACGGCGATAAAGGCGCTTCGCAAGGCGAGTTGCACGCAATTTACACATTGCTTACCTAATCGCTGCGTGACATAGGGTGATGCTAGCATGATACGCCCCAATAGCTCTAAGTTTCGATTTCGGCCAATGGATAACCCGCGACCATGACAGATCATCAACCACTATCACCATCACAACATGGTCGCATTCGGCTAAGCGCAGTGGTTGCGCTATTTGTTTTGATAGGTGGTGCGGCGCTGGCATGGTGGATCGTCACTCAGCCCCCGCGTATTGAGCGCCAGCCCCCACCCGAACCCGCGCCACCACTGGTCGATGTGGTCAGCGTATCATCCGCCGCCCGTTCTCCTGACCTGCAAGGCTTTGGCCGCGTTGAGGCCGAGCAGGCAACCATGCTCGCCAGCCGGGTCGACGGCCAGCTCGAACGGTTCGCCGAAGGTGTCATGCCTGGGCGGGTGGTCGAAAAGGATGCCCCCGTCGCTTATATCGACCAGGCCGACCTACAGTTGGCACTGGAAGATGCCGAGGCTCAGTTAGCCGATGCCCAGGCGCAGTTGTCACTTGAACAGGCGGAGCAGCAACGTGCCCGCAGTGAGTATGAGTCTTTCGGACGCCAGCTTTCCGCCGAGCGCCGGGCGTTGGTCCTCCGCGAGCCACAGTTGCGCCAAGCCCAGGCGCTGGTTGCCCAGGCACGCGTTGCCCGCGACCAGGCCGCGCTTAACCTGGACCGAGCCACCCTGCGCTCGCCCTGGGAGGCGATGGTGCAGGAGCGCCTCGTCGGCGCGGGCAGCCTGCTGAGCCAGGGCACCGAGGTGTTGCATCTGGTGGGCGTCGACCAGTTCTGGGTGCGCGCCTCGCTACCCGGCGAATGGCTTGACTGGCTGCAGGAAGGCAGCCGTGTCAGCTTGTCGAGCAGCGGGTGGCCGGCAGGCGAGCAGCGCGAAGGAACATTGGTCTCGATTCTTCCCGCGCTGGAAGAAAACGGCCTGCAGGCGCAGCTACTGATTGCCGTTGATGATCCGCTGGCGCTTAACACCCAAGGTCCGGCCCTGCGCCTTGGCGATGTGCTGCGCGTCTCGTTTACCACCCGCACCAGGCCGGATCTCATCGCCCTGCCCTCCGCCGCGCTGCGTCCCGGCGAACAGGTGTGGTGGGTCGACGCCGATGACCGCCTGCAGCGTAGCCAGGTCACGCTCGCCTACCGCGGCCAGGATCAGGCATTGGTCAGTAGCGGTCTGGCCGACGGCCGACGCGTCGTGACAGCAGGGTTGGCCCAGCCCAGGGAAGGCCAGCACGTTCGTATCCGACAACGCGGCGACATACCCTCGGACGACAACGGGGGTGACAGCTGATGCTGCGTAAAGGCCCCCTGGCGTGGATGGTCGACCATGGCGTTGCACCAAACCTGCTGATGATCCTGTTTATTGTCGGCGGGCTCATGGCGTCGCTGGCAATCAAGAAGGAGATCTTCCCGGAATTTGAGACTGAAGTGGTCCAGGTCACCATCAGCTACCCGGGCGCCACGCCGGAAGATATCGAACAGAGCCTGCTGCTGCCCGTTGAGGCCGCCATTTCCGACGTCGAAGGCATCGATGAACTGACATCCAGCGCCAGCGAGGGTAGCGCCAACGTCAGCGCCACACTCGTGGATGGCATCGACGTGATGCGCGCCTATCAGGATATTCAGCAGTCGGTTAATGCGATCACGACGCTGCCCAACGCCGCTGACCCGCCCCGCTTCACCCTGGCCGGTCGTGCGCGAAGCGTATTGAGCCTGCAGGTTTACGGTCAGACCGACTTGGGCACGCTCCACGATGCCGCGGAAAACGTCCGGGCCGAACTACAGGCCACCGACGGCCTTTCCCGTGCCGAACTATCGGGGAATCGCGCCCGGGAAATCCAGGTGCTGCTGGATGACGAAGCCATTGAACGCTACGGCCTGGATCATCAGGCATTGGCCAGCGTGATTGGTGAGGAAGCGCTGGACCTGGCCAGCGGCCAGCTGACCACCAACGAAGGTGAATGGCTGGTGCGCTACCAGGGGCGACGAAACAGCGCCGATGCCTTCGCCGAGCTGCCGGTTCTCACCAGCTCCCAGGGTATGCCAATTCGACTAGGCGATATCGCCGACGTACGCGAGGGGTTTGCCGAAACCGACCGGGAGGAGTTTTATAACGGCCAACCCGGCCTCTCGGTGGATGTTTATCAGATTGGCGACCAAACACCGACCAGCATTTCAGAAGCCGTCAACGGCGAGCTTGAACGCCTGCGTGCCGGGCTACCCGAAGGTGTCAGTCTGGATGTTTCCCGGGACAGCTCCGAGGTCTACGAAGACCGGTTGAGCCTTCTGCTGAAAAACGCATGGATGGGCCTGGCGTTGGTCCTGGTCTTGATGGCGCTGTTTTTGGAAGCCCGCTTGGCTTTCTGGGTCACGCTTGGGATCCCCACGGCATTCCTGGGCGCGATGCTATTCCTTCCCTGGATCGGCGTATCGCTGAACATGATATCGATGTTCGCGTTTATCATCGCGCTGGGGATTGTGGTCGACGACGCCATCATGGTGGGTGAAAACATCTACAGCTACCGTGAAGAGGGCTATTCGCTGCGCGATGCAGCGGTCAAGGGTGCCCGGGAAATCGCCACGCCACTGACCTTTGCGATTCTTTCCAACATCGTCGCTTTTCTACCTCTGTTGTTCTTGCCTGGCTTCTTGGGGCTGATTTTTGCGACCGTCCCGGTAGTGGTCATCACCGTCTTCTTGATTTCCTGGGCCGAAGCGCTGTTTATTCTGCCCGCGCACCTGGCCCATAGCCGTAAACCCCGCCAGACACCCACCTGGCAACGCCCGCTGGAAGCCTTGCGCCAACACATGCAAGGCGGGCTTCATCACTTTACCTATCATCAGTTCGAGCCCTTTCTGCAGCGGGCGCTCAATGTCCGCTGGCTGACCGTCGCGCTGGGAATCGTCATCTTGCTGGTGACGCTTGCCTGGAGCATGAGCGGGCGGCTTGGTTTCTCGCTGATGCCTCGGGTCGAATCCGATGAGGTCGAGGCCAGCGTCACACTGCCCATTGGCAGTCATATCAGCGTTAGCCGCGAACTCAGCCAACAGCTATTGGAGGCTCGCGATCAACTGAGTCAACGTGAGGAGTCTCTCCACTTCAGCAGCACCCACACCCGCCTGGACGGCGAGAGCCTGCAGGTAGAATTGGAGATTGCGCCAGAAAGCCTGGAGGACTGGCCGCCTTCGCGAGTTGCCCGGGAGTGGCGCGAGCTAACCGGCGATTTACTTGGCGCGCAATCGGTGCGCTTTGCTTCAGATGCAGGCGGGCCGGGTAGCGGTGCAGCGCTTAGCTTACGCCTGTCACACCCTGACACCCAGGTGCTCGAAGGAGCGGCCAACCAATTGGCCGATTCACTGGGCAACTATGGTTTGATCGATATCGACAGCGGCCTGGGCGATGGTAAACCGCAGCTTGAAATGCGCCTTTCCTCCGAAGGACGCTCGCTGGGCCTTACCGGCAGCGATCTGGCCCAAGCCCTGCGCGGCCCCCTCCAGGGTGCCACGGCCCTGGAGCAGTTTGTCGGGCGCAGCGAAGTCAGCGTCGAGGTACGCCTGCCCGAAGAAAACCGCAATAGTCTGAACGAACTCTACCGCCTGCCGGTACGCACACCCGACGGCCTCAGCGTGCCGCTTTCCCGGGTCGCCGACATCTCGCTGAGCCAGGCCTCCAGTGGCCTTGAGCGGATTAATGGCCGGCGGGTTATCACCGTCACTGCGGATGCCGAGGATGACCTGCCCATCAACCAGGTAATGGCCACCCTTCAGACGGATGTTTTCCCCGACCTGGAAACCAACTGGCCGGGGCTTGACGTCACCCTGGGCGGGCGCCAGCAGGATACCGCCGACAACCTCGCTACGCTTCGCACCTCCATGTGGTTGATGATGGCCGCGCTTTATGCGCTGCTGGCGATCCCGTTCAAAAGCTATCTGCAACCGCTGCTGGTGATGGCCGCGATCCCGTTTGGTATCGTCGGAGCGATTGGCGGGCATATGCTGATGGGCTTCGGACTGTCGATCATCAGCCTGCTCGGCATGCTGGCGCTCTCGGGTGTGGTGATCAACGATGCGCTGGTGCTGATCGATTTTGCCAACCGCAAGCGGCGCGAAGGCATGGCGGCGCGCGAAGCCATCGTCACCGCCGCCACCCGCCGCCTGCGCCCCATCATGATGACCACACTAACCACGTTTTTGGGGCTGGCGCCGATGATAATGGAAACCTCCCGGCAGGCTCGCTTCATGATTCCCATGGCGATTTCGCTGGGCTTTGGCATGCTTTTCGCCACGCTGATTCTGCTGATTCTGGTACCGTGCCTCTACCTCAGCCTCGAGAATCTGCGCGAGCGGTTACGTACGCCGCCGCAGCCGCATTCAGCAGGAGTTAGCTAATGTCTTTGACCTCGTTGCGCTCAACCCTGGGCGGCTTTCGCTGGCGTTTCTCGCGGCTGGGACTGAAGCTGTTCCTGATCATCCTGAGCGTTAACGTGGCGATTTCCGCGGGCGCCTTTCTGGCCGTCTCGTACAGCATTGACCGGGGATTTCTTGAGTATCTTAACCAGGCCCAGGAGCGGCGGGCCACCTTGCTGGCCGACAGCCTGGTGACGCGTTGGCAGCCCCGGCAAAGCTGGGCGTGGCTCGAACGCTCACCGGAACGCTGGCCGATGGTCGTACGCCACGCCCTGGGCCAAGAGCACCGTGACCGTCCAAGTCCACTCGGCGAGGCACAGGACTTTGTGCTGCGCGATGCCGATGAACGTTTTGTGATCCCGCCCCATAATGCCAGTCAGAGCAACTGGCACTGGCTCACGCTACGCAGCGACGACGAAGAGATCGGGGAGCTCGGGTTTCGCCCTCCCCAACAAGTCATGGAACGCATGGAAAACCGCTTCCTTGAACGTCAGCAGCGCAACCTGGTTATTATCGTTCTCTCGCTGGGTGTCGCCTCCTTGTTGTTGGCCGGTGGGCTCTCCTGGTGGCTGGGACGACGCACTCGGGCCCTGGCCACCGCCACCCGGCGCTTGACCGAAGGTGATTATCACAGCCGACTGCCCGAGCGTGGTCGCGACGAGCTTTCGCTATTGGCCCGCGACTTCAATGTCCTGGCTGCCACCCTGGAAGCGAGCCGCAATGCCCGGGCCCGCTGGGTCTCAGACACCGCCCACGAGCTACGTACCCCGCTGGCGGTGCTGCGCGGTGAGATCGAAGCCATGCAGGATGGGATTCGTCCGCTGAACCAGGAAAGCCTCGGGTCCCTCGGCCAGGAAGTGGATCAGTTGGAGCGGCTGGTCGCCGACCTGCGTCTGCTTTCCCAAAGCGATGCCGGCGCACTGGATATTCAGTTGGCGCCGATGAATCTTAGCGATGCGCTGGCGGGTCGCCTGGAAGATGCCGAACGCTGGCTGACAGACAGCGACATGAGTCTGACCCAACAGATCACCCCCGAGATAATGATTCGCGGCGATGCCCAGCGACTGCGCCAACTATGGGATAACCTGATGGATAACAGCTGTGCCTATACCAGCGCCCCGGGTTCACTCAACGTCACCCTGGCCCAAGACGGCAACGAGGCCGTGGTCAACTGGCAAGACAGTGCGCCAGGCGTGCCCGATAGCGAGCTTGAGCGCCTCACTGAACGACTTTATCGGGTCGAAGGCTCGCGCAGCCGCTCTAGCGGCGGCAGCGGTCTTGGCCTGTCGATCGCCAGTGCCCTGGTACATGCCCATGGTGGCAGTCTTTCGGCCTCTCATTCGACGCTGGGTGGATTATGCTGGACACTACGTTTCCCGTTGCTGGAACGCTAACCATTAATCCGGTCCTTTTTCTTCAAGCGAGCTTGCCATGATGGATACCCCCTCTTTACTGGTCGTGGAAGACGAGCCAAAAATTGCCCGTCTGATGGCAGACTACCTGACCACCCATGGCTTCGAGGTGACCACCCTCGACCATGGCGATCATGTGGTACCGTGGATTGAAAAGCAGGTTCCCCGCCTTATCCTGCTCGACCTCATGCTGCCCGGCAAAGACGGCCTGACGCTATGTCGTGAAATCCGCCATCAATGGCCACATATCGCGATTATCATGGTAACCGCCAAGGTCGAGGAAGTGGATCGCCTACTGGGGCTGGAACTGGGGGCCGACGACTACATATGCAAGCCGTTCAGCCCGCGCGAAGTGGTTGCCCGTGTCAAGGCGGTACTGCGGCGAAGCCAGGCGGCGGCCGACACCACCCCGCAAGCGGCGAGCAACGCGCTGGTAACGCTTGATGAAGACGGCTGGCAAGCCCTGGCACAGGGCCACGACCTGGGTCTCACGGCGGTGGAGTTCCAATTGCTGCGGGTGATGATGCAGGCGCCGGGGCGCATCTTCAGCCGCGAGCAGTTGATGGATCACATGTACCGAGACAACCGGATCGTTTCGGAGCGCACCGTGGACAGCCACATCAAGAAGCTGCGCAAGAAAATCCACGAAGCGCTCCCCGAGCAGGAAATCATCCGCTCGGTGTATGGCGTCGGCTACAAATACCAGCCCGAAGGTTAGCGGTACGCACTCCTCAGGGGGAAACCTGGTCGTTGAGGAACGCAATCCCCGCCTCTATGGCGCCGCCACGCAGCAGAAAGCTGGCGAAATGGCCACGCCCATGCAGCAGGTAGAGCTCGCTTTCCACGCCGTTGTCGATCAGCGCTTGATAAAAGTCTTCCGCATGATCCACCGGCACTAGTTGATCCCAGGTGCCGTGGAAGATAAAAAACGGCGGCGCTTCCGACGTTATCTGGCGCTCGGGGGAAGCGAGACGGTAAGCCTGATTTTTTTCAGCGCGGGTACCACCGATAAAGTCGACCACCAGGCGCCCGTCATCAAACTTGAGCAAATCACTGGGCAGGCCACCGGCCAGCACGGCGGCCAAGCGAGCATGCTCTCCGCCATAGGGTTCCGCAAGCGGCCCTTGCGACCCGGCCAGCGCCAGCAGGCTCACCAGGTGCGCGCCGGATGAAAAACCTACGCCCACGATGCGCTGCGTATCCACTTGCCACTCATCCGCGTTGGCGTGAATCCAGGTCATCGCCTGCTGCAGGTCATGCAACTGCGCGGGAAACTGGTAGCTCGGCGCAAAACGATGCTCGATATTCACTGTCACGTAGCCTTGCGCGGCCAGCTGCTCGGCAATCCCCTGCATATCTTCAGGGCCACGATTGCGCCACCCCCCGCCGTGGACAATCAGCGCCGCGGGGCGACGGGTCTGGGTAGGCGAATGCGGCAAATAGACCTCGGCATTGAGCGCCTCAGGCCATGCATCGGGTGTATAGGGGGTAGGCGGAAGGCGCTTATAGGACAACGCCTGACGCGCACCTTCGTCCGCGCCGCTGGCGGGCTCACCTTGGCTGGCAAGATGGGTGACACCGCAGCTGCTTAACAGCAACGCCAAGGCACTCACAGCGCTACAGCGTCGTAAGCAAGACCACCGCGATATATGCAACACAGCATTTCTCCTTGAACAATCCCCCGACCCCCCAGCGAGCCTACCAAGATCACGATTATTGCACACTCCCTGCAAAGGGTTTGCACCCGGACGGACAATACTGACAACGTCCACCCATCAGGAGATACGTCATGACCCTTTCACTCCGTCAATTCGTTGCCCCGGCGCTGTTCGTCGCCGCCTTGTTGCCATTAGCCGCGACCGCCCAGGCGGATCATCACGACGGCGAGAAGCCTCACCATGACCGCGAGCGCATGGAAGAGAGAATGGAAGAACACCGTCAGGACGTTTATGAACGCGCGGCGCTCAGCGACGATAAACAACAAGCACTTAACGAGGCCCACGACACATTTCGCAATGAAATGAAAAACGTTCGCGACGCCCACCAAGCACGCATGGCCGAGATTCTGACCGAGGACGAGCAGGAAGCGCTGCGCGACGCCATGCACGAGGCCCGTGAAGAGTACCGTGAGGAGTACCGGGAAGCCCAAGGTAAACGTCATCACGGTGAGGAAAAAACTAGCCAATAAGCGCGTTTATTTAACGTCTAATACGCTTAATGCCCGGTTCTACCGGGCATTTCTATTTCTATCCTGATCATACAAGGAGGTTGATCACCCCGGGATCGGCCATGTACCGATCAAGGAAGCGACACGGGGAGTTGAAAGACAGACTTGAAGGGAAAGGGTAAAGCGCGTATTTTATTTGAACGTTCATTCAAAATAAAATTGCTTGATCGCATTTCCATCATTGTCTAACAACAGGAGTCCGCCTCCATGGCGAAAGACAACCCCGTCTTACCCTCCCGAGACCGCCTCAACCCCGTGGTATTCCACGGCAGCGTAGCGGGCATTGTGGTCTTTCTGGTGCTTACCATGCTCTTCACCGAGCAGGCTGGTACCTTTTTCGATGCTGGCCTTGCCTGGGTGAGCAAAACATTTGGCTGGTATTACATGCTGGCCATCGTCGCGTACCTGGTGTTTGTCGCGCTGATTGGCATGTCGCGCTACGGCAGCATTCGGCTGGGGCCTGATCATTCACGACCGGAGTTTTCCCTCTTGTCATGGTCAGCCATGCTGTTTGCCGCCGGTATCGGTATCGACTTGCTGTTCTTCAGCGTTGCCGAGCCGGTTGCCCATTATTTGGCGCCACCGGATCTGACCCCTGAAAGCCAGGCAGCCATGCGTAACGCCGTCGTTCAAACCTATCTGCACTGGGGCCTCTCCGGTTGGGGACTCTACGTGTTGATGGGTATGGCGCTGGCTTACTTCAGCTACCGCCACCGTTTGCCGCTGGCAATTCGTAGCGCCTTGTATCCCATACTGGGCAAGCGCATCCATGGTCCTATTGGTAATGCGGTTGATATTACCGCGGTGATCTCGACGGTGTTCGGTATCGCGACCAGTTTGGGCATTGGCGTCATGCAGCTCAATTACGGCCTGAACTATATGTTCGATGTGCCGGAAACCCTCACCGTGCAAATCATCCTGATTGTACTGGTCGTTGTGTTAGCGACGATTTCCGTGGTCACTGGCGTTGAGAAAGGTATCCGCCGACTCTCCGAGTTCAACATGCTATTGGCGTTAGCGCTGATGCTGTTTGTGCTGTTTTCCGGCGATACGCTGATGCTGCTGGATAAAATGGTCAATAACGCGGGTGATTACCTTTCCGGATTTGTGGCCGCCAGCTTCAACACCTACGCGTTCGACGGTGAAGGCGCTCAAGAATGGAAAATGTGGTGGACGATTTTCTTCTGGGGCTGGTGGATTGCCTGGACGCCGTTTGTCGGTCTGTTTCTGGCGCGTATTTCGCGTGGCCGCACCATTCGTGAGTTTGTTGCCGGTGCGTTGTTTATCCCGCTGGCCTTCATGATGGTGTGGATGTCTATCTTCGGCAACAGTGGCATCGAACTCGTCGCCAACCAGGGCATTACAGAGCTTGGCGAACAGGCACTCAATACGCCGCAAACCACTCTATACACGCTGCTTGAATACTATCCGTATGTCGGCATTACAGCGGCAGTGGTCACTATACTGGGGATTGTGTTCTTTATAACCTCGGCAGACTCCGGCGCGCTGGTACTGGCCAACTTCACGTCCATTCTCAGCGATGTCAACCACGACGCGCCGATCAAACTGCGTATTTTCTGGTCAGCCATCATTGGCTTGATCACCATTGCGCTGCTGATGGCAGGTGGCTTGAACGCGCTGCAAAGCGCCGTCGTGATTACCGCGCTGCCGTTCTCACTGGTGATTTTTGCTATCATGGTGGGCATGGTCAAAGCCTTGAAGCTTGAAGGCAGCAAGGCCGATGCACGCCGCATGATTGCTGGCGGCGCCTCTGGGGGTGACTGGCGCGAACGCCTTGATCGTGCGCTGGATACGTCCAACCGTGCTGGCGCAGCTGCGACGATTGAGCACTCGATTCGTCCGGCGATGACGCAGTTTGCTCAGGAGCTGGAGAGCCGTGGCCAGACCGCCAACGTGACCGAAGAGCAGTTAGAGGGCGAATCACTACCCAAGTTGATGCTGCAGGTCGACTTTGGCGAAGCCACCAGCTTTGTCTATCAAGTATGCCCGCACCGCATGCGGACGCCAAGCTTCATACCGGCAGACGATGATTTCTACGTGCGGCTGGATGTTTTCCTCGCCGAAGGCGGTCAGGATAAAGACCTCAACGGCTATACCCGTGGCCAGGTGATTGGTGATCTGGTGGCCGAGTACGAACGCCACCTGCACTTCCTGACACTGGCAGGCCATCAGCAGGCTATGCCGGGCACTATCGGTGAACCACCGGAAGAGTCCACGCAACCTTAAACCAAGCGTGCAACGCCCTCCCGGCCTAATGGCTGGGAGGGCGTTTTTTTGTGGGTAAAGTGCGCTAACTGGGTCGGCTGACCCAGTGCGTCATGCCACTCACCAATACCGGTGAAGCGCACTCGATAGCCATGGCGCTTGGCCACTCCCCTTGCCCACTGCTGAAAACGCCCCCGGGACCATTCAAACTTATGGTCTGGATCTCGGTACTCGCCCTCTTCTAACCCGAGTAACGGGTTATAGTCGGCGTTGGGTGTGGTCACCACCAGATAAGTCGGCTGGAAGCTCGCAAACACCGCTTTTTCCACCGCCGACAGTTGGGCGGGAGGAATATGCTCAATGGTTTCCACCATGGCCGCGGCTGAAAAGTGCTTTAGCGGTTGCTTGTCATCTGTATACGAGCCACAAATCAGCTCTAGACATTGCTTTGCTCGGGGTAAATCCGCCAAGCGAAATTTGGCTTGCGCTAATAGCTCACCGTCCAGTTCGACACCAACGACTCGCTCAAACTGCTCCACCTGCAATAAATATTGTAACAATCCTCCGGACCCGCAACCTAAATCCAATACGTCGCGGGCTTGGGTTGCGCGAAGTTTTTCAGCGACATAAAGCAACCGCTGCTGATGAAGATCCGGCGTTTCTAAATCGGTCACACAGACTCCAATATAAAGTAAAAGACCCTTTGTGGATCGGATCCATCGAACAGTTTGGCGGAATTGATAGCCGATCAAATCAATGCAACTGACCAACAGCGTAAGCGGCAATATCTTAACACCCGCCGTCCAGGTGCCCACGGCGAACCATTAGGGAGGCCCTATCATATATAACGCCCCGTTGTGCAAATTCAGCAGGCAGAGTAACGTAACAATTTGATTTACTTACCACCCAAGAGGCCTACCGCATGTCCCGTTCGCGTTACGTTTTTCCGGTGCCTGGTAGTGCACTCATTAGCGCTTGGCGTGAAGGATACACCCTTGGCAAATTGAAGCGCGATATCATGGCGGGGCTCACGATTGGCGTAGTCGCGGTACCGCTTTCCATGGCGCTGGCAATTGCCACCGGTGTCCCCCCTCAACATGGTCTCTACACTGCCATCGTGGCGGGAGCGGTAATCGCCTTGACTGGCGGTTCGCGGTTTAACATCTCCGGCCCCACCGCTGCCTTTGTGGTCATCCTGTTTCCCATCGTGGCCAACCACGGTCTGGGCGGGCTACTGATTGCCACATTGATGGCAGGTGCTATCTTGGTCGCACTGGGGTTGTCGCGGCTGGGCAGCCTGATTCAGTACGTGCCTTATCCGGTGATTCTCGGCTTTACGGCGGGTATCGGTGTGGTGATTGCGCTATTGCAGCTGCCGGACTTTCTCGGTCTATCCGGCGTCGAGCTTGGCGATAGCACCCTGCATAACCTGATGCTGATTGGCCAAGCACTACCCCGTCTTTCACCCGCAGAGATCAGTGTCGGGCTTATCACCTTGGCGACGCTGATAATCTGGCCCCGTCTGAATACTCCCATCCCAGCCCCGCTGGTCGGTTTGGCAATGGGAACGCTGACGGCCGCGCTGCTCATGATGACTGGCGTTGAAGTCGATACCATCGCCTCACGTTTTAGCTGGGAGTTCGAAGGCCAAACCGGCGGAGGCATTCCCCCCTTTGCGCCTGGTTTTACGGCACCATGGCATTTCCCTGGGGCGGATGGCACACCGCTCGAGATCAACTTTACGCTGATTCAGTCGTTGCTCGGTCCGGCACTGGCGATTGCACTATTGGCGGCCATTGAGTCACTGTTGTGTGCCACGGTGGCGGATGGCCTGACCCGTACGCGCCATGACCCTAACGCCGAGTTAATCGGTCAGGGCCTGGGCAACATGGTGGTGCCTTTCTTTGGCGGCATTACCGCTACCGCGGCCCTGGCCCGCACCGCGACCAATATCAAAAGCGGTGCCTGCTCTCCTGTCGCCGCGGTGGTACATTCGCTGGTGGTATTACTTGCCGTGGTCGCTTTGGCGGGTGTACTGGGCTACGTTCCCATGGCCGCCCTAGCCGCCCTGCTGTTTATCATTGCCTGGAACATGAGCGAGGCGCGCCACTTTGTGCATACGCTGAAAAGCGCCCCCGCCAGCGATGTCACAGTGCTGGTAATCTGCTTTGCATTGACGGTGATTTTCGACATGGTGATTGCCGTGGCCGTGGGTATTGGCCTGGCAGCCGCGCTGTTTATTCGTCGCATGGCACAGTTAACTCATACCCAGCGCTTGGCGGCACCCGACGTCGGCGAAAACTTTCCACCAGAAGTTGCACTCTACAAAATCAGTGGTCCGCTATTTTTCGGCGCGGCCGAAAAGGCCATTGCCACGCTAAGAGTCATTGATCACAGCATTCGGATTGTCGTACTGGATATGCGCGACGTGTCTAGCCTGGACACCACGGGCATGGTGGCGCTGGACAGCCTGCGACGAGAACTGGGTGAGCAAGATGTAGGTGTTATATTTGTTGGACTGCCGCCGCGGATGGCGCTGAAAATAAAACGCGCGGGCATTAAGCGCGAAGCGGGCAAGCTAGCGGTCGTCAGTAACCTTGCCCACGCCGAGCGCATGGCGCGCCGTTGGTTGGGAGGCGCTGCCTAACAAGCAGGTGCGGACAACAAAAAGCACCCCGGCAATCCATGCAATAAACACATGGCCGGGATGCTTATGATGACGTGTTACAAATCGCTAGGCCTTAGAAGAAGCCCAGCGGATTGATGTCGTAGCTGACCAGCAGGTTTTTGGTCTGCTGATAGTGCTCCAGCGCCACTTTATGGGTTTCGCGTCCAACGCCGGATTTCTTGTAACCACCGAATGCCGCATGGGCAGGGTACTGGTGGTAGCAGTTGGTCCACACACGCCCGGCTTGAATACCCCGGCCCATGCGGAAGGCAACGTTGATATCGCGGCTCCACAGGCCAGCGCCCAGTCCGAACTCGGTGTCGTTGGCAATCGCCAACGCTTCTTCCTCATCCTTGAAGGTGGTCACCGCCACGACAGGACCAAAGATCTCTTCCTGGAAGACACGCATCTTGTTATTGCCCTTGAGCAGCGTTGGCTGAATGTAGTAGCCGCTGTTGATGCTGTCATCCAGGGTCTCTTTGTTACCGCCAGTGAGGAACTCGGCGCCCTCGTCACGAGCTATATCCATGTACGACATGATCTTGTCGAACTGCTCCTGAGAGGCTTGAGCGCCTACCTGCACGTCGGTATCCAGCGGATTGCCGCGCTTGATGGTTTGCGTACGCTCGATGACTTTGGCCATGAACTCGTCGTACATGCTTTCCTGAATCAGCGCACGAGATGGGCAGGTACACACCTCGCCCTGATTAAAGAACGCCAGCACCAGGCCCTCGACCGCTTTATCAATAAATGTCGGTTCGGCATTCATGATATCGGCGAAGTAGATGTTGGGGGATTTACCACCCAGCTCGACCGTGGAGGGAATAATATTTTCCGCGGCACACTTCAGGATGTGTGAGCCCACCGGGGTGGAGCCAGTAAAGGCGATTTTGGCGATACGCTTGCTGCTCGCCAGTGCCTGCCCCGCTTCGGCACCGAAGCCATTGACGATATTCAGCACGCCAGGCGGCAGCAGATCGCCAATCACTTCCATCACTTTCAAAATCGACGCTGGCGTCTGTTCAGCGGGCTTGAGCACCACACAGTTACCTGCCGCCAGCGCAGGCGCCAGCTTCCAGGTAGCCATCAGAATCGGGAAATTCCAAGGGATAATCTGCCCCACCACGCCCAGCGGTTCATGGAAGTGGTAGGCCACCGTGTTGCCGTCTATATCGGCCGCCGTGCCTTCCTGGGAACGGATACAGCCGGCAAAGTAGCGGAAGTGGTCAACGGCAAGCGGAAGGTCGGCATTGAGCGTTTCGCGCACGGCCTTGCCGTTATCCCAGGTTTCAGCAACGGCCAGCATTTCCAGATTCTGTTCGATGCGGTCGGCGATCTTAAGCAGAATATTGCTGCGCTCTTGTGCGGACGTTTTGCCCCATGCAGGTGCGGCGCTGTGAGCCGCGTCCAATGCTTTGTCGATATCTTCCGCGCTTGATCGGGGGATTTCGCAAAACACCTGGCCGTTAACCGGGCTGATATTATCGAAGTATTGGCCCTTCACCGGAGGAACAAACTCGCCGCCGATGTAATTGCCGTAGCGTTTTTCAAATGACACCAGTGAACCAGCATCACCAGGATTGGCGTAGATCATTATTGAGCTCCTGCGTATTATGATTATTAAAGGTTGCTCATGCAGTGTTGGTCAGACGGGCGCAACGCGACATACCCCGTTGGCAGGATGCGCCCTCATCCCTTGGTAGGAGACGCCATGTATTCGTTATTGGTGGCAGACGATCATCCGCTGTTTCGCGACGCGCTGCAGGTCGTGGTCAGCAGCGGCTTGCCACATAGCCAACTGTTGGAAGCCGATAGCCTCGCCACCGCCATCTCCCTGATTAGCGAGCACGACGGCCTGGACTTACTGCTGCTCGACCTGAGCTTACCCGATGCGGAAGGGCTCGACGGTTTGACCCACCTGCGCGAAGCGTTTCCCTGGCTGCCGGTGGCGATTATTTCCGCCCATCAGGAGCGTCAGTTAGTGCTGGATGCGATCAGCCTGGGCGCCGTGGGCTACATCCCCAAATCAACCCCCAGGGAGGTCATGCTCAATGCACTCACCCAGATTCTTGAAGGGCAGCTCTATCTGCCTTCCGATGTCATGCGCCGCCCACCATCAGCAACGCCCCCGTCCAAATCCAGAGGATCGGCAGCCGCCGAGCGCCTGGCCGGTGAAAGGCTCACCCAGTTGACCGATAAGCAGCTTGAGGTATTGCGCTGCATGACTCAGGGCATGTCGAACAAGCTGATCGCCCGCGAACTGGATATTGCCGAGACGACTGTCAAAACTCACGTCTCGGCGATCTTGCGCAAACTGGAAGCGACCAGCCGTGTCCATGCCATCGTGATGGCGGGCGAGGATAACCTGCCGCTTTATTTGGCCAGTCGAACGACGCGTTAACCTTACCTCTCCCGTTTGGTTAACAGGCTGACCAGCAGCATCCTCAGGCGCATCGGCTTTAACGGCTTCAACAAGCAGTGCATGCCCGCCTCGCGGGCGGAACGGCTGAGTTGCGCATCATGGTTGGCGGTAATCACCACCACCGCCAAGCCTGGATAGCGACGGCGCAGGCGCGCCGCCAGTGCCAGGCCTGTTTCCCGGTGATCGCCAAGATGATAATCGACCAGCAAGACGTCAGGGGTCTCGCCGTCACTGGTGGCTTCAAGAGCACTGGCCGTGGCCGCCGCCCTGACCCGGCAGCCCCAGCCCCCCAGCAGCGCCTGCATGCCGTCGATAATCGCCTCATCGTCATCGATGACCCACACCACGCATTCAGCAAGCGGAGACCCTGGATCATCGTCTCCCAGAGCACCTCCCTGCTCGGGACTCGTTTGAGACAAGGCGACACGGGAAGATGCATAAGGCACGGTGATCGAAAACAGTGATCCATGCCCAGACCGAGAGGCTAGCGTTACCGGTTGATCCAGCATGGTACTGATACGGTCGACGATCGCTAAGCCGAGACCCAGCCCTCGGCTATGATGGCGCTGAGCGTCCGGGGCGCGCTGAAACTCAAGGAAGATCGCCTCGCGCTGCTGTTCAGCAATCCCCGGGCCGGTATCACCGACCATGATTTCGACGCCCTCGGGGCGGCGGCGGCAACCCAATAGCACGTGGCCGTGCTCGGTATAGCGCACGGCGTTGCTCAAGAAATTACGGACCACCCTTGCCAGCAACGCCAGGTCTGACTCCACCATGACATGCGACGGCACGTAATGCAGACTCAAGCCACGCACTGCTGCCACCTGACGGTACTCCTCTGCCAAGGCATCCAGCAGAGTGCTGACCGCAAAGGGTGCCTTGTCGGCGTGCAGCACCCCGGCATCCAGGCGCGAAATATCCACCAGGGTGCCCAGCAGTCCTTCAACATCTTTCAATGAACGCCCCACATGGCCGACCAGCGTCGTCGATGCCTCGGGCAAGGAATGAGATTCCAAGGCACTGACAAACAGCCTGGCAGCGTTAAGCGGTTGCAGCAGGTCGTGACTGACGGCCGCGAGAAACTTGGTTTTTGACAGGTTGGCGGCGTCAGCGTCGGCTTTTGCCGCCTGCAAATGCGCGTTGGCCTCCCCCAGCTCGTCCAGAGCACGGTGCAGCGCATCGGTACGTTCCTTGACCTGTTCGGCCAGCAGGACAGAGCGCTCGAAAGCCGCGTACGGGGCACCATCGGCACCACTGCCCGATTCCACACGGCTCATGAGCGCCTGACACACTTTGCGCAGACGGCGATTTTCTTCGCGTAAGGCCTCGGGGCTGAGTGTCGTGTCATCACCCGTCGAGAGTTGGAAGAGTGCCAAGCGCCACTCCTGTAAAGGTTTGATTGACATGCATACCGTGGTGCTGCTCACCGTAGGTGTTAAATCCCACCACCCGCGATCGACGCAGCAGCGCCGAGGCCTGCTCGAGATGATCGACGGCTTCCAGCTCCATGCGGCGTAAAAAGCAGTCGCAGCCAATCATCAGCGATGGCGGCCCCAATCGTGCCGTTACCCCGTCAAGCATGCGATTGAGATCATCCAGCAACGGGGCGGGCTGCATTGCCGTCAGTACAATGCCGTTTTCCACTGCACAGTAAAAGTTTAGGCTACCGTCGTCATTCACGCGCTGAATCGAGCGCACGAAATGCTGCCCCCCAAGTTGCACCGCAAGAGGATGCCGTGCAAACACCTCGGGGACGAGGGCATCAAGCGAGACGCCTACCAAATCGGCGTAGACACTGGCCGCAGGAAGGCCGTTAAGTTCCACCACGCGGCGGCGTTCACGGTCAGCTTCGGTCACGACCAGCTTATGACTCAGCGGCAATAGGTGGTGGGTAGAGAATACTTCAAACGGTAGGCACGTATTGATCATCACAACCACGGCAGCACGGCTGTGGAAGCGCCCGTTGGCATACACATGGGTATTGGCAAGGTGGTTATCGTCACCGGCGGAACCGCCGAAACTGGGTATGCGCCCCAGGGCCGCGTCCAGCGTCGCCAGCACCTGTTCCTCGCGGCTTGATAGTCCGTCCAGCAAGGTCAGCGCAAAACTATGCTCGTTCACCGGTGCCAACGCTCGACGGCGACAGCGCTCGATCAGGTCATCGACCAGCGGCTGGGCGTCGCTCAACGCGAAGCGGTCCAGGTCATTGACCAGCGACGTTTCCATGGCGAATACCCGATGATCAAAGCCAATCGCGACAATACTGCCGCGATCATACCCCTCGGGGGTAATCTCACCTGCTGTGGTGCAGCCACTGACTGGTACCGCCGGAAACGCATGGACCAGCGCAGCCGATAGTCGCTCCAGATCATATTCGGCACTACAGAAAAAAATAACGCCGCCAAGATCGGCATGGCTGAGGCCCTCGGCCAATACTTGTACAGCCTGCTCGGCATTTGCCGATCGGCTGGCGACGACCACCGTGCCATGGTTAGAGAGAGAAGTCGTCACGCTGCCATTTCTCCAACGCCAAATGCGTACGTGCTGCGGTTTGACGCAGCGCACTCAAGGCTTGATGCAACTCGCCGGGAGCAGGCCGCTTGACGACCAGCATCTCGAGTTGCTTGGCATGCTGCGCTACCTGCTGAGCCCCGATACTCAGCGCTTCACCGCGCAGTTGGTGGGCCAGACGAGCGACCTGTCCGGCGTGCTCATCAGACAACGTCTCAAACCCGAGGTAAGTCGTAAATTGCGCCAGATAATCCTCAACCTGCCGGTGGTACAGGGCAATCAGCTCACGCAGATGGCTTTCATCGAGGGTTTGGACAAGGCTGCCCAGGGTGTCGCCGTTGAGCAGGCTATCGCCGCCTGACGACGCCTGGGGCTGAACGGGAGCGGCACCGGACTCACCCAGCTGAAACGCGAGAACGTTGCTCAACGCACTCGTTGACAGCGGCTTGGTGATGTAGTCGTTCATGCCCGCATCCAGGCAACGCTGCCGGTCATCCTCAACACCACCGGCGGTCATGGCCACGATGGGCACCTCGACCAGCCACCCCCCCTGCGCGCGTAGCTTTCGGGTGACAGCCAGGCCATCCATGTCGGGGAGTTGAATATCCATGAAAATCAGGTGGAAACGCTGAGCCGCTACCATGTCCAGTGCATCATGACCACTTTCTGCACAGACCACATCGCAGCCCAAGCGCGCCAGCAACTCAATGGCGACCTTGCGGTTGATAGCGTTGTCTTCCACCAGTAGTAGTGACGTATCAGGGAAATGGTGCTGGGTCGACGGCGATGGCAACTCCGGACGCTGGTGGGGCGTCGTTTCCTCCAGGGGTAGTTGGCAGCGGAAGGTACTGCCCTCACCCGGCTGACTATCAACACGCAATTGCCCATCCATGGCATGACTTAACCGTTTGCAAATGGCAAGCCCCAGACCAGTGCCGCCAAACCGCCGGGCGACCGATGCATCGGCCTGTTGAAAAGGTTCGAAAAGACGCTGTTGTTGTACATCGCTCAGGCCACAGCCCGTATCGATGACATCGAAGAATAAATGATCAGCCGTGGCAGAGACCCGCACAGAGACCACTCCGTCATCGGTAAACTTGATCGCATTGGCCAGCAGGTTGAGCAAAATTTGCCGTAAACGACCAGCATCCACCATTACCCAGGCAGGCACCCGCTCATCCACATCGATAGTGAGCATCAGCCCTTTAGCTTCGGCCCTTGGCTTGAACAATGCCACGACGCTTTCGACCAGCGGCTTGACCGCAGTAGGTGCCGTCTCAAGGCGAAGATGACCAGCCTCGATTTTGGAAAAGTCCAAAATTTCATTGATCATCGCCAGTAACTGATTGGCGCTGTCGTAAATTGTGTTGGCGTAATCTTCAACCTGTACCCGATTGGCGGGCTCGCGCAACAGTTCGCTCATGCCGATAACGCCATTGAGCGGCGTGCGAATTTCATGGCTAACCATGGCAAGGAAATCGGATTTCGCTTGATTGGCTGCCTGGGCCTGCTCGGCAGTGACTTCCAATTGGCGGCTAAGCGTTTCCTGGTCTCGCCGGGCTGCAGCGCTCTCACGCATTTCCCTTACCAGAAAGACCACCACCAGCAATGCCGCCAGGCTCATCGCCATAATCAGGCTCATCAACAGCTTGTAAAGCAGGCTAAGCTGGGCGCGCTCTTCAGTGGCGGACTCTGCCAGAAAGCCATTGATCGTGATCACCAGCCGTTCGGTGAGCCGCGTCAGTGCTTGCAGTTCGGTTTCCAGTGCGGTGATCGGCATCTGTTCGAGATCTTCGTGCGGTTCGAACATCGGGTCGAGAGTGTCTAGCTGCTGCTGGATGTCATTGAGCAGCTGGCGTGCAGGCTCAATGCGGTTGAGCAACTCGCTGACCTCCCCTTCATTGAGCAAGTTGAGGCGACTATAGAGCAGCTCAAACCTCAGTTCCAACTCATCCTGAGCACTCGGTGCTATTGGCCCCCGGGTCGCGTTGAGTAGCTGGTTGAGCAACTGGACCGCATCACGGTCCAGTTTATAAACCACCCAGGAGGTGTCTTCACGCAGGGTTTGGGTCAGGTTATCTTGCCGCCAGGCGGCGATTGTCGCCACGACCAGGGCTGCCGCAAACAGCACCACCGCGGCCATGGCAACCAGCTTGAAGCGCCATGGATAGCGCAGTAATCGAGGATAATGCGTCGAGGGAGCGCTAGAGGACATTAATGAGCATCACCTGCCAGACAGCTCGAAAACGCATTTTCTCACTCAGCAGGGCGTCATCCTGATCAAAGGGATACAGGACCCAAAGCGGGCCGTATTCTCGGACTGGAATCGCCTCACCATCGCGTTTGAGTGCCAGAATGACATCGTAGTCATAAAAATCACTGACCGGAATTTCAGCCTCGTAGCCATTCAGCGCCAGTACATTGACGTTGCCCTCCTCCACGCCCAAGTGCGCCAGCAAGTCGCGCATCAGCGGGCCTTCATAATGATGCCGGCTGTCGGTCCAGGGCGTGGTCGTGGCAAAATCATGCTGCGGCAGTTGCTCCAGCATCTTGCGATCAAAATGCGCTTCGTCATCGACATTTGTGTGGGCAATATCACCCACAACTTTCAGAATCACCGGACCTGTCGGCGCATGGCTTTCAACTGACGTGGACGCAACCCCCGCCAGCGGAATGCTGAACGCCAGCAGGACGGCTCTCAATAAAAACGCCTTCACTGCGATATCCCCTTCGGGCAACTAGCGGACAATCATGACCGACATCTTGGCATGGTGTACCACATGCTCGGCGTTAGGCCCAAGTACGTAATCGACAAACTTGCGCTTGGTATGCGAGGCCATGACGATCAGGTCGATATCCAGCTGTTTAGCGACCTTGATGATCGCCTCCCATGGTGAGCCATCGACAATCACGCTTTGGGTATTGATTGTCTCAGGCACGTGCTGCTCTATAAACGCATGTTGCGCGTCCTTGACGGCCTCATGCGCCTTCTTGGAGAAGTCTTTAGGAAAATAGGCCCCCACCATGGGCATCTTAAAGTCCGGCAGCACCGTCACCACGTGTAGCGACGCGTCAAACGTCTGGCACAGCTCGATGGCCGTGGGCAACGCCTTGCTCCATGAACTTTCTTCATTGAGATCAACGGGCAGTAAAATTTTGTGGTACATGACAGCCCCTCCTCACGCGGCATTAGCCTTGGTAGTGCGACCATCGGGGTCCCGCCGACGGCGCTGTAGCATGACGATCAGGGCGAACACGCCGAGAGCGGGTATCCAGATCCACTCTTTTGTCCAGCGGTCCACCGGTGCCAGTACTTCGACGATTTCCTGATCGAAATCAAAGCCCAGGTCTGCCGCATCACTGCCATAGGTCACCATATCGACGATAGCTTCATCGTTTTCTGTCAGCAGCATCAGCCCCAGATTATCCAGGCGCTCCTGTCCACTATCACCCTCCGGCACAGGCACCAGAATATAGGTCGTCATGGGATCACCATAATCATCCAGGCCACTAATCTGGACTCTTAGCGACGATCCCTCATCGACGTTACCCAGGGTTTCAACAAACTCGGTGGGCTCGGTAGACCGATATGGATCGTGAATCATGTCCATGAAAAAGCCTGGACGGAAAAGTGCAAAGGCCACCACGAGCAACAGGACCGACTCATACCAGCGGTTACGCGTAATCATGAAGCCTTGAGTGGCGGCAGCAAAAATCAGCATCGCCACGGTCGCCACCACAAAGATCAATATCCCTTGCAGCGGTGTCACGTCAATCAATAGCAGGTCGGTGTTGAAGATGAACAGGAAGGGGAGTGCCGCCGTACGCAGGCTGTAATAAAACGCCTGGAAACCAGTGCGAATCGGGTCGCCTCCTGACACGGCAGCTGCCGCAAACGAGGCAAGCCCCACCGGTGGCGTAACGTCCGCCATGATGCCGAAATAAAACACAAAAAGGTGCACGGCAATCAGTGGTACCAGCAGGCCATTCTGAGCCCCCAATTGAATAATGACTGGCGCCAACAGGGCCGATACCACAATGTAGTTGGCAGTGGTCGGCAGCCCCATGCCGAGGATCAAACTGAGTACCGCGGTAAACAGCAAAATCAGCAACAGGTTGCCCATTGCCAGGGTTTCGACCACATCGGCCAACACCAGTCCGACCCCTGTCTGGGAAACCGCACCGACAATGATACCCGCCGTCGCCGTCGCAATGCCGATACCAATCATGTTACGGGCACCGGTCACCAGTCCGTTCCACAGGTCAATAGCGCCTTCACGCAGGTCGGAGGCAATATCGCTACGGCCACGAAAATACGCGGTAATCGGACGCTGAGTCAGCATGATAAAGATCATGAACACCGTGGCCCAAAAGGCTGAAAGCCCGGGGGACAGGCGCTCTACCATCAAACACCATACCAATACGATCACGGGCAGAATGTATTGCAGCCCCACCAGCACCGTAGGGCGGGTTTGCGGTAGCTTGACCACTGGCTCATTGGGATCATCGACTTCCAGTTCAGGGTAGCCCGAAGCCAGTTTGAGCAATGCGACATAAACCGCCGCGAGCACTAAACCAATCACCCAGGGGGCCGCCGGGCCCAGCAGGGGCTGCAACCAGCCCAGGCCGTAATATACCGCAAGTGCCGTGACCATCATCAGCAACAGGCCAGCCAGAAAGCCCGTCACCTTGCGAACGAGCGGCTTGGGCGGGTTGCTGCTTTCAAGCCCCTGCATATTGGCTTTCAGGGCTTCCAGGTGGACGATATAAATCAGCGCAATATAGGATATCAACGCGGGCAGAAATGCGTGCTTGATGACTTCTACATACGAAATGCCCACGTATTCGACCATCAGAAACGCGGCAGCCCCCATGACCGGCGGCATGATTTGACCATTGACAGAGGAGGCGACTTCGACGGCACCGGCCTTCTCCGAGGAAAAGCCCACGCGCTTCATCATGGGAATGGTAAAGGTGCCGGTGGTCACCGTATTGGCAATCGAAGAGCCCGAAATCAAGCCGGTCATGCCCGACGCCACCACCGCCGCCTTGGCCGGGCCGCCCTTGTAGTGCCCAAGCAACGAAAACGCGACTTTAATGAAGTAGTTACCAGCGCCTGCTTTATCCAGCAGCGCACCAAACAATACGAACAGGAAGACAAAGCTGGTGGACACCCCCAGCGCTATACCGAATACCCCTTGGGTAGTTAGCCATTGATGATTAACCAGTCCATAAAGACTCACGCCACCATGGGCAAGCATGCCCGGCATCCAGGGCCCGGCCAGCGAATAGAACAAAAACACGGAGGCAACAATCATCAGTGGCGGCCCGAGCGCACGTCGTGTCGCTTCCAGCAACAGCAAAATCCCCGCCACACCGACGACGACATCGGTCAGCAGCGGAGCACCAGGACGCTCCGACAAGCCTTCGTAAAAGATGAACATGTAGGCACCGCAAAATGCGGCCACCGCCGCCAGCACCCAGTCTTGCAGTGGAATACGATCGCGGGGCGACCGCTTGAGCGCAGGATATGCCATGTACGCCAAGAACAGCGCAAAGGCCAAATGAATCGAACGGGATTGCGTCGCGTTAAACACCCCGAAGCCGAAGATGTAAGGCAATGGCGACGCGATCCACAGTTGAAAAAGTGACCACACCGCCGCAATCCCTACCAGCAGCTTGCCAGGCATTCCGGCCGGTTTACGAGACCCGGAGTCCGTAGAGGCCACCAGATCTTCAAGATCAACATTTGACCCACCGGTCTTGGTGTTATCCGTTGTCATATGCATGCCCTGCAAAAATTTGGATGACAATGAGGAATGCCAATAAGAAGCCCTGGATCAATCAAGGCGACATTCCAAACACAGCGCGCGGCCCCGTGAGAGACCGCGCGCATCTTTCAATCGGTGATTAACACCCAGTACCGATAACCTTACTCTTCGATCCAGCCCTGCTCGACGTAGTAGCGCTTGGCACCGTCATGCAGAGGTGCAGACAGGCCTTGCGTCACCATGTCCTGGGCATCCAGATTTTCGAAGGCAGGGTGTAGACGCTTGAAGCGGTCGAAGTCGTCGAATACTGCTTTAACAGTTTCGTAGACCACATCGTCATCGGCATCCGCTGAGGTCACGAACGTCGCCGCCACACCGAAGGTCTCTACGTCATCAGGGTTGTTTTTATACAGACCGCCGGGAATCACAGACGTGGAGTAGTAGGGATATTCGTCAACAATGCCCTGAATATCGTCGTCGTTCATCGGGATCAGGTGTGAATCCACCGTGGTGGTGGCTTCCTGAATGGAACCGTTCGGGTGACCGACCACATACACCATGGCATCGATGTTGTTGTCAGACAGTGCAGCAGCCTGCTCGGCGGCGTCCAGCTCGGAGACCAGGGAGAAGGTGTCTTCGTCCCAGCCCTTGGCATCCATCACCACTTCCATGGTGTTGCGCTGACCTGAGCCCGGGTTGCCGATATTAACGCGCTTGCCTTCGAGATCATCCAGCGTTTCGATACCCGAGTCCGCGCGGGCCAGCAGCGTCAACGGCTCACCATGAATACGGAAGACGGCACGCAGATCCTCAAACGCATCCCCCTCGAAATTCCCGGTACCGTTATAGGCTTGGAACTGAACGTCGGACTGGGCAACCCCCATATCCAGCTCGCCGGATTTGATGCCGTTAATATTGGCCACCGAGCCACCGGTCGATGGCGCGTTACAACGGATGTTGTGCTCGTCGCTGCCGCGGTTGACCAGGCGACAGACGGACTGGCCGACGACGTAATAAACCCCGGTCTGGCCACCGGTACCGATGGTAATGAATTGTTCGTCTTCCTGTGCCATTGCGGGAGAAGCAAAGGCAGTAGCAGCGAGTAACGTGCCTGAAAAGGCAGCGGTGGAAAATGCATGGCGTTTCATGAACACACCTCTTTATCTTGATGTTATGAGCAATTTATCTTGATGTTATGAGCATTGTACGTTCGCCCCACCTGCGCGCTAATCATGCAGGCTTAAGGATCCAAAACGTTTTCAAGACAATCTGTTATCAGCATCGACAGCTTCTGTCGGCTTTCACTACTTTAGCGAAAAAAAACCTCGTTGGCGAAATCAGATACATCAAACCAGCAAACTTCGTTTACCAACCTGTAAACCCAGTGTAGCGATCTTCACCGTTTAGGGAGCGTTAACCGTCATTCCGCTTTGGCATAGGCCAATCGATATCAATCAACGTTATAGCCCAGCACACGGGGTAGCCACAGCGCAATGCTCGGGAATATGGCCACCAATGCCAATGCACAGCCCATGGCCACCACGAACAACAAGGCCCAGCCCAGGGTCTGCTCCAGGCGGATTTTGGCCACCTCCGTCGTGACCATCAAGTTCACGGCCACCGGCGGTGTAAACTGCCCGATGGCAATGTTCATGGCCAGCAGTATGCCGAACCACACGGGGTTCCATTCAAAGTGCTGCATGACCGGAATCAGGATCGGCATCATGATCAGATAAATCGAGATCGCATCCAGCAGCATTCCCGCCACCAGGACGGCCAGCATCACCAGAATCAGCAGCAGAACGCCGTTATCGGTCAACCCAATAATCCATTCCGCCAGATGCCGAAATGTACCCAGCATGGTGCCGGCCCAGGCAAAAATACCCGCCAGGGCAATAATCAGCATCACCACGCCCGAGATAATGGCCGCTTCGCCAAACAGTTCCCACAGGTCCCGCCATGACAGCTCGCGGGTAAGAAAAAGCCCGACGACGGCGCCATAGGCCACCGCCACCACCGCCGCTTCTGTCGGGGTAAAGAGCCCGGAGCGCAGCCCGCCAAGAATCAGCACCGGTGCGAATAAGGCGGGCAATGCCTGCCGGAAGGTGTCCCGTACACTCAACTGCTCAGCACCCTCCGTCATTGCCCCGCCTTCCCAGCCATAGCGTCTGGACACCAAGAGTGCCGGTAGCAACAGCGCCAAACCCGCGAGCACACCCGGAAACAACCCGGCGGCAAACAAGGCCCGCAGATCAACACCCGGCACAACAATGGAGTAGAGAATCAGCGCGACGGAGGGCGGGATGAGAATCGCGGTGGAGGCCGAGGCCGCAATCAATGTGGCGGAAAACGGCTTTGGATAGCCTGCCTTGGTCATGCTCGGCAACATCACCATGGCAACGGCTGCCGCGTCTGCGGGGCCAGAACCGCTCATGCCCCCCATAATCATGCACACCAGCACCGCGACCAGCGCCAACCCCCCGTGGCGCGGGCCAATCAACGCCTGGGCAAAGCGCACCAGGCGCAGCGCGACACCGGCACGCTCGAAAATCAGCCCGGTTAGTATAAACAGCGGAATGGCGATGAGCGGGTATTTGGCAATACTGTTGTAGGTGTTGGTACCAAGTGTTGCCAGCATATCCGGCGACAGCCCGATAAGGATCCCCACCGCGCCCGAAAGCGCTAGCGAAAACGCCACCGGAACGCCCGCGATCAGCAATCCTGCAAACGCCAGAATCATCCACACGTCAGGCGTCATCGCCGAACCTCCCGTTCAAACGGTCACGGGTTTGCTCCAGCAAACGCCACAGCATGGCCGCGGAAAGCACCGGCAGCCAGACGATATACCACCACTGCGGCAGGCCAAGCCCAGGCGAAAGCGACTCCCACTGGTATTCCTGCCAGGCAAGCTTGCCGCCATACCAAGTGATCAAGCCCAGTACAATGGCACCGCATAGCGCTTGAAACAGAATCAACGCACGGCGGTACTTAAACGGCAGTGCGCGTTCCAGGAAGCTGATTCGGATATGACGGTTACGTCGCAGCGCTACCGACGCCCCGGCGAAGGTCAGCACGACCAGCAGGAACACCGAAAACTCCTCGGTGAAGGAAAACGACCCGCCGGTTAAATAGCGCGTGATCACATTGCCCAGGCTAATCAATGCAATAATGATCAATGCCAGCGCGCCCAGCCAACGCTCAGGGCGCGCATCAGGAAAGCCTTTCATGGCAGCCTCACAACGAAAACTCCCAGCCTTGACGACTGGGAGACAGAACATCAGGGATGATTAGCGTGCGTCGATAGCGGCTTGTGCGGCCTCTACAAGGTCCTCGCCGATACGCGGGGTCCACTCTTCGTAGACGGACTGTGTTGCGTCGACAAAGGCCTGGTACTGCGCATCGGTTAGTTCGGTTACCGTCACGCCGCGTTCTTTAATGGCCTCAAGCCGCTCGCTTTCCTGTTCTCGGGTCATGGCGATTTCCCACTCGCCCGCTTCAACCGCGGTTTCACGCAGCATCGTTTGCTGTGCTTCACTCAATGATTGCCAGACCTGCTGGTTGACGGCAAAAATCAGTGGGTCGTTCATGTAGTTCCAGAGCGTCAGATGCTCCTGACCGACCTGGTCAATGCGCGCCACATCAAATACCGAGAGCGGGTTTTCCTGGCCGTCAACCGCACCGGTGGTCAGCGCTGGCTGAGCATCGGTCCAGCTCATTTGTGTCGGGTCGGCATCCAGCGCGGAGAACGTATCCTGGAACAGCGGCGAGCCTACTACGCGGATTTTCAAACCGTCCAAGTCACTCGGTTCACTGATGGGGCCTTGCGAATTAGACACCTGGCGAAAGCCATTTTCCCCCCAGGCCAGCGGAATAACTCCCCGGGACTCGATCGCTTCAAACACCATTTCTCCGGCCTCACCACCGGTGACCGCATCCACAGCGGCCTCGTCAGGAATGAAAAACGGCAACGAGAAAAGGTTGAGTTCGGGCACCTGCGGTGACCAGTTGATAGTCGAGCCGACGGCGGCGTCAATCAGCCCTGAACGCATGGCCGAGAATTCGCGGGTCTGGTCGCCGGATACCAACTGTGAGTTGGGATACACCCGCATCGTCAGTTCACCGTCGCTACGTTCCTCGACCAGTTCTGCCCACTTTTCGGCCGCCTGCCCCCACGGAAAAGCGTCAGACAATACGGTGGAAACCGAAAGCTCACGCGCCTGTGCGGAAAGCGATAGAGACAACAACATTGCACCGGCCAGGCCGGTAGACATGCAAGCCATTGAGCGTGTCAGCGTCATAACAGATCCTTTTTTATCGGTTTTTATGGTGGTGTGTTCAACGGCCGCCTGCCGTTGGCGGCACCCCGCTTCATTGTATGCACTTCACTAGTAAAAGGAAGACATCCAAGGTCGCCCTGGTCGTTGTTGGCAGCATAAGATGAAGAAAATGCAGCGACTTACGGCACTATCATTTGGGCAGTCTACCAAGCTGATATAATGATTGCCTTTGCCATCTATCAACGGACATCAACGTGCCCCTACGCGACCTGCTGCTCGGCCTCTTTGTCATCACTATCTGGGCGTTGAACATCATCGTCATCAAGGTCGGCGTGACAGAGCTTCCCCCTCTGCTGCTGACCACGCTGCGCTTTATGCTGGTCGCGGCATTATTGGTGCCCTTTTACCCGGTGGCACGGGCGCAACTGCCTTTTTTGATGCTGTTGTCGACGACATTCGGCAGTCTGCATTTTGCTCTGTTGTTCATTGGCCTGGAGCAGGCAGAGGCAAGCACCGGAGCGCTTCTGGTGCAGATGGGGACACCCTTTGCCACGCTACTGGCCGTGATATTTCTCAAGGAAAAACTTGGGCCAAAACGTATTGCGGGGCTGTTGCTGTCGTTTGCTGGCATCATTGTGCTGGCAGGTGGCCCCACCTTGCCGACCCCACTGCCATTGGCAGTTCTATTGTGCAGCGCCATGGGCTGGGCGGTATCGCAGTTGTTAATTAAACGCGGGCCGCCCATTGCGCCGCTGGCGTTGGCGGGCTGGGTCGCGCTGTTTGCGGTGCCGCAGGTGGCCCTGGCTTCATGGCTGTTTGAGAGCGGCCAGTGGCAGGCAATTCAGCAGGCGAGCTGGTTGGGCTGGGGGGCGATGATTTACACCGCCGTGATGTCATCCATCATCGCTTACGGGATCTGGTACGCGCTGTTACGCCGCCACCCGGTCAACCGTGTGGTGCCCATGACACTCCTCGTACCGGTATTGGCGGTCGGCCTGGGTGCGCTCTTGCTGGGCGACAGCCTTGGCGTGCATAAACTGCTGGGCGGCGGTCTGGTGATCGCAGGCATTGCCCTGATTGTGCTCAATATCACCCCTCGCTCTCGTCCGGCTTAATCTTCCGGTTGGCAAAAGCCGGCCAGGGCGGAGACGGATACACAGTCACCCACGCCAATTCCCCGTTCGGCAAAGTAGCCAGCGTTGACTTCAAGCGCCGCATGATAGGCGGCGCCGGGGGCATACGAGGGGCAGTCACTCGGTGACGACGATTCGCAGGGTTGCATGGTGTCAATGGCGACGATGTGCCCTGCATCGTCGATGAAAGCAATGTCCAGCGGGATCAAGGTACGGTACATCCAGAACCCATTCCCGGCTGACCGTTCGCTGTCAAAGACAAACAGCATGCCGCGCTTTTCGGGGAGATGGTCTCGCTGCATCAACCCTCGCTGACGTTCAGCCAATGTATCGGCCAGCTCGACATCCAGGCGATGCGGGCCTTGCGGGGTGTGAATCGCCAACGACAAGGTTTCAGCGTCGTCTGGCGTCGCTTGCGCCCACAATGACGTCCCGGGTAGCCATAGCGACAGCGGTAATATGATGGAGGCTTTGAGCAGCGACCGGCGGTTCATGGTCATGGTGTTTTCCTTGTCTTATCGGGCGCTATCAACGCCGTATCCTGGCATCAGATGAATCCCTCCCGCCAACAGTGATACGTGCACTGCGGCGCCGGGGGTCAGTTGATTACGTCGTGCCGCATGGGTGGCAATATCGAAACGTAGCATATCGCCATGTTGAACGCGCAATGCGACCGAGGTCATGCCGCCTAACACGACAAGCTCATCGACCGTCGCGGCAATCGGATTTTCCCGCTCGCCAAGCGACGGTCGGTCGCGACGATGGAGCACGATATCCGAGGGTGGCAGGTACCACGCCACACGCTCATTGATAGGAAGCGCGTCAAGCCCCGAGGCAACGTCCAGTTGAGCGTTGCCCCAGCGCAAACGGCGCTCTCCACCGACCTCGACCACCTGCCCTGCAAAGACGTTATGCCGATCCAGCAGCCTTGCGACGCTGGGCGAGGCAGGCGTTCTGAAGAGGATTTCAGGCGAAGCTTGTTGCAGACTGCGACCGTTATGCAGCACACAGACTTGATCCGCCAGCGCGGCGGCTTCTTCCAGGTCGTGGGTGACCAATACGATGGGTATCGAGATTTGCTGGCGAAGCCTGGCCAGTTCACGCTGTAGTCGTCGCCGGGTTACCTGGTCCACCGCCGAAAACGGCTCGTCGAGCAGCAGCACCTGAGGCTCGCGAGCCAGCGCACGCGCCAGGGCTACACGCTGACGCTGGCCGCCGGAGAGCTCGTTGGGATAGCGGCTTTCGAGACCTTTCAAGCGCACCGTTTCAAGCCATTGTTCCGCCTGAGGGCGGCGCCTGGCGGGCGGCAAATGCCGCAGTGCCAGCGCAATATTGGCCAGGGCAGTCAAATGAGGAAAAAGGGCATAATCCTGAAACACCATGCCGACCCGGCGTTGCTGGGGCGATAGCGAGCGCTTACCCCGCGAGTCAAACCAGGTTTGTCCGGCACACTCAATAAGGCCCTGCTGGGGGCGATACAGCCCGGCAATGGCACGCAGCAAGGTGGTTTTACCACTCCCAGACGGCCCCACCAGCGCCAACAGCTCGCCGGGCAAGCAGCTGAACTCGGCATTGAGTGGAATCGGCCCACTTTGTTCCGCGCTCACTATCAACCTAGCCACGCGCCCACCTCCGGCGACCCGCCAAGCCATAGACGACGCCCAGGGTGGTAAATGACACCACCAACAGCAACGCCGCCATCAGAGCCGCCCCCTGCTCGTCAAAGGCCTGTACCCGGTCATATATGGCGATCGCCAGTGTTCGGGTTTCGCCGTCTATCGCCCCACCGACCATCAAGATGACGCCGAACTCGCCCAGGGTATGGGCGAAGGTCAATGCGGCAGCGGACAGGATACCCGGCCATACCAGCGGCAGTTCAATGCGCAGCAGCGTTTGCCACGGGCTTAGCCCGCTGCACCACGCTGCTTCTCGCAAGTTATGGGGGATGTTCTCAAACGCACGCTGAATCGGCTGCACGGCAAAGGGCAGGTTGGCAACCAAGGAGGCCAGCAGGATACCGCTGAAGGTAAAATTGAGACCGCCCCCGGTGAGCGACATCCACAGCTGGCCGAACGGCGCCTCGCGGCCAAAACTTTGCAGCAGATAAAACCCCAATACGGTGGGCGGCAACACCAGCGGCAGCGCCACCAGCGCCTCGCAAAGGCCTTTACCGCGAAAGCGGGCACTCGCTAACCAGCGTCCCAGAAAAATACCTATCGGCAGCAAAAAAGCACAGGTTAGCGCCGCCAGGCGGAATGACACAGAAAGCGCCGACCAATCCATCAATCTGTACTAAACCCATAGTGTTGAAAGATCGCCCGCCCTTCTTCCTGCTGGAGCCAGGTATAAAACGCCTGGGCGGTATCGCCCGCTTTGCAGGTGAGCACCATGCGGTGGCGCAGCGGATCGTGCCAGCCTTCAGGAATGAGTATGTACTCACTTCGATCGACTAACGGCGGCGCCAGTGCCAGCGAATAGGCCACCAGGCCGCCTTGGGCATCATCAGAAAGCGCGAATTGCGCCGCCTGGGAAACGTTTTCTCCCAGCACCCTCAGCGGTTCGGTTTGATCCCAAAGCCCTGCATGCGTCAGTGCTTGCTGCGCGGCCACGCCATACGGTGCGTGCTCAGGATTGGCAAGCGCGATACGGGGGCGCTCACCCTTCGCATGGCGCGCCAGTGCCTGCTCTACGCCCGCCATGGGGGCATCGCCAAACGACTTTGCCTGCCCTGGCCGCTGCAGCCACACCAGACGCCCATGGGCGTAAATCACCCCCTCATCACGAGTATGACCTTCGTCATGTAGCGCCTCTACGTAGCGCTCATCTGCAGAAAGAAAAAGCTCAAAGGGCGCACCCTGGGCAATCTGGCGTCGAAAATTGCCCGAAGAGCCAAAGTTCAGCCGCAGCGTGTGCCCGGTGTCGTGCTCGAAGCGCTCGGCGGCTTCGGTCAGCGCGAACTGCAGGGAAGACGCCGCCGCCACTGTTGCCGTCCCCGCCGACACGGGCATGGCGGTAAGCAGCAGCCAGGCCAACAACAGCCCATGCCGGTATAGGCCACGCATCACCTAGCCCGCCTTTGGAGGAAGGTGCTGCTCGGTAATCGCCATGACCTTCATGGTGTTGGTACCGCCATGAGCATTCATATGATCACCGCGGGTCAGAATCACGTAATCGCCAGGCTTGGCGACCCCCTGCTTGACCAACAACTCAAGCGCGCGGTCATTAAGCTCAGTGGCGGTCATTTCAGAGGTATCAAACGGCAGTGATACCACGCCACGGTAGAGCGCCATGCGGCGCTGGGCGATGGGGTTATGTGCCAGGCCAACAATCGGCAGCCCCGAGCGGATCCGCGAGGCGATCAGTGGGGTATAGCCCGACGAGGTCATACACGCAATCGCCTTGACGCCTTCCATGTGGTTGGCTGCGTACATGGCGGACAGCGCAATGGTTTCGTCCGGGCGGGTAAAGCCTTCGTGGATGCGGTGACCAGACTCTTGGGCGGTTTTTTCGCGCTCGGCTCCCAGACATACCCGTGCCATGGCATCGACGGTCTCGACGGGATAATCACCCGCGGCGGTTTCAGCGGACAGCATCACTGCGTCGCTGCCGTCCAGCACGGCGTTGGCCACGTCGAACACCTCGGCACGCGTTGGTAACGGCGACGCGATCATGCTCTCCATCATTTGTGTTGCCGTGATCACGGCACGGTTGAGTGTCCGCGCTCGCTTGATCATGCGCTTTTGAACGCCTACAAGCTGGGCATCGCCAATCTCGACGCCCAGGTCGCCACGCGCGACCATCACCGCCTCGGAGGCTTCGATAATGCCATCCAAGGTAGCGTCATCGGCTACCG
Organism: Vreelandella janggokensis; assembly: GCF_031451615.1. Taxonomy (NCBI): domain Bacteria; kingdom Pseudomonadati; phylum Pseudomonadota; class Gammaproteobacteria; order Oceanospirillales; family Halomonadaceae; genus Vreelandella; species Vreelandella janggokensis. The sequence goes on along the minus strand of NZ_JARWAJ010000001.1, from coordinate 137,936 downwards.
CCTCGGCGCGCTCCACCTTGGCCACCAGGCCGATATCTTTCCCTTCCTCACCCAAGAGGCGACGCGCCTCAAGCATGTCCTCGGCCGAGCGTGGAAAGGAAATTGCCAGGTAATCGACGCCGATCTCGACGGCGGTTTTAAGGTCTTCCTTGTCTTTCTCAGTGAGCGCTGGGGCTGAAAGTCCACCGCCCTGCTTGTTAATGCCCTTATTGTTGGACAGCTTGCCGCCCACCACGACCTGAGTATGAATCTGCGAGCCTTCGACGCCGGTGACATCCAGCACCACGCGGCCATCATCGAGCAGCAAGCGATCCCCCGCCACGACGTCGTCGGCAAGCGTCTTGTAGTCGCAGCCGACCCGTGTGCTGTCGCCTGCGTCACCGTCCATCGCCATATCGAGAATAAACGGCTGGCTTTCCTGCAGCGTCACCGCGCCCTCTTTAAAGCGGGCAACACGGATTTTCGGGCCCTGGAGGTCGCCTAACGCGGCCACACTTTTGCCCAGTTTGGCGGCGGCCTCACGTACCTCTTGAAGTCGGCGACGATGATCGTCGGCGCTACCGTGGGAAAAATTCAGCCGCACCACATCGACACCCGCCGCGAGCATGGCGTCAAGCACGCCCTCGCGGTCACTGGCAGGCCCCAGGGTGGCGACAATCTTGGTGCGGCGGATAGAGGAATGGTGCAGTGCGTTCATAAAGCTCCCAGGCGCTAAACGTTGATGATCACTAGCCTAACAGTATAACGCGCGAAACATGACCGCTATGCAACACCTCAAGTTAATCGGCGAGGTGAATCCGCAACGAAAGAGGGTATTCGTCGCAGTTGTTGCCATCACCGCCCCGGTCTACTACTAAAAACTCGCCTTCTCGGTCCAGCACCGATTGAATGGCGTGCCAGGTGCCCGCGCGATAATTGACGCCCTGGCGACCATCGGTCACAAAAGCCCGCACGCTGGCGTCTTCAATGTGCTCGCCGGGGGGAGCAACCACCACAATAAACCGCTCTTCATGCAGCGGCATAAACGCCTGGCTGCCCTGAGGATGGCGCTCCAGAAACGTGAGTTCCAGCGGCAGGGTGACCGGCTGGCTGACAAAGATATTAATCAGCGTGCGGGCGTTTTCACCCAGGGTCTCCACCTTGGCCAGATCATGGTGGCGCTGGGTACGCCCGGCATTAATGGGAAACGACGTCGATGTACGCGCATCAATCACATCGCCAAATGGAGCAAAGGCCCCTGCCGTTAGCGGCTCGGCTTTTAGCTGCAACATGGCGGCTCCTTAACGAGATGACAGTTTTAGAGAAGCATGGCGATTAACATCTTTATACAACAAATACCGGAACGGCCCCGGGCCAGCGGCATAGCAGGCCTGAGGGCAGAAGGCACGCAGCCACATGAAATCCCCGGCTTCGACTTCCACCCAGTTTTGATTCAAGTGATAAACAGCCTTGCCCTCCAGCACATAAAGGCCATGTTCCATGACATGGGTTTCATCGAAGGGGATTACGCCGCCCGGCTGAAAGGTCACGATATTGACATGCATATCGTGGCGAACATCCGCCGGGTCGACAAAGCGCGTGGTCGCCCAGCGACCTTCGGTACCCGGCATTTCGATGGGACCTATATCCTGCTCGTTGGTGACAAACGCCTTGGGCACCTCCAGTCCTTCGACAAACTCATACGCCTTACGCACCCAATGAAAGCGCACTGCCTCAAGGCTTTCATTGCGCACCTGCCAATGGCTGCCCGGCGGGATAAATGCATAGCCACCGGGACGCATGGTGTGGCGCTCGCCTGCCAACGTCAGGGTTAACTCGCCGTCGACAACAAACAGCACACCCTCGGCCTGAGGGTCCAACTCCGGCTTATCGCTGCCGCCTTCCGGCTGCACTTCCATGATGTATTGGGAGAACGTCTCGGCAAATCCTGACAGTGGGCGCGCCAGCACCCACAGCCGGGTGCCTTCCCAGAACGGCAGGTTACTGGTGACGATATCGCGCATGACGCCTTTGGGAATCAGCGCATAAGCCTCGGTAAATACCGCCCGGTCGGCGGTGATCTGCGTTTGCGGCGGGTGCCCGCCGGTGGGGGCGTAGTAAGTGGAGACGCCATAAGTGGGCGAAGGAATTGCAGGCATTTTATATCCTCATCAGCTAGCGTGATGTCGTAGACTGCGCCATCCAGCGCAGCATTCTTGTGTATGCGTCCTTGTATACGATATTACGCTAGAGGACCGCCGAAATGAATTGTCGCAATTCGGCCGTTTGCGGATTAGCGAACAACTCACTGGGGCCGCCTTCTTCATGGATCCGCCCCTGATGCATAAACACGACGCGGTCAGCCACGTCCCGGGCAAAGCCCATTTCGTGAGTCACCAGAATCAGTGTCATGCCTTCGGCCGCCAGCGTTTCCAGGACGCGCAGCACTTCCCCCACCAACTCTGGGTCAAGCGCCGAGGTCACCTCATCGCAGAGCATCACTTTAGGGCGCATGGCGAGCGCCCGAGCAATGGCCACTCGTTGCTGCTGTCCGCCGGAAAGCTGCGCCGGGTAAGCATCGTATTTATCCGAGAGGCCGACTTTCTCAAGCACTTCATGGGCGATTTTCTCGACTTCCCCCTTCCCTTCGCCGCGTACCACTATGGGCGCCAGGCAAACGTTTTCACCCACGGTTTTATGGGGAAACAGGTTGAAGCTTTGAAATACCATACCGACGTTTTCACTCAGTTCCCTGGGCGACATGGAAGCCGCATCCAGTTGCTTGTCGGCGATGGTAATCTTGCCGCTGTCGTGCTTTTCAAGCTGATTCAAACAGCGCAACAGGGTGCTTTTACCCGAGCCGCTGCGGCCAATAATGGCGACGACTTCGCCCTGTGCGACCGAAAGATTAATACCTTTAAGCACTTCCAAGTCGCCAAAGGCTTTATGAACGTTATCAACGCAGACCAGCGTCATAGAGCTTTTTCTCCAGATAGCGCGCATAGCACGAAAGCGGGTAGCACAGCGCGAAGTAAAGAAGGGCCACAAGGGCAAAAATGGTGAAGGGCTCAAAGGTGGCGTTGTTGAGCATGGTGCCGGCCTTGGTCAGCTCGACAAAACCAATGATGGACGCCAGTGCCGTGCCTTTGATGACCTGCACCGAGAACCCCACCGTGGGCGGAACCGAAAGCCGCAGCGCCTGGGGCAGAATCACATGACGCATGGTCTGGAAATAATTCATCCCCAGCACCTGCGATGCATGCCACTGCCCTTTGGCCACCGCCTCCAGGCACCCCCGCCAGATGTCAGTCAGAAAGGCGCTAGTGAATAGCGTGAGCGCAATGGAGGCTGCTACCCAGGGTGAAATCTGGTGGCCCATGGCAGCGGCACCAAAGAAGATCAAGAACAGCTGCATCAGCAGCGGCGTGCCCTGGAAAAGATCAACGTAGAGTGACGTTAAACGCTGCAGCCAGCGGTTGCTGGAAAGGCGCATAAAGGTCAACAGCAGCCCTACCGTCGCCCCACCCACAAAGGCAATCAGCGACAGCACTACCGTCCAGCGCGCCGCCATCAACAGGTTGCGCAGAATGTCCCAGAAGGTGAACTCGATCATCGTTGCTCTCCTTGCTGATAGGCGAATAGGCGTTTGCCCACCAGCATAAAGCTGCGCCGCATACCAAAGGCGAGAAGCAGATAAACCAGCGTGATCAGCAGGTAGACTTCAAAGCTGCGAAAATTTCGCGACTGGATAAAGTTGGCCGCGTAGGTCAGATCAAACACCGAAATCTGTGACACCACCGCCGACCCCAGCATGACGATAATCGACTGGCTGATAAGTGCGGGGTAAACCCGCGCAAAAGCAGGCACCAGCACGACATGGCGATAGTTTTGCAATGTGGTCATGCCCAACGCCCGCCCGGCCTCCAGTTGCCCTTTCGCCGTCGCACCGATACCGGCACGGAGTATCTCGGCGCTGTAGGCAGCCAGGTTGAGCGTCATGGCGATAAAGGCCGCGGTAATGGCATCGATTTTGATGCCGAGCCCTGGTAGCCCAAAAAAGATAAAAAACAGTTGCACGATAAAGGGAGTGTTACGGGTCAATTCGACGTAACCGCCGAGCCCCCAACGCACCCATGGCTGCGCATTCGCGCGTAGATAAGCCACGGCCACCGCCAGCGCAAGCCCCGTCAAGGTGGTCACCACGGTCAGGATGACCGTGGTGGTAAGGCCTTTCAGAAGCTCACTGACGTAGGGCAACAGGGTAAGGAAATCGAGTGTTGGCCCCATGATGAACCTCAGCTACCGAAGTTTTCAGGCAGGTCGGCACTGAACCAGCGCTGGGACATCTCGTTCAAGGTACCGTCTTCAAGCGCCTGGGCGATCAGGCGGTTAACCTCTTTCATCAGCGCAGGCTCATTTTTATTCATGCCCACGTAGCAGGGCGAATCTTTCAACTGATACACCAGCGAGGGCGCCCGGTCGCTATTACGCTCGGCGATCTCGGCCGCTACCACGTTACCGGTGGCAACATAATCGACCTGCCCGGAAAGAAACGCAGAAATGGTGGTGGCGTTATCTTCAAAGCGCTGCACCGTGGTGGAGTCTGGTGCAATCTCGGAAAGCTCCATATCTTCCACGGCACCACGGGTTACACCGATGGTTTTATCGGCCAAGCCTTCCGGACTCTCCACGCTTTCATCTTCATCGGCGCTGAACACACCCAAAAAGAACGGCGCATAGGCGTCTGAAAAATCAATCGCCGCTTCGCGCTCAGGGTTCTTACCCAGGCTGGAAATCACCAGATCCGCCTGGCCGGTCTGCAAATAGGGAATCCGGTTGGCGCTCGTCACGGTAATCAATTCAAGCTCCACGCCCATCTCGTCGGCGAGGTAGTTGGCCATATCAATGTCGTAGCCACGGGGTTCCAGGTCGGTACCCACCGAGCCGAACGGCGGAAAATCCTGCGGCACGGCAATGCGAACGGTGCCTCGGGATTCGATGTCCTCAAGGGCATCCGCCTGAACGTCTGGGCTTGTCGCGACAGCCCCCAGGGCAACAGCGGCACTCAAGCCCGTTGCTAAAAGACCGGACTGCAACCGCTTGAAGCGGCCATTAAAGGCGTGGCTGAAACGCTGCGATAACAATTTCATAGGACTCTCCTGGCAGGGACGCGTTTTATTAAGGAATGCTTTGTATGTAATAAGCCGAAGCGGCAATTCATGTAAGGCTAATGAAAGCTTTGTTTCATACAGCAGATACAAGAAACTTTCGTTTCACCTACTCGCATAAAAGCAATGGCGATGCCAGAAGTCGCTAACCGCATTTATAACAGCACTTTATTGAAACCACGGGCGATGGTGCAGCGGTCGCTGCGCCAGAAAGGAAGGAGGTGTGCATGGTGTTGGTGCAGTTTCAAACCAACAAAAGAACGATATGCACTACGACAGGGTGGAAGTCTACTGGGCGTTCCAATCAACACTCATGATGGGTGATTCCAGTTCGCTGAGGTCAGCGTAACTATCGCTGATCGCACTGATCCGCTTTCGACCTTCACCAAGGCGCCGGTGCAATACGCCGTTGGCCAGCAGGCAGATCAGGCTATTGGCGGTGGCGTAGCTATCAAACGCCGAGAGACTTTCCAGCGGCGCTTCCATCAGCCAGTCGACCTGGGAGACAAAATTTACCGCGGTAGGGTCGGCGATCAGCGCCACCTCGGCTGGCGAGTGCTCGAGGGCATTCACCAGCGCGGCAAATGCTGCCGGGCGGCGGCGAAAACCAAACAGTACCACCACATCCTGCTCGTTGAGATCGACAATCTCTTCAGCCAACGATTGGTTGGGCTGGGGTACCACACGCACCTGGGAGCGCGCCTGAATCAACTGCTGGCGAAAATGCAGCGCCAAGGGATAGCTGTTACGAAACCCGATCACGACCACATGACGTGCGCTAGCCAGGCGCTCTACCAGCGCGGTAAATTGATCCGCCGCGATGCCATTCAGGCAGCGCTGCAGATTATCCTGCTCGCGCTGCAAGTGACGCTGGAACGGCGCGCCCGCCTCATCCTGCATGGCGTTGGCATCGATCACCAAGGGCACCCCCAGGTTGCGCAGTTGACGGGCGTGGTCTTTAACCGAGCGATAGCTTTCGAACCCCAATCGCTTGAACAGTCGGCTGACAGTCGATTTGGAGACCCCGGTCAAGCGCGCCAAATCGGCAGCGCTGTATACCGCAAGATCATCAAAGTGATCGAGGATAAAGCTCGCCACGCGCTGTTCCTGGGCACTTAGCGCGTCAAACTGGGCGGTAATCCGCTGTCCGATATGCGGCGTCATAATATCCTTTTAGCTGCTTGATTAACGCGTTGATGGCGGGTGGTGCTCCGCCCAATGGCGGGCGATATCGACCCGCCGGGTCACCCAAACGCGGTCGTGGGTTTCGATGTAATCCAAAAAGCGCTGCAGGGCACGAAAACGCCCTGGACGCCCCAATAAACGGCAATGCATGCCCACCGAAAGCATCTTGGGCGCCTCCTCCCCTTCCGCGTAGAGCACATCGAACGCATCGCGCAGGTAGGTAAAGAAGTGATCCGCGGTATTAAAACCTTGCGGCGCGGCAAAGCGCATGTCGTTGCTGTCCAGCGTGTAGGGCACGATCAAATGGTTGTGATCGCTGCCCTGGCTATCGGTTACCTGGGTCCAGAACGGCAGGTCGTCGCCGTAATAGTCGCTATCGTAAAGGAAACCGCCCTCGTCCAACACCAGTCGACGGGTATTGGGGCTGTCGCGCCCGGTGTACCAGCCCAGCGGTTTCTCGCCGTACAGCCGCTGGAAAATCTCCATGGCGTTTTGCAGGTGTTCGCGCTCGATATGTTCGGGGACTTCCTGATAGTGAATCCAGCGATAGCCGTGGCAGGCAATTTCATGGCCCAACTCCTTGAAGGCCAGGGCGGCCTCGGGGTTGCGCTCCAGCGCCATGGCCACGCCAAACACCGTCAGCGGCAAATCACGCTTCTCGAACTCGCGCAGAATGCGCCACACCCCGGCGCGGGAGCCGTATTCATAAATCGACTCCATGCTCAGATGGCGGTCTGGATAGGACGGTGCGCCGATGATTTCTGACAGGAACTGCTCGGAACCTGAGTCGCCATGCAGCACGCAGTTCTCGCCACCCTCCTCGTAGTTAAGCACGAACTGCACCGCTATTTTAGCGTTGCCGGGCCAGTTGGCATGGGGCGGGGTGCGTCCGTAACCGATCAAGTCGCGGGGGTAATGGCGCTGTGTCATAGACGGCTCCTTAGATGAATCCTGGCATGCGTCGACATAACATGATCATTCGCAACGCATTATTAGCTTGTATACAAAATAGCCTGATCAAACCTTAACCGCAACGCACGACAAAGCGAATAGGTTGAGACAGGGGATGTTTCACTACCAATAAAGCAGCGAACAGCGCAAAAGTTGATCAATTGGTCAACTAACAACTTGACATTTGACGCAGTCTCGCACTTGCGGTGGACGAAAAATCGCCCTATTTTGTATACAAGAAAAGATAAATTGTTTACCTGAAACGAACGTATTGCGACCAAGAGGAGAATCGGGTGGCCCATATACGCCTTATCAACCCCAATACCACGGCCTCAATGACCGCCTCGATTTATCGTGCCGCCAACGACTATGCCGCCGCAGGCACGCAGGTCAGTGCCTGTCAGCCGGAAGCTGGCCCAGTGTCGATTGAAAGCCATTTCGATGAGGCAATCAGCGCCGTCGGCGTCGCACAGGAAGTCATCAAGGGCGAGCAGGAAGGCAACATCGATGCCTATGTCGTGGCCTGTTTCGGTGACCCTGGGTTGCTCGCTGCCCGTGAGCTGACCCGCGCCCCGGTGGTGGGCATTGCCGAAGCCGCCTTTCACATGGCGACGCTGATCAGCACGCGGTTTTCGATTGTCACCACGCTTGGCCGCACCGGCATCATTGCCGAACACCTGCTGGAACAGTACGGCTTTCGACAGCACTGCCGACGCATTCGCGCCGCCGAAATCCCGGTTCTGGACCTTGAACACCACCCCGAAGTCGCCTACCAGCGCATTGTGCAAGAATGCTGCCGAGCCCGCGACGACGATGGTATTGGCGCTATTGTGCTGGGCTGCGGCGGCATGGCCAACCTCACCCAGGAAATTAGCCGTGAGGTAGGCCTGCCCGTTGTCGAGGGTGTCAGCGCTGGGCTCAAGCTTGCCGAATCCTTGGTGGGGCTGGGGCTCTTTACCAGCAAGCACGGCGACCTGGCTTACCCGCGGCCCAAACCGTTTACCGGTCAGTTTGCCGATTTTTCAAACCTGACACTGCCGCCCGGAGGCTAACCCAAAAGACACCATCACGATGCCAGCCAATAACAATGACCGCATCAAAAACACACGCCAGCCGCAAGCATCCCCAGCACCGCTGTGGGTCAATAACAGCCATCTTGCGAGGTTCACACCATGAGTGCATCACCATCGGGTCTGACGTCGGACGACCCAGCGACCGTTACACCCAGCGACGGCCAGAAAAGCATAGGCGACGAATCGCTCGCGCCACAAAGTACGCGAATAATGGGGCGCGCCTCTTATTTTCTTGCCTGGTTTGGCGGCTGCGTGTCCATTGGCACCTTTGCCATGGGTTCGAGTGTGGTCGGCACGCTCAACCTGATTCAGGCGACGCTGGCGATCGCCATTGGCTGCTTTGTGATTGGCATTGCCTTGGCGCTCAACGGCGCCGCTGGCTATAAATACGGCATTCCCTTCATGGTCCAGGCCCGCAGCGCCTTTGGCTTTGCGGGCACCCGGCTGCCAGGGCTGGTTCGCGCGGTACCGGCGATCGTGTGGTACGGGTTTCAAAGCTGGATCGGCGCCGGTGCGCTGAACATGGTGTCAGCGACGCTGTTTGGCTTTGATAATCTGGTGTTCTACTTCATTACCTTCCAACTGCTGCAAATCGCTCTTTCGGTTACCGGTTTTCAGGGCATCAAGTGGCTGGAAAATCTGGGTAGCGGGTTTATTCTCCTGTCACTGGTCTACATGTTTGTAGCTACCATTCAGCGCTACGGCGATGAACTGTCGGCAAACCTGCTGACCATGGAAGGTTCCTGGGGCATGCCGTTCTGGGGCGCAACCATGCTGTTTCTGGGCATCTACAGCACCATGATGCTCAACGTCAGCGACTACTCCCGGGAGCATAAAACCGGCTCAGGGCCGGGCCTGCTGACCACGCTGTATGCCATGTCGATTCTGCCCTGCACGCTGTTCATGGGCCTGATTGGTTTTATGGTCTCGGAAGCCACCGGCACCGCCGACCCCATCCAGGTCTTCGCCAACGCCGTGGATAACACCCCGCTGCTGATGACCACGCTACTGTTCATCGCCTTTGCGCAGGTAACGACCAACGTTCTGAATAACGTCGTTCCGCCCACCTACGTCCTGATGGATATCTTTAAGCTCAAGTTCCCCGTGGCCACCGTGATCGTCGGACTGCTGGCGTTCGCGACCTTTCCCTGGAAGCTGGTGCAGCCGGGATCGGCAGAAGGGTTGCAGCTTTTCGTGCAAACCTACTCAGCCTTTCTCGGCCCGATCTTCGCCATTCTGGTGGTGGATTATTACGTGATTCGTCGTCGCACGCTGGATCTGGACAAGCTTTACGACGCCAGCGGCCCATACCGGGGTGTTAATGCGGCGGCCTTGATCGCCACCGCCGTGGGCATTGTGGCGGCGCTGCTGTTCTCAGCCGTTTCCTGGTACGCCAGCCTGATTCCCGCCGGGCTGACCTACTTCCTGTTGATGAAGCACTGGCCCGCCTGCCAGCGTTTTAACTCGTAAATCCACTCGCCACTACAAGAGCTAATGCCATGAACAAGCGTAACGACGTCGGCGATCTGGATATCAAGCATATCGATCCCACGCTGTATAACGAGGACCTCGCGCCACTGAAACCCCAGGACCGCAACTGGGGAGCGTTCGAGATATTCAACGTCTGGTCCAACGACATCCAGAGCCTTTTTGGCTATACCCTGGCCGCTTCGCTATTTTTGACTTACGGCCTCAATGGCTGGGCCGTCATGGCCGCCATCATCCTGGCGGGCGTGATCGTGATGTTTCTGGTCAACCTGACCGGCAAGCCCAGCGTCAAGTACGGCATTCCCTTTCCGGTGATGGTACGCGCCAGCATGGGCGTGCGTGGGGCCAACCTGCCCGCGATGCTGCGGGCGATTGTGGGGATTTTCTGGTACGGCGTGCAGACCTACTTTGCCTCGACCGCCATGACGCTGCTGCTGGCAGCGCTGTTCGGTGGCGGTGACGGCGCCACTTTCCTGGGATTATCCAGCTTAGCGTGGATATCGTTCATCATCGTCTGGCTGTTCCAGATCGCGATCTTCTGGGCGGGCATCGAGCGTATCAAGCACTTCCTCAACTGGGCAGGGCCGCTGGTTTACCTGGTCATGATCGCGCTCATGGTCATCGTATGGGTCAAGGCTGGCAGCGAATTATTGCCTGCGATTGACACGATTTTCAGCGGCGGCGAAGCCGATACCACCACGCATCCAGTTAGTGCCTTCATGGCCATTGTGGGCACCATGGTGGCCTACTTCGCGGCAGTGGTGATCAACTTCGGCGACTTTACCCGCTTTGTGAAAACCGAACGCCAGATGAAGCTGGGCAACCTGCTGGGCTTGCCGCTTAACGTCGCGTTCTTCTCGTTTATCGCGCTGATCATCACGGCGGGCACGCTGGTCTTGTTTGGCGAGGCGTTGACCAACCCTTCCGACATTGTCGAACGTGTGGATAATCTGGCGTTGACGATCGTGGCCGCCCTGACCTTCTTCGCCGCCACCGTGGGCATCAACCTGGTGGCGAACTTTATTCCGCCCGCCTACGATCTCGCCAACCTCTTCCCCAGCAAGGTGAGCTTTAAACTGGGTGGCCTGATCACGGCGATCATCGCGTTTTTTGTTGGCGCGCTGTGGGTCTCGGTCATCAGCCAGATTGGCGTACCTGGGTTTGTGAATGCGGTGGGGGCCATCGTGGCCCCTTTCTACGGCATCATCGTGGTCGACTACTACCTGATCAAGCGCCAGCATTTGAATATGCAGGAGCTGTTTTCCTCCGACGCCAACGGTGCCTACTATTACACCAACGGCTGGAATACCCGTGCACTGATCGCCTTTGGCGTGGCAGCACTGTTCTCGATTTCCACTGTGCTGGTACCGGCGCTGGCAAGCCTGAATGGCTACGGCTGGTTAATGGGCGCGGGCCTCGGCGGGCTTTTCTACTACGGTTTGATGCGGCAGTTTAAGGTAGACCCTACTCTTGCTGAGCAGAAGACAAGCTGAAATGAATTAGCCGGTGCTAGCGGCTAATGATTCTAAACGCCATCGGTTCAACGCCGATGGCGTTTTTTATATGTCGGTCTAAACCGGTCATTATGAAGCCCGTTAGTAGCCTCACATGGCAATTCATTTCGCGGTATTGAAGCCCAGTGTAATGAGCTTTTTTCAATCTACAGCGCATATTTTTCTGTCGGGCTGGTATTGCAATACCAATTAAGTGCAAGCCTCCTTAACCCCCAAAAATCTGCTGCAAATCGGGCACGTTCTCTTCCTCTTCGACCATCGAGAGCGAGGCTTCAATAGCTTTCAGATGACGGCTCATAAACGCGCTTGCGCGCTCGCCATTGCCGGTTTCCAGATAGCCGACCAGGTCGTCGTGGTCGTGGGATTCACAACCTAAGTGGCCGGGATGGCCATAGACGGCCAAGATCAGCGATGAACGTGAACACAGGCTTTCCACGAAGGCTGCCAGTGTCGCATTGCCGGAAAGCTGCGCTATGCGAACGTGAAAATCCGCCGACAGGCGTATCGCCACGCTCTGCTCGCCGTTGCGCAACGCCTGGCGCTCGCGCTTGGCCATGTCGCGTAGTTCCGCTGCTTCTTTGTCGCCCATGCGCCGCGCCACGTCGGGCATTAACCCGCATTCGATCAACTGGCGCGCATCAAACACATCCTTGGCTTCGTCGGCGGTGGGCCGGGTAACGCTGGCCCCACGGCGCGGCGTCAGGGTCACCAGTTGCTCCAGCGCCAGGCGCTGCAATATCTTGCGGATCCCGGTGCGGCTGATGCCGAACACATCGGCCAAGGCATCTTCACGCAGCCGTGCGCCGGGCTTAAGCCGCTGTTCAACAATCGCGTCGCTCACCGCGCGATAAATCGCCTCGTGGCGTTCATCGCCTTCCGCTTTCGACGCCGATCGCTTAACCGCCTGCGCATCACTCATCGACTCTCCTCATTGATCATTCGTCCCAGGCGGCGATGGTATCGCGTTCTTCATCGCTCATCTCGGTCATGTTACCTAACGGCATGTAGCGACTCTCGACCACCTGCTGTATGACCGCTTTGTGGGCCAGGATGTCGTCCCAGTCGTCGAACGCATAGTCGGCCGGTGGCGCGGAGAAACCGGCATGTTCAGGATTGCTTGCGTGGCACTGCACGCAGTGCTCCTCGATCAGCCCCGCTATCTGATTGTCGCCGACATCGCTGGCCTGGGTGTCGCGGTCTGATGGGTCAGCGGTTTGCGAATCCGGTGCCGCTACCCAAAACGCCAGGATGACCAGCACCACGCCAGCCGCCGGGTAGCCCCACTGCCGCTTGCCCGCGTGCAGTAGCACAAAAAACTGGCGGATAACGGCGCCTGCAAAGATCAGCAGCGACATCGCTACCCAGGCCAGTTCGTGGGAGTAAAGAAACGAGTAGTGATTGCTGACCATCAGCAGTACCACGGGCAAGGTGAAGTAGGTGTTATGCACTGAGCGCTGCTTGCCGCGCTTGCCATCCAGAGGGTTGGGCGCATCGCCTGCTTTCATGGCCTTCACCATGCGCCGCTGGCCGGGGATAATCCAGAAGAACACATTCGCGGACATGGCGGTGGCCATCACGGCCCCGGTGAGCAGGAAGGCTGCCCGCCCGCCAAACAGCTGGGTGCTTAAATAGGCAACCACCACCATCATGACCGCCACAGCGATACTCAACAGGCCGTCGCGCTGCATGGTGGGGCTGATGCGTTTGCACAGCTGGTTGTAAACCACCCAGCCGCCGAGCAGGAACAGTAACGCCAGCAGGTTGGCCTGCCAGCCTGACATGTTGGCCGCCCACTGCCACGGGCTATCCGGGTTTATCAGGTAGAAGCCAGGGTTGACCATGTAGAGGATGACGAACAGGGCAAAGCCGGAAAGCCAGGTAGTGTAGGCTTTCCAGAACGACCAGTGCAGGTCGTTAGGCAGTTTGCCGGGGGCCGTGGTGTACTTCTGGTTATGATAGAAGCCGCCGCCATGGACGGCCCACATCTCGCCAAAAATCCCCTTCTGGCGGTCAGCTTCGGCCTTTGGCGTACGCAGGCTGTTATCCAGCATCACGAAATAGATGGACTCACCGATCCAGGCGATGGCCGCAATTACATGCAGCCACCGCAGCAGCAGGTTAACCGCGTCTATCAAATACGTTTGCATCACTGGCCTCCGCCATCAGCTGCCACGATAGGTCGAGTACCCATAGGGCGAGAGCAATAGCGGTACGTGATAGTGCTGCTCGGCATCCGCCACGCCGAAGCGGATGGGAATGACATCCAGGAAGCGCGGTTCAGCGGCGTCGACGCTCTTGGCGCGTAGGTAGTCGCCGGCATGGAAGCACAGCTCGTACTCGCCGGGTGTAAAAGCATCGCCTTCGAGAAGCGGTGTATCACAACGGCCATCCTGGTTGGTGATCACGGTGTGCAGATGCTGCCGCTCGCTGCCGTTTAGCCGCAGTATATCGATGGCAATGCCCTGGCCGGGGCAGCCGAGTGCGGTATCCAGCACGTGAGTCGTCAGATATCCCATGGTGGCTCCTTATTGCTTTTGTGTATCGCGGGTTCAGCGTCGCGTATCGATGGCTTTAGAGTACCGTTAGCTTGTTTTATTGTATACATTGAGCCATCACACACTCAGCTTAGCCCGGAGCGCCCCATGCCCTCACCCGCCGCCGACTTATGCCTTCAACCCTGCCCGAGTGAGCTATCCCTTGACGCCTTTATCGAGCATTACGGCGATATCTACGAGCACTCTCCCTGGGTCGCTCAGGCAGCCTGGGAAACCGGCTTGACCTCGGCACATGACCACCCGGATGCCCTGGCTGACGCGATGGGCCTTCAACTCCAGCAGGCGAGCAGCGAAAAACAGATACGCGTTATTCAGGCGCACCCCGACCTCGCTGGCAAAGCCGCAATGGCAGGCAGATTGACCCAGCACTCTACCAGTGAACAGGCAGGGGCCGGGCTTGACCAATGCACGCCTGAAGAGTTTGCCCGCTTCGAGCAGCTTAACGCCGACTACAAGGAAAGATTCGGTTTTCCTTTTGTGATCGCCGTGAAAGGGCTGGACCGGTTCGCCATTTTGGAGGCATTCGCCAAGCGCCTCGAGAACGACGCAATGACAGAGCGCAAAACCGCCATCGAACAGATCATCCGCATCGCTAGGCTACGTCTTCGCGCACGGGCCGCGGAACAACAGCAATAGGTTTGGCGGCCTACCAACCGCTTGTATACAGCACCCAGCAAAAAAACTGCGCTCTAAAAAGAGCGCAGTCATTAACCAAGGCGATTAAACGATAGTGACCAGGCTTACTGCTTGGCCGTCTCTACCGCTTTCTTGGTGGTATCTTCGGCCATTTTCTGGCTGTCTTTGATGAAGCTCTGGCTGATGGAAGTGACTTTTTCGCCATCCCCCTTCATGCGCTCCATCAGGTCGCTGGTAGCTTTCTGCTGGCTTTCCATTGCCTTCTTGAAGCTGTCGGCATCTTTCACGTCCAGCCAGGTGCGAGCCTGGGCAATGCTCAGATCCGAGTAGGCACGAACAGCGTCAAGCTGTGCGCTAACGATCTGATCATAGTAGTCCAGCGCTGTCAGCGTGTAAGAACGCATCGGCGATACAAAGATGGACTCGACTTGCTGGCTGGCTTTTTCGGCGGCTTTATTCATCGCGCTAACTCCTTAAAGTGAGTAACGACATAGGCGCGCCTTGGAAAGGGAATATCAGTAAGGTCAGCGCCTCTGCTACACCACACGTTAGCAGTCGATTTTGTGCAGTGCAACATAAATTTTCGACTAGGCGATATCCCGCACCGTGGCAGCCTTGCCGGCAATGCCATCGTGAACAGCCAGCATGCGCTTAAACCATTGATCCACAACGTCTTCTGCATCAACCAGCGACTCATTCGATACGGTATATGCCCACATCATGCTGCCAAATAACAGGTAATCAGCCCCCGCGGGCGAGTCGCCATCGATAAAGTCGGCGTCATTCAGTTGAGCGTAGACCGGCGCAAGCGCCTGCTTGAGTTGCGCCCGCCCCTTCTCGGGCTGGTGAAGCGATTCCAACGTGCAGCCAAAACGCGCCTCGCGGGTCTCACGGAAATAGTCGCGGTCGTCGGGATGGATCACCGCCAGCAAGTCGAGCGCGACTATCTTGAACAGTGCGGGCGTCACGCTACGTTCAACATAATGCTTGAAGAACCGCGCCCGCTGATAGCTGGCCCCTTCGCCAAAAAGCGGCGCCTGGGGGTAGGTATCGTCAAGGTAGCGCATGATATCAAAACTGTCGGTCACCACTTGCTCACCATCCACCAGTACCGGCACCTTGTCGTGATTGGCAAACGCGATAGCGTCTTTTTCGAGAAACCGCCAGGGCTGGGTGGTAAATGAGAGGCCTTTATGGGCCAGCGCCATGCGCACTCGCCAGCAGAAGGGCGAAAAACGTAGTCGCTCGTCGCGACCACACAGATCATAGAGTTTGATTGCCACCGTCATCGTCTCCTTGTTGCTGTTGGTCATAATGGTAGGACACCTTAACCCACTAACCATGGCCGCAAGTCTTCCACGACGCAAGCGCCTGCGATTAGCGGTGCAGTACTGACCCTCGACAGGCTAACCCTACTGTCTATTAGTCTAATGAGTAGCGCTCGATATCTTCTTAACAATTCTCCATAAAAAATAATATAAACAGCTACTTAACGAACAACAACAAGATTACAACATGACATCAGGACTGATCGTTATTGGTCATACCAATTTTCCACCAGTAGTCATCGTATCGGTAGCGCCGTATCTTTCGTTCTGACATCTAATGCCTTAAATACGGCGCGTCATTATTGTGGAGCACAACGGTTAATAACAAGGAGTCGAGTTCTTCCCATGAATGAATCATTTCTTGCCCTTCTGGCATTCACACCGCTGTTGTTAGCGGGAATATTGCTCATTGGCTTTAAAATACCCGCCAAGATCGCCATGCCCATCGTCTTCCTGGCGGCGGCCATTATCGGCCTGACCGCCTGGGACATGTCTTTGTCACGGATAGTTGCTTCGACGATCCAGGGGCTGATCCAAACGGCAGGGCTGTTGTGGATTATTTTCGGCGCGATCCTGCTTCTCAATACGCTCAAGCACTCGGGCGGTATCACTGCTATTCGTAACGGCTTTTCGGGTATCAGCCCCGACCGCCGCGTCCAGGCGCTGATCGTTGCCTGGCTGTTTGGCTGCTTTATTGAAGGGGCGTCCGGCTTTGGCACCCCCGCCGCTGTAGCCGCACCGCTGATGGTCGCGCTGGGATTCCCGGCGCTGGCGGCAGTTGTGGTCGGCATGATGATCCAGTCCACGCCCGTCTCCTTTGGCGCCGTGGGCACCCCGATCGTCGTCGGCGTGGGCAGTGGTCTTGACCGTGCAGGCATCACCTCTGAACTGGAATCCGTGGGGTCAACCTGGGATATCTTCTTCCAGCAGGTAACCAGCGGTGTGGCGGTCACCCACGGTATTGTCGGCATCCTGATGCCGCTGATTCTGGTCACGATCATGGTGCGTTTCTTCGGTGCCAACAGGTCGTGGAAAGAAGGCCTGTCGATTGTGCCCTTCGCCATCTTTACGGGTATTTCATTCGTCGTTCCGTATATGCTGGTGGGCGTGTTCCTGGGGCCAGAGTTTCCGTCCATGATCGGTGCGATGGTGGGTCTCGCAATCGTCGTACCGGCAGCACGCAAAGGCTTTCTGCTGCCCAAGGACACCTGGGACTTCCCCGAGTCGACCTCATGGCCCGACGAGTGGATCGGCAACCTGCAGATCAAGCTTGAAGACGTTGTCGGGCAGGCACCGATGTCGACCTTCAAGGGCTGGGTGCCTTATGTGCTGCTGGCTGTCTTCCTGGTGGCGTCGCGCACCATTGAGCCGCTGCAAGCGGCACTGACCTCGTTGAGCCTGAGCTGGTCGAATATCCTCGGCGAGGAAGGTATCAGCGGCAGTATTCAGCCGCTCTACCTGCCGGGCGGCATCATTCTGGCAGTGGTGGCCGTCACCTTCTTTATTCACCAGATGAATGCCCGCAAGATGAGCGCGGCACTATCTGAATCCACCAAAACCATTTTTGGCGCGGGCTTCGTACTGATTTTTACCGTGCCGATGGTACGAATCTTGATCAACTCAGGGGTTAACGGTGCTGATATCGCGTCCATGCCGGTGATGATGGCGCAGGCCGTTGCCAGCGGCGTGGGTGATATCTATCCGTTCTTCGCACCAGCTGTGGGTGCCATGGGCGCCTTTATTGCCGGTTCGAACACCGTGTCCAATCTGATGCTGGCCGAGTTTCAGTTCAGTGTCGCGGAAACCCTTGGCCTGTCCACCGCCATGATGGTGGCACTGCAAGCCGTTGGGGCAGCCGCCGGTAACATGATTGCGATTCACAACGTGGTCGCTGCGTCGGCAACGGTTGGGCTATTAGGCCGCGAAGGGGCTACCATTCGTAAGACGATCCTGCCGACGATCTATTACCTGGCCGCCACAGGCTTGATCGGCTTGATTGCCTTTTATGTACTGGGTGTTACCGACCCGCTTGTCGGGTCGTAATCCTCAACCCCATGACGTCGCCGGGGGAAACCTCGGCGACATTATGCAAAAGCTTTCCACCATCATCAGGATGGATTTATGGAAATCTTTTCCATAACATAGAGCCACGGACTTCCCACGCTCTCCTCATCTTCAGGAGCTATCATGAACATCCTCTTTGATGAGCGCCTCGATGGCGAACTGGTTCGCCGCGATAAAACCGAGGTGTTGACCGACCTGCAGCAGGCAGTGCCTTCGCTTACCTTACTCCACCGCGAAGAGGATCTTCGACCGTTTGAGTGCGATGGCCTGGCGGCTTACCGGATTTTGCCGATGCTGGTGGCGCTACCCGGGACCCTTGAAGAAGTGGAAGGGTTGCTCAAACGCTGCCACGCTCTCGGCGTGCCGGTGGTCACGCGCGGCGCGGGCACCGGGCTTTCCGGGGGCGCGCTGCCTCTGGAACGCGGCGTGCTGCTGGTCATGTCCCGCTTCAATCAGATTCTCAAGGTCGACCCCGAAGCGCGCCTTGCAAGGGTGCAACCCGGCGTACGCAACCTGGCGATCTCCGAAGCCGCCGCCCCCTATGGGCTTTACTACGCCCCCGACCCGTCGTCACAGATCGCCTGCTCGATTGGCGGCAATGTGGCCGAGAACGCTGGCGGCGTGCATTGCCTGAAATACGGCCTGACGGTGCACAACGTGATGCGCGTCGACATACTGACCATCGAAGGTGAACGCATGACACTGGGCGCCGAGGCGCTCGATGCGCCAGGCTTTGACCTGCTCGCGCTGATGAACGGTTCTGAAGGCATGCTCGGGGTCGTCACCGAAATCACCGTCAAGCTATTGCCCAAGCCGGAAACCGCCAAGGTCCTGATGGCCAGCTTCGACGACGTCGAGAAAGCAGGTCGCGCAGTAGGCGATATCATCGCCGCAGGCATTATTCCCGGCGGCCTGGAAATGATGGACAAGTTGGCCATCAAGGCTGCCGAGGATTTCGTCAAGGCGGGCTACCCGCTGGATGCCGAAGCCATTCTGCTGTGCGAACTCGACGGCGTGGAAGCCGATGTGGACGACGACTGCGACACCGTTCGCCGCGTGCTTATCGACGCCGGGGCCACCGACATTCAGCAGGCCCGCGATGAGGCCGAACGCGCCAAGTTCTGGGCGGGCCGCAAGAATGCCTTCCCGGCGGTTGGCCGGATGTCGCCGGATTACTACTGCATGGATGGCACTATTCCGCGACGAGAATTGCCAAGGGTGCTCAAGGGCATTGCCGCGCTGTCCGAAGAAAGCGGCCTGCTGGTGGCCAATGTGTTTCACGCCGGCGACGGCAATATGCACCCGCTGATTCTGTTCGATGCCAACAAGGAGGGCGAACTGGCGCTGGCGGAAGATGTCGGCGGCAAGATACTGGAATTGTGCGTGGCCGCTGGCGGGTCGATCACCGGCGAGCATGGCGTAGGCCGGGAAAAGATCAACCAGATGTGCAGCCAGTTCCAGCCCGACGAGCTGACCGTTTTTCATGCCTTGAAAGCGGCGTTTGACCCGCTGCGGTTGCTCAATCCGGGCAAAAATATTCCTACTCTGGCGCGCTGCGCCGAGTTCGGCGCGATGCACGTCCATAACAACGAATTACCGCATCCTGAACTGCCACGTTTCTAATGCGCCAGGTAAAGACCCTGACTAGGAAAGACCATGACTAACACCGTGACTCACACTGCGGATGGCGACATCGCCGAGGCGCTGTGCGACCAGGTCCGCGAGGCCCACGCCTCACGCACACCGTTGCGCATTGTCGGCGGCGACACCCGGGCCTTCTATGGCCGCCCGGTGGAAGGCCAAGCGCTCAACCTTGCCGGTCACAGCGGCATTGTCGACTATGACCCGGTCGAGCTGGTGGTCACCGTTCGCGCCGGTACCCGGTTAAGCGCACTAGACGCCGAATTGGCCAAGAACCATCAAATGCTCGCCTTTGAGCCGCCTGCCTTTGGCGAGGCCAGCACCATTGGCGGCGCTGTGGCTACCGGGCTTTCCGGCCCACGCCGGCCCTGGGCAGGCGCCGCTCGCGATTTCGTTCTCGGCACACGGGTCATTACCCAGGAAGGCAAACTGCTGCGCTTTGGCGGCGAGGTAATGAAGAACGTCGCCGGTTACGATTTCTCCCGCCTCATGGCAGGCGCACAAGGCACGCTGGGCGTGCTGGCCGATATCTCCTTCAAGGTACTGCCGTTGCCCAGCGCCAGCCACAGCTTGCGCCTGTCAATGGGTATCGACGATGCGCTGAAGAAGCTCGCCGAGCTTGGCCGTCAGCCGCTGCCGATCACGGCCGCTGCCTGGCATCAGGACGAGCTTTTTATCCGCCTGGAAGGTGGTCATAGCTCGGTGAAAGCCACGCGTGAACGCCTGGGCGGTGACGACCTTGATGCCAGCTTCTGGCAGCAGTTGCGCGACCATCAGCACGCGTTTTTCACCCCAAGTGAAGGCCAGGTACTGTGGCGGCTGTCGCTGCCACCCAACACACCGCCTCTGGCGTTGGGTATCGACGACGCTGATATGTTCTACGATTGGGGCGGTAGCCAGCGCTGGGTGAAGACATCGCTGGATGCCGATACGCTTCGCGATGCCTGCCATACCTCCGGTGGCCACGCCACCTGCTATACCCCCTATGCGCAAGGTGGCACGCAAAGCCCCTTTACGCCGCTGCCCAGCGTGGTGGAAAAATACCACCGCAACTTGAAAGCGGAACTAGACGCCCACGGCATTTTTAACCCGGGACGTCTCTATGCGGCGTTTTAATCAGGAGAGCTGACATGCAAACGCAGTTTACCGATGCCGACCTTGAAAAGCCGCACATCCAGGAAGCCGACCGCGTGCTGCGCACCTGTGTGCACTGCGGCTTCTGTAACGCCACCTGCCCAACCTATCAGTTGCTGGGCGATGAGCGCGACGGTCCTCGTGGTCGCATCTACTTGATGAAGGAGCTACTTGAGAGTCGTGATGACGACGATCAGGTCACCGAAGAAACCCGCCTGCACCTGGACCGCTGCCTCACCTGCCTTAACTGCGAGACCACCTGCCCGTCAGGCGTGGAGTATCACAAGCTGCTCAATATTGGCCGGGCCGAAATTGAGCGTCGCGTACCGCGACCGGCTGCCGAGCGGGCGCAGCGTTATGCACTACGCAAAATGCTGGTCGAGCCGCAGCGCTTCAAGGCACTGCTGGCGCTGGGCCAAACTTTCAAACCCCTGGTACCCGGCAAGCTACGCAGCAAAATGCCGGGCGCGCCAGTCGACGCGGGTCAGCGGCCGAGTACCCAGCACAGTCGTCAGGTATTGATGCTGGAAGGCTGCGTCCAGCCAGGTCTATCGCCCAACACCAATGCCGCCACCGCAAGGATCCTCGACCGTTTGGGCATCAGCGTGACGCCGGTATCCGAGGTGGGCTGCTGCGGCGCGATCGACTTCCACCTCAATGCCCAGCAAGCTGGCCTCGCCCGTGTGCGGGCCAATATTGACGCTTGGTGGCCACACGTTGAGCAAGGTGCCGAAGCCATCGTGCAAACCGCCAGCGGCTGCGGCGCCTTCGTCAAAGAGTATGGCGAAATGCTCAAAGACGACCCGGACTATGCCGACAAGGCCGAGAAAATCAGCGCCCTGGCAAAGGACATCGTCGAAGTGCTGCGTGACGAACCGCTTGAGTCACTGGATGTGCAAGCCAGCCAGCGGCTGGCGTTTCACTGCCCCTGCACGCTGCAGCACGCTCAGAAGCTCAACGGCGCGGTTGAAGGTGTGCTGACCAAGCTTGGCTTTGCACTGACTCCGGTGCAGGATGCTCACCTATGCTGCGGCTCGGCGGGCACTTATTCGATCACCCAGCCTGAACTGGCGACCCAGCTACGCGACAATAAACTCAACGCTCTGGAAGCGGGCAATCCGGAAATGATTGTCACCGCCAACATTGGCTG
Organism: Vreelandella janggokensis; assembly: GCF_031451615.1. Lineage (NCBI taxonomy): Bacteria > Pseudomonadati > Pseudomonadota > Gammaproteobacteria > Oceanospirillales > Halomonadaceae > Vreelandella > Vreelandella janggokensis. The sequence goes on along the minus strand of NZ_JARWAJ010000001.1, from coordinate 116,070 downwards.
CCAAACCCACCTGGCCGGTGCCAACCGCACGCCGGTACGCCATTGGGTGGAAATCGTCGACGCTGCGTTACACTGATTCCACACATCACATTACCCCGTGCCAAGCGAATGGCACGGGCATGTTTAACGGCAAACCAACCAAAGGACCACCTGATGCAAACTAAAGCTGTCTTATCCCAAGCAGACGTTACCCACGTACTTGATGCCGCCCAAAAAGAAGCCGACAGCAATGGCTGGGCGGTGACCATCGCCGTCGCTGATGATGGTGGTCATCTGCTTGCCCTACGCCGCCTGGACGGCGCGGCGCCCTTCAGCGCCGATGTGGCCACCCAGAAAGCACGCAGCGCGGCGGTAGGTCGCAAAGAAACCCAGGTCTTTGAAGAGATGATCAACGGCGGCCGTACCGCCTTTGTATCCGCACCACTTCAAGGGCTGCTCTCCGGCGGCGTGCCGATTATCGTCGACGGCCAGGTGGTCGGCTCGGTAGGTATTTCCGGCGTCAAACCGGACCAGGACGTTCAGGTCGCCAAAGCGGGCGTGGGTGCGATTGCCTGAGTTAGCGGCTGTATAAAGCACATACGAAAAACCCCGGATCGATGATCCGGGGTTTTTTTAAATTCGTTCGGTATAAAACCGATAATTCTGGCTGCTGGAGATAAAAGCTGCGTAATGGCGGACCGGACGAGACTCGAACTCGCGACCTCCGGCGTGACAGGCCGGCATTCTAACCAACTGAACTACCGGTCCGCTGTATCGCACTGATATCTAGCAGGGTATTGCATCATTACCATTTGAGTACGCCAAGCGATTCAAATGGTGGGTGGTACTGGGTTCGAACCAGTGACCCCCAGCTTGTAAGGCTGGTGCTCTCCCAACTGAGCTAACCACCCAGCGCATTGGCATCATTAGCTGAACTTTGCCAATTGAATTTTTACCGCTTGTTTATCGTGGCGGACCGGACGAGACTCGAACTCGCGACCTCCGGCGTGACAGGCCGGCATTCTAACCAACTGAACTACCGGTCCACATACGACAAAACATGGAAAACAAACGAAAAAGTGACGATGGCGGACCGGACGAGACTCGAACTCGCGACCTCCGGCGTGACAGGCCGGCATTCTAACCAACTGAACTACCGGTCCGCTGTATCGCACTGCTAACGCTAGGTGCTTTCCTTACTGCAACGTTTCCAGGCCATCAAAAGATGGTGGGTGGTACTGGGTTCGAACCAGTGACCCCCAGCTTGTAAGGCTGGTGCTCTCCCAACTGAGCTAACCACCCGCTGGTCACGTGGCGCTGCATTCTACAGTAGATGCGAAGGAAGTCAACAGACTATGTCGAAATACTGCGTCCAGATACTGTCCTTACAAAGACTGTTTCCAACGCAATTTTCCAGACGCCTCACTGCGGCGATTGAGCGCGCACGAAGGATGCCCCATGAGCCGCTGCCTCGTCAATCAAAATCGTCTGATCAAGCCCCGATGCCCGGCGGGGTTTGAAGTCGTGATCGCCATCGGTCAACCAGGTCACGCGGGCATTATCCGGTAGCGCATACCCCGCGACTTCATCACGATTCCCCAGCGGATCGCGCTCGCCCTGAAGTATGAGCGCCGGCACCGGCACCTTCGACCAGTGCGCCAGGCGCAGTCTGTCGGGCGCTTTGGGGGGATGAAAGGGATAACCGGCAATCACCAGCCCGGGGCAAGGCTGCTCGCTTGCCAGCATACTCGCCACACGGCCCCCCATGGATTTACCCCCCAGCCATAGCGGCTTGATCGTTAGCGGCGACAGGCAGGCATACCAACGCGCCAGTTCAGCAACGCTCCGTTCGATGGCGGGCGGTGGGCGGCGTTTGCCCGTCGCCTGCATTTGCTGCATGTAGCCCAGATCAAAGGTAATCACCTGCAGCCCCCTACGCGCGAGTGCACTGGCAAACTGCTGCATGAAGGCCGAACGCTGCCCGGCACCCGCTCCATGAGCGAGCAGTAGGCAGCCGAGGTCTGCCTGGCCATAAAGCCTGAGCGGCCCCAGGCCCTCCCGCCAAAAACAGCCTTCGGCCTGCTCGGCGACCGCTTCAGCCAGCAACTGCTGGCTGACGACTTTTTCCTCTGGCCATTGCGCGTCCAACTCACCCCTCCTGTGTCGCTTGTCGGTAACGGGCTTTTCCTTGACGTGGCTCAACGTTGCCTCGTGCGGCACTCGCTACCATGAATCAATACTCAGTCTGGAGCCCTGCCTCATGCCTGCCCCTATTCATTCAGCGCCTGGTAATCCACTCGCGTCGCCGGTGTGGGCCCCTGACCGCCTCCATCGCTATGCGAAAAGCGGACCGCGCTATACATCCTACCCGACCGCGCTATCCTTTGACGCGGCGTTCACTGCCGACGAGTTTAGCGCGGCACTGCAACGCAGTAACGAAGCTCAACGACCACTATCACTGTATGTGCACGTCCCCTTCTGCCGCAAAGTCTGCTTTTACTGTGCGTGCAACAAGATCGCGACCAAAAACACCGCGCTCGCCGCGCCCTACCTCGCAAGGCTCGACACGGAAATGGCGCTGACAGCGCAGCATCTGGATACCCGACGCCCGGTTGAACAGCTCCACTGGGGCGGTGGCACACCGACGTTTCTGACTCTCGATCAAATGAGCGAACTGGTGGATAAGCTGGATGCGCACTTCGGGCTTTCAGACGCCCCTGAGCGCGACTATGCCATCGAAATCGACCCTCGCGAAGCCGATGTGCTGACGCTGCGTCATCTACAGTCACTGGGTTTCAATCGCTTGAGCCTGGGCGTACAAGACCTCGATCCACGGGTTCAAAAGGCGATCAATCGCCCCCAGCCGCGGGCGCTAACCGAAACGTTGATGGACGAAGCCCATCGACTGGGCTTCCGTTCGTTAAACCTCGACTTGATTTACGGCCTGCCCAGACAAACCCCAGACAGCTTTGCACAAACCCTTCGCCAGGTGATCGAGCTGAACCCCGCACGCCTGTCGGTCTTCAATTACGCCCATTTGCCCCAGCGCTTCCCTCCACAGCGACGGATCCTTGATGCCGAGCTACCCAGTCACAACGAAAAGCTGGCGATGCTGCGCATCACGATTGAATTGCTCACAACCGCCGGCTACGTGCATATCGGCATGGACCATTTTGCCCGCCCTGATGACAGCCTGGCCATCGCCCAGCGTCACGGTACGCTACAACGCAACTTTCAAGGTTATTCCAGCCACGCCCAATGCGACCTTATCGGCCTTGGGGTCTCCGCCATTTCACGCCTGAATGACAGCTACGCACAAAACAAAAGCACGCTTGAGCACTACGAGGCGGCGATTGACCAAGGGCAACTGGCCACACAACGCGGCATACGGCTATGTCGAGACGACCTGCTTCGCCGTGAAGCCATCGAGCGTTTAATGTGCGATATGCGGCTCGACTTGTCAGCGCTCAGTGAGCGCTGGCAGGTCGATGCGCGAGATTATTTTCAATCGGCCTTGAACGCCCTGGAGCAGGCGCAACACGACGGCTTGATCGATATCCGCGGCAGTTTACTGGAGGTGACGCCTGTCGGACGCCTGTTAATACGCCACCTGGCCATGGCCTTTGATGCACGCTTGCTTTCTCAGACCGACAACCACTACTCGAATATTGTTTAGCAGTTGTTATTCATGGGCACACGCTTCCATAATGAACATACGAATTCTCTTTTGGAGACTCTAATGCTGGAAGCCCCGCAACGGCGGCGCGCCGTCCTGCACGAAGCACGCTGCCAGACCTGCAGCTTGAGTTCGCTGTGCCTGCCGCTGGCACTGGAGCTTGAGGATATCGATCAATTTGACGCGATCATTCGGCGACGCGCCCCCCTCAAGAAAGGAGAGCATCTGTTTCATCAGGGGGATGCCTTCAACAGTGTCTATGCGGTGCGCTCTGGTAGCCTCAAGCAGGTCACCAGCGAAGGTGGCGGGCATGACCAACTGACCAACTTTTACCTGCCCAGTGAATTGGTGGGGCTTGATGCTATCGATGAGCCGCACTACCCCGGCAGCGTAATCGCCTTGGAAACCACCACTGTGTGTGAGATTCCCTTTGACCGCCTGGACCAACTGTCTGAGAAACTGCCCGAGTTACGCGGCCAGATATATCGCAGCATGAGCAAAGAACTGCGCAATGACCGGCGGATGATGCGTCTGCTATCGGGCAAGACCGCTGATCAGCGATTGGCAACCTTCCTGGTCACGCTTTCCGATCGCTTCCGTCGCCGGGGTTACTCGCCCTATAGCTTCCGTCTTTCCATGCCCAGGGCTGATATCGGCAACTACCTGGGCCTTGCCGTTGAGACCGTCAGCCGGATTGTCAGTCGCTTCCAGTCCCAGGACGTGGTAGCCATTTCCGGTCGTGAGGTAAACATTCTCGACATGGCGAAGCTTCAACGACTCGCCGAAGAAGAGCCCGCTTAACCGACGTTGAGCGCCTGAATACGCCCAGCCCTCAATTCCGCCTGCTTGGCCTCCAGCCCGGCAAAGTCGAACAGGTCGCGGTCGGCCAGCTGTGAAGGCGCGACGTTGGTGACGGCCTTGAACATGCTTTCCAGGCGGCCAGGGTGTTTCTTGTTCCATTCGGCCAACATTTCCTTGACCACCTGGCGCTGCATATTGGGCTGGGAGCCGCACAGGTTGCAGGGGATAATGGGAAACGCCATCAAACGCGCGTACTCGGCAATATCCGCTTCTTTGCAGTAGGCCAGCGGCCGGATGACGATATTCTTGCCATCATCGGAGAGCAGCTTGGGCGGCATTGATTTCAAACTGCCACCGAAAAACATGTTCAAAAACAGCGTTTCCAGGATATCTTCCCGGTGATGCCCCAGGGCGATCTTGGTCGCACCGATTTCCTCGGCAAAGCCATACAGCGACCCGCGCCGCAAGCGCGAACACAGCGCGCAGGTGGTTTTGCCTTCGGGGGTTTTCTCCTTCACCACCGAATAGGTATCACGTTCCAGAATGTGGTAGTCCACACCGCGTTGCTCGAGATAGGTCGGCAGCACATGCTCGGGAAACCCCGGCTGTTTCTGGTCCATGTTGACGGCTATCAGCGAGAAGTTGACCGGCGCGTTGCGCTGCAGGCTGAGCAGCATTTCCAGCATGGTGTAGCTATCCTTGCCACCGCTCAGGCACACCATGACGCGGTCACCTTCGTCGATCATGCGATAGTCGATAATCGCATTGCCCGCTTCACGGCGGAGCCGCTTTTGCAGCTTATTGAACTCGCGTTTTTGTCTGACATCTTGGGACTCCGAAGTGTCAGCCGCTTCGGATAAGCTGGATGTCGCGTCGGCAGTCGCCAACGCTGGATCAAAATGAACAAGATCATGTTGCATGGTAATAGCACTGCCGATGGTAAGAGAAGCAGCCGTTATTCTAGCAACTCACAGCGCAATGACCCAATCGCAGGCCGCTATGAAACAGTATCTACCTCGTTACGCTGCAGACGAAGGTACAAGAGCGCGCTGGCTGTGGCGTCTTCCAGTGCCCGCTGAGGCGTCTTACTGGGCACTTGCCAGCAGTCAAGCGCACGCGCCAGCTCGGCCGCGTGTTCCGCCTGGGGATGTAGACGACGCAGATGGCGCTGATGCAGCTTGGTAACATCCACCCGGGCATTGGGCAGGCCAAACCCCAAATGATGGCGAAGCGCCTGCTCAAGCGGGGCGAGACGCTGGTCGAGTTGCCAGCCAATGATTGGCCGATTACCGATAAACTCAACCAGCGAGCGCAGGCTTTCAATGTTCAACGGTTTGGTCGCCTCGACGCTATACAGCAGTTGATGGCGCCGCTCGGCGGCATCACTTCCGCACGCGTCTTCAATGAGCGCTGCCACCCAGGCACGACTGGTCAGCACCTGATGCTGGCGCAGTGTGACCGCTGCTACGCTCATGACGCCATGGTGAGCAAAGCATGCCAATGCCACCAGCTCATTGCCCAGGTAGGGCTGGAAGAGCCATGCGTAGGGAGAAGCTGCATAACGGCGGCGCTCGCTTCCTCTGCGCAGCATGCCGCCAAGCCAAGCGAAAGGGGCGTCCAGATAGTGTCGACTGATCACGAATACTCCAAATGGTAACGATGCGAGAGACGCTGCTTGAAATCCTTGACGATATGCAGCGCTTCGCGCAGTAAATCGCGCTCCAACGACGATAATTCCTGCACCACGACGCGGTTGGATCGCTCCTGTTGGTCACCGGAGCCGTCGTTGGTAATGTCGTCCAGTTGCTGTTTGAGCCGCAACTCGCTAAACAGCGCCAGGGCTTCGCCAAGGTCATCGGCAAAACGACGGTTGAGTCGTCCGTCCTCTGCCAGTGCATCCAGACGTTCAAATGTCGAGGTGGCATGAATACGCCGTTCAAGCGCCAGTGTGCGAACACCATGAACAATGGGAAAAATGCCGCCTTTCTTGATATCGATACCGTGCTGGGGCTTCTTTAGCGAACCGAACAGCGTCAGCGGCGTGGAAAAGCGCAGCGCGGTGCGGGCGAAGTAAGACAGCAGCAACTCATCCCGCGAGCAGCGCTCGAACAGCTCTTCGCGCACGCTTTCCAGCAGGCTCGGATTGCCCGCCACGCCGTGGGAATCAAGCATGATGGCAAGTTTCATCAGACTGTCGCCGTCCCGCGCGCTGGCCCAGCGCGCAATGCGCCCTTTCCATTCACTCACCGTGGCGACCCAGTCCGGGTTCGACACCATGATATTGCCCGGGCACGGCGGATACCCCAGCTCGATCAGGGTCGAGGTAAGCCGTTGCATGTCGTCGTGCACCGCGGTCCAGTCTGCATCATCGGCCAGAATCAGCCCATTATCCTGATCGGTCTTGAGAATTTGCTCGCCGCGCCCCTCACTGCCCATGACCATCATGCAGCTGTCTTGGTGGTGCGCCGCATCAATCGTGAACTCCCAGGCCTTGCTCATGATGCGACCGTTCAGTGCCGCCAGCAGATCCATCGCAAAACGCAGCTTCACACCCTGGGCCATCAGCGCGCTGACCAATTCGGGCGTGCGGTGGCTGGCAGTTGCCAACTCGGTCAAGTCATGGGCCTGTTCAACCTGGAGACTGACCACATAACTGCGACTGGAGAAATAACTCAGCACATCGGTCAACTCGACGACGCCGACGACCTGTTTATCGTCCACCACCACGACACGCGTAACCTTGTGACGCGTCATGCTGACCAGCGCTTCAAACAAGTATTGATCGGACTTCACCGTCACCAGGGTATATTGGGCGATATCGGCAAGCGCCGTGGTCACCGGGCGCTGCGACAGCACAATGGCATTGAGCAGGTCGGTCTTGGTCACCATACCCGTCTGGCTGGAGGCATCGACCAGCAAACTGTCGGCATGGCTGTCGCTGAGCGTGCGCACGGCCTTGTCGATATCCGCGTTGGCAGGCAGAAGAAGCGGTGCGCGCATGCATTCGCTGACGCGGGCCAGCATGAAGCCCGCCATCGTCACGCCGCCTTCGGCGCGCTTTTCGGTCAACAGGCGAGCTTTATGGGCCAGTGACTGGCGGAAGAACTGGCTAAACTCGGGGTACTTCTGACACAGCGTCTTGAATAACGCTTTGGGCATCAGGTAACAAAGGCATTCCTGCTCCGCTTGAAAGCGGTAGCGGCTTTTACCGTTCAATATACTGATTGCGCCAAATAAGTCGCCTGCCGTGTAGTGCCCGATACGTGACATGGACGATGGCAAGGTAGGGTCCAGTTCAGCGACCTCCCCCCTGTGGATCAAATAGACGTACTCGCCAGTCTGGCCTGTCTCGACAATAATATCGTGGCGTTCAAAATAGGCGAGGTCCATGCCACGACGCACGTGATCCTTGCCCTCGTCATCCAGCAGTGAAAACGGGGGCTGGGAAAGGTCTACATCTACCATGGGCATGACCTCATTAGAATAATGCGGAGTCAGATAACCTGACGGTCTCAACTACATCTCACAACCACTCTTCTCAACCAGTCTCTCAACTACTACTTTGGGTTATTGCGCTAATGTCTAATGCGCTTTATTTACGTTGTCGGCATGTCACTGACAAAACAAATCGTCCCTTTTAGACTTATTAAAAAAGCGGGCTTTCCATATTCTGAACATAGCAAACATCGCCCTATACTCCCCACCTAGACCATCGTCCCATGCAGCTAATAAAACTTTGCACGATAGCGTCAAAAACCCACAAAAAGGCTCATTTTCAACTGATTGGATACCTTTTGTTCACCACCAAAGTTTATTGATACCAAAGTCTGGGATTTAATTTTTGCATTTATTGCCCAGTATTGTCAGTGAGTCATGCAGGGTAATCGCACGTCGTTGCACCACTCAAAGTCCTTCTTAGCCAAGTGACGTGTTAACGAACAGCTGATTCATGACATCACAAAAAGCGAGTGGATCTAAAACGTGCGATTGACCTGGTGGGTCAACCGCTATTCCGAGTGAACTTTCCAACCTAAAAAACACTAGTGGAGAGCAACACAATGGCAGACGACAAATCCAATGCTGCTGAATACTGGAAAGCCAACGTCCGTACCATTATTGGATGCTTGGCTGTCTGGGCATTCGTCTCATACGGCTGCGCTATTCTCTTTCGCCCGCTACTGGCCTCAATCCCTGTCGGTGGGACCGACCTGGGCTTCTGGTTTGCTCAGCAAGGGTCAATTCTCACCTTCATCGCCTTGATCTTTTTCTATGCCTGGAAAATGAACAAGCTCGACGAAAAATTTGGCCTAGGGGAGTAAGCCGGTATGAGCCAATTTGCAATCAACCTGCTCTTCGTAGGTGCCTCCTTTGCCTTGTATATAGGCATTGCGATCTGGGCACGTGCGGGATCGACAAAAGACTTCTATGTCGCTGGCGGCGGCGTCCACCCGATCACCAACGGGATGGCAACCGCCGCGGACTGGATGTCAGCGGCATCTTTCATTTCAATGGCGGGTCTTCTGGCCTCTGGTGGCTACGCCAACTCTACCTTCCTGATGGGCTGGACTGGCGGCTACGTCATTCTCGCCATGCTGCTTGCGCCCTACCTGCGTAAGTTCGGCAAGTTTACCGTTCCCGACTTTATCGGTGACCGCTTCTACAGCAACACGGCCCGTCTGGTAGCGGTTATCTGTTTGATCGTGGCTTCGGTGACTTACGTTATCGGTCAGATGACCGGTGCGGGTGTGGCGTTCTCTCGTTTCCTCGAAGTGCCCAACACCGCCGGCATCTGGATTGCGGCAGCGATCGTATTCCTGTACGCCGTTTTCGGTGGCATGAAGGGCATCACCTATACCCAGGTCGCGCAGTATGTCGTCCTGATCATTGCCTATACCATCCCGGCGGTATTCATTGCCATGCAGCTGACAGGCAACCCCATCCCGATGTTTGGCATGTTCAGCACGCATACTGAATCGGGTCTTCCGCTGCTGGAGAAACTCGATGACGTAGTGAACGCGCTGGGTTTCCGGGACTACACGGCTGACGTCGACAACAAGCTCAACATGGTGCTGTTTACCCTGTCGCTGATGGTCGGCACCGCGGGCCTGCCCCACGTCATCATTCGCTTCTTCACCGTACCGAAGGTCGCTGACGCACGCTGGTCAGCCGGCTGGGCGTTGGTGTTCATCGCGCTACTTTACCTCACCGCACCGGCGGTTGGTTCCATGGCGCGCTTAAACCTCGCCACGACGATCTACCCGGAAATGGCAGGGCAAGTAGAAGACTATGACGCCGCTGCGGAACAGGCACTTGTCTACGAGGATCGCCCTGGCTGGATCCGCACCTGGGAAGAAACCGGCCTCATCAACTTTGACGACAAGAACAATGATGGTCGCATTCAGGTCTACAACGACAGCAATGAAGAATATGCCGAAATTGCTGAGTCACGTGGCTGGGAAGGGAGCGAGCTGACCGTCAATAACGATATTCTTGTACTCGCTAACCCCGAAATTGCCAACCTACCCGGCTGGGTCATTGGCTTGATTGCAGCAGGCGGTATCGCCGCGGCGCTGTCGACGGCAGCCGGTCTTCTGCTTGCGATCTCGTCGGCCATCAGCCACGATTTGATCAAGACCATGATCAATCCCAAAATCACCGAGAAAGGTGAAATGTTGGCCGCCCGTATTTCCATGGCGGGTGCCATCCTGGTAGCAACGTACCTTGGCCTTAACCCACCCGGGTTTGCCGCGCAAACAGTGGCTCTGGCCTTCGGTATCGCGGGTGCCTCGCTGTTCCCCGCGTTGATGATGGGTATCTTCTCCAAGAAGATGAACAACTCAGGCGCCGTTGCCGGTATGCTGGCTGGTCTGGGCTGCACCCTGCTGTACATCTTCACCTACCTGGGCTGGCTGTTCATCCCCGACACCAACATGCTGGCCAACACCCAGGAAAACTGGCTGTTCGGCATTTCGCCGCTGTCCTTCGGTGCGGTCGGCGCAATGATCAACTTCGCCGTGGCCTTCCTGGTCTGCAAGGTGACCAACGAGCCTCCGCAGGAGATTCAGGACCTGGTCGAAAGCGTTCGCTACCCGAAAGGCGCTGGCGTTGCCGTTGACCATTAAGTCATAATCATCCCTTACCTGCCGACTCAAGGGTCGCAGGCTGTGGAATCGACCCGCCATCGGGCTTCCTCCGGGAGGCCCGATGGCTTTTTAGAAGGACGTATTATGATTTGGCATCTGATTGCCGCCATATTTGCAGGCTTGGCAGCGGCAGGGGTTGGCTTATTACTGCGCACGCTCAGCGGTAAGCGATTACCCAAATGGATTGTGCCCGTTTGCGGGGGGCTGGGTATGATCAGCTACCAGATCCATATGGAATATTCGTGGTTTGAGCATAAGCAGCAGCAGCTTCCCGACACCGCTGAGGTGATTTCCAGCGCTACAAGTCAACAGGTCTGGCGGCCGTGGACGTTCATCTTTCCAGTGACGACCAAATTCAGCGTCGTCGACAGCGAGAACATTCAACTGGGTACCAGCGACGATGCGCGAGTGGCACAATTTATTCTTTATCAGTTCGAACGCCACTACACCGATGTGATTACCCACCATCCGTATGTACTCAATTGCGATAGCCGTGAACTGATTCCTCTCGAGCCGGAAACCCGGGAGCCGCAAATCGATCGGATGCGTACGCTGCGCGATACCTCCCCGCTACTGAACAATGTATGCGATAACGCATAGTCACCCCTATCCCACGCCTGACGACAAATCTTATTTCGCCTAGAATGGTTCGCCTGACGGGTAGGTTCCAATGGCTTGAACGATAGGCATAAGGCGGGAGACAGATATGTTTCATGGCGGACTGTTAGTCGCGGTATCACTTGTGTATATCGCGGTGCTATTCGCTATTGCCTGGTACGGCGACCGCCGCGCTCGCATGGTCGGATCAAGCCGCCGTCGCCCCATTATCTACAGCCTGGCACTGGCGATTTACTGCACCTCCTGGACCTTCTATGGGGCCGTGGGCCAGGCAGCGACCGCCGGATGGTCGTTTGCCAGTATTTTCGTGGGGCCCGTACTGACCTTTTTACTGTTCTGGCCCGTGCTTGCGAAAATGATTCGCGTGGCCAAGCATCAGAACGTCACCTCCATCGCCGATTTTATTGCCTCGCGCTACGGTAAAACGCAATCGCTGGCGGCGTTCGCAAGCCTTGTCGCCCTGGTCGGCACACTGCCCTACATAGCGCTGCAATTAAAGGCCGTCTCGACGACCTTCAGCGTGCTGACCGCCGAAGGCGACATGACCAACACGCCGCTGTTTGGCGATACCGCTTTTTATGTCGCCGTGGTGATGGCAATTTTTGCCATTCTGTTCGGGACGCGACATACCGACGCCACCGAGCACCACGAAGGCCTGATCCACGCTGTCGCCTTCGAGTCGATGGTTAAACTGCTCGCCTTCGTGGTACTTGGCGTGTTTGTCACCTGGGGCATGTTCGACGGATTGGGCGAGTTGATGGGCTACGCGGAGACCCAGCTGGAACTTCAACGCCAACTGGCCAATCAGGATTTCGGTCAAAGCTTCTGGGCTCAGACACTGCTGGCGATGCTGGCAATACTCTGCCTACCCCGTCAGTTTCACGTTGCAGTGGTTGAAAACACCCATTCCGATGATGCGACAAAAGCACGCTGGCTGTTTCCGCTTTACCTGATCGTGATCGCGTTTTTTGTCGTGCCGCTGGCCGCCGCCGGCTTGATGATGTTTTCCGGCTCATCGGTTGAGCCCGACACCTATGTGCTGGCGCTGTCCATGGCCTCCGGCCATGAGTGGCTCACCCTGCTGACGTTCATCGGTGGCTTTTCTGCCGCCACGGGTATGGTCATCGTTGCGGCCGTCGCCGTGTCGATCATGATCTCCAACGAGATCGTGATTCCGGCACTGTTCCGGTTGCGCTGGTTCGACACCAAGGCCCGCGATTATGGTCGGCTGGTGCTGCGAGCCCGGCGGCTGACCATCGTCGCCGTCTTGGCGATGGCTTACGGCTTCTATCAGATGATCGCCGAGTTCACATCGTTGGCGTCGATTGGCATGCTGTCCTTTGCGGCGGCAGCCCAGTTTGCCCCTGCGCTGATCGGCGGCCTGTACTGGAAGCGCGGTAACCGGCTGGGCGTCATCGTGGGCATGAATGCCGGCTTTGCCATTTGGGTCTACAGCCTGCTCATGCCCGCCATGATCAGTGCTGATGTGCTGCCGGCCGACTGGCTTGACGGTGGCCCCCTGGGGCTTGCATGGCTGTCGCCTACGGCGCTGTTTGGCCTGAACCTGGGCGACAGCTTCACCCATGGGGTGATGCTTTCCCTGGGGGTTAACCTGTTCAGCTATATCTTCATCTCCCAGGTCACGTCCCAGCGCGTGGTCGAGCGTATTCAGGCGTCGCTATTCGTCGATAGTGTTGAAACCCGCCAAACCTCGATTAACCGCCCCTGGACCGGGGCGACCACGGTGGGCGACTTGAAGGTGCTCTGTGAACGTTTCCTGGGTGCTGACCAAGTGGACCGCGCTTTTGAAGACTACGCGCGACGCACGGGGAAACCGCTGGATGACAGTACTCGAGCCTCTATCGATGTTATCCAGTTCACGGAGCGCTTCCTGGCCTCAGTGCTTGGGGCGTCTTCAGCGCGGATCGTGGTCAACTCCGCGCTGCAAGGCCGCGGCATCGGTATTTCCGACGTCATCTCGATTGTCGATGAAGCCTCCCAGGTGCTCGAATTCAACCGCGCGCTGTTGCAGGCCACCATCGAGAACATCAACCAGGGCATCAGCGTTGTCGATCAGAACCTGCGGCTGGTGGTATGGAATCAGCGCTACCTCGAGCTGTTTCGTTTCCCTGATCACCTCATCCGTGTAGGTGCGCCGATGGACCGCATTTTCCGCTATAACGCCCACAACGGCGAATACGGCCCCGGCGACCCTGAGGAACACGTCCAGCTGCTGCTCGACAACATCCGCGACGGTCAGCCCCACCGCTACGTCCGCTACCGCCAGGATGGCAGTGTGCTCGAAGTCCAGGGCAACCCGATGCCCGGCGGCGGTTTCGTCTATACCTATCAGGATATCACCCAGCAGAAACGCATCGAGGAAGCGCTGATCCGATCCGAGAACAATATCCGGATTTACACCGATAACGTTCCTGCCCTGATCGCCTATTTCGATAAAGAAGGACGTTACCTGTTCACCAACCGTGCTTATGAACAGGCCTTTGGTATTGATCGTAATGCCGTGATCGGCAAACGCTACGAAGACGTGCTGCCCACACGCCAGGCCCAGGAAAGAGCCCCCTGGGTGGCCCTTACCCTGGGCGGTGAACGAGTCAGCTTTGAAGTCGCCATGCAGATGAGCGACTCCATGCGCCACATGCTGGTGACCTATACCCCGCACTTCGGTGACAGCCAGTCCATCCTGGGCTTTTTCGCCCTTTACCAGGACATTACCGAACGCCGTCAGGCGGAAATCGCGCTCAAGGAAACCAACGAAACCCTGGAAGAGCGTGTCCGCGAACGCACCCAGGCGCTTTCCGAGGCCAATGCGGCGCTGCGACAGGAAAACCGCGTACGTGCCGAAGCCGAGCAGGCGCTACGCCAGGCAAAGCAGCTGGCCGAGGATGCCAACGCCTCGAAGACACGCTTCCTGGCCGCGGCCAGTCACGATCTGCTCCAGCCGCTGAATGCCGCGCGCCTGTTCACCTCGGCGCTGATGCAAAACGTCAGCGTGCCGGATACCCAGCGCACCATTGGCCATATCGATAATTCACTTCAAGCGGCGGAAGAACTCCTCAGCACACTCCTGGATATCTCCAAGCTTGACGCCGGGGCTCTGACACCGCGCCGCAGTCACTTTGCGCTGGCCGACATTTTTCGACCGTTGCGCGCCGAGTTTGAAGTGATGGCCGATGAGCGAGGGCTGGACCTGGTCGTGGTACCTACCCAGCAATGGGTCGACTCGGATCCGCAGATGCTGCGACGTATTGTGCAAAACTTCCTGTCCAACGCGATTCGCTATACCCAGGAAGGCCGTGTCTTGCTCGGCTGTCGCCGTCAGGGCGAGCGACTGGTGATTGAAGTCTGGGACAGCGGTCCAGGCATTCCCGACTCGAAGCTGAGCGAGATTTTCCAGGAGTTTCGTCGCCTGGACCAGGTATCACGGCACAAAGAAAGTGAAAAAGGCCTTGGGCTTGGGCTTTCCATCGCCGATCGCATGAGTCGTGTGCTCGATCATCCGATCAAGGTCCGCTCATGGGAAGACACCGGCACTGCCTTCTCGGTCAGCGTTCCGCGCGTTGAAGCCAGCGAAACCCGCGTTGTCGACCAGGATCAGGGACCGCGTCGCACGGGTAACAAACTGGCGGGTACCCGCATCGTATGTATCGACAACGAAACGCTGATTCTCGAGGGCATGACCGCCATGCTCAGCGGCTGGGGGTGCGAGGTGTTCACCGCCACCAGTATCGGTGGCGCCAAATCGATCCTGCGCAACATGGACGGCGACCCGGATGCCATCCTGGCCGACTACCATCTGGACAACGAGGTCACTGGCCTGATGGCCCTGGAAGCCCTCAGCGAGCGCCTGACCAGCGCCGTCCCCGGCATCGTGATTACCGCTGACCGCACCGAAGCCGTGGCCGAGGAGGTCAAGCGCGCCGGGTATCAGTTGCTGCTCAAGCCCGTTAAACCGGCAGCCCTGCGTGCACTACTGACCCGCACACTTCAGGCCAGCCGGGCCAAACCGTGACCGTTGCAAGAACTTAAACGACGACGCCGCGCTCGTTATACAAACAGCGCGGCGTCGAATAAGGCGAACGGAGAAGGGTTACCCCAAGTGTCGTTATGACTCGACCTTGGGCGGCTCGACTTCCAGCTTCTGCGCTGCAATCACGGCTTGCGTGCGCGAGTGTACGCCCAGCTTGCGCAGAATAGCTGTCACATGCGCCTTGATGGTCGCCTCTGACACATTGAGCTCGTAGGCGATCTGCTTGTTCAGCAACCCTTCGGTGAGCATGTTGAGTACCCGGAACTGCTGCGGGGTCAGCGAGGCAATCGCTTCGGCAAAGCGCGATTCTTCTTCGCTGGTTTCTTCCAGAACGCCAGCCAATGCCTCGGGTAGCCACACCTCGCCCTGCAAAATCTCGCTGACTGCTTCAGCGATCAACTGCAGCGACGAGGACTTGGGAATAAAGCCTGATGCGCCATAATCGATGGCACGGCGCACGACGTAGGGCTCGTCGCTGCCGGAGACCACGGCCACCGGGATATCAGGCATTTGCCCACGTAGTTGGATAAGCCCCGAAAAACCGTGGGCGCCCGGCATGTGCAAATCCAGCAGAATGAGGTCAGCATCCGGGTGTCGGTTGACCACCTCCGTTGTCGCCTCCATGGTATCGGCTTCCACGATTTCTGCCTGCGGGGCCAGTTGGCGCAACGCCTGGGTGAGTGCTGCACGAAACAGCGGATGGTCGTCTGCGACGATAAACTTGTGGGCTACTGCCATGGATATTCCTCCGGTTCCTCAAGCAGCGGGGTTTGCTGCTGCCGCGACGCTAGGCTCATACGGTTAAAGCATGGTACCCCATGGGCTTCGCCATGCCCAAGCGTCATATGCACAATTTGTAATGGATTCTTCATCGCGCTGAACAAAGCAGTGCCGGCACGATGGCCGGCACTGATCGTCATGGCCCTTGGGAAGCAGGCCAACACTCAGCCTGTTCTTTATCACCTGCCCCATCGCGGCAACAACGGGGCCAAGTGAACGGGCTATTGATTTGCGCGATGTTCGATCAATTCATCCACTACCGAAGGATCGGCCAGCGTACTGGTATCCCCCAAACCGTCGCATTCATTGGCGGCAATCTTGCGCAGGATACGGCGCATGATCTTGCCCGAGCGGGTTTTGGGGAGGCCCGGCGCCCACTGGATGACGTCCGGTGAGGCAATGGGGCCGATATCCTTGCGCACCCACTGGGTCAGCTCTTTTTTAAGCTCCTCTGTCGGGTCAATCTCATCGTTCAGGGTCACGTAAATATAGATACCCTGACCCTTGATATCATGAGGGAAGCCGACCACCGCAGCTTCGGCAACGGCGGAATGAGCTACCAGCGACGATTCGATCTCGGCAGTCCCCATGCGGTGGCCCGAAACGTTAAGGACGTCGTCAACCCGGCCGGTGATCCAGTAATAACCGTCTTCATCACGACGACAGCCGTCACCGGTAAAGTACATGTTGTCGTAGGTGGAGAAATAGGTCTGCACGAAGCGATCATGGTCGCCCCAGATTGACCGCGCCTGACCGGGCCAGGCATCCAGGATGACCAGATTGCCTTCGGTGGCGCCTTCGAGCAGGTTGCCCTCGTTATCCACCAGCGCGGGCTGTACGCCAAAGAACGGCTTGGTCGCCGACCCCGGCTTGAGCGGCGTCGCACCGGGAAGTGGCGAGATCATGATACCGCCGGTTTCGGTTTGCCACCAGGTGTCCACAATCGGGCATTTTTCGTTACCGATGACCCGGTAGAACCATTCCCAGGCTTCAGGATTGATGGGCTCACCCACCGAACCGAGCAGGCGCAGCGAATCGCGTTTGCTTGAGTCCATGACATTGTCGCCGTGGGCCATCAAGGCACGCACCGCGGTCGGTGCGGTGTACAGAATATTGACGTTATGCTTGTCGACGATGTCGCCCATACGTCCATGGGTCGGGTAGCTGGGCACGCCTTCAAACATCAGCGTGGTGGCGCCGTTGGCCAGCGGGCCATAGACGATATAGCTGTGCCCGGTAACCCAGCCCACATCGGCGGTGCACCAATAAACTTCGCCGTCCTGATAGTCGAACACGTACTGGTGGGTCATCGCCGCAAAGGTCAGGTACCCGCCGGTGGTGTGCTTGAGCCCTTTGGGTGCGCCGGTGGAACCCGAGGTATAAAGAATGAACAGCGGGTCTTCCGCGCCCATCGCTTCGGGCTTGCATTCGGTTGACTGCTTGTCGACCAGGTCGCTAAACCACAGGTCGCGACCTTCTTTCCATTCAATCTCGCCGCCGGTGCGCTTGACCACCAGCACGTTCTGGCAGACGTCGGTGCCTTCCCGGGTCAGGGCGGCGTCGACGTTGTCTTTCAGCGGTACCTGCTTGCCACCGCGCACCGACTCATCGGCGGTAATCACCAGCTTGGAATCAGCCCCGATAACCCGCTGGGCCACGGCGTCGGGCGAGAAGCCGCCAAAGACGACCGAATGCACCGCACCGATACGCGCACAGGCCAGCATTGCCATGGCGGCTTCGGGAATCATCGGCATATACAGGGTGACCGTGTCGCCTTTACCGACCCCCAATTCCTTCAGGCCGTTGGCCAGCTGATTGGTGCGTTCGTAAAGCTCACGATAGCTGATGCGCTTGGAATCATTGGGATCGTCGCCTTCCCAGATGATCGCGGTCTGATCACCACGTTTTTCTAGGTGTCTGTCCAGGCAGTTGGCGGCAACGTTGAGCTGGCCATCTTCAAACCAGCGAATATCGACATTGTCACGCGCGAAGGAAGTGCTCTTGATCTTGGTCGGCGCCTTGATCCAGTCAAGCCGCTTGGCCTGCTCAGCCCAAAAGCCTTCCGGATCGTCTACCGACTGCTGGTACATAGCCTGGTAGGTGGCTTCGTCAGCCCACGCGTTGGCGGCGATATCCTCGCGCACCGGATAGACGTTCTGCTGTTCGCTCATGAAATTGCCTCTGTCCGTGGAAATGCACTCTCTGAAGGAATGTAGCCGATATTATTTTTTACGTTACCGGCACCACATAATGTCACCCTAGCATAAACCTCTCGGCCCGGCCTTCCCTTTAGACATTGGTATTAACGTTTTTAGCATTAATTACAATAACTTATAGCAAACAATCAGGACGTCATCCAGCACAGTAGACCAAGGTCTCAGCACAATGACGACATCGATAGCGACGACCTTTTACGACCAAAGCATGACGCCGTGGCGTCAACTGGTAATCTCGGCAACCGCACCGGTAGCGATAAGGGGCCGGTTGCGCACGCGCCACATTAAAGCGATGCGTTACCTTGGGCGGCAATCCAAACAGGTCTTGCATCACGGTTTTCCACTCGCGCCCATGGGGCTTCAAGCGGGTTCCATCGGCGAGGTGAAACACCAGCCAGTGGGCCATTTCATGAGGGATAACCTCGTCAAAAAACGCGCAGCGGTTTTCATCCAGCAGCACCGGGTTGAACCTTAATCCGCCGCGGCCAAGGTGCGCCTGCCCGGCAGAAGCACCGCGCAGGTCAAACCATACCCCAGGACACGGGAGTTCTGGATAGACCTCGCGGCAGCGCTGCCAAGCATGCTCGACGCGCTCGCGGGCAGCCTGGTGCAATGCGTCTGTCGTCAGGGCCGCAAGCGTTGCATCGGGCCAGGGGGGGAGTGGCGTGGTCGTCATTAGTGATAAACTAGCCGTCATTGTGTCATTTTGACTGTTTGTTTCCGCTGCTCATTGATGAGGCTCCTTATGCCAGCGCGTCCCCATTCGCCCGAAGAGGCGACTCCGCCACAGCCGCTGCTTGACGATGAACAACTCGATAGACTGGACGACTTTCTTGCGTCGGACCGGGTCGATGAAGATGCTCTGGATTTGATTTCGGCGCATGGATTTCTCGTCGCACTGGCCGTCGGCCCCAGCGAAGTGCCGCCTACCCAATGGATCGCCGAACTGTTCCATGGCGAACCCCGCTACGTCGACGAGGCGCAGCGCGACGATATTATCCACCTGCTCACGCTGCTACGCGATAATGCCATGGCGGTTCTCGAGCAGGGCGGCTTGCCTGAACTGCCTTTCGAACTGACCCTTGCCGGTATGCCCGCCGAAGAGACGCCCATCGGTGATTGGTGCGCCGGGTTCATGGAAGGCGTGTTCTGCGATGAGAGTGCCTGGTTCCGGGATGACGAAGAAACCGCGGCCACCCTGCTGCTGCCTTTCATGCTGCTGTCGGGGCTGTTTGACGACGAGCCCGATATGGCCGACATGGCTGGCGACCTCGAGCGCCAGGAAGCCCTGGTGACCCAGTTACCGGAGCTGGTGCTCGACCTTTACCTACACTACCGCGTGCCACCAGAAACCACCAAGCCCAAGCCGCGCCGTAAAACGCCCGCCAAGGGCAAACAGCGGCGATAAGTCACTTGAGCCGGGTCACCAGGGCATCCAGCAGTCCATAGACCCATTCCTTGGCGCGCTGCTTCCAGGGCCGCGCCGCCCAGGCGGCAGCGTCCACCTCCTCGCTGGCGGCGAAGTGGCCCTCGAAAAGCTCGCGCACTTGTTGAGCAAGGCCTGGATCCTCCACCTCCTGGTTCGCTTCGAGGTTCCAGTGCAGATTCCAATGGTCGAAATTGCACGACCCGATACTGACCCACTCGTCGGCCAGCACGAATTTAGCGTGGATAAACGTCGGCTGGAACTCATAGATACGCACCCCGGCCTTGAGCATCGCCTGATAAAAGCGCTGCCCGGCATAGCGCACGCCGGGGTGATCGTGCTGGGCCCCTGGCAATAGCAGTCGAACATCGACACCGCGCCTGGCGGCGCGCACCAGCCGTCGGCGCAAGGGAAACGTGGGCACGAAATAGGGCGTACACAGCCACAGTTGTTGCGTCGCCTGCCCTACCCGTTGATGCAGCGAATGACGAATGGCCTGGTAGCGATAGCCCCTCGCCGACATGACTCGCCCACGCACGCCGTCGGCAAGATAAGGTGGTTTGCGCTGAACGGGCAGCGGCTGGCTGCGCGCCTGCGACTTATCGGGGCGCGTCAGCCGTGACCGCCACAAACGTCTGAACAGGCCTTCCCAGTCCGCCACCACCCGACCTTCAACCCGCACCGCAATTTCGTACCAGGCATCGAGAAACTCATCGACCGCGCCAAAGCCGCCGGTGAACGCCAGTTCTCCATCGACCACCACGATCTTTCGATGGTCGCGACTCAAGTTGCGTGCCAGGGAGTGAAAGCCGAGCGGGTTAAAAAAGCGCAGTTGGATGCCCGCGTTGACCAAGCGACGTCGGTCCTGGCTCGACAAGCCCATCGAGCCAAACCCATCCAGCAGCAGACACACCGTTACCCCACGACCGACCGCCTGGACGAGCGCCTCGCTAACCCGGTCTGCCAACCTGCCTGACTCCATCAGATAGAGCTCTACCAGCACATAATGCTGGGCATGATGAACAGCCTCGAGCATTGCAGGTAGAAACCGCGACGCTTCAGGAAGCAGGGTAAAGCGGTTGCCTTCGCACCAGATCGGCGACATTCCCCCCTCCTTGGTCCTCATTAGCGCGTCAGGGCGCGATGGACATACATATCGTAGCGACTGGTTTTGCCTTCCAGCGTGTGCTGGGGTGAAGGTCCGTCAATCGGCGGCGCCTTGCGTGGTCGCTTGACCACCACACGGTGAGTGGCCACATCCAAAGCCGCTTCCAGCAGGCGAGGCGCATCGTCATCATCGCCCGCCAGCTCGCGAAACAGGCGCATCTCTTTTTTGACCAATGCGGATTTTTCACGGTGGGGAAACATGGGGTCCAAATGGACAACCTCAGGATTAAAGTCAGCGTCAGCCACCAGCGCGGCCAATGCCCCAGCGGCATCCCCATGGCGCAACGTCATACGCGCGGCAATGGGCGCGGTGTCGACCGAGTTGGCTGCACGGGCCAAACCATCGGCAAGCAGGGCGGCAATCGCCGGGACGCGCTCGATCATCAACACCGACGCCCCCAGGCTTGCCAGCACAAAGGCATCGCGGCCCAGACCGGCCGTGGCATCAACCACGTATGGGTCGCAACCCTTGTTCAGACCACAGGCCTTGGCCACCAACTGACCACGTCCGCCGCCAAATTGACGCCGATGAGCAGCCCGGCCCGCCACAAAATCAACACTGAGAGGTTTGCCGAACTGCCGCTCATCGCCGGTCAATACCAGTTGCCCATCACGGTAGGCAAGCATTAACCCGGCGGGCAGTTCACCGACATCGGGCAGTGTCATGCGGGCTTTTTCCACGCCACCTGGTTGCGCAGATAGACCGGCTGCACGGCGTGGGCTGGCTGCCCCAGACCAACCGCGAAGTCCCGGGCGGCCAGCCAGGCCATTTCCTCAGCACGCGGCTCCAGGTCGGTCAGGTGCTGCGTCATCGCCGCCTGCAAGGGTGCGCTGAACTGCTCCCAACGTGTAAAACCGGAACCGATACCGACCCAATCGGGTTCTTCGTCAGGCAGAGTTACCGCATCAGGCGCCATGACCGCCTCGGCACTTTGAAGGCGCAAGCTGTCGTGCAAACAGTGCCACGTCGCCACATAAACTTCTCCCATTCGGGCATCCAGCGCGGTGACAACATGGCGCAAGTGATAGCGTCGGTGGGCCTGGAGTGCCAGCGCTTCGAGCGTGGAGATACCCAGCAACGGTCGATCCAGTCCAAATGCCAGGCCTTGCGCTGCCCCCGCTGCGATACGCAGCCCGGTAAACGAACCGGGGCCGCGACCGTAGGCAATCGCATCCAGCTGGCTTGAGGTAACCTGGGCGTCGCCCAACACCTCATCGACCATCGGCAACAGCCGCCGGGTATGCGCACGCGGTGTCATTTCAAAGCGCGCAACACACTCGCTGTGGTCGGCGTCCTGACGCAGCAAGGCAGCGGAGCAGGCACTTGAAGAGGCATCGAGGGCGAGAAGATATAGCGACATAGCGATTCAGCACTCGTGAGAAGTAGAGAGGCATTATACCTTTGCCTTGCGCATACGACGATGACCCGCACTTGGCGGGCCATCACGTATTGGCTCGTGCTTGCCTGGGGCGCCCTAACTCAGCGCTTCGGTGACCTGACGCGTAATATCATCCACGCTTCCAACCCCTTCAACGCGGTGGTATTGCGGTGCCGCCTCGGGGTCTTCCTTAGCCCACTGCTGGTAATAATCGACCAGCGGTGCCGTTTGATCATGATAAACCGCCAGCCGATTACGTACAGTAGACTCCTGGTCGTCCTCGCGCTGAATCAGCGCCTCGCCGGTCACGTCATCCTTGCCCGGCTCTTTGGGAGGATTGTGCTCCACATGATAGACCCGCCCAGACTCAGGGTGAACGCGCCGCCCCGCCAAGCGGTTAACAATTTCCTCATCGGGAACGGCAATTTCCAGCACGTGGTCAAGCTTGACGCCGCCTTCTTTCATGGCATCCGCCTGGGGAATGGTGCGTGGGAAGCCGTCGAACAGAAAGCCATTTTCGCAGTCGGGCTGGTTGATACGCTCTTTGACCAAGTCGATAATGATATCGTCGGACACCAGGCCACCGCTGTTCATGATCTCTTTGACCTTGAGGCCCAGCTCGCTGCCATCCTTGATCGCCGCGCGTAACATGTCGCCGGTGGAAATCTGGGGAATTTTATAACGCTCACAGATGAACTGAGCTTGAGTCCCCTTCCCCGCACCGGGGGCACCCAACAGGATTAAACGCATGGCTCTGCTCCTTGAATAATAGAAATGCAATAAATCAATCAGCCGACAATAACCGTGCCTCTAAGGCGACACAACTACCCAAAAGCCTGAAAGCATGGTTGTGAAGGCATTTTTTTAAATAAAATCAGCCAAGTGACGCCCAACCTGTACTTTGGTCGCCCTTGTGTTCAAACAAAGGAGGCCCAAACACGAGCGGCGCCCTGACGGACGCCGCTCGCAAGACCCTCCATTGCCACTTACAGCAGTAGACGGCGAATATCGGTCAGGACATCCGCAAGGAACGCGGTAAAGCGCGCTGCATCCGCACCGTTGATCGCACGGTGATCGTATGACAGCGATAGCGGCATCATAAGCCTCGGCTGGAAGGCACTGCCATCCCATACCGGCTTCATCTGGGACTTGGAAACACCCAGAATGGCCACTTCCGGTGCATTGACGATAGGTGTGAACGCGGTACCGCCAATCGAGCCCAGGCTCGAAATGGTAAAGCACCCACCGGTCATCTCGTCACGCTTGAGCTTTTTGGACTGCGCTTTCTTGCCAAGCTCAGCCATCTCCTTGGCAATCTCAATCAGGGATTTCTGGTCGGCGTTACGCACCACCGGGACCATCAAGCCTTCTGGCGTGTCCACCGCCACCCCGATATGCACATAGTTCTTCCATACCAGCGTTTCGCCGTCACCTTTCAGGCTGACGTTGAACTGCGGGAATTTGCGCAGTGCGAAGGCACAAGCCTTGACCATGAACGGCAGCGGCGTCAGCTTCGCGCCCTGGGCCTCGGCTTCTGCTTTCATCGACTTGCGGAAGTTCTCAAGCTCGGTGATATCCGCTTCGTCGAACTGGGTAACGTGGGGCACGTTGAGCCAGCTGCGATGCAAATTGGTCGCGCCCATCTTGAGCAGACGACCCATCGGCTTCTCTTCCACCTCGCCAAACTGGCTGAAGTCAACTTCCGGGATCGGCGGTATACCTGCGCCACCGGTGGCAGCGGGCGCTGCACCCGCCTGCGCTTTGCCCTGATTGGCAATGGCCTGTTTCACATAGGCCTGAACATCTTCTTTCAACACACGGTCTTTCGGGCCACTGGGCTTGACCAGCCCCAGGTCAACACCCAGTTCGCGTGCCAGCATGCGCACGGCGGGGCCAGCATGAACCAACTTGCCATCACGTGGCTTGTGCGATGCCATCTGCGCTTCGGGGCTGGGGGTGCCAGCAGGCGACTCGGCAGATTTGGCACTGGATGGGCTGGCGCTCTGCGGCTGGGCTTTTTCAGAGGCGGCCTTTTTCGGGGCTGCCTGCTTGGCACCCGCGACTTCAATATAGCCGATCACATCGCCTTCGGAGACCGTGTCGCCCTCTTTGACGGTCAGCTCAAGGAGCTTGCCTTTGTAGGGGCTAGGGACATCCATTGACGCCTTGTCGGATTCCAGCGTGATTAACGGGTCTTCTTCGTTGACCTCGTCTCCGGCCGCTACGCCAATTTCAATAATCGGTACGTCAGAGGAGCCGGACAGGTCCGGTACTCGAATCTCTTTGCGCGCCGGCTCACCGCTAGCAGCTTCTTCTGGCTCGTCATGCTGCTCAGCCGCCGCTTGTGGTTCGCTGCTGGCCTGGCTGGACGTCTGCTCGTCGGCCGTGTCTTCGGCGTCGTCGCCTTCACCGGCGATTTCCATTTGCCCAATGACATCGCCTTCAGAGACCGTATCACCTTCTTTCACGCTGAACGAAACGATCTTACCGGTATGAGGACTCGGCACGTCCATGGAGGCTTTATCGGACTCCAGAGTGATCAAGGTATCTTCGGCGTCAACTTCATCGCCTTCACCCACCGCGACTTCAATGATTTCGACGTTATCCGAGCCACCCAGATCGGGCACTTTGATATCCACGGTCTGCTTGCCGCCGGACGCCTTCTTGGCGGCAGGCTTCGAGGGTTCCGGCGCAGGTGCTTTGGAGGGGGCTTCGTCCTGCTGGCTGCCGGATGACTCAGCGGGAGAGGCGTCGCTTTCACCCCCGGCGTCGCCACCACCTTCGACTTCCAGCTCGACGATATCGTCACCTTCAGAGACGCTATCGCCCTCTTTGACCAGCACCTTTATGACCTTCCCCCCTTTCGGAGCCGGTACGTCCATGCTGGCTTTATCGGATTCGAGCGTGATCAGGGTGTCTTCTGCTTCAATGACATCGCCTTCCGACACCGCAATCTCGATGATTTCGACATCGGTATCGCCACCGATATCGGGAACTTTGATGATTTCGCTACTCAAGGTCGCGCTCCTTTAAAATCGGATCGAGCCGGCGGGCATTTGCCCGCCGGGCAGCGGATCAGCTGGTCAGCGGGTTCGGCTTGTTGACATCGATGCCGTACTTCTTCAGGGCGTCACCGACAAGCTTGCGATCGATTTCGCCACGGTCTGCCAGTGCGCGCAGCGCCGCAACAGTCACGAAGTAACGATCCACCTCAAAGAAGTAACGCAGCTTCTCGCGGGTATCGGAACGACCAAAGCCATCGGTACCCAGTACAGTGTAATCGTTCGGCACCCAGGCACGCACCTGATCAGCGTATAGCTTCATGTAGTCGGTAGACGCAATCACCGGCCCTTCCCGGCCTTCCAGACACTTGGTGACGTGAGGCTTGATGGCCTCGGCATCAGGGCTCAGGAAGGCTTCCCGGTCCAGCAGCAGTGCTTCACGACGTAGTTCATTGAAGCTGGTCACGCTCCAGATATCAGCGCCAATCCCCCAGTCGTTTTCAAGCAGCGTGGCCGCTTCTTCGACTTCGCGCAGGATCGTACCCGAACCCATCAGCTGCACGCGGCCTTTTTTGCCCTTGGTTTCGCGTAGCAGGTACATGCCTTTGACGATGTCATCGACAGGCACAGTTTCAAGCTCGGGGTGCTCGTAGTTCTCGTTCATGACCGTCAGGTAATAGAAGCAGTTCTCCTTGTCGGTGAACATGCGCTTCATGCCATCATGCAGAATCACCGCGACCTCATGGGCATAGGTCGGGTCGTAGCTGCGGCAGTTGGGAATGGTCGATGCCTGAATCAGGCTGTGGCCATCCTGGTGCTGCAAACCCTCACCGTTGAGCGTCGTGCGGCCTGCGGTACCGCCAACCATGAAGCCACGTGCCTGCAGGTCGCCTGCAGCCCAGGCCAGATCGCCGATACGCTGGAAGCCGAACATCGAGTAATAGACGTAGAACGGCAGCAGGGTGACGTTGTTGTTGCTGTAGGAGGTGGCCGCTGCAATCCACGCGGACATTGCGCCTGCTTCGGAAATACCCTCCTCGAGAATCTGGCCCTTCTGATCTTCACGGTAGAACATGATCTGGCCTTTATCGACCGGCTCATACTTCTGCCCTTCAGAGGTGTAGATCCCCAACTGACGGAACATGCCTTCCATGCCGAAGGTACGCGCCTCGTCAGGAATAATCGGCACCACTTTCTTGCCGATCTTCTTGTCCTTGACCAGCCCGTTCAGCACCCGCACAAACGCCATGGTGGTGGACACTTCACGGCCTTTGGAACCGCCCATTTGCGAGGCAAAGGCTTTATCTTCAAGGGTGGGAATTTCCAGCGCCTCGAAGTCGCTGCGACGGCTGGGCAAATAGCCACCCAGGCGCTCGCGCTGCAGGTGCAAGTACTTGAGCTCGGGGGAATCCTGCTCTGGCATGTAGTACGGCACGTCTTTGAGCTGCTCGTCGGTCAGCGGAATGCCGAAGCGGTCACGGAAAGTCTTCAGCGCCTCGTATTCCATGCTCTTGACCTGGTGGGCTTCGTTGGCGGCTTCGCCATCGCCACTACCCATGCCATAGCCCTTGACGGTATGCGCCAGGATGACCGTGGGCTTGCCGTTCGAGGTATTGACCGCCTCGTGGTAGGCCGCGTAGACCTTGAACGGGTCGTGACCACCGCGGTTGAGCTTCCAGATGTCCTCGTCGGAGAGGTCTTTGACCATCTCTTCGGTTTCCGGATACTTGCCGAAGAAGTGCTCGCGGGTATAGGCCCCGCCGTTGGCCTTGTAGTTCTGATACTCGCCGTCGACTGCTTCGTCCATGCGGTTTTGCAGAATGCCTTTCTTGTCCTTCTCGAACAGTGGATCCCAGTGGCGACCCCAGACAACCTTGATAACGTTCCAGCCCGCACCGCGGAATACACCCTCGAATTCGTCCATGACGCGGGAATTACCGCGCACAGGGCCATCCAGACGCTGGAGGTTACAGTTGATGACGAAAATCAGGTTGTCGAGGTTTTCACGACCGGCCAGTGAAATGGCGCCCAGAGATTCCGGCTCGTCGCACTCGCCGTCACCCAGGAAGCACCAGATCTTGCGGTCGTACATGTCTTTCAGCTCACGGTGATGCAGGTACTTCATCACGTGCGCCTGGTAGATCGCCTGGATCGGACCAAGGCCCATGGAAACCGTCGGGAATTGCCAGTAATCCGGCATCAGCCACGGGTGCGGGTAGGATGACAGGCCATCACCATCGACTTCCTGGCGGAAACGGTCCATCTGTTCTTCGCTCAGGCGGCCTTCCAGGTAGGAGCGCGCGTAGATACCCGGTGCCACGTGGCCCTGAATGTAGATCAGGTCGCCTTCGAAGTCGCCCTGAGGAGCACGGAAAAAGTGGTTAAAGCCCACGTCATACAGCGTGGCTGATGACATGAAGCTGGCAATGTGGCCGCCCAGACCGGGCTTGGCGCGGTTGTTGCGAATCACCTGGGCAATGGCATTATAGCGGATCAAGGAGCGGATACGCCGCTCCATGAACAGGTCGCCAGGCATCGGCGCTTCGCGGTGAACCGGAATCGTATTACGATGCGGGGTTGTCACCGAGAAGGGCACCCTCATGCCGTCCCGACGCAGGCGGTCCGCCAGGCGGGTCATCAGGTAGCGGGCACGATCTTCGCCCTCACGATCCAATACCGACTCCAGGGAATCAATCCATTCCGTGGTTTCGATCGGATCGAGATCTTCTCTTGTCTCCAGACTCATAGAGGTCTCTCCGAATGACGATAAATGACAATCAACCCCGCTGGCCCGTTGGGCCTGGGGCGGCTGTGGTGTGTCGCCACCACTGGCATGCTGACAGTCGACGCCTGAGCGTCGTCTGGTTTTTCTTCTACATTCAACGAGCTACATACATGGAAATGTAGTAAAGCTACATAATTGTTGTAAAAGTTAGCCTTTTGTATAGGCGAAGATACCGCAAAGTCGCCACGCTGCCAATTACAGTAACACCTAAAAGGCTATCGAAAACAAACTATTGCACCGCAACATAAGGCATTGTTAAGGCACTTGCCAAGACGACCCAGACCCCCCTCATGTAGTCAAACTACCGTTTTAATTTCTTGACTCATCCCGACTTAAATCATCTTCCTGGGTCGCAACCAACTGACGCCAATAAGCCCAATCAAACGTTGGCCCGGGGTCGGTTTTACGCAACGGTGCCACCCGTGCATGACTGGTCACACGCTCCGGGGTAAGCGCAGGATAACGGCCCAACAACCACCGAGCAGCCTTGGCCAACGCCACATACTGGGCCTTGGTAAAGGGCGTCGTTTCATCACCTTCCAGTTCAATACCCACCGAAAAATCATTGAGCGCTTGCCGCCAGCGCTGTTGGCGCGAATCCCACCAACGGGAACGTCCTGCGTGCCAGGCCCGCTGATCGGTGTCGACAAACTGGACGCATTCGCCATCGCGGCGAATCAGCAGGTGGGCGGATACCCGTAAATGGGCAATGGCGGCAAAATAAGGATGTGCACCGGGGTCTAGCTGGTTGGTAAACAGTGCCTCAACGGCTGTTCCCTGAAACTGACCGGGAGGCAGGCTGATGGCATGAATCAGCAGTAGCGATACCTCGTCATCGGGGCGCTGGTCTGCATTTGGCGACGCCACCTGGCGTGCGACTTGCCATCGGCCAGGAGAAAATTGTCGGTCAATCACGCGAAGGACTCCTCTACGTTGGCGCTCTCTTTCACTATAATGCCGGTCATCGACGTTAACGCCCAGAGAATTGATGCCATGCATTACCAAACTGCCCTTGCCGAAGAAATCCGCTCCAGTGCTGCTCGTCTGCTCTCCGAAGACGTAGGCCCGGGCGATATCACCGCCGAGTTGATTCCGGACCACCAACTGGCGACGGCGGAGGTCATTACCCGCGTCCCGGCCGTGCTGTGCGGCGTTGCCTTTGTCGACGATATTTTCCGCCGCCTGGACAGCCGCGTTGCACTTTACTGGCAAGCCGCCGACGGTGACCGACTGGAGGCCGGGCAATGTTTTCTCACCCTGGAGGGCCCCGCACGTAGCCTGTTGACTGGCGAACGTGCCGCCCTCAACGTGCTGCAAACGCTGTCAGCCACGGCGACAACGACCCGCCGCTATGTCGACCTGATCGCCGACACCGGCGTGCGCTTGCTGGATACCCGCAAGACGCTGCCCGGCATGCGGCTGGCACAGAAATACGCCGTGATGTGTGGCGGCGGCCACAATCATCGCATTGGCCTGTGGGATGCGTTTCTGATCAAGGAAAATCATATCGCCGCCTGTGGCGGTATCCAGGCAGCGGTCGCCCAGGCGCGCAAACTGGCCGCCGAGCTTCCCGTTGAGGTTGAGGTCGAAAATTTCGCCGAGTTGGAACAGGCGCTGGCCGCGAAAGCAGATGTCATTATGCTGGATAACTTCAGCCTGGATGAACTGCGCACGGCCGTTGAACTGACGGCTGGCAGCGCCACGCTTGAAGCGTCAGGGAATGTTGATACCGAGACCCTGCGCGCGATTGCTGAGACCGGCGTCGACTGTATCTCCTGCGGCACCTTGACCAAGGACATCCAGGCCATTGACCTGTCGATGCGGATCACCCGCCAAACAAACCGTTAACCGGATGAAGTCAGGTCTCGACGGCGTTAAGCCGCTTCTGCAGACGAAAACGCTGAAGCGGCTCACCGCCACGCTCAACCCACTGCTCGCCAAGGTTTTCCCAACCGCGCCGCAGCAGCCGTTCATAGAGCGTCAGGCTTGCCTCGATCTGAATACGGGAAACACCCTGCTCCAACAGCCACCGTTCAGCGTGAATCAACAGCGTGGTGCCGATGCCGCGTCCGTTGAGCGATGGCCACACATAGAGGGTCTCAACCCGTCCGGCTGGCACATCAAGTTCAATAAACCCGACGCAGCGACCATCACAGCTGGCAACAAGCGTCGTATATAGCGCCTGGCGCGCTGACCAGGCGCTGGCCTCGCGGGGTAAGGCGCTCGCCCATGCGCGCCGCTGCGCCAGGCTGTAACGCGTTGCAGCCCCTTGCATGACGGCATGGTAAAACACCTCCGCTTGATCAGCGGCATCTCTGGCACGTGCCACGCGGTAGGTGATGCGGGCCGTCGAGGGCTGTGCAGTCTGTTCATCTGTCATGTTTCACCATGTGAGCGTTATCGCTTTCTTTTTTCAAGGCATGCTCAGCACCACTGTACTGAGAACACGGCTGTTTTATACTCAGCCCTCTGGTTTTCCCTTTGATAAGGCAGTGTGATGCATCATGCCCCTTCCAGCGAGTCCTTTACACTGACGCCTATCGGCTATGTGGTTAGCGACTACGCCGACAAGTTTGGCGTTCCCCGCCAGCCTGGCCTGGCGCCTGCAGCCAACGCCGAGTTGATACTTAGCCCGCCTTATGACGACCCGCTGGTCGTGCGCGGGCTCGACGCGTTCAGCCATGTGTGGATCAGCTTTGTGTTCCACCAGAGTCCTGAACGCTGGTCACCTCTCGTCAGACCGCCGCGGTTAGGTGGCAACCGAAAAGTGGGCGTGTTTGCCAGCCGCAGTACGCATCGCCCCAACAGGCTAGGTCTTTCGCTTGTCGAACTGGGGGGTATTGATACCCATCAGGGCGTGCGCCTGAAACTGTCAGGCTGCGACCTGGTCAACGGCACCCCCGTGGTGGATATTAAACCCTACCTCCCCTGGGCTGAATCCCCACCTAATGCGCAAGCAGGCTTTGCCCCCGCCCCACCCGAACAGTTGACGGTTCAGTTCAGCGCTACTGCCCTTGATCAGTTGGCACAGCGTGCTGATCGCGACTCATTAAGCGCGCTGATCGAGCAGGTCATTGGTCAGGATCCTCGACCGGCCTACCGGCACGGCCAAGCTTCCGAGCGGGTTTACGGTGTCCGGCTTCGCGATGTGGACGTCAAATTTTGTCCGCGCCAGAACGGCGAAGCCACCACACTGGAGGTGGTGGCTATCGACATTAGCGGCTAGACGTTAGCGGGGAAAGGTAACCCCGAGGCGGCGGCCAACTTCTTCGTAGGCTTCAATCACGCCGCCAAGGCCCTGGCGAAAACGATCCTTGTCGAGCTTCTCGCGGGTATTGGCGTCCCATAACCGGCATCCGTCCGGGGAGAACTCATCACCCAGCACCACTTGGCCGTTAAATACGCCAAACTCAAGCTTGTAATCCACCAGGAGCATATCGCCCTCCGCAAACAGCTGCTTGAGCACATGATTGACCTTGAAGGTGAGCGTTTTCATCTTGGCGAGCTGCTCTGGGGTCGCCCAGCCAAACGTTTCCGCCAGCGACTCGTTGATCATCGGGTCGCCCTTTTCGTCGTTTTTCAGGAACAGTTCGAACGTCGGCGGGTTCAGCGCGATACCTTCCTCAACGCCGAGTCGCTTGACCAGACCGCCCGCGGCAATATTGCGCACCACGCATTCCACCGGGATCATCTGCATCTTCTTGACCAGACTTTCTGTGTCAGAAAGCTGCTTCTCGAAATGCGTCGGAATGCCGGCATCTTCCAGCCGCTCCATGATGTAGGCATTGAAGAGGTTATTCACCATCCCCTTGCGCGCCAGCGACTCTTTCTTCTTGCCGTCAAAGGCGCTGGTGTCATCACGAAACTCAAGTACCAGCAGATCCGGATCATCGGTGGTGTAGACAGATTTTGCCTTACCGGCATAGAGTTCTTGGCGCTTTTCCATGGGAGCTCCGCAGAGAGACAAAGGTCATTGAATTAACGTAAATAGCTGGATACCCGCTCGAGCAGTTCGCGCTCGGCGTTTTCGCTCAACGGCTGCTCACCGGTTGCCTTGGCGCGAAGCACGCTTTGGTCGCCGCGAGGCTCAACGATCAGGCGCACTTCTTGGGCCTGATCGCTGGTATCGGTGAATAACACCACCTGCAACAAACTCCGGTCCCGCTGTTCACGGGCCAGATAGCTTACAAGGAAGGCATAGTTATCAGCGTCGGCGGCCAGCAACTCACGCTCGTCAGTTTGATCGAAGTCCTGCGCCAGATAATGATGGATCTCAGCCCATACACGATCTGCCGCGTAAGGTATTGATACTTCCCACCCATCACCACGCTGACGAAGCGAGAGGGGGTCATTGTTTTCCAAACGCTGCGCGCTCCAGGATGATGCAGTCGCCGAAGCGGATTGAGAAGCGGAAGCGTTGGCGCTCAGATAGGTTTTTAGAGCCTCAAGGCAGCTTGTCATGCTTTGGCCGCCACGCTCGCAGCGGACTTCACTACTCCCCTCCCGGAGACCGCTTTGCAAACGAAACTCAGCCTGAGAGGTGACCAGAACACCATCGCTGGCACGGCTTTCCTGAACGTCCAGACCGCGCTGACGTGCGAAGCTTTCAAGCTGTGTCCAGACGCTCCCCGGATCAGCCGCAACGACTAACCAGCGCTGATCTCCGATCTCACGGCCTTCAACATAATCTACTTCCGTACTTCCCCCAACCGTAAGAGGTTGAGGAGGACGCACTTCGGCCACCCCATCACGAGCACGCTGGCTGGCTGCTTCCGGCACCGGCAGTGCCTGACGATAACGCTGAGTATTGCGGGTTTCCGGCAATACCAACGGCGACGCAGGTTCTACGTCAGCATAATCCAAATTGCGATCATCATAAAAACCTTCATCCCGGGCGCAACCGGCAAGCGTCACGACACCTGCCAGCGCCAGCGGAATCCATTTCAGCGCGTGTTTTCCAAGCACAGAGCTCATCAAGCCACCTTAACAGTCAACAGATCGTTTACCTGACGCCATGCAACCCAGGATCGCCAAGTAGCAAAATTCTTTGCGGTTTATTCCTCGACAACCCCAGCAAGCTGAAGGGCCTCACTGACCGTGGCGTGATACTTGTCTGACAGCCATGTCAGCGGCAGGCGAATACCCGCGTCTGCGTAACCCATTCGGTTTAACGCCCACTTTACCGGAATAGGATTAGACTCGATCCCCAGATTGGTATGCAGCGGCATCAAGCGTGTATTGATCTGGTGCGCCTTATCCGCATCCCCGGCGACCGCAGCGGCACAAAGCTCATGCATGGCCTTGGGCGCTACGTTCGCGGTCACCGAAATATCACCATGCCCACCCATCAGCATGAAATCACAGGCGGTGGCATCGTCACCCGAGTAAAGCATGAAGTCGCTGCCCTTGAGACGGGCGATAAGATCTTCCGCGCGCTCCAGGTTACCCGTGGCATCTTTCAAGCCGATGATGTTGTTAATGTCGGCCAACCTGACCACCGTTTCATTATAAAGGTCTGAGCAGGTGCGGCCCGGCACATTGTAGAGAATGACCGGCAATTTACTGCCTTCCGCTACCGCTTTGAAGTGCTGATACAAGCCTTCCTGAGTCGGCTTGTTATAGTAGGGGCATACGGACAGGCAATAGTCAGCACCGACTTCACTGGCATAACGCGCCAACTCGACGGCCTCAGAGGTCGCGTTCCCCCCTGTACCGGCAATGACCGGAATGCGTCCATCCACTTCCTCGACCACACTGCGTATCACGTCGAAGTGCTCGGCAAACGACATGGTCGTGGGCTCACCCGTAGTACCTGCGGCCACAATCCCGTCGGTGCCATTGTCGAGGTGGAAGTTCACCAGACGACGAAGCGCCTCCCAGTCGATGTCGCCATTGACTTTCATCGGCGTCGCCAGGGCGACGATGCTGCCTGTGATCATCCTTTTTTCCTCACCTGCAAGTGGTTAAATCGAGCGTCTGAATATCACGAGATAAGGAGCCGAGCTAGTGCTTTACGCAGCGTGCCATCATCTCAACAGGAATCCACGAAGGACAAATGGTACTCAGGCCGCTCGACCCTGTACAGCGGAAAGCGCGGCGAGTTTTGCCCCTGCGATACTTTCTTCTTTGACATGCGGCGCAAGCTTGCGTGTAATCGCCCTTGAAAACCACGCTACCTGAGGAACCTTTTATGCCACTCGACATAGGCCAAACAGTCCCCGATTTTTCGGCACCGGCAACGGGCGATACCACCCTGACATTATCCGAGCTTCGCGGCCAACAGGTGGTGGTGTACTTCTATCCAAAGGCCAGCACGCCGGGATGCACCACCGAAGGCGGCGACTTTCGCGACCGCAAAGCTGACTTTGACGCCGCAAACACGGTGATTGTGGGTGTTTCCCGGGACGGCATCCGTGCCCAGGAGAACTTCAAAGCCAAGCAGGACTTCAACTTTACGCTGGTGTCAGACAAGGACGAGACGATCTGCAAACTGTTTGATGTCATCAAGCTTAAAAAGCTTTACGGCAAAGAGCACCTGGGCATCGAACGCAGCACCTTTCTAATCGACGCCGAGGGTAAGCTTGCCCAGGCCTGGCGGGGCGTCAAAGTACCCGGGCACGTTGACGAAGTGCTCGCGGCGGCCCAGGCGCTTGACGCGTCGTAAGCCCCTTCCCCATCCAACAGACGGTTGGATGGGGAGGTTGCCAAACCCGCCATTCCATTTGACTTACAGTGACTCTTCGCTGGCGAGCGCATGATGTTGCTCCTCGCGCCCTTTCATTCCCCTCGGCCATGCATGCACCAACGCCTTCAACAGCGTGGCGAGCGGAATGGCAAAAAACACGCCCCAGAACCCCCATATACCACCGAAGAACAACACGGCCACAATCACCGACACTGGGTGGATATTGTTGGTTTCCGAGAACAGTACCGGGGCGAGTACGTTGCCATCCAGCGCCTGGATAACCCCGTAAGCCACCAGTACGTAGACAAACGACTCGCTTAACCCGAAGTGAAATCCGGCGACTGCAGCGACCGGCAAGGTGACCACGGCCGCGCCGATATACGGCACCAGCACCGAAAAACCGACCAATACCGCCAGCAGCGCCGTATACGGCAGCTGGAAGAACGAAAACGTGATAAAGGAGACGGTGCCGACAATAATGATCTCGATGAACTTGCCGCGAATGTAATTGGCAATCTGGTCGTCCATTTCATGCCAGATACGCGCCATCAAGGCACGTTTTTGCGGCAGCAATGACAATGTGAAGCCAACCAGCGCCTCTCGGTCCTTGAGCATGAAAAAGACCAAAATGGGCACCAGTACCAGATAGATAATCAGCGATAGAAGATTACCCAGAGAGGCCAGCGAAAGCGTCAGGGCACGCTGGCCCAACTGACTTATTTCGCGGCTGGCGACGCCAATCCAATTTTGCATTTGATCCGGGGTAATCAAGTTGGGGTAGCGCGATTGCAGTTCATCCAGCCAGTTTTGCCCGCTTGCAAACATGCGCGGCGTTTCCTGAACAAGACCAATCAACTGATCCCATATCAGCGGTAGCAAAATAAACGCCAGGGCTAATAGCACGCTGACAAAGCCGAGGAACACGACGATTACCGAGAGTAGATGAGGGATACCTCTCCGCGTCAATGCGCCCACCACGCCCTGGAGCAGGAAGGCAATGACCAACGCGGTAAAAAAAGGCGCCAACATACGGCCAAACCAGATCACCGCGGCAAATCCGGCGATGAGCACTACCAGCAGAATCAAGGCTTCTTCGTCTGAAAAATACCGTTCGACCCAGCTTTTCAAGATCGTACGCAGGCTCATGAGCGCTCGCCTTCTGCCTTGCGAAGCCAGTAATGATAGATATCGCCACACTGCTCACGGGCTTCCAGATGATGGGCGCTCTGCTCGGCAAAGGCTTCTATATCCCTCCACGAGCCTGCATCCGTGGCGCGCACTTCCAGTAACTGCCCAGGGGCAAGGCCTGCCAAGGCCTGCTTGGCCTTGAGCAGCGGCAGCGGGCAATGAAGCCCGCAGGCGTCGAGCACGCTATCAGGCTGTAAACGCGTTGTTCGCTCTACCATTTTTCTCCCCTCAAAAAAGACCCTGCACGTATCGATCATTGTTGCATAGACTGTGCAGTATTGACTGCGATTTGATTTAACGGCACTTCACAAGGTGAATCAATGTCGTAAGTAGTGACCTAGCGCTTTCCATCACCGATGAGGATGACATGCCGCGCCTTTTTAACGCCTCAGCAGCCTGGACGCGTGCCTTAGCGTTCGCCTGCAGTACGACGCTGTTAATCCCCTCGCCTGCCGTCAGTGACGAGCAGACGCTACCCAGTCTGGGTAGCAGCTATTCGTCGGCTAGCGCCGAAGAACACCGGCTGGGCCGCGCTTGGCTGCGCCAGTTCCGCGCCCACGCCCCCCAATGGCAGGATCCCATTGCCCATGATTACTTGACCAGTCTGGTGGATCGCCTGGCCCCGCATAGCCAACTGGGCGACCTGGACGTGACCACCGTCATGGTCGACCATCGAACCCTCAATGCCTTTGCTGTCCCCGGTGGCGTGGTTGGGATTCACGCTGGCTTGTTCGCCTTTGCCGAAGACGAAGGGGCGTTTGCCTCAGTCATCGCCCACGAACTTGGCCACTTATCCCAACGCCACTATGCCCGTAGCAGCGAGCGCGCTGAACAGACCCAGCTACCGGCCATGGCCGGGATGCTGGCCGGTTTGCTGATCGCAGCGGGCGGCGGCGGTAATGCCGGCATCGCTACCGCCATGGGGTCTCAGGCCGCCCTCATTCAAGACCAACTCACCTACTCGCGCCGCTACGAGCAGGAAGCAGATCGCGTGGGCCTTCAGGCCATGGCCGATGCCGGCTATGACCCGGACGCCATGGCGCGCATGTTCCGTACTTTACAACGCATGTCCAGCCTTCAGGGTGGGACGCCACCGGAATTCCTGCTGACCCACCCGGTCTCGGAATCTCGCTTGAGCGATGCGCAGTCACGGGCCGCTCAGATGGACGTTGCCTCAAGCTACTCAAACGATACGCTCTACGACATGATTCGCGGCCGTGCCTTACTGCAGATTGATTCACAGTCGCCTCGGCAAGCCGTCTCCCGACTAGCTCAGGAAAATGCCAGCGAAACGGCACAGCGCTATGTAACGGCCCTGGTCGATGCTCAGTCCGGCCAAGTGGATACAGCGCTAAAAGCGCTTGATCGACTACGTGACGAACAGCCTGATCTTGCCATGTTACCGGCATCGGCGGCAGAGGTTGCCCTACAGGCGCAGCGCTACGATGAAGCGATCCAACGCAGCCAGCGGTTACTGCGTTTTATGCCTGACTACTTGCCTGCCCAGCTTATCTTAGCCGAGGCGCAACTTCAGCGGGATCCCAATGCCGCCTATGACATTCTGCGCGATGTAACCGCGCAACATCCTGAAAACCCGCAGGGCTTCAACCTGCTGGCAGAAGCTGCCGGGCGAAGCGGGCGCAACGGTTTGGGGCATCTGGCTCGGGCGGAATATCTTCAGCTTACCGGGCGCATGGATAGCGGTATTCGCCAGTTGGATATAGCCAAAGACGCCGCTGAACGCGAAAACGATCAGCGGACATTGGCACGCATCGAACAGCGACGCGAGGATTTCATGGACTACCGCGAGGCCCTGGAAGAGTTTTAGGCGCCACCGATTCAGGCAGATCACGGTCTCACGGACGCACGGCCAGACTGGGCGTGCGTGCTGGTTATGCGTTGAAGTTAAGCATCCGCTCCAGCGGCTTGAGCGCCAGCTGGCGCAACTCACTTCCGACCTGAATTTCGCCGCTACCTTCACGTAGCGCACCCGCCAGGTTGTCGAGGGCGTTCATGGCCATCCACGGGCAATGCGCGCAACTGCGGCAGGTCGCGCCGTTACCCGCTGTCGGGGCCTCGAATAACGTCTTATCAGGGACCGCTTGCTGCATCTTGAAGAAGATGCCGCGATCGGTTGCCACAATCAGCTGTTCGTTGGGCAGGGTTTTGGCCGCGTTGATAAGCTGCGATGTCGACCCAGCCACATCGGCCAACTGAACCACCGGCGCGGGCGACTCCGGGTGAACCAGCACGGCGGCATCCGGATACAGCCGCTTGAGATCTTCGACACCTTTCGCCTTGAATTCCTCGTGGACGATACAGGCACCGTCCCACATGAGCATATCGGCACCGGTTTTTTTCTGGATGTAGCCACCCAGGTGTTTATCGGGTGCCCAGAGGATTTTTTCGCCTTTGGCCTGAAGGTGCTCGATCACATCGACGGCAATCGATGAGGTGACCACCCAGTCGGCACGCGCCTTGACGGCAGCCGACGTATTGGCATAAACGACCACGGTGCGGTCAGGGTGGGCA
Source organism: Vreelandella janggokensis (assembly GCF_031451615.1). NCBI lineage: Bacteria > Pseudomonadati > Pseudomonadota > Gammaproteobacteria > Oceanospirillales > Halomonadaceae > Vreelandella > Vreelandella janggokensis. The sequence goes on along the minus strand of NZ_JARWAJ010000001.1, from coordinate 77,645 downwards.
TCGCAAAAAGCGCTGAATTCGTCGGCAGGGCAGCCTATATCCAGCGAACAGGTCGCCTCCAAGGTAGGCATCAGCACGCGTTTTTCAGGCGACAGAATCTTGGCGGTTTCGCCCATGAAGCGCACGCCGGCCACGACCAGGGTAGTGGCATCGTGGCGGGCACCGAAGCGCGCCATCTCCAGCGAATCGGCCACACAACCACCGGTTTCTTCCGCCAGTTGCTGAATGGCGTCATCGGTATAGTAGTGCGCTACCAGCACGGCGTTATGCTGGTTAAGCAACTGCTTGATTTCTTCCACGCGCGCCTGGTCTTCGGCGGGTATGCGGGTCGGGCAGTACGGGCTTGGGAGCGGAGCATCAAGCTCAGCTTGAGTAGTCATAATAGTCATCGTGTCTACCACTGTGACGAACAGGGAATCCCCCTGTTAAACACCAGTCACGGCGTATGCACTCCGCACGCGCCGCTCTCGTTGACAGAAACCGCTTGCGTCTTTCGCGTTGGGTTTCTGTCGGTCTCAACATCAATGTGACTATTTTGGCGGGAAATGGTTGCTGACAGCAAGTCCAATTGTCAGGCATCAGGTTGTGCACATAGCAAAACACCCCTGACAGCGAACTGTCAGGGGTGTCGAATCTGGTGGGTCGTGCAGGATTCGAACCTGCGACCAATTGATTAAAAGTCAACTGCTCTACCAACTGAGCTAACGACCCGCTGCTCACACGGCGGCGGCAAATCTAAATAAAGTTCGGCTGGTGGGTCGTGCAGGATTCGAACCTGCGACCAATTGATTAAAAGTCAACTGCTCTACCAACTGAGCTAACGACCCGCCCGAACGGATGCATATCTTACGGATAGCCCACGCTATCCGCAAGTCTTTTTTGAACTTTTGCCTTAACGACCGCGCGATTTGCTCATATTACAAACGGCCTTTAGCGCCGCTTGGGCTTGCGCATTGCCTGCACCGGGCGGCGCTTGTTTTTATCGCGGCTCCAACGGTTCTTTTCATCCGGCGTCAGCTCGGGAACCTTGCGGGTTTCCAACTGGGCCAGTGCCGCCAGGTCATCCACTTCATCCTGAGAAAGCTCGACCCACTCTCCCGCCTTGGCGCGCTTATCAAGGAAAATATTGCCGTAACGAACCCGTTTCAAACGACTTACCGTCAACTCCTGAGACTCCCAGAGTCGACGAACCTCGCGGTTTCGGCCTTCCAGAATGACCACATGGAACCAGGTGTTGATCCCTTCGCCGCCGAACTCCTGAACATCGGTGAACCGGGCGGGACCATCTTCCAGCATCACACCGTCTACCATGGCCATGATATGTTCACGCTTCACTTCACCCATCACGCGCACCGCATATTCACGCTCGACCTGCGTCGAGGGGTGCATCAAGCGGTTGGCCAGCTCGCCGTCAGTGGTGAAGAGCAAAAGCCCACTGGTGTTGATATCCAGGCGACCGATGGCAATCCAGCGCTCGCCTTTCAAGCGCGGCAGGCGATCGAACACGGTGCGACGGCCTTCGGGATCCTTGCGGGTACACAACTCGCCTTCCGGCTTGTTGTACATGATCACCCGGCGCGGTGTTTCGTCTTCCGCTCTCAGCGTCACCAACCGGTCGTCAAGGCTGACCTTGTCGCGCGCTTCAACACGGTCGCCCAGTTTGGCGACCTGATTGTTGACCTTGACGCGGCCGTCGGCAATCACGGTTTCCATTTCACGCCGCGAGCCAAGACCGGCACGGGCGAGAACTTTTTGCAGCTTTTCGCTGGTAGGGGGGGTATTACTCTGACTCATGGTCGTCTGACCTCTCATCATGGGTCTGCGTGCGCGCCTCCTGGTCATCGGATCGCTGCGCACGTGCTGCCAGGCGTGCCTCTAAATCGGCAAAGCTCAGCGGCTGGGTTAACGCCGTCTCGGCGTGCGTCTCGGCGCTATCGGCCGTTTCGGGTGGCGCATCCTGCACGGTTTCGGGCGCGTCGTCCAGTGCTTCCTGCGTGTCAGAAGACGGCGAATCCGGCAACAGCGTTTGCCCGTCGTTCGTATCAGGCACATCAGCGGCGTCCTGGCCATCGGCTTCCCCACTGACCAGCTCGTGCATCGGCGGCAGGGCATCCAGGGTTTTCAAGCCGAAATCATCCAGAAAACTGCGCGAAGTCGCGTAGACCGCCGGCCTTCCCGGCACGTCACGGTGCCCGACCACGCGTATCCAGCCACGCTCCATCAGCGTACGCATGATCGAGCTGCTCACGCTGACCCCGCGGACATCTTCAATGTCACTGCGGGTCACCGGCTGTCGATAGGCAATCAATGCCAGGGTTTCGAGCAGTGCCCGTGAGTAACGCTGGGGGCGCTCATCCCAGAGCCGCGACACCCACTGCGAAAGCCGCGGGCGAATCCGCAACTGATAACCCGATGCCGTTTCGATAAGCTCCAGGGCGCCGTGTTCATGACGCTCGCTCAACCGGACCAGTACTTCGCGAAGCTCGTATCGAGACGGGCACTCGCCATCCAGAAACAACGTTTCCATGCGCTCCAGCGGGAGTGGTTCCCCCGCCGCCAGTAACGCGGCTTCGAGTATTTCCTCCAACGGCGAATCAATCTCACTCATGGTGCTTCCCTGTCGGCAGGTGCTTCAAACGCGCTTTCTTCATCAGAATGTTCGCCAGCGTCATCGATTGCAAAGGCGTCTTCGGGGTCATGGCCGTCGCTAATGGCAGCGGGGCGCGCGCGCACATGGATTGGTGAGAGCGGGGCATTTTGCACGATATCGATCATGGCTTCCTTGGCGAGCTCCAGAATCGCCATGAACGTCACCACAACGCCTGCCCGCCCCTCTTCCAGGGTAAACAGCGCGGCAAAGGGCACGTAGTGCGGCTCGCCGCCCTCACCACCGAGCCGCTCCATGATGGCGAGCATCCGTTCACGGGTGGAGAGTACCTCACGGCTAATATGGTGCGCCTGGGCAAGCTCGGCGCGCTTGAGAATATCGGCCAGTGCGCCCAACAGTTCATCCAGCTCGACCGGCGGATGAATGACCCGCGCCTCCAGCGGCGGCAAACCTGCCTGCACGCTGAACCAGTCGCGGCCAACGCGTGGCAGCGTATCCAGCGACTCGGCGGCTTCCTTGAGGCGTTCATACTCTTGCAGGCGACGGATCAATTCTGCCCGCGGATCCTCTTCATCCTCGCCTTCCGCTTTGGGCGGCCGGGGCAGCAAGGTGCGCGACTTGATCTCGGCCAGCATCGCCGCCATCAGCAGATACTCGCCCGCCAGCTCGATCTCCATGGCCTTCATCAGTTCCACGTATTCAATGTACTGATGCGTAATGGTGGCCACGTTAATCGTCAGAATATCCAGATTCTGGCGGCGAATCAGGTAAAGCAGTAAGTCAAGCGGCCCTTCAAAGGCTTCCAAAAAGACGCGCAGCGCCTCCGGCGGGATATATAAATCCTCCGGCAATTGAGTGATCGGCTCGTTGAAGAGCCGCCCCAGCGCTTCGGCCACCGGCGCTGTGTCCGAGGTGTCCGTGCTTGAGGGGGCCTGTTTAGCACTTGGCGTCTCGCTCACGCGGGTCGGTTCCTCAGTTAGATAGGCGATTTTTAAGGCTGTATGTATCTGCTAATGGATCAATATTCCAATATCGGCATTACTTAATAAAGTGACCCCGCCACCTTAACCTGCATCGCTGGCTTTGCGGTAGCGGCCCTGATAATCAAACAGCTTATCGCGAAGCTGCCAGTGACGCCCTACCTTGCGCCCGACCACGAAGTCGGGATGGCGCAGGCGGCGCTGTTCGCTGACAACCTCCTGCGGCGTGGCAGGTTGCCAGGGCATACCCGGCGCGCGCAAATGATCACGCAAAAATGCAACGTAGAAAGCACGCCGTTGCGCCGATGTTTCCAGGGCAAACCATTCCGCCAGGCTCGCGCCGTCTTCATCATGATAGGTGACCTTGAGTCGCGGCAGCCCGCGCCCGTTGGTGGCAGCTTCCAGTAACATGCCACTGACCCTAAGCACCCTGGCGTCTTTCAGCCTCAGGGCATCCTTGAGCTTGCTATCCGCGTCGACCAGCAGCGTTTGGCAGCCGTGGCAACGGCGGGCGGCGATATCGTTCTCGGCGCCGCATTCATCGCAGACTTTGAAGCGAAAGCGAAACTCGCATTGGCGACGCGTGCCGTTTTCGTCCTCGACAAGCCCCTGGCAGCGGCGGCCAAAATGCTCGATCACCAGTTCACCGTCACGCTTGCCCCAGTACAGGTTGGCATGACCACATTCAGGACAAGTTACCTGCACCGGCTCGCTATCGCTATCCGGCCTGGGTTCACCCACTTCCGGCGCGTAGAGGTCCCACGGGTTGCCTGCATAGTCGAGCACCAGGCAGTCCTGTTTGCCAGGCGACAAGCGCAGCCCCCGGCCCACCATCTGCTGATACAGGCTGACCGACTCGGTGGGCCGCAGTATTGCAATCAAATCCACGTGGGGAGCATCAAAGCCAGTGGTCAGCACGGCCACGTTGACAAGGTATTTAAGTCTTTGGGCTTTGAAGGCGTCGATAATCGCCGTGCGGTCCTGCGATACAGTGGCGCCGGTAATCAGCGCCGCCTCCCCCATCGGCAGATAGCCCATGATCTCTTCCGCATGGGCCACGGTCGCGGCAAAGATCATCACACCCTGGCGCCCCTCCGCCAACTCGACGACCTGGCGGATAATACCCGGCGTGGCACGATTGCCGGCCACCACCTGATTCAACGCCGCCTCCGTGTAAGCACCCGTCGCCGCCGGTATCAGGCGGGAAAAATCATACCCTTCGACCGCCATATCACGCCGCTTGGGCTCGGCCAGATAGCCTTGCTTAACCATCAATCTGAGCGGCTGCTCGAACACGCAGTCGCGAAAGAAGCAGTCATCACTGCCTTTCACCATGCCGTGATAATGGTGGTGATAGATGAACCCCTGCCCCAGACGATATGGCGTTGCCGTAAGGCCTAGTATTTTAAGCTGTGGGTTTTGCTGCTGCAGGTGATCGATTACCTGACGATAGCTGGCGTCTTCATTGAGCGAAATACGGTGGCATTCATCAACCACCAGCAAGGTGAAGCGACCGTCGGCAAAACGATCCAGGTTTCGCACCACCGACTGCACCGAACCAAAGACCACCTGTCGCTCGGCCTCTTTACGCTTCAACCCGGCACTGAAAATATCGGCTTCCAGGCCGTAGGCCTGATACTTGGCGTGGTTCTGCTCGACCAGCTCGCGCACGTGTGCCAGCACCAGCACTCGCCCTCGCGCCAGACGGGCAAGCTCGGCAATCACCAACGATTTACCGCTTCCCGTGGGCAATACCACCACCGCCGGGGCGTGGGAAGCACGGAAATGTTCAACCACACGGCCAACCGCCTGGCTCTGATAGGGGCGCAGTTCGGGGGTCATCACGTCAGTCGCGAAAGGCGGCCCTGAGGCCGCCTTTTCAGGGTGTGTCATCCATCACCTGGCATTTGTGCGTCAGGCCTCGCCTAACCACGCTCGGGCATTGCGGAACAAGCGCAGCCATGCACCATCCTCGGTCCATTCGCTGGGGTGCCAGGAATTAGTCACCGCCCGCGCCACGCGTTCAGGGTGCGGCATCATGATCGTGACGCGCCCGTCAGGCGTGGTCAGCCCGGTAATTCCCGATGGTGACCCGTTAGGGTTCGCCGGGTAACGGGTCGTTGCCTGACCATAGTTATCGATGTAGCGCAGGGCGACCTGACTGCTCGACTGCATCCGGCGCAGGTGCGCACTGTCGCGGAACGCCGCCTGACCTTCACCGTGAGCAACAGCGATGGGCAACTGCGAGCCTTCCATGCCAGCCAACAGGATGGAGGGGCTCTTTTCCACCCGGACCATGGAAAGGCGCGCCTCGAACTGCTCGGATTCGTTGCGCACAAAAGCGGGCCAGTCTTCCGCGCCGGGGATCAATGACCGAAGCTGCGATAGCATCTGGCAGCCGTTGCACACCCCCAGCGAGAAACTGTCGTCACGCTTGAAGAATGTCGCAAACTGTTCCCGGACACGCTCGTTGAACAGCACTGACTTCGCCCAGCCACCGCCAGCGCCTAATACGTCGCCGTAGGAGAAACCACCGCAGGCGACCAGGCCTTTGAAATCATCGAGCGACACCCGCCCTTCAAGGATATCGCTCATATGGACGTCGACAGCGTCAAACCCGGCCTTGTCGAATGCCCAGGCCATTTCCACCTGGCCATTGACCCCCTGTTCACGCAGCACGGCCATGGCCGGTTTCGTAGTATTGATAAACGGGGCGCTGATATCATCATTGATATCGAAACTTGGTGAAGCGCTGAGACCAGGGTCGCGAACGTCGAGCAACTGATCGAATTCATTCTTGGCACATTCGGGGTTATCACGCAGCGCCTGCATGCGATAACTGGTTTCAGACCAGGTGCGCTGGGTGAGTTGGCGAGTGGTTTCGAGTAACGGCTCTTCGAACAGCGTCACGCGCACCTGATCGTCGTAGCGCGGGCGGGCAATCACGCCGCAGGTCTCAATACCGGCCACGGCGAACTGGGTCAGCACCTCTTCGGTATCCTGACGGTTGACCTGGATCACCGCCCCCAATTCTTCGGAAAACAGCGCGCCAAACGCTTCCACCGGCTCGTCGATCAGCCAGTCGAGCTTGATTTCAAGCCCGGAATGGGCGGCAAAGGCCATCTCCAGCAGCGTCACCAGCAAACCGCCGTCACTGCGGTCATGGTAGGCAAGCAGCTTGCCATCGCGGTTGAGCCCCTGAATGACTTCGAAGAACGCCTTGATGTCTTCGGCGTCATCCACATCCGGGCACTCATTGCCAACCTGACCGTATACCTGCGCAAGCGCCGAGCCGCCTATCCGATTCTGACCGTTGCCCAGATCGATCAATATCAGGTCGGATTCATCCTGCTCCAGATTGATCTGCGGCGTTAAGGTCGCCAGGGCATCGGTCACGGGTGCGAAGCCGGTAATCACCAGCGACAGCGGCGAGGTAATGGACTTCTCTTCCACCTCCCCCTTGGGATTTTCGGCCTGCCAGGCGGTACGCATCGACATGGAGTCCTTGCCTACCGGTATGGCAATGCCCAGCGCCGGGCAGAGTTCCATGCCGACCGCGTGCACGGCATCGTAAAGTGCCTGGTTCTCGCCAGGGTAGTCGGCAGCGCTCATCCAGTTGGCCGACAGCTTGACGTCGCCCAGCTTTGCTATTGGCGCCGCTGCCAGATTGGTAATCGCCTCGGCCACCGCCAGACGGGCGCTGGCGGCGGGGTCAATCAGGGCTACCGGCGGGCGTTCGCCCATGGCCATCGCCTCGCCCGCATGGGTGTCAAAGCTCGCCGTCGTCACGGCGACATCCGCGACAGGTACCTGCCAGGGGCCGACCATCTGATCCCGGGCCACTTGCCCTGTAATGGAGCGATCACCGATGGTAATCAGGAAGCTTTTCGAGGCCACCGTGGGCAGACGCAGGACGCGGTCCAGCGCCTCGCGCAGGTCCAGATTGTCGAGCATCACGCCCGACAGCGTTGGTGACTGGCGATTGAACTCACGCAGCATTTTGGGCGGTTTGCCGAACAGGACACTCATCGGCAGGTCAACCGGCCGGGTCTCGAAATGACCGTCGCGCACTTCAAGGTGGTGCTGCTCAAGCGCTTCACCGACCACCGCATAGGGGCAACGCTCGCGGGCACACAGCGCCTCAAACGTCGCCAGGTCATCAGCCGCTACCGCCAGCACATAGCGCTCCTGGGCTTCATTGCACCAGATTTCCAGCGGGCTCATGCCCGGCTCGGCATTGGGCACCGCGCGCAAGTCAAACAGACCGCCCCGGCCACCGTCCTTGACCAGCTCTGGCAGGGCATTGGAAAGTCCGCCGGCACCGACATCGTGAACAAAACGGATGGGGTTATGATCGCCCATCGCCCAGCAGCGATCGAGAACCTCTTGTGCTCGGCGCTCGATTTCCGGATTTTCCCGCTGCACGGAGGCAAAATCCAGGTCGGCACTCGACACGCCGGAGGCCATACTGGAGGCAGCCCCGCCACCCAGGCCGATCAGCATCGCCGGGCCGCCCATGACGATGAGCTTGCCGCCGACAGGAATATCACCTTTCTGGACGTGCTGGGCACGAATATTGCCGTAGCCGCCGGCGATCATGATCGGCTTATGGAAACCGCGCCGTTCGATGCCGTCTTCGCTGAGCACGTCCTGCTCGTAGGTGCGGAAATAGCCGGTCAGGTTGGGTCGGCCAAATTCGTTGTTGAAGGCCGCACCGCCGATCGGGCCATCCAGCATGATCGAAAGCGCCGACTGCATGCGCTCGGGTTTGCCATAGTCGAAGGCTTCCCAGGGCTGAACAAACTCGGGAATACGCAGGTTGGAAACGGTAAAGCCGGATAGCCCCGCTTTGGGCTTACCGCCAATACCGGTCGCCCCTTCGTCGCGAATTTCACCGCCCGAGCCGGTCGCCGCACCGGGAAAAGGCGCAATGGCTGTCGGGTGGTTATGGGTTTCCACTTTCATCAGGATGTGGATAGGTTCCTGATGGGTGGCGTACAGGGCGCGCTCGTCGTCGTCCCCGGTCAAGGGAGTGGCAAAAAAGCGCCCGGCCTGGCTCCCTTTGATGACCGCCGCGTTATCGCTGTAGGCAGACAGGACGTTGTCCGGCGATGTGGCAAAGGTATTCTTGATCATCTTGAACAGCGAATGACTTTGCGGCTCGCCGTCAATCAGCCAGTCGGCATTAAAGATTTTATGGCGGCAGTGCTCGGAGTTCGCCTGGGCGAACATCATCAACTCGACATCGCTTGGATTGCGATCCAATTCATTGAAGGCATCGACAAGATAGTCAATCTCGTCATCGGCAAGTGCCAGCCCCAGCTCATGGTTGGCGGTGGCCAGGGCTTCACGGCCGCCGGTGATGATATCCACACTGCCCAGCGGGGCCGGGTCGTGGTGGGCAAACAGCTTGGCGGCATCCGTGGCATCGGTGAGTACGCTTTCGGTCATACGGTCATGCAGAAGGGCAGTCAGCGCGTTGAGTCCCTCCTCATCCGGCATGACGGTAACACTTATCCGATAATCGACACCGCGCTCTATGCGGCTGACCTGGTGCAAACCACAGTTATGCGCGATATCAGTGGCCTTGGACGACCAGGGAGACTGGGTCCCTATGCGCGGCACCACCAAAAAACGCTGTGCGCCCTTGGGTGGTTCAACCGCTGCTTCATGGCCGTAATCCAACAGCTGAACCAGCCGCTGGTGAGCGTCTGCCTCCAACGGCGCGTGATGGTCGATAAAGTGAACGTAGTCGGCGGATAGCGCCTCGACCTCGGGAACACGTTCACGCAGCACCGCTAATAGCCGAGCATGACGGAAGGCAGAAAGGGCGGGTGCGCCTCGCAGTTCGAGCATATCCAGAAGCCTCTAGAGCAGGGGGAATTCGAGCAGGGAAATCACCGGGCCGCCGAGCGGCCTTCTTTTATGACACTGATTGCCCCTATGATACTGGAAAGCGTCGGCCACACGAAATCAACAAGGTGACAGTCTGCTGATGGCTGGGTATCGTGGCAGCTTATCCTGCGCCGACAAGACACCATGCTGACGCTGATTTGCCGACATTTTATCGCTCGCTCAAGCTATTACTATGCACTAACAGCCATTGCGCTGCTGGTGATGATGCCGACCTTTTCATTTGTGCCGGACGGCGAACACCTGAACCAGATACGCCAGCGCGACTTCATCACCCTGCACACTCGAAATACGCCGACCACCTATTATGAAGGCCGTCATGGGCCAACTGGCTTCGAGTATGAACTCATGCGCCGTTTTGCCGATCGCCTGGGGGTTAGCCTGAATATCGATGCCAGCCACCACCCGGAGAGCGTGCTCACAGCGGTGCGTGAAAAAGGCGACCTGGGAGCGGCAGCGCTTCCCTTGCTCACCGACACGCCAGGCATTCACTACACCCGTCCGATCATCAACATGCAGCCACTCGTGGTCTACCGTCGCGGACTCAACGGCATCGATGAACCCGGCGACCTCGTCGGGCTCTCGCTGGGCACACTGAGCGGAGCGGGCACAAGCAAAGCATTACGCGAGTTGCAGGAAGATTATCCCGAATTAAGCTGGCGCGAGTCCCACGAGCTGGAAGTTGCCGAACTATTGGCCCAAATCGAAGATGGCCGTTTCGATGCGGCGGTGATTTTCGAACATCAGTTCCGCATTAACCGGCTGTTTTTTAAAGATGTCGAAGATGGCTTCCCGCTGGGTGACCCGGTCTCGATGGCATGGGCGGTTCCCAGCGGGCGGGGACTGGGGTTGCTTGAATCGGCTAACCGCTTTCTTGAAGACCTTCAACAGACAGGGACTCTCGACCAACTTGTTGCACGCTATTTCGGCCATGACGACTACCTAGAGTATGTCGGTACACGCACCTTTCTCTCCCATCTGGATGCCCGTCTTCCCCGCTTCACCGAGGATTTCAAGCAGGCCGCCGAGAATACCGGCTTCGACTGGAAACTGCTTGCCGCCATCGGTTACCAGGAGTCCCACTGGGACCCCGATGCCGTCTCCCCCACCGGCGTCCGCGGTCTGATGATGCTTACCCGCCCTACCGCCAAGGAAATGGATATTGAGAATCGCCGCGACCCAGCGCAAAGCATCGACGGCGGCTCGCGTTACCTGCGCAGCCTCATGGATCGCCTTCCTGACGACATCACAGGAGACGACCGCCTGTTTATGGCAATGGCGGCCTATAACGTCGGTCTGGGGCATCTTTACGATGCGCGCAAAATCGCGGAAATGCGCGACGGCGACCCGGACAGCTGGACGGATGTGCGCAAAGCGCTCCCATTGCTGCAACAGCGCGAATGGCATAGCAAAACGCGCCACGGTTACGCACGCGGGGGAGAGCCCGTCATTTATGTGCGTAACATTCGCCGCTACTACGAAATGCTTGAGTACGTTGAACGCAGTCGCCAGCAGTTCTTTCAGCTAGAGCAAACGCCTGTCAACGCAGACCCACTGTTAATGTTCGAGTTGATACCGCCGCTTGATTAAGTCGAGACCGTAATGCCTCAAACGCTTCGCAGCCGCTTTGCGCTGACACTTGCTATCGTCGTAATGCTGGGGGCGACAACGCTGCTGTGGGTAACACCAGGGATGACGACCCTGGCACTGTGGTTGCTGGCACTTGCCAATCTAGCTGCCATGCGCGGAATCTGGCCATTGGCATGCCTGCTTGCTTTTGGCGTACTAGGGATGCTCGCACCGGGCATGCTCAGCTACCTGCTGCCCGAAGCCTGGCTATCCACCGCCAGTTGGCAACGACTGGCCGAGCACTTTTTACCGGATGCGACGACTGAAACACTCAGGGCGCCGCTACTCACGACGGTCGCCCTGCAACTGACTGCGCTCAGTCTAATTCTGCAGTTACGCGCGCGACTGGGCGCACCGTTATTAAGCGCTTCGGCCGCGCTTTTACTCGGCCTGCAAGGCATTGAACCCGCCCTGTATCCTGGCTTCTCCCCCCTGCTCGACTACGCAACGTCCTGGCCCGTGCTAATCCTCCACGCGGCCCTTTTGACCGCACAGGTGGTTCATGCCCTTCCCTATTGGCGAGGCAAGCGACGCTATTTGGCTGTAACGTTATGGTCAACGCTTGCCGTGGTCGGCTTTTCGTTGCTGCTTTGGCAACAGCTTCACCTGCACGCCGAACGCGCGCTCTACCAGCGCGCCGAGACCCGCGTACAAACCCTGGCAACACAGCTCAGCCGCGAAATTACCGCCCATCTCGACGCCATGCGCCGCTTTGCGCGCACCTGGGAGCTTCAGTCGACGCCCCCCAGTTATGCCCAATGGGTCCAGCAGGCAGAAGGCTATCAGAAAGACTTTGACTACCTGATCAACATGGCCTTCATCACACCTGACAGCGGTATTCGACAGGTATACCCCGCTACACCGCTCAACCTGAGCACCCTGGGGCTACGCCTTTTCGACGCACAGCCAGCAGGACGTCGCGCGCTGGAGCCGGCATTAAATGGCGAGCGCGAGGGCAGCACCGATATCATCCAGCTACTCCAAGGCGAACGCGGCATGATCCACTATTTGCCCGTCAAAAATGAGCAGCAAGCGCCCATAGGCGCGGCGGCCATGGTCATAAGCTTCCCCCAGTTGGCTGATACCCTCTTCAAGCAATTAACGGACGCTGAAGGTATTATCCAATGGCACAGCGACGAGCAGATACTCGCCGTCTACGGCGATACCAGACACCCGGGCCCATGGATTTACCACCACCAAGTGATGCTTGGCGATAAGGCGCTGACACTCTCGGATCGACCGCGACGCAACTACCTGCTGAGCCAGCTCCCCCGGCTGCCCACCTTGAGCCTCGTGCTGGGCCTGACATTTGCCTATCTCGTGTATCTGGTCATCTATAGCTTCAAGCGCCTGGGTTACCAACATCGCGCCATGCTGCAAAGCAATACTTCGTTGCAGCAGGAAATACGCACTCGCAGTCAGTTACAGCGCGAGATTGAATGGCTGGCTAGCCATGACGAGCTAACCGGCATCCCCAACCGGCGCCACTTTCTCGACCACGTCAGCGCACACCGGTCAAAGCGGCCACTCAGCCTGGCGCTGTTTGATATTGACCACTTCAAGCGCGTCAACGACCAATTGGGTCATCTGGTAGGCGACGACTACCTGGCACACATCGCGTTGCTGGGAGAGGCGCTTATGGAACAGCATGGCGGTATTTTTGCGCGTTACGGTGGCGAGGAATTTGTCGCCTTGCTGCCCGGCCTGAACATGGACGCCGCCCGAAAGCTGGCCGATACGCTGCGCTTGCAGGTTATCGATACCTGCTTGACCCATGCCGATGGCAAGCCAATCACTCTGAGCGCTGGGGTCGTGAGTGTCACCGACCCTCAACCGTTCGACATGACGCGCTTGATGCAAACCGCCGACAAAGCCCTTTATCGTGCCAAGCGGGAAGGGCGTAACCAAATCGCCACCGGCGGCATTGACGACTAGGCTATCGGTCTGCCTCGTTCCGCCTGGCGGCAAAAAAAGCTTTTAAGCACTTGCTTGCCTGCCCCGCCAATACCCCACCCCGAACATCGATGGCATGATTGAACCACGGCTGCGCCAGCAGATTGGCTTTAGACTCCACCATTCCCGTGCGCGGCTCGGCAGCTGCGTAGACCAGGCGGCGCAGGCGAGCGTGGATCATCGCCCCAACACACATCATGCAGGGCTCCAGCGTCACGAATAACGTACAACCGGACAAGCGATAGTTACCTACCTGCCGGGCCGCCGCGCGAAGAGCACGAACCTCTGCATGACCACTGGGGTCACAACTGGATACCGGGGCATTGCCAGCTTCACCGATAATCCTGCCATCAGCGTCAACCACCACGGCCCCCACCGGCACTTCGCCCATTTCAGCCGCCAGATGCGCCTGGTCCAACGCCCGGTGCATGTAAAATTCATCGCTGCGAATCACAGCAAACTCCGTTAAGGTAACAAAACGATCGTATGAACGGCGCCATTGAGCGCCGCCGAATGAGAGACTACAGGATACCCAGAATGGCAGACGCGCTGAATACGCTGGTCAACTTGCTTGAGCTTGAAGCCCTTGAAGACACCCTTTTTCGCGGCCAAAGTCAGGACTTGGGATTCCCCCAACTCTACGGCGGGCAGGTATTGGGACAGGCGCTCGCCGCCGCCAGTCGCACCGTGCCCGTCGAGCGTCGCCCGCATTCCCAGCACGGCTATTTCCTGCGCCCCGGAGACCCCCACCGGCCGGTGGTCTATCAGGTGGATACCATTCGTGACGGGGGCAGCTTCACCACACGCCGCGTGACAGCAATTCAAAAGGGCCGCCCGATCTTTTTCTGCAGTGCCTCGTTTCAGAGCAACGAAACAAGCTTCAGTCATCAGCGCGCAATGCCTGAGGTGCCGACTCCCGAATCATTGATAGACAGCGGTGATGTCAAGCATTCTCGCTTCCCTGGCCACCCGATCGAGTTTTTGCATCTCAAGGGGAATCCAGATCGGTCACACCCTGCCGGTCAGTGCCTGTGGTTTCGCCTGGCTGGCAGCCTGCCCGATGACGCGGCCCTTCACCGTCATTTGCTCTCCTACGCGTCCGACTTTAACCTGCTGACCACCAGCCTGACGCCCCACGGCATCCGCTATACCGATCCGCAGCTGCGCATTGCAAGCCTGGATCATGCCCTCTGGTTACACGAAGACACCCGCCTGGACGATTGGCTACTGTACGTTATCGATTCGCCGTGGGCAGGCAGCGCCCGCGGACTTGCGCGGGGGCATATCTACCAGCGCGACGGCCGCCTGGTTGCCTCTACCGCCCAGGAAGGCCTGACACGCTATTCCACCGCTGACTGAACGACCAACGCCCGCTGGATAGCGGGCGTCAGAATAAACAGTCGCGGATATTGCGGGCTCTATTCGCCGTAAACGTCATTAATTGACTGTAGTGGATAGTGCGCCGGATATGGCTTACGTGCCACGCCAGAATCCACCGCGGCCTGAGCCACCGCCGAAGAAACCCGCGCCAGCAACCTTACATCGACGGGCGTGGGAATGATGTACTCGCGGCCAAATTGCATCTCGGTGCGTTCATAGGCATCCAGCACCTCCTGGGGAACCGGCTCGCGAGCCAGGTCCTTGAGTGCATGAACCGCCGCCAGCTTCATGGCCTCATTGATGCGCGTCGCGCGCACGTCGAGGGCGCCGCGAAAGATAAACGGGAAGCCCAGGACATTATTCACCTGATTGGGGAAATCGGAGCGGCCGGTTGCCATGATCACATCCGGACGCGCCTCGCGAGCAACATCGGGATGAATCTCGGGATCAGGGTTAGTGCAGGCGAAAATCACCGGATCCGGCGCCATTGTTTTCACCTGCTCAGCCGACAACAAGCCAGGGCCTGACAAACCGATAAACACGTCGGCGCCATCGATGGCGTCATCCAGGGTGCGCATGTGCGTATCACGGGCAAACTCGGCCTTGTATTCATTGATGCCTTCGCGATCGCTGTGAATAACCCCGCGCCGGTCAAGCATGATCAGGTTTTCCTTACTCGCCCCACAGGATACCAGCAGTCGCATACAGGCAATGGCCGCCGCACCTGCGCCCATGCAAACGATCTTGACGTCTTCGATGGTTTTACCCGCGATATCCAGCGCGTTCAGCATGCCCGCGGCGGTGACAATCGCCGTGCCGTGCTGATCGTCATGAAACACGGGAATGCTGCAACGCTCAATCAGCGCCTTTTCGATCTCAAAACATTCAGGTGCCTTGATATCTTCCAGATTAATGCCCCCCCAGGTATCGGCGATGCGGGCCACGGTGTCAGTAAACGCCTGCGGGCTTTCGGCATCCACCTCGATATCCACCGAGTTGATGCCGGCAAAACACTTGAACAGCACGCCCTTGCCTTCCATCACCGGCTTGCTCGCCATTGGCCCCAGATTGCCCAACCCAAGGATCGCACTGCCGTCGGAAATGACCGCGACCAGATTCCCTTTGCCGGTATATCGGTAGGCGTTTTCGGCTTCGCGAGCAATCTCCCTGACCGGCTCGGCCACCCCAGGACTATACGCCAGCGCTAAATCCCGTGCCGTCGCGGTGGGTTTGGTCAACTCCACCGACAGCTTGCCGGGAATCGGCTTCGCGTGATAATCCAAGGCGGCCTGCTTGTTTGCATCGGTCATGGTCAAGGGTCCAGTTACATAGAAAGGAGATAAGTGGTGCCAGAATATAGAAAAACCCCGGCCCGCTCAAGCAAGCGGTAAACCCGGCATAAAAACGGTCGTTTAATCGACGTTTACCCTCATTTCGTAACATTTCAAACATTTTTAGTGAAATTTACACGTAAACACTTCAACGGTAACGATTGTTTTTATTAATGCAATGCAGCATTTATGGAAAATTTTTCCATTTTATCCTGGCATTTGGCTATTACCTGTTGCCAACGCTCTCGTCACGCACAAAAAAACCCACGCCTTGGCGTGGGTTTTCGCAAGCCCTGGGGCTTTCGATATGGCAGGTCCGTAAAGGATCAGCCGCGCTTGATAGCAGCGCCGAAACGCTTGTTGAAGCGCTCTACACGGCCACCGGTGGTCGCTTGTTTCTGCTTACCGGTGTAGAAAGGGTGGCAGTTGGAGCACACGTCCAGGGAAAAATCCTGACCCGACGTGGAGCCCACCTGGAAGCTGGCACCGCAGGAACAGTTGGCGGTGACCGTGTTGTAATTCGGATGGATACCTTGTTTCATCTTGAGCCTCATCAGCGGTATGCCGCCACCTGATCTCGTGCCAGGCACCGCATACGGGTTTAAAAAACGACTAACCGGTTAATCGCTCCTTCGTTTAAAGTCAGAGCGGCCGCGTATTCTAGCAAAACTAATGCCGGAGGCCAATTGTCCGACGCTGTTTCCGCCCAGGTGCTCAAAATCGCCCTGCCGTCGCCCTTGCGACGCCTGTTCGACTACTTGCCCAACCGCCAGACACCGCCTGGCGGTTGGCAGCCAGGATTGCGCGTCCGCGTCCCGTTCGGCCATCGCGATGTCGTCGGTGTGGTCGTTGAACTGGCGGACCACAGCGACCTGTCGCACGCCCAACTGCGCAGCGTCAGCGAAACGTTGGACGATGCTCCCCTGCCCGCCGATTGGCTATGGCTTTGCCAGTTCACGGCACGCTACTACCAGCATAGCCTGGGCGACACCCTGGCCATGGCCATGCCTGCACGGATGCGCCAGGGCCACCCCATGGCCGGACGCACGCAAACACTTTGGCGGGCGTCGGGCCCGCCGGGCGATGACCGCTTGAGCCGCGCCCCGAAACAGGCGGCGTTACACGCGCTGTTGCAACAGCATCCCCACGGCTTGCCGGGACGCGCGGTCAATGCGCATGGATTTAGTCGCGACCAGTTGCTCGCGCTGGAAAAAAAGGGCCTGGCCGAGGCACAAGACATTACCATCACCGCCCCCACGCCACCCGGCGGCAGCCTGCTGGCAAGCCCTGCGCTGCCGCTTAACCGGGAACAGGCGACGGCGCTGGCCGCCCTGCATGAAAAACTCGATGACTACCACCCTTGCTTACTGGAAGGCGTTACCGGCAGCGGCAAGACCGAAGTTTACCTGCAACTGATCGAGGCCGTGGCAGCCAAGGGAAAGCAGTCGCTGGTACTGGTCCCCGAAATAGGCCTGACCCCACAGACGCTGTCACGCTTCAAAAGCCGCTTCCGCGTGCCCGTCGTGGCATTGCACTCGGGACTTACCGACCCCGAGCGCCTGGACGTCTGGGAGGCGGCAGCCTCCGGGCGGGCCTTGATCATCATCGGCACCCGATCAGCGATTTTCACCCCACTCGCCAACCCCGGCGCGATTATCGTCGATGAAGAGCACGACGGTTCCTATAAGCAACAGGACGGTTTGCGCTATCACGCGCGGGACCTGGCCGTGGCCCGTGCCCACCACCATAAAATACCGCTGTTGCTGGGTAGTGCCACACCGTCTCTGGAAAGTCTACAGCAAGCATTAACCGGGGCTTACCGGCACTTGCGCTTGACCCAGCGGCCCAGCCGTCACCCGCCCGCCAAACTCGAACTGGTGGACATGCGTCACCAGCGGCGCCAGGGCGGCCTATTACCAGCCTCCCTCAGCGCCATCAAAAATACCCTGGCCGCTGGCAAACAGGTGCTGATTTTCATCAACCGGCGAGGCTTTGCGCCGACACTGGCCTGCCACAGCTGCGGCTGGCTCGCCGAATGCGGCCAGTGTGATGCCCGCATGACCCTGCACCGCCAGCCACCTCTGCTTGCCTGCCACCACTGCGACAGCCGCCGCGCCCTGCCAGACGCCTGCCCGGAATGCGACAGTGGCGATTTACGCGCCCTGGGCAGCGGCACGGAACGTACCGAGGAGACCCTGCAAAGCCTTTTCCCCAAGACCAAGGTGCAGCGCATCGATCGCGACAGCACGCGGAAAAAGGACAGTTTCGAGCAGATGCTCAAGGAGATTCAGCGTGGCGAACCCTGCCTGCTGGTGGGCACACAAATGCTCGCCAAGGGCCACCACCTCCCCCATGTGACGCTGGTGGTGGTGGTCAATGCCGATGGTGGACTCTACGCAGCAGATTTCCGCGCCCTGGAACACAGCGCCCAACTGCTCGAACAGGTTGCCGGTCGTGCTGGACGAGCGGCCCACCCAGGGCGCGTGCTGGTACAGACCCTGCATCCCGACGATCCGCAACTGGGCCAGCTTGCCGAACACGGCTATGGCACACTGGCGCGCAGCCTGCTGGAAGAGCGCCGCCTCGCCCAGTTGCCGCCGTTTTGCTTTATGGCACTACTGCGTATTGAAAGCCCCAAAGAGGAAGCAGCTCTTGGCCTGGCCCGGCAGGCCGCCCAGGCTCTGCGCCAATGGCTATCCAATAGCGACACACCCGCACGCTGCCTGGGACCGGTGCCCGCCCCCATGGAGCGCCGCCAGAACCGTTACCATCTGCAAGTCATGCTGACCGCGGATAAGCGCAGCCAGCTCCACGCCGCCGCCAGTTGGCTGACACAATGGCTTGAAGCCAACCGCGACGCACGCCGGGTTCGCTGGTCGATTGACATTGATCCACAAAGCTTGTCCTAGATGCCAGCCGACACACCGCTTTGAAACTGCGCCTCAATTGCCGATAATGGGGCACCTTGCCGCTGAATAGCGATGCGTGCATGCCCACGCCGCCACTGATAACACCCGGATACTTAAATGAAAGACACGATTAGTTCACTGCTCGACGGCGCGGTCTCCGCGCTCAAGCACCAAGGCGTGCTGCCCGCTGATCTAGCGCCCACCATCAAGGTGGACCCCACCAAGGACAAGGCTCACGGAGATTACGCCACTAATCTGGCGCTGATGCTGGCCAAGCCCGCCGGCATGAAACCCCGCGAGCTGGCTGACGCCCTGGTAGCGGCGCTGCCGTCGAGCGACGCCATCCAGAAAACCGAGATTGCTGGCCCTGGATTCATCAACTTCTTTGCTGCCTCGGACGCCGCCGCGCAAATTGTCGCTCAGGTGCTCGACAGCGGCGATGCCTTTGGTCGCAGCCTGATCGGCAGGGGTGAGAAAGTGCAGGTCGAGTTTGTCTCCGCCAACCCCACCGGGCCACTGCACGTGGGCCATGGCCGCGGCGCTGCGATCGGCGACTGCCTGTGTCGTCTGCTCGATGCCAGCGGCTATGACGTGACCCGCGAGTTCTATTACAACGATGCGGGCGCGCAAATTGCCAACCTGGCAGGTTCGGTACAGGCGCGCGCCAAAGGCCTGGGTCCTGACGACCCAAGTTGGCCGGAAGACGGCTATCGCGGTGAATACATCGTGGATGTTGCCAGGGACTTCATGGCGGGCAAAACGGTGAGCGCCGATGATCGCGAGGTCACCGCCAATGCCGACGCCGATGACCTTGACGCGATTCAAGCCTTTGCCGTGGCCTGGCTACGCAGGGAGCAGGACCTCGACCTGAAGGCGTTCGGCGTCGAGTTCGACGTGTACTTTCTGGAGTCTTCGCTATATGCCGACGGCAAGGTGGATGCCACGGTCGAACAGCTCATCGCCGCAGGCCACACCTATGAAGAAGACGGTGCCATGTGGCTGCGCACCACCGACTTCGGCGACGACAAGGACCGCGTGATGCGCAAGCGGGAAGGCGGCTATACCTACTTCCTGCCCGACGTGGCCTACCACCTCGACAAGTGGCAGCGAGGCTTCACGACGGTGATCAACGAGCAGGGGGCCGACCACCACTCGACCATCACCCGGGTACGCGCCGGTCTGCAGGCGCTGGATGTCGGCATCCCCAGGGGTTGGCCGGATTACGTGCTGCACCAGATGGTGATGGTGACCCGCTCCGGCGTTGAAGTAAAACTCTCCAAGCGCGCAGGAAGCTACGTCACTGTGCGCGACCTGATCGACGAAGTGGGCCGCGACGCGACGCGTTTCTTCCTGGCCGCCCGCCGGGCCGACTCGCAACTGACTTTTGATATTGACCTGGCACGCTCCCAGTCCAATGACAACCCGGTCTACTATATTCAGTACGCCCACGCCCGGGTGTGCAGCATGCTGCGCAAGGCCGAAGCGGCGGAGCAGCCTTTCGATCACGACCTTGCCATGGCCAATCTGGCCCTGCTGGACAGCGATCAGGAACGCGCCGTACTCAATCGCCTGGCCCGCTACCCGGAAGTCATCGAAAACGCCACCCACAACCGTGAACCCCAGCAGGTCGCCCAATACCTGCTTGACCTAGCAGGTGATTTCCACACCTGCTATAACGCCGTCAAGGTCATGGTTGAAGACGACACCCTTCGCAACACACGCCTGGCGCTGGGCCTTGCGACCCGCCAGGTGCTGCGTAACGGCCTGGATTTAATGGGGGTCAGCGCCCCCGAGGAGATGTAACCCATGGCGAGCCCGCGTAAAAAGCCCGCCCGCCGCGGCGCTACCAGCCAGCGCAAATCGCCCCGCCCCTCAAGTGGTGGATTCCGTTTACCCGGCTGGCTATGGGGTCTGGCGGGCATGGCGGCCGGTTTCTTTCTGGCCCAACACCAGCATGGCACAGCCCCCTGGCAGGACACCGCGGATGACGCCACCCAAACGACGTCTGAATCAAGCGCTGAGGAGCGGAATGCACGTGAGGCCGCCCGGGAAACCGAAGACTCGACAGAGCCCTCCATGCCGACCTTCGAGTTTTACACCCTGCTACCTGAAACCGAGGTGATTGCCCCCGGCGTGGCCCCTCCTTCAAGCGTTGAGACGCCGACTGCCGCCGAAGCCGATAGCCCCAGCAGCGATGGCGACACCGTCGACGATCCCATCGCCCAGGTGATCGCGGCCAATATGCGCCCGGAAGAACAGGTCACCACCGCGCAGCAAACGGCCAATGAAGACGGTGCCCGCTACGTGTTGCAAGCGGCATCGTTTCGCGAGCTGGACGATGCCGAACAGTTGCGTCAACGGCTGCGTAACTTGAGCCTGCTGGCACAGATCAGCGAGATCCAGGCCGACGGCAGCACCTGGCATCGTGTGCAGGTGGGTCCTTACGAGGATACCCGCGAACTCAACCGCGCTCAGGACTTAATGGCCACCCAAGGCATTGAGCCGCTGCTGATTCAACTGCAAAACTGACAAACTCACTCCCCAATGACGTGCGGGCGGTTGATTTTTTATCGACCGCCCGCATTTTGTTGAGAACTGCTTAAAGAGGGTCGAGCACCGACCCGATCGTCATCGGGAGCAAGCCTCCCCCCAAGGAGTTACCTCCATGACCACCATCGTATCCGTGCGTCGCGGAAACCAAGTCGCCTTAGCGGGTGACGGCCAGGTATCACTGGGCAACACCGTGATGAAAGGCAATGCCAGCAAGGTACGCCGCCTCTACCGGGGCAAGGTACTGGCGGGCTTTGCGGGTGGCACCGCCGATGCTTTCACCCTGTTCGAACGCTTTGAAGCTCAGCTTGAAAAATACCAGGGGCACCTCACCAAGGCTGCCGTCGAGCTTGCCAAGGACTGGCGCACCGACCGCGCCCTGCGCCGCCTCGAAGCCCTGTTGGCCGTGGCCGACCACAGTGCTTCGCTGATCATTACCGGCAACGGTGACGTCGTCGAGCCCGAGCGCGGCATTATCGCCATTGGCTCAGGCGGCAACTATGCCCAGGCAAGCGCTCGGGCACTGCTGGAAAATACCGAACTGGGTGCCCGGGAGATCACTGAAAAATCCCTCGCTATCGCTGGTGACATCTGCGTGTTCACCAATCACCACATCACGCTTGAAGAGCTGAACACCAACGAACGTTGAGGCCCCTTATGACCCAGATGACACCCCGCGAAATCGTCCACGCCCTGGACCAATATATTATTGGACAACAGGATGCCAAACGCGCCGTTGCCATTGCGTTGCGCAACCGCTGGCGCCGCATGCAGCTCGACGATGAGCTGCGCCCGGAGGTTACGCCCAAGAACATCCTGATGATCGGCCCTACCGGCGTGGGTAAAACCGAGATTGCCCGTCGCCTGGCCAAACTGGCGCGCGCGCCGTTTATCAAGGTGGAGGCTACCAAGTTTACCGAGGTTGGCTATGTGGGTCGCGACGTCGAATCGATCATTCGCGACCTGATCGAAGCGGCCATCAAGATGGTCCGCGAACACGCCAAGGAAGAAGTCGCCCATCGGGCCGAGGATGCCGCCGAAGACCGCATTCTCGATGCGCTACTGCCCCCACCTCGCGGCCAGGAAGACAAGCCCCGCGAGGATAACGGCACCCGCCAGACGTTCCGCAAGAAGCTGCGTGAAGGAGAACTGGACGACAAAGAAATCGATATCGAGATTTCCGCCCAGGGTCAGGGGATCGACATCATGACGCCCCCCGGCATGGAAGAGATGACCAGCCAGTTGCAGAGCCTGTTTTCCAACATGGGCCAACAGAAGCGCGAGACACGCCGCGTCAAGGTCAGAGAAGCCTTCGGACTGTTGCGCGATGAAGAGGCCAGCAAGCTGGTCAACGAGGAAGAGATCAAGGCCCGCGCCGTGGAAGCGGTCGAGCAGCATGGTATCGTTTTCCTGGATGAAATCGACAAGGTCGCCAAGGGCAGTGGCCAGTCGAGTGGCGGCGACGTCTCCCGCGAGGGTGTGCAGCGCGACTTGCTACCGCTTATCGAAGGATCGACCGTCTCGACCAAGTACGGCATGGTCAAGACCGACCACATCCTGTTTATCGCCTCCGGTGCCTTCCATCTGTCGCGGCCATCGGATCTGATCCCCGAGCTTCAGGGCCGCCTGCCCATCCGCGTCGAGCTGGATGCGCTGACACCCGGTGACTTCAAACGCATCCTGACCGAGCCGTCTGCCTCGCTGACCAGGCAGTACACGGCCTTGCTGGCCACCGAAGGGCTGAACGTCGAGTTTACCCAGGACGGCATCGAGCGCATCGCCGAAATCTCCTGGCAGGTCAACGAGGGCACCGAGAACATCGGCGCGCGGCGCCTGCATACCGTCATGGAGCGTCTACTGGAAGAGGCTTCGTTCAAGGGTGGCGACATGGAAAGCCCGCTACTGATTGACGCCGATTACGTGAATGCCCAACTCGGTGAGCTAGCCGTCGACGAAGACCTGTCGCGCTATATTCTGTAACCTGTCGGCTCGGCAGGGATGCCGAGCCTTGGCGCGCCACCAATGGCCGCCGACACCCAGCTGCTTTTGAGGTGTATCATGACTGCTCCCACCCCCACCCGCGTTCACTACCACAAGTCGACCCGCGAGCTTGAGCTCGGCTACGCCAATGGCGAAAGCTATCGCCTGCCGGTGGAACTGCTGCGCGTTTACTCACCTTCTGCCGAGGTACGCGGCCATGGCGGCGATACCGCGGTGCTGCAGGTCGGCAAAAAGGATGTAGGGCTGCAGAACATTACCCCAGCGGGCAACTACGCACTCAAACTGCACTTTGACGACGGTCACGACAGCGGCCTGTTCAGTTGGAACTATCTCTATGACCTGGCCCAGCATCAAACGGCCTACTGGGAAAACTACCTGCAACGGCTTGAGGAGGCCGGGGCCTCCCGCGAGCCTGCCAGTATCCAGTTCAAACAGCTGTGACGTAACGCCCCAGAGCAAACGCAGACAAGCCGGGGCGGACAAGGCTACAATGCTGACAACCTTATTAATGCGGCGACCGCTGGGTCGACGCTCATCGCCTCGAACTCTGGAGCCAGAGCCCCATGAGCCCCACGGATAAACGCACGACCGATTTTGGTTATCAGGAAGTTCCTCTCGACGAAAAAGCCTCTCGGGTAGCCGACGTTTTCCACTCGGTCGCCGCACGCTACGACGTCATGAACGACCTGATGTCGATGGGCATTCATCGTGTCTGGAAGCGCCTCACCATTGAGCGTGCCGGCGTTCGGCCGGGTCACCACGTCCTCGATATCGCGGGCGGCACCGGTGATCTGACGCTTAAGTTTTCGCGCCTGGTCGGCCCGCGAGGCAAAGTCGTGCTTGCCGATATCAACGCCTCCATGCTCAACGTTGGTCGCGACAAGCTGATGGACAACGGCGTGGGCAGCAACGTCGAGTATGTACAGGCCAACGCCGAATGCCTGCCGTTTCCCGACAACAGCTTTGACTGCATCACCATCGCGTTTGGCTTGCGTAATGTCACCGACAAGGACGCCGCGCTACGTTCCATGGCAAGGGTCCTCAAACCCGGCGGACGCCTGCTGGTGCTGGAGTTTTCCAAGCCTAGCAATGCGCTACTCACCAAAGCCTACGACGAATATTCTTTCCGCCTGTTGCCGAAAATGGGCGAATGGGTGGCAGGCGACGGCGAAAGCTACCGCTACCTAGCCGAATCGATTCGTATGCACCCCGATCAGGAGACGCTGAAAGGCATGATGGAAAATGCCGGTCTCGAGCGGGTGGAGTACACCAACTTAACCGGCGGTATCGTGGCACTGCACCGCGGCATCAAGCTATGACACCAACCACCGAGAGGTCAGCATGCTGCTAACCCCGACCCTGTTGCTGGCCGGATGTGAACGCACGCTGAACGCCCTGCTTGCCCGTGACCCGGCGTCACCAGCGCGGCTTGCCCAGCTCTCGGGTAGTCGGCTGCTCGTGCGTTTCGAACAGCCTCAGTTCGCCCTGGTACTTCATTATCACGCCGCCGGGATTGACCTGCTGCGCGCCGACGATATTGACGAACGCCACGTTGATGCCGTCGTGGAGCTGACTCCGGAAACCCTGTCAGCCTGGATTGGCGGCACGTCGATCGAGCAGTTGATGTTTGAAGGCAAGCTGGCGATACGCGGCCAGGTGCATTTACTCGAAGCGACGCGCACGCTGCTTCTTGACCTGGATCTCGACTGGGAAAACGAACTGGCACGTTGGTTGGGGGATACGCCTGCCCACTCACTGGCCGAGGGGGTGCGGCGAGCGGCTGACTGGGGGCTGCGTACCAAGGACGAGTTGGTGCAGGATGTCTCCGAGTACGTGTTTGAAGAAGCCCGCTTACTGCCCGGCCGCCAGCAGCGCGATGTATTACGCGACCAGTTGACCGCGCTCGAGGTGGCGACTGACCGTCTGGAAGCCCGATTCAAGCGCCTCGAGCGACGGCTGCGAGCAGGAGCACGCCCATGAGTTTGCGGTTGTTTCGCATCAGTTGGGTGATGGCCCGTTACCGCCTGGATACGCTCCTCCCGCTTGATCGGTTTCCCTGGTGGTTGCGCCTTCTGCTGTGGTTCTCGCCACTGCGCCTGATGCCCGTCGGCCATCGCACGCGCGGCGAGCGCCTGCGCCTCGCGCTGGAAACACTGGGACCGATTTTTATCAAATTCGGCCAGATGCTCTCCACCCGACGCGACTTGTTACCCGAAGACATTGCCGACGAGCTCAGGCGCTTGCAAGACCAGGTGCCGCCCTTTCCGGGTGAGCAGGCCGTGACCCGGGTGGAAAAAGAACTCGAAATGTCGCTCAGCGATGCCTTTGCGTTCTTCGACACGGCGCCTCTGGCCTCGGCTTCCATTGCGCAGGTTCATGTCGCCCAATTACATAGCGGCGAAGACGTGGTGGTCAAGATCATTCGACCCGGCATCGAGCGCATCATGCGTCAGGATATGGCGTTGATGTATCAGGTGGCCAAACTCTTGGCCAAGGTACCCGAAGCCCGACGTCTACGCCCGGTGGAAGTCATCAGGGACTACGAGGCCACGCTTTTCGATGAGCTTGACCTGTATAAGGAGGCCGCCAACACCTCTCAGCTCAAGCGCAATTTCAAAGACTCCCCGCTGCTGTTTGTACCGACCATCTACTGGCCGTTTACCCGCCGCCACGTCATGGTCCAGGAGCGTATTCGCGGCGTGCCCGTCGCCGACCTCGACACCCTCAAGGCCAACGGTACCAATCTCAAGAAGCTCGCCGAGCGCGGTGTGGAAATCTTCTTTACCCAGGTGTTTCGCGACAATTTCTTCCATGCCGATATGCACCCCGGCAATATTTTCGTCAACTGTGATAACCCGGAAGATCCGCAATATATCGCCATTGACTGCGGTATTGTCGGCAGCCTGACACGGGAGGATCAGGATTACCTGGCCCGCAACCTGCTGGCGTTTTTCCATCAGGATTATTACGAAGTCGCTGCACTGCACATTGAATCGGGCTGGGTGGGCGAAAACACCCGCGCCAACGAGTTTGCAGCGGCGATTCGCACGGTTTGCGAACCGATTCTGGAAAAACCGTTGAAAGATATATCCTTCGGCCAGGTCCTGCTGGGGCTGTTCCAGACCGCACGGCGCTTTAACATGGAAGTACAGCCCCAATTGGTACTGTTGCAGAAGACCTTGCTCAATATTGAGGGCCTAGGCCGACAGCTTTACCCTGACCTGGACCTGTGGAGCACGGCAAAACCCTATCTCGAGCAGTGGATGAAAGAACGGGCGGGCGTCGGCGGCCTATGGCGCTCGTTGAAGCGCCAGGCACCGGAACTGTCGCACCAGTTACCCGAGCTACCGGTACTGGCGCATCAGGCGCTCAGCCGCATGGAGCACGAGCACCGCCAGCGTCACCAGCAGACCTCTGCCATCAGCGACATGCAACAGCAAATGGCTCGCCAGGGCAAACGCCAGCATCGCCTGCGTATTGGCCTGGTTCTGCTAGGCCTGGCACTGGCCTGGCAGCCACTGAGCCAATGGGCAGGCAGTCAGCAATGGCCGGTGCTTGTCGCAGCCGCCATCGGTCTGCTGCTGCTGGTATGGCAATAGTTCAAGAACCCGAGGATCCCCATGGACACGACGCCTTACACCCCTAATAATGCACCTGTGCTTGATGCGCTCGCCGACGTATTACGTCAGCGTCGTCACGCGTCGCCGGACGATTCTTATGTTGCCTCCTTGCATTACAAGGGATTGAACAAGATACTCGAAAAACTCGGCGAGGAAGCCACCGAAACACTGCTCGCCGCCAAAGACGCCGAACATGGCAGCTTTGACGAGCGACAGGCACTGGTCGCCGAAACCGCCGACCTATGGTTTCATAGCCTGGTGATGCTGTCGCATCTGGACCTGGATCACCAGGATGTACTCAACGAATTGGCGCGCCGTTTCGGCATTTCCGGCCACGACGAAAAAGCGGCGCGTCAACAATAGCCTTCAGGCTTTGCAACACAGCCCCATCACGAGGACACGCTTATGTTAGGTGGTATCAGTATTTGGCAGTTGCTGATTGTACTAGGCATCATCATCCTGGTTTTCGGCACGAAAAAGCTCCGCAACGTCGGTACCGACCTGGGCGGTGCGGTGAAAGGCTTCAAGAAAGCCGTCCATGAAGACGAGAAAGACGCCAGCAAGAAGGACGATGACCAGCCCCAGGCGAAAGTTCGTCACGATGAGGCTGGCAACACTTACGACGTTCAAGCGGAAGAGAAAGAAAAACAGACAGCTGATCATCAAGACGAGCGCAAATAAGCCATGTTCGATTTTGGCTTTTTTGAAATTCTGGTCATTGGCGTTGTCGGGCTCCTGGTACTGGGTCCGGAACGCCTTCCCCGCGCGGCGCGCACGGTCGGCCTGTGGGTCGGCAAGATCAAGCGCACCGTCTCGGGCATGCAGCGCGAAATCAGCGCCCAGCTCGAAGCGGAAGATCTGCGTCAAACGCTCTCTGACCAGCAGAAAAAGCTCGATGACAGCCTTCGCAAAGCCAAGCATGACGTAGAGCGGATAGCGGACGCCCCCGAAAAGCCAACGCCAGCCTCCGGCGACCCATCAACGACGTCGGAAAAGCGTGCCGCCAGTGCCGCCTCGCATCTGGATGAAGCACTGGAAACCGTCCGTGAGAAAGCACCCGCGTCGCCCGACGCCGAGTCATCTACCAAGGACAGCAAGCACCCATGAGCACCTCTGATGATTCGCAGGAGCCCAGCAATGATCAGAAACAAGCGCCGTTAATCGAGCACCTCATTGAACTGCGCTCGAGACTGATGCGCGCGGTTATCGCGATTCTTTTGATCTTTCTCGGGCTTTATGCGTTCTCGAACGACATCTATCTTTTCGTGGCAGAACCGCTGATGGCGCTGCTGCCCCCAGGGTCGCAAATGATTGCGACCGAAGTGGCCTCACCGTTTCTTGCACCGTTCAAACTGACGTTGGTAACAGCGCTATTTATTGCGGTGCCGTTTGTGCTGCACCAGGCTTGGTCGTTTATCGCACCAGGGCTTTACGATAACGAGAAAGCACTGGCAATTCCGATCCTGGTCTCCAGCATTCTGCTGTTCTATGCCGGGGCGGCGTTTGCATATTACGTGGTGTTTCCGTTGCTGTTTGCGTTTTTCACCCAGGCAGGGCCGGAAAACATCACGGTAATGACGGATATCAATCAGTACCTGAACTTCGTGCTCAAGCTCTTCTTTGCCTTTGGCGTGGCGTTTGAAATTCCGGTTGCCACGTTTTTACTGATTCTGTCCGGCGCGACCACGGTCGAGAGCCTCTCCCAAAAACGCCCGTACATTATCCTGGGCTGTTTCGTGATTGGCATGGTGCTCACACCACCCGACGTCATATCGCAAAGCCTGCTGGCCATTCCCATGTACCTGCTTTACGAGGTTGGCCTGCTGTTTGGCCGCCTGGTCCGCAAGCGGCGCGCCGAAAAGGCCGCCGAAGCGTCAGGTGAAGAATAGCTCGCACTAAAAACAAACCGCTGCCCAAAGGCAGCGGTTTGTGGATGGATATAGACGTCCGGCGGAGAGCGTCGCTAATGGGTCAGTCCATCATTTCATCGATCCGATCAACGAGCTTGAAGATGCCGGTGGCCGCTTCACTGATCCGCGTTGCCAGCATATAGGCAGGCGTCGAGACCACGCGGTGCTCAAGATCGACCACGATATCCTCGACACTACAGCTACGGTGAAGGCCGCCCATGGCGCTGATGGCCCCGGATACGCCAGGATCATTGCCCACCGTCACGGCGATCCCGTCGCCCAACAAACGCGTCGCCAACACTGGCGCAATGCAGATCAGGCCGATCGGCTTGGCATCTTCGCGAAAGCCTGACAGGACTTCCCTGAACGACGCCAACACCTGCATGCTGTCTCCCGCCAAGGCGAAATCCGATAGGTTTTTGGCGACACCAAAACCACCCGGTACAATTACCGCGTCAAATTCGTCAGCCGCCAGGTCAGTTAGTGGGCTGACGTCACCGCGGGCCAGACGTGCTGATTCCACCAGCACGTTACGTTTTTCGTCCGTGTCAGTCTCCTGGGTGAGGTGATTGACCACATGGTGCTGCTCGATATCCGGGGCAAAACAACGATATCCTATCCCCAACTGGTCCAAGCGCAGTAGCGTCAGGGTGGTTTCGTAAATTTCCGACCCGTCGAATACACCGCAGCCAGCAAGAATCACTGCTACCTGTTTGGTCATGCTTTTCTCCTTGTGCAGGGCCTGCTCGTTCAGCAGCGTTTGCGCCACTTTAGTCAGTCTTTCAGCGCACCACAAGACGGCTTTCGATGCAGACCAGGGCTGATATACTCAGCCAAGGTCGGCAGATACCCTCATTTACGAGTTTTTGTGGAGAATACCGTTGAGTACACCTACCCCTCGCCACTTTCCCGCGACGCGTCTGCGTCGCATGCGCCGCGACGACTTCTCCCGCCGTTTAATGCGCGAATCAACGCTGACGCCCGGCGACCTCATTCTGCCGGTTTTCGTCCTGGAAGGCAGCCAGCAGCGCGAAGCCATCGCCTCTATGCCGGGTGTGGAGCGCCTGTCGATTGACCTGTTGATCGAGCAGGCCCGCGACGCCTATGCGCTGGGCATTCCCGCAATCGCACTGTTCCCGGTTGTCGGCGGTGAACAGAAAACCGAACTCGCCGAAGAGGCCTACAACGCCAACGGGCTCGTACAGCGCAGCGTGCGCGCACTCAAGGAGGCGCTGCCGGAACTGGGTATCATCACCGACGTCGCCCTGGACCCGTACACCATCCACGGCCAGGATGGGATTATCGACGAGAACGGGTACGTGCTTAACGACCGCACCGTCGACACCCTGCTCAAACAGGCGCTCTCCCATGCCGAAGCCGGTGCCGATGTCGTTGCCCCCTCCGACATGATGGACGGGCGTATCAGCGCTATCCGCCAGGTGCTTGAACAGGAGCATCTGCACAACGTGCGCATCATGGCTTACAGTGCCAAGTACGCCTCGCACTACTACGGTCCCTTCCGCGATGCCGTGGGCTCCTCCGCCAACCTGGGCAAAGCCGACAAGCGGACGTACCAGATGGACCCGGCCAACAGCGACGAAGCCCTTCATGAGGTGGCAATGGACATTGCCGAGGGAGCTGACATGGTCATGGTCAAACCGGGAATGCCTTACCTGGATGTTGTCCGGCGGGTCAAAAGCGAGTTGCGCGTGCCCACCTATGCCTATCAGGTAAGTGGCGAATACGCGATGCACCGCGCTGCTTTCGACAATGGCTGGCTGGATGCCGACACGGTCATCCTGGAGTCTCTGATGTGCTTCAAGCGCGCCGGGGCAGACGGTATTCTGAGCTACTTTGCCCTTGACGCCGCACGTCTGCTGACGAATGCGCGTTGATCCTGGGAGGCTGAAGCCAGTAAAGCGTAGATGACAATGCCGTGACACGTCTTTGTCATCTTCCTCCGCCATACTGCGTTAACAGATGCGTATCAGGCAGTGATATGCTCAGAGACGACTAACGCCGGAGGCAGCTACCATGGACGACCAGGTCACCGATAACTCGCCCTACCCGCGCCATGATAATGACGGTAGCGACAGCGAGATGTCCACGCTTCGCGTCAACCGCACGCCCACAGGCGTTCAGGCCCGCGAAGCGCTGCCTGAGACCGATCTGGACGACCCGCAGCTTTACTTCAATCGCGAGCTCTCCCACCTGCAGTTCAATATCCGTGTGCTGGAGCAGGCGCTGGATGAAGCACACCCACTGCTCAACCGATTGATGTTCTTGCTGATTTTTTCATCCAACATGGATGAGTTCTTTGAAATTCGTGTGGCCGGACTCAAGCACCAGATTGCCCTGGGTGACGATACAACGGGTGCCGACGGGCGGCTGCCAAGGGCGGTGCTTGCCGAGATTTCTGACATTGCCCACGCGCAAATCGTCCGCCAGTATCAGATTCTCAACGATACGTTGTTGCCTGCTCTAGAAGCGCAGGGGCTAAGGTTCCGTCGCCGCGACCAATGGACAAAGGCGCAAAAAGACTGGGTCCACGAGCTGTTCAACAACGACATCATGCCGGTCATCAGTCCCATCGGGCTGGACCCCTCGCACCCTTTTCCGCGGTTGGTGAACAAAAGCCTCAACTTTATCGTCGAGCTGGAGGGCAAAGATGCCTTTGGACGCGCCGGGGGCATGGCGATTCTCCCCGCGCCCCGCTCGTTGCCACGCCTCATGGCACTGCCCAAGCATCTGTGCAGCGAGGGCTATACCGAGTACGTGTTCCTGTCGTCGATGATTCATGCCCATGCTGAAGAACTGTTTCCAGGCATGAAGGTGCGCGGTTGCTACCAGTTCCGCCTGACACGCAACGCCGACATGAGCGTTGACCCGGAAGAGGTCTCCGACCTGGCCTCCGCGCTGCGTGGCGAGCTTTTGGCTCGCCGCTATGGCAGTGGCGTACGTCTGGAGGTGGCCGATAACTGCCCGGACGACCTGACCAACTTCCTGCTGCGCCAATTCAGCCTTGAAGCTGACGACCTGTACCGTGTGCAAGGCCCGGTCAACCTGACCCGGATGATGGCCGTTCTTGGCGATGTTGACCGGCCGGAGCTGCTCTACCGGCCGTACACGCCTGGGATCCCCAAAGCCCTGAAAGGCGGCAGCCTGTTTGATGCCATCGCCAAGCAGGACGTGCTGCTGCACCACCCTTTCCAGTCGTTTTCGCCAATTGAGGACCTGCTCAGCGAAGCAGCCCGCGACCCGAATGTGCTGGCCATCAAACAGACGCTCTACCGCACCGGGGCCGATTCGCCGATTGTCAGCGCACTGGTGGACGCGGCCAGCCAGGGCAAAGAAGTCACCGTGGTGATCGAGCTGCGCGCGCGCTTTGACGAAGCCGATAATCTACAGCTGGCATCGCGCCTGCAGGAAGCCGGGGCCATCGTGATTTACGGCATCATGGCGTACAAGACGCATGCCAAGATGCTGCACATCGTGCGCCGCGAACGCGGTGAACTACGCCACTACGCCCATCTGGGTACTGGTAACTACCATTCGAAGACCGCCAAGCTGTACACCGACTATAGCCTGCTGACCGCCAACAAGGCACTTTGCGCCGACGTTCACCGGGTATTTCAGCAACTGTCGGGGATGGGCCGCGCGCGCAAGATCGACACGCTGCTCCATGCGCCGTTTACCCTGCACGAGCGGCTCATGGAAATGATCGACCGTGAAGCCCAGGTCGCCCGCAAGGGCAAGCGAGCCCACATCATCATCAAGTGCAATTCGCTCACCGAGCCGAAACTGATCAAGGCGCTTTATCGCGCCTCCCAGGCGGGTGTTGAATGCGACCTGATCATTCGTGGCATGTGCTGCCTGAAACCCGGCCTGCCGGGTGTGTCGGACAATATTCGTGTGCGCTCGATCATTGGCCGTTTCCTGGAACACACACGGGTTTTCCATTTCCACAACGACGGCAAGCCGGAGATCTGGTGTTCAAGCGCCGACTTCATGTCGCGCAACATGTTCCACCGGGTGGAAACCTGCTTTCCACTATTGGATAAAAAGCTCGCCACGCGGGTACGCAAGGACCTGGAAACCTACCTGGTCGACAATTGCCAGAGCTGGCTGCTGCAAAGCGACGGCAGTTATCACCTTCAAAACCCCGGTAGCGGGGATGCGATCAGCGCCCAGGAAACCCTGCTCTACGCCTACGCCAGCAAAAGCTAGCCCAGTTAACCCCCCCGGCACCAAGCCGGGGTTAAACGTCCTGTAGTATGTCGCTTACGTATAGCGCTGACGAATCTGCCGGGCAGCCTGGACCATATTGGCCAGGGCCGGCTCCACCTCCGCCCAGGTGCGGGTTTTCAGGCCGCAGTCCGGATTGACCCACAGCTGCTCGGCGGGCATCTTTTCCAGCGCCTTTTCCAGCAAATCGACCATCCACGCCACATCGGGAATATTCGGCGTGTGGATATCGTAAACACCGGGCCCCATTTCATTGGGATAGGCAAAGTCCTGGAAAGCGTCCAGCAATTCCATATTCGAGCGTGACGTTTCGATGGTGATCACGTCAGCGTCCAGCGCCGCAATCGCACCTATGATGTCGTTGAACTCCGAATAGCACATATGGGTGTGAATCTGGGTGCTGTCGTCGACGCCTGAGGCACTTAATCGGAAACACGCCACTGCCCAGTCCAGGTAGCCCTGCCATTCATGCTGGCGCAGCGGCAAGCCCTCCCGCAGGGCGGGCTCGTCGATTTGAATGATCCTGATGCCGGCGCGCTCCAGATCCTGCACTTCGTCGCGCAGCGCGAGGGCAATCTGCTGACAGGTGGTTTCCCGGGACTGATCATCGCGTACAAACGACCACTGCAGGATCGTCACCGGCCCCGTCAGCATGCCCTTCATGGGCTTGTCGGTCAGCGTTTGCGCATACTCGCTCCAGCGTACGGTCATGGCGGCCGGACGGTTCACGTCACCAAAAATGACCGGCGGCTTGACGCACCGCGAGCCATAGCTTTGCACCCAGCCAAAACGGGTAAAGGCAAAGCCGTCCAGCTGTTCACCAAAGTACTCCACCATGTCGTTGCGCTCGGCCTCACCGTGAACCAGCACATCCAGACCCAAGGCTTCC
Organism: Vreelandella janggokensis; assembly: GCF_031451615.1. Classification (NCBI taxonomy): domain Bacteria; kingdom Pseudomonadati; phylum Pseudomonadota; class Gammaproteobacteria; order Oceanospirillales; family Halomonadaceae; genus Vreelandella; species Vreelandella janggokensis. The sequence continues at coordinate 43,727 of NZ_JARWAJ010000001.1, read as the reverse complement.
TGACGCTCGACCGCGTAGGCAATGTCCGAGCGCATGCGCGCCTCGTAGTCGGCCTGGCTTATCTCACCCGCTTTAAAAGCACGCCGCGCCGCACGAATATCGGAGGTTTGCGGGAAGGAGCCAATCGTCGTGGTCGGCAACAGGGGCAGGTTCAGGGCACGCCGTTGCGCCACCGCGCGTTCTGCATAGGGAGAGCCGCGCTGGCTGTCCTCGGACGTGATAGCGGCAACGCGAGCACTGACGGCTGGCTGATGAATACGCCCTGATTCACGCCGGACATCCAACGCCTGCGTTGCCGCTTTCAAGCGCTGCTCATCAAGGTCGGTGGCGCGATTATCGATCAGCCGGGCCAGGGAAACCACTTCGTCGAGCTTTTGGCGGGCAAAGGCCAGCCAACTGACCAAAGCTTCATCAAGGTCTGTCTCCTGGGCAAGATCCACAGGCACGTGCAGCAGCGAACAGCTTGGCGCCAGCCAAAGCCGCTTACCCAGGCGAACCTTGAGCGGCAGCAGGCATTCGCGCAGCGCGGCAAGGTCGGCACGCCAGATATTGCGGCCATCAACAAACCCCACCGATAGCACCTGGTGCGGGCTCAGTCGATCAATCACGCTGTCTACCTGCTGAGGCGCGCGCACTGCATCAATGTGAAGCCCATCCACCGGCAGCCGGGTCGCCACCGACAGATTATCACCCAGGCCGCCAAAGTAGCTGGCCACCATCAGCTTCAAGGGAGCGGACTGCAAGCGGTGATAGGCACGTTCAAAGGCCTGCTGCCAGGCAAGGGGCAAGTCCTGCACCAGTGCTGGCTCATCCAGTTGAACCCACTCGACCCCCTGGGTGGCCAGGCGTGCCAGCACGTCGCAGTAGACATCCAGGATGCTATCCAGCAGCGTCAATCGGTCCAGCTCGGCGCTTTGGGATTTCCCCAGCCACAGCCAAGTGAGCGGACCGGTCAGGGTCACCTTGGGGGTAAATCCCGCGGTCAATGCTTCATCGACTTCGTCGAAAAGCCGGTGGGAGGCCAGAGCAAAACGTTGCCCTTGGTGTAGCTCCGGGACCAGATAATGATAGTTGGTATCAAAGTACTTGGTCATTTCGCAGGCAGCTGCCGGTTCGCCGCTGGGCGCACGTCCCCGCGCCATGCGAAAGGTGGTATCCAGGTCAACGTCACCCGCCGCCACTTCCTGTGCCGCATTGAAGCGCTCGGGTACCGCGCCTAACAGCACCGAGACATTCAGCACCTGATCGTAAAACGCGAAATCGCCCACGCTGACCATGTCGAGTCCCGCCGCCTGTTGGGCTTGCCAATGGCGCAAACGCAAGTCCCGGCCGGTCTGTTCAAGCTCTTCGCGGGAACACTCGCCCTGCCAGTAGGCTTCAGTGGTTTTTTTGAGCTCGCGACGAGCGCCAATTCGGGGATAGCCGAGGATATGAGAAACTGTCATGATGAAACCTTGCAACGTGAATGATTTCACTTAGTCTGGGCATCGACAGAAAGTGAATCAAACTAAAGTTTTTAATATTAACTATGAAAAACCTTCATCATGATTGAATTACGCCACTTGCGCACCCTGCTGGCGCTGCGTGAGACAGGGTCTCTGGTAGAGGCGGCCGAGCGGGTCCATCTCACCCAATCTGCGCTGTCACATCAGTTGAAAGACCTTGAAAGCCGGGTGGATAGCCCACTGTTCATGCGCAAGACCCGGCCGGTTGAATTCACCCGCGCCGGACTGCGTTTACTGGCACTCGCTGATGAGGTTCTGCCCGAAGTGCGCAAGGCCGAGCGCGACCTGGCACGCATGGCCGGAACCGAAATGGGGAGACTGCACATGGCCATTGAGTGCCACAGCTGCTTCCAGTGGCTGATGCCCACGGTGGACTACTTTCGCGATCACTGGCCCGAGGTCGAGATCGACATACCCAGCGGCCACCACTTTGACCCGCTGCCCGCGCTGGCGCGCGAACAGCTCGATCTGGTGATCACGGCTGATCCGCAGCCCATCGAGGGGGTGCACTACGCGCCGCTGTTCCGCTATGAAGGATTGCTCGCGGTTGCCAGGCAACATCCACTTGCCGGTCAGAGCTTCGTGACGCCCGAGGCACTGGCCGATGAAACCCTGATCACCTACCCGGTCGAGCAGTCACGACTTGACGTCTTTAGCCAGTTTTTAACACCCGCCAATGTGCGCCCCCGGGAAATCCGCACCGCCGAGCTGACGATCATGATGATGCAGCTTGTCGCCAGCGGCCGTGGTGTCTGTGCGCTGCCTAACTGGGCGCTCTCGGAGTACCTGGAACGCGACTACGTTAGTGCCGTGAAGCTTGGAGAGCAGGGTGTGTGGAGCACCCTGTATGCCGCCGTGCGGGAAGAAACGCTGGAGGCGCCATGGATGCAGGATTTTTTACGCACCGCACGGGAAACGTCGTTTGCCGTCCTCAACGGTATCAAACCGGCGACTCGCGACGCGGAATCAGTAGCGTGAAGCGCGCGCCACCCAGGGAAGGGCTGGTATCCACGGTGACGCTACCGCCATGGCCTGCCATGACTTTTTGCACAATCGACAACCCCAGCCCGTAGCCCCCCGAACTGCGCGCACGGCTATCGTCCAGACGGGCGAAAGGTTTGAACACGTCGGCCCGAGCATCGGCTGGAATCCCCGGTCCATCATCCTCCACGTCAATACGCACCAGGTGGGGCTCATCCCATAGTCCAATCACCACCTTGGACTGACCATGTCGGCAGGCATTACTGACCAGGTTCTGCAGCGCGCGCTGCAGGTAGCGAGGCTCCGCCAGGAGCTCGACGTCAGGCCCCGGCGCCAGCGTTATCGACAAGCCTTCATGAAGCGGCGAAAGCGAATCGATCACCCGCTCGGCCATCGCCCGACATTCCACCAGCGACGTTTCCAGCTCGGCGCCGTTGACCGTCTCGCCCCCCAGCCGGGCATAGGTGAGAATTTCATCGATCAGCTCATCCAACTCGGCAATATCGGTATCGATACCCTGAAGCTGGCGTCGTATCGCGGGCTGATCGGTCATATCCTCGACCATTTGCACGGCAAAACGGATACGGGCTACCGGCGTTCGCAGCTCGTGTGACACGGCGCGAATCATCTCCTGCTGCCCACGCAACAGCGACTGCACCTGATTGGCCATCCCGTTGAACGCCATGCCCAGGCGCCCAAGAAAGTCGCCGCTTTCGACTTTGACGCGGGTTTCCAGGCGACCACTGGCAATCCTTGTCGCCGCCAGCTCGAGACGCGCCATGCGTGATTCGATACTGCGCATCACCAGGTAGATAATCAGCGCCAGCACGACCATCAGAGCCATCAATAACGGCAGGTGAAGGTTCAACGGCAGGACGGAGCCCCCGGCTGCAGGCCCTACTTCAAGCCATTGGGAGCCGTCGGACAGCTGATAGACGAAGCTTATCGATAGTTGTTCACCGCGTAAACGCGTGACGACCTCGCCGCGATTGAGCTGGCGACGCTGCGCATCACTCAACGCAGCAGGGGGGCGATCGGTCAGCGAAAGTGGCCAGCCACCCTGCTCCAGTGCACCAAGCCGCTCACGACGTTCGTTACCGTCAAGCGGCGACAGCCACGCACCGAGTATCTCTATGGTGGCGTGCCACTGTCGCTCGCTCCAGTAAGGGAAGTCGGCCTGTAACAGCCAGGGTTGGCCAGGGAGGCGGCGCTGTAATCGCCAGGGAGACGTCGCCACCAGTACTTTTCCCCGCTCCAGGCGGGAACGCTCGAAATAGCTCAGGGAAGCATCTTCCAACGGCAAAAGTGTCAACTGCATATCGAGCTGCTCAGCCCAACCCGCTAGCTTCGCCTGGCGTTCGCGCGGCGTGCTGTCGGCGAGTTGCTGCGTCATTAATGACATTGGCAGCGCCGTTAATGCCTCGCGATAGTCCTCGCGGCTAACCTGCTCGATAAAGGCGCGCCCGCCCAGGGCAATTAAAAACACCATTAGCAGCGCGGCACCCAGCAGCAGATAAAAGCGTAAAAACGAGCCGTGGCTGAGCACCCGCCGCATGTAGCTGTCCTTCTTAGCTGTCTTTTACAAACAGGTAGCCCTTACTACGTACCGTCTTGATACGGTGGGGCTGGTTGGGGTCATCACCAATCTTAGGACGAATACGTGACACTCTCACATCGATCGAACGATCCTGCCCATCATATTTGATCCCACGCAGATCATTAAAAATCTCTTCACGGGTGAGCACACGCCCGGCATTGCGCGCCAGCAACCAAAGCAGGTCGAACTCGGCGCTGGTCAAATCGATGCGTTCCCCCGACAGCCAGGCTTCACGGGTGGCATTATCGATTTCAAGATTCTCGAAGCGCAGACGTATTTCGCCTTCCGAGGCTGGCCCGTCGGCACGCCGCAACAGCGCTCGCATGCGGGCCAGGAGTACCCTTGGCTGAACAGGCTTGGGCACATAGTCATCCGCGCCCATTTCAAGTCCCAATACCTGATCCAGATCGTCCGTACGTGCCGTCAACATCATGATCGGACCTGCAAAGTTGGGTCGCACGCGACGACAGATCGCCAGGCCGTCTTCCCCGGGCAGCATTAAATCAAGAATCACCAGATCCGGCTGCAGGGTCAGGATGCGATCCACTCCCTTCGCCCCATCAGCCTCCAGCGTGACTTGAAAGCCGTTGGCTTCCAGATAATCCCGGGTCAGCTCAGCCAGGCGCTGATCATCCTCAATGATGAGCACGTGATCCTGGTCGGGATAATCAGGCTTGTGCGATTCTTGACTTCCAAGCGTCTGAAACCGTTCTTCTAAGTGATCCACCATCCTAGTTGTCAACTCCACTTAAGCTATGTGTCTTATCGCCTGCTTACCCCACACAGAAGCAGGCTGTTTATGTTTATTTACAGAATACCTCAAAAGTGCTCAAGCGCTTGTCAGCTGACGCAATATGCACGTTTCTTAAACATTTTACCCAAAAGCCGCCGCTTGATTCTTGCCACACCGACAGCTAATGTAAGTGACTACGCTGTCGTCAACCTGACAGGAGGAGACGGTCATGGGAAGTGACAAACCCAAAAGTGTCATCAAACGTGTTTACGTTCCTACCCAAGTGCGTGATTTGCCTAACGGGGAGAAACTTAAAATCCCTGGGCATTACAAATCCCCTCCCGGTGAAGAACAAAGCTGATCGCCATTTATCTATAGTAGTGACTTAATAAGGCAGGCCCAGGGCCTGCCTTATTCATATCTACATCACCAGTAACGTTTCGCTATCCTTTCGGCCCCAGCAGCAACCACACGATCAGCCCGACCAGCGGAAAAAACAGCAACACCAATATCCACAGTAACTTGGCCAGGCCACCGGCAGTGCTTTTCGCTACCTTAATGATGGCCCAGACGATGATGACGAGCCAGATAAGCCCCAGTAATCCACCCACTTCAATGCCCATATCAACTCCTTGTATTGGGATCCATGACTGTGCAGCTAAGCATATAGCTACAGCTGACACAAGCGACTAAGAGGATGCCTGCCAGTTCAGGGCGGCCTGGCGACCACGCGCTTCATTTACCCTTGCGCAAACCAGCATCGCCACGCCAAACAATACCGCGCACAGTAGGATAGATGCCTGGAGACCGACCAAGGCCTGCAACCCTCCCAGCAGCACAATCCCGATGACACCTGCCAGCTTGTTGGCCAGCCCCCAAAAGCCAAAGAACTCCGCTGACTTGGTCGTTGGCGAGAATAAGCCGACCAGCGCGCGGCTAGCCGACTGACTGGAACCCAGGCTCAGCCCGGCTAAACACCCCACGAACAAGAAGACATACTGGGGTTGCCATTGCCATTCAGTGACCTGGTTCACCCAGTCGGTGAACTGCGGGGTCAGCCAGATAGCCAGAATGGCGGCGATCCACAGCCCCAGAGTAATCTGATAGGTACGCTTGGCACCCAGCCGGTCCTGAATCCAACCAAACCCTAACGCCCCGGCGGCCGCCGTAATTTGCACAATAATGAACATGATATTGCGCACGCTTGCTTCCCAACCAATCACCTGGGCGCCGTAAATAAAGGCAAAGGCGATAATGATGTACACCCCTGCCATCGAAAACAGCAGCGATACCAGAAACACCGACAGATCCCTGAAATGCTTCAGGTCATGAAAGGTAGCCGTGACGCGCCGACGCGCCGTATGCCAGTAGGATCCGCGATGCGGTTGCGGCATTGCCCGCTCTTTCAGCCATATGAAGGTGGGTATGGCGGCCACCAGGAAAAATCCAGCAGCGAAGGGACCTACCCAGCGAATGCGCTCGAAGTTATCAGCGCTTGCTTCGCCCAACACCACCAGCGTGAACCCCGCGGCAAAGAGCCCACCGATATAGCCCAGCGCCCAGCCAAACCCGGAGATCTTACCCAATGCCTCGGGAGGACCCAGCGAAGGCAGAAAGGCCGCGATAAATGACTCACCCATCGAGTAGGCATAGTTCGAAATGATGATAAGTATGAGCCCGATGACCACATAGCCAGGCGCCACAAAATACAGCATAGCGGTCGTCGCAACCGTCGCCAGGTAGCTGAACAGCAGGAAGCGTTTCTTTTCTGCCCGCTCATCCATGATTGCGCCGCATAAGGGTGCGGTGACAACTACCAACAAATAACTGGTAGCCAGGGCGAGACTCCATAGCAGATTGGCAAGACGAAAGTTATCGCCGCGGTCACCCACAATCACGGTGGTAAACAATTCACCGAAAACCACAGTGATAATCAGCAAGGTATAGGCTTGGTTGGCAAAATCGAACATCGCCCAGCCAAAAATTTCACGACGCGAAGCGAAGCCTGAAGCAGCTTGGGTAGGTTGAGCGTGCACCATGATGTCTCTCACCAGCTAACAAGGTGCCAAGCGTATCAGGTTGGCGCACAAAAGCGACACGCCTATCGTTGGAAGAATAGAGGTGACAGTCGCGGCAGCTTGCTCTAAGTTTGATTGATCATCTAATAACAGGGACGTTAATGCATGAAGGAAGCGGGGGGAGTAAGGTGTCGTCGAAAGCCGATCGTCGGGCGCTGGCTAGCAGGCCTGCTGTTGCTTCTCGCACCGCTGGCACTCGCTGGCGGCTCGTCTTCTGACCTGACGTCGCTCACCTTTGTTACCGAAGAATACCCTCCCTATAATTATCAGGACCCACAGACTGGCCAATTGGAAGGCCGAGCGATCACGCTGCTTGAGTCAATACTTGAGCAGGCTGGCACACCTTTCAAGCGTGAGGATATTCTCTACTACCCTTGGATACGCGGCTACGAGTTGGCGCAAAGTGAACCCAATACAGCGTTATTTTCGACCACCCGCACCCCTGCCCGAGAAGCACACTTCAAATGGGTAGGCCCCATCGCACGCGACCGGGTCGTACTGTTGACCTGGGATAACCAGGTCGCTCGGCTCGCGTCGCTGGAAGAGGCAATTGACAAGCGGTTGAGCATCACGGTGATTCGTGAAGATATTGGCGCTCAGGCGCTGCAAGAAGCCGACTACCCGGCCGAGTTACTCCGCCCGGCCATTGATAACCGCAGCGCCTTGCACATGTTACGTCGTGGGCGCGTCGATTTATGGGCCTACAGCGATGAAGTGGCGCGCTGGATCGCCACACAGGAAGGCGTTGAGGCCAGTCGATTGACTGCCGTGCATACGTTAAGCGAATCGGATTTATACTTTGCTTTCAACCCGGCCACGGCTCAAGGCCTGATTAATCGCCTGCAGAAGGCCCTGGAGAATGTTCGTGCTGGACAAAAAGACCGGGAGGCCGGCCATCATGCGAACTAACCCAATACAACAACGCATCGCGTCATGCTGGCGGTCTTTGCTTGCTACGTTATTGCTGGCCCTGAGCCAGCCACTCAGCGCGACACCGCTGATCATCAATACCGAAGATTACCCACCCTTCAATTACCCAAGCGAGCAAGGACAGATCATGGGTAGTGCCACCCAGGTGCTGCGCGAGGCATTGCAGGCGGCAGATATTGACGCGGAGTTTCGGGTGCTGCCCTGGGCAAGGGCCTATACGGCTGCACGCCTGCGCGAGCAACACTGCGTTTACTCGACCACCCGCACCACTGAGCGCGAGGCGCTCTTTCGCTGGGCGGGGCCGCTGGCTATCAACGAGTGGGCAGCATTCAGCCTTGCTGGCCGGGATATCCAGGCGAGTTCAATACAAGAACTGGCTCACTTTCGTGTGGGTAGCTTCCGCGAAGATGCGGTGGGTAATCATGTCGCTGCTCAGGGAGTCGACGTGCTGCGCGCACCGAATGAACGCGAAAACCTGGCGCGCCTGGACGCGGGACTCGTTGATGTCATCGTCACCGGCAAAGCCACCGGCGAGTTTCTGGCCAACGCGAAAAACGTGGCGTTACGGCACCTGTTTACGTTTTATCGCGCACCGCTTTATCTTGCCTGTCATCCCAGCGTATCCAAGGATCTGATCAAGCGGCTACAGCACCACCTTCCTCCCCTTGGCGAGGCGCGCGGAGTTTCGCGCCATGAATAAAACTTCCATACCGTTGCGCTCGGGTAGCCTGACGTCCAAGCAAGCGCTGCTCACCATATTGCTGGCTATCTTGATCAGCGTTATTGCCGGCAGTGTAGAGTTGTTTAATCACGCCTTGTCGATGCGCCAGAATGTTGCCCAGCGTGTTGAACAGCAGTTGGCTATCGTCAGCGGCGCTGCCGCCGAAGCCGCTTTTCAACTGAACCCTGACCTGGCTCACCAGATCGCCTATGGGTTATTCAGCGATAACGAAATTGCCGAAGTCGCCATCCGCGACGATTTCGGCAGCCCCCTGTCCGAGTTTGCTCCCACCGAGGCGGTTGAGTCGAGTTGGTTAAGCCAGCGGCTGTTTGGCGATATGCTGCATTACCAGATTCCGCTGAATTATTACGTGGCCGTCGACTTACCCGAAGCCGTGGTGGGCGAGGTCGAACTTCGGCTTGATGAACAGCGCCTTACCCAACAATTCCTTGATCGCAGTATATCGGTCGTTGGCTCCAGCGTGCTGGAAGCCTTTATACTCAGCCTGTTGATTATTGCCTTCTTCCATTACTTTATTACCCGACCACTGCTCAAGGTCCACGACGCCATCGCGCATGCCGATCCTGAACGCCCCGGCGAGTGGGATAAACCGCAGTTGCGGGGCCACCGTCATGATGAGCTGGGGCATTTGGTCGACAGCCTTGACCACTTGCTGCAGGCCTTCCAACAAGGGTTGGACCAACGCGACCAACTCCACCACCTATCGCATATTGATGGACTGACCGGTGTCGCCAACCGGCGGCATTTTGATCTGTTTTATCAACAGCAGTGGAAGCGCGCCAAGCGAGGTGCCCACCCCTTCTCGGTTATCTTTATCGATATCGATAACTTTAAAGAATTTAACGACCATTACGGTCACGCCATGGGAGATGACACGCTTCGCGCGGTGGCACAGGTGTTGAATAACTGCATCGACCCGGCCCATGACCTGCTTGCACGCTATGGCGGAGAAGAGTTTGTCTGCGTCCTGCCCAATCAAGATGAAGCGGCCGCGCTTGACGTCGCCCAGCGTTTACGCCGGGCAGTGCTGTCTCTAGCCATTCCTCACGCTTACTCAAGTACGCATACCCACCTGACCGCCAGCATGGGGGTCGCCAGCACATCAGCCCAGACAACGCTCAGTGCAGCGGCACTGCTGGCACAGGCAGACCAGCACCTGTATCACGCCAAGCATCTGGGCCGAAACCGCATCGAAACCCGTTCGCGGACAGCTTGAACGACCGGCTCACAGCCACCAGTGTGCGACGACAGCGGCAAGCCCGATCACCAGCGCCGTTATGACAGCGACACACACGGCATGGTCCAGCCAGCGATCAAAGGCAGCCCCTTTGGACTGCCGCCGTGTGGCTCCGTGCCGTGTTTGCCTGACCATCAGTCGTTACCCTTCATGGGACACCTTCAGTGATTGATACGCCGATTGACGACGTTGGGCGCACGGCGTAAACGCTCTTCTTCGCCTAGCTCTTCCGCTTCAAAAGCATCGGCCCCCACAGGCGTTTCACCGTGGCGACGGTAGAGCTGGGTAAGCATCGCTTTACGGTCGGCACGCAGTTCGCGCACCAGCACGATCACCATCATATAGAGAATAAAGGTAAACGGCAGCGCGGACAGCACCGCTGCCGATTGCAGGCCGGTCAGCCCGCCCGCCAAAATCAGGGTAAAGCAGATCGCGGCGATCAGCACACCCCACAACACCCGCTTGTAAAGCGGCGGATTGATAGAACCATTATCGGTCATTTGCGCCACGATGTAAGACGCCGAGTCGGCGGACGTCACCAGGAAAACAAAAATCAACATGATGGCAATGAGTGACAGCACGCCGGAAAACGGCATCAGTTCGAACATTTCAAATAACGCCACCGTAATATTGTCCTGGGTCGCCGCCGCCAGACCAATATTCTCACCGACAATTTCCATGTTGAGCGCGGCGCCGCCGAATACACCAATCCACAAGCAGGCCAGTAGCGGCGGCACCAACAGCACGCCAAAGACATACTCCTTGATTGTACGCCCCCTGGACACGCGGGCCACAAAGGTACCCACGAAAGGCGACCAGGCGATAACCCATGCCCAGTAGAAAATGGTCCAACTGCTCGCCCAGTTCTCATCGCTGTACGGCGCGGTACGCAAACTCATACCGATAAAGTTTTGCAGATAATCGCCAATCCCGACCGTAATGGTCTCGAGAATCGCGACGGTCGGGCCGGTAAACAACACATAAAGCATCAGGCCAATGCAGAGGATCATATTCAGATTGGACAAACGCTTGATGCCTTTATCAAGGCCTGACCAAGTGGAAAGCATATAAGCGCAAAACATTACGAACAGGATGACGAACTGCCAAAAGCCGTTTTCCGGCAGGCCAAAGACGGCATTCAACCCGCCATTCATCTGCAACACACCAAGGCCTAGCGAAGTCGCCACCCCCATGACCGTGGCCACGACAGCAAACACGTCCAGCCAGGAGGCGTAAGGACGTATTCTTGGGTGCTTCGCCGTGACCGATGACAGAACCGAGGACACCAGCCCCGCCTGACCCTTACGAAATTGGAAATAGGCAATGATCAAACCGACGACAGAAAACGCTGCCCACTGGTGAATCCCCCAGTTGAAATAGCTGTATTGGATCGCGTAGCGTGCCGAGGCTTCGCTTTCTGCGGTCACATCTCCGTAGGGCGGGTCAATGTAATGAAACATGGGTTCGGCCATGCCGTAGAAAACCAAGCCTACGCCGAATCCGGCGGCCAGCAGCATGCTGATCCAGGAAAAGAAGGTATAGTTGGGCCGACTGTCCTGAGGCCCCAGGCGCACCTTTCCGTATTTACTGAGCGCCAGGCCAAACAAAAACACCACAAAGCCAAACACGGAAAATAGGTAGAACCAGCCGAACAACTCGGTGATCGTCGCGAGTGCCGACTCTGCGGCACTGCCAAAACTTTCCGGGAAAGATGCGCCGACAACCACCAAGCCAAAAATGATCAGTGTCGATGCGATGAACACCGACTTTCCTCCATGATTTGCCATACAACAACCCTGTTAAAATGAACTCGTTACGCTGCAAAGGAGCGTAACACCTGCGCCCTTGCTCTGCATGCAACGCGACTTTAACTTACGGTCCAGCCAGGTGACTGAACTCTCCCCAACCGGTGTGTTCCAAGCAGTGACACCAAACGAGGGAGGCTTTCATGCCCCACATGAATCGTGATCAACGCAATGCCGCCTGGCAGGCCGCCCACCAGTGGCGCGCCCGGGCAACCCGGACTCAACCAAATGGCGTCATGGGTAGCTTGAAGCTGCTCTTTACCTGGCTGGCATTTGGCCTGTTAATGATTGTCGGCGTCGTGCTGGGTCTTTTTTTCCTGTTGGTGGGTTGGGCCATGATGCCCTTTGTCCGCCACAAGATGAAAAAACGCATGGAGCAGATGCGCGCCCAACAGGCCCAGGACATTGGCGGCAACCACTCCGAACCTTCTTCAGGCTCTCGCCATCAGGATGTTCTCGAAGGACAGTATGAAATTAAAACTGAAACGGGCAAGAAAACTGACGATGGCGTTAGTTAGATAGTGCTTGAATGCCCCCGTTTCCACGGCAGGTGGCTTTATTGGGGTGCATGAAGCCAGATAAAGGCCGCCGCCAGGGTAAGCGGCATTACCACCAGGCTGCCCAGGTTACCTATCAACACGATGGAAGCCACCTTGTGCGGCGACAGTCGATACTGCTCCGCAACCAGGTAATTCAACACGGCAGGCGGTAGCGCGCCGAACACCAGCAATACCGCCGCCTGAAGACTATTAAGCGGCAGCAGCACAATCAGCGGTAGCGCAATGACCAGTCCCGACAGAGGACACAGCAAGGCGCCGAGCAGGCCGGTTCGCCAGTCGCTGAAATCGATATCCAGCAGCCGCACCCCGAGCGCAAACAGCATCAGCGGAATGCATACCCCACCCAGCATGTTCATTGCTTCTAAAAGCCAGTCGGGCAACGGCATTCCGCTAACGTTGACGGCCAAACCCGCCAGACTCGCCGCGACAATCGGCATGCGCAGCAAACGCCACAGCGACGTGCGTGGATCAAGCATGTAGAGGCCGACCGAAAAATGCAGCAGCATTTCTATAATAAATACCACGACCGCCGCCGGAAGCGCTTCCTCTCCAAATGCCAGGACCAACAAGGGCACGCCCATGTTGCCGGAATTGTTGAACATCATCGGAGGTAGGAAGGTTTTGATATCCAGACCCAGCCAGCGTGCAACCGGCCACAACACCACCCCCGAGCCCAGCACAACGGCTACGGCGGCACTTGCCAGCCAGGCGTAATCGGCCAGTGGTGCCTGCCGGTCGGCCAGTACAGCGAACACCAGAAGCGGGACGAACAGCTCCATGTTCAGGGTATTCAAACTGCGAATATCCGGCGTGCGAAAGCGCCCATAGGCAGCACCCGCTCCCGCAATCAGAAAAACGGGCAGCAAGGTGCCAATAATATTACCGATCATTGCGCGCCTCTACTCTTCTGCTTACCTGCTGTACTGTGTTCATCCACTGTCCTTGTCAGCCTTCAAGGCGCCAAAAAGCGCTGCCACAATGCCGTTACGACATGACGATGGGCCTCGTAATCAGCGGCACGCCCCACGGCTTTGTCACCGGTCAGCGCGGCCCGGTGGGTCGCGCTCCGGTATGCAAGATACGCCTCGCGAAGCTGTTCCGCCTCTTCCTCTGGTAAGTGCCCACTCTCTGCCAGGGCCTCTAAAATACGAATGTTATCGCTATAGGTCAGCAGCGACGGCGTCTGGTTAGCAAGTGCTAACACCGCGTATTGACAGAAGAACTCGATATCCACCATGCCCCCGGCGTCATGCTTGAGGTCGAAGGTATCCCCCTCGCTTTTGGTGGCAAGATGATCGCGCATTTTTTGACGCATGTTGACCACATCGTCGCGCAAAGCGGTCGTATCCCGACTGCGCCCCAGAATATCACCGCGCAACTGGTCAAACTTGTCTGCCAACGATGCGTTACCCGCCACCACGCGCGCTCGCACCAGCGCCTGGTGTTCCCAAGTCCAGGCGTGCTGGCGCTGATAATCGGCAAAGGCGGCGAGCGAGGTGACCAATAGACCGGAATTACCCGAAGGCCTGAGCCGCATGTCGACCTCGTACAGGCTGCCCGCCGGGGTTACCGCCGTGAGCAGATGAATAACCCGCTGCCCCAAGCGGGTAAAAAATACGGGCGTATCGATGGGCCGCGGGCCATCAGTGGTCCCCTGTCCATCGCTATCGTGGAGAAACACCAGGTCCAGGTCGGACCCATAGCCCAGCTCGATTCCCCCTAGCTTGCCGTAACCCACAATCAAGAACGCGGGCTCGCGGGCATCGCACCCGCTGGGTACGCCATGCTTGGCAGCGAGATGCTTCCAGGCCATCGCCAGCACGGCATCCAGGATCACCTCGGCGATATAAGTTAAGTAATCACTCACTTTCATCAAGTGCCGAGTGCCTACGATATCCGAAGCTGCCACGTGGAGCATCTGGGCATGCTTGAAGACCCGTAGCGCTTCGAGCTGGGCTTCTTCGTCATCCTCGGGAATCCGGTTCAGTGTCTGGCGCAGTTCATCCGCCAGACGGTCTTTATCGGCCGGCGTATAGAGGGTATCGGGGGTCAGCAACTCATCCAGCAGAATGGGGTAGCGCGCCAGCTGCTCGGCGATCCAGGGGCTTGCCGCGCATAAACGCATCAGATGCTCAAGCGCATGGGGGTTTTCACGCAGCAGGGCCAGATACGCCGTTCGCCGCAGCACCGCTTCGATCAGCGGCTGAACACGCGAAAGCGCCGTATCCGGCGTGTCATTATCGGCCAAGGCATCCAGCAGCAGAGGCATCAACGCATCCAGGCGCTCAAAGCCAATACGCTGCATGCTTTGCACCTGACGCGAATGATACAAACGAGACAGTCGCGTGAGTGTCTTGTCAGGGGCCTTGAACCCTGCCTCCCCCAGGCGCTCCAGGGCTTCGTCCTGCTCCAGCTCGCCACGCCAAAGCAGCCGCCACTGCTCAAGCCCCGGCGCTTGCTCATCGCTGTCGTTCTCCACTTCGTCTTCAGGCTCGGCAATAACCGCGTCGAAGTGATGACGAACACGTTCGCGTACTTCATCCAACTGGTGCACAAGGCTCGGCCAATCATCGTGCCCCATGGCAAACGCGACCCGTTCACGATCCGTTTCCGCACCGGGCAGTGTTTGCGTTTGGCGGTCTTCCAGGGCCTGCAGGACGTGCTCGATATCGCGCAGGAAGGCGTAATCCGGCAACAGATCATCCACCACTTCCTGAGGTAACAGCCCAAGCGCTGGCAAGCGTGTCAACGCCGTATGCAAGGAAGCCACCTGAAGTTCGGTGTCGCGCCCACCGCGAATCAGTTGAAATGCCTGCACCACAAACTCGACCTCGCGGATGCCGCCAGGCCCCAGTTTGATGTTTTGCTGCATGCCTTTACGCTTCACCTCACGATTGATCATCGCTTTCAGTTCGCGCAGCGACTCGATGGCGCCAAAATCCAGATACTTGCGGTACACAAAGGGGCGTAGCCCGGCCAGCAGCGCCTCACCCGCGTCCAGGTCACCCGCAACAGGACGCGCCTTTAGCATCGCATACCGCTCCCACTCGCGGCCCTGGTCCTGATAATAGCTGGAAAGCATCGCAAAACTGCCCACCAGCGGCCCGCCGTCGCCCAGCGGGCGAAGACGCATGTCAACACGGAAGGCAAAGCCATCGGCGGTCATGGCATCCAGCGCCGCGATGAGCTTCTGGCCTAACTTGGTGAAATACTCCTGGTGCTCAAGCGGCTTGCGGCCGCCCTGGGTTTCGCCGTTTTCGGCAAACGCAAAGATCAGGTCAATATCCGAGGACAGGTTCAGCTCGCCGGCCCCCAGTTTCCCCATACCCAGCACCACTAGTCGCTGCGGCTCGCCATCACGTGTAGGGGCTGGCAGCCCCCAGCGCGGTGCATAAAACTGTTCGAGCCAGCCAAGCGCCGCTTCAAGACAAATCTCTGCCAGTTGGGAGACTGCATGGGCGGTATCCCACATGGTGTAGCCCGGCGGCCGATTGAGGTCTCGCCACACGATACCCAGCATACGCGCGCGCCTGAAACGGCGAATGGCCCGATGCATGGCGTCTTCGTCATCAGCATTTTCCAGCGCGCTGGCTAACAGCTGGATTTGGTCGTCCCTTGTCGGCGTGGCATCCAACTCACCGCCACTGTCGAGCGTCGCCAGCCAGTCGGGATAACGGATCAGCGTATCGAGCGCAAAACTCGAGACTGAAAGAACGCGGGTCAGGTCCTTGCGGCGTTCAGCGGACAGCGATGGCCAATCAGCAGACGGCAGTGGTTGCTGGGTCATGTCAGCCACGTTGTCCGCCTGGGAAAGCGCCTCACAAAGCCGCTGCCAAGCTTGCTTCGTCACCGGCTGAAGCGCTTTGGGTAAGATATCAAGCGGTAAAAACGCCTCATTGAGTTGCATAATGACCTCGCTGCCCTGGAGTGAGTCTTACGTTAGCCGACGAATTTCAGCCAGCCTAACAGGCCCCAGGTCAGCCCGGCGAGTATCAACGACAGCATCACCGCCGCTGAGCCAATATCCTTGGCCCGCCCGGAAAGTTCATGGTGCTCGGTGCCAATACGGTCCACCACGTTTTCTATCGCGCTATTGAGCAACTCAACGACCAACACGAAAAAACAGCTGCCGATCAGCAACAGCCAGCTCACCGGGCCTTCGCCAATCCACCAGGCAAACGGTATTAGAATGGCCGTAATGGTGACCTCTTGACGGAACGCGGCTTCGTTGCGGAACGCCGCTTTCAATCCTTTCCATGAGTAGCGCGTTGAATGCGCCAAATGCGTCAAGCCGGTGTGCCCTGGTTTCATGGCGGTTGCCTCAAAATAAAGTCGTCAATTGGCGAGTATCATGGCTTCAAGATCTTTGGTCAGCGGATCCAGCACCTGCGACCAGTTCAGGTAAGGTGTACTGGCATTACCGTTGACCAACACGCTGAATACCCCCCAACGCCCCTGAGCCGTGCGAAAGTAGCCGGCAGCAGCGCGCACGGCGAAGGGCTGATTAAGCGTACCGGTTTTTAACATGACATTGTGTTGAAAGGTATCGGAACCGCGCCGAATAAAACGCATCACGCCGTTGGCGGGTGACTGAAAGGCCGCTATAAAACTCGGAAATAGCGCACTTTCATGGAACATCTCGGTCAGCATTACATTGATACCATGCGCCGATGTACGGTTTTCGGTGGTCAGCCCGCTACCGCTGTATAGCGTCAGCGGCCCGTGCCCCGGCAGGCTCTCGGCATAACGCTCCAACGCCAGCCCCGCTTCGCGAAGCTGTACCTGGGGAGGCTCCACCAGGTTGAGGGCCAGCACATCGGCCATGTAATTATTTGAATAGTTCATGATGCGCAACAGCAATTCCTGTAGCGGCTTGCTATCCACCGCGGCAAGCCGCTGCGCATCACCTGGCGGCCGTATCGAGGTGATGCGCCATCCATCACGCACGCTAATCCCTGCCTGCCGGAGCATGCCCAGCACTACCTCGGCGGTGACCTCAGCGGCATCTCCCGCACCACGGTAAACATCTCGTGCCCGGGCATTCGTTGATATTTGCCCGCTCAATCGAAAGATATCGCCGTCGGCGTTGGTGATCCTTTCGGCGCTGATCTCGGTGCCACTGTTATCGGGCTTGGTGACCACCCGATTGTCAATCGTGGTCCCCAAGGACTGACCGTCGCATAGCGATATTCGCGCCGGGTTGCCGGGCACCGACGCGGGAGCGACATTGGCACACCAGCTACCAAAATTCACACCCGCTGACGACAGCGGCGCGCTATAAGCATTGGCAACACGCGTCAGCGCGTCACAGCGGTCGGTGGTGATGCAGTCAACAGGGCCAAAGCGCCACTGATTGACAACCAGAGCACCCTCAACCTGACGCACGCCTGTTTGCTGCAACCGTTGCACCAGACGCCAGATATCTTCGGTGGTGAGACCGGGGTCACCGCCGCCCTCGAAAATCAGATCCCCGCGTAAAACGCCGTCTTGAACGCGCCCGGAACTGACCAGTTGACTGGTAAACCGATGCTGGGGACCAAAGCGCTCCAACGCAGCAGCAGCCAGATACGCCTTGGTAACCGATGCCGGGGAAAGCTGGCTCATCGGCTCAATGCTTGCCAGCGGTGCCGCATCGGCATTAAGCAAACGCGCCTCGGCGCTGACAGCAAACCCTTTATCCTGAAGCTGGCCTACCCGGCTAAAATCAGCCCACAACGGGCAACTGATCAAAAAGCTCAGCACACCCACTGCTGACCGCCATCCCCAATCACTGCTACTAAAACGCTGCCAGCCACCGCGCAACATCCGCCTCTCCTTAATGCACGCTCATTTTCGAAAATACTTGCAACGTCACCACACCGGCGACGATCAGGCCAATACCGACGACCGCGGGCACATCCGGCTTTTCGCCGAAAACCACTATACCCACCAGCGTGACCAGTACGATCCCCAGCCCTGCCCAGATGGCGTAGGTGATCCCGACTGGCAAGCTACGCAGCACCAGACTCAACAAATAGAATGCCATCCCATAACCGCCGACTACCAGAAGGCTTGGTAACGGACGGGTAAACCCCATTGACGCTTTTAAAGCGCTGGTAGCAATCACTTCGGCAATAATCGCCAGCACCAAATAGACAAATGTCATGTCGACTCCAATGCCACACGCAAGCGCCATAGTGTTTGGCCGCTTTGATGATACTTGGCCTCAAACGGTGTTAAATATTCACCGCTGGGCACCCATTCAGTGACGTCGGCCCGCTGACCGGTCACCTGGCAGGCCGCCATGGCGAACTCCTCAATATACAGCGACCAGTTTGAGCGGACTTCCAGCAAGCCTCCCAGCGCCAACAGTGTGGGGAAGACCGGATGTCCATGCCAGCGCATTTTCAAATGCGACGCCTTTGGGTAAGGATTCGGGTAAAGCAGATAGTGCCGTTCGGGTGCCCACCCGGCCTCGTGCGCCAACCGCCAGAAATCGACCAGATCGGCGCGCACCAGCCGGGCATTGGCGGGCAGCTCGCCATGAGCCCGGGTGAGCCGGTCCTCGCTGCGATCAACACCGATAACCGTATGATCAGGGAACTGCTCCGCCAGCCGCCGGGTCGAAAACCCAACGCCGCAACCCGCATCGAGTATCAACGGACCTGACTGGCACTCATACCACTGCGCTACGGAGGCGAATGCTTCCTGGGTATGCCTCGCAATCGGCTTACGCAGTGGATGAGTGAGCCCACGGCTGACCCGGCGGGCCAAATCGTGGTGCGGGCCTGGCTGATTGGTCACCACCGGCCTCGAAGGCTGCTGCATATTGACTCTCTTGTAAAAGGATCTGTCGACCATCGCGCCATGTCACCCGCACCCGGGCACCAGCGCACAATAAATCGCGTAAATAATGCGATTCTACCAGTCCAGCATGGTTGCGGCATGACGCCGCTGCTCGCCCGGTGATATGATCACTGGCAGCAATACGCATTTTGTCATATTTATTAAGTGCAAAGCGGCGGGTAAGACTCTTTGCTTATAAGCAACAGGTGTTACTGTCAGTGACGCATTGCCGATAACTGTTATTTAAACCACCGCACCACGAGGAACCCGGCTTGTCACACTTACCGGTGATTGTCGGCATGGGCGGCATCAATCCCGCTGGCAGAACCTCGGGCCATCAGGCCTTCCGCCGGACCGTGCTTGATGCCCTCTCTGCTGACCAGCAACGCCAGACAATAGAGGGGCTGGCGGCACTGATGCGCCTGGCTTCGCCGTCTCCCCAGGGGTGGCACGACAGCGCAGGACAGCCCATCAAGGCCCCGGCTGATACGTTACGCGAATACGTTCTGAACCACACGCTGATTCGCCGCAATGAAGACCCGCGTTTCAGCGAGCCTGGGCTCCCAGCCAATCGCCATGTGAGCATGCAACTCGCTGAGCCGCTGCGTTTTCGGCTGCGCCGTCGACAGCTGCCTGAACAGCTACCCTACAGCTGGCAGGTTCAGGATATCGACCTGCGTACGGTTGAAGTCTGCGTGCCCGCAGGTGAGATGAATGCCCTGCTCCCCGATGCGCAGCCCCCAAAGGTGCGCGCGGCGGCTCAATTGCCTACCGGCTTCGACCCCGCCAGCCTTTACCGCAGCGTACATCACCCTCGCGGCTTGGCGATGTCAGTGTTTGGGGCCAGTGATTGCCTGGGCGCCAGCGGCCTTTCGTGGGAACACCTTCGCCAGCAGTTGAACCCGGACCATATTGCCGTTTATGCAGGTAATTCGATCGGTCAGCTAGACGAACTGGGCTGGGGAGGACTGCTGAAGAGCCTGGTCAGCGGACAGCGCGCCACCTCTAAGCAGATGCCGTTAGGCTATGGCCAGATGCCCGCCGACTTCTTGAACGCCTACGTGCTGGGCAGCGTTGGGGGCACCGGCGCCGCGCTGGGTGCCTGCGCGAGCTTTCTCTACAACCTGCGACTGGGTATCGACGATATTCGTGCCGGGCGACGCCGTGTGGTGATGGTCGGCACCGCCGATGCGCCGATCACCCCCGAGATTATCGAAGGCTTCCGGGCCATGGGCGCCCTGGCCGATGATGCCAGCCTCAAGGCGCTCGACACGCTGGAGCTGTTGACCGATGCAGATTACCAACGTGCCTGCCGCCCCTTTGCGCGCAACTGTGGTTTTACCATGGCCGAGGCCAGCCAGTTTGTGCTGTTGATGGACGATGCCTTGGCCCTTGAAGTCGGCGCCGATATTCTAGGCGCCGTGCCGGAGGTATTCGTCAACGCCGACGGCTACAAACGGTCTATTTCAGCTCCCGGTATTGGCAACTATATTACGCTTGGCAAGTCAGCATCGTTGATCCGCAACATGCTGGGCGACAACGCCTTGAGGTCACGCAGCTTCCTGCACGCTCATGGCACCAGCACACCCAAAAACCGCCTTACCGAATCCCACGTCTTTGATGAGATCGCCCGCGCCAACGGCATCGACGACTGGCCGGTGGTGGCGGTCAAAGCCTTTATCGGCCACTCCCAGGGTAGCGCGGCCGGCGATCAACTGGTCAGCGCACTGGGCAGCTTTGCCCACCAATTACTGCCCGGCATTCCCACCCTGGACGCCGTGGCTGACGATGTTTACGCCAACCGCCTGCGCTTCTCGTCAGTTGCCCAGCCGTTTAACGCCGATGCCGCCCTCATCAACGCCAAGGGATTCGGCGGTAATAACGCAACCGGCGTTGTGCTGTCTCCTGCGGTGACCGAACGCCTGTTAACGCAGCGCCATGGCGCCGCTGCCATCCAGGCTTGGAAAACACGCCGCGAAAGCGTTCGTGAGAATGCCGCCGCCTATCTGGAGCATGCCGACCAAGGCCATTACGCACCCCGCTATCAGTTTGGTGAAGCGGTACTTGAAGGACCCGAACTGGATATTCGGGCGGATCGCATCCATATTCCCGGATATGACCACGCGGTATCGCTGGAAAGCGATAACCCCTTCGGCCGCCTGGATGATGAGGAGCCAACGTCATGACGGATCAGCGCGTCAATATCGCCGTCTACCCGGGCACCTTCGACCCCATCACTCACGGCCATTACGATTTAATCGAGCGCGGCGCCCGCATGTTCGACAAGGTGGTAATTGCGATCGCCGCCAGTCCCGGCAAACACCCAACCCTGGATTTAGCCACCCGCATCGAGTTGGCTCAGGAGGTCTGTGCAGGGTTACCCAATGTGGGCGTCATCGGCTTTTCCAATCTGCTCACCAGCATGATGCACGAACAGGGCGCAACGATTATTCTGCGCGGACTGCGTGCCGTCTCCGACTTTGAGTACGAGCTTCAGCTCGCCAACATGAACCGCGCCCAGAACCCGGAGCTTGAGAGCGTTTTCCTCACGCCAGCAGTGGAAAACTCCTATATCTCCTCCACGATGGTGCGGGAAATTGCCAAGCTTGGCGGCGATGTATCACCGCTGGTCCATCCCAAGGTCGCAGAGACGTTGCGTAAGCACTACAATGGCTAAGACGCTAATGTTGAGCAAAACACTCGGGTAATCGCATTACCCGAGTGTGAACGCCATCCGTGAGGTATACCCATGGCCCTGATGATTACCGACGAGTGCATTAACTGCGACGTCTGTGAACCCGAATGCCCCAACGACGCCATCTCGCCTGGCGAAGAAATCTATGTAATCGATCCCAATCTGTGCACCGAATGCGTGGGTCACTTTGACGAACCCCAGTGCCAACAGGTTTGCCCGGTCGACTGCATTCCACTTGACCCGGAACGCCCCGAAACGCACGACCAACTGATGCACAAGTACCGTCTTATCACGGCTGCCTAGGCTAATCAGGTGCGTATATGGCAGCTAGCCTGGCCCATCATCATCTCCAACATCACGGTGCCGCTGCTTGGGCTGGTGGATACAGCCGTGGTCGGCCACCTGCCTGACTCCCGCTACCTGGCTGCCGTTACCCTGGGTGCCACCCTGTTCAGCTTCCTGTATTGGGGGTTTGGCTTTCTACGTATGGGCACTACGGGGCTAGTCGCCCAGGCAGTCGGCCGAGAAAGCGACAGCGATGTGCGCAACCTGCTTGGCCAATCGCTGATCATGGCCGTCGTTATCGGCAGTTTATTGATTGCCTTCGCATCGCCGATTATTGCCCTGGGACTATGGCTGCTCGATGGTAGCGAGGCCGCCACAGCCCTTGCGAGA
Source organism: Vreelandella janggokensis (assembly GCF_031451615.1). Lineage (NCBI taxonomy): Bacteria > Pseudomonadati > Pseudomonadota > Gammaproteobacteria > Oceanospirillales > Halomonadaceae > Vreelandella > Vreelandella janggokensis. The sequence goes on along the minus strand of NZ_JARWAJ010000001.1, from coordinate 21,364 downwards.
AGCTACGCTGAAATACGTCTATGGTCGGCCCCGGCGGTTTTGGCCAATTACACCATTCTGGGCTGGTTCCTCGGCCAGCAGAACGCTCGCGTCACGCTGATGATCCTGGTGCTTACCAACAGCGTGAATATCGTCCTTGATGTGTGGTTCGTGATGGGCCTGGGCCTCACCAGCGATGGCGTGGCGTGGGCCAGCGTGATCGCCGACTATTCCGCCCTGGCATTCGGCGGTTTTCTCGTCTTGCGTCAGCTAGGCAAGCTCGAAGGGACGTTTCTGCGTAGCCGTCTGGGGGTTCTTTCTGCCTATGCGGCGTTGTTTAACGTCAACGCCAATCTTTTTATACGCACACTCGGACTTTTGTTTGCCATGGCATTTTTCACTGCCCAGGGTGCACGCCAGGGCGACACCATCCTCGCCGCCAATGCCGTACTCCTGCAGTTCATCATGCTTACCAGCTATGCCCTTGACGGCTTTGCCCACGCAGCGGAATCGCTGGTGGGGCGTGCCGTTGGCCGTGATGACTGGCCAGCGTTTGCCGACACGGTGCGGGCGGCGGCGCGATTTTCCTGGTGGACTGCCGCCGGCGCCGCACTCGTGTTCGCTGTGGGCGGCAATGGGTTGATTGCCATGCTCACCGGTCTTGAAGCAGTTCGCGCCACTGCCGCCACTTACTTACCCTGGATGGTCGTGATGCCACTGATCGCCGTGTGGAGCTACCTGCTGGACGGCGTGTTTATCGGCACGACATCCATCGCGGCCATGCGCAACAGCATCTTTATCGGCCTGGCGGCCTACCTGCCTACCTGGTGGCTAACCCAAGAACTTGGCAACCATGGTCTGTGGCTCGCCTTCATGGCATTTACCTGTGTACGCTCGGCTGTCTTGATAGGCTATTACCGTCACTACCGTCTTACTCGCTGGCGTTGATCAAGCACTTGTCAAACCTGCCTGTGAGGATGAAAAAACGGTCGTTGCCCAGTATATTAGCGGTGCACTTCCTAATAATGAAAAAGTGAGCCTGCCATGTTGAAAATGATATCCAAACCGGCGGTGAAGATGGTCGAACGCTATCTTCCCGATCCATACATCTTTGTACTGCTGCTGACCCTGATTGCCGCTGTCGCGGCGATTGCCATCGAGCGTCAGACGCCACTGGCTGTCCTGCGTTTCTGGGGCGACGGCTTCTGGGGCTTATTGACCTTCTCCATGCAGATGCTGCTGGTACTGGTCACCGGCTTCATGCTGGCCAGCTCTCCCCCGGTCAAACGACTACTGCAACGCCTCGCCAGTACGGCGAAAAGCCCCGGTGGCGCGATTATTCTGGTCACCCTGGTATCGCTTACAGCAAGCTGGATTAACTGGGGCTTCGGCCTGGTGGTAGGCGCGCTGTTTGCCAAGGAACTGGCTCGCCTGGTGCGTGTCGATTACCGACTACTGGTCGCCAGCGCCTACTCCGGCTTTGTGGTCTGGCACGGTGGGCTGGCGGGTTCAATTCCGCTCACCATTGCCACCGAGGGCCACTTTGCCGCTGACGATATCGGCATTATCGGCACCGGCTCAACGGTATTTGCGTTCTTTAACCTGGCCATTGTGGCGTGCCTGTTCATCTCCATTCCGCTGGTCAACCGGCTGATGCTGCCGGACGAAAAAGACAGCGTCTATGTAGACACCAAGCTGCTGGACGATGAGCCAGAGACCAAAGGCCGTATTACCCGCCCGGCTGAAAAGCTGGAAAACAGCACCTCATTGGCCTGGCTGGTAGGTATTCCAGGACTGTTGTTCCTGGCCGATCATTTCCTGCTGCGCGGGGGCGGCTTGAACCTCAACGTGGTGAACTTTCTTTTCCTGTTTCTGGCGATTGTTCTTCACCGCACACCGCGCAACCTGCTCAACAGCCTGCACGAAGCCATTAAAGGTGGCGCTGGCATTGTCATCCAGTTCCCCTTCTATGCCGGCATTATGGCCATCATGGTCGAGTCCGGCCTGGCACAGAGCATGTCCGAATGGCTGATCTCGTTTGCCACTGAAACGTCACTACCCTTCTGGTCGTTCATCAGCGCGGGGATCGTCAACCTGTTTGTGCCTTCAGGCGGTGGTCAGTGGGCTGTTCAGGCACCGGTCATGCTGCCCGCGGCGGAAGCCCTGGGGGCGGACATTTCACGCATTGCCATGGCGGTTGCCTGGGGTGATGCCTGGACCAACCTCCTGCAGCCATTCTGGGCCTTGCCGGTTCTGGCGATTGCGGGCCTGAAAGCCAAGGATATTATGGGCTTTTGCCTGGTTCAGCTGTTTATTACCGGTGCCATCATCTCGGTTGGCCTTGTCTGGTTTTAAGCTCAGGCAATGCGTCTGCGCCTGCCATGAAGGCAGGCGCTTTACATTGATCTCAAGAGACGAGTAGAGCCCATGTCGGATACCCCTATGACCGCCCTGCCCGGTCAGCATGAATTGTCCATGACTGTCTTAATGACGCCTGACATGGCGAATTTCAGTGGCAAAGTTCACGGTGGTGCGATTCTCAAAAAACTCGACGAGGTTGCCTACGCCTGCGCCAGCCGCTATTCCGGCCATTACGTAGTCACCCTGTCGGTCGATCAGGTGCTTTTCAAGCAACCCATTCACGTTGGTGAACTGGTCACCTTTTTGGCCAGCGTCAATCACGTAGGGCGTTCGTCGATGGAAATTGGCATCAAGGTGGTGGCGGAAGATATCCGCAATAAACTGATCCGCCATACCAATAGCTGCTATCTCAGTATGGTGGCGGTAGACGCCGACGGAAAACCCGCTAAAGTTCCGCCACTTGCCTTGGCAACGCCATTGCAGCAGCTACGCTTTGAGAAAGCCGCCCTGCGCAAAAAAATGCGCAAACAAGCCGAGCATCAAGAACAGCTGGCCCAACAGCAGCATCAATCACAAACGCCGACTTGATCCGTCTTGCCGACGCCCGCCAACTAAGCCAAAGGAGCTGCCATGCCTGCCAGGGAGCGCTATCCCCATCTTCCCAAGGGCGTTGAGTACGCACACATTGGCTGGGACTTTTTCATTCTTGCGGCCGTGGTGATCAACCTCGGTTTGTTGTTGTTCGATTCACTATTTTTACTTGCTCCGATCAACCAGACGATAGAGGCGATATCGCCGAGCTTTCATGGCGCCTACGCGACCACCATTCATAGCCGCTTCATTACCATCGACCTGTTTTTTGTCAGCATTTTTATCGCTGACGTGTTGCTGGGCTGGGCCGTGGCGATTGCCGAGCGCCGTTACCACCGCTGGTTTTTCTACCCCTTTGTACACTGGTACGACGTCCTTGGTTGCATCCCGCTGAGCGGGCTGCGCTGGTTGCGCATTCTGCGGGTTATCTCGCTGCTTTACCGGCTGCACCGCCTGCGTCTTATCAACGTCGAGGGTTGGTGGATCTATAAGTTCTTCGGCAAGTATTACGATATCTTGCTGGAAGAGCTCTCCGACCGTATCGCCCTGCGGTTGCTTGGGAATGTTCAACAGCAAATACGCTCAAGCGACTCATTGACCGAACAGGTCATAGACCGTGTCGTCATGCCTCGCAAACAGCAACTCATCCAGGAAATTGCCCAGCGGCTTGAGACGTCTGTGGGCACTGCCTACCAGCACAACCGACACGCCATCATGGCGGCGATCAGCGAGTTGGTCAGCCGTACGCTGCGTGAAAGTCCCGAAATCCAGCGACTACGCCGCCTGCCCATGGGAGAGACTGCCACCAGCGCCATGGAAGCATCGTTAAGCGGCGTTGCCCAACGGCTGGTGGATGAAGTCGCCCTGTCGATTCACTCCCCCGAGTTTCAACGGCTCGTTGAAGGCGCGGCGGAAAATGGCTTTGATAGCTGGCTGACCCCAGACGAAGGCAGTGACCGGGTCACCGAACAGGTGGTGTACGACGTCCTGGAATTACTCAAAGAACAGGTCAACCGCCAGCGCTGGAAGGACCGCTACGACTAGCTGACAGACAAAAAACCGATGACACTGAAGGATCAATGCGGGCTAACCGCAGCTTAGCTTTTCGATCACGTCATTATCGTCGAGGTGGATATTCAGCCGCCCCGGGCGATGGTCCAGGGTGGCAGCCTCCCCTGGCCGCAACACGCGAACTTGTTGAGCACCGCTTTGTTGCGCCAGCGCGTCGCTTGAGGTGCCATCTATCGGCGCTCCCAAGGCAAATTGAATATCTTCCAGACGGCAGGCTGTCCTTTCATCATCGGTGGTGTGAGCGCTACCAACCTGCGGCGGCGGGGGCGCACTCGGGACATCATCACCCGCGCCGGGGGTCTGGGCACAGGCCGCCAAGAAGAGAGATAAAAGTGTTAAAACACTAAGCTGCCAACCTCGCCAACACATCATCCTTGAGACTCCTGTTACATGAAAAATGCGTTTATAACGCAGCGGACCGACGCTAAACGTCGGTCCGCCAGGTACCACTTTGCTTAGCTTGCCGCGTCCTGAACGGCTTCACCGCCCTCTTCTATATCCTGGCCTGCGCCACTGAGGGTATTGCAGCCCGCCAGTACGCCTGCCGACATTAAAAGAATAAAGCTCATTGCCAGTAGTTTTTTCATGAGTGTTCTCCTTAACAAATTCAATCACTATCGGGATACTTCAACTCAATACGTATGAGCCAAAAGCACTTTCAGGGTAACAGCCTTTTCAGTATGGCGCCTACTTTGAAAGCCATACCTTTTACTACCCGATGAGGATCACCGTAATGACAACCTTTGCACTTGATGAGCGCCTGGCCAAGGATACGCTGCTACTGTCAGACTTGCCGCTCTGCCGCGCTTTGTTAATGCTCGACGCGCGCTATCCCTGGGTAGTACTGGTGCCCAGGCGTGCTGCGCTGAGCGAGGTGTTTGAACTGACGACCGACGACCAGCAACAGCTCTGGCGGGAGGCAGGCCAGTTGGGCCAGGTGATGAAGACCGCCTTTAACGGCGACAAGCTCAATATCGCCACGCTGGGTAACGTGGTCAGCCAATTGCATGTGCATGTAGTGATTCGCCACCACGACGACGAGGCCTGGCCAGCGCCCGTTTGGGGGTATGGCAGGGCCGAGCCATACACGCCCAACAAACAGCAAACCATGCAAGCACGTCTTTCGGCGCTGATTGAAACGCTGGACTTACGCTAACCACCGGTGAGCGGGTTGCCTGACCGAGACGGCGGCTCGCCTAACACCGGGTCCCCCACCGGCTGTGCGACACCGGCCGCCCAGAGCGAAACGCCCAGCGTGACAATCACGATGCCCCCCGCAAGGGCCACCCAACCCGCTGCCCGCTGAACGCGGTGGTGAGCTGCCCCCTGACGCGCCAGACGACGCTGCGCCCAGCCTCGCGCCACAACACTGGCCAGCGCAAGCATCGATACGGTGAGCCCAGTGCCCAACGACATGGCGGCAACAGCGGCCACCCCCACCGCAAACTGACCCAACAAGCCTGCTGCGCCTAGCATCAGCACCGCCCCGCTGCACGGGCGCATGCCAATCGCACCGACGGTCATCAGCGCGGTGCGCCAATCAAGCGATTGCTGCGGGCCAATATGGTGCCCCCCGCAGCATGCATGGTCGTGGTCGTGGTCGTGGTCGTGGTCGTGGTCGTGGTCGTGGTCGTGGTCGTGGTCGTTCACAGCATAGGCTCGGCGCAGTTGGCCGACAGCCCGCCAGCAAAGCCATACCCCCAGGGTCGCCACCAGAAGAAAACTGGCGTATTCCACCCATACGACGCTGCCCATCGCCTGGCGCGTTACCCAGCCGAGGCCGTAGACCAGGATGGCCACCAACACGATGGCCGTTAGCCCCTGGAGCAGCGCTGCGGCAAACGAAAGCCCCAGGGCACGCCCCACGGCACCACCGTGAGACATCAGGAATGTTGCCAGCACCGCCTTACCATGCCCTGGCCCGGCGGCATGAAACACGCCGTAGCCAAAACTTACCCCCAGCAGTGTTGCCCAGGTTGCCACCGCTGACTGCTCGGAAAGCGCCGTCAGCGCAAGGGTAAGGTCCCGGTGCAACTCACGCTGCCAGCCGAGCAAGGTGTAACTCATTGACGCTAACCCGCCCTGCCACACGACAAGGCTGGCGACGGCAACTCCCAGGGCTAAAAGGCATAGCAACCCTAAAGGTAAACGCCGAGACATCATGGACACACCACCTGACCCGTTTCAGCAAAATAGCGCCCTAACCCCGGCTCGCCGCTTTCATCGGCATCCAGGCGTGACGCTTCCATGATCTTCTCGGGATCCGGGTCAGCGGGCATGATGGTGAGCTCGCACTCGGGCATATCACGCAGCACAAGGGCATTGTCGCTTGGCTCGTCACCTTCCGCTTTATGCACCACCTCAAGGTAATAGGTCGGGTCATACACTTGATACGTGAGCGTGCTGCCGCTTAATGCTGGCGTGGATGCGAACGGCAGGATAAAAATAAACGTCAGTCGATTATCGCGTCGCATGGCGGTGTATTCGCTAACCTCTTTAAACGGCAGGCGCTCACCGTCTATCCGCGCTTCGGTAAAGTAGCCTTGGCTGGCAAGATTGTTGCGTATTTCGCCACCTAACTGATCAAGCCCCTCGTCGAGCGTCGCCCCATCGACACGTTGCAGCTCGTCGAATACCACCAGGCTATAGAACGGATCCATTTGCCAGGTTTGGTGCAGGCCCGTTACCCGTCCCTGGTCATCGGTGAGCACACGGACGCTGATATCTATCCATCCGTGGGGATGCGCCATGGCACTCGCGCTTGCCAACAGGCTCAACGCACCTATAAAGCCGACCCAGCGGGGTGCCAGCCAGCGGAGCAAATACGTCATGGTACCAACCCCAGGCGGCTTTGGAGCGCCACCAACCATGGATCCAGACGGTTCGGCGGTAACGACTGCCCACCACGCCACGCCGAAACGCTCACATGGCTGTCTCTGCCTACCTCACTCACCTCGAGCACTAGCCGGTAACCTGGCCAGCGTGCCAACACGCCTTCGGCACGCCCAAGCGATAAATCGGCGTGGCGCAGGACATAGCCTTGCTCGATCATCAGGCTAACTGCCGCGCGAAAGGTGTCTTCAGCCGGGGCCTGATAGACCAGTTCGCGTGGCTCCGGCGGCGGTGTCGTCGCGCAGCCGCTGAGCATTACCAGCAAGCCAGCCGCGGCCCAATGAATCACTCTCATGGTGCGCTGTCTCCTGTGGCCGTATACGCGTCCAGGGCAGTTTGGAATCGCGCGCAAAAATCGTCGGTACTGGCGCTACGCCCCGTGCGCAAACTGCCATACTGATCAAACCGGCGGATATCGCGTGACACTCGCACGTGATGGTTATCCCAAAGCAGCGATACCCGTTCTACTTCGGTGGGCAACTGGCCAAACCCACCACCCAAACCAACTCCCAAATGCGACCGGCTGCCAACGCCCATCCCGCCGAACACGCTCAGCGACATTCGTGAGCTGAAATGCGGCGAGGCGTAAAGGTCTGACGCACCATGTAGCTCACGCTCTCGACTGGCGCTTAAAAAACCTAACCGGGTATCGCTTGCGTCCAGACTGAAGCCCCATTCAGTCAGCACATCGACACTGGCAGTCAAGGTTGAAGGCGCCTCGCTTGGAAAGTAGCACGCCGGGGAAGGCAGGGGGTCCGCATTGGGCAGCGATGACGGTACCGCCTGACAGCCGCCAAGGGCGAGCAGGCATATGAAACTGAACGGCATCCACTTCATAACCACTCCTTGGGTTGACGGATGGTGCTGGTTTGCTTCGGCATGGCGCGCTAAGCTCATTCTACAGACCATGATCATTGAAAAGGGTGCCCATGCATATCCTGTTTTGCCCTGATAGTTTTAAAGACGCACTCAGCGCAGAAGAAGCGGCACATGCCATGGCCCGGGGCGCCGCAAGGGCGGACCCTGACCTGCATCCGCTGATCTGCCCATTGGCTGACGGTGGCGAAGGCAGCCTCGATGCCCTGATCGCGGCAACCGGGGCCGAGCGTCGTCAACAAACGGTGCTGGATGCTCTGGGCCGCCCGCGCCAGGCCTATTGGGGCTGGCTTGCCGAGCAGCGTACCGCGTTTATTGAACTGGCAGAAGCCAGTGGCCTGCAACCACTTACCCAGAACGAGCGCGATGCGCGTTATACGTCTACCTATGGCGTGGGCCAGCTGTTTCTCGCAGCACTGGACCACGGTGCAGAGAAGGCGCTACTGCTATTAGGCGGTAGCGCGACCAACGATGGGGGTGCTGGCATGCTCCAGGCACTGGGGGCTCGCCTGCTCGATGGCCAAGGACAAGCGCTGCCCCCAGGCGGAGCAGCGCTTGCCGACCTTGCGGCGCTATCGTTAGAGGAGCTGGACCCTCGGCTTGGCAAACTGGCCATTGATGCCGCGGTGGATGTCGATAACCCGCTGCTGGGCGAGCACGGCGCCAGCGCCGTCTTCGGACCACAGAAAGGCGCGACACCCGCTCATGTTCAGCAACTTGACCAAGCGCTCAGCCATTTCGCCGACATTGCGGCCGATACATTGGGCCGTGATGACCGCGACCTGCCCGGCGCGGGTGCGGCGGGCGGCATGGGCTTTGCGGCGCACGCATTCCTCGGCGCCACGCTGAAACCGGGCATCGACATGCTCATGCAGCAGGCCGGGGTTGATACCTTGCTCGCCCAGGCCGACCTGGTAATTACCGGAGAGGGACGTCTGGACGGCCAAAGCCTTTCCGGCAAGACACCCATCGGCGTTGCGCGAGCGGCCGCGAGGCATCAGGTGCCGGTGGTTGTCTTGGCCGGCAGTCTGGGCGATGGCTGGCAGGCCTGTTTGCAGGAAGGCGTGACCGCCGCCTTTGCGCTTGCGGATGGCCCGATGGCGTTAAGCGACGCATTGCCCAGAACGGCTGAGCTGCTTGAAGCAGGTTGCGAAAACCTGGTTCGGCTTTGGCAGTCGGCCCGCCCTTGAAAAACGACGGCCTCGTCTGCATTTATTGGTTATAGATTGATAGGTAATGGGCTAGCGCTATGGCGGCAATGCAAAAAACCTGCTTTGCAACGCTAGTCCGCCCTCTTAACCTAATCACCAACATTTGTCGCCGCGCAGCGGTGCCCATCAAGGAGTCTAGATATGTCCGATACCAACAGCATCGGTCTTCACGAAGGCAGCGCCAGCCAGTTGGCAGAAAAACTCAATCACCTGCTCGCCAACTATCAGATCTTTTATATGAACGTTCGTGGCTATCACTGGAACGTCAAAGGTAACGACTTTTTCGAGCTGCACGCCAAGTTTGAAGAATTTTACACAGACTTGCTGACGAAAGTGGATGAAGTTGCCGAGCGTATCCTCACACTGGGCCACAAACCTGTCCACGCCTACAGTGACTACATCAAGCTCTCGCGTATCGAGGAAGACAAAGACGTCCATGACGGCACCGCCTGCGTCAATGGCGTACTGCGCGGCTATCAAGCGCTGATCGAATTGCAGCGTGAGTTGCTGTCCATCGCGTCAGATGCTGACGATGAAGGCACCGCATCGCAGGCAAGCGATTACATTCGCGAGCAGGAAAAAACCGTCTGGATGCTGAACGCCTACCTCAGTAAATAAGCGTTTCAGAAGCCGGTCGTCGAATGAAAACGGCACCCATCGGGTGCCGTTTTTGGGTTCAGGGGTTATGCGCCAGGTCTTCCACCAGCGTTTTCAGCAAGCGCCAGAACTCGTCCACCGTTGCCAGCTCCACGCGCTCATCCGGCGAGTGCGCACCGCGAATCGTGGGGCCAAAAGACAACATATCGAGATGTGGGTATTTACTGCCCAGAATACCGCATTCAAGCCCCGCATGAATTACCTTGACTGCTGGCTGTTTCCCTAACAGCGACTGGTGGCAGGCGTTAAAGCGCTTGAGCAGATCACCGTTGGGGTTGGGTACCCAGCCCGGGTAGCCGTGCTCGACGTTAACTCGTGCCCCGATCAGTTCAAACAGTGCTTTAAAGCGGTCCGCCATCGCCGTGACGGCGCTGTCGTGTAGCGAGCGCACCAGTGCACATAGGTGAAAGCGCCCTTTATCGAGGCTCACCACCCCCAGGTTGTTGGACGTTTCAACCACACCGGGCACATCGGCACTCATCCGCTCGACGCCACAGGGGGCTGCATGCAACGCGGCCACCAGCATCGTGCTGGCATCCAGTGTCAGCGGTTCAACATTTCTACTTGGGCTAAGAGGCTCGGCAACCAGCCGCATACCCTCATCACCACTGCCCAGTTCACGCTGCAGCGTTTGCGTCAATTCGCTAACAATAGCCAGCGCCTCTTGCTGCTCGTCAACGGGCAGGGCGATATCGGCAAAGGCTTCGCGAGGGATCGCATTGCGCAGTGTGCCACCCTGATAGTTAAGTAACCGGGCATCGACATGCTCGAGGGAGCGCAGCACGCGTACCAACAGGCGGTTGGCGTTACCCAGCGGCTTATGAATATCCATCCCCGAATGGCCGCCCTTTAATCCCGTCAGCGACAGTCTGAGCAGGCACTCATCGTCCCTGAGTGCAGCACTAGGTAGTTGGGCATTCACGACCACATCGGCCCCACCCGCGCAGCCAATAAACACCTCGCCATGATCCTCGCTGTCGAGGTTAAGCAGGCGCTCTCCTTCCAGCCAGTTTTCGGCCAGATGCAGGGCACCGCCCATTGAGGTTTCTTCCTCAAGGGTAAACAAGGCTTCCAGAGGGCCATGGGTAAGCGCGGGGTCTTCAAGCAGCGCTAAAATCGCGGCCACCCCAAGGCCATTATCAGCCCCGAGGGTCGTGCCCTCGGCATGCAGCCAGCCGTCAGCGACATAGGTCGCGATCGGGTCACGCTGGAAATCATGCGCGTGCCCGGCATTGGCTTGAGCCACCATGTCCAGATGACCCTGCAAGATGAGCCCTGGGACGTGCTCATAACCCGGGGTGGGCGGCTTGCGCAGGCGCAGGTTGCCAAAGGCATCACGGTCGTGGGCCATGCCTTGTGTCGCTGCCCAGGCTTCCAGCAACTCAACAAGCTGGGCCTCATGGCCGGATGGGCGAGGCGTATTACACAGCGTACGAAAGTGCTGCCACACGAGTGTGGGGGTCAGCGCATCAAGATGTTCGTTCATGGAAACTCTTTATCATGGATAACCGGCTTACTTTAACGGTCCCGGGCAGCGGGGGGAAGCGGTTGCTGAGCCCAAAGGGTTCGCACCGCCTCGCGTAGCGCTTGCACAGACACGCTCGGCGCATCGTCAAGCGGCTGATTCTGGAACGCCCAGGCGGCCAGTTGCTGGTGCGCTGATTGACCCGCTGCCGACAGCGGCCAGCGACTCGCTTCGCGGGCCAGTGCCTGCAAGGACGACCGGGCAAGCGCGGGAGCTCGATGTGCTGTCGCCACATCGTCGATATCCTGCCACTCAACCTCAGTCAATGGCTGCTCGGGCAGTTCGTTAATCACCAGGCTCACCACCTCAGCGGGCAAGCGCGCCAATTCAAATGCCAACAAGTTGGGCAGCTGGGAGATAAATCGTCCGGAAAGGGCATCCAGCACTTTTTCACCTGCTGGAGTCAGGGCGCTTGCCACCATAATGGCGAACTCACCGCTTGACGGTTCACGAGTAACGCCCAGGCGCACCGTTCTAAACCCTTCGGCACGCCAGAAACGCAGCAGCCCTGCATCGGCCCCAAAGGTCGCGCCATACAGCATGGCGCCCTGACCGACGGCTTGTTGCCGGTCGTCGCTCAACAGCCTGCCCCCCACCCCCTGACGACGCCAGTCAGGGTGGCAGGCAATGCGAACCACCCGCCGCCAACACGCTGTCAACGCATCCCGGCAGCCCGAATGTGCCGCCAGTGATTGAGCCATTAAATGCCCCTGGGGGCGGCGTTCTCCGCGCGCCACCTGATCAGCAAGGTCCACCGCAAAGCCTCCTTCTTCACGGGTGACCAGCACCGCCTGCGGCCGCTGCCGATGGCCGATAACGCGCAGGCGCATACCGGGGCCATCCAGCAACTGGCGCAAGTCGCTGGGGGTCGTTCGATAGTGAGACTGCACCAGCAGACCAAATAGTGGGGCAAGAGCCTCCTCGTCCAGGGCAAGTTCATCTCTGGGGACCTCATAGGAAGCAGCGGGTAGCGCTAATGCTTCTTTAGCGGTGGGCAGCGGCGCGTTCAATAGCAACAAACGATTGAGCGTTTCTTCAAGCGGATCCGCCGCCTGCCAACGAACCGGTGTATCAAGGGTGAGTGCCTTCCAGTCCGGTGTCTTCACATTCAGCACTTGACGAAAACGCAGCGCAAACCCGCGCCCGGAACCTTCGTAGCCGTGGACGGTGGTGGCAAACGCAAGTCTGGGAAAGGCGGCCAGCCATTGTGCTAACAGCGCTGGCGGCAGTGCTGCGGCCTCATCGACCATCAGGTAGCTGCCGTCGCCACCCAGCTTACCTGCTGTCACGTGTTCGCCAAGCGCATCGGGCGCAACGAACAAAAGTTCAGCGCCGTTGGTGAATATAAATCGCTCTGGGGTGGTTCGATTGCCATCAGGGCATAGCGCTGCCACACGCTCAAACACAGCTTCCACGGCGGCCAGGCTTGGGGCGGTGACAATCACTCTCGAGGTTTTTTGCTGCTGTAGCAGTCGAACACAGGCAATGCCCAGCGCGGCGCTTTTACCACGACCTCGGTCGGCGGTGATGACCAGCGGCCGCCTGCGTTTGAGACCAACCAGTGCCCTGACGGCAGTGGCCTGATCCAGCGTGATGCAGTCGGTATCCTCGGGCTTTTGCATTATAGGCGGCGTGGCCACAAGACGCCCCAGTCGAGGCAGCGCTCCGGGTAACCAGCGGATGATCTGTTCTGACGTTTTCAACTGAGCGGCCAACCGTGCCAGGTAGCGCGCTGTCAGGTCGTTCCACTGCCAAGGGGAGTCAGCGATGCGCGCGTAGTCCGGGTCGGGCTCCCGGCCCCAGTCGGTGGGCGTGATCAACACCAGCAGCCCACCCACTGTCAGGGTCCCGCCAATGGCGCCTAGCGCATCAGGATTGAAGCCACCTGCGTGATCATGGGCATTGACCACCACCAGTTGATGCTCGGCACCGAGCCGATTAGGGGCCTGATTGGCTTTCATTGCGGGTTGAACAGGCGCGGCCTTGCCTATCCATAATGGGGAACGCCATGCCCGCGACTTCCATAACGCAACTGCTAGCGCTTCACATTGCCTGGCACCGCCTTGCAGCCAGACAAGCTGACGCCAACGCCGCCTTTCCAACTGTCTTGCCCGTTGAACCAATAGCGTGATCGACCGTGACGCTACCGCTTCGCCGGTTGGTAACGACGACATAACATCTCCTCGACGGGATAGACAGCTTACAACTTTGGTTGCATCACCGAGACCCTTTCAACGTTTTTCACACTTAGACCCTGTTGCCCGAACAATCCAACAACAAACTAACCACATGATTTATATATAAATAAAAAACATCTTCACCCTGCTTGCCAGCCATCAACCTAGCACAGCACGGATGTTGCATTGCAACGGCCAGAATGTGCTAATTTAAGCATGCAGGGTAATTCATTCCTTTACGTAAACGTAATGCATGCCAACTGCACGAACTGCATCCAAATCCCCTAATAAATCTAACGGCGACCAACAGGATCCAACATGAAAAAAACTGCCAAGTTTGCCATCACAAGCCTCGCTGCTGGTGTTGCATTAGCAGCCATCTCTTCGACCGCTCATGCCCAGCAAGAGTGGACCATGACCACGACATGGCCAGACAACCTGGATCTAATTAAAATTGATCAGCATTGGGTCGAGTTGGTCAACCAGTTGGCGGGCGACGAGCTGCAGATCAACTTCCGCGCCGGCGGCACGCTGATGCCGGGCACCGAGGTGTTTGACGCCACCGAAACCGGCGCCATCCAGGCCTCGGGCGACTGGCCAGGCTACTGGGCAGGCCGCAGCCCGGCGTTTTCGCCGCTAGCCACAACCACCAGCCTGTTCAACGGCGTTGACTACCTCAACTGGATTCAGCAGTGGGGTGGCTGGGACCTCTATCAAGAAGTATATGGCAACTACAACATGGTGTATCTGCCTTACGGGATCACCAATAACGAATCCGGCTTCATGGGCAACACGCCCATCGAAAGTATCGCCGATCTTGAAGGCAAGCGCCTGCGCCTGTCAGGCCGCGATCAGGGCCGCGTCCTTGAAGAGCTGGGTGGCTCACAGGTCACGCTGGCCGGTGGTGAAGTTTACCAGGCGATCGAGCGCGGCGTGATCGATGCGGGTGAATTCTCGACACCAGGCGTCGACTATAACGCTGGCTTCTCTGAAGTAGCCGATTACTGGTCGACACCTGGCTGGCACCAATCGGCCAGTGTCTTTGGTGTAATGATCAACAAAGATGCGTGGGATGAGCTTTCCGAGGAAACCCAGGAGACGCTGAAAATTGCTGCCGACGCGACAATGGCGTGGTCACTGGCATGGTCAGAGCGCCAATCCACCGAGGCAACAGTGAAATTCCAGGAAGATGGCGTCGAAATCAGCACCCTTTCGGCCGAAGACCTTGCCACCATCCAAGATGCGACTAACGAAGTGATTCTGCGCGGCGCATGTGAAGACCCGATGCATGCAAAAGTTTATCACTCCATGATCAGCTATATGGAACACTACGCGAACTGGCGTGACATCACCGTGCCGTTCAACATGAGCCGCTCCATCGACAACCTGCCATCGCTCGAAGAAATCGAAGCCTGCATGTAATTGATTGTCGATAGCCGCCCCGATGCCACCGTCGGGGCGGTTTTACGTCAAGTGCCTATACTTTAGAAGCGGGAGATGTCCCATGCATGCGATCGCAAAAGCCATTGACAGGTTCAATGAGCTCTTTGGGCGAATTGTTGCGCCTCTTATCGCGGTTATCACACTGATTGTGCTGTATGACATCGCGATGCGTTTTTTCCTTGGACGCCCAAGCGACTGGGCCTTTGACGTGACAAAAATGCTCTTCGGCGCCCATTTTATGCTGATGGCCGCCTATGGACTTCGTCACCATGCTCACGTGGAAGTCGACGTATTAAAACGCCTTTTATCCCGAAAAAAACAGGCAGCACTGGAACTCGCCGGCTACGCCATCTTTTTTGTACCATTTATCTGGCTGCTGTTAACCCAAGGCTGGGCCTTCTTCGAGCGCTCCATTAGCCGTGGCGAGACCACTTACGGCATGGTGGCCCTGCCGGTTTATCCTGTAAAAGGCGTGATTGTCCTGGCAGCGGTTTTGATATTGCTGCAGGCCATTGCCATCGTGCTGCGCGCTATTATCCAACTGCGTGAGGAGAACCACGCATGAGTGCAGAATTACTGACTCTGGTGATGTTTGGCGGCCTGTTAGTCGGCCTGTTCATGGGGCATCCGTTAGCGTTTGTGCTGGGGGGCGTGGCCGTCATTGGTGCCTTTTTGGGCCCGGGCGCCAACACCCTTGGCATTATTATCAATAACGTCTATGGCAACGCCATGGATAACTACGTCCTCGTCGCCATTCCGCTGTTTATCCTGATGGCGCGGTTTTTGAACGACTCAGGCGTGACCGAGAAAATGTTCGATGTCATGCGTTTATTACTCGCCAACCTGCGCGGCGGGTTAGCCCTGACGGTGGTCGTGGTCTCGGTGTTGCTCGCTGCCACAACAGGTATTGTCGGTGCTTCCATTGCCG
Organism: Vreelandella janggokensis; assembly: GCF_031451615.1. Taxonomy (NCBI): domain Bacteria; kingdom Pseudomonadati; phylum Pseudomonadota; class Gammaproteobacteria; order Oceanospirillales; family Halomonadaceae; genus Vreelandella; species Vreelandella janggokensis. The sequence continues at coordinate 5,653 of NZ_JARWAJ010000001.1, read as the reverse complement.
TGATGGGTATGATTGCCCTGGTACCGATGCTCAAGTATGGCTACAACAAAGAACTGAGTGCCGGTGTCATCATGGCCAGCGGCTGCCTGGGGATATTGATTCCGCCCAGCATCATGTTGATCCTGATGGCGAGCTATTCCCCCGTATCGGTGGGTGCGCTATTTGCCGGGGCGCTGGTACCCGGCCTGCTACTCGGCGTCATGTATGCGCTTTACGTGTTGATTATCTGCTATGTAAAACCCTCATATGGCCCGAAGGTGCCAGCAGCGGAACGCGCCGAAGTCAGTACTCGGCAGCTTATGGTCATGCTTGCGAAGTATGTCGTTCCGCCGATGTCATTGATTTTGGGCGTATTGGGGGCTCTGTTTACCGGTATTGCAACGGCCACCGAAGCGTCCGCCATCGGGGTTTTCATCGCCTTCATCCTGTTCATGATTTTCGGCGACCGCAAACTCTCCACCTGCTACAGCACGATGATCGAAGCGGGCAAAACCACCACCATGGTAATGCTGGTACTGGTAGGCGCCACGGCGTTTACCGGCGTGTTTTCGATTGGTGGCGGTATGGAGGTTATCAGCGAGGTCGTCCTGTCCATGCCAGGTGGTACGTTCGGCGCTCTGCTGCTGATGCTCTTTCTGGTATTCATCCTGGGAATGTTCCTGGACTGGACAGGAATCGTGCTACTCAGCTTCCCCATCATGCTACCGATTGTCGAGACGATGGGCATCGATGTGCTGTGGTTTGTGGTAATGGTCGCCGTTGTGCTCCAGACCTCCTTCCTTACCCCCCCATTCGGCTATGCCCTGTTTTATCTCAAAGGGGTGGCACCGCCTGGGGTAGAGATTGTTGACCTCTACAAAGCGGTTATTCCGTTTGTGGCGCTCATTCTCTTCGCGTGCGCACTGATGGCTTTCTTCCCCGTCCTGATTACCGGCTTACCCAGCTTATTGGTCGGTTGATCTTCATCATCCTTCAAGTCGTTCAGCCCGGCATAAAGCCGGGCTTTTTTTTAACAGCACGTCACAAGAAGCCAAGTGGCTGCAGCTGTCGACGGCCGATGGTACTATTCCTCGCCGTGCGCACCCTATGTCGCTGCGATATCCGTTTGCTTTTGCAAGGAGTCTTCTCGTGTCCCGCTCCACTTCTGGTGAGTCAGCCGCACAGCGGCCCAGCCCTCAGCGAAAACTGAACCTCTGGTCGGCAGTACTCATCGGCGTCGCGTTAGTGGTGGCGCTGCCTGTCATCGTGGTATTTGCACATATTGCACTGCCCACCGATGGCGTATGGCAACACCTCGCCAGTACCGTGCTACCGCGCTACCTGAACAATACCTTCTGGCTTGTCGTCTGGGTGGGAGTCGGCACCCTGATCATCGGCACGGGAAGCGCCTGGCTGGTCGTCATGTGCCGCTTTCCGGGCAAGCGGTTATTCGAGTGGGCATTACTTCTTCCCCTGGCTGTGCCTACCTATGTCATCGCCTACGCCTATACCGACTTCCTACAATTTGCCGGGCCCTTTCAGAGCGCCCTGCGTGACATGTTCGGCTGGGAACACGGCGATTATTTTTTCCCTGACGTTCGCTCGCTAGGCGGTGCTGCCACCCTTATCACCATGGTGCTTTATCCCTATGTTTACCTACTGGCCCGGGCTTCCTTTCTAGAGCAGTCGGTCTGCGTTCTCGACGTTGGCCGTACTCTGGGTCGCGGCCCCTGGCGCCTGTTTTTCAGCATTGCGGTTCCGCTAGCACGCCCGGCGCTGGTAGGCGGCGTATCATTAGTACTGATGGAGACCCTCAATGAGTTTGGCGCGGTCCAGTTTTTTGGGGTCGATACTTTCACGACGGGCATATATCGAACCTGGTTTGGCATGGGCGAGCCAGTCGCCGCCGCCCAGTTGGCTGCCTGCCTGCTAAGTTTTGTGATTGTACTGGTGTTACTTGAGCGCTGGTCCCGCGGCAAGCGGCGCTACTTCCACACCACAAACCGGTATCAGCAATTGCCTGAATATGCGCTTCATGGGTGGCGGGCAGCCGCCGCCACTGGGGCATGCGCCATTCCGATCATTGTCGGATTTCTACTGCCCAGCGGCATTCTGCTCGATTTGGCGCTGACGCAAGGCGATTCTCTGTGGGGATCGCGCTTTCTCGGCTTTGCGTGGAATAGTCTAAGCCTGTCGGCGCTAGCGGCCATCATCGCCGTCGGTACGGCGGTACTGCTTAGCTATGGCGTTCGGGTACACGACACAGCGCTTGCGCGCTTTACAACACGTATTTCGGCGATGGGCTATGCCATTCCCGGTTCGGTAGTGGCAGTAGGGATTCTGATCCCCTTTGCCTGGCTGGATAACATCATCAATACGGGCTTGCAGGCGTATAACGGCCAGATCATTGGCCTGATCTTCAGCGGCTCGGCCTTTATTCTGCTCTACGCCTACGTCGTGCGCTTTCTAGCCGTTTCCTTCAATGCCGTAGAAGCCAGTCTCGGCAAGGTCACTCCCAGCATGGATGCGGCCTCTCGAACCCTGGGGCAAACGGCGGGCGGCACTTTGCGCTACGTGCACACGCCCTTGATGCGCAGCAGCTTGCTTGCGGCGGGCATTCTGGTATTTGTCGATGTCATGAAAGAACTTCCCGCGACGATCATACTGCGGCCGTTCAATTTCGATACGCTTGCCGTCAGAGCGCATAACCTGGCATCTGATGAGCGCCTGGCTGAAGCCTCCACTTCATCATTGGCGATCGTGATGGTCGGCATTCTGCCGGTGATACTGCTGAGTATGGCCATGCGTCGTTCACGCCCTGGGGCATAGCCGTAACCGCCAAGAATGTCGTTAACTGTCCTCAGACGCGTGAGGAAACACGAATACCTGAGACAAATCCAAATGAATATCGATCGGTTGGCCTTCAGCAGGCAGAAAAACCCCGGGAACCCTGGCATGCAAGTGGGCTTCCTGGCCGTCGTCTGCATGGGCACAAAGATGCAACAGACTACTGCGGCCGAGTAACTTCGCCATCACGATATGACTATGTGCATGGGAATTAGCCGGCAGATCGCGCTCGATGACACGCAAGGCTTCCGGGCGAATCATCACTTGCACGGCCGTCCCATCAGCAATGCCTTCAGCCGGCACCCACCCCACAGGCGTTGTAACGTGCCCTTCTTCAACCACGCCTTCGATCTCATTGACCTCACCAAAAAACGTCACCACGAATGGATCCTTGGGTGAACAGTAGAGCTCTCTCGGCGTGCCTGTTTGTACAATACGCCCATCGCGCATCAGTGCAATACGATCCGCCATGAACATGGCTTCTTCAGGGTCATGGGTAACCAGTAAGGTCGCAGCTCCGACCTTTTTTAAAACGTGTAGCGTATCGTCCCGTATCCGATCCCTCAGCCTCGCATCCAGGCTTGAAAAAGGCTCATCCAACAGCATCAGCCTCGGCTCAGGCGCCAACGCCCGGGCAAGCGCCACACGCTGCTGCTGACCGCCCGACAGCATATGCGGATAGGTTGACGCATAGTTCGCCATCCCCAGCTGAGATAACAGCTCCTCGGCACGCTCACGCCTGGCACTGGCCGACAAGTGCTTCAGGCCAAAGGTGACATTTTCCAGCACGGACAGATGAGGGAATAGCGCCGAGTCCTGGAATGCCAGCCCCACGTTACGCTTTTCTGGCGGCACGTGACGCAGTCCCGGCGCGGCAATTTGTTCATCTTGCAGGCTGACGCTGCCTTCTTGCAGCATTTCCAAGCCCGCTGCTATTCGCAGCAAGGTGGTCTTGCCACAGCCGGAAGGGCCCAGCAGGCAGACCACTTCTCCCGGCGCCACGGTAAGATCCACACCCTTTACAACGGTATTCTGGTCAAAAGCGTGTTGCACCTGATGCATCGCTAGCGCCGTTTCATTAAGCGCTTTTTGCGCCGCCTTCATTGTTGCTGTCATTGCATCACCGTTCTATTCCCGGTTGCCTGACCAACAGACAACCATATAATACGTTTGAAAGTAATTAACATTCTATTTTCTATTTATCCTATATGCACCCTTCAACGGTAAGTCATCTTGACGTTAACGCTGCAAAAAGCTGTAATAATCAAGTTAATAATACAACTTATTATCATTAGCAATATAAGGATTATCGCCGATGAAAACTGCACGTTTCGCCGCACCTATCGCGTTTGCTCTCGCCAGCTCTGCCTTCGCAAGCCATGCACTGGCGGATGAGCTTAATATCTACTCTGCTCGTCACTACGATTCTGACGAGCGACTTTACGATGCTTTCACAGAAGAAACGGGTATTGAAGTCAATATCCTGGAAGGTGATTCCGATCAGTTGATCGAACGCATCCAGCGCGAAGGTGTTGCCAGCCCTGCCGACATCATGATGACGGTTGATGCTGGCAGGCTGTGGCGCGCTGAACAGGAGGGGATTTTCCAGGGAATCGAATCCGATGTGCTAGCTGAACGCCTACCTGAATCCATGCGTCACCCTGAAGGGCTGTGGTTCGGATTTAGCCAGCGTGCACGGGCGATCTTCTATAACCGTGAGAACGTGGATCCCGGTGACATCACGCGTTACGAAGACCTTGCTAGCGACGACCTGGGGTATAGCATCTGCATTCGTTCGTCCAACAACATCTACAACCAGTCCTTGCTCGCTTCGATGATTGAGCATCACGGTGAGGAAGGCGCTGAAGAGTGGGCTCAAGGCGTTGTCGATAACATGGCACGTGACCCAGAAGGCGGTGATACAGATCAGATCCTTGGCGCCGCCAGCGGCGAGTGCGATCTAGCCGTCGCCAACCACTATTATTACGTTCGCCTGCTGAAATCGGACGATGAAGCGGATCGCGAGGCTGCACGCAACGTCGGTATCATCTTCCCCAATCAAGATGATCGAGGCGCTCACGTCAATGTCGGCGGTGCCGGTGTTGTTGAGGGTGCTCCTAACCGCGAAAACGCGGTGGCATTCCTTGAGTTCCTGGCATCCGATACGGCTCAGGAAATCTTCGCGTCGGGTAACAATGAATTTCCCGTCGTGAATAACGTCAAGCGTGACCCTGTCCTCGAATCATGGGGCAACTTCAAAAAGGATGATGTAAATATCAGCATTCTGGGAGAAAACAATCCCGAAGCGATTCGCATCTTTGATCGGGTCGAATGGCGTTAATACCCAGCGTTAACCAAGCAAAAAGCCCCACGGTCGACCGTGGGGCTTTTTTTGTCACTGCATTACAGCCGCTTACTCTTCAGCAGCCTCTTCCATTTCGTCACCGGCCTCTTCAATTTCATCGCCAGCTTCTTCCATGGTTTCATCAATATTTTCGCCCGCCTCTTCTGCAGGGCCTTGATCATCGCCACAGGCGGTCAGACCGACGGCGAGAAATGCTAATAAAAGCGCCACACCAATAGCTTTGAATCCTTTATCCATCACCATGCTCCTTCTATCACGGTAGTTAAACAGTTAAACGCCGTTTCATATTAGGTGCTACACATAAATCACGCCAATAAATGGCACATACAAACAAAAAACCCAGCCGATTGGCTGGGTTTTCTGCGGTATAGGTGCCTGACGATGACCTACTCTCGCATGGGGAGACCCCACACTACCATCGGCGCGAAGCGGTTTCACTGCTGAGTTCGGCAAGGGATCAGG